>NZ_JAJFEU010000001.1:0-1315033 GCF_020707225.1 Sphingomonas sp. IC4-52 | reverse complement strand
GCCTATGGCGCCCGCGAGTGCGCCTGCAGTGACTCAGGTGTCCGCGCCGAAGCCGATTACCATCACGACGCCGCTTGAGCCGGAACGGCCACCTGAGTCGCAGCGCATGGTCCGCTCAGTGGGACCGGGCGGCTTCGTGCGTCAGGCGCCGGGCGAGCAGCAACCTCCGATTGCGCCGGCGCCGCCGCGCCGCCTGGTTCCAGCCAAGCCGTCGCCGGAAATTGCGGGAAAGACTGGCCTGCTGGATCTTAGCGATAAGGTCTGCAAGTGGCCGCTTGGGCATCCCGGCGAGCCGGATTTCCATTTCTGCGGCGACAAGGTGAACCCCGGTTTCCCGTACTGCGTGGAACATTGCGGGCATGCGTATCAGGCGCAGTTGCCGCGTCGCGACCGACGCGCCGCTCCGCTGCCCTTTGGCGGCCCGCGCATGCGATAACCGTGCCATTCGCCGATTTAAGCTCAGGCCATGCCAAACCACGCGTTTGGCATGGCCTTCTTCATTCTGGCGGTTGGGAATACCGCTACGGTGTTCAGATCAATGGACGGTTGACCATCTCCCTCACTTGGACGGCTGAGGTGTCGTCATCTTAACAAGCCCGCTCTCCCGATGGCGCGATCCAGACAACCTGAAGTCATCCATCGAACTTGCCAGTAAGTTGCTGCGGCCAAGCAACCCAAAGCTCGGCCGCAGCATCAAGCATCATCAGAAGCGGAACGCTGCCGTTGCACGCAGGGAGTGCCAGCGGAACTTGTCGTCACTGCGACGGAAGTCCGTGCCTGCGCCGGCGAGCAGGAACGGATTGGTTCCAGGCGTCGTGCCGGTGCTGCCGGCGCGCACCCGGTAGTCGTTGTCCTGATACTGATGGTACATGTATTCAAGGCCCAGCGAGAAGTTGCGGCCGATCCGCTGCTCGATGCCGCCACCGCCAGTGATACCCCACTGATTGCGCTTGCCGCTCTCACTGAAGCTGTTGGCAGTGTTAGTGGTCGTGAAGTCACGATCGATGCGCGCATAGCCCGGGCCGAACGTGCCGTAGAACAAGGTGGTGTTGTTCGGCGTGTAGCCAACCCGGCCGCGGATCGATGCTTCCCAATCGACTGAGCGGGTCATCACATAGGATGCCGGCGTGCTTGAAAATGCGCTGACGCTGTCCGTGATCTCGCTCTTGCCGAATTCGCCGACTACACCGACAACGAAGTTGCCGCGCTGGTTATCCCAGCCGACGCGCCCGTAATAGGCCCAGCCATCCTTGTCGTTGGCGCAGCCTGCTGGCGTGGTGGTGTTCGTCGGGGAGGTAGCGCCCAGGGCACGCCCGTTGCAGAAACCGCCGATCGGCGGTGCGAACGCATTGGGAGCGGTCGTGGTGTTCACGACGTCGCCGAAGGTGCCGTCAAGATTGCGATCGAACAGGATCGACGACCCGACATCATTTGGCTGGACGTCGTAGCCGCCGGCTGCGCCGACATAGACGCCCGAGAAGCCGGGATCCTCGTCACTCGTCTGAGCGGAAACCGCCGGGGCGAACAGGGCGGCGGCGATGCCGGCGAGCAGCAAGTGCTTCATACGCAAACCTTTCATTACGGAACTGGAGTGGCCGGGAACGGCGGCGGTTCGAAAAAGGATGCATTTCGAAACATTGCCGGGGCGCATCTGCAGCCAGACTGTTGCCGCATTGCAACAGGTCGCGATGTGACACTCGAATGCTATATGGGAGATATGGCTGATCCAGATTTGTTCCGCGCTCCATTGCCTGCTGCTGATTACGACGCCTCATCCATCGAGGTGCTCGAAGGCTTGGAGCCGGTGCGGCGACGGCCGGGCATGTACGTCGGCGGCACGGATGAGCGTGCGCTGCATCATCTTGCTGCCGAAGTGCTCGACAATGCCATGGACGAGGCCGTGGCGGGCCATGCCACCCGCATCGAAGTGACGCTCGCCACAGGCAACCGGCTGACAATCGTAGATAATGGCCGCGGCATTCCAGTCGATCCGCATCCCAAGTTCCCGGACAAGAGCGCCTTGGAGGTGATCCTCTCCACCCTCCACTCGGGCGGAAAGTTCACGGGCAAGGCCTATGCGACCAGCGGCGGTTTGCATGGCGTCGGCATCTCCGTGGTGAATGCCTTATCCTCCGACACCGTCGTCGAGGTTGCACGCGACCGGCAGCTTTACCGCCAGCGTTTCAGCAAGGGGCAGACTCTTGGACGGCTCGAAACAGTCGGCGCAGCGCCCAATCGCAGAGGCACTTTGGTCAGTTTTGTCCCGGATGCGGAGATTTTCGGCCCCGACCTGCTCTTCAAGCCGGCGCGCCTTTACCGGCTGGCACGATCGAAGGCGTATCTGTTCGCCGGCGTTGAGATCCGCTGGAAGTGCGCGCCCGAGCTGATCAGCGATGATACTCCCGCAGAGGCCGTATTCCAGTTCCCCGGAGGTCTAGCCGATCACCTGCGCGAACAGGTGGGTGGGCGCGAATGCGCCACTGCCGACTTCTTCTCGGGATCGCAGAATTTCCACGACGAGGCGGGCCGTGTGGAGTGGGCAGTCGCCTGGCCGTTATGGTCTGACGGCAGCTACAGCTGGTACTGCAACACCATCCCGACGCCGGACGGCGGCACGCACGAACAGGGTCTTCGCCAGGCCTTGGTCCGCGGGCTGCGCGCCTTTGGCGATCTCGTCAACAACAAGCGCGCCAAGGAGCTGACCGCCGACGACGTGATGGTCGGCAGCGAGTTGATGCTGAGCGTCTTCATTCGCGATCCGCAGTTCCAGTCTCAGACCAAGGACCGGCTCACCTCGCCAGAGGCAGCGGGGCTGGTCGAAAAGGCCGTGCGTGACCATTTCGATCATTGGCTGAGCCAGAACATGGATCGCGGCCGTGCCCTGCTCGGCTATGTGCTGGAGCGGATGGACGAACGGCTGCGCCGCAAGGCCGAGCGTGAGGTGAAGCGCAAGACGGCGACGTCGTCACGCAAGCTGCGCCTGCCCGGCAAGCTGACCGACTGTGCTGCGGACAGCCCGGAAGGAACCGAGCTGTTCATCGTGGAAGGCGACAGCGCCGGTGGCAGCGCGAAGCAGGCCCGTGATCGCAAAACGCAGGCGATATTGCCGATCCGCGGCAAAATCCTGAACGTCGCCAGCGCGACTAGCGCCAAAATTCTCGCGAACCAGGAAATCGCGGATCTGATCCAGGCTTTGGGGTGCGGCACACGCAAAGAGTGTCGGCCGGATAACCTGCGATACGAACGCGTCGTCATCATGACCGACGCGGACGTCGACGGCGCGCACATCGCGACGCTGCTGATGACCTTCTTCTTCCAGGAAATGCCGGATCTGGTCCGCCGCGGGCACCTCTATCTTGCCCAACCACCGCTGTACCGTCTGACAGTTGGCGCAAAGTCGCTGTACGCCCGTGACGATGCGCACCGAGCCGAGATCGAGGCCACCGTCTTCAAGGGCAAGAAGGTGGAAGTGGCGCGGTTCAAAGGCCTGGGCGAAATGAATCCCGGCCAGCTGCGAGAAACGACGATGGACCCCGGAAGCCGCAGCCTGATCCGCATCACCTTGCCGCAGGAGTATGAGGAAAGGGCTGGTGTGAAGGATCTCGTCGATCGCCTGATGGGGACCAATCCTGCTCACCGCTTCGCGTTCATTCAGGAAAATGCGGCGCGCATGGATGAGGAAGCGATCGACGCGTGAACGCATGCGGGTGACGCAGCGGCCGCGAGTCCCTATCTGTCACTGATGCGCAAACCACGGGCCGGGCTGCCGAGCCGCCAGCAAATCCTGGATTTCATCGCCACGAGCGACACTCCCGCCGGCAAGCGTGAAATCGCGCGTGCCTTCGGGTTGACCGCGCAGGAAAAGATCGGGCTCAAGGCACTCCTGAAGGACATGGCAGACGAGGGGCTGATAGACAGCGCTCCTGGCCGCGCTTTTCACAAGATGGGTGGCCTTCCGAAAGTTACCGTGCTGCGCGTCGTGGATGTGGATGACGGTGGCAACATTTGGGCCACGCCCGAGAAGTGGGAAGCGGAAACACCGCCGCCGCGGGTGCGAGTGAAGGAACGTCGGCGCGGCGAGATCGGCGTGGGTACGCGCCTGCTGGCGCGAACGGAGGAGGCCGGTAGCGGCTGGATTGCGCACCCGATGAAGGCGCTTGCTCCGGCGGCAGAGCAAATGATCGGCGTGCTGCGGGGCGAGGGCGATCGACTGTGGCTACAGGGCGTCGAAAAGAAAGAGCGGCGCGAATATGCCGTCTCCGACGCCGGGGGCGCGGAACCTGGCGATTTGGTACTAGCCGAGCGGACTGGGCGTCCGCCGCGGATCACGGCTCGCGTTGTGGAGCGACTGGGTGATCCATTCGCGCCCCGCAGCTTTTCACTTATTGCCATTCACCGGTATGAGATCCCTCACGTCTTCGATCAGGATACCTTGGACGAGGCGGCTCGCGTCGCGAGTCAGCCGCTGGGTGAGGGGCGACAGGATCTCACTCACCTCCCGATCGTGGCGATCGACCCCGCCGACGCGCGCGACCATGACGACGCGATCTGGGCAGCGCCGGACGATGATCCGTCGAACCCCGAGGGCTGGCGCGCCGTCGTCGCGATCGCTGACGTCAGCTTCTATGTTCGTGCGGGCAGCGCTCTTGATCGCGAGGCCCGACGGCGGGGCAATTCGGTCTATTTCCCGGATCGGGTCGTGCCGATGCTGCCCGAAGTGCTTTCGGCTGATGTCTGCTCGTTGAAGGAGGGTGAAGACCGGGCGGCCATGGCATGCCATCTTCAGATCACCAAGAACGGTGCGCTCAAATCCTGGCAATTCACGCGGGCCGTTGTTCGGATTGCCAGCAATATCGCCTATGAGGATGCTCAGGCTGCCATTGATGGCAACGCCGGCGATCCGCCAGTCTCCGATGATTTGATGAAGGCGCTGAGGAACCTGTGGGGTTGCTGGGGCGCGCTGGCCGAAGCGCGGGACAAGCGTGAGCCGCTGGCCCTTGATTTGCCGGAGCGGCAGGTTGCGCTGGACGAGAAGGGGCGCTTGCTTTCGGTTGCTCCCCGTGAGCGGCTGGATGCTCATAGGCTGGTCGAGGATTACATGATCGCGGCCAATGTCGCGGCGGCCAAGGCGCTGGAGGCCAAGAAGGCGCCGGTGATGTACCGAGTGCACGAACCGCCATCGCGCGCGAAGCTGGCGGCGTTGAAGGATTATCTCGACACCTTCGATATCCCCTTCGCGCTGGGGCAGGTTATCAAGCCCGCTACGTTCAACCGCATTCTCGACCGGGTCGGCGAGGCGGATTTCCGGCCGCAGGTTATGGAGCAGGTGCTCCGCACTCAGACGCAGGCTTATTATGGCCCGGGCAACCACGGCCATTTCGGCCTTTCGCTAGGATCCTACGCCCATTTCACCTCGCCGATCCGGCGCTACGCTGACTTGCTGGTCCATCGGGCGCTGACCAGTGCCTATGGACTTGGGCCGGGAGGACTCAACGGCGACGAGGATTTTGAGCGGCTGGGCGAGACAATCAGCAAGCTCGAGCGACGCGCCATGGAGGCGGAGCGCGAGACAATCGACCGTTATGTCGCGGCATTCCTCGCAGAGCGGGTGGGGGAGATCGTAGACGTTCGTATCACCGGGATACAGAATTTCGGCTTCTTCGCCACGGTAGAGGGCGTCGGCGGCGACGGGCTGATGCCGGTAAGCGATCTCGGCGGCGAGTATTTCCGCTACGACGAGGCGGCAATGCGGCTGGTGGGCGAGACCAGCGGCGACGAATATGTGTTGGGGCAGAGGCTGCAGCTGCGTCTAGCAGATGCTAATCCGGTTTCCGGTGCACTTCGGTTCGAGATGCCGGAGGGCAAGGGTGCGCGGCCGACGCGCCGGAGCGAGCGTGAGCCTCGTGCTCCTCGCGTTCTCAAGCGTCGCGGTCGGCCGGGCAATATCAGGCATCAGGGGCGGAGGAAGTAGGTTGGCGAATATCGTGGTGCGTGTTGCGGAGCGTTATTCGACGCGTGCGCAGAACCGGATCGTGGAGCGGCTGCGTGCGGCCGGCGCGATCAAGCCGGCCAATGCAGCGTCATTCGTACCGGCTGGCCGAGGCGAGAAGCGCCTGCTGAATCGAATGCTGAAATTCGGTGCCATCGTGGCCGAGCCAGAGCATCGTTATTGGCTCGACGAGCGCAGGCTGACCAACTTTCGCAAGGAGGAACTGGCGCGAGTGCTGGGCGCCATTGCGGTCGCGGGATTCGCGGCTGCCGGCGCCATCGCTATCGGACGGTAAGCGCCGCTACCGACCTCCCCAAAAGCTAGCTGTCAATTGGAGAGGCCGGTTCGCGGTGGCTGCAAGGTGCCAAAAGCCTTGCGTCAGCCTATCGTTTAGCAGGCGGTGAAGGTGAGCCCAGCGTTCTTCGTCAGGCGATCACGTAACTGCGGTCCCATCAATGCACCCGGCGTCCAGATCCCGCCTTCGCCCTGAACGTCCTGCACCAGACACAAGGCACTTTCAGCCAGCATCTTGCTGGTCGAGCCATAGCCGGGGTCGCGATCGCCGGTCACCACCGCGTCAAGGCGAGTGCCGTCCGGCATCAGGCCGATGAACAGCACATCGTAGTGGCCGGTTTCGCGTTCTTCCTTGGTCGGGCCTTCGCCTGGCTTGGGCCCGCTGTCGCCGGCGAACGGGTTCAGCTTTGCAATCGCTTCGGCAGCCGCCTTGCCCATTTCGCCCAAGCCGGCAACCATCATCTCGTCGTAGACGAAATCACTGCCATAGCGCCCGCCGAGCAGGAAATTGGTGCGATGCACGTTCTTGGTGTTGATCGGCGCCATCACAAACGGGGCAACCCAGCAGTTGATCGTGGAATCGAACTCCGGGATGAGACCGGTCGGCTGATGAGGGCCGCTGTGTCCCGGAGTAAGTGCAAAAGGGCTGGCGAGGAGCGGTACCAGCGACGGGTCTTTGGCGGCGGTGGCGAGGGTTGCCTTGAGGCTCGCGGCAGTTCCCCCGGAAAAGCCACCTTTCATGACCCGCACCCGGCCCTTAACGCGCGGCGCGGGGCGGCCAAAGCGCTTGATCGCTGCTTCTTGCAAGGTCATCACGCCGAGGTCGAACGGAATGGAATCGAAGCCGCACGAGAAGACGATCCGTGCGCCAGTGCGCTTTGCCTCGTCATGGTGCGCGTCGATCATCCGCCGCATCCAACCTGGCTCGCCGCACAGATCCACGTAAGCGGTTCCCGTGGCGGCGCACGCGGCGACAAGATCGCTGCCGTACAGCTGGTAAGGGCCAACGGTCGAGATCACCACGCTCGTTCGCTCGCACAACGCCCGCAAAGAGGCAGGATCGTCCGAGTTGGCGGTGAGGAGCGGCAGGTGGGTGCCGATGCCCATCTCCTCGCGCACCTCCTGAAGCTTGCTGAGCGAGCGCCCCGCCATGGCCCAGCGAACACCGGTGGGGTAGGCGCCAGCGATATATTCGGCCACCAAACGCCCAGTGTAGCCGGTCGCGCCATAGACGATTACGTCGAATTCGCTCGCCATCACTTCCTCCTGCTATGCCGCTTCGCTGAACTGAAGGCTCGCCAAGCGGGCATAGAGCCCGCTGCGCGCCATCAGCGCCGCGTGGTCGCCCTGTTCGACGATCCTCCCGCCATCCATTACCACGATTCGGTTGGCCGCGCGTACGGTGGCCAGGCGATGGGCGATGACCAGCGTGGTGCGATCCGCCATCAGCCGCTCCAGGGCTTCCTGCACCAGGCGCTCGCTTTCGGCGTCGAGGGCGCTGGTCGCCTCGTCTAGCAGCAGAATCGGAGCGTCGCGCAACAGTGCGCGGGCGATTGCCACGCGCTGGCGTTGACCACCCGACAGCCGGGCACCGCCCTCGCCAAGGAACGTATCGAGCCCCTCCGGCAGCTCGCGAAGGAACTTGGCGGCGTTCGCAGCCTCGGCAGCGGCCCATAACGCATCGTCATCGGCCTCCCAGCGGCCGTAGCGCAGATTGTCTCGGGCAGACGCGGCGAAGATCACCGTTTCCTGTGGCACCATAGCGATGCGCGCTCGCACGGCGGCCGGATCGGCGTCGCGAAGGTTCACGCCGTCGATCGTCAGCCGGCCTTCCGCGGGATCGTAGAAGCGCTGAAGAAGCTGGAACAATGTCGTCTTGCCTGCGCCGGACGGTCCCACCAGAGCCACCGTTTCTCCCGGCGCTACTCGGAGTGAGAAATCGTGCAGCGCGGCCGTGTCCGGGCGCGAGGGATAACGGAACTCGACATGCTCGAACGTCACCTCGCCGCGGGCAAGCTCGACAAGCGACATGGGGCGGGCAGGGGCAGCGATATCCGGCGTTTCGGACATGAGCTCCGCCAGCCGGCCAGCCGCACCGGCACCGCGCAGCAGCTCGCCATATACCTCTGTCAGCGCGCCAAAGGCGCCTGCCACGATGCCGCCGGTCAGCACGAATGCAGCGATCGACCCGCCGGAGAGCCGGCCCGCGGCAACGTCCGTTGCTCCCTCCCACAAGACCAGGGTGATCGAGCCGAAGACCAGGCCGATGACGATTGCGGTCATCACGGCGCGTAACAGGATACGCCGCTCGGCGGCCGCCATCGTTGCCTCGACCGCTCCGGCGAAGCGTTGGGCCTCACGGCGCTCCTGCCCGAACGCCTGGACGATCTTCATCGCGCCCAATGTTTCGGTCACCATGGCGCCGACGTCTGCAACTCGATCCTGCGAGGTCCGCGAGTAGTTGCGCACCTTCCGACCAAGCAACATGATCGGCAGGATTACCAGCGGAATGCCGAGGCATAACAGGCCGGCAAGTTTCGGCGATATGGCAAACAGGTAGACCAGACCGCCTATGCCGGTGAAGGCGTTGCGAAGGGCCACCGATACGGTGGTCCCCACCACCATCTCGATCTGTGCCGTGTCCGCCGTCATCCGGCTGGCGATTTCAGAAGGACGGTTTTCCTCGAAGAACCTGGGGCTCAGTGTGAGCAGGTGGCGCTGCACGCTGGTGCGGATGTCGGCAACGACTCGCTCGCCCAGCCAAGACACGAAGTAGAAGCGCACGGCGGTGCCGATCGCCAACACGGCGACGATCATCAGCATATAGTGGAAGGCGCCGGCGACCGCTTCGCCAGCATTTGCCGTAAACCCCCGGTCTATCACTCGCTTGAAGCTATAGGGGATGGCGATCGTCGCCGCCGACGTGATCGCGAGCGCGGTCCAAGCGGCAGCGATCTGCCCAGGGTAGCGCTTGGCGTGGCGCCAGACGAGAGCGAGATTGCCGATCCGGCGCGTTGAGGGCGGCTCCACCGCCGCGTTGCTGGCCATGCGGGGGCACCTAGCAGCGCCCGAGGTGTGGCTCAATCGCCACCGTCTCAAGGCAATCGGCAGCGCCCCTGATTGTGCAGGTGCACAATACTTATATGGTGCCAGTGCCTTCCTGCGCTACAGGATACCCGATGCTCTACGATGCCTATGAGTTCCAGCGCTCACTGCTAGCAACGGCAAGTGCAATGGCCAATTTTGGCGCGGGCATGTTGCAGAACCCGGCAAACCCCTTCGCCTATTTCGGCGGCGGACAGATCATGGGCTCGGCGCTTGAGGTGTTCGCGCATGCTGCGGCACCGCGTGGAAAGCCGAACTTTGCGCTCGACCATGTTCTGATTGATGGGCAGCATGTCGCGGTGCGCGAGGAAGTCGTTCTTCGCAAGCCTTTTGGTCAGCTGAAGCGGTTCGTGCGCGACGGTGTCACGGGCGGCCCGCGGCTGCTGATCGTGGCGCCGATGTCGGGGCACTTCGCAACGCTGCTGCGAGGGACGGTCGAGCGGATGCTGCCCTTTGCCGACGTGTACATCACCGATTGGGCGGACGCGAAGCTCGTGCCACTCGCGGAAGGCAGCTTCGACCTCGACGACTATATCGATTATCTCGTCGAGTTCCTCGAGGCGATCGGTCCCGGTGCGCATATGCTGGCTGTCTGCCAGCCATCAGTACCGTCCTACGCCGCTGCTTGCCTGATGAGTGCCCAGCAGCATCCATGCCGACCAAGGACGCTGACCATGATGGGCGGTCCCGTGGATACCCGCGAGGCACCTACCGCGGTCAACCAGTTGGCAACCGAGCGACCGCATGCCTGGTTCGAGCAGAATGTGATCGCGACGGTGCCGGCCATGTACCCGGGTGCGGGGCGACGCGTATATCCTGGCTTTCTGCAGCTCACCGGCTTCATGTCGATGAACTTGGGCAATCACATGATGAGCCATTGGGAGATGTTCAAACATCTCGTCCGTGGCGACGGTGAAAGCGCCGATGCGACCAAGGAGTTCTACGACGAATATCGCTCGGTCTGTGACATGACGGCGGAATATTACCTGCAAACGATCGACCAGGTTTTTCAGCGTCATGCGCTGCCCAGAGGAGCGATGACCCACCGCGGTGTTCCGGTGGACCCGGCCGCGATCACCGATATCGCCATCCTCGCCGTCGAAGGGGAGCGAGACGACATTTCGGGGCTTGGCCAGACCAAGGCGGCGTTGACGCTCGCAAGCAATCTGCCGGCGGACATGAAGCGCTATTACATGGCCGAGGGCGTCGGCCACTATGGCATCTTCAACGGGTCGAAGTGGCGCGACAGGATTGCGCCTGTCGTAGAAGCGTGGATTGCCGCGCACGATTGACGCGGCCCTCAACGTGAACCTGCCCGAGCCGAGGCGCAAGGTTAGTCTTGCTTGCTTGGAGCAACGCTTTGCGATCGCTGCCAGCAACGCTCGAAGACTAGCTACTCGGCCGGTCAGGTCGGGGCTTCCGCCGATCGTCGGCTAGAAGCCCCGCGTCGGCCGATCAGGCGATCGAGCCGACCTTCGCGTGACTTGACGACTCCGATGCATCGATCGTGCCGCCGAATAGCATCTTCAACCTGCCGCTCAGCGCAACATCGGTCTCCCACAGCTCAGCCGAAGTGACGTCGAAACGGTTGAGGCGAGCATCAGCCTTGCCGTTCGGGAACCACGCCTGGACCCGATTGTCCCAAAGGCGGTCAAACGTGGCCTGGTCCGTCTCCTGCGACACCCGACCTGCAAGGCAGGCGAAGAAATCGTGACCTTTGCCCACGAATTGAGCCATGGCCTTGCCACCCTTCGCGATGCGATTGTCGTGAGCGGAGAAGATGAACAAGGTGTTCGGCTGAGACTCGTCAAGTTTGACGTTCATCGGCTCCGAATGCTCACCATCCATCAGCCCGATCATCACGAACGGACTTTCTTCCACCTTGCGAAGAAAAGTCTCGGCGACTTCCTGCGGGCTGTCGTGACTGGCCATCTCATCGTCTCCTGCTTTGGATTTACCGGGAGAACGTGAGCGGCGTGGGTTGGTTGCGTTGGGTTAATGAGCGTCACCGCTGGCGAGTGATCGTGAACGACCGCGGACGAAACGAAAATGGCCCCGGACGCTGGTGCGTGCGGAGCCATTCTCAATAAGTTAGCCGTCGCCGGCGGGGCACGAGCGCCCCGCTAGAGACTCCGGTTCAAAGAACCTCGAACAGGCCCGCTGCGCCCATGCCGCCGCCGACGCACATCGTGATCACGACATACTTAGCGCCGCGACGCTTGCCTTCGATCAGCGCGTGGCCCGTCATGCGCGCGCCCGACATGCCGTACGGGTGGCCGATCGAGATCGCGCCGCCGTTCACGTTCAGCAGCTCGTTGGGGATGCCCAGCTTGTCACGGCAGTACAGCACCTGCACCGCGAACGCCTCGTTCAGCTCCCACAGGCCGATGTCGTCCATCTTCAGGTTGAAGCGCTCGAGCAGCTTGGGGATCGCGAAGACCGGGCCGATGCCCATCTCGTCCGGCTCGGTGCCGGCAACGGCCATGCCGACATAGCGGCCCAGCGGGGTCAGGCCCTTCTTCTCGGCCAGCTTCTCTTCCATCAGCACGCTGGCCGATGCGCCGTCCGACAGCTGCGAGGCGTTGCCGGCGGTGATGTTGAGGTCCGGGCCAAGCACCGGCTTCAGCGACTTCAGGCCCTCCAGCGTGGTGTCCGGGCGGTTGCCCTCGTCCTTCGCCAGCGTCACTTCCTTGTAGGAGACTTCCTTGGTCTCCTTGTCGGTGATCGCCATGTTGGCGGTGACGGGGATGATCTCGTCATCGAACTTGCCGGCGGCCTGCGCGGCGGCGGTGCGCTGCTGCGACTGGAAGCCATATTCGTCCTGCGCGTCGCGGCTGATGCCATAACGCTTGGCCACCACTTCGGCGGTCTGCAGCATCGGCATGTAGATGTCCTTGTGCATCTCGACCAGTTCTGGGTCGGGCTGCACGCGCATCTGCGGCGTCTGGACGATGCTGATCGAATCGACGCCGCCGCCCAGCGTCACGTCCATGTTGTCGACCACGATCTGCTTTGCGGCAGTCGCGATCGCCATCAGGCCCGATGCGCACTGGCGGTCGAGCGACATGCCCGAGACCGAGGTGGGGAGGCCGGCGCGCAGCAGCGAGGTGCGCGCAATGTTGGTCGCCTGCGCGCCCTGCTGGAGCGCGGCGCCCATCACGACGTCCTGGATTTCAGCACCGTCGATCCCGGCGCGCTCGACGGCGGCCTTGATCGCATGGCTGGCGAGCGTCGGCGACAGCGTGTTGTTGAACGCGCCACGATAGGCCCGGCCGATCGGCGTACGGGCGGTGGAGACGATGACGGCGGAACGCATGGTTGTTGTCCTTGGGTAAGGTTGGTGGCCGGTCCGCCCGCGGCTGCGGGCGGCGCTCCCTGGGGAGGGCGGCGGTCAGGAAGATATCAGGTGAAGACCTGGGTGATCCACTCCGCGATCATCGCCGGCTTTTCGCTGCCTTCGATCTCGATCGTGGTCTCGGTGGTGAACTGGTACTGGCCCGGGCGCTTCTCGTCGAATTCGGTCAGCTTCGAACGGCCGCGCACGCGCGATCCCGACGGAACCGGCGCGAGGAAGCGGACTTTGTTGCCGCCGTA
Source organism: Sphingomonas sp. IC4-52 (assembly GCF_020707225.1). Classification (NCBI taxonomy): domain Bacteria; kingdom Pseudomonadati; phylum Pseudomonadota; class Alphaproteobacteria; order Sphingomonadales; family Sphingomonadaceae; genus Sphingomonas; species Sphingomonas sp. IC4-52. The sequence continues at coordinate 1,302,051 of NZ_JAJFEU010000001.1, read as the reverse complement.
ATTGACGCCCATCTTCACGCCGTCGAGCCGCGGCATGTCCGGGTTCTTGGCCGACAGCAAAGGCAGCAGCGACAGCGTCAGGAAGCCGTGCGCGATGGTGGTGCCGAACGGCGTCTGCTTGGCGCGTTCCGGGTCGATGTGGATGAACTGGTGGTCACCGGTCGCGTCGGCGAACTTGTTGATCATTTCCTGGGTCACTTCGACCCATTCGGACACGCTTTCCTTGCCGATCGCGGCCTTCATCTCGTCTGCGTTCACGAAGACTCCCCTTGGCTTCCTCATCCCGTTCGCGGGTGCAGCGCACCTGTAGTCGCGTGGGCGCCAGCCTCGCAACCCTTGTGAACCGCAGGATGGAATTTGCCGCTTTACAGGGGCCGTATCGGCGAACCGCACCTTCGAAAATGCCGTTACGGCAACTGCCACTGCAGCGACTCGCTTGCCTGTGCCACCATAAATAATGTTATGGTCGTCGGCGAAGCTGCCGGAGGGGCGGCGCAAGTAAGGAGAGGCAGCTTGGCGTACGAGCAGATCATCTATGACGTGAAGGACGGTATCGCGACGATCACGCTGAACCGGCCGGAAAAGCTCAACGCATTCACCGGCACGATGATGGCCGAGATGATCGACGCGTTCGACAAGGTGGATGCCGATGACGACGTGCGCTGCGTCATCGTGACGGGCGCTGGCCGCGCCTTCTGCGCCGGCGCGGATCTGTCGGCGGGCGCCAAGACCTTCGATTATGACAATCGCACCGATCGCCCCGATCACGGCAGCGGCCAGGGCGGCCTCACCTATGAGATGGAGGAGGCGCGCGACGGCGGCGGCCGGCTGACGCTGCGCATCTTCGAATGCCTGAAGCCGGTGATCGCCGCGGTAAACGGCCCCGCGGTCGGCATCGGCTCCACCATGCAGCTGCCGATGGACATCCGCATCGCCAGTGACACCGCGCGCTTCGGCTTCGTGTTCGCCCGCCGCGGCATCGTCCCGGAGGCCGCGTCCAGCTTCTTCTTGCCGCGCGTCGTCGGCATCAACCAGGCGCTGGAATGGTGCTTCTCGGGCCGCGTCTTCGATGCGCAGGAGGCGCTGAATGGCCGTCTCGTGAAGCAGGTGGTGCCGGGCGGCGAGCTGCTCGCCGTCGCCAACGCCCTTGCCCGCGAGATCGCCGACAACACCGCGCCCGTGTCGGTCGCGCTCACCCGCCAGATGCTGTGGCGCGGCCTCGGCATGAGCCACCCGATGGATGCGCATAAGATCGACAGCCGCGCGATCCTCTCGCGCGGCCGCTCAGGCGATGCGAAGGAAGGCGTCACCTCCTTCCTCGAAAAGCGCACGCCGGTGTATCCGGACAAGGTGTCCGAGGCGATGCCGGACTTCTTCCCGTGGTGGGAAGAGCAGAAGTACGCCTGACACGCCGTTGACCCTTCGGCGCTCCACCTGCGTTATAGCAGGGCATGAGCGCCGAGGATGACAAGAGGCTGGCCGCGGAAGCTGCGGTGGCGGAGGTTCGGGACGGGATGACCGTCGGCCTCGGCACCGGATCGACCGCGGCCTTTGCCATTTCGGCGCTCGCACATCGGGTTGCGACCGGGCTTAAAGTGCAGGCGGTTGCGACGAGTAAGGCGACGGCGCGGGCGGCTCAGTCCGCAGGGATTGAGGTCATCGACTTTGCGGACTGCCCGGCAGTGGACATCGCCATTGATGGCACCGACGAAATTGACGAGCGCTTCTGGGCTATCAAGGGCGCGGGCGGCGCCATGCTGCGGGAGAAGGCTGTCGCAGCGGCGGCGCGGCGCTTCATCGTGATCGCCGATGGCTCCAAGCGGGTGGCAAGGATCGGTGCCGCGAAACTCCCGGTGGAAGTGCTACCCTTCGCGCGTAGCTTTGTTGTGACAAAGCTTGCTGCGCTCGGCGCGGCAGTGAGCATCCGACCGGACTACCGAACCGACAACGAAAATCTCGTGGCAGACTGCCGCTTCCAATCCATGGCCGATCCGCGCGCGCTGGCGGCGCAGATCATGTCGATCCCGGGCGTGCTTGGCCATGGATTGTTTCTGGACGAGGTGGATGCGACCTATATCGCAGCACGCGGTACCGTTGCGCGACTGGAACGCGACGAACGGAGCGACTAGAGGGGCCGCGACTCGGCAACCGGGCATTGGCCCGGACGTTCGATCCCACATCAGCGAGGCCCCCGATGACCGACACCGCCAATCCCGCGAACGTTCATGAGGACGGCACGTCCGAGCGACTTGAGATCGACACGATCCGTACGCTGTCGATGGATGCGGTGCAGGCAGCCAATTCGGGCCACCCCGGAACGCCGATGGCCCTCGCGCCGGTAGGCCATACGCTTTGGACTAAGTTCCTGCGCTACGATCCTGCGCAGGCGAACTGGCCCAACCGCGACCGCTTCGTCCTGTCGGTTGGCCACGCCTCCATGCTGCTTTATTCGCTGCTGCATCTCGCCGGCGTGAAGCAGCCCGATGGCGCCCCCGCGGTCAGCCTTGAAGATATCAAGCAGTTCCGCCAGCTCGGCTCCAAGACGCCGGGCCATCCGGAATACAGCCACACCGTCGGCGTCGAGACGACCACCGGCCCGCTCGGCCAGGGCTGCGGCAATTCGGTCGGTATGGCGATCGCGGAGCGCTGGATGGCGGCGCGATACAACAAGCCCGGCTTCACCCTGTTTGACCACAGCGTCTACGCGCTGTGTGGTGACGGTGACATGATGGAAGGCGTCGCTTCGGAAGCCGCCAGCCTCGCGGGCCATCTGAAGCTCTCGAACCTCTGCTGGATCTACGACAGCAACCAAATCTCGATCGAGGGCGACACCGACCTGGCGTTCAACGAGGATGTTGGCAAGCGCTTCGAGGCGTATCACTGGAACGTCATCCACGTGGATGACGCCAACGACGTTCCCGCGCTCACCAGGGCGTTCGAACAGTTCCGCGCCACCACCGACAAGCCGACCTTGATCATCGTGAAGTCGGTGATCGGCTGGGGCTCTCCGCGCGCCGGTAGCGAGAAGGCGCATGGCGAAGCGCTGGGCGAAGAGAATGTCCGCCTGACCAAGGAAGCCTATGGCTGGCCGACGGACAAAAACTTCTATGTGCCGGAAGGCGTGCAGGAATCCTTCGAGCAGGCCGTCGCCAGCCGCGGCGTGCCGTTGCGCGCGGCGTGGGACGCGACGCTTCAGAAGTATCGCACCGAGCATCCCGAGCTCGCCAAGGAAGTCGATGCCATCATCAGCGGCACGCTGCCGCAGGGTTGGGACGCTGATATCCCGACCTTCGACGCTGATCCCAAGGGCCTCGCCAGTCGCGATGCCGGTGGCAAGGTGCTGAACGCGATTGCCAAGAAGATGCCGTGGCTGATCGGCGGCTCGGCGGATCTCGCGCCGTCGACGAAGACCGACATCAAGGGCGAGGCGAGCTTCTCGCCCAGCGATTATGCGGGCCGCAACTTCCACTTCGGCGTGCGCGAACATGCCATGGGCTCGGTCGCGGTCGGCATGGCGCTGTCGGGGTTGCGTTCCTACGGCAGCACCTTTCTCGTCTTCCTCGATTACATGCGCCCACCGGTCCGCCTTTCGGCGCTGATGGAGCTCGGCACCACCTGGATCTTCACGCACGACTCGATCGGCGTGGGCGAGGACGGCCCGACGCACCAGCCGATCGAGATGCTGGCCATGATGCGCGCGACGCCGGGCCTCGACATGATCCGGCCCGCCGACGCGAATGAGGTCGCGGCTGCATGGCGCGCGATCGTGGAAACGCCGAAGCAGCCCGCCGCGCTCGTGCTCTCGCGCCAGGCATTGCCCACGCTTGACCGTTCCAAGTACGCCAGCGCGGATGGCGTGAAGCAGGGCGGCTATGTTCTCGCCGACAGCGATGGTACGCCGGACGTGATCCTGCTGGCGACGGGCAGTGAAGTCAGCCTTGCGCTTGAGGCGCACGAAAAGCTGCTCGCCGATGGGGTGAAGAGCCGTGTCGTCTCCATCCCCAGTTGGTACCGCTTCGAGAAGCAGAGCGACGCGTACAAGGAAAGCGTGCTGCCCAAGGCGGTGACCGCTCGCGTCGCGATCGAGATGGCCGGCGAGATTGGCTGGGAGCGTTACGTCGGCCTTGCCGGCAAGACCATCACCATGTCCACCTTCGGTGCCTCGGCGCCGATCGCCAAGCTTGCCGACAAATTCGGCTTCACCGCCGATAACGTGGTGAAGGTGGCGAAAGAGGTCATGGCTGCCTAACTGGTAATGACACCCCCGTCCGGTCCGAGCGAAGTCTAGGACCGGGACCGGACGGGCCGGCGTTGCTACACGCCAACGTGTCTCGACTTCGCTCGACACGAACGGACGGAGACAGGACAGATGGGCAAGCTCAACGATCTCGCGAACGCAGGCCAAGCGGTATGGCTCGACTTCGTGGACCGCAAGTTCCTCGAGGAAGGCGGGCTGGAGAAGCTGGTGGCCGAGGATGGCGTGACCGGCGTGACCTCCAATCCCACCATTTTCCAGAAGGCCATGGGCGAGGGCACTGCTTATGACGGCACGCTCGCGGCGTTTGACAAGGCGAACCCCGGCGCGCCGGCAATGGACCGGTACGAACATCTTGCCATCCAGGACATCAAGGCCGCCGCAGAGACGCTTCGCCCGGTCTATGATCGGCTGAACGGCAAGGATGGCTACGTCAGCCTTGAGGTCTCGCCCTATCTCGCCAACGATACCGATGGTACGATCGCCGAGGCCGAAAAGCTGTGGAAGGCAGTCGATCGTCCCAACCTGATGATCAAGATCCCGGGGACGCCGGCCGGCGTGCCTGCGATTGCCGCCACCATCGCCAACGGGATCAATGTCAACGTCACGTTGCTGTTCTCCCAGCAGGCGTACCAGGCCGTGGCGATGGCCTATGTTGAGGGGCTGGAGCAGCGCGTTCAGCGCGGGCAGCCGATCGACCGGATCGCCAGCGTTGCCAGCTTCTTCATCAGCCGTATCGACAATGAGATCGACAAGAAGATCGACGCCGGCACGGGCGGCGAGGAAGCGAAGGCGCTGAAGGGCAAGGTGGCAATCGCAAACGCGAAGCTCGCCTATGCCTGGTATCAGGAGTTCATCGCCTCGGACCGCTGGCAGGCGCTCGCTGCCAAGGGCGCGCAGCCGCAGCGGCTGCTGTGGGCCTCGACCGGAACGAAGAACCCGGACTATCCGGATACCCTCTACGTCGACACGCTGATCGGCCCTGACACGGTCAACACCATGCCGCCGAAGACCCTGGACGCGTTCCGCGAGCGCGGAACCGCTCGGGTCACGCTAACCGAAGACGTTGAGGGCGCCCGCCAAATCCTGGCCGATGTCGAGCGGCTCGGGCTTGATCTTGCCGAGGTCACAGAACGGTTGGTGGAAGAGGGCGTGGCATCGTTCAGCAAGTCTTTCGATGACCTGCTCGGCTCTATCCAGGCCAAGCATCCCGCGGAGGCTTGATCAGCCTGCGGAACGGAAACCTGTCCTCCACCGTTCGCGATGAACCCGGCGAAAGGCGTGCAAAGGGCCACGTGGCCCGGCTTGCGCTTTTCGGTGGATTTGGCCCAACCGGCAAAATCACGTGGAGCCTGACAGTATGAAGATCGGCATCATCGGCCTCGGCCGCATGGGCGGCAACATCGCGCGTCGCTTGATGCGCGGAGGCCACGAGGTGGTCGTATGGGATCGCAACACCGATGCTGTTGCCGGTCTGGGCAGCGAAGGTGCGGTGGCGGCAGAGTCGCTGGCCGATATGAAGAGCAAGCTCGACACCCCGGCAATCTTCTGGGTCATGCTGCCCGCTGGCGCGCCGACCGAGGAGACGATTGAGGCGCTGTGTGGCGGTGAGTGTGCCGCGGGCGATATCATCATCGATGGCGGTAACACCTTCTGGAAGGATGACGTCCGCCGCGCCAAGATGCTTTCCGAGAAGGGCGTGCACTATGTGGACGTCGGGACGTCCGGCGGTGTCTGGGGGCTTGAACGCGGCTATTGCATGATGATCGGCGGCGACAAGGAAACCGTCGACCTGCTGGATCCGATCTTTGACACGTTGGCCCCTGGTCTTGGCAGTGTGCCACGTACGCCCAACCGGGGGGACGCTTGCGATCCGCGGGCGGAGAAAGGCTATATTCACGCCGGCCGCGCTGGTGCCGGGCACTTCGTTAAGATGGTGCACAACGGGATCGAATATGGCCTCATGCAGGCTTACGCTGAGGGCTTCGATGTCTTGTGGGGACGCAACGTTCCGCATCTGCCTGAGGACGAAAGATTCGATTTCAACCTGGCCGAGATTTCCGAGGTGTGGCGCCGCGGTTCGGTGATCTCATCCTGGCTGCTCGATCTCACGGCATCTGCGCTGGCCCAGGATCAGAAGCTGGAACAATTCTCGGGCAAGGTGGCGGACTCCGGCGAAGGGCGCTGGACGATCGAGGCGGCGATGGAACAGGCGACGCCCGTCGCCGTGCTCACGACGGCGCTGTTCGCGCGCTACCGCAGCCGGATCGACGAGATGTTCGGGGACAAGCTGCTATCAGCCATGCGTTATGGCTTCGGCGGCCACGTCGAAATTCCGCAGTGAGGGTGCATCAGTGACGCTTGTCATCAGCGATGTCGACGGCACGCTGGTCGACAAGGAGAAGAGGCTGACCCCTGGTACGATTGAGGCCGTGAAGCGCCTGCGCGAGGCCGGTTTCGGCTTCACGATGATCAGTGCGAGGCCGATGTCGGGGCTCCTGTCACTCGCGGACCAGCTTTCGCTGGACGTGCCGATGGGCGCGTTCAACGGCGGCCTTGTCTTTCGGCGCGATGGCGAGATTCTGTGCCGCCACTTCGTCGATGAGGCCGTCGCCCGCGGCGCACTGGATCTTGCGCGCGAGGTGCTCGTCGACATTTGGGTGTTCGCCGACGATCAATGGTTCGCCACGTCGGCCAGTGGGCCGCATGTGCCAAGCGAATGCATCGCCTCCGCTCAGGAACCGACGATTTGCGGCGGCTTTGCGGATCTGCTGAACCGTGCCGACAAGATCACCTTCGTCTGCGACGACACCGCGGTGCTCGATGGTCTGCGCGATCGCATCCTTGCCGCGCATGATGGTCAGGCGACGATCGTAAAATCACAGACCTATTACCTCGATATCACGGCGACGACGGCCAACAAGGGGGATGGTATCGCGCGGCTTGCCCACGCGCTTGCCGTGCCGCTCGAGCGCACGATCGCAATCGGGGATCAGGCGAATGATCTGGCGATGTTCGGCCGCGCGGGGCGCGCAATCGCGATGGGCAATGCTCCAGACGATGTGAAGGCCAAAGCGGCCGACGTGACGCTGGCTAATGACGCCGACGGCGTTGCCCATGCTATCGACAAGTTCATTTTGGGGAGAATGATGTGAAGCAACTGGTGGCGTTCGATCTCGATGGTACGCTCGCGGAGAGCAAGCAGGCGATTCAGCCCGACATGGGTGACGCGCTCGCAGACTTGCTGACGGTCGCTCACGTCGCGGTAATTTCGGGCGGGGACTGGCCCCAGTTCGACAAGCAGGTTGCGTCGCGGCTGCCGGAGCGTGCCGACCGATCGAAGCTTTGGCTGATGCCGACCACGGGTACGAAGTTGTACACTTTTCGGGACGGTCAATGGGGCACCGTCTATGCGGAGCTGTTTTCGGACGAGCAGAAGCAGAAGATCCTCAAGGCTTTCGATGAATCGCTGGAGGCCACCGGCTTCGTTCCGGAGCAGACCTGGGGCGAACGGATCGAGGATCGTGGCAGCCAGATCACTTTCTCGGCTCTGGGGCAGCAGGCGCCTATCCACGCAAAGGAAGTGTGGGACCCGGACTTCGCCAAGCGCAAGGTGATCCAGGCCGATCTGAAGAAGCGGCTGCCGGGTCTGTCGATCAACATGGGCGGCGCCACGTCGATCGATATCACGCAAGAAGGTGTGGACAAGGCGTATGGCCTGAAGCGTTTGCGTGACGAGAGCGGCATTCCGCTCGACGCAATGATGTTCGTAGGCGATGCCATCTTCCCCGGCGGGAACGACTATCCCGCGAAGGAACTGGGGCTGGATATCGTCCGCGTTCGTGATCCACAGGATACGCTGAGCGTCATCGCCACGGTGGTCGCCTGCCAGAAATGAGGGACGGCGCCGGTTCTTGCCGGCGCCACCGCTTCGCGACGACTGGGCCGGCCGTCGGGTTTGTACCAATCGCGGCAACCCGGACACGCGACCAGGATCATGGGCGCGACTGATGGTGACTTGCGCCCCTGATACATGCACAGGCTCTTCAGGAGCTCTTCGGCGGCCCCATCACCGACTGCGCGCGCGCTGATAGTCTCTCCAGCGCAGCCGGGTGAATGCCGCGGCTGCTGGTGATCACGCCAAAGGCGCAAGGATCGGGCTTATTGAAGGCAAGATCCGCGCCGAGCGCATCGGTAACCATGCCGCCAGCTTCCGTCGCAATCAGGGCTGCAGCGGCGATGTCCCATTCGTTGCCCCAGCGCAGCGTGGCGACCAGATCGGCACGGTCGTCCGCGACCATGGCCATGCGCAGTGCGATGGAGTTGGGCTTTTCAACCATCGTCAGGTCGCGATCTGCCTTCGGCAGTGCATCGGTGGGTACGCGTGCGCCCGCGAATTCGTCGCGGCGGCTGGCGACGAGCGGTCGCCCGTTCAGTGTTGCTCCGCGCCCGGCGCTGGCCTGCCACACTTCGTCGCGCACGGGTGCATCGAGTACCCCGATTACCGGGCGCCCGTCCTCAACCAGGGCGACTGACACGGCCCAACCGGCTCGACCGCGAATATAGTCCCGCGTCCCATCGATTGGGTCGACCACCCAGATCCGACGGTGAGCGAGGCGATCGGAATTGTCCGCGGTTTCTTCGGAAAGCCAGCCGGCATCCGGCAGGAGCACGGACAGGCGCTCGCGCAGCATCCTGTCAACGGCAAGATCAACCTCGCAGACCGGGTTACCCGGCACCTTTTCCCACCGGGCAAAATCAGTGCGGAACCGCGCCATGGCGAGTTGCCCCGCCTCACGCGCGATATCCGCAACCGATTGCGCCAAGTCATCCACCGGCGACGGTCATCCCATCAATTCGCACGGTTGGTACGTTCGTCCCGTAGCGGAACTCAAGATCGTTCGCGGGGGTGAGGTTGGCGTACATTTCCTTGAGATTGCCTGCGATCGTGAACTCGGCGACCGGCGAGGTGATCTCACCATTCTCGATCAGGAAACCGGCCGCGCCGCGGCTGTAATCGCCGGTGACGCCATTGACGCCCTGTCCGATCAGCTCGGTGACGTACACGCCCCGAACGATGTCGCCGATCAATGTCGCCACGGGGACGTGGCCAGCGTGCATGTAGAAGTTGCTGGTAGTGACGCCGGGCGCACCACCTACGCCACGCGCGGCGTGTCCGGTGGGGGACATCCCCAGTTGCCGTGCCGACGCGCTGTCAAGCAGCCAGGTCTGCAGAACGCCATCCTCCACCACGGCGCAGGGCGACACCGGCAGGCCCTCGCCATCGAAAGGGCGGGAGCGAAGGCCGTGAGGGCGATGCGGATCGTCCGAGATGGCGATGCCGCGCGCGAATACGGCACTGCCCAGTGATTCGAGCAGGAAGGACGTGCGCCGGGCGATCGCCTGGCCGGAAATGGCGCCGGTGAGATGTCCGAGCAGCCCCGACCCGACCCGCGGGTCGAACACCACCGGCAATGCGGCACTTTCCATTCGAGCCGGGTTCAGGCGGGCGACGGCGCGTTCGCCAGCCTGCGTGCCGACCGTCTCTGGCGAATCCAGCCGATCGCGGTGCCGCGCCGAGTGGAAGCCGTAGTCGCGCTGCATGCCGCTGCCCTCGCCGGCAATCACGCTCGCCGAAATGCCATATCCGGTAGTGGCATAGCCGCCCGCGAAACCGTGGCTGGTGGCGAGCGCCCACACGCTTCGCGATGCGCTTGCGCCGCCGCCCTCGCTGTTGGTGACGCCGCGAACCGCGCGAGCTGCTTCCTCAACCGCTAGCGCGGCTTCGCGAAGGTCGGCAGGAGAAACTTCGCCGCCGTCGTCGAGATCCAGAAGGGGCGGGGCACCGTGCATCAGGCGATCCTGTGGTGCGAGCCCGGCCCACTTGTCCTCGGGTGCCTCACGCGCCATTGCCACGGCCCGCTCGACCAGCGCGTCCAGCGCTTCGGAAGAGAGGTCGGATGTGGAGACAGTGGCCGAGCGCTGTCCGATAAAGACCCGCAGACCCAGATCCTCGCTTTCGGAGCGGCCGACATCCTCCAGCTTCCCAAGGCGAACGGATATTTCGGTGGAAGCGTCAGCAGCGAAAACGGCATCTGCGGCGTCGACCCCGGCCTTCCTGGCGCGGGCGACGATGTCTGCGGCGCGCTCTTGCGCCTGGGTCGGAGTCAGCATGGAAGCGACTTAGGAGGGGTACGCTTCGGTTGCTAGAGTGCAACTTCGGGGTTGGCGCCGGCCAAAGCCGGAGACCGGCCGAGAAATGGAGCCGGGCGTTAGAGTGGTGTGCCCACGACCAGGCAGGCAAGGAACATCAGCAGCCCGGTGAAGCGGTTCGCGCGAAAGCGAGCGAGCGCGCCGGCTCCGTCGTTCGGACGGAGGGTCATAACTTGCCAGAGCAAGTGCAGCGCGGTCGGAAGAAGCGCCAGCCAGACGAGCGGATCGGGGCGATGCAGCCACAATGCACTCGCCCACAGCAGCAAGGCGGAGCCGTAGCAGATGCCGGTGCCAGCGCGGACATGGCGACCCATCCGCAGGGCGGAGGATCGCACCCCGACCAGCGCGTCATCTTCGCGGTCCTGCAATGCATAAATGGTGTCATAGCCGATCACCCAAAAGATCGATCCCGCATAGAGCAGGAGGCCGGGCAGAGTGAGAGTGCCCCAGATTTCGAGCCAGCCGACCAGCGCCGCCCAGGAGAAGACGAGGCCGAGCCAAGCCTGCGGCCACCAGGTGATCCGCTTCATGAAGGGATAAGCGGCAACGAGAACAAGGCTCGCGACGGCAAGGATCGCGGTATCCACGCGCAATTGGAGCAGCACCAGAAGGCCGATGAGGCAGAGGATAGATAGCCAGAGCCACGCGGCCTTCACCGATACGGCGCCCGACGCAATCGGGCGGGAGCGCGTGCGTGAGACGCTTGCATCCAGGTCACGATCCACGATGTCGTTGTAGACGCAGCCCGCGCCGCGCATCGCAATGCTGCCGAGCAGAAGCCAGCAGACCAGCGGCCAGCGCGCGATCGCGCCGCCTGCCAGAGCGACCGCCCACGCACCCGGCCAGAACAGCAGCCACCAGCCAATCGGTCGATCGAAGCGGGCGAGCAAGGCAAACGGGCGAATGCTGGCCGGCAGGGCGGCGACGAGGCCGCGGTGCTCGCTGTCCGGCGTAATGTCTGGAGCGGTCGTCACCCGTCCTGCGTACCGCCGCTGCCGTGGTTTCGCCACAGCGCTTTGTTACAAGCTGCGGTGAGGCCTTTCTCCCCGAGGCGCGGTTAGACCGCGCAGGTGGTGGGATCGGGAAGCATTTGACACCAGCGGAGTTAAGCAAAGGCTATGTCAGTGATGCGCGTTTCCCTAGCTGCCGCCCTCGTGCTTGTTGCGATGCCGGCCAGTGCACAGCGCGCAAGCGGGTGGGAAGGCACCTGGCGCAATGCCGCCGATAGCGTGCGGATCAAGGTTGCCCGTTGCGGCCGGGGGCTTTGCGGCACCGTAATTCAGGCGTCCGCCAAGGCCAAGGCGGACGCGGCGGCGGGCGGCACGGATCAACTCGTCGGCACCCAATTGTTCCACGACTTCCGCGAGGGAGAGGATGGATTGTGGTACGGCGAGGTCTATGTGCCGGACATCGGACAGACTTTCGACGGCACGATTGAGCAGGTTGATCGCGATACGATCGTCGGCACCGGCTGCCTGTTTGGAAACTTCGGCTGCAAATCACAGACTTGGCGACGCGTGCGCTGAATGATTCACCTGTCCGTCGCCATCGGCCGCTTCGTAGAGGCGCTGTTCTACGCTATCCTCCGCGTGGCGGGGGTGGTGACGGGAATCGTGCTGCTTGTTGCATTTGCCGGGCTGATCCTGTTCCTCATCGCCCGCTGGCTGATCGCACGTGGGCGGCGTAAGGGCCCGCGCTGATGATAGCCACTCCTGCCTGGCCGCCGCGGTCGACCCCCCGCTTGTTCGTGGATCAGCCATTGGCGGCCGGCCCGCTGCGGATCGAAGGACCTCAGGCGCATTATCTCGCCAGCGTGATGCGCGTGAGGGCGGGCGACCCCGTGCGGCTGTTCGATGACATAACGGGCGAGTGGTTGGCAGTCGTGGCCGCTACGAGCCGGCGCGATGTTGCGCTGGACGTTACGGAGCAGCTGGCGGCGCGTGAAGCGGTGCCCGACCTGTGGCTGGTCGCGGCGCCGTTGAAGAAAGGGCGGGTAGACTGGATGGCGGAGAAGGCGTGCGAGCTAGGCGTCGCCCGTCTCGTCCCTGTCATCACGCACCGAACGGTCGTGGATCGTCCCAAAGTAGAACGGCTGCGCGCCCATATGATCGAGGCGGCGGAGCAATGCGGACGTACCGCGTTGCCGATGGTGACCGAGCCATTGAAGCTTCCGGCGCTGCTGCGCGGCTGGCCCGTTGAGCGCTCCCTGTATTTCGCCGATGAGCTTGGTGGGGCGCCCGCGCAGGCGGTGATGAAGCCGGGTCCGGCGGCCATTCTGATCGGGCCGGAAGGCGGGTTCGACGACGCCGAGCGCGAGGCAATCCGCGCCTTGCCGCAGGCGGTGGGCATGGGGCTGGGGCCGCGGATTCTGCGTGCCGATACCGCCGCTGCAGCCGCGGTGGCAATCTGGATGGCAAACGCCGGCGACTGGTGAAGGGTGACCGCTGCCGGAGCATCTAGCACCGTCAGCAATCCCCCATTAAGGCCGCGCCATGACGACCAAAACCGTTTCAGACAGCAACTCGCCTGTTATCGAGTCGCGCGACCAGCTGATTGCCAGTTTTGCGCGTGGCGAGAAGCCGAAGGAACGGTGGCGGATCGGCACCGAGCATGAGAAGTTCGTCTATGCCCGGAATGATCATCATGCGCCCAGCTGGGACGAGACGGGCGGCATTCGGGCGTTGCTTACCGAGTTGCAGCAGCACGGCTGGCGACCGGTCGAGGAAAACGGCAAGTTGATCGCGCTGACTGGCGCCGATGGGTCAGTCAGCCTGGAGCCCGCCGGCCAGTTCGAGCTGTCCGGCGCGCCGCTCGAGAACCTGCATGAGACGTGCGCGGAGACTGGGCGTCATCTGGATCAGGTGAAGGCCGCGGGCGAGAAGCTGGGCATCGGCTTCCTCGGTCTTGGCATGTGGCCGGACAAGACGCGGGCCGAGCTGCCGATCATGCCCAAGGGCCGCTATGCCATTATGCTGCGTCATATGCCGCGGGTGGGCAGCATGGGCCTCGACATGATGCTGCGCACCTGCACGATCCAAGTGAACCTGGATTATGCGAGCGAAGCGGACATGGCGCAGAAATTCCGCGTCGGCCTGGCGCTTCAGCCGCTGGCAACCGCGCTGTTTGCCAACTCACCGTTCACTGAGGGAAAGCCCAACGGCTATCTCAGTTATCGAAGCCACATCTGGTCGGACACCGATCCCGCCCGGACTGGCATGCTGCCGTTCGTGTTCGAGGATGGCTTCGGCTATGAACGTTACACCGAGTATATGCTCGATGTGCCGATGTACTTCGTTTATCGCGATGGCCAGTATATCGATGCCGCTGGACTTTCGTTTCGCGACTTCCTGAAGGGGGAGCTTTCGGTCGCGCCCGGCGAACTGCCGACGCTGGACGACTGGAACGATCATTTGTCCACCGCTTTCCCCGAAGTGCGGCTCAAGACGTTCCTTGAGATGCGCGGCGCGGATGGTGGCCCGTGGAACCGTATCTGTGCGCTGCCTGCTTTTTGGGTTGGGCTGCTCTATGATCAGGGCGCGCTCGACGCCGCCTGGGATCTGGTGAAGCACTGGACGCTCGATGAGCGGCAGGCGCTGCGCGATGCTGCGCCCCGCCTGGGCCTGGATGCGCCGGTGCCGGGCAGGGGCACGTTGCGCGACATTGCGGGTGAGGTGCTGGACATCGCCAGCGGCGGGCTGGCTGCGCGGGCGAGACTGAACAGCGCTGGCGACAATGAGACCGGCTATCTCGATCCGCTGCGCGAGATCGTGCGTCTCGGGAAAGTGCCCGCCGAACAACTTCTCGATCGCTACCACGGCGCGTGGGGCGGCGATCTGTCCAGGGTTTATGCTGAGCAGAGCTTCTGATTCTCGCCAACGGACCCCGGCGTCCGTCCGTCGCGCCGGGCTTGTCCCGGCAGCTATTGGACCACAGTGGCGAATGATGCTGAGTGCGCCACGGTGTGGAGCCCTGAACAGCTTTCGGGCGACGGAGTGGGCAAGGGCCGCCGCATCCGCGGCTGCAGTCGCTTACCGGTGACTCGTCGCCCACATCGCATCGGTCTGCTCGGTGGATCATTCAATCCGGCGCACGGCGGCCACCGCGCGATTAGTCTGGCGGCAATCGAGGCGTTGGACCTCGATGAAATGTGGTGGCTGGTGTCGCCGGGCAATCCGCTGAAGCCCGCAGCCGGTATGGCGCCACTTGCGGCGCGACTCGCCTCGGCACGCCACGTGGCCCGTGCTGCTCGTATTCGCCCGACCGACATCGAGGCGAGACTGGGTACACGATATACCGTGGACACATTGGCGGCACTCGTCCGCCGCTATCCCAGGCACCGCTTCCTCTGGGTGATGGGCGCGGATAATCTTGGCCAGTTTCATCGCTGGCGCGAGTGGCGGCGGATCGCACATACGGTTCCGATTGCGGTGATCGCACGACCAGGCTATGATGCTGCTGCCCGCGCGGCACCCGCGATGGGTTGGCTGCGGCGCTTCCAGAGGCCCGCACGCCAGGCGAAGAACTGGACCGAGTGGAGTGTTCCAGCCCTGGTGCTGTTACGTTTCCGCCCTGACCCGAGATCCGCGACGCAGCTTCGCGCCGCAAATCCTGCCTGGCATCAGCGCTATGCGCTTCCCATATCAGCAGCCAAACCTTCCACCCAGGAGTGAACTTGCCCGTTTCCGCCAACGCCTATCGATCGTCGGACGCTGACAGCGTCGCGGCATTGCATAAGCTTGTCCTCGACAGCCTGGACGACGATCAGGCCGCCGACACGATTTCTATCCCGCTCGCCGGGAAGTCGTCGATCGCCGATCACATGGTGATCGCCAGCGGCCGTTCGACGCGTCAGGTCGCGTCCATGGCCACCAAGCTGGCCGAGAAGATCAAGGGCGAGACCGGTCGCTCACCGCGGATCGAGGGCCTGCCGACGGCGGATTGGGTGCTGATCGACGCTGGCGACGTGATCGTCCACCTGTTCCGCCCGGAAGTCCGCTCGTTCTACAATCTGGAGCGTATGTGGTCGTTCGGCGATGCGCCGGCTGCTCCGGCCCCCGGGAACGCCTGATCTGATCCTGCACATTGTGGCGCGCGGGCGGATCGGGCGTTCGCCCGAGGCCGAGTTGGTGGACCGCTACCTCAAGCGGATTTCATGGCCGACTCGTGTGACCGAGTTGCCGGATCGCGGCGGCAAGATCCCGGAGGTGGCGCCTGCCATCCGCCGGATCATGCTGGATGAAACCGGCAAGGTGCTCTCTTCCATGGAGTTCGCCCGCATACTCGAGCGCTGGCGCGACGACGGGGTGCGCGAAACGCGCTTCATGATCGGCGCTGCGGACGGGTTCGACGATGCCGAGCGTGCCGGGGCCGACTTGCTGTTGTCGTTCGGCCGCGCCACCTGGCCGCACATGCTGGCCCGCGCCATGCTGGCGGAGCAGCTGTTCCGCGCCACCTCTATCCTTGCCAACCACCCGTATCATCGCGAAGGCTGATCCGCGATGCGGGTGGGGCGAACAGCGATGCTCACGGGAGCGGCGATGCTGCTCGCCAGTGCGACGTCGGCGCCCAGCCCGCTGGCGATCGAGCGCGAGCGGCTGAGGGCGGCGAAGGCTGAGGCCGCACAGGCGGCCGCCCGCGCATCTGATCTGGCGCGCCGCGCCGCTGCCGAGCGGGATGCCGTTGCAAAGGCGCAGGCGGAAGAAGCGGTGATGGGCGCGCGCATTGATCGTGCCGAGGCGACCGTCGCGGCGGCGCGGGCGCGCGTTGCAATCGTCGAGGCACTGCTGGAGCGGCAACGCGCGATCCTGGGGGAACGGCAGAAGCCGGTAGCACGGCTGGTTGCGGCATTATCCTCACTTGCGCGCCGGCCAGTAGCGGCGGCGATCGTCCAACCGGGCTCGGTGACGGACCTGGTTCATGTCCGCGCCGTACTGGGCAGCGCCTTGCCCGCGATCCGACAGGAAACAGCGGGGCTGCGCGAGGAACTGGCGCAAAGCCGCAGGTTGCGCGCTGGCGCGGCAGCGGCAGCCGAAGGGCTGGAGAGGAGCCGGCGGGATCTTATTTCCGAGCGCCGCGCGCTGGCGGCGGTGCGGGCGCGACATGCCAGCGCCGCCGTGCAGCTCAATCGGGATGCGCTTGCCCAGTCTGACCGCGCCATCGCGCTTGGCGAGGAGGCACGTGATATCATCGACCGGATGGCGTTGATCGGGCAGTCTCAGGCGAAGTTGGAAGAACTGGCGGCTCTTCGAGGGCCGCCGCGCTCCATCGTATCGCCCCAGCCGAGCAATTCAGCCTATCGCTTGCCGGTGGGCGGAAGGCTGGTGACCGGGTTCGGGGAAGTATCGGAGAATGGCGTGCGATCACGCGGGCTGACGTTCGCCGTGGGAAGTCGCGCGATCGTCCGCGCGCCTGCAGCCGGCCGAGTGATCCTGTCGCGGCCCTTCCGGCGCTACGGAACGATCGTGATCATCGATCACGGCGCCGGATGGAACAGCCTGGTCACTGGAATAGGCGATCCCGCGGTAAAACGGGGCGACGCGGTTGCCGCGGGCGATCCCGTTGGACGGGCCCCGAATTCGGCTGATCCACTGGTCACAGTGGAACTGCGGCGGCAGGGGCGCCCGGTCGATATGGTGGCCCTGATCGGATGAACGCTGGCCGCTCGCCAGAACCATCGATTTCGCCGCGATGACGAATTTGGCCGCTCAGCCTCCATTCACCTCGTCGCTGCTTTGATCGGCCACGAGAAAGCCGCTAAAGGCGATCAATCCGGTTCGCCCGAGGACGTAATCCACATGAAGTTCCCGCTGCTCTCCGCCACTGCCTTGGTCGCGACGCTCGCGCTGGCGCCGCTTACCACCGGCGCCATGGCTGCCGTGGATGCGAGTGCCTATCGCGAGATGGAGCGCTTCATGGACGTGTATAATCGCGTGAAGGCCGATTATGTCGACAAGGTCACTGATGAACAGCTGATCAAGGGCGCGATCGAAGGGATGCTGGCGGCGCTCGATCCGCATTCGGGCTATGTCGATGCGTCCGATTTCGAAAATCTTCGTATCCAGACGGAGGGCAATTACGGCGGGCTCGGCCTCACCGTCTCGCTTGAGGACGGCGCCGTGAAGGTGATCGCTCCGCAGGAGGATTCACCCGCGTGGCGCGCGGGGGTCAAGACCGGCGACTACATCACCCATATCAATGGCAAACTGATCTACGGCGGTACGCTCGACGAAGCGGTGGCGCAGATGCGCGGAAAGCCAGGGTCCAAGCTGAACATCACCATTATCCGGCCTGGCCGCGACAAGCCAATGGAACTGTCGCTGGTGCGCGAGCTTATCGTTCAGCGCCCGGTGAAATGGGAAGTGAAGGGCGACGTCGGTTACGTCAACATCAACACCTTCTCGGAAACAACGGGTGCCGACACGCGCGCGGCGATGATGGCGATCGAAAAGGCCCTGGGCCATCGTCCGCTAGGCTATGTGGTGGACCTGCGCTCCAATGGTGGCGGGCTGCTGACGCAGGCCATTGAGGTCGCCGACGTGTTCCTCGAGGGCGGCGAGGTTGTGTCGCAACGCGGGCGCGAGAAGGGCGACGTCGAACGTTACTATGCCAAGCCGGGCGACATGGCGCATGGGCTGCCGATCATCGTGCTTACTGACAGTGGCACGGCATCAGCTTCCGAAATCGTCGCTGGTGCTATCCAGGATCATCATCGCGGCCTCGTCATGGGCGAGCGCACCTTCGGCAAGGGATCGGTGCAGACGCTTCTTCAGCTTGGGCCGACCACTGCGCTGCGCCTGACCACGGCGCGTTATTACACGCCATCGGGCCGGTCGGTGCAGGAAGGCGGGATCGAGCCGGATATCGCCGTGCCGCAGATTAGCGATCCTGATTACAAGTCCCGCCCCGTGTTCCGCGAGGCAGACCTGCGCCGTCACCTGATCAATGAAGTGAAGGCTGACGACCGCATTCTTGAAGAAGATACCAAGGATGATCCGCGCTTCACCGCCACGGCGGAAACCTTGAAGAAGGACGGGATCGAAGACTTCCAGCTCTGGTATGCGCTGAAGACGGTCGCCCGGTTGGGTGGGCCCGCGCAGGTAGCGGCGGTAACGGCATCCATGAAGAAGGATCTTGCCGCCAAGTGAGCTCGACTCAATCACGCGCGCGGCTCATTGCGCTGCTGCTGCCATTGCTGTTGCTTGCCGGTGCCTGGGGATCGCAACTCATCGGTGGATTGGTGCCGTGCGAGATGTGCCATTGGCAACGCTGGCCGCATTACGCCGCCGTGCTGGTGGCCGCATTCGCCTTCATTGTGCCGGGCCGGTCTAGCAAGGTAACCATGATCGTCGCGGCGGCATTGCTGGTGGCCGTGTCGGGACTGATCGGTTTCTTCCACGCCGGTGTGGAATATCACTGGTGGCACGGCATCACGGCCTGTTCGACCATGGCGACCGGTGACGGCGTGTCGACGGACGAAATGCTGCGCCGCCTCCTTGCGGCGCCGGTTATCCGTTGCGACTCGGCACAATGGACTTTGCTGGGCGTTTCCCTGGCTGGGTATAATGCGATCCTGTCGCTTGGCGGCGCGGCGCTGATCCTCTGGCTGATCGGAAGAAGGGCGAGATGAACTGGAAACCGGGCGACCGCCGTCACGACACCAAGTCAATGATCCGTGTCGACCAGGCAGGCGAATATGGTGCGACCCGCATTTATGCGGGTCAGCTCGCCATCATGGGGCATCGTTCTCCGCTGGCTCGTGAGATTGCCGGAATGGCGCTCCAGGAAGAGCGGCATCGCCGGTTTTTCGACCGGCTGATTGTGGAACGCGGCGTGCGACCCACCTTGTTGCAGCCGTTCTGGGACGTGGCAGGCTTTGCATTAGGGGCCGTAACGGCGACCATCGGACCGGAAGCGGCCATGGCTTGCACCGCCGCCGTCGAGACCGAGATCGACAAACACTATGCCGATCAGCTGGTCGAACTGGGCACGGAAGAGCCCGAATTGCGCGAAGCTATTGCGGAGTTCCAGGCCGAGGAGTTGGAGCATCGCGATACCGCGCTGGCCAGCGGTGCGGAGAATGCGCCGGCCTATCCGCTGCTGTCCGCCGTCATTCGGCTCGGCTGCCGCTTCGCCATCGCCACGGCAAAGCGGATCTGAGAGGAGGGGACAAGCGTGCGTTTCATCGGATCATCGGTGCTGGCGATGTTGGCGATCGCAGCGCCGCTTTCCGCGCAGAATACTGCCGAGGGAGTGGTCTCGCCGTCCAAGGTCGTGATCCTTCCGCCGCCTTCCAAGCCGGTCGCGCTGCCCGGCGCGCCACGCACCAGCCGCCAGACCATCTCGGCGGAAACCTCCCGCAATGCGCCGGTGAACGGCGTTGTCGTGCTGTACGGCAATGAACGCTGCCCGACCAACAGCAACGGCGAGGAGATCGTCGTCTGTCAGCGGCGCAGCGCAGAAGAGCAGTTTCGCATTCCCAAGGAAGTGCGCACGCTGGAGATCACGCCCGAGAACGAGAGCTGGGCAGCACGCGAAAAAGGCAACCAGGACGTCGGCAATGTCGGGATCGGTAGCTGCACCACAGTTGGGCCGGGCGGCGGCACCGGCTGCTTTGTTCAGGGGGCGAAGCGTGCAAAGCGTGAGGCTCAGGCACGTGATGACGCAGCGACGCCCGATCTGAGCCCGTTCTGAGCGGCCTTGGCGCACCCGGCGAACTGAGCGCCGCCGACCCTCTCTATTCGGGCTATTGATACCCGCGGCGAGCCGGCTAATCCTGTTGCTGGTCGTGTGACTGGCGCAAGCGGAGCACCGCGAGGAAGCGCGACCGCTGTTGCCGCGCGCCTGGGCATGTCATCTCGGATAAGGAGAGGCCCGATGCGTGTTGCGTTTCTGCTGTTCCCATCGCTGACCCAGCTTGATCTCACCGGACCGGCGCAGGTGCTCGCCCGGCTTGGCGGCGATGCCAGGCAGGATCTGGTGTGGCGTAGTCGCGATCCAGTCATGACGGATGCAGGCTTCGCCATCGTACCGACCGCCACCTTCGATGAAGTCGCGTCCGTAGACATCCTGTGCATCCCCGGTGGAGTGGGGGTGAATGCCGTCATCGCCGACGATGAGGTAATGGGATGGGTGCAGGAGGTCGGCGCCAAGGCGACCTGGGTGACGAGCGTATGCACCGGATCGCTCATCCTCGGCGCAGCCGGCCTGTTGCGCGGCTATCGAGCGACTTCGCATTGGGCGTGGCGCGACATGTTGTCCCTCTTCGGCGCAACACCCACGACAGAACGAGTGGTGATCGATCGAAATCGCGTGACCGGCGGGGGCGTCACCGCAGGGATCGACTTTGCCTTGTCACTCACCGCTTTGTTGCGCGGTGAGGCACATGCACGCGCGGTGCAATTGAGCATGGAATATGACCCTGCGCCGCCGTTCGATGCGGGATCGCCTGACCGTGCAGGTGAACCTTTGGTTTCGTTGTTTCAGGAACGGATGGAGCGGCTGGCACCGGGACGTGAGAAGGAACTGCGCGCTCTGGCAATCAAGCGGGGCTTTGCCGCTGGTTAAAGCGATAATCAGCCGGCGCCGGACACGGCATCCGTCCAGCGCGGATTGCTGCAGAACTCGGCCCTCTTAGCGGACGATTGCCGCACAAGCGCGCGGAAACTCGGGTAAATACGACAAGGCCAAGCCGTTCGGTGGTCTGTTCCATGATCGAAGCTTGTGGAAAACCCAGTATTGCCCTTCCGCATTGCTCGGCTAAGCCGTGGTGTTTGATGGAACAGCAAGCACTCCCCCGCCGTAACGGCAGCGCAGATGGTCAGGTGACGCATAGCAGGCAGCGCCCTCTATCGTCGCTGGTGACGGTTCCGGTTGTGACCGTGGGCGCTGTTTGCCTGCTGCCGGTTGCTGTCGCAGCTTTCGGCATCAATCGCCTGGCGAGAGGGCGAGTGGATGGGCTCGGCGCCGACTCCGTGGCAGCAGCCCGATCATTGTGGCGGGCGACCAATGCGGCTGTAGAGGCCCTGACTAGCCCCTCTGCACCTCGGACCTGAGCGCGCCGGCCGAACTCCGACTGCGTGCGGCTGCCCAACTTGTCAGAAGGCCGGTGAGGTACCGCCGGAGGGCAGCAGGCTCGGTCGTTGCCATCACTGGCTCCTGAGCGCGGACCTTTGCAAGCGCAGCCGCGAAACTGTGGTTCTGATCCACCACTGCCAGCAAGCCTCGCTCCGCAAAGGCAGAAGTGATTTCCAATTGGTGATCGTCATAATGTTCACCCAGGTCGAACAGTCGGGGCACTGCGATAACGCGGCATCCGTTCTGCAAGGCCGTGATCAGTGAACCAGTGCCCCCATGACAAACAACAATGTCGGCGCGCCGCAGGATCTCCTTCACCTCGGCGAAGGGGAGTGATGCATGTACCTCCTCAATACCTTGAGGAATGTAGGTCGACTCCCCAACCTGCAGAATGACCCGTTCCGGAAGCAAGCCGTCCCGCTTGGCTTCCTCCACCATCCGCACCAACCGGTCGAACGGCAGGGTGGCTCCCACGGTTGCGAAAACCAGAGGCTCCTTCGCCGGACGCGGGCCGTCCAGCACGCGCAGGGGATCAAAGGTTTCCGTTGCGTTCCACAGCCTGGCCGACGCCGCCGATTGTGACACGCGCACATCCGCCAGCGGTCCCGCGATCCGGGCAAAGGCGGAGGGCGCGCGAAAGCGCGCGAAGCTGTCCACCAGCACGATCTTTGCGCCCCAGAGTCGCGCAAACAAGAGCACGAAAAACATCGAGCCCGCGCCCGTAGTGAGCACCACATCTGGACGCTCGCGGAAGATGATCAGGAAGGATTGCAACAAGTTTCGAAGAGCAGCGAAGAGCATCCGAAAGGGAGCGCCAAGTCGCGCTTGGCCAAGAGCGTAATGAGCGACAAAGAAGGTGCGATGTTGTTCGGCAATCGAGCGTCCAAGCGCCAGATCCTCTGACACGAAGAATGAGTCGTGCGGACGCCAGACATCCTCAAGATCTAGAAGCTGGCGAACATGTCCGCCACCCGAAGCGCATAGAGCTATTCGCAGCCTTTGCGGTGTCTCGCCGCTGTTTCGCGTTGATCGAGCAGACGCCAATGACGAAATGTCGCGAGTAGATGCGCGCAGTTGCAGCACGAGAACTACACTCCTCCAGAAGTATCGCGGGAGATCACCGTCTTGACTGGCGAATATCTCGTCATTGTCATAGCGGGGGTCGGTGGCCCGGTGTACGAAGAAGCGTCCGAAATGGTGACGTCGAGGGTAAGGAGTATTGCTCTCACAGAGAACAAGCGCCTTTGTTTACGTGGAGGGCGCTCATCGGCGCAGTTAACCTGTTCGCTGTGAGGACCGATTGGTTGCCATGAAAAGCTGGGCCTCAGGCAGCACTGATCACCGCCTCGCGCCCATCATGCCGCTGCTTCGGCGTACATTCCTGGGCATAGGGGTCGTTAGCGCGTTTCTGAACGTCTTGTTGCTCGCGGGCTCGCTCTACATGATGTTGGTCTATGACTTCGTCATACCCGGCCGGAGCATTCCCACGCTGATCGGGCTGCTGCTGATGGTGGTGGCAGCCTATGTGTTTCAGGGATTGCTCGATGCAGTCCGCGGACAGTTGCTGGTCCACCTCGCCAGCAACGTCGACTCACAGCTGGAGGCGAAAGCGCATGATCTGGTGGTGACGCTCGCCCGTCTTTACCCCGCGCAGGATCCCGCCCAGCCAATCCGGGACATTGATCAGGTTCGCGGCTTCCTTGGCGGTGCTGGGCCAACCGCGCTGGTGGATCTTCCGTGGGTGCTTTTCTTCGTCGCGGTGCTGTTCCTGCTGCATCCATGGCTGGGCGTGACGGTGCTCGCCGGGGCGGCGGTGCTGATCGCGCTGACGCTCCTTACCGACCGTGTGACACAATCGACCATGGCGGAGATCGTCCGACTGAATCGGGAGCGACAGCAGGCGATCGACACCAGCAGGCGCCACGCGGAGGCAATCCATGCCATGGGCATGCAGGATCAGCTCAAGTCGATCTGGCGAACTGCTAACGGTGCTTACCGAAATGCCCAGGTGAACCTGAGCGCCAGAGCGAGCTTGCTGGTGACGGCAGGGCGGATATTCCGCCTGTTCCTTCAATCAGGCGTGCTCACGGTTGGCACGCTGCTGGTGCTCAGCGGTAAAGCGAGCGGGGGCGTGATCTTCGCGAGTTCGATCCTTTCGTCGCGTGCGCTCGCGCCGATCGAGTCGGCGATTGCGAACTGGCGCGGCTTTGTCGCGGCCCGGCAGAGCTGGCAGCGGTTGGGTGACATCATGTCCTTTGACGGGGAGCGTCGCCCACAGCAATTACTGCCGCTGCCCAGCCAGTCGCTTGCGGCCGAAGCCCTGACGCTTGCGCCCCCTGGCAGCAGCGAGCCCACCGTGCGGGGTGTCTCGTTTCTCGCCTATGCGGGTGAGGCGGTTGCCGTTCTCGGCCCGAGCGGGTCCGGCAAGTCCACGCTGTTGCGAGGGTTGGCTGGCGGCCTTCCGCCCGTCAGCGGCGATGTGCGACTGGATGGCGCGACCATGACGCAATGGTCGCGCGACAGGCTCGGGCGAGACATCGGGTATTTGCCGCAGAATGTCGAACTGCTGCCGGGAACGATCGCCGAGAACATCGCCCGCTTTGATCCGGCCGCGTCCACTGACCTGGTTCTCACGGCGGCCGAGCAGGCGGGGGTGACTGGCATGATCCAGGCGCTTCCCGAAGGGTACAGCACCCAGGTCGGTATCGATGGTCGCCGACTGTCTGGCGGGCAGCGGCAGCGGATTGCGCTTGCCCGTGCGCTTTACGGAGCGCCCTTCCTGATCCTGCTTGATGAGCCGAATGCGAACCTGGACGCGGATGGAGAAGCTGCACTCATCAACGCGATTCGCGGTGTAAAGGCGCGGGGCGGCATCGTAGTATTAGTCGCGCACCGGCCTTCGGTTCTGGTCGCTGTGGACAATGTGCTGGCGCTGCGAGATGGAAAGGCTGTTTCTTACGGACCACAGCGCGTCGTCCTGCTTGAAAAAACATGAAGGCATAAGGGCTGCCTCGCTCAGGCCACATTGAGTTCTCCCGCAGTTAATGTAACTCGCAGAGAGTTGATCCATTTCCGTTTAGTCTCGTGATGCTCCGTAACCGCTTCCTCTCCATAGTGCTTCTAGAGACTCGGGGCAGGCCGGGCCTCGAACGGAGAACCGTTCATTTGCATGGTTCAGGAGGGCGGAATTATGGATTATATTGCAGGAAGCAACCAGACGGACGATGATCTTAGCGCGACCTCCACGGGCGCTATGCTCGTCGGTGGCGGGGGGAACGACATCCTTCGCGGTGGGAAAAGCGACGACATTCTCATCGGCGGCAAGGGAGATGATAAGCTGTACGGCGGTGCCGGTGCCGATCAGTTTCGCTTTTTCGGCGACCAGATCGACGGATCGTCAGATGTTGACGCGATCTACGATCTGAATTTCAGTGATGGCGACACGCTGGTCTTCGGCAAGTATAACGGCTTGTTTAGCTCGGACGCGCCCGGCCTTGACGGCTTCGCTGCTGGGGACTCAGCGATCATCTCGAGCTTCGCGGGCCTCGCTGCTGCCTATGAAGCATCGGGCGGCCGCATCAGCTTCACCGGCAACGCAAACGCGGATCTGCTGGTGATCAGCTTCGAAAATGGGAGCGGCGCTACCCAGACCATCCGCATCAGCCAAGGTTATAACGCCTTCGTGAACGAGCTGTCGCCCATCTAAGCCACGATTGGTCCCCCGGGGAGGGTCGCTGTCTCGGGCAGCGTCCCTCTTCGCTGCGTAGACGACACGGCTTCTCCGAGGCGCGGGAGTTAAAGATTGCTGATGTCGCGGCTGGATAGGCCCGGACTTGAAAGTGGATCGTCGGAAATCCCCGGCGTGCGCGTCGCGTTCCGCTCCGCTGTGTTCGCCTTGGCGATCCTGGGCCCGGCCCTTTGGGTCATCCCTGTCGCCGCTTGCTTGTATCTGATGCTGCTTCTCGATGTTGCGCTGCCCGGGCGAAGCGGTGAGACGGTAGCGGGGCTCTTCGCGATGTCGGCTGCGCTTGTGGCCTTTTACGCGCTGCTGCTGAGCAAAAGGCAGCAGGTGCTGACGGCTTTCGCCGACGCCTGCGACGCCGCCGGAGAGGAGCTGCACAATCTGGAGCAGGACTCGTTGCGAGCCGTCCTGCTGGACGGCGGAGTGGCTGCCCTGAGTGATGCGGCTTCAGTGCCGCTTCTGATCTGCACGCTCGCGCTGATCACAGGTTGGTTAGCGGTCATCCCGCTCTTCGGCGTCGCCATAGCGCTGGTGATCCTGACTGCCGAGGCGCGCGCCATGAAGCGTCAGCCGACGCCGTACGAGGACCGTCGCGCGCGCGATGTCTCGACGGCAGTCATTACCGCCTGGCGTGAACGGCTCGGACTGCTTCGCCTCGCCGGTCGCGCCGAAGCGTTGATCACCGCTCAACGTCATGGGGCCGCGGTCTCCGATGCAGCGTCTGCCAGCCGAGCGGCGAAAACGAGACTCGCCCTCTTTGTGCTGTCTGCCCTATGTTTGGCCGGCGTCGCGGGGGCGGCGACGTGGTTGGCCGCTACCGATGACGCGAGTATCGGTGCTGTTGGCGCGGCATTGCTCCTGACGGCGTTCATTTTCCATCCACTCTGTCGAATTGGTGGCGACATCCGCGCGTTCGAACTCGCTGCCGGCGAGTGGCAGGCGCTGCTGCGGGC
This sequence comes from Sphingomonas sp. IC4-52, assembly GCF_020707225.1. Taxonomy (NCBI): domain Bacteria; kingdom Pseudomonadati; phylum Pseudomonadota; class Alphaproteobacteria; order Sphingomonadales; family Sphingomonadaceae; genus Sphingomonas; species Sphingomonas sp. IC4-52. The sequence continues at coordinate 1,275,815 of NZ_JAJFEU010000001.1, read as the reverse complement.
GCTGGACCAAAGGCGTGCTATCAACATGCTGGTCGCTCTTCCGGCACCGCAACGCGACCTAGACGTGACTGGCGTCGGGGTTCCGCTGGCCGGGACGCGACAGCCGCTGTTTCGGGATCTCACGTTCAAGGCCAAAGCGGGGGATGTGCTGGCAGTGATCGGGCCAGCAGATGCCGGAAAATCTACGCTGCTGAAGGTGCTGGCAGGGCACGTGCCGGAGTCAGTCGGCACGGTTCGGCTCGACGGAGCTGCGCTAAGCCAGTGGGGGCGGGAAGCCCTCGACCGGCACATCGGTTACCTCCCGCAGGTACCGGAGCTGATGCGTGGAACGGTAGCACAGAACATCGCCGGCTTCATTTCGGCGCCAGACGCTGCGGCGATTACGCGCGCGGCGGAGGCGGCTGGCGCTCACGACGCAATCGTCCGGTTGCCGGCGGGTTACGACACGATGGTAAGCATTTCGGGGCACCCATCGCTCGCTCTGTCCGTGCAACAACGGATCGCATGCGCACGCGCCCTATATGGTGATCCGTTCCTCGTACTGCTCGACAATCCCGGAACCTTTCAGGACAATGACGGGCATCTGGCGCTGCGCCGTTGTCTCTCCAGCCTCCAAGCGCGCGGCGCCGTAACCGTTGTGGTGGGAGATGCCCCCTCCATTATCGAAAGCGCGAACTTGGTCCTCGTCATGCGCAAGGGCGGAATGCTCGACTTCGGGCAGAAGGAAGAGGTGAGAGCCCGGCTTTCCGAACGGCAGCGTCGTGAGGCCGAGCGCCTCGCAGAGATGTCGGTATATGCCGAGCCGCGGAACGCGCCGGCCGACGCGCCAACGGTGGAGTGACGATCGTGTCGCAGGAACTCGTGCTGGATCTCGGCCAAGCGCCGCTGTTCGAGGCTCGCCAAGGACATGATCCGCAACAAGCGCTGGATCGCACCCTGCGCCACGCCGTGATGCTGGTGTCGACGCTGGCCGTGGTGATCGTGCTCATGGCATCCGTGATCAAGGTCACGGGCGCGGTGATCGGCAGCGGGCGGCTGTCGGTTGAGTCCAGCGTGAAGCGGGTGGCGCATCCAACCGGCGGGGTAATCGCGGAGCTCTTCGTGCGTGAAGGCGATCGGGTGCGAAAGGGGCAGCCGATCATGCGCTTCGACAATCGGGTGAGCGGCGACAGTGCTGCCACCTTGGGCCAGTCACTTGAGCAACTCCTTGCGGCGCAGGCGCGGCTGGCGGCAGAGCGGGATGGGGACGCGGTGATCCGCTACCCGCAGGCTCTTACGTCGAGCACCGCTGCCTCAGCGCGCCTAGCGATGGCTGAGGCGGATCGCTTGTTTGCCGAGCGGCGGTCGCTACGGGCGACCGAGCAGGACGCCATACGCGAGCGCATCTTCCAGGCTCAGCAGGACGTAGCCGCAACCAGTGCGCAACTTCAGGGCGCCGAGAACCAACGCTCGTTCCTGACCCCTGAACTTGAGGCATTGCGGGGGTTATACGCGCGCCAGCTCGTCACCGTCGCGCGTGTAAATCAACTGGAGCGAACGGCAGCCGAGCTGAACGGGACGATCGCTTCTCTCCACGCACGCATCGCCGAGAAGCGGGCGCGCATCGCGGAACTCCGCCAATCGAGCCTTGAGGCAGAGCGCAACGCGCGGGTGCAAGCCGGGCAGGAACTGGCCGCGGTGACTGCGCAACTCGGCGATCAGCGCGTGCGATCCATTGCCGCAAGCGATGCATCCGAGCGCTCGTTAGTGCGCGCGCCCTACGATGGAATAATCGACAATCTGGCCTATCAGACCATCGGCGGCGTCGTACCAGCGGCACAGACGATCATGGAAATCGTGCCCGATTCCGAGCCCTTAATCGTCAACGTCGCGGTGAGCCCCGCAGACATCGACCAGCTTCACCAAGGGCAAAGAGCGACAATCCGCTTCTCTGCCTTCAGCGCGCAAACGACGCCCGAGCTTGAAGGCAGGGTCTTCTACATTGGCGCCGACCGTAAAAGCGACGAACGATCCGGAGCGCCGTTCTACGATTTGCGTCTCAAGGTCTCGGAAGCCGAGGCTCGCAAGCTGGGCGGCCTTAAGCTCAAGGTCGGCATGCCGGTGGAGGCTTATATGCAGACGCAGCGCCGCTCGCTGTTAAGCTATATCGTGAAGCCGCTGACGGATCAGTTCAATCGCGCCTTCCGGCAATGATGAGTTGCGCCCGATGAAGGTCAATAGAAGTGCTGAAGCACGAGCTGGCGCTCCACCCCATTGCACAAACGCAGGCGTACAAGGCGCCCGGGTTTGTCCGCGGACCAGGTTGCGAGAGGGCTGGCCGCATAATCCCTCGGGATCGGCTGCCCGTCGACTGCGCAGATCGTCTCGCCGGCGACCCAGCCTGCGCGCTCGGCCGGCCCTCCGCGCATGACGTGGAGGACCCGAAGACGATCACGATCGATGCCGACCAGTAAGCCGCTGGTAGAACGTAGTGGCGGCTGATCAGCGGTGGCGCCCGGCGCGAGGATCATGCGTCGCGCGGTGGGGTCCAGCAGCACCCGGTAGTTCTGGAGGAAGCCCGAACCGATCCTGCCCGCGGACTGGATCGTCTCCGAAAAACCGCCGGCTGGTTCTACTCGTACCTCCACGTTGCGCGCGGTCAGCTCGCCCATTCGCAGTGTTGGCACGATACCGATCGTGCTCGTCACGGTGCCCGCCAGGCCGAACGAGACGGTGGTGGTTGTCCGAACCCCATTGATCTTCGCTGCAGCCCAGCCGTCGGCGGTGACAGTGATGGAGGAGCCGTCCCCGGTATCCACGATCATCGGCCGCAGACGCGCTGCGCCGAGGCTCACCTCGCTCACATATACTAAGCGGTCCCGCGAGATGGAAAGCTGCGCGGTAAAGCCGCGAAACGGCATCCGGCCGCTCGGCAGCAGGCGGAAGCGGCTGGCGGCGAAGTCGATGTCGAGAGCAAAGCGTTCGGTAAGATCGCGGCCTACGAGCAGATCCACCGGCTCTGCGCTGCCCGTGGCAAGAGCGGGGAGGGTGGCGACGGCCAATCCGCCGCCATGTCGTATGAGGCTGCCGAAGCTTACCTTGCGAGTGGCCGTCCAGCCGATCGGCACCATGCCGCCGATTGCGGTGGCGCTGCCCCCTGATGACACCTTGAGCGCCGCTTGCTCGGCAAACCGTCGGGAAAGCACCGAATAGCTGACACCTGTGTCGAGAATGGCAGTGGCGGGGCGCCCGTCAATTTCCAGCGAGAACCGCAGCTGATTGCCAGGCGTCAACTCGAACGGAACCCAGCGGTTCTCGGCATCGGACGCCAACACCGATGTACCCCGCGGCTGCAGCGCGGGCGAAGCAGCGGCCGGCGGTGCCGCGACGATTGCGGCTGCGATGATCAGAAACAGGGACACAGGCTTGCTTAGCGGCGCAACCGGCCGCCACCATAGGGAATTCAGGGCAGGCCACAAACGTCTGCGCTGTGGCCCGCCCAACGGTGCGGCCGATGATCGCGCGAGCGAACGCCGCGCGTCATCGACGCGGGCGATTAGCCCTTGTTGGCCTGACGCTTAGCCATGAACGCTAGCCGTTCGAACAGCATGACGTCCTGCTCGTTCTTCAGCAATGCGCCGTGGAGCGGCGGGATAGCCTTCGTTGGATCGCGGTTCTGCAACACTTCCAGCGGCATGTCCTCGTGCAGCAGCAGCTTCAACCAATCCAGCAACTCGCTGGTCGACGGCTTCTTCTTCAGCCCTGGTACGTCGCGGACTTCATAGAAGATATCCATGGCCTTGCTCACCAGCATGCGCTGAATGCCAGGGAAATGGACATCGACGATCGCCTGCATCGTCTCGCGATCGGGAAACTTGATATAGTGGAAGAAGCAACGACGGAGGAACGCGTCAGGCAGTTCTTTTTCGTTGTTGGACGTGATCACCACGATTGGCCGCTCGGTCGCGCGGACGGTTTCTCTCGTCTCATAGACGTGGAACTCCATGCGATCGAGTTCCTGCAACAAGTCATTCGGGAACTCGATATCTGCCTTGTCGATCTCATCGATCAGCAGAACCGGGAGCTGCGGCGCCGTGAACGCCTCCCATAGCTTGCCCTTGCGGATGTAGTTGGAGATGTCGTGAACGCGCTCGTCGCCAAGTTGACCGTCGCGAAGACGCGCCACCGCGTCATATTCGTAGAGGCCCTGCTGTGCCTTGGTCGTGGACTTGACGTTCCATTCGATGAGCGGGGCGCCCGTCGCCTTGGCGATTTCGTAAGCGAGTACGGTTTTGCCCGTTCCGGGCTCACCCTTCACGAGCAGCGGCCGCCGCAGCATGACAGCGGCATTTACGGCGACCTTAAGATCATCAGTCGCGACATAGCTCTGCGTGCCTTCGAAACGCTTCATGCCCTCATCCCGTCTCGTTCGAATATCGGGTTTGGGATGAGCGAAAACGCCGGCAGGTGCAAGCGGCTTGCCGCCGGACCGTAATCAAAGCGCGGCGCGCGCCTCCGCCCGCGCGACGAGCAATTGCCACAGGCCGTGGTGTTGAAATGCAAGCTGCTGCGCACCAAACGCCAGTGCGCGGCCATGCGACGCAACGGCCGCAACCGCGTCTGTTTCGGCGATGATAGCGGCGCGACTGGGCAGGGTGTGCGGGAGCAGGGCGACACCTGAGCGTCCGGCCGCAGCGGCCAGCACGCGGCGGATGGCATGCCATTCGAGGAGCAAGGCCAAGGCGGCGCCGAACGAACAGCCGGCGCGGCTCGATTGCGCCAACGTGCAGAGGGCATGGCGCTGCGCATTGATAGCCGCTTCCGATTGCGCGTGCCGCGGCGTGGAAGGGATGGGCCCTACGGCGGCCGTCAGCGTGACAAGCATCGCGCGCTCTTGATCAAATGCCGCCGCGACCTTCCTCAGCCAAGGTCCGGCGGAACCAGCGCCTTCAGAGTGTGACGCCAGCTCGATGATGCTGGGCGCCGGACCGTGGAGCTGACACAAGGCATGGACAGCATCGGCTAGGTCCAGCGCGGCGGCACCGGGCGCGCATAGCGCAGCAACGCTCGGGCAGGAGAGCGTTCCCTCCTGATCAACGATGTCACTGATGGAACAGCGCTTGCTCGCGATTCCCGCACTCGAAACCAAGTCTTGTCACCCTTCCCCGCCACGCCGGGGAGAGTTTCTGCCGCATTAAGGTAAACAGCTCGTTAAGACTCGGCCGCGTTGATGATGACGGTAACACCCACGACGTGACCAGCGCTGAGTAGCGGGGCAAGGCCGATCGCTACCCGGCGCAGCGCGGCGCCGCCGACGAGCAGGGAAGCCTCCAACGATTGCGGGCTCCGCTGGTCGATTGCCGCTTCAAACGCATCTCCCAGCTTGCTGCGATCACCAACAGCCACCAGCGACACGATGCGGGCCGCGGTCAGGGCTTCTACCGTCGCTCCCGTCAGCACTGTTACACGGTGCGAGGCATAATCGATACGCCCGCGTAGATTGACGATCGCCGCCGCGCCGCCGGCCGCCTCCACCGCACGGAAGATCGACTCGTGCCTGTCCCGCCAATGCTGAAGTTCCTCCAGCGCCGTTGCGTCCTGAACCTGCAGAACGCAGCCGCTCGGCCCGCTGTTGATGGAAAAGGCGAGCAGCCGATCGGGAAAGCGGGGTGAGCGACACTCGATGGTTTCCGGAAGGCCGGAGCCAGTGACGCGCAGCACGGCAGCGTGCAGCGCTTCGTCACCAACCGCGCACAACCCGGCAAGCGGCGCGCCATTGTCCACCATCTCGCCGAAATAGCCCCGGGCCCCTCGACTGGCGCCAACCACATTATTGTCCTGGCCGAGCAGGATGATCATGTCGCCGACCGCCTCGAGCAGCGTCTTGAGATGGCTGCCATTCACCGGACGCGCCGTGTGGGGGGCGCACAAAGCATCCATGACGTCCAGCGAGGTCAGCACCAAGCGAGGGCGACCGCGATGCAGGATATATACCGGCGCGCGGGTCGCCCGATCCTGCCAGATACCGAAGTGCCGGACGAGATCGGAGGCAGTTACCTGCTGTTCGACCCCGGCGGGGTTGGAAGCGTGCTTGGCCATTCGCGCAGATTGTGGCCATGCCGCATCGCCGGCAAGTAGATCATGCCGAATTGGCAAGAGCTGGGCACGTATTTCGCGAATATCAGCCAATCTGGCTCAGAAAATGCCTTGGTTCGGACGAAAGCAGTCGTGAAGGCTCTGCATGTTTCACGATGATGCGTCGGAACGGACGTGCAGAAAAATCGTAAGCCGTTGTCGCCACATTGGTACGGGGAGCGGATCCTTACCCGCTCTCCTTGCCAGTGAACACGTCGGCCCACCCAAGTCCCCCGCCGGTCCGCCGTGTTCATCGCCAACAGAAGCGCCCTTGTAGCGGTTCTGCTTCGTTCCGGTGGTCGATGGTCCCTTCGGCTGGAACGTTTCGGCAAGTGGCGCGGCGACGATCTCCCACCCATGTCGCCGCGCCACAGGTGGCCTTATTGCCGGTGGATCACGGCCGCGATCGCTGATCTGGCGTAAACGCCCGGCACAGCAAAGAAAGGGGCGGGAAGATCACTCTTTCCGCCCCCCCTTTATATCATTTCAGCCGTCGCCTTACTGGTCGAGGAAGCTGCGCATCTTCCGGCTGCGGCTCGGGTGCTTCAGCTTGCGGAGCGCCTTCGCCTCGATCTGACGGATGCGTTCACGCGTAACCGAGAACTGCTGACCGACTTCCTCCAGCGTGTGATCGGTGTTCATGCCGATGCCGAAGCGCATGCGAAGCACGCGCTCCTCACGCGGTGTCAGGCTGGCGAGGACGCGGGTAACCGTTTCCTTGAGGTTCGCCTGGATTGCCGCATCGACCGGGATGACGGCGTTCTTGTCCTCGATGAAATCGCCGAGGTGGCTGTCTTCCTCGTCGCCGATCGGCGTTTCGAGGCTGATCGGCTCCTTGGCGATCTTCATCACCTTGCGAACCTTCTCCAGCGGCATGGAGAGGCGCTCGGCCATCTCCTCCGGGGTCGGCTCGCGGCCCTGCTCGTGCAGGAACTGGCGGCTGGTGCGGACCAGCTTGTTGATCGTCTCGATCATGTGGACCGGGATACGGATCGTGCGCGCCTGGTCCGCGATCGAGCGGGTGATCGCCTGCCGGATCCACCACGTGGCGTAGGTGGAGAACTTGTAACCGCGGCGATACTCGAACTTGTCCACCGCCTTCATCAGGCCGATGTTGCCCTCCTGGATGAGATCCAGGAACTGCAGGCCGCGGTTCGTGTACTTCTTGGCGATCGAGATCACGAGGCGCAGGTTCGCCTCGACCATCTCCTTCTTGGCGATACGCGCCTCGCGCTCGCCCTTCTGCACCATGTTCACGATGCGGCGGAATTCGCCCAGGGCCATGCCGGTCTGCTGCGAAATCTCGGCGATTTCGCTGCGGATCCGCTCGACGGCAGCCGCCTCGTTGGTCGCGAAAGCGGTCCACTTCTTGTCGAGGCCATTGACGGTCGCCAGGAACGTATCGTCGAGCTCATGGCCCATGTAGCGATCGAGGAAGTCCTTGCGGCTCACCTTGTGCCGCTCGGCCAGGCGCAGCATCTGCCCGCCCAGCGCGGTGAGGCGCCGATTGTAGCTGTACAGCTGGTCGACGAGATATTCGATCTTTGCGTTGTGGAACTGGACGCTCTCGACCTCGGCCGTCAGCTCCTCGCGCAGCTTCTGGTACTTGCGCTCGTCCGCCGCGGTCAGCTCGGTCCCGCCGCCCATGGCGTCGAGCCGGCCCTGCTGCATCTTCGAAAATTTCTTGTAGATCGACGTGATGTTGGCGAACTTCTCAAGCGCCATCGGCTTGAGCGTCTCCTCCATCTGCGCGAGGCTGAGGGTGTTATCCTCCTCTTCGTCATCTGACGGGCGCGGGGCGCGGCGCTCGGTCATGTCATCGTCGTCGTCCGACGATGCTTCCTCCGGCTCGTCCTCTTCCTTGAAGCTCGCCCCGGCGGTCTTCTCGCTGATCTCGCCGTTGTCGTCCTCGGCACCCTCGACCTGCTCAGCCGACGGACCCTTGGAAAGCATCGCGTCGAGATCGAGGATCTCGCGCAGCTGCATTGTGCCGTCGTTGAGCTGGGTGGACCAGTCGATGATCGCGTTGAAGGTGATCGGCGATTCGCACAGGCCCATGATCATCGTGTCACGGCCGGCTTCGATGCGCTTGGCGATCGCGATTTCGCCCTCGCGGCTGAGCAACTCCACGGCGCCCATCTCGCGAAGGTACATGCGCACCGGATCATCGGTGCGGTCGACCGTTTCCTTCTTCTTCTCGAGGACGGGCGCGTTGTCCTGTTCGCCGTCGACCGATTCGACTTCGTCCTCGGCCTGCTCCTGCTCTTCGCCGTCCTCGCCCTGTTCCTCGTTCTCGACGATGTTGACGCCCATTTCGTTGAGCGCGGACATGATGTCCTCGAGCTGATCGCTCGACATCTGATCCTGGGGCAGGGCGGCATTAAGCTGGTCGTACGTGATGTACCCGCGCTTCTTCGCGCGGGCGATCAGCTTCTTGACGTCCGCATCGTTGAGGTCGATCAGCGGGGCATCGGCCACTTCTGCGCCTTCATCTGCACCGCTACCGTTCACCTTCGCCATCAATCGTCCTCGGAATCAAAAGCGCGGGCGTCTTCGTTCGACTGAACGAGATTTGCAAGCCGAAGCTCCAGCGCCTGTTTCTCTCTCACCAACGCCACCTGCCGTTCAAACGCTTCATCGGTGAAGCGCGCCTGCATGGCGGACGTTGCATCAGCCAGTGCCGCATCCACTTCGGGCCGCGCGACAAGGATGGCGATCGCTTCGTCAAGGTCTTCCCTGGCGCGCGCTTCGTCCCCCGTCGGTTGAGTGAAGGAATAGGGCATCGTATCTGCTCTCAGCAGGTCGCGAGCGACCGCCTCGAAACCACTATGCGCCAATATGGTGACAAGGCGCGCGCTATCAAGCTCCCGATCTTCCAACGCGACATCGACAACGGCCTCGAACAATCGGCCGAGCGCGCCATCGGCCATCCGCAGCGATCCCAGCACCTCCATATGGCGGGCGATTTCGGCGGGGTGGCGGATCAATCCGGCGAGCACTGCCTTTGCAAGAACGCGATCGATACCGGCCGCGCTGAACGCCTTCGCATCTTCCGTCACCGGGGCGGGAGGGGGCGTCCATTTCTGTCCCGGACGCCGCGGGGTGAACGGCTGCCGCGGCTCAAAGGCGCGGTTTCGATCGAACGGACGGCGCTGGGAGCCGAACTGATCGTCATAGCGGCGGCGAAACTCCGCCTGATATTCCGATCGCACCACCGGATCGCCGATCGTCTTGGCAAGCTCCCCCATGCGTGCGCGAAAACCCGCTCGCTGCTCCGGCGTGCTTAGTGGTTCGGCCGCAAGCTCGTGCGTCCAGAGCCGATCGACCAGCGGCGTCGCGTCGCGGACCAGCGCTTCGAACGCCCCGACGCCCTTGGCACGGATCAGGTCGTCCGGATCCTGTCCGTCCGGCAGAGTCACGAACTGGAGGCTGCGGCCGGGCGCAAGCAGAGGCATGGCGCGATGCGCGGCACGGATCGCGGCCTTCTGCCCCGCGCTGTCGCCATCGAGGCAGAGCGTCGGTACGTCGCTGATTCGCCAGAGCCGTTCCAGCTGGTGCTCGGTGAGTGCGGTGCCGAGTGGCGCAACAACTTCTCCGATCCCGGCCTGTGCCAATGCGATCGCGTCCATATAGCCTTCGACGACGAACACGCGGTCCGCCTTGCGCGCAGCGGGCAAGGCACGATCGAGATTGTAGAGCGTGCGGCCCTTGTCGAAGAGCGGTGTGTCCGGCGAGTTCAGATACTTCGGCTCGCCCTCGCCGATGATCCGCCCGCCAAAAGCGATCACGCGGCCACGAGCGTCCCGGATCGGGATCATCAGTCGGCCGCGAAAGCGATCATAGGGCTCCTTGCCCTCTACGCTGATTAGCAACCCGGCCTCGATCAGCATCGCGTCGCCAAATTGCTTCAACGCAGCACGCAGCTTGCCACGGGCGTCGGAAGCAAAGCCGAACCCGAACGCGCGTCTGGTCGAGTCGGAAATCCCGCGCTTGTCCAGCAGCGCGCGCGCCGGTGCACCTTCGATGCCGTCGAGCTGCTGGCGGAACCATTCCGCGGCGGCAGCCATCACGTCGTGAAGCGATTGCGCCTTTTCCGCGCGCTCGGCAGCGCGCTTGTCCGGAGCCGGCATCTCCATGCCGGCGGCCTGCGCGAGCTCCTTTACCGCATCGATGAAGGGTAGCCCACGCTGATCGGTCATCCAGCGAATCGCATCGCCATGCGCCGAGCAGCCGAAGCAGTGGTAAAAGCCCTTGTCGTCGTTGACGTAGAAGCTCGGCGTCTTCTCGTTGTGGAAGGGGCAGCAGCCCTTATACTCGCGACCTGCCTTGGTAAGCTTGGTGGTTTTGCCGATCAGGGCCGACAACGACGTGCGCGCGCGCAATTCGTCGAGGAAGGCAGGGGTCAGCGACATGGATCTGCAGATGTGGACATGCGCTTCCCATGTCCCTCCCGCAAGCGGGAGGGACGTTCAGATTACGCGAGGGCTGCCTTAACCAGCCCGCTCGCCTTGGACATGTCGAGCACGCTGCCATGGCGCGCCTTTAGCTCCGTCATCACGCGGCCCATGTCCTTCATGCCGGCGGCGCCGATATCGGCCTTGATCGCCTCGATCGCAGCGGTGGTCTCCGCCTCGTCCATCTGCTTCGGCAGAAAGCGGTCGATGACAGCAACCTCGGCCTCCTCGGCCTTGGCCAACTCCTCGCGGCCGCCGCTACGGAACATCTGGATCGATTCGGTCCGCTGCTTCTTCATCTTCTGCAGCACCTCAACAACCAGCGCGTCATCGTCGGGCGCGTTTGACTGGGTGCGTGCTTCGATGTCGCGATTCTTGATCGCAGCCTGGATCAGGCCGATCGCGGCGCGGGTTTCCTTGTCGCCTGCCTTCATGGCGGCGATCTGGGCTTGCTTGATATCGTCTCGAATCATGATGCCGCGAGCCCATATCAGATTGACGCGGCGGAGGGGCGAGTTTAGCGCGCCCCACTTAACGTACATCGCCGCTTACCCAGGAGTGCCCGCCACCATGGCAGACGCAATACCGTCGCACGCGCCCCAGCCCGATGGGGCAACGGGTGTCCTCGTTCTCGCAACGGGCGACGTGCTATGGGGGCGTGGCTTCGGCGCGGAAGGGCAGGCGGTCGGCGAGGTGTGCTTCCACACCGCGATGACTGGCTATCAGGAGATCATGACGGATCCGTCCTTTGCCGGCCAGATCATCACCTTCACCTTCCCGCACATCGGCAACGTCGGCGCGAACCCCGATGACGTGGAGGCCGACGAACCGCACGCCCTCGGGATGATCGTGCGCGAGGATCCCACTGGGCCGTCGAACTTCCGCGCGGCCGAGAATCTCGAAGGCTGGATGAAACGCCATGCGCGTATTGGCCTGGCGGGGATCGACACCCGCGCACTCACCCGGCGCATTCGGGCCGGAGGTGCGCCGAATGGTGTCGTCGCCCATGCCGCTGACGGCCGATTTGACCTCGATCTGTTGCTGAAGATGGCGCGCGAATGGCCGGGCCTTGAGGGCATGGACCTTGCAAAGGAAGTGACGCGCGAGACGCACGGCACTTGGGGCGAGGATCGCAACGGTGGCATCTGGCGCATCGGCTTCGGCTATAATGGCGTCGAGGGCGAGGGGCGCCCGCACGTTGTGGCGATCGATTACGGCAGCAAACACAACATCTTCCGCAACTTGGTGCAGGCCGGGGCGAAGGTATCCGTCGTGCCGGCAGAGACCGATTACGACACGATCATGGCGCTCAATCCCCACGGCATCTTCCTGTCGAACGGCCCGGGCGATCCCGCCGCGACCGGTGAATATGCGGTCCCGGTGATCCAGAAGCTGCTGGAGACCGGAAAGCCGCTGTTCGGCATCTGCCTTGGGCACCAGCTGCTCGGCCTTGCGGTCGGTGCGCGCACGACCAAGATGTTCCAAGGCCATCGTGGTGCAAACCACCCGGTGAAGCGCCTCGCGGATGGCGCAGTCGAGATAACCAGCATGAACCACGGGTTCGCAGTCGAACGCGAAAGCCTGCCGGCGAACGCGCGCGAGACCCACGTATCACTGTTCGACGGCAGCAATGCCGGCCTGGAGCTGACCGACAAGCCCGCGTTCAGCGTGCAATATCACCCCGAGGCGAGCCCGGGTCCGCAGGACAGCTTCTACCTGTTCGAACGGTTCGTGGGCTCGCTGCGTTGATCACCACGGGCCGGCTTGCTGCTCCGGTGCTGATCCTCGCCTTGGCTGCCTGTTCGCAGGCTGCCCCGGCGAACCAGCACCAGTTGCAGGCGCGGCTTTCCTCGATCCCGAACAAATGCGGGGTGGAGAAAGCGCGGCTCAAGGCGACGTCCGCCGCGAACGTGACGATGAAATTGCCGGGCGAGATGCCACGCGCGGAGGCCGAGCAAGCCGCCGCCTGCATCGCCGCCGAAGTGAAGAAGATTTCGGGAGCCAGCCTCACGCCGATCGGCGCGACGGCTGGCGCCGCCGAGTAGGACCAAGAGAGACATAATGCCCAAGCGCACCGACATCTCCTCCATCCTCGTCATTGGCGCCGGACCGATCGTGATCGGTCAGGCGTGCGAGTTCGATTATTCGGGCACGCAGGCGATCAAGGCGCTCAAGGAAGAGGGCTATCGCATCGTCCTGGTCAATTCGAACCCGGCGACGATCATGACCGATCCCGAGCTGGCGGACGCCACCTATGTCGAGCCGATCACGCCGGAGATCGTCGCGAAGATCATCGAGAAGGAGCGGCCCGACGCCGTCCTGCCGACGATGGGCGGGCAGACCGCGCTAAATACTGCGCTGGCGCTGTTCCGCGACGGCACGCTGGAGAAGTACGGCGTGACGATGATCGGCGCCGACGCGGAAGCGATCGACAAGGCGGAGGACCGCCAGAAATTCCGCGACGCGATGGACAAGATCGGGCTGGAAAGCGCTCGCTCGGCCGTCGCGCATACCGAGGCGGAGGCGCTGGAGGCCCTGGAGAAGACCGGGCTTCCCGCGATCATCCGGCCGAGTTTCACTTTGGGCGGCACCGGCGGCGGCGTCGCGTACAATCGCGAGGAGTTCCTCGAGATCGTCCGCAAGGGGCTCGATGCCTCGCCGACCACCGAGGTGCTGATCGAGGAATCGCTGCTCGGCTGGAAGGAATATGAGATGGAGGTGGTCCGCGACCGTGCGGACAATTGCATCATCATCTGCTCGATCGAGAATATCGATCCGATGGGCGTCCACACCGGCGATTCCATCACCGTCGCGCCGGCGCTGACGCTGACCGACAAGGAATATCAGATCATGCGCAACGCCAGCATCGCGGTGCTGCGCGAAATCGGTGTGGAAACAGGCGGTTCGAACGTTCAGTTCGCGGTTAATCCGAAGGACGGCCGCCTGATCGTGATCGAGATGAACCCGCGCGTGTCGCGCTCCTCGGCGCTCGCCTCCAAGGCCACCGGCTTCCCGATCGCCAAGGTCGCGGCGAAGCTGGCGGTCGGCTACACGCTGGACGAGATCGAGAACGACATCACCGGCGCTACCCCGGCTTCGTTCGAGCCGACGATCGACTATGTCGTCACCAAGATCCCGCGCTTCGCCTTCGAGAAGTTCAAGGGCGCCGAAGCCGTGCTGTCGACCGCGATGAAGAGCGTCGGCGAAGTCATGGCGATCGGGCGCAATATCCACGAATCGATGCAGAAGGCGCTGCGTGGCCTGGAGACCGGGCTCAGCGGCTTCGATCGCGTCGAGCGACTCGTCGGCGCGCCGCGCGCCGAGATCGAGGCGGCGCTTGCCGTAGCCTCGCCCGATCGCCTGCTGGTCGCCGCCCAGGCGCTGCGCGAGGGTTTTACCGTCGCCGAAGTGCACGCGATCGCCAAATACGATCCCTGGTTCCTGGAGCGGATCGAGGAGATCGTTCGCGCTGAGGAAGAAGTGTGCCGCAACGGCCTGCCGATCGACGCGGCCGGCATGCGCCGCCTGAAGGCGATGGGATTCAGCGACAAGCGGCTTGCCTGGCTCGCGCTCCAGTCGGCGAACCTTCGCGGCATGCGTCGTGGCATCGCGCAAGGGTCGGGCCTGATCCATGAGGCGGTGAAGGCGATGACCGGCGGCGTCACCGAGCAGGAGGTGCGCGAACATCGCCACAAGCTTGGCGTGCGCCCGGTGTTCAAGCGGATCGACACTTGCGCGGCCGAGTTCGACGCCAAGACGCCCTACATGTATTCGACCTATGAGGCGCCCAGCTTCGGCGAGCCCGAGAATGAGGCAATGCCGTCCGATCGCCGCAAGATCGTGATCCTGGGCGGTGGACCGAACCGGATCGGGCAGGGGATCGAGTTCGATTACTGCTGCTGTCACGCCTGTTTCGCGCTGGCGGATGCCGGGTTCGAAACGATCATGGTCAACTGCAACCCGGAGACGGTTTCCACCGACTATGACACCTCGGATCGCCTGTATTTCGAGCCGCTGACCGCGGAGGACGTGCTCGAGATCCTGCATGTCGAGCAGTCGAAGGGCGAGCTCGTCGGCGTCATCGTCCAGTTCGGCGGACAGACCCCGCTGAATCTCGCGCGGGCGATCGAGGCGGCAGGCATCCCGATCCTCGGTACCTCGCCGTCGGCCATCGATCTGGCGGAGGATCGCGAGCAGTTCGCCGCGCTGGTGGACAAGCTGCGGCTGCTCCAGCCCAACAACGGCATCGCGCGCAGCCGCGAAGAGGCGCTGAACGTCGCCGAGCGGGTCGGCTATCCGGTGCTGATGCGTCCGAGCTTCGTCCTCGGCGGCCGTGCAATGGAGATCGTCGACGGGCCGCAGCAGCTGGAGGATTACATCCAGACCGCGGTCCAGGTGTCGGGCGATGCCCCGGTGCTGATCGACCAGTATCTGCGCGACGCGATCGAGGTTGACGTGGATGCGATCTGCGACGGCGACGATGTCGTAGTTGCCGGCGTGCTGCAGCATATCGAGGAAGCCGGCGTCCATTCGGGCGATAGCGCCTGCTCGATCCCGCCTTATTCGCTGCCGGTGGAAATCATCGCCGAGATCGAGCGACAGGCGGAAGCGCTGGCGCATGGCCTTGGCGTGCGCGGCCTGATGAACATCCAGTTCGCGGTGAAGGACGGTAAGGTCTATCTGATCGAGGTGAATCCCCGTGCCAGCCGCACGGTGCCGTTCGTCGCCAAGGCGATCGGTGCCCCGATCGCCAAGATCGCGGCGCGCGTGATGGCGGGTGAGAAGCTGAAGGACCTGCCGCCGATCAATCGCAACATCGATTATGTTGCGGTGAAGGAAGCCGTGTTCCCCTTCAACCGCTTCCCGGGGATCGATCCGGTCCTGTCGCCGGAAATGAAGTCTACCGGCGAAGTGATGGGAATTGATCGGGACTTCACCACTGCTTTCGCGAAGTCACAGCTGGCCGCGGGCAACGTGCTGCCGAGCAGTGGCAAGGTGTTCGTCAGCGTGAAGGACAATGACAAGGCGGCCATTACGCCCGCAATCCGCGAGCTCGTGGACGCTGGCTTCACCATCGTCGCCACCGGCGGCACCGCCGATCACCTGCAGCGCGCGGGGCTGCCGGTCGAAGTGGTGAACAAGGTGGCGCAGGGGCGGCCGCACATTGTCGACCGGATCAAGGACGGCGACATTGCGCTGATCTTCAACACCACGGAAGGCTGGCAGAGCCTGAAGGACTCGCAGCCGATCCGAGCATCGGCGGTAAACCAAAAGATCCCGTATTTCACGACGGCGCAGGCCAGCTTGCAGGCGGCTAAGGCGATCGGGTCCGCCACGCGGAACCTTGAAGTACGTCCGCTTCAATCCTATTATTCGCAGCCGCACAATTGACCCCTGACAACTTACGATGACGTGCGATGCGGCCGAAATTAGGCCGCTCGGGGTTCAAGGCTTTGACGAAGGATAAGGCGCACATGGCGACCGTCGAGAAGATGCCGATGCTGCAGGAAGGCTATGAGAAGCTGACCGCAGAACTGAAACGGCTGAAAATCGAACGGCCTCAGATCGTGGATGCGATCGAGGAAGCCCGTGCGCATGGCGATCTGTCGGAAAACGCCGAGTACCACGCCGCTAAGGAGCGTCAGGGCCAGATCGAGGCGACTATCGCTGATATCGAGGACAAATTGTCGCGCGCGCAGATCATCGATCCACGCGACCTGTCGGGCGACAAGATAGTATTCGGCGCGACCGTGACCTTGATCGACGAGGACGACAAGCCGATCAAGTATCAGATTGTCGGTCAGACCGAAGCCGACGCCAAGCTTGGCCGGATCAGCTACAATTCGCCGATGGGCCGGGCGCTGATCGGGCGCAGCGTAGACGACGAAGTTGAAGTGTCGGTGCCCGCCGGAGAGCGGTACTACGTCGTCTCGAAGATCGAGTTCATCTGACCCGGAGCGGGCTTGCGAAGCGAAGCGGTCGCAGCCCCGCTGAAATGTTCATCCCGGCCATAGGCCGGGATGTTAGTTGTGAGCGTGTTGTCTAAGCCGCCTGCAGAGGCGGCGAATGGCCGGGCCTGAAGCCGCGTTTATTGGCCCGCAGGCTTCAGAAGATCCGGTTCGAGCAGCCGGTGCAGATGCACCACGACGTACTTCATTTCAGCGTCGTCTACTGTGCGCTGTGCGGCTGCGCGCCAGGCCTTTTCGGCAGAAGCGAAATCAGGAAACACCCCGACGATATCGATCGATTTCAGATCGGCAAAATCAAGGGTGCGCGGATCGGAAACCCGACCGCCGAAGACGAGGTGAAGCTTGCTCATGGCGGCTCCCTTACCGTCTAGGCGCTCGGGTTTGAACCCTTCAATGCGCCGTTTTGATCTGCTCGCGACCCGCTTCGGCCGCCGCATTACCCGCGTTTGAAGCGGCAGTGGCGACGCCCTGCAGCAGGGATTTGGCCTGCTCCTTCGCGCCGTCCTTGGTGAGTCCAAGTTCCTCGAGCTCGCCGCGCCCAGCTTCCTTGGCCGCCGCGAGGGCCGCGACCGCTGCCATGCCGATCTTCTTGCCCATCGGGGCGAGGATCTGCTTCTCCCGCTCGCTACGGGGCACCAGCGCGCCTACCAGGGCACCCAGCACCAGCCCGCCGGCGAGAACGCCAAGCGGATTGGTGTCGACGAAATCACCGGCTTGATGCGCTGCATCGCGCACCGCCTCGCGGGAACTGCCGGCAGTGTCGCCGGCGCGCGCCACCGCGTTCTCATACGCGTGGGTCGCGCGGTCGCGTAGCGACTCGTGCTGATCGTTGCTGGCAGACGTATTGGCGGTCTCTTTACGGGCGTCGGTCATCTGTTTTTCCTCTCGGCCGATTGAGGCCAGTCACCTGGAATTGAACGCGCCAGCTGGGCCGCGGTTTCGGCGTCATGCGGGCGCTTGCGGGTAAGAGCGGCCGCGATCTGCCGGCGGGTAAGCCAGGCAATCGCGAGCGCCACCGCCCAAATAACGCGATCGGGATGGGCGCGGGCGCTCTGCACGCCTGTCCGTAAGGCTTTCTCGCCGCTTTCCTGCAGGTTCTCGACCGCGTCTCGCGCTACAACCCGCGGATTCAGGCGCGCCTGGAGCGTGGCGAAGCTGTCGCCGAGCCTCTGCCGGGCCGCAGCGGCGCGCTCCTCCGCGAGAGCGACAGTTGCCGCCTGTGGATCGGTGCTCAAGATGTCACCTTCCTGGCCAGCTGCGCCTTGCCCATAAATCCGAGGACGCCGGCAATCACCAGCACGCCGAGCACGACGGCTAGGGTGGCGAGGCCAGGCCCGATCAGCGTCGCAAGCGACATGATCAACCCGACAAGCAGGGCGATCAATGCCGCCAGTGCAAGCACGCCCGCTGTTCCGAAGTAGATGGCGGCCCATTTGTAGCGCGTAACGGCAAAGGCAGCCCGCGCTTTGACGAGCGCGACTTCAGCTTGCGCCGCCTCTCGCGCATCGCCGGCGAGCTGCGAGACAAGCTGGCTGATGCCGGCCTCTTCAGGGCCGGATCGTTCCAGCAGCATCAGAGTTACGCCTTGTCGCGGTGGTCGAGTCCGGCAGAGACCAGGCGGGCTGCCACGAAACCGACCGCTGCGGCAACGCCGAGGGCAGCAGTCGGGCTCTTGCGAACCAGTTCGCGTGCATCATCCAGCAGTTCCTCGACGCTGCGATCAATCAGCGAGGAGGAAAAGCCCTGCACCTGCTCCGCAGCCGTGCGGGCATACTGACCGTATTGCTCGCCCAGCTTTTCATCGACCTGGCCGGCAGCATCGTTCAGCATTGCCACCAGCTGATCGAGCGCGCCGGTCGCCTTGGTCTTGCCCTGGTCGGCGTAGGTGCGGGCACGATCGCCTGCTTCGCTCTTGAGCTTGACGATGCCATCGCTGATCGCCTGGCGGGCGGAGGTGGGGCCGCCTTCCTTGGCGCCACTGCTGGTCTCTTCGTCTTTTGCGCCGCGCTCGCTACCCGTCGGTGAGGGCGTCGACAGCGGATCGCCAGCATCGCTGTCCATGCCCTTTAGCGGATCGCTGGGCTGGAGCGCGTCCGTCGCCGCGAACGGATCGGCGACCACGGGCGCGACGTCTTTGTCGGTCATCGGCTTGAGGGTGTCGTCGGCCATCGGGAATCCTTCCTTGATCGATCGGGAGAACCCCGCGGCACGTATCGAGGTTCCATCCCGAATTGCCGCAGCGCTCCGGGCTCGTTATCGGGCGGGGCTAACCTGTCCTCGCCATCGTAGAAGGATCGTTACGTGACCGCAATCATCGACCTGCAAGGCCGTCAGATCATCGACAGCCGGGGTAACCCCACGGTGGAAGTTGACGTGTTTCTGGAGGACGGCAGCTTCGGTCGCGCAGCGGTGCCGTCGGGCGCGTCGACCGGCGCGCATGAGGCGGTTGAGAAGCGTGACGGTGACAAGAGCCGCTGGCTTGGCAAGGGCGTTGATGCGGCGGTGGAAGCCGTGAACGGCGAGATCGCCGACGCCATTCGCGGGCTTGAGGCTGAGGATCAGATCGAGATCGACGCCGCGCTCATCGAGTTGGACGGTACGGAGAACAAGGGCCGGCTTGGCGCCAACGCGATCCTGGGCGTCAGCCTTGCGGTGGCGAAGGCCGCCGCTGATGCCCGTGGCCTCCCGCTCTATCGCTATGTCGGCGGCGTTGGTGCGCATGTCCTGCCGGTGCCGATGATGAACATCATCAACGGCGGCGAACATGCCGACAATCCGATCGACTTCCAGGAATTCATGATCATGCCGGTGGGTGCCGACAGCATCCTGGAGGCAGTCCGCTGTGGCTCGGAGATCTTCCACACACTGAAGAAGGGCCTGCATGAGAAGGGCTTGGCAACGGCGGTTGGCGACGAGGGTGGCTTTGCGCCCAATCTTGCCAGCACGACGGACGCGCTCGACTTCATCATGCAGTCGATCGAAAAGGCCGGCTACACGCCGGGCGACGACGTGATGCTGGCGCTCGATTGCGCAGCGACCGAATTCTACAAAGACGGCAAATATGTGATCTCGGGCGAGGGGCTGACGCTCGAGCCTGGCGCCATGGCCGACTATCTCGCTGACCTCGTTGCCCGGTACCCGATCCTTTCGATCGAGGACGGCATGGCCGAGGATGATTTCGAGGGCTGGAAGGCGCTGACCGACGCTGTCGGCGGCAAGGTTCAACTGGTCGGGGACGATCTGTTCGTCACCAACCCGGCACGTCTGCGCGACGGCATTTCGCGCGGCCTTGCCAATTCTTTGCTGGTGAAGGTCAACCAGATCGGCACGCTTAGCGAAACGCTTGAGGCGATCCGGGTGGCCGAGCGGGCCGGCTACACCGCGGTGATGAGCCACCGCTCCGGCGAGACTGAGGACTCGACGATCGCCGATCTGGCGGTTGCCACGAACTGTGGGCAGATCAAGACGGGTAGCCTCGCGCGCTCCGACCGGCTCGCCAAGTACAACCAACTCATCCGCATCGAGGAAGAACTTGGAACAATCGCGGCCTATGCTGGCCGGGATGTGCTGCGTTCGCGGTAAAAGCGCTTGAAACAGCGAGGGCTTTCGGCGAAAATTGGCCGGTGAGCCGCCGTAAGCCCTCGTCCTTTGCTGCTATCCTGAAGCGCGCTGCCTGGCCGGCTGCGGCGCTGCTGGTGATGGCGTTCTTCGGCGGCTATGCGGTGCTTGGCGCCAATGGACTGCTGGCCTTTGGCGATTACAAGCGCCAGGTCGCGAAACGAGAGCGCTATTACGCCGCACTCGATCAGAAGCGCGAGATGCTGCGCAACCGGGTCGCTCTGCTCGACCCGCGTCATGCGAACCCTGACATGGTCGATGAACTGGTTCGGCGTGAATTGAACGTCGCCCATCCCGATGAAGTGATCGTCCCGCTGAAGTAATCGCATCCGCCGCGTGTGTGTGCCGGCGAACTGAAATTGCAGAAGCTCCCGCATCGACATTCCGGCCGACCTTCGCCCCGCTACCGCGGCTCTTTTCCCCGTTTGCGAATCAGGTCATGCTGAACTCTTCGAAGGGGAAGGGCATGGCAGTTATTGAGCTTCTGTGGCCGACGTTCGCGTTGGTGGCCTTGATATTCGTGGTCTGGTTCACGCTGTTCATCCAGCGCTTCACCCACATGCGTCGCCACCCGCCCGGCCCGCGGGATTTCGCCGACGGTGAGGCCGCGCTGCGTTACTTCCGCCCGGTGGAAATGCCGGCGAACAATCTCGCCAATCTGTTTGAAATGCCGGTGCTTTATTTTGCGCTTGTGCCGCTGCTGATCCTGACCGGACAGGCAAATCATGTGCAGGTCGCGCTCGCCTGGATGTTCGTTCTTGCACGATCTATCCACAGCTTTATCCACATAGGTCCGAAGAAGGTGCAATGGCGCTTTTTCGCCTATCTTGCCTCGGTGATCGTGCTGATGGCGATGTGGATCGGGTTTTTCGTCGATATACTTCGCGTCGCGCGTGAATACAGCCGCGTGATCGGCGCTTTGGGGGGTGTTCTTTGAAGTCCATGCTGATTGCAGCGGCCGCCGTCGCCGCTACGCCGGTGGCTGCCGAGACGGTGGTCGTAACTGCGGCGCGGATGCTCGATGTGGAGATGGGCAGGATCGTGGAGCGCCCGGTGATCACGGTCACCGACGGCCGCATCACCGCCATTGGCGCTGCGGCGCCGGCGGATGCCAAGCAGCTTGATTTGGGTGATGTGACGCTCGTTCCCGGCCTGATCGACATGCACGTCCATCTCGACAGCACGCCGCTATACGGCGGCTACACCGGTCTGCAGTTCACCGATAATTTCTGGGCGGTGCAAGGCGTCGGCAATGCGGCCTCGATGCTGCGCGCGGGCTTCACCACCGTGCGCAATGTCGGGTCGGAAAACTACAACGACGTCGCCTACAAGCAGGCGATCGAGGAGGGGCTGATGATCGGCCCGCGGATCGTCCCTGCCGCACACGCGCTTGGCGCGACCGGCGGGCATTGCGATAGCACATTCTTCCCGCCGTCCTTCGATCAACACGGCAAGGCAGTCGGCGACACGCCCGATCAACTTCGCTTCCGTGTGCGTGAACAGCGGAAGTACGGCGCCGAGGTCATCAAGGTTTGCGCAACAGGCGGCGTCTTCAGCCGCAATACCGAGCCGGGTCAGCAGCAGCTCTCGGAAGCAGAGCTGAAGGGCATCGCCGACGAGGCGCATCAATGGGGCCTGAAGACGGCCGCCCACGCGCATGGCGCGGCCGGGATCAAGGCGGCGATTCGCGCAGGGATTGATACCATCGAGCACGCCAGCCTGATCGACGACGAAGGCATCCGCCTGGCAAAGGAACGCGGCGCCTATCTGTCGATGGATATCTACAATACGGAATACACCCAGGCCGAAGGCAAGAAGAACGGCGTGCTCGAAGATAACCTGCGCAAGGACCGCGAGGTCGCGCAGATCCAGCGAGACAATTTCCGCAAGGCCAATGCGGCTGGCGTGAAGATGGTGTTCGGCACCGACGCCGGCGTCATGCCGCACAAGGATGCGGCGAAGCAGTTCCGCGTCATGGTTCGATATGGGATGACGCCGCTGCAGGCCATTCGCGCCGCCACGGTTACCGCTGCCGAAGCGCTAGGGCGCAGCAAGGATGTTGGCACGATTGCGGTCGGCCGCTTTGGCGACATGGTGGCAGTGGCGGGTAATCCGCTCTTCGATGTCACGGTGCTGGAGCGACCGGTTGCCGTCATCAAGGGTGGTGCGCGAGTCGACTGACGTGCCGACGCTCACGCGTTGGCATGGTATCGTGAACGAAACAAAGTTAACGGCGTCCATCTTTCGACCGGGGGATGGGTGATGCGGAGCGGAACGGTGATCGGAGTGCTGGCTGGCGCCGCCATGCTGATAGGGGCGGCGCCTGACGGCCCTGACCTTGGCGCGAACCTCGAGCGCTTCACCTACCCGTGGCCCCTCCAGAACATGACGGTTGATGTCGTCGGGCAGCCGGCCAGCATGGCGTTCATGGATATCGCGGCAGAGCGGCCAAACGGGCGCGTCGTCGTTCTGCTGCATGGCAAGAATTTCTGCGGCGTGACTTGGGCTTCAAGCGCCCGCGCGCTTGCAAAGGCCGGCTACCGCGTGATCATCCCCGATCAGATCGGGTTCTGCAAATCCTCGAAGCCGCAGGCCGCGCAATATAGCCTCGCGATGCTGGCTAATAACACGCGCCGCCTGCTGGCGTCGCGCGGGGTGAGCCGGGCAACGATCGTCGGGCACTCCATGGGCGGCATGCTGGCGATGCGATACGCCATCATGTTCCCGGATGCGGTTGAGCGGTTGGTGCTGGTCAATCCGCTTGGTCTGGTCGACCGATCGGAGGAGGGCGTGCCCTATGTCGATCTCGACACGCTTTGGGCGACCGAGAGGAAGACCAGCTACGCTTCGATCAAGGCGTACCAGCAGGCCAATTACTACCATGGCACCTGGAAGCCGTCTTATGACCGGTGGGTCTGGATGCAGGCGGGAATGTATGCGGGGCAGGGCCGCAACATCGTCGCGCTCGCGCAGGCGAAGACCAGCGAGATGATTCGCACCCAGCCGGTCGCCCACGAGCTGTATCGGCTGAAACCGTCCACCACGGTGATCATCGGCACGTTGGATCGGACCGCGTTCGGCCGCGGCCAGGCGCCCGCGTCGCTCCAGCAATTCTTGAAGGCGATTCCGCAGGTGGCGCCCGATGCGGTTCGCAAGATCCCGAAAGGCAAGCTGGTCCGCATGGAGGGGCTCGGTCATTCGCCTCAGATCGAAGACCCCGTTAGGTTCGAAACGCTGCTGCTCGAAACAGTGGCGTGACGCGTATCACCGCCGGCGGGTGAGGGCGCCCGGCCGGCGTTGACGGCTAAGCGTCCGATGCGTATAGCCGCGCCCGTTCGTGGCGGGTGTAACCTGCCGCGGGCAAGCTTGAACATTGCTGGATGCTTAGAGGACCCGGGAGGCTGCATGGCCGCCCAAGGTCCTTTTCGTATTCCAAGTGCTGTCAGGGCTCCAGCAAAGTAACCTATACGAAAGGTGAAGGCTTCAATGCCGACGATCAACCAGCTGGTCCGCAAGGGCCGCGAACCGCAGAAGGCCAAGAGCAAGGTCCCTGCGATGGAGCAGAACCCGCAGAAGCGCGGCGTCTGCACCCGTGTGTACACCACGACCCCGAAGAAGCCGAACTCGGCGTTGCGCAAGGTTGCAAAGGTTCGCCTGACCAACCAGCGCGAAGTCATCAGCTACATCCCGGGTGAAGGCCACAACCTGCAGGAGCACTCGGTGGTGCTGATCCGCGGCGGCCGTGTGCGCGACCTTCCGGGCGTGCGCTATCACGTGCTGCGCGGCGTTCTCGACACGCAGGGCGTGAAGGACCGCAAGCAGTCCCGCTCGAAGTACGGCGCGAAGCGTCCGAAGTAAGCCGGCATCCCGGCTGGTCCGGGGTTTCGAGGTTTGTGTCCCGCACCATCGTCAGGCGGCTCCGGCAAACGCGGGGGCAGGGCGGACAGGAGCGGTTGATCTGAGAAGGAATTCCAAATGGCGCGTCGTCGTCGTCCCGAGAAGCGGGAAATCCTGCCTGATCCCAAGTTCGGGGATGAGGTTCTGTCCAAGTTCATGAATTCGGTGATGCTGGACGGCAAGAAGTCCGTCGCCGAAGGCATCGTCTATTCCGCGCTCGACACCGTCGAGACGCGCGCCAAGCGCGATCCGCTCGGCGTGTTCCATGATGCGCTGAACAACATCAAGCCGGGGATCGAGGTCCGCAGCCGCCGTGTCGGCGGTGCGACCTATCAGGTTCCCGTCGAGGTTCGTCCGGAGCGCGCGCAGGCACTGGCGATCCGCTGGCTGATCTCCGCGGCCCGCGGCCGCAGCGAGAACACCATGTCGGCTCGTCTGTCGGGTGAGCTGCTCGACGCTTCCAACAACCGCGGCAACGCGGTGAAGAAGCGCGAAGACACCCACCGCATGGCGGAAGCGAACCGCGCCTTCAGCCACTACCGCTGGTAGTCTTGGAAGCGTCTCGAACGTAAACTATATCGTGGGGAGCCGGCCAAGGGCCTGCTCCCCACATCGCTAAGGAAAGCCCGACCATGGCCCGCAGCCATCCGCTCGAGAAGTACCGTAACATCGGCATCATGGCGCACATCGACGCCGGCAAGACGACGACGACCGAGCGCATCCTTTACTACACCGGCAAGTCCTACAAGATCGGCGAAGTGCACGAAGGCACTGCGACGATGGACTGGATGGAGCAGGAGCAGGAGCGCGGCATCACCATCACCTCCGCAGCGACCACGTGCAAGTGGCGCGCGAACGAGGGCAAGGGTGACGAGCACCTCATCAACATCATCGACACCCCCGGCCACGTCGATTTCACCATCGAGGTGGAGCGTTCGCTGCGCGTGCTCGACGGCGCGGTCACCTGCTTCGACGGCGTTGCCGGCGTTGAGCCGCAGTCCGAGACCGTGTGGCGCCAGGCGGACAAGTATCGCGTTCCGCGTCTCTGCTACGTCAACAAGCTGGACCGCACCGGTGCTAACTTCGACCGTTGCGTTCAGATGATCAAGGATCGTCTGGGTGCGCGCACGGCCGTTCTGTACTTGCCGATCGGCATCGAGAGCCAGTTCGTTGGTCTCGTCGACCTCGTCGAGAACCGTGCAATCGTGTGGCTGGACGAATCGCTGGGCGCGAAGTTCGAATATCGCGAGATCCCGGACGATATGAAGGACGTGGCTGCGGCTGCGCGTGCCGAGCTGGTCGAGATCGCAGTCGAACAGGACGAGGAAGTTCTGGAAGCGTACCTGGAGGGCAACGAGCCCGACACGGCGACGCTGAAGCGTCTGATCCGCAAGGGCACGCTGGCGTTCGACTTCGTGCCGGTGCTGTGCGGTTCGTCGTTCAAGAACAAGGGCGTTCAGCCGCTGCTCGACGCGGTGGTCGATTATCTGCCGAGCCCGCTCGACATTCCTGACGTTCAGGGCGTGAAGCTCGACGGTGAAACCGTCGACACCCGTCCGCCGTCGGATGACGCGCCGATGTCGCTGCTCGCGTTCAAGATCATGAACGATCCGTTCGTCGGCTCGCTCACCTTCGCGCGCATCTATTCGGGCAAGCTGACCAAGGGCAGCTACCTGAACTCGGTGAAGGACAAGAAGGAAAAGATCGGCCGTATGCTCCTGATGCACGCGAACTCGCGTGAGGACATCGAGGAAGCGCGCGCTGGCGACATCGTCGCGATCGCGGGTCTGAAGGAGACCACGACCGGCGACACGCTGTGCGATCCGGCGAACCCGATCATCCTCGAGCGGATGGAATTCCCCGAGCCCGTCATCGAGCTCAGCGTGGAGCCGAAGACCAAGGCCGACCAGGAAAAGATGGGCATCGCGCTCAATCGTCTGGCTGCCGAGGATCCCTCGTTCCGCGTGTCGACCGATCACGAATCCGGCCAGACGATCATCAAGGGGATGGGCGAACTCCACCTCGAGATTCTCGTCGACCGCATGAAGCGTGAGTTCAAGGTCGAGGCGAACGTCGGTGCGCCGCAGGTGGCGTATCGCGAATATCTGAAGAAGCCGGTCGACATCGACTTCACCCACAAGAAGCAGTCGGGTGGTACGGGTCAGTTCGGTCGCGTGAAGGTGAAGCTGACGCCGGGTGAGCGCGGCGCTGGCATCATCTTCAAGGACGAGATCAAGGGCGGTAACATTCCGAAGGAATATATCCCCGCGATCGAGAAGGGCTTCCGTGAGACCGCGGCGACCGGTTCGCTGGTCGGCTTCCCGATCATCGACTTCGAGATCACGCTGTACGACGGCGCGTACCACGACGTCGACTCGTCGGCCCTCGCGTTTGAAATCACCGCCCGTGGCGCCATGCGCGAAGCGGCGCAGAAGGCCGGCATCACGCTGCTTGAGCCGGTGATGAAGGTCGAGGTCGTGACGCCTGAGGATTACCTGGGCGACGTGATCGGTGACATGAACTCGCGTCGTGGCCAGATCCAGGGCACCGACACGCGCGGCAACGCGCAGGCGGTGACGGCGATGGTCCCGCTGGCGAACATGTTCGGCTACGTGAACTCGCTGCGTTCCTTCACGCAGGGCCGCGCGAGCTACTCGATGCAGTTCTCGCACTATGACGAAGTGCCGCAGAACGTTGCCGACGAAGTGAAGGCCAAGATGGCCTGACCCGTTTCTCCGTCATCCGGCACTGCCGGGTGGCGGAGAGGGTTTGCGAAACCGCAATTCAGCCGCTATGGGGCCGCCTTCACGGCGAGTCCTCGTGCGGCTCAAGTGGAAATCCAGAAGGTAGGACAACAATGGCTAAGGCTAAGTTTGAGCGGACCAAGCCGCACCTGAACATCGGCACCATCGGTCACGTCGACCACGGCAAGACCTCGCTGACCGCAGCGATCACCAAGGTTCTGGCTGACCAGGGTCTGTCGGAAAAGGTCGACTTCGAAAACATCGACAAGGCGCCGGAAGAGCGCGCTCGCGGCATCACCATCTCGACCGCGCACGTCGAGTATGAGACCGCAAACCGTCACTACGCGCACGTCGACTGCCCGGGTCACGCTGACTATGTGAAGAACATGATCACCGGCGCGGCGCAGATGGACGGCGCGATCCTGGTTGTGTCGGCCACCGACGGCCCGATGCCGCAGACCCGTGAGCACATCCTGCTCGCCCGCCAGGTTGGCGTGCCGGCGATGGTCGTGTTCATGAACAAGGTCGACCTTGTCGACGACGAAGAGATCCTGGAGCTCGTCGAGCTCGAGGTTCGCGAGCTGCTGTCCTCGTACGAGTTCCCGGGCGACGATATTCCGATCATCAAGGGTTCGGCCACGGCCGCTCTCTCGGGTTCGGACGAGAAGCTCGGCAAGAACGCCGTTCTCGAGCTGATGCAGGCGGTTGACGACTACATCCCGCAGCCGGAGCGTCCGCTGGACAAGCCGTTCATGATGCCGATCGAAGACGTGTTCTCGATCTCGGGCCGCGGCACCGTGGTGACCGGCCGTGTCGAGACCGGCGTGATCAAGGTTGGTGAGGAAGTCGAGATCGTCGGCATCCATCCGGAAGTCCGCAAGACGACCGTCACCGGCGTTGAGATGTTCCGCAAGCTGCTCGACCAGGGCCAGGCTGGCGACAACGTCGGCGCGCTCATCCGCGGTGTTGCTCGCGACGAAGTCGAGCGTGGCCAGGTGCTCTGCAAGCCGGGCTCGATCAAGCCGCACACCGACTTCTCGTCGGAAGTGTACGTGCTGTCGAAGGAAGAGGGTGGCCGTCACACGCCGTTCTTCGCCAACTATCGTCCGCAGTTCTACTTCCGTACCACGGACGTGACCGGCACCGTCGAGCTGCCTGAGGGCACCGAGATGGTGATGCCGGGCGACAACGTCGCTCTGGGCATCAAGCTGATCGCTCCGATCGCTATGGACGTCGGCCAGCGCTTCACGATCCGTGAGGGTGGTCGTACCGTCGGCGCCGGTGTCGTCAGCGGCATCAGCAAGTAAGATCTTCCTCTAAGATCTAGCGGTTCGCCGCAAAGCTGCCGCCCGGCACGCCATTTGGCGTGTCGGGCGGTTGCCTTTTTATGAGGGCATGGCTATTGGCCGCGCCTTCAACAGTTTCACGAACAGCAAGAGCCGCGTTCACGTGGCCCGCTCTTTCGCATCGGTAGGGATTATGGACAGCAACATCCGCATTCGCCTGAAGGCGTTCGATCATCGCGTGCTCGATCAGGCTACCGGCGACATCGCCGACACCGCCCGACGCACGGGTGCCCTTATCCGCGGTCCGATCCCGCTTCCGACGCGTATCGAAAAGTTCACGGTCAACCGTGGCCCGCACGTCGACAAGAAGAGCCGCGAGCAGTTCGAAGTGCGTACCTACAAGCGTATGCTCGACATCGTGCAGCCAACCCCGCAGACCGTCGACGCGCTGATGAAGCTCGACCTGGCCGCGGGCGTTGACGTTGAGATCAAGCTGGCGTAATGGCCCGCATCCCGCGGTTGACGTGAGTCCCGCGGGTTTGTCGTTCCCGTGGTGAGGGAATGGTTGGGAAGCCCCAAGGGCCCCTGACAAGCAAGAGATACCGCCAGTCGTTCGCGGCTGGGACAGCGTCTCCCGTCTGCTTCCGCGAGGAAGCAAGCAGCCCGGGACGGGGGCACGTTTCGCATTTTCCGGGCTGAGGGATTTTGTCAAAGTTGTGCTTTGGCGGGGTCCCGATTGGGATGTCTCCTTTCAGGAGGCGTCACAAGCACCTTGGGGATGGGCCTCAGGGTGCCTCTGTTGAGGAGCTACGGATCATGCGTACCGGCGTGATCGCGAAGAAGATGGGCATGACCCGCCTGTTCCAGGACGACGGCCGCCACGTGCCCGTCACTGTCCTGCAGCTGGAAGGGCTTCAGGTCATCTCTCGCCGCGAAACAGAACGTGACGGCTATACGGCCGTCCAGCTTGGTGCAGGCGTCGCCAAGGCAAAGAATGTCGCCAAGCCGCAGCGCGGCCACTTCGGCAAGGCCGAAGTCGAGCCGAAGGCGATCGTCCACGAATTCCGCGTCAGCGAGGACAACCTCCTCGACGTCGGCGCCGAGATTTCGGCTGATCACTTCGTTGCTGGCCAGTTCGTCGATATCCAGGGTCGTACCCAGGGTAAGGGTTTCGCTGGCGCCATGAAGCGCTGGAACTTCGGCGGTCTGCGTGCGACGCACGGCGTTTCGGTTTCGCACCGTTCGCACGGTTCGACCGGTAACCGTCAGGATCCGGGCCGCGTCTTCAAGAACAAGAAGATGGCTGGTCACATGGGTGACAAGAACCGCACCCAGCAGAACCTCGAGATCGTCGGCACCGACGTCGAGCGTGGCCTCATCTTCGTCAAGGGCTCGGTCCCTGGCTCGAAGGGCGGCTGGCTGTTCGTCAAGGACGCCGTGAAGCTGAAGCCGCATGCCGACGCGCCGCGTCCGGCCGGCTTGAAGGCTGCCAATAGCAACAACGCAGCGGCTGCTCCGGCAACCGAAGCGACCGACGGCCAGGAGGGCTGAACGTGAAGGTCAAGGTTTCCTCCTTCGCCGGGAACGAAGCGGCGGACGTCGAGCTGTCGGACGAGGTCTTCGGCCTCGAGCCGCGCGCCGACATCCTGCACCGCGTTGTGACCTGGCAGCTCGAGAAGCGTCGCGGCACTGCCCGCGGCACCCGCGAGCGTTCGGACGTCGCGCGTTCGGGCAAGAAGCTCGGTCGCCAGAAGGGCGGCGGTGTGGCTCGTCACGGCGATCGCCGCGCTCCCGTCTTCATCGGCGGTGGTAAGGCTCACGGTGCTCGCGTTCGCGACTTCAACCCGTCGCTGAACAAGAAGGTTCGTGCGCTGGGCCTGAAGATGGCGCTTTCGAGCCATGCGAAGGCCGGCTCGCTTATCGTGCTCGACGGTTTCAAGGTCGCCAAGACCAAGGAACTGAAGGGTCACTTCGAGGCGCTCAACGTTGGCAAGCGCACGCTGGTCATCGACGCCGAGACGGCTGAGGGCTTCCGCGCCGGCTACAACCTGCCGGGTGTGGATCTGCTCCCTGCGGTTGGCGCCAATGTCTATGACATCATCAAGGCCGATACGCTGGTGCTGACCCGCGCTGCGGTCGAGAAGCTGGAGGCTCGCTTCAATGGCTAAGCAGCAGCAGAAGGCGATCGACAACCGTCACTATGACGTGATCGTCGCGCCGCACATCACCGAGAAGTCGACCCTTCTCTCCGAGCAGAACGCCGTGGTGTTCAAGGTCGCGCAGAACGCGTCCAAGCCGGAGATCAAGGCGGCGGTTGAAGCGATCTTCGACGTCAGCGTCGTTGGCGTGAACACCATCGTCCAGAAGGGCAAGACGAAGCGCTGGAAGGGCAAGCCCTATTTCCGGTCGGACATGAAGAAGGCGATCGTCACGCTCAAGGACGGGCAGACGATCGACGTCACCGAGGGGGCCAAGTAAGATGGCACTCAAGCATTATAACCCGACCAGCCCCGCGATGCGCGGGCTGGTGCTGATCGACCGGTCGGGCCTGCACAAGGGCGCGCCTGTCAAGGCGCTGACCGAAGGCAAGCGCAAGACCGGCGGTCGCAACAACAAGGGTCACGTGACCAGCCGCGGCATCGCGGGCGGCCACAAGCAGAAGTATCGCTATATCGACTTCAAGCGTCGCAAGTGGGACGCCGAGGGTACGGTCGAGCGGCTCGAGTATGACCCGAACCGTACGGCGTTCATCGCGCTGATCAGCTACGCCGACGGCGAGCAGGCCTACATCATCGCGCCGCAGCGCCTGAATGTTGGCGACAAGATCATCGCCGGCAAGAAGACTGACGTGAAGCCGGGCAACGCCATGGAGCTGGGCCAGGTCCCGGTCGGCACCATCGTCCACAATGTGGAGATGAAGCCGATGAAGGGTGGCCAGATCGCCCGTTCGGCCGGCACCTATGTGCAGGTCGTTGGTCGTGACCGCGGCCTGGTGATCGTTCGCCTGAACTCGGGTGAGCAGCGTTACCTGCGCAGCGATTGCATGGCGACGGTTGGTGCGGTGTCGAACCCCGACAACCAGAACCAGAACTTCGGCAAGGCTGGTCGCAGCCGCTGGATGGGCAAGCGTCCGCTTACCCGTGGCGTTGCGAAGAACCCGGTCGATCACCCGCACGGCGGCGGTGAAGGCCGCACCTCGGGCGGCCGTCACCCGGTCACCCCGTGGGGCAAGCCGACGAAGGGTGCGCGCACCCGCCACAACAAGGCGACGGACAAGATGATCATCCGTAGCCGCCACGCGAGGAAGAAGTAATGGCTCGCTCCGTCTGGAAGGGTCCGTTCGTGGACCTTCATCTGCTGAAGAAGGCAGAGGTGGCGCAGGATCAGGGCACCCGTGCAGGTCCGATCAAGACCTGGTCGCGTCGTTCGACGATCCTCCCGCAGTTCGTCGGTCTGACGTTCAACGTCTACAATGGCCGCAAGTTCGTGCCGGTGTCGGTGAACGAAGAGATGGTCGGCATGAAGCTGGGTGAGTTTGCGCCGACGCGCTACTTCCCGGGTCACGCCGCTGACAAGAAGGGCAAGCGCTGATGAGCAAGCCTCAGTCCCCCCGCAAGGTCGGCGAGAAGGAAGCCCTCTCGGTCGGCACGCAGATCCGTGGTTCGGCGCAGAAGCTGAACCTCGTCGCGGGTCTGATCCGCGGCAAGAAGGCCGGCGACGCGATGAACATCCTGGCCTTCTCGAAGAAGGGCATGGCGGTCGACGCGCGCAAGGTGCTCGCCTCCGCGATCGCCAACGCCGAGAACAACCACAACCTCGACGTCGACGCGCTCGTCGTCGCCGAGGCGTCGGTCGGCAAGTCGATCACCATGAAGCGGTTCGCGACGCGCGGCCGCGGCAAGTCCACCCGCATCCTGAAGCCGTTCTCGCGGCTGCGGATCGTCGTGCGCGAGCAGGAAGAAGCCTAATGGGTCATAAGAGCAACCCGATCGGTCTGCGCCTGCAGATCAACCGCACCTGGGACAGCCGCTGGTACGCCGACGGCGCTGACTATGGTCGCTTGCTGCTGGAGGATCTGAAGATCCGCCAGTACATCCTGAAGACGCTGCCGCAGGCGGCGATCTCCAAGGTGGTGATTGAGCGTCCGGCCAAGCTGTGCCGCATCTCCATCTTCGCTGCGCGCCCCGGCGTGATCATCGGCAAGAAGGGCTCGGACATCGAGAAGCTGCGCAAGACGCTCGGCGCGATGACCAGCTCCGACGTGTCGCTGAACATTGTCGAGATCCGCAAGCCGGAAGTCGACGCGAAGCTCGTCGCCCAGGGCATTGCTGATCAGCTCGAGCGCCGTATCGCCTTCCGCCGCGCCATGAAGCGCGCGGTGCAGTCGGCAATGCGCCTGGGTGCCGACGGCATCCGCGTTGCGTGCGGCGGTCGCCTTGGCGGCGCCGAGATCGCGCGTTCGGAGAGCTATCGCGAAGGCCGCGTTCCGCTCCACACGCTGCGTGCGAACATGGACTATGCCGAGGCGCAGGCCCACACCGCTTATGGTGTGTGCGGCGTCAAGGTCTGGATCTTCAAGGGTGAGATCCTGGGCCATGATCCGACTGCGACCGATCGCCTGATGATGGAGGCCCAGACCTCCGGCGTGCGCCCTGCGCGCGATGACCGCCGCTAAGGAGTAGAAGAAGTGCTGCAACCAAGGCGCACCAAGTTCCGCAAGGCGTTCAAGGGCCGCATCAGCGGCGACGCCAAGGGCGGTACCGCGCTCAACTTCGGGTCCTACGGCCTGAAGGCGATGGAGCCGGAGCGCATCACCGCGCGTCAGATCGAGGCGGCTCGCCGTGCGATCACGCGTCACATCAAGCGCCAGGGCCGTCTCTGGATCCGCGTGTTCCCGGACGTGCCCGTGTCGGGCAAGCCGGCCGAAGTCCGCATGGGCTCGGGTAAGGGCTCGCCGGAGTTCTGGGCGGCTCGCGTCAAGCCGGGCCGTATCCTGTTCGAGCTGGACGGCGTTCCCGGGCCGCTCGCTGCCGAGGCGTTTGAGCGCGCGGCAATGAAGCTGCCGATCAAGACCAAGGTCGTGGCGCGCCTCGGCGACACGTCGCACCTCGGAGGCGAGTAAGATGGCGAAGACTGACTACAACGGCCAGAGCGACGACCAGCTCGTCGAGGCGTTGGGCAACCTGAAGCGCGAGCAGTTCAACCTGCGCTTCCAGGCCGCGACCAACCAGCTCGAGAAGCCGAGCCGCGTGCGCGAGGTCCGCAAGGACATCGCCCGCATCAAGACCCTGCAGGCGCAGCGCACCGCTGCCGCCGGCAAGTAAGAGGACCACAGCCATGCCGAAGCGCGTGCTGACCGGGCTGATCGTCTCCGACAAGGGCGACAAGACGGTGGTCGTGAACGTTGAGCGCAAGGTGAAGCACCCGCTCTACGGCAAGATCATCCGCCGTTCGAAGAAGTATCACGCCCATGACGAGGCGAACGAGTACAAGCAGGGCGAGACCGTGCGGATCGAAGAAACCGCGCCGATCTCCAAGCTGAAGACCTGGAAGGTTGTCGATCGGGTGAACACCCACGCGACGCCTGAGCGGGTCGAGATCGACGAGCCGGCCTCGGCGTAAGCCGCAGGTCCGGGTCGAAGACCAGGGCGCTCTTGTCAGTATCGGCCAGGGTCCGGATTGTCCGGAGACCAGTCGAGGGGCGGGGGCGATCGAGAGCAGGCAAGGGAGGGGCCCCACGGGGCATTGCCTTTTGTCTGTGGAGCGGCTAACGGGCCGCTCCCCCTGGACGCGATTATCGCGCCCGGGGTCATTTTTTTAAGGCGGGGTTGGGTCGGTATCCACCCCATAGCGAGAAGGAAGCGGATCAATGATCCAGATGCAGTCCAATCTCGACGTCGCTGACAACAGCGGCGCGAAGCGGGTGCAGTGCATCAAGGTGCTTGGTGGTTCCAAGCGCCGCACGGCCAGCGTCGGCGACATCATTGTCGTGTCGATCAAGGAAGCTCAGCCGCGGGGCAAGGTGAAGAAGGGTGACGTGCATCGCGCCGTCATCGTGCGCACCGCCAAGGACATTCACCGTGCGGACGGCTCGACCATCCGTTTCGACGGCAACGCCGCCGTGCTGGTCAACAAGAACGAGGAGCCGATCGGCACCCGTATCTTTGGCCCGGTGGTGCGTGAACTTCGTGGCAAGAAGCACATGAAGATCATCTCGCTGGCTCCGGAGGTGCTGTAATGGCTGCCGCAAAGATCAAGAAGGGTGACCAGGTCATCGTTCTGTCCGGCAAGGACAAGGGCAAGACGGGTACCGTGACTGCTGCCATGCCGAAGGACGGCAAGGTCGTTGTGGCCGGCGTGAACGTGGCGACCCGCCACACGAAGCCGTCGCAGATGAACCCGCAGGGCGGCCTGAACCGCTTTGAAGCGCCGCTGCACGTTTCGAAGGTCGCGCACGTGACCGCCGATGGTAAGCCGACGCGCGTCCGTTTCGAAATGCAGGACGGCAAGAAGGTCCGTGTTGCGGTCAAGACCGGGGAGAAGATCGATGGCTGATGGCTACACGCCCCGCCTGCGCAAGCTGTATGACGAGACCATCGTAAAGGCGATGATCGAGAAGTTCGGCTACAAGAACGCGCTCGAAATCCCGCGGATCGAGAAGATCGTGCTCAACATGGGCGTCGGTGAGGCGACCCAGGACAAGAAGCGTGTCGAGCAGGCCGCTTCCGAGATGGAGCTGATCGCGGGCCAGAAGCCGGTGATCACCAAGGCGAAGAAGTCGATCGCGCAGTTCAAGCTGCGTGAAGGCATGCCGATTGGCGTGAAGGTCACGCTCCGTCGAGAGCGCATGTACGAATTCCTCGATCGCTTCATCACCATCGCGCTTCCGCGTGTCCGCGACTTCCGCGGCCTGAACCCGAAGAGCTTCGATGGACGCGGCAACTATGCCTGCGGCCTGAAGGAGCAGATCGTGTTCCCGGAAATCAACTATGACCGCATCGACAAGGTGCGCGGCATGGACGTGATCGTCACCACGACCGCCAAGACCGACGACGAGGCGCGCGAGCTGCTTCGCCTGTTCGGCTTCCCGTTCCCGCGGGATGAGGCGGCTGAAGAGAAGAAGGCGGCGTGAGCCCCTTGGCAACGAACTGAACGAGAGAGCTTAAGTCCATGGCGAAACTGAGTTCCGTGAACAAGAACGAGCGTCGCAAGAAGCTCGTGAAGCAATATGCCCCGAAGTGGGCGAAGCTGAAGGCAGCGGCGAACGACAAGTCGCTCGACGAGACCGAGCGTCTCATCGCGCGTCTCAAGATGGCCGAACTTCCGCGCAATTCGAACCCGACCCGCGTCCGCAATCGCTGCGAGATCACCGGCCGGCCGCGCGCTTACTATCGCAAGTTCCGTCTTGCCCGCGTGATGCTGCGCGATCTGGCCAACAAGGGCCTGATCCCCGGTCTGACGAAGTCGAGCTGGTAAGGACACCAAGATGGCAGTGACCGATCCCCTGGGTGACCTGCTCACCCGCATCCGCAACGGCCAGCGCGCACGCAAGGACAGCGTCGTGTCGCCGGCGTCGAAGCTGCGGACCCGCGTGCTCGACGTGCTTCAGCGCGAAGGCTACATCCGTGGCTATAGCGAGGAAGATATGGGCCCCGTGAAGGGCGTCCGCATCGAGCTCAAGTATTTCGAGGGCCAGCCGGCGATCAAGCATGTCGCCCGCGTCTCGAAGCCTGGTCGTCGTATCTACAGCGGCTCGCAGAGCCTGCCGCGCGTGATGAACGGCCTTGGCATCACGATCGTCTCGACGCCGCGTGGCGTGCTCTCGGATGCCGAGGCACGTGAGCAGAACGTCGGTGGCGAAGTGCTGGCGGAGGTGTTCTGATGAGCCGCATCGGTAAGAAGGCGGTCCCCGTTCCGGCTGGCGTCACTGCCACCGTCACGGGTAACCAGCTGTCGGTGAAGGGGCCCAAGGGCACCCTCTCGCTGACAATGTCGGACCTGATCACGTACGACATCCAGTCGGACGGCATTTCGGTTCAGCCGGCGAATGACTCCAAGCAGGCTCGCGCCTTCTGGGGCATGCAGCGGACCATGGTGCAGAACCTCGTCACGGGCGTGACCGAGGGCTTCACCAAGAAGCTCCTGATCACTGGCGTCGGCTACCGCGCTGCGGCGCAGGGCAAGAAGCTGAAGCTGCAGCTCGGCTACAGCCATGATGTCGACATCGACGTGCCGGAAGGCATTGAGGTGAAGACCCCGGATCAGACCACGGTCGAGATTTCGGGCGCCGACAAGCAGAAGGTTGGCCAGCTGGCCGCCGAGATCCGCCGCTGGCGCAAGCCTGAGCCGTACAAGGGCAAGGGCATCAAGTACGACGGCGAGTTCATCTTCCGTAAGGAAGGAAAGAAGAAGTGACCAAGGGCCTTTCGCTTTTCGAGAAGCGGCGTCGCCGCAACCGTACGGCGCTTCGTGCGCGCAGCGGTGGCCGTCCGCGCCTGTCCGTGCATCGTTCGGGCAAGCACATCTATGCCCAGGTAATCGACGACGCGCAGGGCCGCACGGTCGCTGCTGCCTCGACGCTCCAGGGCCACGAGGGTGCAACGTCGAACGTCGATGCTGCGAGCGCCGTTGGCAAGCGCATTGCAGAGGCGGCGAAGGCTGCCGGCGTCACGCAGGTCGTGTTCGATCGCGGCGGCTTCCTCTTTCACGGCCGAGTGAAGGCGCTGGCGGAAGCCGCGCGCGAAGCCGGACTGGAGTTCTAAGACATGGCTGACGAGAACAACACCGAGGTGCAGGCCGCAGCGCCTGAGGCGAATGCCGGAGCCGGTGAGGCTCCCCGCGGTCGCGGCGGTCGTGGCCGTGGCGGCGATCGTGGTGGTCGCGGCGGGCGTGATGGCGGCCGCGGCCGTCGTGACGATCGCAATCGCGACGAAGGTGGTGAGGAGCTGATCGAGAAGCTCGTTCACATCAACCGCGTGTCGAAAACGGTGAAGGGCGGTAAGCGCTTCGGCTTCGCTGCACTGGTCGTCGTGGGCGACGGCAAGGGCCGCGTCGGCTTCGGCCACGGTAAGGCGCGCGAAGTGCCGGAAGCGATTTCTAAGGCCACCGCGGCTGCCAAGAAGGCGATGGTTCGTGTGCCGCTCAAGGAAGGCCGCACGCTGCACCACGACGGAAACGGTCACTTCGGCGCAGGCCGCGTCACCGTTCGTTCGGCGCCGCAGGGCACCGGCATCATCGCTGGTGGTCCGATGCGCGCGATCTTCGAGTCGCTCGGCGTCGCTGACGTGGTGACGAAGTCGGTGGGCACATCGAACCCGTACAACATGATCCGCGCCACCTTTGAGGCGCTGAACAGCCAGACTTCGCCGAAGTCGGTTGCGCAGCGGCGCGGGAAGAAGATCGCCGACCTGCTCGGCCGCGGCCATGGCGCTGATGCGCAGACCGCCGCTGCCGAAGCCGCGGCCGTCACGGAGTAAGCGGACATGGCAACCATCAAGGTCAAGCAGATCGGCTCGCCGATCCGCCGCACCAAGGATCAGCGCGCGACGCTGGTCGGCTTGGGCCTCAACAAGATGCACCGTGTCTCGGAGCTCGAGGATTCCCCCGAGGTCCGCGGCATGATCCGCAAGGTGCAGCACATGGTCGAGGTCCAGGACTGATTGTCCTTACCTGACTAGTGACAAATTGCGGAAGGGGGGCTATCGGCCCCCCTTCCTTTATTCAGCGCGAAAACAGCGAAAGCGAGTGCACACATGAAACTGAATGAACTGCGGGACAACGAAGGCGCCCGTCACCGTAAGATCCGCGTTGGTCGCGGCATCGGCTCGGGCAAGGGCAAGACCGGCGGTCGCGGCCAGAAGGGCCAGAAGAGCCGTGAGGGCGTGTCCATCGCGGGTTTTGAGGGCGGTCAGATGCCGCTCCACATGCGTTTGCCGAAGCGTGGCTTCAACAACATCTTCGCTAAGGACTATGCCGAGGTGAACCTCGTCGCGATCCAGAAGGCGGTTGATGCAGGCAAGCTGACCGCGACGGACGTCGATCACGCTGCTCTCAAGGCTGCTGGCCTGGCACGTGGCGGTAAGGACGGCGTGCGCGTGCTCGGTAAGGGCGAGCTGACCGCCAAGCTGAACTTCACCGTGGCCGGCGTGTCGGCCAGCGCACGTGAGGCGATCGAGAAGGCTGGTGGCTCGGTTTCGGTGATCGAGGTCGTTCCTGCTGCTGAGAAGGCCGCTGCCAAGAAGGGCAAGACGCGCGAGGCGCGGCTCGCCAAGAAGGCCGCAGCCAGCAAGTAGAGGCCGGTGCCTCCGGTGATCCGGGGGCACTCGCCAGCCGCTCGCGGTCCGGCTTCGGCCCTCGCCGGAGCGGAAAATGTTCGGTGGGTTAGACAAGCCTCCGAGCGCGACTATATGAGCGGCGGGGCGGGGGCATCAGCACCTTCTCCGCCGTTTCTGATTTAGACCAAGGCCAAAGGCTATTATGGCATCCGCAGCCGACCAGATGGCGCAAAACATCAGCCTCGCGAAGTTCGCGCAGGCCACCGATCTCAAAAAGAGGCTTTGGTTCACGATCGGTGCGCTGATCGTATTCCGTCTGCTCAGCTATGTTCCGCTGCCGGGCATTGACCCGACTGGTCTTGCTGCGCTCGCGCAGCAGACCAAGGGCGGTGTGCTCGATTTCTTCAACACCTTCTCCGGCGGTGCGCTGGAGCGTGCGTCGCTGATCGCGCTGGGCGTGATGCCGTACATCACGGCCTCGATCGTCGTGCAGCTCGCCACTTCGCTGTCGCCGCAGCTTGCCGCGATCAAGAAGGAAGGCGAGAGCGGGCGCAAGAAGCTTAATCAGTATACGCGCTATGGCACGGTGCTGCTCACGGCGATCCAGGGCTATGTGATCGCGACCGGCCTTGAAGCTGGCGGCGCGGTGGTCGAGCCGGGCATGCTGTTCCGCGTCGCGGCCGTGATCTCGCTGATCGGCGGTACGATGTTCCTGATGTGGATCGGTGAGCAGATTACCAGCCGGGGGATCGGCAACGGTATCTCGCTGATCATCATGGCTGGCATCGTCGCGCACCTGCCGACCACACTCGTCAACCTTCTTGAAGGTGGCCGTACCGGCTCGATGAGCCCGGCGGTCGTGATCGCGATCATCCTGGCGGTGGTCGGTCTCGTGCTGTTCATCTGCTTCATGGAGCGCGCTCAGCGCCGCATCCTGATCCAGTATCCGAAGCGTCAAACGGCGCGTGGCGTGCAGGCGGACCGCAGCCACCTGCCGCTGAAGATCAACACCGCGGGTGTTATTCCGCCGATCTTCGCATCGTCGCTTCTGCTGCTGCCGCTGACGATCACGCAGTTCGCTGGCAATCGTGTGTCGGGTGAAAGCTGGTGGGGCGATCTGATCATTTCGCTGAATCAGTATCTGCAGCACGGCAGCCCGATCTACATGCTGCTTTATGGCGCCGGAATCATCTTCTTCTCGTTCTTCTACACCGCGGTTGTCTTCAACCCGGAGGAGACCGCCGAGAATCTGAAGCGCTATGGCGGCTTCATTCCGGGGATACGTCCGGGGAAGAATACTGAGCAGTATTTCGACTACGTGCTGACCAGGATCACGGTGATCGGCGCAGCCTATCTCGCGGTGATCTGTCTGCTGCCGGAATATCTGGTGTCGGCGCTTTCGATCCCGTTCTATCTGGGCGGTACGAGCCTGCTGATCGTCGTCAACGTCACCATGGATACGGTGACGCAGATCCAGTCGCATCTGTTGGCGCACCAATACGGCGATCTGATCAAGAAGGCGAAGCTGAAGGGTGGCCGGCTGCGCTGAGGCGGCTAGCGATACACACAGGGGAGGCGTTTTCGCGTGAACATCATTCTTCTGGGGCCGCCGGGTGCCGGCAAGGGCACGCAGTCCGAACGGCTGGTCGCCGAACGTGGCATGGTTCAGTTGTCCACCGGTGACATGCTGCGGGCCGCTGTGAAGGCCGAATCGCCGGTCGGGCTTCAGGCGAAGGCAGTGATGGATGCGGGGGAACTCGTTTCTGACGCGATCGTGTCGGCTTTGATCGGGGAGAACCTTGATCGACTCGTGGATGGCCAGGGCGCCATCTTTGACGGCTATCCCCGAACTGCCGCGCAGGCGGAGGCGCTTGATCTGCTCTTGGAGGAGCGGTCTCGTGCGCTGGATCATGTGATCGAGTTGGCTGTCGACGAGGACGCGCTGGTGGAGCGGATCGTCGGACGGTTTACCTGCGCGAACTGCGGGGCGGGCTATCACGACCGCTTCAAGCAGCCCAAGATCGCGGACACTTGCGACGTTTGCGGTGCGCATGAGTTCAAGCGCCGGCCCGATGACAATGAAGAAACGGTTCGGACTCGGATGGCGGAATATCGCGCGAAGACGGCTCCGATCCTGCCGATCTATGAGGCGCGGGGCCTGGTCCATCGTGTCGATGGCATGGCGGATATCGCCGAAGTGACCCGCTCGATCGAGGCGATCCTAGACGGGCGTTGAAGGGGGCGGGCCGAGGAGCCTTACGTTCCTCGGGCGCCGCTTAGGGCTGTCGTTATCGACGTCCGACGAACACGAGTTAAGGTCATCAACAAGGGCGGTCGCTGCCCGTGCTAGGTAGCGCGATGTCGGTCGTGTTGACATGATCAAGGGCGAGGGGTAAGGGCATCCCCTTCGACCAATCCGGTTACCGGCAGCGCGCGCCGCGCTTGCCGCTTTCCTGCGTGGTGGAAGTCATGCGAGGAGATGGGGTGCGTGAACCATGCCGCACTCCGTGGAGCACGAGGAGAAAAGTTTCATGGCACGTATCGCGGGTGTCAACATCCCGACCAACAAGCGCGTCCTGATCGCGCTGCAGTACATTCACGGCATCGGTCCGGCCAAGGCCAAGGAACTGACCGAAAAGCTTGAGATCGCACCGGAGCGCCGCGTGCAGGATCTGACTGACCAGGAGGTTCTGCAGATCCGTGAAGCTATCGACGCTGGCTACACCGTCGAAGGCGACCTGCGTCGCGAAACCGCGATGAACATCAAGCGCCTGATGGACCTCGCTTGCTATCGTGGTCTGCGTCACCGCAAGGGCCTGCCGGTCCGCGGCCAGCGCACGCATACCAACGCTCGCACCCGCAAGGGCAAGGCGAAGCCGATCGCGGGCAAGAAGAAGTAAGAAAGCAGTCCGGGGGACTGCTTTCGTCTTCTTCTCCGCGGGCGTCAGGTTGAGGCAGAGCGCCTCCCGACCGCCGTATTGCAAGATAGGGTCAGGATTACCAAATGGCACAGGCACCGCAGCGTATTCGCCGTCGCGAGCGCAAGAACATCACCGCCGGCGTGGCGCACGTCAACGCCAGCTTCAACAACACCATGATCACCATCACCGACGCGCAGGGCAATGCCATCAGCTGGTCGTCCGCTGGCATGATGGGCTTCAAGGGTTCGCGTAAGTCGACCCCCTATGCTGCTCAGGTTGCGGCAGAAGACGCTGGCAAGAAGGCCGCTGAGCACGGCGTGCGTACCCTTGAGGTTGAGGTGAAGGGTCCGGGTTCCGGCCGTGAGTCGGCGCTTCGCGCGCTGCAGGCGGTTGGCTTTCAGATCACGTCGATTCGAGACGTGACCTCGATCCCGCACAATGGTGTGCGTCCGTCGAAGCGCCGCCGCGTCTGATGACTTCTGGCCCCCGGCTGACGAGTCGGGGTGCCCTTTTACACTCGGCCGGACGCGCCCCTGTCCGGCCCAACATCAGGGGACACAAGCCTTGTCCGTCAACGCAAAGAACTGGCAGGAACTCAAGAAGCCCAACGCGCTCGAAAAGAAGGGCGGCGATGGCAAGCGCAAGGCGACCTTCGTTGCCGAGCCGCTGGAGCGTGGCTTCGGCCTGACGCTTGGCAACGCGCTGCGGCGCGTGCTGCTGTCGAGCCTCCAGGGCGCGGCGGTCACCTCGATCAAGATCGAGAACGTGCTCCACGAATTCTCGAGCTTGGCCGGGGTTCGCGAGGACGTTACCGATATCGTCCTCAACGTGAAGCAGATCGCGCTGAAGATGCAGGGCGAGGGTCCGAAGCGTCTGCAGCTGTCGGCGACTGGTCCGGCAGAGGTGAAGGCGGGCGACATCGCCGTGTCTGGCGATATCGAGGTGATGAACCCGGATCTGGTCATCTGCCACCTCGACGAAGGCGCCACGTTCAACATGGAGCTGACCGCCGACACCGGTAAGGGCTATGTTCCGGCAACGGTGAACCGTCCGGCGGATGCGCCGATCGGCCTTATTCCGGTCGATGCGCTGTACTCGCCGGTCCGCCAGGTTAGCTACAAGGTCGATCCGACCCGCGTTGGTCAGGATCTTGACTATGACAAGCTCACGCTGACGGTTGAGACGGACGGCACGGTCACGCCGGAAGACGCGCTTGGCTATGCCGGTCGGATTCTTCAGGACCAGCTTTCGCTCTTCGTTCACTTCGACGATTCTGCGGTCACCCGTGCGGCGCCTGTGGGCGTTGCTGCTCCTGCCGCCGGGGCGGAGCCCGCCAGCGACACGCAGCAGATCAACCGTTATCTGCTCAAGAAGGTCGACGAGCTCGAACTGTCGGTTCGTTCGGCCAACTGCCTCAAGAATGACAATATCATCTACATCGGTGATCTCGTCGGCAAGACCGAGGCAGAAATGCTTCGCACCCCGAACTTCGGTCGCAAGTCCTTGAACGAGATCAAGGAAGTGCTGTCGTCGATGGGCCTGCGTCTGGGCATGGAAATCCCGGGCTGGCCGCCTGAGAACATCGAAGAGATGGCCAAGAAGCTCGAGCAGGAGATCATGGGCTGATCCTGCGCCGGCGCAGCGTGGCTGCGCCGGAGACAGGACAGACCCGGTCGGCGGGTCGGCAAAGCCGATCCCGACCGACGGTTTGGCTGGGTCACGCCGCTCCGGCCAGAAAGTTACCGGGGCCCCGACAGAACGCCGGGGTGACGTACACCGGGTGGCCCCCGTCCCACCTGTCCCGGGGTTCCGTGAAACGGCCCCCTGACGAACGAGAGAAGGAAATACCATGCGTCATCGTGTAGGTGGTCGTAAGCTGCAGCGTACCTCGGCACATCGCGCCGCGCTGTTCCGCAACATGTCGGCCGCGCTGATCAAGCACGAGCAGATCACCACGACCCTCGCCAAGGCGAAGGAACTGCGCCCGTACATCGAGAAGTTGATCACGCTTGGCAAGAAGGGCGGCCTCTCGAACCGCCGTCTCGCGCACGCTCGTCTTCTTGACGATGCGCAGCTGGTGAAGCTG
Organism: Sphingomonas sp. IC4-52; assembly: GCF_020707225.1. NCBI lineage: Bacteria > Pseudomonadati > Pseudomonadota > Alphaproteobacteria > Sphingomonadales > Sphingomonadaceae > Sphingomonas > Sphingomonas sp. IC4-52. The sequence continues at coordinate 1,232,452 of NZ_JAJFEU010000001.1, read as the reverse complement.
TTCGACGTGTTGGCTCCGCGCTACGCCGATCGCAACGGTGGTTACACCCGAGTGATCAAGGCCGGCATCCGGGCCTCTGACGCATCGCCGATGGCGATCATCGAGTTCGTCGATCGTGACGTGTCGGCCAAGGGTCAGGACTCGGGCCCGGTGCTGAACGACGAGGATTTCGACGAAGCCGCCTGAGCTTCGCCTTAGCGGATAATGAAGGGTCGTTCCGGAAACGGGACGGCCCTTTTTCGTTGTCTGGTGGGAGGCCCGCCCGGGGTAGGCGAGGCGGCGCACACGGCCTCTTCCGTCATTCGTCCCGCGCGGCTACAGGCCCGCCATGGAACACCCCGACAGCATCCTCATCATCGATTTCGGCAGCCAGGTCACGCAGCTCATTGCGCGCCGCGTCCGCGAGGCCGGTGTGTACAGCGAGATTGCGCCGTTTCAGTCAGCCGAAGATGCATTTCAGCGGATGAAGCCAAAAGGGGTCATTCTGTCCGGTGGTCCCGCCTCGGTGGTTGACGAGGGCAGTCCACGGGCGCCGCAGGCAGTGTTCGACAGCGGGGTGCCGCTGCTTGGCATCTGCTACGGGCAGCAGGTGATGAACACGCAGCTCGGCGGGCGTGTCGAAAAGGGATATTCCGGCGAGTTCGGGGAGGCGTTCGTTCAGGTCGACTCCGCTTGTGGGCTGTTCGATGGCCTCTGGCAGGAGGGTGATCGCCATCAAGTGTGGATGAGCCACGGAGACCATGTGGCGGAGCTTGCACCTGGGTTTGCACCAGTGGCGTCATCTTCGGGCGCGCCGTTCGCCATCACTGCGGACGAGACCCGCCGTTACTATGGCATGCAGTTTCACCCGGAGGTCGTTCATACGCCGGACGGTGGCAAACTGATCAAGAACTTCGCCCGGCACGTGTGCGGCCTCACCGGCGATTGGACCATGGCCGAGTTCCGCGAGACCAAAATAGCAGAGATCAGGGCCCAGGTTGGCGACAAACGCGTCATCTGCGGTCTGTCGGGCGGCGTAGACTCCGCCGTGGCCGCGGTGCTTATCCATGAAGCCATCGGCGATCAGCTCACCTGCGTCTTCGTCGACCACGGCCTGATGCGGAGCGGCGAGGCCGAGCAGGTCGTCAGCCTGTTCCGCGGACATTACAATATCCCGCTGGTCCACGTGAATGCGGAAACGTTGTTCCTGAGCGGTCTGGCCGGCGTGACGGATCCGGAAGCGAAGCGGAAGTTCATCGGCAAGACGTTCATCGAGGTGTTCGAGGACGAAGCACGGAAGATTGGCGGTGCCGAGTTCCTCGCTCAAGGAACGCTGTACCCGGACGTGATCGAGAGCGTGAGCTTCACTGGGGGCCCGTCGGTGACGATCAAGAGCCACCACAATGTCGGGGGCCTGCCCGAGCGAATGAACATGAAGCTCGTCGAGCCACTCCGCGAGCTGTTCAAGGATGAGGTTCGCGAACTCGGCCGCGAGCTGGGACTGCCGGACATGTTCGTCGGGCGCCATCCTTTCCCGGGACCGGGTCTGGCGATCCGCATACCAGGCGAGGTGACGCGGGAGCGTTGCGATATCCTGCGCAAGGCTGACGCCATCTACCTGGAGGAGATCCGCAACGCTGGCCTGTACGATGCGATTTGGCAGGCGTTTGCCGTGCTTCTCCCAGTGCGATCCGTTGGGGTGATGGGGGATGGACGCACGTACGACAGCGTGCTGGCATTGCGCGCCGTTACTTCCACCGACGGGATGACTGCCCAGGCATTTGAGTTCCCTGGGGGCTTCCTGCCCCGGGTAGCCACTCGCATCGTGAATGAGGTGAAGGGCATCAACCGCGTCACCTATGACTATACGTCAAAGCCACCGGGCACGATCGAGTGGGAGTGATGTGTCTGACATCCAAGGTCGATTGAGCGACCCCGACTGAGTACGACCAGCTGGCACCAACAGGGAGTGCGCGCCCGGCGGGCGCTCCCCCGAGATTAATCGAAAACGGTGCTAATCCGCACATCCGCGCCAAAGTTGCGGCAAATACGTCGGCACGGCGCGACCTAGCCGCGGCATCGGCCGCTGCCCGCGTCAGGTGACGGGGGCGCACAGCATGCATGGCCGAGCGGCAGTTGGCGAGAACCGGCAGGAGTCGGCGCGCAAGGGCCAGCCGATCACCATCGGTCTTTTGTGGCACTCGCTGAACTCCGGCAATCTCGGCGTCGGGGCGCTCACTGTGGCCAATCTGACGATCGCTCGTCAGGTCGCCGAGGAGTTCGGCCTTGAGCCTCGTTTCGTGGTCATGGGGGCACGAGACAGGCAACAGCCGGTCATCCCATTACCAGGCACTCGCCCGGTGCCGATCGATTGGCGAGCGCTGCGTCCGGGGGGCACGATCTGGCGGGCGATGGCGGAGGTGGACTGCGTGCTCGACATCGGAGCCGGCGACAGTTTTGCCGACATCTATGGTCCGCGCCGCTTCTCCTTCCTCGTTATCAGCAAGCTGCTTGCGCTCGCCCGGCACAAGCCGCTGATCTTTTCACCCCAGACGATCGGGCCATTCACCAGGCGCCCCTATATGGCCGTCGCCGCGTTCGTCATGGGACGCAGCCGGGCCTTGTTCGTACGCGACGAGCTCTCTCGCGATGTAGCACGACGGATGGCACCCTCGGCAGCGGTGACGCTCGCGGTAGATGTCGCGTTTGAGCTTCCGTTCGAGGATCGCTCGCATCTACGCGGGGGACCGCTCCTGCGGATCGGGGTGAACCCCTCCGGACTGCTGTTTGATGAGGCAGAACGGGGAAGCAACCGCTTCGGCCTCTCTTATGACTATGCCCGCCTTACTCGCGGACTGCTGACAAGGCTGTGCTTGAGGGAGGACATAGAGGTCCATCTGGTGCCGCATGCGACCAGCAATCGGGATCCGCGGGACGATGATGGCGCCTTGTGTGATCGCTTAGCCGCCGAGTTCCCCGGTGTGGTCCGGGTGCCAAACTTCGCCACGCCCTCCGATGCGAAGAGCTACATTTCGGGGCTCGACCTGCTCGTCGGCGCTCGGATGCATGCTTGTATTGCTGCCTTCTCCGCAGGGGTTCCTGTCGTTCCGGTTGCGTATAGTCGCAAGTTCGGCGGGCTCTTCGGTTTGCTGGATTACGAAACAATGGTGCCCGTCACCGGCATGAATGAGGAGCAAGCGACCAATCTGATCCTGCAAGCGCTGGCTAACCGAGCTGCATTGGCAGATCAGGAGGCAGCGGGAATGAGGCGGGTGCAGAGCCTGCTTGCCGGTTATCGCGACACCCTTCGTTCGACCTTTCTTGCCGTGAGCGCATCGGCATGATTGCGGCATCACCAACCGTTACGCGTGTCCTCGCTGCCGATCTGTGTACTGGGTGCGGACTATGCGCCGGAGTATCCTCTGGCGCGATCGGGATGGCGACGGACGCGGCGGGCTTTGCACGACCCAGGCAGTTCTGCCCCGTCACGGAGGCCGCCGAGGCACGGATCGCCGGCTCCTGCCCCGGCAGTGTCATTGCGCCCTGGTCAAAGGAGGAGCGGCACCAACACCCTTTATGGGGACCCTGGCGACAGACGCTTACCGGCGCCGCGTCCGATCCCGAGGTCCGCTTCCATGGCGCTTCAGGCGGAGCTCTATCGGCGCTGCTAATCCATGCTCTTGAGCAAGGAACGGTTGACCGAGTGCTGCACATTGAGCCGGACCCGAAGCATCCAACGGGTAACCGAGTTCGATGGTCCTCCACTCGCGAAGAGGTGCTTGCCGGAGCCGGATCCCGCTACGCCTCGTCGTCTCCGCTGGCGGCGATCGAAGAGGCTCTCGCACAAGGCGGGCGATTCGCCTTTGTCGGTAAGCCCTGCGATGTCTCTGCGCTTCGGCAACTCGGCCGATATGACACCCGCGTGGCAAAGCACGTGCCGTTGGTGCTTTCCTTCTTCTGCGGCGGGCTTCCGAGCAGTGCCGGGGCAGCCGATATTTTGCGCGCCATGGGGCTCGAGCAGGGCGACGTCGTCGAGTTTCGTTATCGCGGGCAGGGTTGGCCCGGCCTGACAGTCGCTCGCACGGCTGATGGCAGGTCTGGCGAGATGTCCTACGCCGAAAGCTGGGGCAGGCACCTCAGCCGGCAGGTGCAATTCCGCTGCAAGATCTGTCCAGACGCAGTGGGTGGGGTGGCGGATATCGCCTGCGCGGACGCCTGGTACGGCGACGCCGCGGGTTACCCAAGCTTTGAGGAAAAGGACGGGCGCAGTCTGATCATGAGTCGTACGGCGGCAGGCGAGGCATTCCTGCATTCTGCCCAAGCGGCCGCCGCAATCGAAACAGCGCCGCTGCCAATCGAAGAGATCGAGCGGATGCAGCCAGCTCAAGCGCAGCGCAAACGGATGATCGCGGCGCGCACCGCCGCCGTTCGTGCTTCGCTCCAGCCAGTACCGATCATGCGAGACCTGGAGGTCGGTGCCGCCGCGCGGCAGGGCCGCCCATACGACATCACGCACAACTTTCTGGGAACCATGCGCCGCGTGCTGCTCCGGCGCTGGCGAAAGTGGCGCATCACTGCCGGCGGACGGGGACAGCCGGCATGAGGGCTCCGAGCGTCTTGTTGCTGTCGGGCAGCGCAGCCCTGCTTCCGAGAGCGGCTTGGGGGCAGGTGGCGCAACCGCTCGGCCGAACGTTCTCCGTACCTGCGCGATCGGTCACCCTGACAGTCTCAAACGACCTTCTCTACGATACCAATATTGCGCGGGGCGGCGATGCTGCAGCCCGGCTGCGCGGACTCGAGAACGAGGACCTGCGTGTCCTTCCCACCGCATCGCTGGACATGACCCTGCCGAGAGGGCGAGCGTCAATCACCACGCGCGGCAGCATCGGTTATGATTCCTATGCGCGAAACAGCCGCCTGAATCGCGAACGCATAACCTTCGGCGCTCAGGCGAAACTGCCGGTGGCTTTCTGCACTGTCGCCCCGAATGTTGCTTATGCGCGCCGCCAAAGCGACCTCATCGATCTGTCGATCATCCCGGACGTGTCCGCCGGGTCGGCAGAAAATGTGCAAACGCTCAAGGAAGTCGGGGCGACACTCCTATGCGGCCCCGACATCGGCATTCGCCCTAGCGCACACGTTCGCTACGCGGAGACCGCAAACAGCGCGCGACTGCGGCGAGGGCAGGACGTCGAGGAAGTCCGTTACGGCAGCGAGCTGAACTATGCCCAGCCATCGATCGGCATCGTCACGATCTTCGTGCAACGGCGTGATTTCTCCTATGACCAGCGGCGAAGACTTGCCGCGACGCAGGTGCCGACCTTCCGGATCACCAGTGCCGGTGTGCGTTTCGATCGCCGCCTGGGCGCGCCCCTTCAGCTGGTGGGCTCGATCAGCTATTCCGATCTGGGCTCGCCAGTAAGCCTCAGGGGTGCCGAGCGCTATGACGGCCTGAACTGGGATCTCTCGGCCACGCTTCGGCTTGGGGGCAGGGTCCTCCTGGCCGCTGAGACCGATCGAGCACTTGCCGTCTCACCCGGCTTCTCCTCCGATTTCGTTCGGCAGACCAACTATGTTGGCTCGTTTACCTATGCGTTGACCCCGTTGGTGCAGGTTGGTGCGGCGCTCTCGCGTGCGGAACGTAACTTTCGGCTGGTCGCGGCACCGAGAGGATTATCGATCACCAGGGACCGGGTCGATGCCGCCACCCTGCGCCTCGACTATGCGCGTCGACAGGTGCGCATGAGCGTGCGCGGATCTTATCAGCGGCGCGCCAGCGACAACGATCTGTTCGACTATGAGGGCGCCCAAGCGACGCTAAGCGTCAGCTATATGTTCAAGCGCTGACAGGTTGGTGCGTGGCTCGCTGGTCAGCGCAGGCGGCGAGCGACCAATATGAGGAGGAGCCCCACTACGGCGACTCCGGCGCCGCGATCCGCCCAAACCCGCTGGTCCAGCATGAAGCTGGACGATGGCCAATTCACATAGCCAAGGCCCTGACCGACCCACAGCAGGCCGACCAGGGCAAGCACGGCGCCCAGCGCGAACAGCACCGGGCGCCAGCGCCGCATCTCAGCGCTCGTTCAGCGGCACGTACGAACGTGCAGTCGGCCCGGTGTAGAGCTGACGCGGACGACCGATCTTCTGATCCGGATCAGTGATCATCTCGTTCCACTGCGCGACCCAGCCGACGGTGCGGGCAAGGGCGAACAGCACGGTGAACATCGACGTCGGGAAGCCGATCGCGGACAGGATCACGCCCGAATAGAAGTCGACGTTCGGGAACAGCTTCTTCTCGATGAAGTAATCGTCGCTGAGCGCCAGCTCTTCCAGCCGCAGCGCGGTCTCGAACAGCGGGTCGTTGACGTTGAGTGCCTCGAACACTTCACGCACGGTCTTCTGCATCACCGTCGCGCGCGGATCGTAGTTCTTGTACACGCGGTGGCCGAAGCCCATCAGACGGAACGGATCGTTCTTGTCCTTCGCCCGGTTGATGAACTCGGGGATGCGATCCGGCGTGCCGATTTCCTGCAGCATGTTGAGCGCTGCCTCGTTGGCGCCGCCATGCGCCGGGCCCCACAGGCAGGCGATGCCGGCCGCGATGCACGCGAACGGATTGGCGCCCGACGAACCGGCGAGACGCACGGTCGAGGTCGACGCATTCTGCTCGTGATCGGCGTGGAGGATGAAGATCCGGTCCATCGCCTTTTCGACCGCCGGGTTCACCTCATAGGGCTCGGCCGGCACGCCGAAGGTCATCTTCAGGAAGTTGCCGGTGTAGCTCAGCGAATTGTCCGGATACTGGAACGGCTGCCCGACGCTGTACTTGTACGCCATCGCCGCGATTGTCGGCATCTTGGCGATCAGGCGATGCGACGCGATCATGCGCTGCTGCGGATCGTGGATGTCGGTCGAATCGTGGTAAAAAGCGGAAAGCGCGCCGACGACGCCGCACATGATCGCCATCGGATGCGCGTCGCGGCGGAACCCGCGATAGAAGGTCGCCAGCTGCTCGTGCAGCATGGTGTGGCGGGTGATCGTGTTCTCGAACTTGTTCAGCTCGTCGCCCTTGGGCAACTCGCCGTTCAGCAGGAGGTACGCGACCTCCATGAAGCTCGACTTTTCGGCCAGCTCACCGATCGGATAGCCGCGGTGCAGGAGAACGCCCTCGTCACCGTCGATGTACGTCAGCTTCGACTGGCACGATGCCGTGGAGGTGAAGCCGGGGTCATAGGTGAAGGCGCCCGTCTGGCCGTACAGCTTGCGGATGTCGACCACGTCGGGCCCGACCGTGCCGGACAGCACGGGATAGCCGAAGTTCTTATCCGCGAGGGACAGCTTGGCGTCAGTCATTCTTTTCGTCCTTCCCCTGGGCGGCCGTTTGATCCGCGGCATGATCGGCGATGCGGGCGAGACTTTCGTCCCGGCCTAACAGTGCGAGCACGTCGAAGATTCCGGGCGAGGTCCGGCGGCCGGTGAGTGCGGCACGGAGCGGCTGGGCCACCTGGCCGAGCTTCAAGCCCTGCGCTTCGGCAACCTGCCGCACCGCTTCTTCGAGCGCCTCCGTATCCCACTTGGCTACAGCGTCAAGCGCGGCATGAACCTTTGCAAGCGTGACCCGCGCGTCCCCGGCAAGAAGCGGCTCCGCATCGGCAGCGATGTCGAGCGGGCGAGTAACCAGAAGGAAGCGTGCGCCATCGGCCAGTTCGTTCAAATTGGCGGCACGTGGCTTCAGCGCAGGCATGGCCGCAACCATAAGCGGCCGCCGAGCATCACCTTGTGCGAGACCAAGCCGGTCCGACACGAGTTCGCCCAGCCGGGCGTCATCGGCGCTTCGGATATAGTGACCGTTCAGGTTCTCGAGCTTTTTCAGATCAAATCGCGACGGCGACTTGCCGACGCTGCTCAGGTCGAACCACCCGATCGCCTGTTCGCGGCTGATGATCTCATTGTCGCCGTGACCCCAGCCCAGCCGGAGAAGATAATTGTCGAGCGCTTCGGGCAGGATGCCGAGCTCATCGCGATACGCCTCAATGCCAACCGCGCCATGCCGCTTCGACAGCTTGGCACCGTCGCTGCCATGGATGAGGGGGATGTGGGCATAAACGGGCTCGGGCCATCCCATCGCCTTGATGATGGGCAACTGGCGAAACGCGTTGTTGAGGTGATCGTCGCCGCGGATGATATGGGTCACGCCCATGTCGTGGTCGTCGACCACAACCGCCAGCATATAGGTCGGCGTGCCGTCCGAGCGCAGCAGCACCAGATCGTCCAGTTCGGCGTTCTGCACGGTGACGGCGCCCTGAACCCGATCTTCGATCGTAGTTGCGCCCTCCGTCGGCGCCTTCAGGCGAACGACGAACGGAGCGTTCGCATCGTCATTGGTTCGGTCGCGCCAGGGTGAGCGAATGCGCAGCGGCTGCTTTTTCGCTTGAGCCTCTGCTCGCATCGTCTCGATTTCCTCGGACGTCATGTAGCAGCGATAGGCGGCACCAGCGGCAATCATGGCCTCGGCCACTTCCACGTGGCGTGCCGCGCGGCTGGATTGATAGACTTCCTCGCCGTCCCAATCGAGGCCGAGCCAGCGCATCCCGGACAGGATCGCCTCGATCGCCGGCTGGGTGGAGCGGGCGCGATCGGTATCTTCGATGCGCAGGAGAAAGCGGCCGCCGTAGTGGCGGGCGTACAGCAGGTTGAACAGGGCGGTACGGGCGCCGCCCAGATGAAGGAAGCCCGTCGGCGACGGGGCAAAGCGGGTTACGACAGCAGGCGTGCCGGTATCTGTGGTTGCGCTCAAGCGCGCTAGCTCCCAGGCTGGAAAACGATCATGGCGACAACTGCCGCGCAGCCCCCTAGCACGCACCTCTCGGCGCTTCAAACCGCACGGGCATGGCTGGAAAGCCGGCTGGATGCGGAACGGGATCAGTTACCCCTGTGGCTGCCGGTCATGCTGGGGGCGGGGATTTCAGCGTGGTTCGTTCTTCCGGACAGCATCGGTTGGCGAGGCGTGCTGCTGGCGGGGCTTGCTGTCATGCTGTTTGCTATTGCCCTGGGGCGTGGCGGGCGAACCGGCCGCGTGGTTGCCATCAGCGCGGCTGCCTTTTCGCTCGGCGTAGGGCTGATCTGGACCAAGGCTGATCGCGCCGCTGCGCCGGTGTTGCAGCGCCCCATCGTCGCTCACCTCACCGCCCGCGTGGAGAAGGTCGATCAGTTGCCCGCCCGCAGCTTGGTGCGGCTTCGTCTAACAGACCTTCAATGGACCGATCCTGCGCCCGCCAACCGGCCGATCCGAATCCGCGTGAATGTTCTGGACCGTGACGTGCCGGCAGGGCTGGTACCGCACGCAACGGTGGCGTTGCGCGCGCGCTTGATGCCTCCTCCGCCACCTGTCGTGCCGGGAGCCTATGATTTCGCGCGTGTCGCCTGGTTTGACGGCATTGGCGCCACTGGGCGCGCGCTCGGACCTGTAAGGATCCTGTCAGGGGGTAGCTCGAATGAACCCGTGCGAACCCGATTGTCCCGGCACATCCAGGCGCGGCTGAGCGGCAGTGCCGGCGGCATCGCGGCTGCGCTGGCGACGGGCGACACCGGCGGTATCGACGAGGCCGATCAGGAGGCGATGCGGGCGTCCGGTTTGGCGCACCTTCTGTCCGTCAGTGGGCTCCACATCACCGCTGCGGTCGGTTTGACCATGCTGCTCGCCACGCGGTTGTTGGCCCTCAACCTGCGGCTGGCGCTCACTGGCCGGGTGCCGCTCCTGGCCGCCGCGCTCGGAGCGGCTGCTGCCCTCGGCTATACTTGGCTGACCGGCGGCGAGGTGCCCACAATCCGCAGCTGCATCGCTGCCCTGTTGGTGCTCGCGGCCATGGCGCTGGGGCGGGAAGCGCTCACCCTGCGTCTGGTTGCAACCGGTGCGCTGGTCGTCCTGCTGATGTGGCCGGAGGCGCTGGCAGGGGCCAGCTTTCAGCTCTCCTTTGCCGCGGTCACCGCCATCATTGCCTTGGCGGAGCATCACCGAGTCCGCGAATGGTTCGGGCCGCGGGACGAGGGGTGGCCCAGGCGGCTCCTGCGCGGCGGCGGCTCGCTTCTTCTCACCGGTGTGGCGGTCGAGGTGGCGCTGATGCCGATCGCCATATTCCATTTCCACAAGGCCGGGGTTTACGGCGCGCTGGCTAACATCGTGGCGATCCCGCTGACGACGTTCGTCATCATGCCGCTGGAGGCGCTTGCCCTGCTGGTCGACGCGGTTTCGCTCGGTGCGCCGATCTGGTGGCTGACGGGGCAGGCGCTCGCCGTCCTGCTCTGGATCGCCCATGTCACGGCGGCCGCGCCCGGGGCCACAACGGCAATACCAGTCATGCCGGGCGTCGCTTTCGGTCTCATCGTTGCTGGCGGCCTCTGGCTCGCCCTGTGGCGCACCAGCTGGCGGCCGTTCGGTCTCCTTCCGATTGCGGTCGGAACGGTGTGGACCCTGCTCACTCCGCCACCGGATGTGCTCGTCACCCGCGATGGCAGGCACGTGGCGTTACACATGACGGACGGACAGACCGCGCTGTTGCGGGAACGGGCCGGTGACTATGCGCGCGATATGCTCGCCGAAGCGGGAGGCGCGGAGGAAGAGCTGGTGCCGCTGTCCGAACAAGCGCACGCAAGCTGCAGCCGGGATCTGTGCCGTGCCACCTTGTCCAATGGCGATCGGTCATGGCGCGTCCTGGCGACCCGAAGCGCTTATCTGGTGCCGATTGCCGACATGATCGCCGCTTGTCGTGCAGCGGATATCGTTGTCAGCGATCGCCGCCTTCCCCGCGGATGCAACCCGCGCTGGCTGCGGCTCGATCGCCCAGCGCTGGAGAGCACAGGCGGTATCGCAATCACGCTTGCGACGGGGAATGTGCGTACGGTTCACCGTCCCGGCGACGCCCACCCGTGGGTGTCGGCCACGTCAAGCGCACGTTCTGGACAGCCCTGAAAGCTGCCATCTCGACGCGACATTTCTAGGTGATTAGCATCACGCCGCCGGATCAGTTCAGCGCTAAGTATCCGGTTGCGTCTACCTGCTGCCGCCAGCCACGCAGCTGCTCTTTAACGGAAAATCGCCGGAAAGGCCGAACGGGTCAGGCGTAGCGGCGCAGGATCCCGGCAAGCTTGCCCTGTACCCGCACCTGAGCCGGGGCATAACGCTGCGGATCATAAGCACGGTTGGCGGGATCGAGACGGATCATCGCGCCTTCACGACGGAAATACTTCAAGGTCGCCTCGCTATCCTCGATCAAGGCAACGACGATCTCGCCGTCGCGCGCCACGTCCTGCTTGCGGATAAGCGCAAAGTCGCCGTCCAGAATGCCGGCCTCGACCATGGAATCGCCCGCAACCTCTAGGGCGAAATGCTCCCCTGAGCCCAGCAGGGCGGCCGGCACTGGCAGCGTGCTTGCCCCTTCGATGGCCTCGATCGGCACACCCGCGGCAATCCGGCCATGCAGCGGCACTTCCACCACATCATTGGCAGGTTCCGGCACGATGCGGCGCGTGGAGGCGGGCGTCGGCGATTGCTTCACCTCCGCCCGTTCTGGCATCTTGAGCACTTCAAGCGCACGCGCACGGTTCGGCAGGCGTCTAAGGAAGCCACGCTCCTCCAGCGCCGAGATCAGACGATGCACGCCGGACTTCGACTTGAGATCCAGCGCTTCCTTCATTTCCTCGAACGAAGGGGACACGCCGGTCTCAGCCAACCGGTCGTTGATGAAACAGATCAGCTCGTGCTGCTTCCTGGTAAGCACCGCATCGCCTCCGTCGCGAACAGACGAAGAACCTTTAAGGAACGCTTTACCGGGCGTCAAGCGATCATCAGGATTTCTGCCGAGTCGCCGCGTTCTCGTGCCGGATCGTGCGGGGGGCGTACGATGAGGCAGCCCGCGCGAGCAAGGGTGAGCAACATCGAGCTGTCCTGAATGCTCGCCACGAATGCCCGGCCGTCGCGCAGCTCCGCCCGCATGTAATCGGTGCGTGGCCCGTTGGCAGGTATCGTCTCGCCAAGAACCGCGTGGGTGCTGATTGGGAACGGGTCGGCCGCACCTGCAAGATGCGCGATCAATGGTTTAACGAACAGGATGGTCGTCACGAACGCCGATACCGGATTGCCGGGCAGCCCGAGCACGGCCATGTCGCCGCGGCGGCCCGCCATCAGCGGCTTGCCCGGGCGAAGCGCGACGCGCCAGAAGTCGATATTTGCGCCAGCCGCGCGAAGGGCAGGCTGCACAAGATCGTGATCGCCGACCGAAGCGCCCCCGGTGGTGACGAGGAGGTCCGCCTCCACCTTCGCGAACGCATCGGTCAGCACGTCAAGCCGGTCCGGCAGAATGCCCAGGTCGATGACTTCGATTGGCAGATCGGCGAGCAAGGCACGCAGCAGAAGCCGATTGGATTCGGGCAGCGCGTTCGCAACGAGTGCTGCGCCTGGATCAACCAGTTCGTCCCCCGTCGCCGCAATCGCCACGCGAACACGGCGCCTGACGGTGATTTCATAGGCCCCGCCAGTCGCTGCAACCGCCAGTCGTGCCGGCGTCAGCCGTTCGCCGGCGGATACCAGCGTATCGCCTTCGGAAAAGTCGAGGCCGCGGCGACGCACATTGCCGGTTCGCTTGGACGGTCCTTCACCGCTCAGGATCAGGCGTTCCCCGTCGCGCTGCGCTTCTTCCTGCACCAATACGGTATCGGCCCCGGTCGGCATCACTGCGCCGGTGAAGATGCGAACTGCCTCGCCCGGGTTGACCTCGCCAGCGAAGGGCTTGCCCGCCGCGCTTTCGCCGATCACCTGCCACGGTCCGGGCAGGTCGTCGAACCGAAGGGCATAGCCATCCATTGCCGAAAGGTCGTGCGCCGGCTGAGTCCGCTGCGCGGCGATGGGAGCGGCGGCCCAGCGCCCGATGGCCTGCGTGATGGGCAGGGTTTCGGCAGAGACCGGCGGGTTGGCGGCCAGGAGGCGAGCCTGTGCCTCGGCAACGGGAAGCAAGTTGCTCATAGGTGCGGAGTGGCAGATTACGCCTGGCAGGGACAGCCCGATCAATGACCTTCGCGCGAGCCCTCCACCGCCGGTCATCCGGCTTCAGGCGGTGAAGTCGCCGGACTTGCCGCCGCGCTTGGCGAGCAGGCGCACACCGCTGATCGTCATGCGTTTGTCGATCGCCTTGGCCATGTCGTAGATTGTCAGCAGCGCCGCAGAGACGGCGGTGAGCGCTTCCATTTCGACCCCGGTTTTTCCGCTGGTCGCCACAGTAGCCGTTGCGGACACGCCGTCGGCGCCTACTGCCAGGTCGATCGTCACCTTGGACAGGGGCAGGGGATGGCACAAGGGGATCAGATCGCTGGTCCGTTTGGCCGCCATGATCCCCGCGACGCGGGCGACAGCCAGCACGTCGCCCTTCGCCACCGCGCCATCTGCGATCGCCTTTGCGGCCTCGGCGGACATGGTGATGCGCCCCTCGGCCACCGCCTCTCGCGCAGTCTCGCTTTTGCCGCCGACGTCCACCATCCGCGCGGCGCCCGCTTCATCGAGATGCGTGAGCTGGCTCACCCGACTAGGGCACGCGTGGCGGCGGCGACATCCGGTTGGCGCATCAGCGATTCGCCAATCAGGAAGCAGCGCACGTCATGTTCGGCCATCGCATCGAGGTCCGCGCGCGTGTTGAGCCCGCTTTCGGCGACAAAGGTGCATCCGGCGGGCGCCTGGCCAACCAGCTCGAAGGTGCGGTCGAAGCTGACGGAAAAATCTCGCAGATCGCGATTGTTGACCCCGATGAGGCGGGAGCGGAGTGCCAGTGCCCGCTCCAGTTCCTCAGCGTCATGCACTTCGACCAGCACATCCATGCCGCGCTCGATCGCCGCGGCTTCGATCTCGGCGGCGGCACCGTCGTCCAGCGCTGCCATGATGATGAGGATCGCATCGGCACCGATGGCGCGGGCCTCCGCCACTTGCCAGGGATCGACCAGGAAGTCCTTGCGAATGACCGGCAGGTCACATGCCGCCCGCGCGGCGATCAGATAATCCTCATGCCCCTGGAAATACTCGTGGTCGGTCAGCACCGACAGGCAGGCAGCGCCGCCTTCGCTATAGGCGCGCGCATGGGCAGGCGGATCGAAGTCTTCACGGATCAGGCCCTTGGACGGGCTGGCCTTCTTGATCTCGGCGATCAACGCATAGCGCGGTGCGGCGTCGCCCTTCGAGGAACTGCGGATCCGATCCAGTGCCGCCTTGAAGCCCCTGGGTGCGGTCTGCGACCGCGCCAGTGCATCGAGGTCCCCTACCGAGCGCTCCCGCCGACGTGCCGCAACTTCCTCGCGCTTCGTGGCGAGGATCCGATCGAGGATCGTCATGCCCAGGCGATCCAGCGGTTGAGCAGGTCGTTCGCAGCGCCGCTGTCGATGGCCTCTGCCGCGCGGCGTGCGCCGCTTTCCAGCGGTTCGCCAACCAGGGTCAGTGCCACGGCGGCGTTGAGGAGCACCGCGTCGCGATACGCACCGTGCGTTCCCGTCAGCAATTGCCGAAGCGCCGCCGCATTGTGCGCGGGATCGCCGCCCCTGATCGCATCAATCGGATGGCGTCGGACACCGGCATCCTCCGGAACGATGCGCGCGCCAACATCGACGGCGCCGATCGCAACCGCGATGGTCGGACCCGCGCCCGAGACTTCGTCAAGCCCCTCTTCGCCGGACACCACCAGCGCCGCTTGTGTGCCGAGCTGTTCCAGCGCGTCGGCATAGACCGGCGCGTAATCCGGACGAGCGATCCCGATCAGCTGGCGAGTGACATGCGCGGGATTGGCTAGCGGTCCCATCAGGTTGAAGATCGTCCGCTTGCCGATCTGCCGCCGGATGGGCGTGATCCGCTTCATGGCCGGGTGATGATTGGCCGCGAACAGGAAGCAGATGCCGAGTTCGTTCAGCGTCTCTTCTGCCAGCGCGCCTGCCCGTTCCATGTCGAGGCCAAGAGCCTCCAGCGTATCGGCCGCGCCCGCCTTGGACGAGGCCGCCCGGTTACCATGCTTCGCTACCGGCACCCCGCAGGCGGCCACAACCAGGCTGACGGCGGTGGACACGTTGAGCGTATGGTGCCCGTCGCCTCCGGTTCCGCACACGTCGATCGCTTCCGCCGGGGCGCTGATCGGGATCAAGCGGTCCCTGAGCGCCCGGGCCGCTTCGGCAATCTCGATGGAGGTCTCACCCCGGTCGGACAGGTCGATCAGGAATCGCGCCACGGCCTCGTCGCTGGCCCGGCCATCCAGAATGTCGCTGAACGCCTGTGCCGCGCTTTCGCGCGACAGCGGGGTGGACGGGTTGGGCAGCAGGGAAATGGTGGTCATGAGGTTGCCTTGGCGCCGGTCAGCGCGACGAAGTTCGCCAGCAGATCGTGGCCATGCTCCGTTGCGATGCTCTCCGGATGGAATTGTACGCCATGGATCGGCAAGTCGCGATGGCGCAGGCCCATCACCGATCCATCCGCGGCGACCGCGTTCGGGACGAGCACGTCAGGCACATCCTCCACCACCAGCGAATGGTAGCGGGTGGCCGTAAAGGGCGAGGGCAGGCCGGCGAAGACACCCGTCGAATCATGTTCGATCGCGCTTGTCTTACCGTGCATCAGGCCGCCGCGAACCACGCGTCCGCCAAAATGCTGCCCGATCGCCTGATGCCCCAGGCAAACGCCCAGCAACGGCCGGCGCGCCTCGGCACAGGCGGCGACGAGATCAAGGCTGATCCCGGCTTCGTTGGGCGTGCATGGCCCAGGAGACACGAGGAAACCGGTGGCGTTTGACGCAAGCGCTTCCGCCGCGGTCAGCGCATCATTGCGCTCGACGCGTACCTCGGCCCCCAATTCCATCAGATAATGGACCAGGTTCCAGGTGAAGCTGTCGTAATTGTCGACGACCAGGATCATGTGCCCGGTCCATAGCGCAACGCGGGCAAGCCGCAACGACTGTTGCGCTGGCGTAATCTCGCGTAGGCGCGGGCGCGACGTTCACGCGGGATAAAGCCGCCGCTGCGATCGTTGTGTGATTGCCCCAGGAGGTCGCCTTCCATGTTTCGCTCCCTCGTCTTTGCCGCCGCCGCTTCGGCCGCGATCATTCCCGCCGCCGCCATGGCCCAGTCGCAGGCGGAAAGCGGCCAGCCGCCGCAGCGTATCCGGCAAGTGACGCTGACCGGGAACGAGAAGTGCCCGACCGCCGCGGCGGATGAGATCGTGGTGTGCAGCCGCCTCGATCCGAACGAGCAGTTCCGCGTCCCCAAGGGATTGCGCCGCCCGCCCGAGGTGCCGGCCCAGAATCAGAGCTGGGTGAATCGTGCCGCAACCGTGGATCGCGTGGGCAGGGTGGCCGGCGGCCTTCCCAACACCTGCTCTCCGATCGGTACGGGCGGGCAGACCGGATGCGGCGTCGGGGCGGGTCAGGCTTGGGCCGCGGAGCGCCAGCAGGCGCGTCGGGAGCAGGAAGCCTCGACGCCAGAGGCCCGCACCGATATCGATCTGGAGGATGAGCCCCGGCGCTGATGCGTCGGCGGGCGCCGGGCGAGGGGATCAGCGCGGCGACGAGGTAACTGGCTCCCTCAGCAACCCCGCGAGGTCCGCTTTCCAGAACTTCGCCCATGTGTGGGTGCCGTGACCCTTCGTCTCCGGACTCGCGGCGATCAGCCGGAAGGTCGCGTGCGGCATGCGCTTGGCGGCGGCATCCGTGATCCCGTAGCCGGACGGGTTGATGAAATCGTCCTCGGAATTGATCCACAATACCGGGACGGTGATCTTCTCCAGCGCCGCCGACGGATCGTAGTTTCGTGAGGCGTCCAGCTGGTAGATGTAGTCGTTGGCATCGCGGCCAGCACTGTTGCGCGCGAACGCCTGTGCCAGGAACGCCTCGGATGCCGCCCGCGTCGGATATTGCTTCTGCAGCGCCAATGGGTTCGCGCCCGCGATGATCGACAGGCTTGCTGCGGTGCGCAGGCCCTGTTCCGGCTGCGCCGTATAATTGCCGCCCCTCCACGCCGGGTCCGCCTGGATCGCGTCGATCGACAGCTTGCGCCACATCCGGTTCAGCCCGGCAATCGGCACCGGCAAGCAGGCAAATGGCGCCAGCCGCTCCGCGAACCCGGGAAAGGTTTCACCCCAGACAAAGGCATGCATACATCCCATTGACGTGCCGAGGATTACCTTCAGCCGGGTGACGCCGAGCTTCTCCAGCATTGCCTTCTGTGCGGCGACCATGTCGTCATAGTCATATTTGGGGAACGCCATTCGCTTGCCGTCGGAGGGCTTGGACGAGGCGCCATGCCCGATGTTGTCCGGCAGGATCACATAGTGGGTACGAATGTCGAAGGGCTGGCCGGGCCCGTAGAGTTCATCGGCGAACTGCGGCGACAAGAATTGTTTGCCGGTCCCGCCCGTGCCGTGGAGAACCATGACGGCATTGTCGATCTGCCCGTCGGCGCCGCGATGGGGGGTGCCGAGGGTGGTGTAGTGCATCCGCACGTCCATGGTCTCGCCCGTCTTGAACCGGAACGCCGGCAGCGTGACGTCTGCCTCCTTGCTTGGCCATGCGGACGGGGCCGGTGCTGGATTGGCGGGCGTCGCCACCGGCTGCGTGGTCTGGGCCGTGGCGGGGAGGGCGGTTGCGAGAGCGGCGGTCGAAGCGACGATGGACAAGAAGCGCATGGTCGCAGCCTATCCACGACCGCGTGCCTGGGGAAGAGTTGTTACCGGTCCGCGCCCGGCCGCAGCGGGGTGGCTGCGTGCGCGCCCACCACCGTGTGCCAGGGCTCGACCCGCCACGCTTTCACCAGCCCCTGCAATACATAGGGATCTGCCTTCGCGAAGGCTTCGGCGCTGGCGCGGTCACGGAACAGCAGCAGTGCAGATGCCACGGGCTCGCCCACCGCCCCGCCCAGCACCAGATTACCGGTATCTGCCGCCGTCCAGGCGAGGCGAAGATGCTCCTCGCGGAACTCTCCACGCCGATCCAGATAATCCGGCGCCAGATCATAGACCAGCAACTGGTGCGCGGCGGCGTTCACTGTCCGAACCCGCCAGCGCTGGCTTGTGCAATCGCCTCTCGCGCCGCGGCGAGAAGGGCACCCGCCTTTGCCTCGCACTCGCGCTGCTCATAGGCGGGGTCGCTGTCCGCGACGATGCCGGCGCCCGCCTGAACATGCATGGTGCCGTCCTTCACAATCGCCGTTCGCAGGACGATGCAGGAGTCCATCGATCCATCCGGCGAGAAATAGCCGACGCCTCCGGCATAGGCTCCGCGCTTTTCGCCCTCTAGTTCGGCAATGATCTGGCACGCCCGCACCTTGGGCGCCCCGCTTACCGTGCCGGCCGGGAACCCGGCGAACAGCGCGTCGATGGCGTCATGCTTCGGATCGAGCCGGCCCACCACGTTCGAGACGATGTGCATGACGTGGCTGTAGAATTCGACGGTGTAGCTGTCGGTGACGTTGACCGTGCCGGCGGCGGCCACCCGGCCGACGTCGTTGCGGCCCAGATCGAGCAGCATCAGATGCTCCGCCCGCTCCTTGGGGTCCGCAAGCAGGCTGGTCCGGTTTGCCTCATCCTCGCTTGCCGTACGGCCACGCGGGCGAGTCCCCGCGATCGGCCGGATGGTCACTTCCCCATCACGCACGCGGACGAGGATTTCGGGGCTCGAGCCGGTCAGGGCAAAGCCGGGCAGATCGAGGTGATAAAGGAACGGAGACGGGTTGATCCGGCGCAGTGCGCGATAAAGCTCGAAAGGCGGAAGCGCGAAAGGCGTGGTGAAGCGCTGGGCGAGCACCACCTGAAAGATGTCGCCGGCGACGATATACTCTTTCGCCGCCCTCACCATCTCGCCATAGCGGCCCTCCGGTAGCACTGGCGCCAGAGCGATCTCAGCCGGTTCGCCGCGAACGCGCGGCGGCAGCGTCGCCGCTTCCAGCCGCGCCTCGATAGCGTCCAGCCGTTCACTGGCTTCGGCAACGATCGCCTCATCCGACCGGCCCGCCTTTGGCCAGACCGGTGCGACAAGGAACAGCGCATCGGCCAGCCGATCGAAGACCAGGATCACGGTCGGCCGAACGAACATCATGTCCGGCAATCCCAGCGCATCAGTCTTCGGCGCGGGCAGATCTTCGACTAGGCCGATCGTCTCGTAGCCGAAATACCCCACCAGGCACGCCAGCGCGCGCGGCAGTTCTTCCGGCACGTCCATCCGGCAGGAGGCGACCAGATCGCGCAGCGCGGCGAGGGTCGGCGCCTCGCAAGCAACAAATGCGTCGCGATCGGTCAGCCAGCGGCGGTTGATCGACGCGTGATTGCCTTCCGCCCGGAAGACGACGTCGGGCGCGAGGCCGATCAGGCTATGCCGCCCGCGAACCGCGCCGCCTTCGACCGATTCCAGCAGGAAGTCGCCGCGGCCCGGCTCGATGAGCTTCAGGGCGGCCGCCACCGGCGTTTCGGTGTCGGCGATGCGCCGCCGCCAGACAAGCGCCGGCCGCCCTCCAGCGAGAGCGTCGAGGGCGGCTCGGTTACTGATTGGAGCCACCCTGGCCGACCAGGCTGGCCTTCACGCGTGCCACCGCATCCGGGTTCCGGCTCGCCTTCATCGCCTTCTTCACGGCTTCGGTGAACTGCTGTGCATATTCACCGCCGACCACGCGGCCGAGATCCTGACGGGTAGCGGTCAACACCTGCGGGATCTTCGCGGCATCCCCGGGCGTAATCTGCTCCACTTTGACGATCAGCCAGCCATTCCCGGCCGGTGACTCCAGCATCTTGGCGGTGCCGCCCTTCATGCTGAACATCAGCGCGAGCACCGGATTGGGGCCTCGCGGATCGGCGTTCACCTGCGAGCGTGCGGCAACCAGCCGTTCAACCTTGCCGCCGCGGACACCGGCATCAGCCAGGGCCTTGTCGATGGCAGCACCCTTGTTGATCGCTGCAAGCGCCTTGGTGGCTGCCGCACGCGCGGCGCGACGGGCACGATCGGCGGCGAAGTCTTGCGCCACCTGATCGCGTACCGATGCCAGCGGTCGCGGCGCGGCACGGACGATCCGGTCCAGCGCAACCACCGCGAAGCTGCCGTCGGTGGCAGTCTGGACAACCTGAGGATCGTCACCTTCCTCCGACTGGAAGGCCGCCGACAGGATCGGCAGCAGTGCGGGGTCGGGCTGCACGTTCGGCTTTTCCGGGTCGATGCCAGTCGCGGTGAGCGCCGGTGTGGCGACCGCCGTCAGCTTCTGGTCGGCGACCAGTTCGGAGAAGTTCGCGTTGTCTGCGATCGAGTCTTCCAGGGCGTCGCGGATCGCTGCAAGGCTGTCCGCGGTCTTTTTCTTCGTCAATTCCTCTACGATCGTCGGACGCGCTTCGGCCAGCGACTTGCCGGCGACCTGAGCGACATTCTCAACCTTCGCGACCACGAAGCCGATCGAGCCGCGCACGGGCCCGATCACGCCGCCACTCTGCGCGCCAAACACGGCATCCGCAACTGCAGCAGAGCTCGCCTGCGTCAGCGCCTTCTTGTCCTGCCCCTCCAGGCGGCGCGCCTCCAGGCCGGCGGCACGTGCTGCGTCGGACACGGAAGTGCCGCCGCGGACCTTGCTGGCCAATGATGCTGCTGCCTTTTGATCTAGCACCGTGACGAGGGACACGGTCCGCGTCTCACGGGCGCCCCAGCGCGCCTTGTCGCCATTGTACGCCGCGGCAATGTCCGCCTCGGTCGGCGTCGCGCGTGCCTTCACTGTTTCGGGCGTCACGATGGCGTAGCGGGCGACACGGCGCTCCGGAAGCGAGTAACGCGCGACGTTGCGCTGGTACCAGGTCTGGATTTCCGCGTCGGTCGGTGCGCTGCCGGCCGGCATGGCGGATGCCGGGATCATCGCTATCTGGCCGGCGCGACGCTCCAGCAGCAAGGAGGCGTAAGGGAGGGCAAGTGACTGCGGAACCTGGCTGGCGCCGAGCTGCGGGCGCAGCAGGAACTGCACCATGGTTTCCCGGGCGATATCGGATTGGACCTGGGCATCGGTCAGGCGGTTGCGGGCGAGCACCTGCTCATAGATTGCCTGGTCGAACTTGCCGGTGGGGCCCTGAAGGGCGGGGATGTTGCGAAGCTCGCTGCCGATCAGCGCGCGGCTCACCACCATGCCCTGGTCCTCGCCAAATGCTTCCAGTGCAAGGCCGTTCAGCATCCGGTCCAGCACGCTTTCGACACCGCCTGCGGCCACCAGCTGGCTCATGTCGGCCGTAGGAGAGCGCTGCTGGGCGCCACGCAACTCGTCCTGTACGCGGCGGGTGAGTTCGGTTTCGGAGACGCTCTCGCCTCCGACCTTGGCGACGGTACCGCCGCTGGCCCCTGCGCTCTGCAGGCCAGTGATATCGCCCAGCGCGAATGCCAGCGCGATGACGCCCAGCACGCCCATCGTGATGACGATGCCAAAGCGTGAATAGATGATACGACGAAAGAACCCGAGCATGCAGCGCCAATCCGTTGAACGGCGCTCGCTTTAAGGGCGCCTCTTCGTTACCGCAACGGCGCAACCGACAAGGGGGAGAGAGCATGCGTCGCAAGTTCGTGGCGGGTAACTGGAAGATGAACGGCAATCAGGCGGCGCTGGCCGAGCTCGAAGCCGTGGCAACCTCGATCGATCCGCGCGTTGACGTGGCAATCGCGGTGCCAGCAACGCTGATCCATCCCGCCGCCCAGTGCGCAGGCTTTCCGATCGGCGCCGAGGATGTTCATGCTGCGGACAGCGGCGCACATACTGGCTGCGTTTCGGTACCGATGATCAAGGAGGCGGGCGCCGTCTTTTCCATCGTTGGCCACTCGGAACGGCGGCAGGGCCAGGGTGAAACCGACGCGGACGTGAAGGCCAAGGCCGAAGCATGCCGCCGCCATGGTCTGGATGCGATCCTGTGCGTTGGCGAGACGCTTGAGCAGCGCGAAGCCGGTGAGGCGGAAAAGGTCGTCACGGCTCAGGTCCGCGCCTCGTTGCCGGAGGGCGCCGCCGGCGATTGGCTCGCGATTGCCTATGAGCCGATCTGGGCGATCGGGACTGGTAAGGTCGCGACCGTTGCTGACGTGGAAGCAATGCATGCCGCCATCCGCGGCGCGCTGGTGGAAGTACTCGGGGCGGAGCAGGGTGGCGCCATTCGCCTTTTGTACGGTGGCTCCGTCACGGCCGAGAATGCCGCCGGGCTGCTCCACGCGGCGGAGGTGGACGGCGCGCTGGTCGGCGGCGCGAGCCTGACCGCAGCCAAGTTCGCGCCGATCATCGCGGCGGCTGTTGGCTGATCCGATCTGCCGGTCAGGCGTGCAGACCGCAGGTGCCAGCGCCTACGGTCTGCCGCAGTCTGAGATGGCCGGATCGCGCCGGAACGACGCTGATTGCGTCTGATGCGACGCTGACATCTGCAAGCTTGATTGGGATGTGCGAGGTAGCTCGTGCTTAGCCGTATCGCTTTTTCAGCACGCCCCAGGCTGCCCGCAAGCCGAGCGCTTCGCCACCTTTCGGGCGGGCCGGCTTGGCAGCCGGGCGCCACGCAAATGTGTCGACATGGGCCCAGGCGACGTTCTTCGGCACGAACCTCCGAAGAAACAGCGCCGCGGTGACCGCGCCTGCAAAGCCGCCGTCCGGCGCATTGACCATGTCGGCAATGTCCGACTTCAGCATGTCCTCGTAACCGTCCCAAAGCGGCAATCGCCACATCGGATCGTGAGCAGCGTCTGCTGCCGCCAGGAAGTCGGCCGCGAGCGTTTCGTCATTGGTGAAGAGCGGGGGCAGGTCAGGTCCCAGCGCCACCCGCGCTGCGCCGGTCAACGTCGCGTAATCCAGGATCAGTTCCGGCGACCCCTCGGCCGCCTTCGTAAGCGCGTCAGCCAGGATCAGGCGACCTTCCGCGTCTGTATTGGTATTTTCCACGGTGAGGCCCTGCCGCGTGCGCAGCACGTCGCCAGGTCGGAAGGCATCGCCCGCAATGGCGTTTTCCACTGCCGGGATCAGCAGGTGCAGCCTGACCTTCAGCTTCGCCGCCATAACCAGGCTGGCAAGAGCGATCATGTGCGCCGCGCCGCCCATATCCTTTTTCATCAGCCGCATCGCCGAGGACGGCTTGATATCGAGGCCGCCCGAATCGAAGCAGACGCCCTTGCCGACCAACGCAACGCGAGGGTGGGCGGGGTCGCCCCATTCCAGTTCGATCAGCCGGGGCGAGCGATTCTTTGCCGCCGCCTGGCCCACCGCATGGATCATGGGATACTCGTCCGCGAGCACGTCCCCGCGAATGCAGTTGACCGTGGCGCCATGCTTTTTAGCCAGAGCCTCGACGATCGCCTCCAGCTCGGCCGGACCGAGATCGGATGCACCGGTGTCGACAAGATCGCGGACCAGGGCGGTTGCTTCGGCCAGGCGAACGATTTCCTCGATTCGCGCCGGCTCTCCGGTCAGCAACACGCGTGGCCCCTGTGGTTCCGGGGTGCGATAGCGGGTGAACTTGTGCTGGCCGAGCGCCCACCCGAGCATGGCCGCGCCCGGTTCCCCCTTTGCGAGGCGATAGGTTCCCTCGGGCAGGCCATCGCCGAGGGAAGCGATCCGCCAGGGTGAGCTTTCCGCCTCGTTGCACACCAGCAGCATGGACCAGTCCTCGGCCGAATCGCCGGGCAGAATGGCCCGGTTGCCCGGCTTTCCCACCACCTTGCCCGCCGCGACGGCAGTGCGGCTGCGGACGGGTTGCTGCGCCAGCCAGTCGCTGAAGTCGTCGGGATGAACGACGTGGATCAGGCGGGCGGGCTGGCCGCGATCGGCGGCGAGGAAGGAGCTGAAGTCGGTCATTGCAACCTTTGTCTCTCCTCCCGGGATCGGGAGGGTTGCGGAAGCGCGAGTCTGTTGGGGCAAGGACATGCCCGTCCACTTTGCGCCCCGCAACCCGGGGCGGTGGGATGGTTCCCATGATCCGTCGTGCACCCTACATCGGGGGCATGACGACACACTCGACTCGCATGCTCATTCTCGGCTCCGGCCCGGCCGGCCTTTCCGCTGCCATCTACGGCGCACGCGCCGGCATGAAGCCGATCCTTGTTCAGGGCATTCAGCCCGGTGGTCAGTTGATGACCACCACGGACGTGGAAAACTATCCGGGCTTTGCTGACGTGATCCAGGGGCCGTGGCTCATGGAGCAGATGCAGAAGCAGGCCGAGCATGTCGGTACGCAGTTGATGTGGGATACCATTGTCGCCGTCGACCTGACGCGCCGGCCGTTCCGCCTGACCGGCGACAGCGGCGACATCTACGAGGGGGACGTGCTGGTGATTGCTACCGGCGCGCAGGCAAAGTGGCTCGGCCTGCCGAGCGAAGACGCGATGAAGGGCAAGGGCGTTTCCGCCTGCGCCACCTGCGACGGCTTCTTTTATCGCGGCAAGAAGGTGGCCGTCATCGGCGGCGGCAATACCGCGGTCGAGGAAGCGCTTTATCTCACCAACCATTCCGATGACGTCACGTTGATCCACCGCCGTGACAGTTTGCGTGCGGAGAAGATCCTGCAGGAGCGACTGTTTGCGCATCCCAATGTGAAGGTGCTGTGGAACAAGGAAGTTCGTGAGTTCGTGGATGGCGGCGGCAATGCCGGGCTCGTCGCGCTCGACCTGCGGGATACGGTAACGGGCGAACATTCCCGGCTCGATGTTGAAGGCGGGTTCGTCGCGATCGGTCACCATCCCGCGACCGAGCTCTTCCGCGGGCATCTGGAGCTCGACGAGGATCATTATATCAAGGTCGAAACCGGCTCCACGCGCACCAGCGTTCCCGGCGTCTTTGCGTGCGGCGACGTGATGGACAAGGTCTACCGCCAGGCGGTCACCGCGGCGGGCACCGGCTGCATGGCGGCACTGGATGCGGAGCGCTTCCTGGCGGAGGCGGATTTCGAAAAAATGGCGGAAGCGGCGGAATAATGCCCTGATCTGTCATGCCGGGCTTGTTCCCGCACCGCCGGTGCCGCAAACGCTGCGGGCCAACGGGCACGCCGTTGGGTGCCGGAAAGTGCCCGGCATGACACAAGATCTTGGGGGGTCGCTTGAAGCTGAAATTCGTCCTGGCGTTTACCGCCGCCATTGCCGCACCGCTGGCGGCACAGAACAAGCCTGAGACCAAGACCGAACGGTCGGATGATGCCGCGATCCCACCGCCCGTCGTGTCGGTCACGCGGCACTCCGGCACCTTCGGCGGCACGCGCATCAACTATCGTGCGATCGCTGGCGAGACCTACCTGAAGGACAAGGATGGCAAGCCTCTCGCTGCCATCACGTCATACAGTTACATCAAGGAAGGGCCGGTCGATCCCAAGCGCCCAGTGACCTTCCTGTGGAATGGTGGTCCCGGGTCCGGTTCCCTGTGGCTGCACATGGGCGCATTCGGACCCAAGCGCGTGGTGATCCCATCCGATGCGCGCGACGACGGCGCCCCGCCTTTTCCCATTGTCGACAACGTCGATTCGCTCCTCGACGTCACCGACCTCGTCTTCATTGATCCCGTTGGAACCGGATTCAGCCGGGCGCTCGGCAAGACCGATCCCAAGGATTATTGGGGGGTGACGAAGGACGCCAAGTCGATGGCCGCCTTCATCCGGCTGTGGCTCAACGAGCATGGTCGCTGGAATGCCCCGAAATTTATCGGCGGCGAAAGCTATGGCACCACCCGTTCAGCCGCAGTCATCAATGAGCTTGAGGGTACCTACACCGACGTGTCGGTCAACGGGATCATCCTCATCTCATCGATCCTGGACTTGAGCGCGGCGGCGGACACGCCAGGCAACGAGATCGGCTACATCACGAACCTGCCGTCGATGGCCGCGACCGCCTGGTACCACAACAAGGTTGCTGACCGGCCCGCCACCGTTGAACAGTTCATCGCAGAGGCCAAGGCCTTCGCAATCGGCCCCTATGCCAGCGCCTTGCTGAAGGGCAATGCGCTGACCACCGAAGAGCGGCAGGCAATTCTTCCGCAACTCTCCCGCTACACCGGTGTGTCGCAGGAATATCTGGCGCGTGCCGATCTGCGTCTGGCGCCGGGACGCTTCTACAAGGAGCTGCTGCGCGATCGCGGTCAAACGATCGGGCGGCTCGACACGCGCTATCTGGGCAAGGATTACGACAATGCCGGCGAGGAGCCGGACAATGATCCCAGCTTCTATGCGATCGATGGTGCCTACACGGCGGCAATGAACGCCTATGCCCGCGAAACGCTGAAATACTCGCCCGACGTCACCTACGTTTCCATCGGCGGCGTCGGCGACTGGGACTGGAAGATCGGCGGCCCCCGCGGCGGCGCCGGGTATGTCAATGTTGCGCCGTACATCGGCCGCGCAATGCGTGAGAACAGCGGCCTGCGAGTGTTCGTTGGTCAGGGCTATTACGACTTTGCGACGCCCTTCTTCGGTGCGGAATATTCACTGAACCGAACCGGCATTCCCAATGACGGGCGGATTACCTGGCATTGGTACAATGCCGGTCACATGATGTACGTCCGCGATGAGGATTTGCGTAAGCTGTCCACGGACGTGCGCGCCTTTATCAGGGCGCGCTGAGGACGGATCGGATCGCCCGCTCGAGCGCAACGGCGTCGCCCGGGCGAGCGAAGCTGTGTGATCCGGTATCGATGGTGATGGTGCGCGGGAAAATACCCGCGCGCCTCGCCGCATCGGCATAGGCGATGGCTGTTCCATCACCGCGAGCCAGGATGACGGTGGCGCGGTCGCCCCAGCGAGCGATGGCCTCCAACGTGCGGGAGGTCAGATCCGTGGCCTCCTCGCGCGCGGCAATCCTCTTCAACCCGCGGAGCAGCTTGGCAGGCGAGAGCCCGCGGGTGGCGATCCGTTTCCAAGCCGCCGGGCTTTGCAGTTGCGCCAGATAATGCGCCTTGATCGCGGCCGGCGGCGGCAGGTTGGCCGCGCTTTCCACCACCCATGGATTCGCCAGCACAACTGAGTTGCAGCCGGCCTCGTTCCCCCACCACGCAAGACTGGTGGCCGCGTCGCAGTTTCCGAACCCGATCAAGCGACTGACCTGGGGCGCGACTGCTCGGAACGTGGCGGCAGCAGCAAGCAGATCTTCGCTGGCGTTCGCAAATGTCCGGTTGCTTCCGCTGGAGTCTCCGACACCGCGCCGATCATAGCGGAAGACAGGTGTGCCGGCGCTCGCCAGGCGAGCCGCAAGCATCGCCATTGCGCGATGTGCGCCAGCCCGAATCTCGTTGCCGCCAGTGACGATCAGCAGGCCGGTCGTTCCCGGCGCCTCATCGATCGTGCCCAGAAGCGTTTCTCCGGCACATTCAAAGGTCAGATGTCGGCGGTTCACCCGAACCAGTCCGCCGGAATTGCCTGTATCATCTCCGCCGGCAGGCGCCGTTCGCCCGCCATCACTCGGACTGCGCTCTAACCCAGGCAGCGAGATCGTCCGCCACAAGGCTCTGCAGTTGCTCGTCCGTATCGGGCTCACTGGCGCGCCATAATGGTCGGCCTGCCAGCTTGTGGTCGGCCGGTTTGATGTCGCTATCCAGACGAACCACGCGCAATCGCCCGGTCACCGTGGGTTGCGCGAGTGCCAGGGCGCTCAGCATCTCGGACGATAGCAGGTTCCCCGCCAGATCGGCGCCTCCCGATAGCTCGCGGACCCGCCCAAGCTCTCGGATCAGGGGCTCGCCGGATTGCGGAGAAAGATACCACCGGCTGGCCGCCGCTGCCTGGCCATCAACCAACACGCCACTTCGCCACGCACAGATATGCACCGGGCCTGCGATCTGCCCGCAAGCGGCGGCGAACGCTTCCCTCCAGGCCTGCAGTGTGGCGTCCTTTGTATCGACCAGGCTCTCGCCAGTACCGGGCAGATCGGGAAGGGCCGAAGCGATGCCGTGCTTTGCGAGCTGCCTCAGGACGTCGACCATTGCTGCGCGCGTGCGATTGCCTTCTTCGAACAAGGGCAATGCAGCGATCACGCGAGGCGGGCCCTCGGGGCCGAAGCGAAGCATCAGCTCACGCCCGCCCGCCCATTGATAATGATCGATGCGCGGGCCAGTTGTGCCCGCCATACGTTCAGATCAGCGTCTTGCTGGCGGCGAAAGTGGTGAGCGCGCCGAAGGTCTCGAGCATATCTCCGTCGACCTCATCATCGTCGATCACGATCCCCAGGCGGTCCTCGATCTCGGTCAAAACCCCTGCGACGGCCATCGAATCAAGTTCGGGCAGCGCGCCGAACAAGGGCGTGGAATCGTTGAAGGCGGATACCCGCTCGTCCGATAATGCAAGCACGTCCTTGAGCACGGCGCGCACCGTGGCGTCGACTTCGGGTTTGCCTTCCGGAATCACCTGCGTCCCCTCAAAAATCTTGGGTGCCGTTAAGCCCGGGGGATGAAATCCGCAACGCCCCGGCGCTATGACCGCTCGATGGTTCCCCTTGATCCGACGCCGCGACAGATAGACCATATACTCATGGGCGATGGCAGTGCGCCTGCGATCGTCGATCGCGCCGGTGTGCTGACGTATGCGCAGGCAGAAGAGCAGGTCGGCAGGCTGGCCGGCTGGCTGGCCGCTCAGAACCTGGCGAAGGGAGATCGTGTCGCCACTTGGCTGCCGAAGACCAGGGAGGCATGTTTGATGCCCCTTGCGGCGGTCCGGGCCGGCCTAATTCACGTCCCCATCAATCCGCTGCTCAAGCGAGCGCAGGTGGCGCATATCCTGGCAGATAGCGGCGCTCGGTTGCTGTTGACGCAGCCTGCCCGCGCTTCGACCCTGGAGGCCGGCGACGTTGCCGCGGTGGCCGTTCACACCGCGCCAGGTGCCGGCGACGAACTGCCCCCTTCGGCCGGCAATCCACGTGCGTTGGCGGCAATCCTGTACACATCGGGTTCTACCGGTCGGCCCAAGGGGGTAATGCTCAGTCACGCCAACCTGTGGCTCGGCGCTAACAGTGTCGCCCACTATTTGCGTCTCGTGCCAGAGGATGTGGTATTAGGCGTGCTGCCGTTCAGTTTCGACTACGGCCAGAACCAGTTGTTTTCCACTTGGGCAGCGGGCGCTGCAGTGGCGCCGCTGGATTATCTGACGCCCCGCGATGTTGTGAAGGCCGTTGAACGTGTCGGCGCGACGACCTTGGCGGGTGTGCCGCCATTGTGGGTTCAGTTGCTGGAGGCGGAATGGCCGGCGGCCGCCGCGAAGCGGTTGCGCAGGCTCACCAACTCCGGCGGCGCACTCACGGCCCGCATGGTGCGCGCGCTGCGCCAGCGCTTTCCAGAAGCAGAATTGTTCCCGATGTACGGCCTGACCGAGGCCTTCCGCTCCACGTTTCTTGATCCTGCGCTGGTCGATACGCATCCTGAGTCGATCGGGCGCGAGATCCCGCATGCCGAGGTGATGATCGTCGGTGCGGACGGCAGCCGCGCTGCGGCGGGGGAGCCTGGTGAACTGGTTCACGCCGGCCCGCTGGTGGCGCAGGGCTATTGGCAGGATCCGGAACGCACCGCCCAGCGGTTTCGACCGGCCCCCGCGTTCTCCCGATATGGTGGCACGGCGGTCTGGTCTGGCGACACCGCCATGATGGATGATGATGGCCTGCTGCGATTCGTCGGCCGCGACGATGAGATGATCAAGTCCGCTGGCAACCGGATCAGTCCCGGAGAGGTGGAGGAGGCAGTGGTCGCCGGCGGGGAGGCTGCGGAGGCGGTCGCGATCGGCGTTCCTGATGCACGCCTGGGTCAGGCCATTGTCGTGATCCTCCGTGGAGATCACACGCGCGAGACGGATCTGCGGGAACGATTGCGGCGCGAGTTGCCGAACTTCATGCAACCGGTGCGGTTCGAATGGCGATCCGAACTGCCGCGCAACGCAAACGGCAAACTCGATCGAGCGATGCTTCGCGCGTCGGTGCAGGACCAGGGCGTGGCGCAGGCGAATGCCGAGTCAGATCGCGACAACGCGGCAGGGGATAGCGGAAAATGAGCAAGCCATTTGGTCCTTTGCCGCCGGAGTTCGCGTCGCAAACGGGTGAATTGACCATCGGCGGCCGGGCTGCGCCCGAGTGGATTGCCGAGCACGGATCACCGCTATTCGTCTATGATCCCTCCATTGTGGCCGCGCGGATCGCCGCCTTCCGAGGCGCCTTTCCCGCCGTCGATCTTCACTACGCCATCAAGGCCAATCCTCATCCTGCCTTGCTGGCGGCCATCGCTCCATTGGTCGATGGGCTCGATGTTGCGTCCGCCGGAGAACTGCAGAAGGCGCTTGCGGTCAAAGCTGCCAAATCGATCAGTTTCGCGGGCCCGGGCAAGCGCGATGGCGAGCTCGAAGCGGCGATCAACGCGGGCGCCACACTTAACGTCGAATCGGAGGGTGAGGCGGATCGGGCGATCGGGATCGGCGAGCGGCTCGGGATAACTCCGCGCCTGGCTGTCAGGGTCAATCCCGATATGGAGCTGAAAGGCTCCGGCATGAAGATGGGGGGGCGGCCGTCACCGTTCGGTATCGATGCCGAGCGCGCCGCCGCGCTGGTGCAGGCTATCGTCCGCCGTGGAGCCGACTGGCGGGGGTTCCATATCTTTGCCGGAAGCCAGGCCTTGGACAGCCGAGCGCTTATCGAGACGCAAGCAGCGACTCTCATGTTGGCGGAGCGGCTGAGCGAGGAGGCAGGGCATCTGCCACCGCTCGTCAATCTCGGCGGCGGCTTCGGTATTCCCTATTTCGCTGGCGATACGCCGGTCGATGTTGGGGCAATCGGTTCGGCGCTTGCGGAAGCGATACATGCCTCATCGCTGACGGCGGCGGGCACGTCCTATGCGATCGAGCTAGGCCGCTGGCTCGTCGGGGAGTGCGGTGTCTATCTGAGCCAGATCGTGGATCGCAAGGAGAGCCGCGGCGAGACCTTCCTGATCGTGGACGGCGGGTTGCATCACCAACTGGCCGCTAGTGGCAATTTCGGGACGGTGGTGCGCCGCAACTATCCGGTTGCCGTTGCTGGCAGGACAGGCGGTTCGGGGTCGGAAGAGGAGGTTTCGGTAGTGGGGTGCTTGTGTACGCCGCTCGACCGACTGGCGGATCGGGTGACCCTCCCTCGAGCGGACGTGGGCGACGTCATCGCGATCTTTTTGGCCGGTGCGTATGGCGCAACCGCCAGCCCCAGTGCCTTTTTGGGACACCCGGCCCCCACCGAGGTCGTCGTACAGCGCTCCTAAACCCTATCTTCACCTCTTACTTTCAAGTGGAAGTTAGCGGAGCCCGGCAGGGGAGGGTGATCTTCCCTGCGCCGGTCGCTTGCGCCCGACGGAGGTTATTCGATGCGCTTTTCGCGAGGGTACAGTTCCTTGCCTGCAGCCCTGCTCGCTACGACGATGCTGGCGGGATGCGCCACCGTCGGTGGTGCACGGCCGGAACTGCCTCCGGCGGCCTTTGTCGCGCAGCGTGAGCAGCCCGGCGACGAATATGTTATCGGGCCGCTGGACTCTCTCCAGATCTTTGTCTGGCGCAACCCTGAACTGTCGGCGAAGGTCCAGGTGCGACCGGATGGTCGTATCACCACGCCGCTCGTCAACGACATGCCAGCCGTGGGCAAGACGCCCGCGATGCTTGCGGACGATATGAAGCTGGCGCTGCGTGAATATATCAAGGATCCGATCGTCAGCGTCATCGTCGACAGCTTTTCGGGCACTTACAGCCAGCAGGTGCGGATCGTTGGCGCCACCGAAAAGCCGGCAGCGCTGCCCTACCGCGCCAACATGACGCTTCTCGACGCCATGATCGCGGTGGGCGGCTTGAATGAATATGCCGCGGGCAACCGCGCTCGCCTGATCCGCTATGATCGGACAACCGGCAAGCAGACCGAGTACCAGCTCAATATCAACCGTCTGCTGAAGAACGGGGATTCCAAGGCAAATGTGCGCTTGGAACCGGGCGATGTGATCATCATCCCCGAGAGCATGTTCTAAAAGGCGGGCCGGTGACTGGGCTTTACGAAGAGGTCAGGATCGCGGTTCATGCCGTGTGGACCAGGCGCTGGCTGGCGCTCGCGGTGGCTTGGGCGATCTGCCTGTTGGGCTGGCTGGCGGTCAGTCAGATCCCCAGCCGCTACGAAAGTCGCGCTCGCGTCTTCGTCCAGATGCGCTCGGTCCTGCCCGCCGGCAGTGAGGCCGGCGCGATGGGCGATCAGCAGCGCGACATCGATACCGTTCGCCAGACGCTAACCTCTTCGGTGAACCTGGAGAAGGTGGTGCGGGGCACCGACCTTGCCAAAACCGCGTCGTCCGACCGCGAGGTCGCCGATCGAGCCGCTGGCCTTCAAAACGCTATCAAGATCACTGCCCAGCAGGACAATCTGTTCGAGATTGTCAGCACCGCGGCAACGCCAAAGCTCGCGTCCAGCATCACGCAAAAATTGATCGATATCTTCGTCGAAACCAATCTTTCCGACGATCGCGCGCAGAGCACCCAGACCCTGCAATTTCTTGACGGCCAGCTCCAGTCGCTCGGCGCCAAGCTGCAGGATGCCGAGGCGAAGCGTGCCGACTTCCAGAACCGCTATCTTGGATCGCTGCCGGGCAGCGGCTCGGTGGCGGATCGCATGGGCGCCGCGCGGGCGCAGATGAGCCAGGTCGACGGAGATCTTGCCGCGGCAAGCTCGAGTCTTGCTGCTCTGCAGGGGCAATTGTCCGGCACCCCGCCGACGATCGCGGGTGCAGCAGCAGGCGGAGCCGGTGTGGGCCCGGCGCGTGCCCGATTGGCTGCGATCCAGGGCCAGTTAGCCGACGCGCGCGGCCGCGGTTACACCGATAATCATCCCGACGTGATCGCGCTTAAGTCGCAGCTGGCACAGGCGCAGGCCGCCGTGCGAAGCGAGCCGGCAGGCGCGGCTGGCGCCGGCGTTCCCAATCCTGCGTATCTTTCGCTCCAATCGATGCTGGCTGATCGCCAGGCGAATGTTGCGGCGCTGCGCATGCGCAAGCAGCAGCTTCAAGCCGATCTCGACACGCTGAGTGCCAAGCTGTCGGAGGATCCCGAAGTGGCGGCGGAGCAGGGAGAGATCGAGCGCAACTACACCGTCCTGAAGGATCAATATGATCGCCTTCTGGCACAGCGCGAGCAGGTCAACCTGCGCAGTCAGGCGCAGTCGCAGACAGATGCCGTCAAGTTCAGCGTGATTGATCCTCCGACGCAGCCTCGTACGCCGGCCGCGCCCAACCGGCCGCTATTGCTTACCGGCATTCTGATCGTCGGCATCCTCGGCGGCATCGGAAGCGCTTTTGCGATGTCCAAGCTGCAAGCGACTTTCCCTACTGCCCAGCGGCTTGAAAAGGCGTCCGGCATGCCAGTGATCGGCTCCATCGGGGAAATGCTGACCCGGCATCAGGCGGAGCTTCGACAACGGCAATTGAAGCTTTTCATCGGTGGAGCGGGCGCGCTCGCCATCGGCTATGTGGCGCTGCTCGGCGTCGAAATGCTTCAGCGGGGTCTAGCAGCATGACGAACGCCGACAAGAAACAGGAAGAGTCGCTGATCGAGCGGGCGGCGCGCGTCTATGACTTCGGCGCCCACCTGCGGCAGCGTCAGGCTCCCGTGCAGCCGGCGTCGTCGATCCCGGCGGAAGGCGTCCCGACCGAGGCACAGGACCAGCCCGGAGTGGATAGTCTGGAGCAACCGGACTCTGTTCCGGCCGACGAACAGACAACTGCTCCACATGACCGCTCTACTCAGGATAATCCCGAGGATGCGAGGCCGCTCGACCTGACCTTCGACCTGCTTTCGGCTGCTCCTCCTGCTCCCGAAGGCGCCGAAACGCTTTCACGGGAAGCCGCGGCGACGCTGATGGCGATCCCGCCGGAGCTTCGCGCTGGGGCTGAACCGGAAGATGACTTCGAAATCCTGCTTGATGGGATCGCCCGCATCGATCGGGCCATGCTGGCCGAAAAGGGCATGCTGGTTCCCGGTGCCCCGATCGGCGCGCTGGCGGAGGAATTCCGGCTGGTTAAGCGTCAGTTGCTTCTTGGCGCTCGCGCCCTCGCCGCAGGGTCGCTGGGGGAGCGGTCCCGCACCCTTCTGGTGGGATCGGCCAAGCCCGGCGAGGGCAAGACATTTTGCGCGATCAATCTCGCGATCAGCCTTGCGGCGGAACGCGATATCGAGGTCCTGCTGGTCGATGGCGATTTCGCCAAGCCCAATATCATGGCGACGCTCGGCCTCGACGACTCGACGGGCCTCCTCGACATTCTTGCTGACCGGACGCTGGATCCGGAAGAGTTCGTGGTCCGCACCGACGTGCCTCAACTGTCCCTTCTTCCCGCCGGCAAGCGCACTCATTCGGATACCGAGCTGCTCGCCAGCGCCCGCACCGGGGAGATTATCGATCAGCTGTTGGCGAGTGACCCGCGTCGCATCATCGTTTTTGATACGCCGCCCGCACTCGCCGCGTCGCCGGCGTCGGTTCTGGCGCTTCTTGTCGGTCAGGTGATGCTGGTGGTGCGTGCAGATCGCACCACCGAAGCCGAAGTCCGCGAAGCAGTGAACATCCTCGATGGATGCGAGCAGATCAGCCTGGTTTTGAATTCGCGCTCCTATGAGCCGGGCGGCGGCCGGTTCGGAAGCTATTACGGTTAGGAAGGTAACGTGCTGAGGCTCCGGGATACAGCACTGGCTCACGGCATCGCCCTGGCGATGGTTCTGGCCGCTAGCGGCGCCCAGGCGCGCGATCGTTATGTGGCGCCCTATATCGAGCTCAGTCAGGTGCTCGATGCCAATCTCAGCAACGACGATGTTCTGACATATTCGCAGATCGCCGTCGGCGTTGATGCCGGCGTGACCGGGCGCCGGGCCGAAGGGCAGGTCAGCTACCGTTACGAGCGGCGCATCCAGTGGGATGACCGGGTGGCGGACGAGAATGTGCACACCGGTCTTGCGCGCGCCTCCGCTTCCGTGGCGCCCGGCTTTTCGCTCGAGGGCGGCGCGGTCGCGACCCGGGCCAGAGCGGACATCCGGGGCGCAGCGCCCGGGAATTTCGTCGGCAATGTCGACAATGTCACTCAGGTCTACTCCGTCTATGCCGGACCGAGCCTTACCACCAGCGCAGGTCCGGTGCAGATCGCAGCCTCGGCCTTCGGCGGCTACACCAAGGTGGAATCACCAGTAGTCACGGGCGTGGGTCCGGGTCAGCCGCGGTTGGACTATTTCGACGATTCCAAGAGCGTCCTTGCCCAGGCGTCCGCTGGCGTGGCCGCGGGAACCGTGCTGCCCGTGGGCGTTACCGTTAGCGGTGCCTATGAGCGTGAAGAGGCCGGCCAACTCGAGCAGAAGTACGAAGGATATTACGCCCGCGGCGACGTGACGCTGCCGGTAAGCCGCACGGTCGCCCTGCGCGCCGGTGCGGGCTACGAGAAGATCAAGGCCACCCAGCGGGACGCCCTGGTTGATGCCGCCGGTAACCCTGTTGTTGACCGGGATGGACGCTTCGTCACGGACCCCGCGTCGCCAGAACGGATCGCCTACAATACGGACGGCTTGATCTATGACGCAGGCGTTATCTGGCGCCCGAGCCCTCGCTTCGAACTCCAGGCGAATGCCGGCTATCGCTATGGCGGGGAGACGTATTTCGGCTCTCTGAACTGGGAGATGGCGCGAAATACGGGTCTTCAGGTCGTCGTTTACGACGGGATCGAGACGTTTGGCCGTCAGCTTCGAGATGGCCTTCGCGACTTGCCCACCGCATTTCAGGGAACGGCCAGTCCCTTTGGACAGCAGTTCAACGGTTGCATCTTCGGCAGCAATGCCGGCGGCAGCGGGGCGGACGCAGGCGGCTGCCTGAACAACGTGTTCCAGTCCATCTCGACGGCCAGCTACCGGGCGCGCGGGATCGATGCCGTGGTATCCGCCACGCAGGGCCGCACGGCTTACGGCGTCGGCGCGGGCTATGCCAATCGCCGGTTGAACACACCGGTTGTCGCCCCAGGCACAGTGGCGATCGCGGTCACCGACGAGAGTTATTACGCCCAGCTTTTCTGGTCGCGTGCGCTAAGCCGGGTTTCCCAGGTCGATGTGAACTTGTTCGCCAATTACTACGACAGCGGCCTGCCCGTGGCGAACGGCGTGTTCAACCTGGGTGCGACCGGCAGCTATTCTCGTCAGTTCGGACGGCTGGGCACCATCGCATCGCTCGGTCTCTACACGTTCGATCAAGAAGGCTTCGATAGCCAGTGGTCGGCGCAGGCGCTGCTTGGCGCCCGTTACACATTCTAACCGGACAGCAATCTGAAGGGGTGGCCCGGCATGTATGAGGAACATTTTGGCCTGACTGAGCGGCCGTTCCAGCTGACGCCCGATCCGCGTTACTGGTTCGACTCCGCGACCCATCGCAAGGCCATGGCATATCTGGGCTATGGCTTGGCCCAAGGTGAAGGCTTCATTGTCATCACCGGCGATATCGGCGCCGGCAAGACGACGCTTGTCGGCCATGTTACGGCACAGATCGATCCCGCCAACCTCAACGTCATCACGATCGTGTCCACCGCGATCGAGGGGGATGATCTGCTCCGGGTGGTCGCGACCGGGCTCAACATCGAGCCGGCTGGACGTTCGAAGGCGGAGCTGCTGACGCTCGTGGAGCGAGGCCTTCATGCCGTCGCACGCACCGGGCGCCGCACGTTGCTGATCGTCGACGAGGCGCAGGCGCTGCCGGTGTCTGCGCTGGAGGAGCTTCGCATGCTCTCCAACTTCCAGGCAGGCGGCCGCGCGATGCTGCAGATCTTCCTGCTGGGTCAGCCGGAGTTTCGCGAACGCCTCAACGGTTCCGACCGGCTCGAGCAACTGCGACAGCGGGTGATTGCCATCCACCATCTCGAACCGATGGCTCCTGACGAAGTGGCGAGCTACGTCAATCACCGGCTGAAGATCGCCGGATGGACCGGCGCGCCCAGCTTCGCGGACAATGTCTTCCCGGTACTGCACCGGGCAAGTGGCGGTGTGCCGCGCCGCTTGAACCAGTTGATGGGACGAGTGCTGCTGCACGCCGCGATCACCGAGGCCAAGGTGATCGACGCTGCGCTGGTGAACACCGTACGCGCGGATGCCGCCAGGGATTTGCCCAGCGCCTCCAGCATCACGCCCGCGGTACGCGCCGTGCCGAACGCACCATCCGCGGCGGCGCGGCCAACGGACGGCCATTCCCAGTTGGCGGCCAATCCCGAGCTGCTGCAGCGGATTGCCCGTCTTGAACAGCGGGTGGAGGAGCAGGACGCCGCGCTTCGCCGGATGCTGACGTTGCTTGTGGACTGGGTCGAAAGCGATGCTCCCGCACCCCGCGGCGGACTGGAAGCGGTGCGCGGCGCGGCAGCGTGAGATGATCGGCCTACCCAGCGGAAAAGCCGCCCACGGTGAGACGATCACCAATGGCATGTCGGTAGATGTGGAAGAATGGTTCCAGGTCGGCGCATTCGAACACACCATCGACAAGGGCGATTGGGAAAGCCTTGAAAGCCGCGTGATATACAACACGAGCGCGGTCCTGGATCTGTTCGCCGAATGCGGCGTGTCGGCGACCTTCTTCACCCTCGGCTGGGTCGGAGCGCGCCATCCTGCGCTGGTCAGGCGGATTGCTGAGGGCGGCCATGAAGTCGCGAGCCACGGTTGGGATCATCAGCGCGTCTTCACCATGAGTTCGGCGCAGTTTCGAGACGATCTCCGCCGGGCTCGTGCGGCTTTGGAGGACGCCGGAGGCGTCAAAGTCACCGGCTATCGAGCCCCAAGCTTCTCCATCGACGCCCGCACGCCTTGGGCACACCCGGTGCTGGCGGAGGAAGGCTATGATTACTCCTCCAGCGTCGCCCCCGTCGCGCATGACC
The DNA here is from genome assembly GCF_020707225.1 of Sphingomonas sp. IC4-52. NCBI lineage: Bacteria > Pseudomonadati > Pseudomonadota > Alphaproteobacteria > Sphingomonadales > Sphingomonadaceae > Sphingomonas > Sphingomonas sp. IC4-52. The sequence continues at coordinate 1,194,607 of NZ_JAJFEU010000001.1, read as the reverse complement.
ATTACGGCTGGCGGGACAGCCCGCGTTTCGCTTGGCGTCCGCTGCGCGACAGCTCACTGATCGAACTCCCGGTGTCCGTCGCTGAGGTTGGCGGCCGCCGCATGGCGGTGGGCGGTGGTTTCTTCCGGTTGCTTCCCGCCGCGTTGACGGATGTGGCGGTGCGTCAGTCAAACGCTGCTGGTCGCGCGGGCATGTTCTACTTCCACCCCTGGGAAGTTGATACTGGCCAGCCACGCGTTGCGAATGCCCCCCTGCGCTCCCGCCTTCGGCACTACAGCCGCATCGGCGCCATGAAGGGCAAGCTCCGCGGCCTGCTGGGGCGTCATCAATGGGGCAGGGTGGATGAGGTAGCCGCCCGAGAGACGCGCCAGTGAAGCACGCCGCTCCTGATCAGGAGCTGTCGGTTCGCGAGGCGTCGGGGGAAGATGCTCGCATTGATGCCTTTGTCACCGCCCATCCTGACGCCACGCCCTTTCACCTCGCCACCTGGCTCCGTGCGGTTGAGCGTGGCTGCGGTCAGCGGGCGCGCCTTCTTGTTGCGGAGCGTGGCTGCGAGATGGTCGGCTATTTGCCGCTGACGGAGATGCGCTCACCAGTGTTCGGCCAGGCATTGGTGTCTTCCGGCTTTGCCGTTGCTGGCGGCGTGCTGGGCGAGGGCGTTGAACCACTCGCCGCGGCTGCTCGTGCCCTTGGCTTGCCGACGGTCGAACTCCGCGGTGGTGCGCTTCCCGCTGACTGGCTTGTCGACGACGAAACTTACCTTGGCTTCGTCAAGCCATTGGCAGCTGACGATGAGGCAGAACTGAACGCCGTCCCGCGTAAGCAGCGTGCGGAGCTCCGCAAGGCGCTGGCGAACGATCTGGAGGTGGTCACTGGCGGACTGTATCTCGCCGATGAGCACTATCGCGTGTACGCCGAGTCGGTTCGGAACCTTGGAACCCCTGTCTTCCCGCGCGCGCTTTTTCGTGAAGTGCTGAAGAACATGGACGCCGATATCCTGACGGTGCGTCATCATGGACGTGCGGTCGCGAGCGTGCTCAGCCTCTACTTCAATGGCACGGTTTTCCCCTATTGGGGGGGCGGGGTCGAAGCGGCGCGCCGGCTGCGCGCCAATGATCGCATGTACTTCGCTTTGATGGCGCACGCTCGAGCGCGTGGCTGTAACCGTTTCGACTTCGGGCGCTCCAAGGCGGGAACCGGACCTGCGGCGTTCAAGAAGAACTGGGGCTTCGCAGGACAGCCACTCTGCTACGCCAAATGGTCCTCCGGGCCGGCGCGCGACGTAAACCCGCTCAACCCGAAATATGCGCTGATGGTGCGCACCTGGAAGAAGCTGCCGTTGCCGGTGGCCAACCTCCTTGGACCCTGGATCAGCCGAGGGCTGGGCTGAGGTGGAAATCCTGTTCCTGGCGCATCGGGCGCCCTTTCCGCCTGACCGCGGCGATCGCATTCGCAGCTTCAACATCCTCAAGCATCTGTCGGCGCGCGCGCGCGTTCATCTGATCGCCTTCGTGGATGATGATGCCGTCATCACGGACGAACATCGGGCGCTGGTCGATGAATGCGTGCTGGTTCCGCGGACCAAACCGCAACTGCGCGCCGCTGCTGAGGCTCTGGTGAGCGGTCAGCCTGTTTCGCTAACCGCCTTCGCCGATCGACGGGTGAGGGGGGCGGTCAACGACATTCTCTCGCATCGTCGCTTGGACGCTATCTACGCGTTCTCCGGTCAGATGGCACAATATCTTCCGGCGACTGGCCCTAAAGCGATCATGGACTTCGTTGATCTCGATTCAGCGAAGTTTGCCGCTTATGCAGACGATGCGTTGGGACCGATGCGATGGATGATGCGCCGCGAGGCGCGGCTTCTCGCCGCCTTTGAGCGTTCAGTGGCGGCGCGTGTGCACGAATCCTTGTTCGTCAGCGCATCAGAAGCAGCCCTGTTGCCGGGAAGTCGTGCTCTTGAGAACGGCATCGACACGGTCCTTTACGATCCCGCCGTTGCCGCTCCGGTTTCAAGCCCGCGTCCGCTCCTCGTATTCACGGGTCAAATGGATTACCGGCCGAACGTGGATGCTGTGACATGGTTTGCGCGATCGGTCCTGCCGCTTCTTCCCGCCGTGCATTTCGCAATTGTGGGTCGGGCGCCGACACCGGCGGTGCAAGCGCTGGCGGGAGCAGACGTGACCGTCACCGGAGAGGTGACGGATGTCCGTGGCTGGCTTGCCGCGGCGGACGTGGTGGTGGCGCCGCTGCAACTTGCCCGCGGCGTACAGAACAAGGTGCTAGAGGCAATGGCGATGGCTCGCCCGGTGGTTGCCAGCACCGGTGCAGCGGAAGGAATCGACCATGCCGGTACCATCCGCATCGCGTCCGATGCCCGCGAATATGCGAACTGTATCATGGCGCTTTTGCAGGATCCGCCCGGCGCCACAGCGCTTGGCGATGCGGCGAGGCGTCAGGTGATCAAGCGCTACGGATGGGAAGCCCGGCTGGCTTCCCTCGATGACCTTCTTGGGCTTGGGGCGGCGAGCCCGGCCGCGTGAATACCGCACTTCACCCGGGGACAGCCGACGCCATTGTCGGGCGCTGGCGTATGCATGTGGCGGCGCTCGCGCTCGCGTCGCTTTGCGTGTTGCTGCTTTTCCAGCGTGATGTCGCCGATCTTGTACGTTTGTGGTGGACCAGCACCACGTACGGGCACTGTCTCTTTATCCCAGCTGTAGTTGCGTGGCTGATCTGGACGCGAAGGCGAGAGCTTGGGGCGCTGACGCCCGTCGCCTGGTGGCCCGGGCTAGCGATTGTCGCGGCGGGCTGTTCCGGATGGCTGCTCGGCGAAGCCGCTGGCGTTGCGGGCGCCCGGCACTTCGGCGTGGTGATCATGCTGCAGGGCGCCGCCGTGACGGTGCTGGGCCCGCATGTGGGCCGCGCTCTCCTGTTTCCGCTCGCTTATGCCTTTTTCGCCGTTCCGTTCGGGGAATGGCTGGAGCCGCCGCTTCAGCAGATCACCGTGTCGATCGTCATGCCGCTGCTTCACCTGGCGGGTGTCCCCGCGGCAGTTGAGGGCGTGCTGATCCATGCCGGCCCATATTATTTTGAAGTGGCCGAAGCCTGTTCCGGTTCGAAATTCGTCCTCTCGATGCTCGCGTTCGCCGCACTTGTTGCCAACACCTGTTTCCGCTCTTCGCGTAGAAGAGCCACGTTTCTGGCAGTGGCGCTGGTGGTGCCGGTGTTGGCAAACGGCGTGCGGGCGTTTGGTACCATCTGGGCGGCGCAGTTCTTCGGCCTTCAGGCCGCCACCGGCTTTGACCATATCGTCTACGGCTGGGTCTTCTTTGCCTTGGTGATGGCGGCGGTAATGGCAGGCGGTTGGCGATGGTTCGATCGCGCGCCCGACGAAGCTGCCTTTGATCCGGCCGATTTGCCTGCACCTCGGCGACATCGGATCAGCGTGACGTTGGCTGCTGTCCTGATCATTTCAGGGTGCGCGGCGTTTGCGATCTGGGCGGCTGCGATCGGCGGGCGCACACAGCACTTGCCCCCGCAGTTACACCTTCCGGACGTGCCAGGATGGACCCGCGCCCCGCTAAGCAAGGGGGCGCCTTGGGAGCCTTTCTATCCCGGCGCAGACCATCGCCTCATTGGGCGCTATGTCGACGGCAGCGGTCATGCGGTTGATCTCGCCATCGCGGTTTTCGCCCGGCAGGAGGAAGGCAAGGAAGTGATCTCTTACGGTACGGGCGTCCTGCGGGAGAGCGATCGCTGGGTGCGCGTGGCGTTCCTGCCGGATATCGACGGCGGCTCGGCAATGCGGATCACGGCGCCAGGTCCGGTGGAGCGCGTGGTCGCCACCTGGTACCGGGTAGCGGGAAGGGTGACCAACAGCCCCGTGGTGGTCAAGCTAGCGACGCTGCAGGCGCGGTTGATCGGCGGCGAGCCGGCGGCCGTCGCGCTTCATCTTTCTGCCGAGGAGGGCAAGGAGCATGACGCCGCGAGCGTGATCGCGCGGTTCCGCACCGCTCTTGGCTCAATCGACCATGTGTCTGCCGAGGTGATGCGCTGATGTGCGGACTGGCAGGGCTATTTTATCCCGAGACACCAAAGCCCGTCGATCCCGCCCGCATCCGCGCGATGACCGATGCGATGGCGGTCCGCGGCCCGGATGGCGAGGGTGTGTGGACTGCGCCCGGCGTCGGTCTGGGCCACCGGCGGCTGTCCATCATCGACGTGGAGGGCTCACCGCAGCCGATGCATGGTGGGGAGGGTGCGCTTTCCGTGCTCTTCAACGGTTGCATCTACAATTACCGTGAGTTGCGGGCGGAGCTCGGCGCCAAAGGCTGGGTATTTCAAACCAGCGGCGACACCGAAGTGCTGCTTGCCGCCTGGGCAGCCTGGGGTCCGCGAATGCTGGACCGGCTGAACGGCATGTTCGCCTTCGTCATCCATGATGCCCGCACGCAGCAGTTGTTCATGGCGCGGGACCGCTTGGGGGTGAAGCCGCTCCATTATGCCCGGCTCGCCGATGGTGCGCTTGCCTTTTCATCGGAACTCAAGGGCTTGCTTGCCCATCCGCTGTTGCGCCGCGTGCCTGACCTCCGAGCGATCCAGGATTATCTCGCTTTCGGTTACGTGCCCGACGACGCCTGCGTGGTGGCGGGCGTGAGCAAGCTGCCGGCCGGCCATTATCTCCTGGTGCAGCGTGGCAAGCCAGTGCCGGCGCCGGTGCAATGGTGGGACGTGTCCTTTGCCGATCGCGCGACCGGCTCGGCGAAGGCGCTCGAAGAAGAGCTGATCGCGCATATGCGCGAGGGGGTGCGATCGCGTCTGGTGGCCGACGTGCCCCTCGGCGCTTTCCTGTCGGGGGGCGTGGATAGCTCAGCCGTCGTTGCGCTGATGGCGGAAGCGAGCCCGCAGGCTGTCCGCACCTGCACCATCGGATTTGCGGAATCCGGGCATGATGAAAGAGCCTATGCCGCCGCAATAGCGGAACGGTTCCGCACCGATCACGATACGCGCGTCGTCAGTTCGGAGAATTTCGGCCTCATCGATCGCGTGGTTGCCGCATTCGACGAGCCCTTTGCGGACGCCTCGGCGCTCGCCACCTATCAGGTATGCGCGCTCGCTCGCGAAAGCGTGACGGTGGCGCTTTCGGGTGACGGCGCCGACGAGATCATGGCCGGCTATCGCCGCTATCGGTTCCAGGCGGCCGAGGAACGGGTGCGAGCCTTATTGCCGCAGCAGTTTCGTAGCGGCGTGTTCGGCACGCTGGGCCGCCTCTACCCCAAAGCGGATTGGGCGCCCCGGCCGCTGCGCGCGAAGACGACACTGCTGGCGCTCGCTGACGACGGTGCGGAGGCCTATGCCCGATCGGTCGGTGTCACCACGCCCGCCATGCGCGCACTTCTGTTCAACGATGCCGCGCGCCGCGCAATGAGCGGTTATCGCGCCGAGGACCGTTATGTCGAAGCCATGCGCGCGGCGCCCGCACGCGACCCGCTGGACCGCGCCCAATATGCCGACATGAAGATCTGGCTGCCCGGAGACATATTGGCGAAGACCGACCGGACCAGCATGGCGGTGAGCCTGGAAGCGCGCGAGCCGTTGCTCGACCATCGGCTCGTCTCGTTCGCGGCGCGCCTTCCATCATCGATGCGGCTGCGCCACGGCCAGGGCAAATGGCTGATGAAGAAGGCCATGGAGCGGTATCTTCCCGAGGACATCCTCTATCGCCCGAAGATGGGCTTCGTCACGCCGGTAAGCGAGTGGTTCCGCGGAGCACTGGCGGGCGAAGCGGCCGCACTTTCACGATCCCGCACTCTTTCCGACACCGGCTGGTTCGACATGGAGGCGCTGCGTAGGATAGCCGAGGCGCATCGATCCGGGCGGGAGGAACATGGTCGCACGCTGTGGCAGTTCGTGATGCTGGAGCGCAGCCTGAAACGACTGTTCGGATGATCGCGCAGCGACCACGGAGTAGGCCAGGCTGGCGATCCAGCGCGTTACCGACAGGTCTCTAGGACCGGGCACACAACCGCCGAATAGATCCGGCGTGACAATTCAGCTCACGGCCGGGCTAACCTGGCTTGTGTCGCCTGCCACGCCTGAAAACGCTCAACCGCAATGGAGCGGCGCAGCACGCGGGCCATCGGATCGATGGCGACATGGGCGCCGGGCGGGAGCGTGAGTTCTGCGGCGCCAGCGTCCATGTTCACGCGCTCGATGCGATCGCCGACCTTCACTTCGACCGGCATGGGGAATGGCCCGCCGGATTTCCATTCAAGCCGCAGGCGGTCGCCGCTTCTCGTCTCCACCAACTCCGGAAGCGCGGCGCGGCGCAGATAGGCGTCGAAGAACCACCCGAGGTCGCGACCGCTTTCCTCTTTCACAATCGCTTCGAATTCACGGGTGGAGGTGTAGCGGGGCGCAAAGTTGCCGGGTTGCGGATCGCGGCGCCCATAAACGAGGCGGCGGGTTGCGGCAAAGAAGGCGCGGTCGCCGATCAGCCAGCGCAGCGTGTGCAGCGTCCACGCACCCTTGAAATAGATGTCGGTACCGGCGCCGCCTCTGCTGGGTTCATAGACCTCTTCCTCCGACAGCAACTTGTCCCGCACCACAGGGGCGACATTCGTGATCCGGTTCCGCTGCGTCTCCAGCATCACGAGATATCGACCGTCGCCCTCTCGCCACTGTCCGTAGAGCGGCTGCATATATTGGGCGAAGCCTTCATGTAGCCAGTAATCGTCCCAGTTCGCCGCCGTCATCTGGTTGGCGAACCATTCGTGGCTGAGTTCGTGCTGGAACAACCAGTCAAACCCTTCGGGTGCCTTGGCGTAATTGTTGCCGTAGGCGTTGATGGTCTGGTGCTCCATGCCCATGTGCGGTGTCTCGACGACGCCGAGCTTCTCGTCAGCAAAGGGATAGGGCCCGATCACTTCCTCGAAAAAGTCGAGGGTGGGCGCAAATTCGGCGAAGAGCGCGCGGGCCTGTTCCGCCTTGCCGGGCAGATGCCAGTAATGGAGCGGGATCTTGTTTCCGTACCGGCTCTGGTAAATGGCGGTGACTTCCTCGAACGGGCCGATCGCCAGCGCTATTGCATAAGTGTTGGGCTGCCGGGCTTGCCAGTTCCAGCGGGTACGACCGTCGGGGAAGGTCTCGACGCCGATCAGCCGGCCGTTGGCAGGCGCTTTCAGCCCGGCAGGGACAATAATGTGAAGGTCGACCGAGCGTGGCTCTCCCGCGGGGAAGTCGAGGCAGGGCCACAACAGATCGCAGCCATAGCCTTCGGTGGTGCTGGCGATCCATGGTCGGCCGTCAGGCGTGGTGCTCCAGACCATGCCGTCGTTCCAGGGCGCGTTTGCCGCTACATGCGGGGTGCCTGCATAATCGATCCGCGCGCTCACCTTTTCGCCGGCGGCAAGCGGCCGCGCAAGAGCGATGCGTAACTGCCCGTCCGGATTGGACCAGGCGCGTTTCGGCAGAGGCTCACCGTCGACGGCGACGGCGGCGACGGGGAGGTTGCGATCGAGATCGATCACAAGGCTGGCGAGCGGCGCCCGCGCCGTGAAGGACAGGATTGCCGAGCCTTCTATGCGTCGCTGCTTCGGGCGTACCTCGATCGAAAGGTCCGCGTGGTCGAACGTCACGGCGGTTTGCTCGGATGGGCGGGGGCCGCCGGAAATCTGCGTCTGCGCGGTGAGCGGCGGTTCGCCCTTTTGTGGCAGGCCGGTCGGACCTGGCAACGACGCCGGGGTGAGGAGCAGGGCGGCCAGCCACAGGGGTGAAGAGATCATGTGGTCCTAAAATGCGATCAAAGGGAGCTTTGCTCCATGATCGTCGTGCGATGATTGATGGAAACCGCGCGCACCCCATATAAAAGAAGCATGCCGCCTGTTCGAAGCGGCACCGGAGTGTTCATGACCCAGACTTTCCCCGTTCTCCCGCTGCGCGACATTGTGGTGTTTCCGCACATGATCGTGCCGCTGTTCGTCGGCCGCGACAAGTCCGTGGCGGCGCTCGAGGCAGCCATGGCTGCAGACAAGGAGATTTTCCTCGTCGCTCAGCTCGATCCGGCTGAAGACGACCCCAAGGCAGACGACCTTTACGACATCGGCGTCACCGCAACCGTGCTTCAGCTGCTGAAGCTGCCGGACGGCACCGTGCGCGTGCTGGTGGAAGGCAAGCTGCGCGGCCGGCTCGGTGGGTTGACCGACGCTGGCACGTACATGACCACCGAAGTGATCCCGATCGAGGAAGTCACGGCGGAAGGCACCGAAGTGTCCGCGCTGATGCGCTCGGTGATCGACCAGTTTGAAAATTATGCCAAGCTGAACCGCAAGCTGCCCGCGGAAACCGCTTCGCAGCTGGGCGAAATCGAGGATGCCTCGCGCCTCGCCGATGCGGTGGCGGGCAATATTTCGATCAAGGTTGCCGACAAGCAATCCTTGCTGATCGAAACCGATCCGGCTCGCCGGCTGGAGATGGTGTTTGCCTTTATGGAAGGCGAGCTTGGCGTCCTGCAGGTCGAGAAGAAGATCAAGAGCCGCGTCAAGCGCCAGATGGAGAAGACGCAGCGCGAATATTACCTCAACGAGCAGCTGAAGGCGATTCAGCGCGAGCTCGGCAATGAGGGCGAGGAAGGCGAGGGCGATGAGCTCGCCGAGCTGACGCAGAAGATCGCGACGCTGAAGCTTTCCAAGGAAGCGCGCACCAAGGCAACGGCCGAGCTCAAGAAGCTGAAGACCATGGCGCCGATGAGCGCCGAGGCGACCGTTGTGCGCAATTACCTCGACGTGCTGCTCGGCCTGCCATGGGGCAAGCGGTCCAAGTTGAAGAAGGACATTGCCGCCGCGCAGGCGATCCTCGACGAGGATCATTATGCGCTGGAGAAGGTGAAGGACCGGATCGTCGAATATCTCGCGGTCCAGGCGCGCACCAACAAGCTGAAGGGGCCGATCCTGTGCCTCGTCGGCCCGCCGGGCGTGGGCAAGACCTCGCTGGGCAAGTCGATCGCCAAGGCGACTGGCCGCGAGTTCATCCGTCAGTCGCTGGGCGGCGTGCGTGACGAGGCCGAGATCCGCGGCCACCGCCGCACCTACATCGGCTCGCTGCCGGGCAAGATCGTGACGAACCTGCGCAAGGCAGGTGCGGCGAACCCCTTGTTCCTGCTCGACGAGATCGACAAGCTGGGCCAGGACTTCCGCGGCGACCCGGCCTCCGCACTGCTCGAGGTGTTGGATCCGGAGCAGAACAGCAAGTTCAACGATCACTATCTGGAGATCGATATCGATCTCAGCGACGTGATGTTCGTCTGCACCGCGAACACGCTGAACCTGCCGCAGCCGCTGCTCGACCGCATGGAGATCATCCGTCTTGAGGGTTACACCGAGGACGAGAAGGTTGAGATCGCGGAGCGTCACCTGATCGCCAAGCAGATCGAGGCGCATGGGTTGAAGGACGGCGAGTTCACGTTGACGCAGGAGGGTCTGCGCGCGCTTATCCAGCGCTACACCCGCGAGGCGGGCGTGCGTACACTGGAGCGTGAGATCGCCAAGCTCGCGCGCAAGGCGCTGCGCCAGATCCTGGAAGGCAAGGCGACCGACGTGACGATCACGCCGGAGAACCTCCACGAGTTCGCGGGCGTGCAGAAGTATCGCCACGGCCTGTCCGAGGAGGAGAACCAGATCGGCGCCGTCACCGGCCTCGCCTGGACCGAAGTGGGCGGCGAGCTGCTGACGATCGAAAGCGTGACGGTGCCCGGCAAGGGCGCGATCAAGTTGACGGGCAAGTTGGGCGATGTGATGAAGGAATCGGCCGAGACGGCGATGAGCTTCATCAAGGCGCGGGCGCCGTCTTACGGGATCAAGCCGAGCCTGTTCCACCGCAAGGACGTCCACGTCCACCTGCCCGAGGGCGCGGTGCCGAAGGACGGCCCGTCGGCCGGCATTGGCCTCGTCACCTGCATCGTTTCCACCCTGACCGGCGTGCCGGTGAAGAAGGAAGTGGCGATGACCGGCGAGGTCACGCTGCGTGGCCGGGTGCTGCCGATCGGCGGCCTGAAGGAAAAGATGCTCGCGGCGCTGCGCGGCGGCATCACCACGGTGCTGATCCCGCAGGAGAATGAGAAAGACCTCGCGGACATCCCGCAGAACATCAAGGATGGCCTGAAGATCATCCCGGTGACGCATGTCGACGAGGTGCTTCGCCTGGCGCTGACCGAGCCGCTGGAGGCGATCGACTGGACCGACGCGGACGAACTGGCGGCCCAGCCGCCGGCCCCGATCGCGCCGGCCGGGGGTGAACTTCACCACTAAGTCGGCTTCAGCGTAGGAAAACGGTAACCACGGCGGTTCATCGCAGCCGCCGTGGTTTCGTTTGACACTGAACGGACCAGCCGTCTTACTGGTACGACCGGCCCTGCGCGGCCGAGTCCACTTTTTTGAATATCCGCACAGCGAAACGGGGGTCGGTGCATGAATAAGCAGGAGTTGATCGCGGCGGTTGCGAATGTGTCCGGGCTCGCAAAGAACGATGCGACCCGGGCCGTCGAAGCCGTGTTTGATACGATCAGCGCGCAGTTGAAGAAGGGCGATGAAGTGCGTCTCGTCGGCTTTGGCACTTTCGCGGTGACCAAGCGGAAGGCATCCACTGGTCGCAACCCACGCACCGGGGAGCCGATGACGATCAAGGCGTCCAGCCAGCCGAAGTTCAAGGCCGGCAAGGTGCTGAAGGATTCTCTGAACTGATCCAATTTTTGCGAACGGAGCGGTTTGCGGGCTGGACAGGGGCAATCTTGCCCCCTAAAGGCCCGCTTCCGGTTTCGATCGGGCGCGTAGCTCAGCGGTAGAGCACACCCTTCACACGGGTGGGGTCACAGGTTCAATCCCTGTCGCGCCCACCATATACAAAGCCCCGCGGTCGCCATGACCTGCGGGGCTTTTTGGTTTTCAGCGGTTTGACGATGGGGCGCTCCGGCGGGTCACTCGCGCCGGAGCGGATCTGACGGTCTCGCCGCGAGGGGACGGTGTCAATATCTCGAGGAGAGATGCCGGCGGCCTGGCCGGCACTTCTAGGGGAAGGGGACGGACCGAAACCGGCCGTCAGTCTTTCCAGCACCAGTAGAGCTGGGCCGGCGGCACGTTCCACCATTCCATGTCGTGGTCGATGCGCCCGAAATGCGGCGCGAGGAAGTCGCGGACCTTGGGGCTGAACTGATAAACGAGAAAGGCGCCGCCGGGGCGGATGACCCGGTGGGTGGCGGATGCGATCGCCGGGCCGACGCCGGCCGGCAACGTCGAGAACGGCAGGCCGGAGAGGACGTAGTCGGCCGATTCATGCCCACGCTCGGCAACGATCGACTCCACGTCGGCCGCGGAGCCATGCACCGCCTCGAAGCGCGAGTCCGAGATGGTGTGATTGAGGTAGCGGATGAAGTCCACGTTGGTGTCGACGGCGATAAGCGTCGCGTCCGGCGCCATCCGTTCGAGGATCGGGCGGCAGAACGTGCCGACCCCAGGTCCATATTCCACGAAGAGCTTGCAATTGGCCCAGTCGACCGGCGCAAGCATCTTGTCGATCAGCTTCGCCGACGACGGGATAACCGATCCCACCATCACTGGATGCTTCAGGAAGCCGGAGAAGAACATCTGCCACGGCTTGGGCACGCCATTGGCGCTGGTTTTCACGCGGCGCGCCGCACTGGTGGAGCTTGACATGAAGGAACAACAACTCCCCGAAAGATCGTAACTGTGCCGAACGCGGCACAAGCAGGAGAGTTGCCATAGCGGGGTTGCGCGCGGCTCCCAAGCGCCTAATCGAACCGTATGACAGGGGATCCGGCACAAGAGAGGAGCGCCGCGAGACGGCGCAAGCGGCCGCGACGTACGTTCGACAAGCGATTCGCGCTGATGTTCATGGTCATGCTGACCATCGCCGCCGGCAATACTGCACTTCAATCGGTATTGCCTGCGCTTGGTCGTTCGCTGGGCGTCGCCGACAGTGCCGTTGCGGCGGCGTTCTCGGTGTCGGCATTGCTCTGGGTGATCGCGGCGCCGTTTTGGGCCAACCGCTCCGATCGGCATGGCCGCCGCATGATGATCCTTCTCGGAATGGGCGGCTTCTGCCTTAGCCTCGCCACCTGCGGCGTGTTCCTGGCGGCGGGCATCAATGGCTGGATCAGCGGGACGGCCGCGTTCATTCTCTTCATCATGGGCCGCCTGATCTACGGCACCTTTGGTTCGGCCGCGCCGCCGGCCGTGCAGGCGATGGTCGCCGGCGATACCACGCGGGAGGAGCGGACCCGCGCGCTGACCCTCATTGCCAGTGCCTTTGGGCTGGGCACCATCCTGGGCCCGGCCATCGCTCCCTATCTGATCCTCGGCCACATCGGTTCGGTCGAGGTCGGGCTCGCCGGGCCTGCCTTTGTCTTCACCATTTTCGGCGTGGCGATGTTTCTGACGATCCGCGCAATGCTGCCGGACGACCGCAACATGGCGGAGGCGGTCCATGGCGGGACCAACGGCTATCCGTCGATCGGCGGGCAGGGGACCGGCGCCAGCGTGCGCGGGGCGACGGAGCCCAGGGGCGGGGTAAAGATCAGCTACTTCGATCGCCGCATCCGCACCTGGATGATCGCAGGGCTGGTGATGGGCCATGCGCAGGCTATGACGGGGCAGGCGATCGGCTTTCTGGTGATTGACCGCCTGAACCTGCCGCCGGCGCTTGCGCTGGAACCGACCGGCATCGTGTTGATGATGGGCGCCGGCACGGCACTGCTGGCGCAATGGGGCATCATTCCCACCCTGAATCTCGCACCCCGCGCGCTGGTGCTCGTCGGTCTGGTGCTGGCGGCGGCAGGCACGGCACTCACCGGCATGGCGACATCGCTCTACGGGATCGCCACCGCTTATGCGCTCGCGAGCCTCGGCTTCGGCTTCACCCGCCCCGGCTTCACCGCCGGATCGAGCCTGGCGGTCGGCCCGCAGGCGCAGGGCTCCGTCGCGGGCAAGGTGACGAGCGTCAACGGTGCCAGCTTTGTCCTGGGGCCATCGATCGGCGTTGGCTTGTATGAGGTCTGGCATTCGCTGCCCTATCTGGTCGCAGGGGTCGGATGCGTCGCATTGTTCGTTTATTGCTGGTTCGCCCTGCGCGAGCCGGACGAACAGGAAGTGGCCGCGTTCGACGATCCGGTGGTCTGAGCCTTCGCAAAGTGGATCCGGAACGGCGGCCATAACCGCGGGTGATCCACTGCTGATCCCCAAAGTCTTGTCGCGAGCGTCAACTGATCCTAGACGCGCGCGCCATGACCGACTCCTCCATCAAGCGCCCCGTCGGCGACGCCGGCATCAAGCGCGTCGTCCTTGCCTATTCAGGCGGCCTCGACACCAGCGTCATCCTGAAATGGCTGCAGCAGACCTATAACTGCGAAGTCGTGACGTTCACTGCCGATCTCGGCCAGGGCGAGGAGCTGGAGCCGGCGCGCCGCAAGGCGGAGCTGGCCGGGGTGAAGCCCGAGCATATCTTCATCGACGATCTGCGCGAGGAGTTCGTCAAGGATTACGTCTTCCCGATGATGCGCGCGAATGCGACGTATGAGGGGCTGTACCTGCTCGGCACGTCGATCGCGCGGCCGCTGATCGCCAAGCGCCAGATCGAGATCGCGCGTCAGGTTGGCGCCGATGCCGTCAGCCATGGGGCGACCGGCAAGGGCAATGACCAGGTCCGTTTCGAGCTTGGCTATTACGCGCTGGCGCCCGACATCAAGGTGATCGCGCCGTGGCGTGAATGGGAGCTCACCAGCCGCACCCGCCTGATCGAGTTCGCCGAGCAGAACCAGATCATGGTGACGAAGGACAAGCGCGGCGAATCGCCGTTCTCGACCGACGCCAATCTTCTGCACACCTCGTCCGAGGGCAAGGTGCTCGAAGATCCGTGGGAGGAAGTGCCGGATTACGTCTATTCGCGCACCGTGAACCCGGAGGACGCGCCGGACGCGCCGGAATATATCACGATCGATTTCGAGCGCGGTGACGGCGTGGCGCTGAACGGCGAGGCATGCTCGCCCGCGACGCTGCTGACCAAGCTGAACGAGCTTGGCCGTAAGCATGGCATCGGCCGGCTCGACCTGGTCGAGAACCGCTTCGTCGGCATGAAGAGCCGCGGCATGTACGAGACGCCGGGCGGCACCATCTATCACCTCGCCCATCGCGGCATCGAGCAGCTGACGCTCGATCGCGGCGCAGCGCACCTGAAGGACGAGCTGGCGATCAAATACGCCGAGCTGGTCTATAACGGCTTCTGGTTCTCGCCCGAGCGCGAGATGCTGCAGGCAGCTGTCGACTATAGCCAGGAGAAGGTCTCCGGCACGGTGCGGCTGAAGCTCTACAAGGGCAATGTCGGCGTCGTCGGCCGCAAGTCGCCCAACTCGCTCTACAGCGAGAAGGTCGTGACGTTCGAGGACGATCAGGGCGCCTATGACCAGCGGGATGCGGAAGGCTTCATCAAGCTGAACGCGCTTCGCCTGCGCCTGCTGGGTCGCCGCGACGGCCGCTAAGCCTTTCCCCTCTGGCGCATCGGTCCTCCGCCCCGGCTTCGCACCGGGTCGATGCGGCCATTCGCCCGGGGGGACTTGCAACTTGCGCCTTCGGCGCACTTCCGCCGCTAACTTTGAGATTGCGGTTTCTTCGACGGCCCCGCCGCGCGATCGTTATCCTTCAGGAACGATCCTGCTGCGATCGGCGTTGAACATGAGCCTGGGGCACTCGCCCCGAGTTCAAGGGAGATTGCAATGAAGGGTGCAACATTCGGCGCGCTGCTGCTTGGCGCGACCGTGCTCACCGCTTGTGCAAACAATCGGGAAGAAGTGGTAGCGCCGGCTCCGCCGCTTGGTCCGGGTGCGCTTGCCGGTACGGTGGCCGCCGACCGGGATGGCGACGGCATGGTCGACGGCTATTACACGCCGGACGGCACCTACGTGCCCTTCACCGCGCCCCCGTGCCCGACCCCGCCGCCACCGCCGCCGCCGCCCACGCCGCGCGGCGAGCGAGGCTGAGTTTGTTGGCCGGCCGCGGCGCGCCGGCCCGGCGCGCGGGCCGGCTGGCACTATCCATCCTCTTGCTTGCGTCGACGGCAGCCCTTCCGGGCGCTGCCGTCGCGCAGACAGGCTCCGAAACCAGCGCGCCCGCCAATGCGGTCGCTTCGGCGATCCGCCAGCAGGTCGGCGGCAAGCTGAGGGACTTCTATCGCGCGCGCGGCTATTGGCCGCTGTGGATCGTCGGTGAAGCACCGGGGCCACAGGCCAGCGCCCTGGTGGACGTGATCGAAACGGTGGAGGTCGATGGCCTCGACCCAGAGCGATACTCGCCGGAACGATTGCGGCGCCTGATCGACGATGCGGAAAGCGGAAACCTACGCTCGCTCGCCTCCCTCGAGGTGGCGCTAAGCGGCGCACTTGCGGATCTGGTGCGCGACATGCGCGAGCCGCGGATCGAGATCCGCTACCTCGAAGAATCGCTGGAGCCGACTCGCGCCAAGCCGGACGCGATCCTGCGCCGCGCCGCGCTGGCGAAATCGACGCTAGACTATGTGCGAAACCTCGGCTGGATGAGCCCGCTTTACGGTCAGCTTCGTGAAGCGTTGCTAAGCGCTGAACCCGGGAACGGCGATGCTCGCGTAAACGTACCTTCAGGTCCGCTGCTTCGCCCCGGCATGACGGGTGAGCGAGTGGCGCTGCTGCGTGCGCGCCTCGGCCTTCCGGAAGGGGATGCGTATGACGATGCGCTGAGGGATCGGGTGCGGCGGTTCCAGTCCTCGCGCGGCTTGCCGGCCGATGGTCTGGCGGGTGCTCGTACCGTGGCGGCGCTCAATCGCGGCGCGGCGAAGCCGCCGGTGGACCGGCGTGAACTTCTGCGGCTGAACCTGGAACGTGCGCGCTTGTTGCCGGACGCCTGGACCCGCCACATCGTTGTCGATGCCGCGGCTGCCCGCTTGTGGTATTATGAAGGTGGTGCCGAGCAGGGGACGATGCGGGTAGTGGCCGGCACTCCCGAGACGCAGACGCCGATGATGGCGGGCCTGGTGCGCTATGCCACGCTCAATCCTTATTGGAACGTGCCGGTGGATCTGGTGCGCAAGCGGATCGCGCCGAAGGTGCTGTCCGGCGTCTCCTTGGAACGACAGGGATATGAGGCGCTGTCCGATTGGACGGCGAACGCCCGCGTCATTCCAGCGTCGACGATCGACTGGCGCGGGGTCGAGGCCGGCACCGTCGAGCCGCGGGTGCGCGAACTGCCGGGTCGCGGAAACTCGATGGGATCGGTGAAATTCATGTTCCCGAATGATCTCGGCATCTATCTGCACGATACGCCGCAGAAGAACCTGTTTGCCAAGGCGGATCGGCACTTTTCAAACGGCTGCGTGCGGCTGGAGGATGCCGGTCGGCTCGGGAAATGGCTGTTCAGTCGGACGTTGAAACCGGAAAGCTCTGCGCCGGAGCAGCATGTCCCGGTGCCCGAACCAGTGCCCGTCTATCTGATGTATTTCACCGCCAGCCCCGATGCGGGCGGTGTCAAATATGTCGCGGACGTCTACAATCGCGATCGCCCGGCTTTGCAGCATCTGGCGAGCCGTTGATCCTCAGGCCGCCCGGTCAGGGGTGCCGGCTCGGCCACCTTGACCCGGGCCAGCATGGCCGCCGCTGCTTCTCGCGAGGGGCAGCGGCCGTGTCGCATCGTTAACCACAACTCAACCATCCTCCTCCATTGCCCCTGATGCACTGCTATGGGGCTGCACACAGATGGCGAAGAATGACGGCGCGGTTGATGTTGCGATCATCGGCGCAGGACCCGCCGGCCTCACGGCAGCATATCTGCTCGGCAAGGCCGGCTATTCCGTGACCGTGATCGAGAAGGATCCGCGCTACGTCGGCGGGATCAGCCGTACCGTGGAGCACAACGGCTACCGCTTCGACATTGGCGGCCACCGCTTTTTCTCCAAGTCTCAGGAAGTGGTGGATCTCTGGAATGAGATCCTGCCTGACGACTTCATCGAGCGGCCCCGGATGAGCCGGATCTATTATGAGGGCAAATTCTACAGCTATCCGCTGCGGGCGTTCGAAGCGCTGTGGAACCTCGGCATTTTCCGATCCGCTCTATGCATGGCGAGCTTTGCGAAAGCGAAGGCGCTGCCGAACCGCAAGGTGAAGAGCTTCGAGGACTGGACCGTCAATGCGTTCGGCTGGAAGCTTTATTCGATCTTCTTCAAGACCTACACCGAGAAGGTGTGGGGCATGCCCTGCGACGAGATGAGCGCAGATTGGGCGGCACAGCGTATCAAGGGGCTCTCGCTCTGGGGTGCCGTAACGGACGGCCTGAAGCGCAGCCTTGGCCTTAACAAGCGACCCAATGACGGCATGGCGGTAAAGACGCTGCTGGAGAGCTTCCGCTATCCGCGCCTTGGCCCGGGCATGATGTGGGAAGCCGCGCGCGATCTGGTGATCGGCCACGGCAATCGCGTGCTGATGGGGCACAAGCTGAAGCAACTCGCTTTCAATGAGGTGACGGACCAGTGGACGGTCACTGCGGTGGACTCGGCTGGCGAGCCGGTGGCCATCCGGGCGACTCATGTCATTTCCTCCGCTCCGATGCGGGAACTGGCCAGCCGGCTGCATCCGCTGCCCGCGACGCTGCCGGAAGCGGCCAACCTGAAGTATCGCGATTTCCTGACGGTGGCGCTGATGATCCGGTCGCCGGATTTGTTCCCGGATAACTGGATCTACATCCACGATTCCAAGGTGAAGGTCGGCCGCGTTCAGAACTTCCGCTCCTGGTCGCCGGAGATGGTGCCCGATCCTGACCTCGCCTGCGTCGGGCTCGAATATTTCTGCTTCGAAGGCGACGGGCTTTGGGCATCGAGCGATGAAGAGCTTGTTGCACTTGCGACGAAGGAAATGGCGCAGCTCGGCTTGTGCCGCGCGGAGCAGGTCGTCGGGGGCACGGTGGTGCGCCAGGAAAAGGCCTATCCCGTCTATGACGAACATTATGCGGCCAATGTCGAAATGATGCGGCAGGAGATCGAGGCCCGCTATCCGACGCTGCACTGCGTCGGTCGCAACGGCATGCATCGCTACAACAACCAGGACCACGCGATGATGACGGCCATGCTGACGGTGCGCAACATCGAGGCGGGCGCTCGGGTGTACGATATCTGGGCCGTGAACGAAGACGCTGAATACCATGAAAGCGGGAACGAGGGAGAGCAGGTCGCACTCGGCAGCCTGCGGGCCGTCCCCGAGCGATTGAAGGCCGCTTGAGCCCGGAGGGCGGCCGATTACTGCCCGAGTGACCTGCGAAACAGGCCGAACCGGCACCCTCAGCGAGCGAGATTTGGCGTCGATGCACGGAACAGCGACGGATATGAGCGTGCCCGCATCGCGGCAAACCGGCGCTGCTGCCGGCAGCGGGAACAGCGGCGGCGTGATGCGCGCTGCGCTCGTCGCTTGGCTCATCGCGTCGCTCATCTTCCTGATGATCGGCGCCAAGGATATCACTATCCTTCGCTTTTCGGACCCGGACGACGCAATGCGCCTTCTCGAAGTGCGCGACTGGCTCGCCGGTCAGAGCTGGTGGGACGTTGCCCAGCACCGGTTCAACCACGGCCACTTTCCCATGCATTGGTCGCGGCTGGTCGACTTGCCGTTGGCCGCCATTCTGATCGCCGCTACGCCGCTGTTCGGCGAACCTGCCGCAACGCGATTGGCCATGACGATCGTACCGTTGCTGTTGCTGCTCGCGACAATGCTGCTGTTGGTGCAGATCACCCGTCGCACGGCGGGGGTCGAAGCGGCTCGATATGCCGCATTGCTGACGCCGTTGACCCTGCCGTTGGTGGCGCAGATGCGCCCGCTGCGCATCGATCATCACGGTTGGCAGGTCGTCCTGGCACTGGTGGCGGTCACATGTTTGCTACACAGGCCCTCAGCGCGCCTTGGGGCGCTCGGCGGACTGGCACTGGCTGCCTTGCTGACCATTTCGATCGAAGGCTTGCCAATCGCGATCAGCATTGCCGCGGTTGCCGCCGTGGCCTGGGTCTGGAAGCCTGAACGGCGTTCGTTCCTGCTGGCGATGATGTGGGTTCTCGCGGTTTCCGCCATCGCACTCCATCTGGTGACTCGGGGGCCAGGCTTCTTCCAACCTGCGTGCGACGCCATATCTCCGGCCTGGCTACTGACGCTTGCGGTGGCGGCGGTGAGCACCTCGGTGGCTGTGTCCATCGGCCGATCCACGGCGATCGCTCGCTTCGCATCTTTGGCCATCGCAGGCGCGGTTACCGGGGTCGTTCTGATCCTGTATGCACCTCAATGCCTCTCGGGGCCGTTCGCAACGCTTCCGCCGCTCGCCTACCAGATCTGGTACCTGAATGTTCTCGAAGGCCGGCCGGTGTGGCAGCAGCCGATCTATCAGGCGTTTGTGACGATGGCAGTTCCAGTCGTGGGCCTGATTGCCACCTCCGCCGCATGGTTAAGGGCAGATTCGGAACACAAGCCACGCTGGGCCATGTTGCTTGTGCTTTTGATTGCGGCGACCACGGTGACGGTGTTCGTCGATCGCGCCGGAGCAACAGCCAATGCTCTGGCGATTCCAGGTGCCGCGGCCATGCTGCTCGCCCTGCTCATGCGAGCGCGCGCCATCCCCAATGTTGCTGTAAGAACAGCGGCAACCGCTGCAGCGCTGATCATCGCGTCACCTGGTTATCTCGCGGTCGCTGGTCTGGCGTGGGCGAGGAGCGGCGACCCAGTGTGGCACCATCGAACTGCGCTAAGCGAGGCCGGAAAGACCTGCAGGACGATCACTGACATCCGATCAGTCGCCGAGTTGCCACCCAGCTTGATCTTCGCGCCTCTCGACGTCGGTCCCGAGATACTCGCCACGACCCAGCACCGGGCGATCGGCTCCGGCTACCATCGTTCTCCGCAGCCAATGACGACAATCATCCGTTCCTTTGCGGCAGGGCCGGAACATGCAAGGCGGGCGATCCTCGCCAGCGGCGCTGACTATGTTGCGGTGTGCCCGGGGCTGAGCGAAACCGAACTGTATCGCCAGAAATTTCCTGCCGGCTTTTCGGCCCGCCTCGAACGTGGCGAGCAGTTCGACTGGCTCGAACCGGTCGCGCTGAGCGGGCCGGCACGGGCATGGCGTGTCATTCGGCCCTTGCCCTCGCCGACGCGCCGCCCGTAAGGCGGTCTGATGGACCAGTCGGGGGCGCCCCTTCGTTGGTGGCAGACGCGCACCTTTGTCGCACTCGCCACGCTGATCGCGATCGTTCCGTTACTGTGGCCGGATATTCCGCCGCTGGTCGATCTGCCGGGGCATATGGGGCGCTATCGCGTGCAGCTCACGCCGCTGGCGCATGCGCCGTGGCTAGCCGACTGGTACAATTTCGAATGGTCGCTGATCGGCAACCTGGGCATCGACTTGCTGGTGGTGCCGTTTGCCGCGCTTTTCGGACTGGAGCTTGGCGTCAAGCTGATCGTAATGACGATCCCGGCGCTGACGGTCGCTGGGCTGCTCTGGATCGCACGCGAGGTGCATGGCCGAATCCCGCCGACAGCCCTGTTCGCGCTGCCGCTCGCCTATAGCTACCCGTTCCAGTTCGGGTTCGTAAACTTCGCCCTTTCGATGGGCCTGGCACTTTGCCTCTTCGCCTTGTGGCTGCGGATGGCGCGTCTGAAGCGCATAGGGCTGCGCGCCGCGCTTTTCGTGCCGCTCTCCTGCCTGCTTTGGCTGTGTCACACCTTTGGCTGGGGCGTGCTCGGGGTGCTCGCCTTTTCTGCCGAGATGATCCGGCAGCACGATGCCCGCAAGGATGCGGGTTCGGGCCATTGGTTCGAAAGTTGGGTGCGGGCCGGGCTCGGCTGCGTTCCGCTTGCGCTGCCGATGATCCTCATGATCTTCTGGCGGTCGGGTGATCATGTCACCGGCCAAACGGCCGATTGGTTCAACTGGCAGGCGAAGGTCGCCTGGGTGATGATGGTCCTGCGCGATCGGTGGGAGTTCTGGGACGTAGCGTCCACCGCCGTGTTCCTGCTGGTTCTCCTCAAGGCCATTCGCGATCCGGCCATCGAATATTCTCGCAATCTGCTCCTGTCGGCCCTGTTCCTGGCCGCCGTCTACCTCCTGCTGCCGAGGATCGTCTTCGGATCGGCCTATGCGGACATGCGGCTTGCGCCCTTCGTCGTCGCCGTCGCCCTGATCGCGATAAGGCCGCGGATCGGCATGACGCTGCGCCATGCCGGCGTGCTCGCGATGCTTGGGATGAGCTTCTTTCTGGCGCGCACTGCGGGCACTACGGTCAGTTACTGGCTGTTCGATCGTGATTACGACACCGAGCTTGCCGCATTGGACAAGGTGCCCGTGGGTGCGCGCCTCGTATCCTTCGTGGGAACGAACTGCCGCAACGAGTGGAAGATGAGTCGCCTGGAGCATCTGCCGGCGATCGCTCTCGTCCGCCGCCTCGCCTACACGAATGATCAATGGTCCATGCCCGGCGCGCAGCTGCTCACGGCTCGCTACACGGCAGCCGGCATGTTTGCGCACGACTCCTCAGAGATCGTGACGCCCGGTTGGTGCCCGCGGGAGTGGTGGAAGCCGATCGACTTTTCGATCGCCCGTTTTCCCCGAGAAGCGTTCGATTACGTCTGGTTGATCCGGACTCCGCCCTTCAACCCTCGCTACGCGAGTGATCTCGATCGGATCTGGCGCTCGCCAACTGGCGCAAGCGCGCTACTGACCGTCAACCGCGAACGGCCGACGCCGCAGATTACGGACGAAGAACTCTACCCGCGATGGTTCCTGGAACTTCGCGCGCGTCGTATCCGCGAGCAGCAACTTCAGCTTCCCCCTCCGCCGCGCTCCTGAACCGTCGGCGCATCGTTGCATCGCAGAAATTTTGCTGCGCCGCGGCACTTGTCGCCTGTTCAGGTGTTCAGACCTGAAAAGGGGAGGGTCACGCCTTGAAGGGATGCTTGGCGGCTGGAGCCGCGATGCTGATGTGCCTGTCGGCACCGGCAACTGCGGATACGAACCACGGCGGGCAGATCTGGGGCAGTATCCAAGTTACCGCACCACTGACCGACGACGTCTTTTTGACCGGTGAAGTTCAGCCACGCTTTTCGACCCGCAATGCTGCAACTGCGCCAATCACCATCATTCCGCCGATCATCTCGTGGCGTAAGAGTGAATCTCTGATCCTGTCCGCCGGCTATCTCTACGCCTTTATCGATGGTGCGCGCCTGCCGCGGGACCTGCACGAAAACCGATTCATCCAGCAGGCATCCTACCGAGTTGGTGCGATCGGGCGCATCGGTATCCGCGCGCAAACCAGGTTTGAGCAGCGCCAGAGATCTACGGGCAAAGACTGGAACCTTCGCGTGGCGCAGCAAATCCTGCTCGCAACGCCGCTAACCAAGAAGGAGAGCGGTGGCCCCGTCGGCGTTGTTTCCGCGGAACTTTACTGGAACCTTACCGAGGCTGACTGGGGCGCTCGCAAGGGCTATGACGATCTGTGGACCTTCGTCGGAGTTCAGCTGCCGGTATCGTCGAGCACGGCGTTCGAGCTCGGCTATCTCAATCAGCGGCAGCGGCAGGTGAACGGGCGCGTGAACATGAACCATGCGGCGGTGATCGGCGTGTCGTTCCAACTAGCCCGAAAGATCGTACCGCCGAAGGTTGTGCCGACGACCGGGCCGGGGCTTCAGGCGGTGGCTGATCGTGAGCCCGTCCGCTAGGTCAGCCCCCCTTTCGGAACGGAGTGAGACGTTCAAGAAACTGCTGGTCCATCTCCACGGCCGCCCGCTCGCGCACCAGAAAGTCGGCCACAGCGCGGCGGAAGCCCGGATTGGGGATGTAATGCGCCGACCAGGTGGGAACGGGAGCATAGCCGCGGGTGAGCTTGTGCTCGCCCTGCGCACCAGCCTCTACACTGGTCAGCCCGCGCGCGATCGCTGCATCGATCGCCTGATAGTAACACAGTTCGAAGTGCAGGAATGGCACTTCCTGTGTCGCGCCCCAATATCGCCCGTAAAGTGCATCCGCCCCGATCAAGTTCAAGGCACCCGCGATCGGAACGCCGTCCCGCTCCGCAAGGATCAGAAGCAAGCGATCACCCATTCTTTCTCCCAACAAAGGGAAGAAGGAGTGGGTGAGATAGGGGCGGCCCCATTTGCGGCTTCCGGTGTCCTGGTAAAATGTCCAAAAAGCTTCCCACTCTCGCGTGCCGATCTGGGCACCAGTGAGATGGCGGATCTCCAACCCCTGAACGGCAGCGGCGCGTTCCTTGCGGATCGCCTTGCGTTTGCGGCTGGCCAGGGTCGAGAGAAAATCATCGAACGAGCCGTAGCCTTCGTTGCGCCAGTGGAATTGCGTTCCTTCGCGAATCAGCCAGCCGGCCGCCTCGAATGCAGGCACCTGATCCAGCGAAACGAATGTGGCGTGGGCCGAGGAAAGGTCGTGCTGGTCAGTAACGGCCTCCAGCGCCCCGATTAGCGCCGGCGCGGCGTCTTGATTACGGAGCAGCAGGCGAGGGCCAGGGACTGGGGTGAACGGAGCTGCGATCTGCAACTTCGGATAATAGGACCCTCCGGCCCGCTCCCATGCGTCGGCCCAGGCGTGGTCGAACACATATTCGCCCTGGCTGTGTGACTTGGCGTAAGCGGGCGCTACGGCGACGGGCGCGCCATCCGCGCCGTCCACGACGACGGGCACCGGTTGCCAGCCGCTGCGGCCGCCAACGCTTCCCGAATCTTCCAGAGTGGAGAGGAAGGCGTGGCTAACAAAGGGATTTCCGTTGCCCGCGCAAGCGTCCCACGATTCGGCAGGGATTTCGGCAACGCCACTTGCCAGATGGGCGGTGACGTTCATGGCCCGTCGTGCCCGCAGCGATTTTGGCCGCTTTTGATTATCTCAGAGGCGGCAACGGGAGCTCGGGTGGCGAGGCGCCTGGAGCAGGATCGCCGCTCGCCATTGCTCGACGGGAGCGAGTGTGATGACAAGCGGGGATCGTACAAAGGCACGCTCAGCCTGAACGGAGCAGTGAGACTTAAGTTCAGTTGTTCACCGCGATGATGGCGTCGACCTCAACAGCGGCGTTGCGCGGCAGGGCGGCGACACCGACGGCAGCACGGGCATGCTTGCCAGCATCGTCGAACAGCGCAACCATCAGGTCCGACGCACCATTTGCCACCTCGGGCTGATCGCCGAAGCCGGGCGCCGAATTCACGAAAACACCGAGCTTCACGATGCGCGCAACGCGCGACAGATCACCAAGCGCCCCCTTGGCCTGCGCAACCACCATCAGCGCGCACAGCTTGGCCGCTTCCTGGCCGGCGGCAACATCCAGATCGCCGCCGAGTTGGCCGGTCACAACCTTGCCGTCGCGGAATGGAAGCTGGCCGGAAACGTGAAGAAGACCTCCGGCCTCCACGGCTGGAACATAGGTGGCAACGGGCGCGGCGGCGGTCGGCAGGCTGAGGCCGAGCTCCGCAAGCTTTTGATCAATACGGTCAGTCATGCGGGAGTTTCAACACCAGCGATCGGCGTCGGTCAATGCTGCGCAGGCTGACCTGCGGCAAACCGGTCGGTGATCCACGTCAGCGCCTCGGGCCAAACGTCGATGCGAGCGTGAGCGGCGGGGGCAGGTGGTACGCCCGGTGCGAGCGTCGGCTCCGCGACCATGTGCAGCCGGTGCACGTGAGGCGCGAGCTCCGCCACGGACTGATGGTGCATGGGAAGATCATCGATGAAGACCGTTACCGGGTTGCCATGTTCGGCCACGAGCGCCGCCACCGGACCTCCCTTGGGGCCCTGATTACACTCGACGCGATGCTCGATGCCGAACGCGGCGAGCTGGTCGATGCGGTGGCTGCGGCA
Source organism: Sphingomonas sp. IC4-52 (assembly GCF_020707225.1). Taxonomy (NCBI): domain Bacteria; kingdom Pseudomonadati; phylum Pseudomonadota; class Alphaproteobacteria; order Sphingomonadales; family Sphingomonadaceae; genus Sphingomonas; species Sphingomonas sp. IC4-52. The sequence goes on along the minus strand of NZ_JAJFEU010000001.1, from coordinate 1,169,693 downwards.
TTGATCCTGAAGGTTGGTCAGGATCACAATATCCGCGACCTCCGCGATTTGCGCCAAGGCCTCGCGTGCGTGGGGGACGAGCGTCTGACGGTGCATCTCTCCCGGAAAGAAGCCGTCCAGAAAGCCCATCATTTCCTCGCGCGACGGAACGCCGCCGTCGTGGCGACGACGCATGTTGCGGCCCAGTTCCCAACTGGTCGGCTCAAAATCGATCTCGTGCGCTTCGCCCAGCCAGCTTCCGAAATGGCGTACCATGTGCAGGAGTACTTCGTCACAGTCCGAAATGAGCAATGGTCGTGAGGGCTGAGTGATCATAGCGACTCCAGTTGGTGACGGGCGCGTACCAACGCTTCCGGCGGAACATCGAGCGATTGCGCACAGGCGATAAGGTCGGGTTCGTGCGCTTCAAGGAACTGAAGGCACGCAGCCAAAACCGACGAATCGGTCAGGCGGGCGCGAAGATCGTCGGGATCGAGGCCGGTGAGTGAAAGCAGCCGACCTGCCCGATCGGAATCCGACAAAGTCCAGGCGAGGGCGCGAAGAGCAAGCGCGTCAGCCGGTTCTTCGTTTGAAACGCCTCGTTTCATTGCCTATCTTCGCCTGCCAAACGGGGGAAAGACGCGCGTGGCAAAGAAGGTGCTCGTTGTCGAGGACAACGAACTGAACCTGAAGCTGTTCTGTGACCTGCTGCGTGCGCACGAATATGCGGCTGAACCAGTGCGTGACGGCCGGGAGGCGGTATCGCGGGCGCGAGAGCTTTCACCAGATCTGATCATCATGGACATTCAGATGCCCCATGTGACTGGCTATGAATTGATCCTGGAGCTGAAAAAGGACGGCGAACTGCAAGCCATTCCGGTGATGGCAGTGACAGCCTATGCGGGACGGGATGATGAGGAACGCATCCGCGCCGCCGGGGCGGAAGCCTATGTGTCAAAGCCGATCAGCCTGTCGCGGTTCATGGATGTGGTCGGCACCCTGATCTAGATGTCGCAGTGCTGGATCTAGACCAACCCAAGCTCCGCGAGTTTTCCCATCAACGCCGGCGGGAGAGCGGCCATGCCGCTACGGTCGCCGCCCAAGTCCTCCGGGGCATCCGCGTGCTCAAGATAGCGCCACCCCTGATGCGCGCGTTTGGGTCTCGCCGCGACCAGCCGCAGGACAGGATCAATGTGGATCGCAACTCGGCCGCCCTCAGCCTCGCCGAAGGATAGAATGGGCGATCTGGCCACTAGCTGGTGCTTGATGATCCAGAAGAGCGAGCCGCGACCGGTGATCTCCTCATGGCGTTTCGGCAGGTAGCGCGTCGTCAGGAACAATGGCCCATGTTCGCCGCGTTCCCGCAGGCGCTCCGCGAGATGCTCGACGGTGGTGTGGCCGAAGGCGACTTTGGTGATGTGTAGAGGCGAGGTTTCAGACGGCATGGAAGCCGCCATGTGGGGAGCCTCAGCCTACGAGGCCAGAGGCAGTCGCGAGCCCCAGAAACGCGAGGAAGCCGATTGAGTCGGTCGTCATGGTGACGAACACCGATGACGATACCGCCGGATCGGCATTAAATCGCTCAAGCATCACCGGGACCAACACGCCCGCGAGGCCGGCGACCAGAATGTTGGTCATCATAGCGGCCGCTATAACGCCGCCCAGCATGGGATTGGCAAAGATGAGCGCCACGCCTGTGCCGATCACCAGCGCCACGGTGGCGCCGTTCAGCAAGGCCACGCGGATCTCGCGCGTGATCGCGCGCGCGGTGTTTGACTGAGTCAACTGATTGGTGGCCATGGCACGCACGGTGACTGCCAAGGTCTGCGTTCCGGCATTCCCCCCGACGCCGGCAACGATCGGCATCAACGTAGCCAAAGCGACCATGCGCTGAATCGTGTCTTCGAACCGCGAGATGATGAATGACGCGAGCAGCGCGGTGAACAGGTTGGCAATCAGCCAGCGCACGCGCGCCTTATAACTGTCGATCACCGGCTCATTGATATCGCCTTCGCCAGCGCCCGACAGAAGCAGGGCGTCCTCGCCGGCCTCTTCCTGGATGATATGAACGATGTCGTCGACCGTGATCATGCCGACCAGCCGGCCGGAACCATCAATCACGGCGGCGGAGATCAAGGCATATTTCTGAAAGCGAAGCGCCACCTCCTCCTGATCCATATCGACGGGGATCAGCGTCTGTTCACGCTTCATCACGTCGGACATGGAGATCGACCGGGGGGTACGCAGGATCCACGACAATGCACAGGTGCCGACGGGCTTGTGCGCCGGATCTACGACGAACACTTCCCAGAAGTCGGTTGTCAGCTCCTCGTGGCCACGCAGGTAATCGATGGTGTCGCCAACCGTCCAATGCTCTGGCACCGCGATCAATTCGCGCTGCATCAGGCGGCCAGCAGATTCCTCCGGATAGCTCAGCGCCTCTTCGATGGCGGCGCGATCGTCAGGCTCCATGGCCCGGAGCACTTCGCGCTGCTCCTCGGCATCGAGATCCTCGATGATGGCTACGGCGTCATCGGTGTCAAGTTCGGACGCAATGTCCGCGACTTGGCGAGCGTCAAGCGCATCGATCAACTGTTCGCGAACATAGTCGTTCATCTCGGCGAACACGTCGCCGTCGAGCAGGTCCGCTACTGCTGCCGCAAGCGGCGCGCGCTGATCCTCTGGAGTAAGTTCGAAAAGGTCGGCGATGTCGGCGGGATGGAGCGGCTCGACCAGGCGTTTGGCCTCTTCAGTCTCGCCCGCCTCAACCGCCTGCAAGACGGCATCAACGAATTCGGGCTTCAGCCGATCGTCTTCGTCTAGCTGGTGTTCGCCTTCTTCGATGCGATCGTCGCCGCGGAGTTCGGTATCGCTCATCGCCCGCCTCCCAACCGGCTGCCTGCTCTTGTCGCGCCTCTAGCGGCAGAGCCTGCCGGTGCCAACCACGGCGATTTGCGTTCGCGTCGGGGCGCGGGTAGGGCGCCGCATTCCCGATGACCGGAAGGAGCCTGCCATGGCCGATACCTATAGCACGCTGGTGATGACGCTGGACGGCGGCGACGTCACGATCAAGCTGCGCCCCGATTTGGCGCCCGAGCACGTCAAGCGCATTGCCGAGCTTGCCAACGAAGGCTTTTACGACGGCGTCGTATTTCATCGCGTGATCCCCGGCTTCATGGCTCAGGGTGGCGACCCGACTGGAACCGGTATGCACGGTTCCGATAAGCCGAACCTCCGGCAGGAGTTCTCCAAGGAGCCGCATGTGCGTGGAGTCTGCTCTATGGCTCGTACGAACGATCCGAACAGCGCCAATTCGCAGTTCTTCATCTGCTTCGACGATGCCCGTTTCCTCGACGGTCAGTATACCGTCTGGGGCGAAGTCACCGAGGGCATGGAACTGATCGATGCGCTCCCGAAGGGCGAGCCGCCGCGCCAGCCCGGCAAAATCGTGAAGATGCGCGCTTCTTAAGCGACGTCGGCCAGGTTGTTGCGGGGTGTCGGCAAACCGGCAACCCGCACGACCCCAGCGTTGATGACGCGTCATAAGGTCGCTTAGCGACGCCGATCGGAAGCTTTTATACGGTCTCAGAGCCCAAAGTGCTGATCAGCCAATCCCGAAATATGCGCACCTGTTTCAGTTGAAGCGCGCGGGGACGGCAGACGAACCAGTAGCTGTAAGGACTCACTACCTCGATATCGAAAAGCCTGACGAGCCGGGGGTCGGCTGCGTCCTGGAAATGGCTTTCGTGCATAAAGGCGACGCCCAAACCCTGGGCCGCAGCCTCCAGCATCAGCGCTCCAGAGTCGAAATGATCAATGGCGAGAGGCTCGATGTCGTGCAGCCCCGCCGCCGTCCGCCAGGCGACGAATGTGTCTGGCATCTCCCGGTGAACCAGCGCAGTTAGCGTCGCGAGCTGTTCAGGGCGCACAACCGGATCGGAGCGCTCGATCAGCGACCGAGCGCCGATCACGTAAACTCTGTTCCGGTCGAGGCGGCGGGCGTACAAACCCGGGTCGACATCCCGTGCAAGGGCAATCACCGCGTCCAACCCTTCGCCCAGACGCGCCACGCCATGAGCACCGGTATCAATATCGAGGTGGATTTCGGGATGGGCGGCGCGGAGTTCCGCCAGCCTCGGAAAGAGCCGCTGAGATGCGAACAGCGGCAGCACCCCTAAGCGGAGCCGAAGAACTTCCACGGCGCTGGTCATCGATTCTACAGCGTCGGATAATTGGTCCAGCAGCGGCGCGATTTGGGCAAGAAGCCGGTCCCCGTCGCCGTTGAGCACCATAGCTTGATGCCGGCGTTCGAAAAGCGAGCGCCCGAGGAAGCGCTCCAGTGTCTGCAGCCGGCGGCTGAGTGCCGGCGCGGAAAGCGCCAACTCTTCCGCAGCAGCTTTAACAGACCCAAGCCGCGCAACGGCGACGAACGCCTCGATCGCGGTGAGCGGAGGAAGTCGGCGCATGGGACGTTCAATCCTTCGCTGAGCGAGGTTGCCACTGGACACGTATCAGCCGCGAAACCCGTACTGTCCGTTTGCATATTTTGCAATCGCAGCGTTCTTCTTCGCACTTGCACAATAAGCGGGTTCGACGCACATAGGGCGGGCCTTTCAGGCATCCTCTCCTAAAAACTTCCATGGGCTGGCCTTCGGGCCGGCCCTTTTTTTGTGTCTTTGCCGGGGCATAGAACATTCGTGCGTCGCGCACGAAAAAGGCCGCCGGGCCGGCTACTCCAAAAGCGTTCGTGCGTATCTATCTTAGCGGACACGGATACCGAAGGAGAAGCGGCTTGGCCGACAGCGACACACAAGCCACCAAATTGCAGGTTGCCAACGCCCGCCCGGAAGACAGCGGGCGCGGTATCGCGCATTTGCCGCGGGCGTTCATGGCGTCGCTTGGCCTCACCGAAGGCGACGTGATCGAGATCATCGGCAAGAAGACCACGCCGGCGCGCGCGGTCGGCCCCTATTCCGAGGACGAGGGACTGGCGATCGTCCGCATCGACGGCCTGCAGCGCGCCAATGCCGGCGTCGGCTCGGGCGATTTCGTCGAGGTGCGCAAGGCCGAGTCGAGCCCGGCGACGCGCGTGGTGTTCGCGCCGGCGGCGCAGAACCTGCGGCTGCAAGGGTCGACCGTGGCGCTGAAGCGCACCTTCATCGGCCGGCCGCTGGCGCAGGGCGATGTGGTGGCGACTGCCGGGCACCAGCGCGTGGCGAACATGCCGCCGGGGATGCAGCAGTTCGTCAACGCCCCGGCCTATGCGTTGCAGGAGATCCGGCTGGTCGTCGTGTCCGCGGCGCCCAAGGGCATCGTCCACATCGACGAGAATACCGAGGTCGAGCTGCGGCCCGAGTATGAGGAGCCGAACGAGGCGCGCCGCGCCGACGTCACCTACGACGATATCGGCGGCATGGCGGCGACGATCGACCAGCTGCGCGAGATGGTCGAGCTGCCGCTGCGCTACCCCGAGCTGTTCCAGCGGCTGGGCGTCGACCCGCCCAAGGGCGTGCTGCTGCATGGCCCGCCCGGCACCGGCAAGACGCGGCTGGCGCGCGCGGTTGCCAATGAAAGCGACGCGCAGTTCTTCCTGATCAACGGCCCCGAGATCATGGGCTCCGCCTATGGCGAGAGCGAGGGCCGGCTGCGGCAGGTGTTCGAGGAAGCGGCCAAGAGCGCGCCCTCGATCGTGTTCATCGACGAGATCGATTCGATCGCGCCCAAGCGCGGGCAGGTATCGGGCGAGGCGGAGAAGCGCGTCGTCGCGCAGCTGCTGACGCTGATGGACGGGCTGGAGGCGCGCGCGAACCTGGTGGTGATCGCGGCCACCAACCGGCCCGAGGCGCTGGACGAGGCGCTGCGGCGGCCGGGGCGGTTCGACCGCGAGATCGTGGTCGGCGTGCCTGACGAGCGCGGGCGACGCGAGATCCTGGGCATCCACACTCGCGGCATGCCGCTGGGCGACAAGGTGGACCTGGGCGAGCTGGCGCGCACCACCTTCGGCTTCGTCGGCGCGGACCTTGCCGCGCTGACCCGCGAGGCGGCGATCGAGGCGGTGCGGCGGATCATGCCGCGGCTGAACCTGGAGGAGCGGACCATTCCGCCCGAGGTGCTCGACACGCTGGCGGTGACTCGCGAGGACTTCATGGAAGCGTTGAAGCGCGTCCAGCCGAGCGCGATGCGCGAAGTGATGGTGCAGGCGCCGACCGTCCGCTGGGACGATGTCGGCGGGCTGGACGATGCGCAGATGCGCCTGAAGGAAGGCGTCGAGCTGCCGTTGAAGGATCCCGATGCGTTCCGGCGCCTCGGCATCCGGCCGGCCAAGGGCTTCCTGCTCTACGGGCCGCCGGGCACCGGCAAGACGCTGCTGGCGAAGGCGGTGGCGCGCGAGGCGGAGGCGAATTTCATCGCCACCAAATCGAGCGACCTCTTGAGCAAATGGTATGGCGAGAGCGAGCAGCAGATCGCCCGCCTGTTCCAGCGCGCGCGGCAAGTGGCGCCGACGGTGATCTTCATCGACGAGCTCGACAGCCTGGTGCCGGCGCGCGGCGGTGGCCTCGGCGAGCCGCAGGTGACCGAGCGGGTGGTGAACACCATCCTTGCCGAGATGGACGGGCTGGAGGAATTGCAGTCCGTGGTGGTGATCGGCGCGACCAACCGGCCCAACCTGGTCGATCCCGCGCTGCTGCGGCCGGGGCGGTTCGACGAGCTGATCTATGTCGGCGTGCCGGACGAGGCCGGGCGGCGGCGCATCCTGGGCATCCAGACCGCCAAGATGCCGCTGGCGCATGACGTGGACCTCGACCTGGTGGCGCGGCGGACGGAGCGGTTCACCGGCGCCGACCTTGGCGACGTGGTGCGTCGCGCGGGCCTGATCGCGCTGCGGCGGTCGCTGGGTGCGCGCGAAGTGTACATGGGTGACTTCGAGGCGGCGCTGGAGGAATCCCGCGCGAGCGTGACCGAAGAAATGGAGCGCGATTACCAGCAGATCGCATCCAAGCTGAAGCAGGACGCGGCCTCGATCCAGCCGATCGGCTTCATCTCGCCGGGGCAGCTCAGCCCGCGCAACGACCGACGCGGCTGAATGCGAAACGGGGAGGGCGATGCCCTCCCCGTCATGGAAGTCGTGTCGACGCGATCAGGCGGTGGCGGCCTCGGCTGCCGCCTCGCGATCCAGCTGCGCACGGCTCTTGCGCTCGGCCGCGGTCTTGAGCTGGCCGCAGGCAGCGTCGATGTCGCGGCCGCGCGGCGTGCGGACCGGCGCGGAGATGCCCGCCTCGAAGATGATGTTCGAGAAGGCGCGGATCCGCTCCGGCGTCGAACATTCGTAAGCGGTGCCCGGCCAGGGATTGAACGGGATCAGATTGACCTTCGCGGGGAGCCGATAGTGGCGCAGCAGGCGGACCAGCTCGCGCGCGTCATCGTCCGAATCGTTCTTGTCCTTCAGCATCACATATTCGAAGGTGATGCGGCGGGCGTTGTTCGCGCCGGGGTAATCGGCGCACGCCTGAAGCAGTTCCTCGATGCCGTATTTGCGATTGAGCGGCACGATCTCGTCACGCACCGGCTTCGTCACGGCGTGGAGCGAGACGGCAAGGTTGACGCCGATCTCCGCGCCGGCGCGCGCCATCATCGGCACGACGCCCGAGGTCGAGAGCGTGATGCGGCGCTTCGACAAGGCAAGCCCGTCGCCGTCCATGACGACCGAGAGCGCGTCGCGCACATTGTCGAAATTGTACAGCGGCTCCCCCATGCCCATCATCACTATGTTGGTGAGCATGCGCCCTTCCGGCTGGCTCGGCCATTCGCCGAGGCCATCGCGCGCCAGCATCACCTGACCAACGATCTCGCCGGCGGTGAGGTTGCGCACCAGCTTCATCGTGCCGGTGTGGCAGAAGGTGCAGTTGAGCGTGCAGCCGACCTGGCTCGACACGCACAGGGTGCCGCGGTCCGCATCGGGGATGAAGACCATCTCGAAATCCTGGCCGTCGTCCGAGCGGAGCAGCCACTTGCGCGTGCCGTCCGACGACACCTGCGCCTCGACCACCTGCGGGCGACCGATCACAAAGCGTTCGGTGAGCCACGGGTGCTGCGCCTTCGCGATATCGGTCATCGCGGTGAATTCGGTCGCGCCGCGATTGTAGATCCAGTGCCAGATCTGCTTGGCGCGCAGCTTCGCCTGCCGCGGCTCGAGCCCGGCGGCGGCGAGCGTCTCGCGCAATTCGTCCTTGGACAGCCCGACGAGGTCAATACGGCCATCGGCGCGCGGGGTGACCGCACGGGCGACGGGCACGGGATAGAAGTGCCCCGGGATGGGCATGGGAGCGGCCGACACTGTCTGCATCGCGCGCATATAGTGGAAAACAGCGGCCGTTTCCAGCCGCGGTTGCTACTTCAACGGCGCAAGTCGGCCTTAGCGTCTTGCACATTCGAGCGCGGCGGCATCGATCGCGGTAGCGGCACCACTCAAAGCATAGCTATCGGCGAAGGGCCGTCCGCGCATGCTGACTGCGGAGATGCTCATGCTGCGGCCGCCGCGCATCGCGGAGATGATCGCGCGGTCGGTGGCGGCGTCGGGCGACCATGCCGAGCGAGTGTTGCCGGACAGGGTGAAGCGGCGTTCTCCGATTGCGAGCGTGATCGGGGCTGCCTGTGCGCGCCGTTGGGAGAGGTAGATGTAAATTGCCGGCCGTCCGCTGCGCCCGAAGCGTGCAGCGACGCTGGCGAACCCTTCGGTTCGGGCGCGCGTGGGCGCGCTGATCGCGTAGCAGCTGGCCGGTGATCCCTGGCGAAACGCACCCCAGGCGCCGTAAATGCCGACCGTCGCGCGCTCACCCGCCAACAGGCCGGCCAATGTCAAGACCATCGACAACAAACTAGCTCAGGTACAGTGGGTTAGGCCGGGGCATAGCCAGTGCCGAGGTGCACCACCGTCTCCCGGCCGCGCTCGATCATGGTTACCGTCCCCTGCGGGTGCCCCGCGAGAACCGGAGCGCCGCAAGGATCCACCGGTGCGCCGGTCATCACCCCTCGCATAACCCGACTGGAGATGCCGTGCATGATCACCAAGCGGTCGCCCTCGTCATCGTTGGTATCGGCAAGCCAGGTCGAGACGCGGGCGGCGATCGCCTCGTAACGCTCGCCGTCTGGGGCGCACCGCAGAAGACCGCGTTCATCCACAACGGGCCCCACTTCTCCGACAACGTCGGCATAATAACGGCCGCCCCAACTGCCCATGCCGATCTCGATCAGCCGATCGTCGTGACGCGCATCGTGCCAGTCGAGCTCAAGGTGTTCCGCGATAATCGCCAACGTCTGCAACGCCCGACCTGTCGACGACGCCCACATCGTCAGCTTCGGCTTGGGACCAAGGAAGTCGCGGAGAGCGCGCCCCATCTCCTCGGCTTGAGCAAAACCAGCGCGGGTGAGGGGCGTGTGCGGGGCATCACCTTGGAGCCGGCGAGCAGCGTTGAAGACTGTTTCGCCGTGGCGGGCGACGAAATCGCGACCGCGACGCTCAAGAGGATTCATCGTCATATCCGCGTCATTGGTCGCAGCGGGCGCGAAAGCAACGGCTTTCGGCGCGGCCGTGTGTCGGACGTCAGCAGGAGAACGGAAAGAGGCGGGGCAACGCCGCCATCCCGGCGGCAGTTTGGGAATGAAAGGGAACCCATGCGCCTCTTGCTTATCTCCACCGCGGCTGTGGCAGCCATGATGACCTCGCCCTGCGCAGCGCAGGAGAAGCCGGACTTCAGCGGCTTTCGCCTGGAGGCATTGGGTGGTTACGACCATCTTTCCGGAGGTGGCGACGGCAAGGACGGATTCGTCTACGGTGCCGCTACCGGCTATGATGCCGCGCTCGGTCGCGCCCGGCTCGGCCTCGAAGGCGAGATTACGGACTCGACAGTTCGACAGCGTGACGTCGACGTGCTTACCGCAGGTGATCGACTGCGCGCAGATGCGGGGCGCGACTTCTACATTGGCGTGCGCGCCGGGTACGTTCTATCCCCGAAGCTGATGGCCTATGCGAAAGCCGGCTACACCAATGCCCGGGTCAAAACGCGGTACACCAGTGGTACGGTGACGACGCGAGAGGCGGAAAATCTCGATGGTTTTCGGCTCGGCGCGGGTCTGGAATATGCGATCTCTCCGCGCTTCTTCGTGAAGGGCGAGTACCGCTACTCTCACTACGGCGACCAGAACGGCGAGGAGATCGATGCCGATCGTCACCAGGTGATGGCCGGCGTGGGTGTGCGTTTCTGAGCCTTGAGGCTCAGCGTCTCGCGGAGGAGCGCCGGTCACGAACGGGCTGAGCTGCCCCATAAGCAGGTGCCGCGTCGTTAGGCCGGCACCTGCTGAGTTCAAGTCACTGTGGCGTAAAAACAACGAAAGATGCTGTTTATCTGAGGTTCATGCAACAACCGCGTTGATCGCCCATTTGCGCACTGCCCGCCGACGTTGAAGGCGGAAGTAGATGGAGTTTTTTATGCGTAACCTCATCCTGGCGACCCTTGCCGCCACCACCGTTCTCGCCGTTCCCGCGGCTGCGCAGGATGCCGGTCCGTTCACCGGCCCGCGCGCCGGCGTAATCCTCGGCTATGATGCGCTGCGTCCCGGTGACACCCAGGACTCGCTGATCCGCGGCGACCAGGGCAGCGACGGTTTCCTGTACGGCGGCGACATCGGCTATGATGTAGCGTTCAACAACCTCGTCGTCGGCGTGGAGGGCGAAATCACCGGCTCAACCGGCAAGGTCACCAACGATCCGCGCAACCCCAACGATTTCGGCTACGGCCGCGTGAAGGCGGGCCGTGACCTGTACATCGGCGGCCGCATCGGCGTGATCGCCGCGCCAACCACGCTCATCTACGGCAAGGTTGGCTACACCAACGCGCGCCTCGACCTGACTCGTGACGACACGGTCACGACCACGGGCCAGAACTTCAATCTCGACGGCTTCCGCCTTGGTGCGGGCGTTGAGCAGTCGCTGAGCCCGAACACCTATGCGAAGCTCGAGTACCGCTACTCCAATTATGGTGATGCGCGTCTGAACTACCCGAACGGCGCCAGCACCGGCACCTTCGGCGTCGACACCGATCGCCACCAGGTTGCAGCTGGTCTCGGCTTCCGCTTCTAAGCGGCAGATCGAACTATCTGGCGAAAAGGAGGGTCGGGGCGCTTGCTCCGGCCCTTTCTGTTTGGCTAGGAAACGGGCGAGTTGCCCCTGGTCGATTCCTGAGGGCTGGGGGATGAAGTGATGAAGGCGACGATCGAACGCGCAACGCTCCTGAAGGGGCTGAGCCATGTCCAATCGGTGGTGGAACGCCGCAACACCATTCCGATTTTGTCCAACGTACTGATCGAGGCGACTGCCGAGGGATCGCTGCGCCTGATGGCCACCGATCTCGACTTGCAGATCAACGAAAGCGTGGCCGCGGCGGTAGACCAGCCTGGCGCGACGACGGTTTCCGCGCACACCCTGTTCGACATTGCACGCAAACTGCCCGAGGGCGCGCAGGTGTCGCTCACCGCGGCGGAAGGTCGCATGACGATCGTGGCCGGCCGTGCACGATTCTCGCTCGGCACGCTGCCTCGCGATGATTTTCCCGTCATTGCCGAAGGTGAACTGCCGACCCAGTTCGAAATGCCGGCCGAGGCCTTGAAGCAGATCATCGACAAGACTCGCTTCGCCATCTCGACGGAAGAGACACGTTATTATCTGAACGGAATATTCCTGCACGTGTCGGAGGAAGGTGGTTCGCAGCCAGTGCTGAAGGCGGCGGCGACCGACGGTCACCGACTGGCACGGGTTACCTTGCCGCGACCGGAAGGCGCGGAAAACATGCCGGACGTGATTGTACCGCGGAAGTGTGTGGCGGAGCTGCGCAAGTTGCTTGACGAGATCGACGGCTCCGTCGGCGTGTCCCTGAGTGGCACCAAGATCCGCTTCGACTTGGGGCAGGCGATCCTGACGTCCAAGCTGATTGACGGCACGTTCCCGGATTACAGCCGCGTCATTCCGACCGGCAATGACAAGATCCTGAAGCTGGACCCGTCTGCCTTCATGGAAGGCGTGGACCGTGTCTCGACCATCGCGACCGAAAAGACGCGTGCGGTGAAGATGGCTCTTGATCGCGACAAGATCACCCTCTCGGTGACCAGCCCTGAAAATGGCACGGCCGCCGAGGAAGTGCCGGGCGAATATGTTGCGGCTCCGTTCGAGATCGGTTTCAACAGCCGGTACCTGCTCGATATCCTCGGCCAGATCGACGGTGATCTGGTGGAAGTGCACCTTGCCGATGCTGCTGCGCCGACCCTGATCCGTGAGAATGACAAGGCGCCGGCGCTCTATGTGCTGATGCCGATGCGCGTCTGACCCGGTGGGTTTGATGAATTGAAAAGGACCGGACAGTGCGCTGTCCGGTCCTTTTTCTTACTGGGCAGGAGAAGCTGGATTGCTCCTGCCGGAGAGCCAAATTCGCGGAGCCCGGATCAGACCTTCGCTTCGGCTGATCCGCCCTCGGCGTAGAGCGAGGCATAACGGCGGGTTACCACCGGCAAGTTCTCGTCAATCCAGCGGGCCATGCTTTCTTCCTCGCCGAGCGATTGCTTGAGCAATGGCAACGCTTTCGAGAAGCCGCCATCTTCCGCCATCACGAGCAGCGACTTGTAGGCCGCAATTTCGAAGTGCTCGAAGGCATAATTCGCGAAGCTGTTCTTGATGATCTCGTCGCCGGCAACGCTATGCGCCAGCGCGGCCATGCCGCCAGACATGCTGAGACCAAGATCCTTAAGCGCCGATCCGCTGCTGTCGAAATCCGCGAGCAGTTCATCGATCCGCGCAATTTGGCCATTCGTTTCATCGATGTGGAGCCGTAGGCGATCGGCCACCTCTGGATAGTTTTCGATCCGCGAGACCTGCGGTGTCATGATGGAAAGCGCCTGCTTTTCGACGGCGTGGGCGTTCTTCAGGCCTACTACGAACAACTCGCGCAGAACGTCTTGATTCGTCATGTCTTGAAGCTCCTTTGCTATGGAAACGCCGGGCATCACATCGGGTTGCCTGCCTGGCACCGTTCCAGTTCGACGGGATCGTGCGTGCAGGTCACGGTCACTTCATCGCGGCGCTCGATCGAAAGTGCGCGCAGCCGCGCCTGGTTCGCCAGCCGGCTGGTGGCATCCACCTCCATCAGCCGCTGATAGGCGCGCAGGCCCGGGGTGCACTTGCGCCGTGCCGATCTCATCTCGCCGCGGTAGAAATAGGCGTCGCCGGCATGGAGGAGCCAGCGGCCGCTGTCTTGCCGCACCGCTACGCCGGCATGGCCCCAGGTATGTCCTGGCAGAGGAACAAGCAGGATCTCGGGAGGCAGCCCGTCGAGATCCCGGACCGCATCGAAGCCGAACCATGGCTCTCCGCGCGCACCATAGCGGCGCCAGTTGTGCACGTCGTTCAGCTGCCGGGTTCGCCAGCGGTTACGGGCGACGATGCCGGCGCGTGGGCCAGTGGCGTCGTCATACTCGCGCTGCATCACGTGAACAAATGCGTTCGGAAAATCTTCCAGGCCGCCAGCATGATCGAAATCAAGATGCGTGACGACGATGTGCCGCACATCTGACGCCTGAAATCCCAAAGCCTCGATCTGCCGAATTGCGGTTTCGTGCTCGTGCAGCCGGATGTTCAGCATCATGCGCCAAGGGACCGAGATGCGAGGGTCCGGCCGCTGGTGGGGACGAGCGACGTCGCGCAGGCCATAACCGGTATCTACCAGCACCAGGCCGCGCGCCTCCGTTTCAATCAGAAGGCAATGGCAGACGATATGCCCGAGCGGACCGATGCTGCGCCCATCAAACAGCGCGCCCCCAAGCGGGCAATCCGTGCCGCAGTTCAGATGATGAATGCGCATCTCAGCTCCTCACCCAAGTCGGTGTCACCGGCGCACTGGCGCATGGGAACCATGAGCCCTCAAGAGGGCAAGGCCACCGTTCCTCCGACCATCGATCGAGTGGGCTGGCGTGTCTGCACATTCGCTGTTCTCCGCACCGCGACCCCGACAGAGGCCGACCAAACAACACGTGAGTCGCGAGGAAGTTGTCGAGCGGCGTGCGCCTTTTCGGGCGAATGCAGTGATCTGGATCAAGCTGGGGTACGATTTCAGCGTAGGGCGGGCCGTTCCCAGGCGAGAAGCAGCTGAACCTGACCCGCTTCCGGGGCTCTCGGCGCCTTGGAGCGGTGAGCGGCTGGATCGTATGGGCTGAACCGGCTAAGCGCCGTGCATGTCCACCACCTTCACCATCGATAGCTCGACCAGCCGCGCCACGCCCGTGTCCGCACCGATGAAGCGCGTGACCGTTCCTGCCGTGCGCCAGCGCAAGGGCAAGGAGCCGCTCGTGATGCTGACAGCTTATACGGTGCGCACGGCCCAGATTCTGGATCCGCACTGCGACATGCTGCTGGTGGGGGACAGCCTGGGGCAGGTGATCTACGGGCTGCCATCCACGGTGCCCGTCACGCTGGAGATGATGGCCGCGCACGGCGCAGCAGTGGTGCGCGGCAGTTACCACTCGATGGTGGTGGTCGATATGCCGTTCGGCAGCTACGAAAGCAGCCCGGAAAAGGCTTTTGAAAGCGCCGCCTGGCTCCTGAAGCAGACCGGTGCGGCTGCTGTGAAGCTGGAAGGCGGGACAGCGATGGCGTCGACGGTCGCGTTTTTGTCCGAGCGTGGCATCCCAGTGATGGGGCATGTCGGTCTGACCCCGCAGGCGGTGAATGCGCTAGGCGGCTATGGCGCGCGCGGCCGTTCGGAGGCCGAGGCGCAGAAGATTGTTGGCGACGCGCAGGCGGTGGCCGGTGCGGGTGCTTTCTCCGTCGTGATCGAAGGCGTGGTCGAGCCGATCGCCATCGAGATCACGCGCACGATCAACGTCCCGACGATCGGGATCGGCGCATCTGCGGAGTGCGACGGCCAGGTCCTGGTGGCCGAGGACATGCTCGGCATGTTTGAGCGCGTGCCGCGCTTCGTGAAGCGGTACGGCGACATGGCCGGCTATATTGGCGAGCGCGCCGCCACCTATGCCGAGGAAGTGCGTTCGCGCTCTTTCCCGACCGCAGAGCAGACCTACGCCCCGAAGGCGTGAGCGGCTTTCGTTTTCCGGCGCGCGCGACTAAGGTCCGCCGCCTTCCCGCCAAGTTGGAGTAAGCCGTGGCGCTCACGCCGCAAAATAACGAAGCATTCCTGCGCGAGGTCGATGAGGAACTGCGCAAAGAGCAGGCGGCCGCCTTGTGGCGGCGTTGGGGCCTCGCGATCGCTGCTCTCGTCGCGCTGGGACTTGCCATCTTTGCCGGCTATCTTTTCTGGCAGCATCGTCAGAGCGAGGCTGCGGGCCGCGAGGGAGAGCAGCTGCAGCTGGTCTGGGACAATTTGGCCGCAGGTCAGACTGCGAAGGCGACTCCACAGATCGCCGAGCTCGCCAAGTCGGATTCAAGCGGGTACCGGGCGATTGCCCTGTTCACGCAGGCAGATCTTTCTCTTGAGAAGAATGATCTGAAGAATGCAGCAGCGAAGTTCGGCGAGATTGCCGCCGATGAGTCGTTGGCCGAGCCGTTCCGACAGCTCGCGCTCGTCCGGCAGACCATGGCCGAATTCGACACGATCAAGCCCGAACAGGTCGTGGCGCGGCTGCGGGGTGTGGCGGTGCCGGAAAACGCTTACTTCGGCAGTGCTGGCGAACTGGTGGCGCTCGCTTATCTGAAACAGGGCCGCCGCGATCTGGCAGGGCGGCTATTCGGGCAATTGGCTCAGGCTGAGCAGGTGCCGCCGTCGATCCGTCAACGCGCCGTTCAGATGGCAGGCGTACTGGGCGTCGATGCCGTGCCGGCTGACGCAGGCGCGAAAGAGGACGTGACGAAGCAATGAGGAAGTCGATCGCCGCTCCTGTCGCGCTTGCCGCGTTGATGGGGCTCAGCGCCTGCGGGGTTTTCAAGTCTGACCCGAAGAAGACGCCGACGGTCGGCAACCGCGTACCTATTCTTGCAGCTGAAAATGCGGCGGAGATCGATCCGGCGCTGTCAGGCGTTCAGGTGCTGCTGCCTCCGGCAGTCGCCAATGCGGAATGGTCTCAGCCGGGTGGCAATGCCTCCAAGTCGATGGGGCACCTGGCGCTCGGCGGGTCGCCATCGCGGCTGTGGAGCGCCACGATCGATGGTGGGTCCAATCGCCAGCGGCTCGGCGCAGCACCGGTCGTTGCCGAAGGGCGCGTTTTTGTCGTCGACGTAGACGCTCGTGTTCATGCTTTTTCTGCTGACAGTGGCGCAACGCAATGGACCGTAGCGCTATCCGACAGCGAAGAGAACAAGGCGGCGCGGTTCGGCGGCGGCGTCAGCTATGACGGCGGCCGAGTGTATGCCACGGACGGTCTTGGCGACGTCGTGGCCCTGAGCGTGACGGATGGTTCCGTGGCGTGGCGGGCAAAGCCGGGCGGGCCTTTGCGCGGCGCGCCGACGATCGCGAACGGCCAAGTCTATGTCCTGAGCCAGGACAACCAGCTGTACGCGCTCGATCAGAATGACGGCAAGGTGGTGTGGACCGGTACTGCCAGCGTGGAAACGCAGGGCGTGTTCGGTGTCGCGGCGCCAGCGGCGGCGGCCGGGACGATCGTGGCCGGCTTCTCGTCGGGCGAATTGAACGCCTATCGATATGAGAACGGGCGCACGCTGTGGCAGGATGCCTTGTCGCGCACGAGCATCTCGACTTCGGTGTCCAGCCTAGCCGACATTGATGCCGATCCGGTGATCGAGGATGGGCGCGCTTATGCCGTCGGTCAGGGGGGGCGCATGGTGGCGGTCGAAATTGCGACCGGCCAGCGGCTCTGGGAACAGAATTTCGCCAGCATCACGACCCCGTGGCTGGCCGGCGAGTGGCTTTTCGTCATCACCGATGACGCCCGCCTCGTTTGCCTTTCGCGCGCCAATGGCAAGGTGCGCTGGATCGGGCAGTTGCAGGCGTATCGCAACGTCGAGAAGAGGAAGGGCGCCTATACCTGGTACGGTCCCGTTCTGGCCGGCGACCGGCTGTGGCTGACCAATTCGCATGGTGAGCTTGTTGCTGCGTCTCCCGCTGATGGCAGCGTACAGGTGACGATCGATGCGGCGAAGTCGTTCACTTTGCCGCCGGTCGTGGCGAACCAGACGCTGTACGTTCTCGATCAGCAGGGCAAATTGTCCGCCTATCGTTGAGCCTTGCGGGGCGCCGCCGCTTCAGTGGCGCCCCGTGCGGCCCTTGGTCGCCGATTATAGGCGATCGTGCTTTCGCTACTGCGGCGGGAGTTGTAGGGGCACGCGATGGCACGCCTTCCCACCGTCGCAATCGTTGGTCGACCTAATGTCGGCAAGTCGACGCTGTTCAACCGTCTTGTCGGAAAGAAGTTAGCGCTGGTCGATGATCGGCCCGGCGTCACTCGTGATCGCCGTGAAGGCGACGCGACCCTCCTCGGCCTCAATTTCCGCGTCGTGGATACTGCCGGCTACGAGGATCACGACGCTCACTCGCTCCCCGGCCGAATGCGCCTCCAGACGGAGGCGGCAGTGGCTGCCGCAGATGTGGCGCTGTTCATGGTCGATGCGCGCGCCGGCGTGGTACCGTTGGACGAAGAGATCGCCCGCTGGCTGCGTGGATCCACGACGCCCATCGTGCTGGTCGCGAACAAAGCCGAGGGACGCGCGGGCGAACAGGGCATCCTGGAGGCACTGGCGCTAGGCTTTGGCGACCCAGTGCAGCTCTCCGCGGAGCATGGTGAAGGCGTTGCAGACCTGTTTGAGGCGCTTCTGCCACATCTTGAGCGCGAGGATGAGGCCGAGGCCGAGTCGGATGACGATGAGGATCTCGCCGCTCCTCTAAAGCTCGCCATTGTTGGGCGGCCGAATGCCGGCAAGTCAACGCTGGTAAACCGGATGCTCGGTGAAGACCGTATGATCACCGGCCCTGAAGCCGGAATCACGCGCGATTCGATCGCAATCGATTGGGAGTGGCAGGGGCGACCCGTCCGGCTCATCGACACAGCCGGGATGCGCAAGCGGGCGAAGGTGCAGGACAAGCTGGAAAAGCTGTCGGTGGCGGATGCGCTACATGCCGTGGACTTTGCAGAGGTCGTCGTGCTTCTGCTGGACGCTACGCTTGGACTTGAGTCCCAGGACCTTCGCATTGCCGATCGCGTCTTGGAGGAAGGGCGTGCGCTGATCATCGCGCTGAACAAGTGGGACGTGGCGCAAGATCCGTCCTCTTTGTTCAATGGCGTTAAGGCAGCGCTTGGCGACGGGTTGAGCCAGGTAAAGGGGGTTCCGCTGATTACCGTGTCCGCAATGACGGGACGCGGCATCGATCAGCTGCTGTCGGCGGCTTTCGAAACAAGGGAGGCCTGGTCTCGCCGCGTGCCGACGGGCGAGCTAAACCGTTGGTTCGAACGCGCGATCGAAGCCAATCCGCCACCCGCCCCGGGGGGCAAGCGGATCAAGATGCGATACGTTACCCAAGTGAAAACACGGCCGCCGAGCTTTGTGATCTTCGGCACACGGGTCGACCAGCTTCCGGCGAGTTACGAGCGCTATCTGGTAAACTCGCTGCGTCGCGATCTGGGCTTTGGTGCGGTTCCCATCCGTCTCACACTTCGCGCCCCGAAGAATCCATTTGGGGGACAATGACTATCTTCTCTTTACGCGCGCTATATTAGCCTGCGATGGAGAAGCATTCGGTCGCTTCGGGCCTGATTGAGGGACAAGATCGTGTCGTTCGAAGGTAGCACCCTTGTAGACTGGCCCTCGTTCGCCAAAACAAAGGCTGAGCTTGGCGCTGACCTGCTGCGTATCCTGGGTTACTTCCGCGAGGACGGGGTTAAATCAGTATCTGCCATCGAAGATGCGATGCGCGCCGGGAACGCTGCTGGTCTGGTGATCCCGGCTCATACATTAAAGGGCGAAGCGCGTCAGTTCGGCGCGTTTCCGCTGGCCGACCTTGCCGAGAAGATCGAGTTCGTTGCCCGCGATCTCGTGGAAACCCGCGACACGCCGGAAGCGGTGCTTGAAGACGTCGTGGGGCTCCGCCCATTGTTCACGCAAACGCTTGCGCTGCTGGAGCGCGAAGCCACTCCCGTGAGGGATCGCCGACCCGTGCTGGGCTTTGGCCGCCGTCCGGTTCAGGGTGGCGGCTTCGGTCGGGCCTGAGCGCCATCTGAGAGCGGGTGGTTGCTGCCCATCAAAGCGCTGGCGATCGGTGGCATAGCGAAGCCGTTGGCTGACCTTGATCAACCCTGACATTGATCCTGGATAATATGTCGCGCGAGCGTGTGACCAAGCCCGCGCGACGACAAGGTGTCAGCCGTGCGGCTTGTCCGCTTCGGCGTTGAGCTGAATGTAGTTCTGCAGGCCCATCCGCTCGATCATCTCGAACTGGCGCTCCAGCGTGTCTACATGCTCTTCCTCGCTGAGCAGGATCCGCGTGAACAGGTCGCGGCTGCCGAAGTCCTTGACCTCTTCGCAATAGGTGATCGCGGCCTTGAGTTGTGCGACAGCCTCGATCTCCATGGCGAGATCGGCCTTGAGCACCTCCTCAACGGTTTCGCCAATGCGCAGACGGCCGAGGAGCTGGAAATTGGGCAGGCCATCAAGGAAAAGGATGCGCTCCGCCAGCCAATCGGCGTGCTTCATCTCGTCGATGGATTCGTGCCGCTCATATTCAGCAAGCTTCTTGACGCCCCAATGCTCGAGCAGTCGGTAATGCAGCCAATATTGGTTGATGGCCGTTAGTTCATTCTTGAGCGTCTCGTTCAGAAACTCGATGACGCGCGCGTCGCCCTTCATTGTAGTGCCTCCGTGTTGGCATCGCCTCTACCTTGGCGAACCTACATGCAGCAATCAAAAAAGGGCGGATTTCTGCGGATTTTAAAAGCTGCGACTGTTACGCAGCAGCACGCTCTTCATCGATAATCGCTCGCGCAAACGGCGTGCACTGACCACATTTCGGCTGGCGCCCCAACGACCGATAAGCCTGGCACGCAGTTGTCGACCCAGCACGCGCGGCTTCACGAACTTGGCTTTCCCGGATGGCGTTGCAAACGCAGACAACCAATGGACCACTCCTTCTTGCGGCACGTCAGGTACCGCTAGTGCGAGGAGTTCGCAAGTAGTTTTGCGCATGGTTCTCAAAAGCGGTTCTCAGCCGTTGGTCGCAGTTGATTCATTTTACCTTGTGCAAGGGAGCGCCAGAGCCACTCGAACGGCCCATAGCGGAATCGGCGCAGCCACAGATGTGACCACACTAGCATCAGGACCCATATCGTCAGGACGACTGGATAAAGTTGCCACCGGGTCAGGTACCCGAACCACCCGAGGCCGTAACCGCAGAACACGAAGGTGCAGACGAGGCTGGTACACAGATAGTTGCTGAGCGCGGTGCGCCCGACGGCGACCAGTCGGGCGACGAATGGGGAACAGTACCCCATCTTAACGCAAAGAATGATGACGGCCGCATGCGCCAGCGTCATTCCCGGGCGGAGAAGCACCAGGTGAAGCGGGTCGGAAAGTAACAGAGTGATCGGATCGAAACCCGAACGATCAATCCACCACACCAAAGGTAGATACAACGGCAGGCACAGACCGTAACCGACAAACAGCACGGATTCGTATCGACGGCGTGACCACCCGCCGCTGAAGAATCCGCTTCGGTACAGCGCCATGCCGAGGAGCATCAGGGCGATCGTCTCCGGGAGCGTGGCTGGCAGGGCGTGTCGATGTGCCTCGGCGGTCATGGCAAAGCGCATCGGCAGCACATTGCTCCAGCCTCCGCGGAATGCCTCTAGCTCTGCGGTGGGGACGGCACGAAGCTGGTCCAGGCTGTTCCGATATTTCGTCCATTCGTCGCGAAGAGAAGTGGACGCGTGAGTAGCAGTCGCCCGCTCCTGGAACTGACGTGCAGCAGCATAATCCAGTGTGCCGCTTGCAAGCTGCGCCGCCATGAGCAGCGCTGCGACCGCAACCAGACGAGAGGTGTCCCAGCGCCAGGCGAAGAAAACGACGCAGCCGCAAAGCGCGTAGAGTACCAGGATGTCGCCGGACCAGATCATGTACGCGTGCACCATGCCGATCCCAAGCAGGCTGACCATGCGGGCAGCGTGCCGCCGTATGGGTGAAGCGCCGCTCGCAACCGTTCTCTCGGCAATCAGGATCGTCGAGGCGCCAAACAGCATCGTGAAGAGGCCGCGCATCTTGCCATCCGCCAAAACAAAGGCGAGCGCCCACGCCCACCAATCGGCTCCGGTCGCGCCACCATAGAATGTCGGATCGCTATAGGCATAGCGTGGCAGCCCGAAGCTCACGATGTTGAGCAGCAGGATGCCCATCACCGCGAAACCGCGCACGGCGTCAATCGTCTGGATTCGGGCAGTCTCCGCAACCGTCCTGACTTGGTCAGGAGAAGGCGCCTGGACTGCGAGAGGCTGCTGGGTCAGTCGATGAGCTCGCCGGCTTGATCGCCGTGTCCACGACGGACCCGGCGGCGCGCGTTCTTGCGGCGAGGCGATACCCTCTCGAGGGCGATGATTGTGACGACCAGCAGAACCAAAATACTGGCGAAGAAGATTCCGTAATCGGACGATAGATCAAATCGAAGCAGGCCCATGATCAGCTCGTCAGCCTAGCCCTCAAGGGCCAATCCGTGCTGCGATACAGCTGTCCGGGCAGGGAGGAAAGCCTTCAGCCAACCGGACGCGCCGTCTGCCGGAACGCGCGCCACTCGTCACGGGCTGCGAGCAGTTTGCGTCGAACCAGATCGTACAGCGCAGTATCACGCTGGTTGAATGCAGCGATCATCTCGCGAAGCGCGGGAGTGTCCTCGACCGCATTGTCGGCCGTGTCCTCCGTCTTGCGCTTGTGTTCAGAAGGCATCCGATCATGACCGAGCAACAACGACAGGATATTGAATGAGAGAGGGTACATCTCGAGCAAGCCGATGAAGGCATAGTTGGTGCTGATGAAGACATCGATCTCGGCTGGCGTGCGGACGTTTCCCGGCATGACGAACCTGGCCATCTTGTCCTGAGTCTCTGATGCCTCAACGTAGCTTTCAATCGTCGGGAAGCGCTCGATCGTCTCCTTGTACGTGGGGTGCGTTGGGGTACGCGAATATCGATAGTCCGAAATGACCCGCTTCACCGGGTCACGCAGGAACGTGAAAGCACGTGTGTCTTGGCGCGCCGCCCGAATGGGCTCAGCCTGCGTCCATGAGAAGTGGCCGGAGCATGATCGCGCCTCGATCAGCGCACCGCTGTCGATCACAGTCGCGATCTCGTCCTCGATCCGGGAGAAGGTTACGGTATCGCCATAGAAATAGCGGCGGTGGATGTTGTGATAAGGCGGGCGCATCCGGTCCAGCTCTGCCGAAAGCGATGACCCGGCAGTCTTGGGGATGTGGATAAACACGCAGAGTTCGCGGTCGAAGCGGTTCGAGTCGACGAACTCTTGCAGCGTACCCCGAGTAATGTCGCCAAACCCCACGATCGATCCTTTTGTTAAGCCGTGCCGGCGGCGATGGACGCAGCGAATGACAATCTACAAGCGGGCATCCGACCAGGCGTGAGGCGAAGGCATCAAGCTGCCGGTCGCAATCTCCGACGTTCCGGACGGTTATTATTCTCCAGGACGTCGTCCGCGATTCGCACGATCGGCGCGCGCTCAGTGACGTTTCGACCGATCCGCAGCCCCGGCGATTCGTAGATGCGTATACCCAGGGCGAAGCTGTCGGCGAGTCGATTGTTTTCAACCAATCCGCTGGCGTGAGCGAACATCAAGGCGTCGTCTCCTGTGCCGCGAAAATCGTTGCCGGTCACCAGATGGCCTCGCGTCTGACTCGGTTGCATCGGGTGGCCGATCTGAGGCCCGCCACTGCTACTCGCCAAAGCGAAGCGGATGCCGTTGATCGGTGGGGGCGGCGAGATCGAACAATCCTCAATCGTCACATAGTCGACGCGATGGAAGATGCCCCGAGTTTCCATCAACCAGCGGACGCCGCGAAAGGTGATGTGCGCACCGTCCGTGAAGCGATAGGCGTCACGACCAAATTTGGATTTTACGCCTATAAGATCGCCGGGCCGAAGCCGGGGCATGTTTCGGCCTTCCCGCAAGTTGAAGTGCCACCTGCCCTTTCCGCCCGGCGCTCGGACCGCTGACAGCCAGTTTACCTGCGGTTGCTCGACGTCGATCTGTGGCCCTTGCGGCGTCTCGTTGAAGCGGCGCAGCCATTTCCGATTGACCTCGCGGCCGTCGGCATATTCTTCCTGTACATTCGATAGCAGGCTCGTAGGCGCCGGAAAGCCTTGCGGTATATCGATGGTCACGGAATTCGGCGTCAGCGCCACGACATGGCCCTGCGTCGTTTCGATCTTCCGCCTCGTCATGGTGAGGTCCGCGACGGTGACGCAGCTGGTGCGTCGGCCCATGATTCCGACTAAATCGTCGTCAGTGATGATTGTGGTGCGGTCTTTGCCCGCGCCGGTGATCGTCAGCATGCCGGGGCAAGCGTCGATACGCGATAGATCGATAGAGGCGGCGCGTGCATCGCCGCCACTCAAATCATGAACGCCTGCGGGAAGGGCGATCGTGTAGCGCGATCCCGGCGATCGGGCGATCGCCGCTCGCGCATCAGCAATCGCGCCGGC
Organism: Sphingomonas sp. IC4-52; assembly: GCF_020707225.1. Classification (NCBI taxonomy): domain Bacteria; kingdom Pseudomonadati; phylum Pseudomonadota; class Alphaproteobacteria; order Sphingomonadales; family Sphingomonadaceae; genus Sphingomonas; species Sphingomonas sp. IC4-52. The sequence continues at coordinate 1,146,014 of NZ_JAJFEU010000001.1, read as the reverse complement.
GAGCGAAACTTGGGTCACGGTGCTCAGCCGCTGACCCGCCAACTGCCCGGACTGGGCGGAGAGCTGGGCGCTTCCCGCCAACGAGAGAAGCGCCGCGCCGCTCATCATTGCGGCATAAAGGCCGGCGGCGCGGCCGGTTGCCTTGGTGGCGCGCGTCAACGCTTCAACTCCCGCACTGGCGCTCCGTCGCGCAAGGAGACACCCCTGCGATCGGCTGCGCGTTTAGCGGCGAGGTAGGCAGCGCCCACAGTTGTGAGCGCGAGAAAGCCAACCACCAGCGCGTCAGCGGCCATCATGATCCACACGAGCCATTCCGGCCGCCCGATCGCGCCATAACCAAGGGCGTAGTGCAGCGCCATCAGCGGTAGTGCGCCGGCCACCATATACGCCACTGTACGCCAGAAACTGCCGGCCATGATCGCGATTGAGCGCAGGGGGCCGATCTGCGCATTGCCGAGCGGCCACGCTACCAGCCACGCGGTAAGGTAAACCGCGACGACGCTGACCCCGACTGTGGCGATCAGCTCAGCATAGCTGGACAGACGCGGCGCAAGGCCCAGCACGACGCCAATGGGAGGACCGAAAAGCGCCAGCCATTGCCATGCCGCCTGGATACCGAATTGCACCCCGAAAAGGGTTGCGGCCGGCCGCTCGATCCGCTTTGCCCGACGTGCGTCGCGATTCCAGGCGATGAAGCGTACGAACCAATAGCCCGGCAGAAGGAGGGCCAGGACCTTGGCAAAGCCAAGGGTAAGACGCCGTTGATCGAACGCGGCGGAGGCGGTGAGGCCGTGCTGGTAGAACCCGAGATCTATTTCTAGAACGTGTTGCGCAAACTCGATCACGACCGGGATCGAAAACAGGATCGGCAACGCCAGTGCGAACGCCGCACTGTCCGCATATAGCTGTTTTACGTCCCGCCACATGGTGGAAGGCTTTAGGGAAGTATCGAACCAGCCGCGAGTGCGGTGATGACGGACCGTGACACGAATGGTCCGTTGCGGGGATTACCGTGCTCCAGCGAAAACCGGAGCACGGGATGACCAACCGAAATCAGGCCGTGAGGAGACGCTTTTCGCCAGCGATCTTCATCATCGCCTTTTGCAGCTTCTCAAAGGCGCGAACCTCGATCTGACGGACACGCTCACGGCTGACGCCGTACACCTGGCTGAGCTCCTCCAGGGTCTTCGGATCGTCGGTGAGACGACGCTCGGTCAGGATGTGCTTCTCGCGATCGTTGAGGCTGTCCATCGCGTTGACGAGCATGCCGTGACGAACGTCCGCTTCTTGAGCTTCAGCGACGACCTGATCCTGCAGGGGCGAGTCATCCTGCAGCCAATCCTGCCACTGGCCCTCGCCATCCTCGCGCATGGAGACGTTGAGCGACGTGTCGCCACCCATCGCCATGCGGCGATTCATGCTGACCACATCTGCCTCGGTCACGCCGAGGTCGGTGGCGATCTTCTGCACATCCTCGGGGCGCAGGTCGCCGTCCTCAAACGCATCGAGTCGCGCCTTCATGCGCCGAAGGTTGAAGAACAGCTTCTTCTGCGCCGCGGTGGTGCCCATCTTCACAAGGCTCCACGACCGCAGGATGAATTCCTGGATCGAAGCGCGAATCCACCACATCGCATAGGTGGCGAGACGGAAGCCGCGATCCGGCTCGAACTTCTTCACACCCTGCATCAGGCCGATGTTGCCCTCGCTGATCAGCTCAGACACGGGCAAGCCATATCCGCGATAGCCCATCGCGATCTTCGCAACGAGACGCAGGTGGCTGGTGACGAGCTGGGCTGCCGCCTCAGGATCGCCATGTTCCTGAAAGCGCTTCGCGAGCATATACTCCTGCTCGGGCGCCAGGATGGGGAACTTCTTGATCTCGGCGAGGTAGCGGTTGAGGCTCTGCTCGCCGCCGAGCGCGGGGATCGTCGCAGGGACGTTGCCGCTAGCCATGAGTACCTAATCTCCCTTTCCGGGGAAACGCCCGTCGCCTGTTGGCGAGGCGCTTTGACCCTATACGTCGAGTTGACTGAACAGTTCCTGCATGTCTGCAGGCATCACGCTTTCGAACGATAAAGCGACACTTGTGATCGGATGAACGAACCCCAGCCTGGCGGCGTGAAGCGCCTGGCGGCGGAATGAAAGTTCATCAAGTTGACGCTTATGAGCTGGTTTTGTTCTACCATAGACCGGGTCGCCCAGCAAGGCGTGGCCGATCGAGGCCATGTGCACGCGGACCTGGTGCGTGCGTCCGGTTTCCAGCCGGCATTCCACCAACGCAGCTTCACGCAGGCGCTGCTCCGTACGGTAGTGCGTGACCGCTCGCTTGCCATTCGAGACAATCGCCACCTTCTTGCGGTTGTGCGGCGAGCGGGCGAGCGGGGCATCCACAGTGCCCGCAGGCGGCATGGGATAGCCGCCGACGATCGCCTTGTAACGGCGGTCGATCGTATGCGCGGCAAATTGCTTCGCCAGGCCTTCATGCGCGCGATCAGTCTTGGCCGCGACCATCAGGCCGGAGGTATCCTTGTCGATGCGGTGGACAATCCCCGGCCGGGCAACCCCGCCGATACCCGAAAGCGAGCCGCCACAATGATGCAGCAGTGCGTTCACCAGCGTCCCGTCCAGATTGCCGGCAGCGGGATGGACGACCAGCCCCGCAGGCTTGTCGATAACGATGAGGTGTTCATCCTCGAACGCCACCACGAGCGGAATATCCTGCGCTTCGTTGTGCGCGGGCGCCGGCGCCGGGACAGCGACCGCGAAAACCTCTCCAGCGGACGCACGCTTCGCAGGATCGCGGACCAACGTGCCGTCCCGTTCAACGTGCCCTGCGTTGATCAGCACCTTGAGCCGCTCACGCGAAAGGGTAGGCACGGCATCCGCCAGGGCGCGATCCAGCCGCCAGCCATCTGCAGCTGGAGCGATGGTCGCTTGAATGACAGAAACCCCCCGGTCCATTGAGTGTACTAGATGGATATGACGCTCCAGATTTCAAGATTGCTGGCCGCCCAAATCGTTTCGGAAACGATGCGTTTTCCGGTTGAGACCTGCGGGCTCCTACTGGGCAAGGATAGCGTCGTGGAAGCAATCGAGCCATGCGATAACGTCCACCCCGAGCCGGCTACCCATTTCGAACTGGATCCCGCAGCCCTGTTCCGTGCCCTGCGGCGGGCGCGTGCAGGCGGGCCGCAGGTGATCGGGCATTATCATTCACATCCGTCCGGCATCGCGATCCCCTCCGCGACTGATGCTGCCCAGGCGGCTCCCGATGGCGCCTTTTGGATGATCGTGGCAGGTACCGATCTGACCGCGTGGCGCGCATCAAGCGACGGAGCGGTGCACGGCCGCTTTGATCCGGTGGCGCTCGCCATTGCACCCTAAAGTCGGCTGCGTCATGGAGCGGTAATGACGATTGATCCCGTTGAGTTCGCAAGCCTCCTTTGCTCGCGGTTGTGCCATGATCTGCTGTCGCCGATCGGGGCCCTCAACAACGGGCTGGAGCTGCTTGCCGACGAAACCGACCCGGCAATGCGCGAGCGGTGCATGGAGCTGATGGCCGAAAGCGCGCGCACGTCGGCGGCAAAGCTCAAGTTTTTCCGCCTGGCGTTCGGGGCGGCTGGTGGCTTCGGCGAAGCGGTAGACACGCGGGAAGCGCAGCAGGCAATCGAGGGGCTGTTCGGCGAGACCAAGCGATTGCAGGTCAATTGGCTCGTGGATGAGCCGATGATGCCAAAGGCGGCAATCAAGGTGCTGCTCAACATGGCGATGATCGCCGGCGACACTCTGGTCCGCGGCGGCTCGCTCGATATCGGTAGCGAGACGAACGAAACCGCCATCGAGATCGTGCTAAAGGTTGAGGGGCCCCGCATCACGCTGGACGAAGAGCTGCGATCGACGCTGGTGGAAGGGCAGGCCTCCGAAGCGATCACCCCGCGCGCCGCCGCCGCCTTCCTGGTGCATGAAATGGTGAAAAGCGCGCAAGGACGCGTGCTGGTCAGCGCGCCGGCAGACAATGTCATGCTGTTCGGCGCGACGATGCGCCCAAGGTAAACCAGGAATTTACCCGTGCCGGTGCAAGGCCGGTACGCAATGGACGATCTGCTGCAGGAATTTATCGCGGAAACCCGCGAGACATTGGCCGCTCTGTCAGGCGAGATCGTCGCTTGGGAGGCAGACCCGTCCGATCGCGCGCGGCTCGACGCGATCTTCCGCTTCGTTCACACCGTCAAAGGCAGTTGCGGGTTCCTGGATCTGCCGAGGCTCGCCCGGCTGAGCCATGCGGCCGAGGACGTGCTTCAGGCGGTACGCTCCGGCGAGCGGGCGCCCGATCCTCAGCTCGTATCCGCGGTACTCGCGATCATCGACCGGATCGGCGAGATCGTGGAAGCGATCGATGCTGGCGCGGGACTGGACGACAGCGGCGAGGATTTGCTGCTCGCCGCGCTGGAGGGGAAAGAGAGCCCGGCGCCGCTGAAGCTGGTACCGCCGACGCCAGCGAACGCCACTGCGCCAAGGGCGGCGACCCGAAGCATTCGGCTATCCGTCGACCTGCTCGACCGGATGATGAACGGCGTGTCGGAGATGGTGCTGGCGCGCAACGAGCTTGCCCGCCGGCTGCGCGAGAGCGGCGATCCGTCGCTTGAGACCGCCATCGATCGGCTCTCGCTCACCGTTTCGGAACTGCGGGATACTGTCACCCGCACCCGAATGCAGGCAATCGAATCGCTGTTCTCGGCCTTGCCGCGGCTGGTTCGCGACACTGCGGGAACACTGGGCAAGAAGGTGTCCCTGGCCATCGACGGAGCGGACGTCGAGCTTGATCGCGAGATGATCGAACTGCTGCGTGATCCGCTTGTGCACATCGTGCGCAACGCGATCGATCACGGCATCGAAGCGCCGGACGACCGGCGGCGCGCAGGCAAGCCGGAGGCCGGGCGGCTGTCGATTGTCGCGCGGCAGTCCGGCAACCGGATCATCGTCGAAATCAGCGACGACGGGTGCGGCATCGACACGGCGCGGCTGCTGAAGAAGCGCATCGAGCAGGAGCCTGCGCGCGCGGCGGAACTGAGCGCGCTGAGCGAACGGGCACGGCTGGATCTCGTGTTCGAACCGGGGCTTTCGTCGCGCGATGATGTGACCGCGACGTCGGGGCGCGGCGTCGGGATGGATGTGGTGCGCACCAACGTCGAGCAGATCGGCGGCAGCATCCGGCTTCACAATATTCCCGGTCGGGGCCTGACGACGACCATCGAAGTACCGCTCACGCTGGCGATCCTGTCGGCGGTCATCATCGGTGCCGGGTCGGATCGCTATGCCGTGCCGCGGCAGGCGGTTGAAGAGATCGTGGCTGTCAACTCGGCGGCCGTGCGCATCGACACCGTGGGCGACGCGCTGCTGGCGACGGTGAGGGGAAGGCGGTTGCCGGTGGTGAGGCTTGGCGAGGTGCTGGGAACCACCGAAACGCTGGGCGACATGCTGATGATCGTGAACCTGCCCGGTGGCAGCTTTGCGCTCGGGGTGGATTGCGTCGACGATACGCAGGAACTCGTCGTGAAGCCGGTCGCACCCGCAGTGATGGCGGCGGGCCTGTATGCGGGGCAGATGTTGCCCGATACGGGCGTACCGTTGCTGCTGCTGGACTGTGCCGGTGTTGCTGCGGCGGCTGGCGTTTCGTTCGAGCGCGCGGTGGAAGCCGAGGTTGAAGAGGAAGAGCCGGTCGCTGAGGGTACGTCGGCGCTGCTGTTCGAGGCGCTGGACGGCGAGCGGCGGTTGATCCCGTTAAGTGCGGTGGAGCGCATCGAAGCGGTTCAGGCGGAAGCGATCCGTCAAGCCGGCGGGCGGTGGTGGGCGACGGCGCGCGAGGGACTGACAGCGTTGTTCGTCGATACGGAGGCGCCGCCGATAGAAGGGGAGCTGGCGGTGCTGATGCTGCCCGATGTGGAAACCGCCACCGGATTTCTCGTCCGCCGCGCGCTCGATATCGTCACTTACAGCGATGACCTCTTGCCCTCGGGCAAGTTCGGGGTCAGCGGCATCCTGGTGCTGGATGGCGAGCCGGTTGAGGTGATCGACCCGGCTTGCCTGACGCAGCAACCCGCCGGCAGCGGCACGCCCCCGATCTGCCTGATGCAAGGCGGCGATACCGCATGGGTCGAGGCGATGCTGAGCCCGTTGATCGAGGCTGCCGGCTATCGTGTGACGCACCAGCTGGCGCCGGGCGAGAGGGCGGCGGTGACGTTGGCCGCCGGTGACGACGTACCGGCCGAGGGGCAAGTGGTACGGCTGACCCGCGATCCCGACACGGGCCGGCCGCTACTGGATTCTCGTGCGCTGGCCAATGCGCTGGCGGCGGGGGCAGGGCGATGAGCGGCACGCTTCATCTCCTCGCGCACGTAGGCGGCCGCGCCATCGCGGTTCCGGCGGATGCCGTGGAGTCGGTCGTTGATATCGCCACGATCGTGGCGGCACCACGCGCGCATCCGGCAGTACGCGGCCTGGCCGCGCTGCGCAGCCGGGTGGTAACGGTGATCGACACCTGGCGCTTGCTCGATCTTCCGCCGCCGGACGAGGACGCAAGGCGTGCGATCATCACGGTGGTGGATGGGCATCACCATGCGGTGCTCGTCGACACGCTGGAAGATGTTGCACCGATCGAAGTGGAGCCGGTGCCGCCGGGCCTATCGTTCGGCCAGCGCTGGGCCGATGTAACGACCGGATCGGCAGACCGCAGCGGGGAACCGCTGCTGGTGATCGATATCGCTCGGCTGGTCAGCTCGATCGTGGCGGCCGGTTAACACCGTTCTTACGCTTGCCGTCCCATAATTGATGAACCAGCCAATGATGAGGTTCCAAATCATGAAGTCGTGTCTCGTCGTTGACGACTCGAAGGTTATCCGGAAGGTCGCGCGACACATTCTGGAAGGACTCGATTTCACCGTGTCCGAGGCCGGCGATGGGCAGGAGGCGCTTGATGCCTGTCTTGCCAGCGCACCTGACGTAATCCTGCTCGACTGGAACATGCCGGTGATGAGCGGCATGGATTTCCTGCGTGCGCTGCGTGAAACCGACATCAGCCCGCGGCCAAAGGTGGTGTTCTGCACCACGGAGAACGGCATGGCGCACATCCGCGCCGCCATCGAGGCGGGCGCCGACGAATACGTCATGAAGCCGTTCGATCGCGAGACGCTGGCCAGCAAGCTGCAGATCGTCGGCGTCGCCTGAACGCCATGGCCCGATCCCAGGCCTTGTCCGCGGCTCCGGCGAGTGCGCGTGCCCGCGTGCTGATCGTCGACGATTCCTCCGTCGCGCGCGCCGTGCTGACGCGGATGGTGGAGGAAGCGGCGGCCTGTTCGGTGGCGGCGGCGGTGCCCGATATTGCAGGGGCGCTGCGGTTCCTTGCCGCCGATCGGGTCGATGTGATCCTGCTCGACCTCGAGATGCCGGGCATTCATGGGCTGGTTGGCCTGCCGGATATCATTGCGGCGGGGGCCGGGGCGAAGGTGCTGGTGGTTTCCTCGGCGGCCGGCGAGGGCGCTGCCGCGACCATCGAGGCGCTGGCGCTGGGGGCGGCGGATACGCTGGTGAAGCCGGGCCGCTACGTGACGGCAGGCAGCTTCGCCATGACTCTGGCGGAAAAGCTGATCCGGCTGGCCGAGCAGTCGGAGCCGGTCCTGCGGCCTGCAACGGCGCAGCCTGCCGCTCACCATGACTTCGACGTGGTCGCGATCGGGGCCTCTACGGGCGGGATTCATGCGCTGAACAGCCTGCTCCAGGCGCTGCCGGCGACGTTTAGAAAGCCGATCGTGATTACCCAGCATCTGCCCGCCAGCTTCATTCCCTATTTTGCGGGACAAGTGGCCACCGCCACCGGACGCATGTGCCAGGTTGCGGCTGACAAGATGGTGATTGGCGACGATATGATCCTGGTCGCGCCAGGTGACGCGCATGTGACGGCGGTGCCGCTGCCGAAGGGACGGGCCGCCATCCGGCTGAACCGCGATCCCGTGGCGAACGGCAACATGCCGTCCGTTGATCCGATGTTCGAAAGCTTCGCGGATTGCTTTGGGCCCCGCCTGCTGGCGGTGGTGCTGAGCGGCATGGGGCGTGACGGCTTTGCCGGGGCACGACGGGTGCGGTCGGCAGGCGGCACCGTGGTCGCGCAGGATCAGGCAAGCTCCGTCGTGTGGGGGATGCCGGGCGCCGTTGCGGCTGCCGGTCTCGCCAACGCCGTGCTGACGCCCGGAGCAATCGGCGACTATATCGCCGCTCAACACGGCGTAGCGGCGTGATCGCTGATCGCACCCTTGCGCTGAGCGATGCCAGCGCAGTCACCATGTCCGCGCTCGCCGCCCTGCTGGAGGCGCGCACGGGTCAGCGGATTGCGCCCAATCGCGCGTGGAGGATCGACACCGCGCTGAAGCCGATCGCCGTCGAACGGGGCGCCGCCTCGATCGACGAACTGGTCGCGGGTGTGCGCGACGGTAGCAACATCGCGTTGGCCGATCGCATCGTCGACGCGCTGTTGAACCAGGAAACGTCCTTCTTTCGCGACGGGGGCGCGATCGAGTCCGCGGCGGAGGCGATCACCGCCGTCTCGAACGGCACGCCGCGCATCTGGTGTGCGGGCTGCTCCACGGGACAGGAGCCGCTGTCGCTTTCCATTGCCCTGACCGAGAGAGGGACGGCGCACGAACTCGTCGCCACGGATGTCTCCGGCCTGGCGATCAACCGAGCGCGCGCTGGCCGCTACTCACAATTCGAGATCCAGCGCGGACTGCCCATCCGCCGCATGTTGCGCTGGTTTGATCAGGACGGCTCGGACTGGATCGCTCAGCCCGAGCTGGTGCGGCGGATCACTTGGCGTCGCAGCAATCTGGTACTGGATGCGCCGCCCGCAGGAGGGCTTGACGGCATTTTCTGCCGCAATGTCCTGTTTTATCTCGCGCCCGATCTTCGCCCGCGCGTGCTCGACACAATCGCGCGCGCGCTTCGGCCTGGCGGTTTGCTGATGCTGGGCGCCGGGGAGACGGTGCTTGGTCAATCGAGCCGCTTTGCACCCAGCAAGCGCTTCCGGGGCCTGTACGAGCTGAGCCCAAACGGGTGATGGGCATGGCCGTAGCCGGGTAGCGGCACGGGATGCTAGGGTCGCGCATCCTATCGCGGGGCCGCAGGAGTAATCATGACGCCAGTTGAGGCGCCATCGCCGAATTTTGATGATCGTATGCTGCCGATCACGATGATCGTGCTTCATTACACCGGCATGGTGGACGGGGCCTCGGCGCTGGCCCGGCTTCGTGACCCGGAAGCGAAGGTTTCCGCGCACTATCTGGTCGACGAGGACGGAACCGTCACGCGGCTGGTGCCGGAGGACAAGCGGGCCTGGCATGCCGGCAAGTCACACTGGCGCGACATCGAGGATGTGAATTCCGCCTCTATCGGGATCGAGATCGTCAATCCCGGTCATGAGTTTGGCTATCGCCCGTTCCCGGACGTGCAGATCGACGCGGTGATCCGCCTGGTGCATGAAATCAAGGACCGGTACGAAATCACCCGCGGCAACATTGTCGCGCATTCGGACGTCGCACCGGCACGTAAGCGCGATCCGGGCGAGCTGTTCCCCTGGGGGAAGCTGGCACGGTTGCGGCTGGCATTGCCGCGGCCGACCAAGAACCTGATGGACCCCATGTGGGGAGAGGCTGCGTTCCTGCTGGCGCTTGAACGCTTCGGCTATGACGTGAGCGACAAGATGGCGGCGATCATCGCCTTTCAGCGGCGCTTCAGGCCCGAGCTGATCGACGGCGAAATCGATGCCGAGTGCCGCATGATCCTTCTGGCGCTGCTGCTGCCCAGGCCGCAGGGGGATGATTGAACTTTCGGCAGTTCAAGCGGCGACGATTGAGGCAGCTGCTGCCGTGAGCGGCGGATCTGGGGTCGAGCGCAGGAACGTTCTGCCGAAGATCCCACTCTTCTGTTAGCCTGCTCACCTGAGTTGATGCACGGTCTGTCACTGCCACGTATTGGTCGGCACACCGGCGACATGCTGTCAGTTGCTCTGACTCAAGAAGATTGGAGCGACGGTGTCCGAGCGACGCGAGCCGTCATTATCACGATTCGTGTCAGGACGAGACGCGCTCGAGCGCGATGGGTTTGTGGTGTTCGACCACGTATTCACGCCGGAGGAACTAGGCGAGGTCGAACGGCTTGCCGACCTTCTCCTGGGCGGCACCTTGCCAGTCCACCAGCAACGCCGGCTGCAGCAATTCATGGGCGATATGGCGCCGTTGGAAGGCGCCGAAGGGAATGCGCACGATGGGGGGTGGCGACAGCCCGAGCTGGAATATGCGTCCTGTCTGCAGCCGGGATTGCTGGACACCGGGGTGTTCCGGAAATGCCGGCAAATGGCAAAGGCGCTAGGCGGCCAGGTATCGCGGCGCTTCGATCATCTGATCTACAAGCTGCCGAATAGCCGAACGGCTACTCCCTGGCATCAGGACGCGGCCTATTCGAAACCGAGATTTGCCGGCGACGCGACCGCCCTTCATTTCTGGATTCCCTTGCAGGATGCCACGGCCGAGAACGGCTGCATGCATTTCGAACCAGGCAGCCACCGCGCGCTTCTGCGAACACATGGTCAGTTTACGCGGCGAACGGGTGAGAAGGGGTTTCAAGCGGCCGAGACAGAACCGGCAGGGGCAGTGGTTTGCCCTGTGCAGCGGGGTGGGCTGACCATCCACACGCCTCAGACGCTTCACTACGCCGGGCCCAATGTGACGTTGGAAACCCGAAAGGTCTGGATCATCCAGTTCGCGCGTTTCGGGGCGGTGCGGCTGAAGTTCAAGCAGCTGATCGGTCTCGCTCCCGGCCGCTTGCGCGGTTAGCTCAGCCGGGGTCATCCGCTCAGTTGCCGAGGACACCGCGATTGCATTCCCCCGTGGGCGCGCTACAGCCGGCGCACACCAGAGGGCCGGGCGGCCGCGTCGTGCCATGCGCACGCCGAGGAAAGTCCGGGCTCCATGGAACAACGGTGGCGGGTAACGCCCGCCGGGGGTGACCCCAGGGAAAGTGCCACAGAGAGCAGACCGCCCAATCTTCGGATGAAGGCTTCGGCCGGGCAAGGGTGAAAGGGTGCGGTAAAAGCGCACCGCGCTTCCGGTAACGGCGGCGGCATGGCAAACCCCACCGGGAGCAAGACCGAATAGGGGCGGCATGGGGACTTTGATCCCCGGGGTGTGTTCCCACCTGCTGCCCGGGTTGGTTGCTGGAGCGCGTCGGCAACGGCGCGCCGAGAGGAATGGTCGCCCATCCCGTAAGGGTGGACAGAACCCGGCTTACAGGCCCTCTGGTGTTTGCCTTTAACCTTGGCGCCTCAATCGCTAAATGGCGGGGGATGGCGCGTTCTTCCCGATCCAACGACTGGGGCTTTCCCCGCTGGCGCGAATATGGCTCAGCGCGCGAGGCGACCAAGGTACGGCTGTGCGACCGGCATGGTTGCAATGAGCCGGGCGACTGTCCCGCGCCCAAATCGCCCAACAGCCCGGAACGGTGGTATTTTTGTCAGACGCATGCCGCCGAATACAATCGCGGCTGGAACTATTTCGAGGGGCTGAACGCCGAAGAAGCTGCGGCGCGTGAGCAGGCCGAACGGCGCGATGCGTCGGGCTACGAACAATCACGTTACCAGAGCTGGGCCGGGTCCGGCGACGGCAGCCGGTCGCGTGACGAGATGCGCGCGCTCGAGGTTCTGGAGCTGGAGACCGACGCCACGTTCGATGATGTCAGACTGGCTTGGCGACGTCTGGCGAAGACCAATCATCCCGATGTGCGGCCGGGCGACAAGGATGCCGCCAAGCGCTTTCAGGCGATCCAGGCAGCATATGAAGTGCTGCGCGCGGCCGAAGATCGGCGGACGTGGAAGCCCGCGTGAAGCAGGCCAGGGCGCATTGGCGCGGTGCGGTGCTGGTTTGCGCAAAATGTTCGAAGAAGGTTGATGGCGGCTTTGGGCCGAAGGGGCGCGACCGACTGGCCAAGGCGCTGCGGCGCGAGCCGGGTTTCGGCAAGGGCCGAAAGGCGGACATCGGCGTGGTGGAGGTGAAATGCCTTGGCCTTTGCCCCAAGAATGCAGTGACGGTGGTTGATACGCGCCGCCCGCACGAATGGCTCGTGGTGCCCGCCGCTTCCGACGTGGCCGACCTGGCAACGCGCTTTTCCTGAACGTCGGGGCAAGTCGAGCCGCGTGAGCCCGGAAAACACCGCTTCGGCAAGGACCGAACGAAGCCGGGCCCGGGGCAGCCGGCGCAGTCCGCCTCTTCACGCGCCGGCTTCGACGAGCAGCCAATCACGAAAAGATCGCATCGCCGGATCGGGTTTGCGCGAGTGGAGGCGCGTGAGCCAGTACCGGCCCGCATCGACCTCGATCGCAAACGGCTGCACCAGCCGTTCCGACGCCAATTCCCGGCCGAACATGATCGACGGCGCAAGTGCAACGCCCAGCCCGGAGGTCGCCGCGGCTACCATCACAGCCGAGCTGTCGAACATCGCCCCGCGCGCCGGTGGCGGCGCGACTCCCGCGACCGAGAACCATTCGGCCCATTCGTTGGGTCGATAGGACCGGAGCAGTCGCTCGCGTGTCAGGTCTGCTGGCGAGTGTAGTCGCCGCGCCAGAGACGGAGTGCAAAGCGGCGTGAGCGGCGCCGTCATTAGGGCGTCGGCATGGGTTCCGTGCCATGCGCCGTCCCCGAAACGGATGGCGAAATGCAGCGCCTCGCCGGCGAGATCCACACGGTTGTTGTTGATCGTGATGCGACAATCGATGTGCGGGTGCGCGTCGGTGAAACGATCCAGGCGCTCGAGCAGCCAACCGGTCGCGAACGTGCCGACCACGCCGATGTTCAGCGTCTGCTGAAATCGCCCGTCCGCATAGCGATCGAGCGTTGCCGCCACTTTGTCGAAGGCTTCTACGACGGCGGGCACCAGTGCGTGGCCATCGTCGGTCAGGGCGAGGCCGCGCGGCAGCCGATCAAACAGCCGAGTGGACAGCCTGCGCTCCAATTGGGTCACCTGATGGCTCACCGCGCTTGGCGTGACGCAAAGCTCGATCGCGGCGCGCGTGAAGTTGAGATGACGCGCAGCCGCCTCAAAGGCGCGAAGGGCGTTCAGCGGTAGTTGGGCCCGGTCCATGGCCAACCATCAATTTTTCTCAAGCCTGTGTCGAGCTATGACCGTTTGTCGGATGGGAGCGCGCGGCACATGATCGCGGCCAAAGGAGATGCGATCATGTTCAGGCGATGCGCCTTTCTGCTGCCTGCTGCCCTCATCGGAATGGCGGCCGCCCCACAGGCGGACGATCCGTTGACACGGCCGCTGGCGGTAGAGCGAGAGCCGACATGGCTGGCGCCGCGTCCGCCGGTCCGAGTGATCGGCAATACTTATCTTGTTGGCTTTGGTGGGCTGAGCGTCGCGCTGATCGACACTGGCGAAGGGCTGATCCTGATCGACGGTGCCTTGCCGCAGGCGGTGCCGGCGATCCTCGCCAATGTGCGAGCGCTCGGCTTCGACCCGCGCGACATCAAATATATCCTTAGTACCGAGCCGCACTTCGATCATGCCGGCGGGGTCGCCGCGCTTGCGCGGGACACCGGCGCGACGGTCGTCGCCAGCGAACGTGGGGCGCAAGGGCTGCGGACCGGGCGCCTCGCTCAAGATGATCCGCAGCTTGGTTATGACGGCCGCTTTCCGGCCGTGGAAAGGGTACGGGTCATTCGCGATCGCGAGGTGCTGCGGCTGGGCAGGACGGGGGTCACGGCCGTCGCCACCCCGGGGCATACGCCGGGAAGCATGAGTTGGAGTTGGCAATCATGCGATGGGGGCGAGTGCAAGAGCGTCGTCTTCGCGTCCAGCCTCAACCCGGTCTCGGCGGACGGCTATCGGTACACATCGGCCCCCGGCAAAATTGTGGTGGCAGCTTTTCGGCACAGCCACCAAGTGATGCGGACGATCCCCTGCGATATCCTGATCAGCGCCCATGCCGATCAGAATGGCGCGACGGAGCGGTTTCTGACCGCCCCTGGCGCTTGCCGGGCCTATGCAGAGGCGTCGGAGCGCGCGCTGGCCAAAAGATTGCAGGAGGAAGGGGCGGAATAGGGCAGGGCATTATTCCTGCCGAAGCGCGGGCTGCTGCTGAACCGCTGGCCCGCGGCGGCTGCCTTAGAGGTAGCGGGCGGCTGTCTCGCGGATCAGGGTGATCATGTTGGGAATGCCCTGGGTCCGGTTCGAACTGAGCTGGTTCTTGAGGTCGAATGGCTTCAGTGCTTCTGAAATGTCCGTCCCCGCAATCTCGGCGGGCGCACGATCCTGCACTGTTTTCAGGACCAAGGCGATGATGCCCTTGGTGATGGCGGCGTTGCTGTCCGCGAGAAAGTGAAGGGTTCCGTCCTCACTGCGGGTTGGATAGACCCATACGGAAGCGGAGCAGCCGCGCACCAGCGTCGCGTCGGTCTTCAGCGCGTCCGGCATCGGCTCCAGTGCGCGACCGAGATCGATGAGGAGACGATAACGATCGTCGGCGTCGAGGAACTCATATTCATCGCGGATATCGGCGAGATCGGGCGAGGGCTCTGGCATCGCTGTTGCGACTAGCTCCTCGCCGGGGAGGCGGCAACCAGATGGAGGGCAGAGGGGAGGATCAAAGGTCCACCCCGGCTGCGATCGCCTCCAACTTGCGGATGCGCTCGCGAAGGTCTGCGATTTCGATGCGGGCGCTGGCGCTGGTCGGTGCAGGCGTACGGGCGTCGGCGTCCTGGCGGAGTTCCTGCTCCTTCAGGCGGAGCCAGCCGCGCCAGCCGGCGAGGCTAGCCGAGATCAGCATCGCCAGTCCCGCAAGAGCGGCTGTTGCCATGATCAGGTAGAAGCTCGGGTCGGACATGATGTCTGCTCCCTTGTTCGACTTAGCGACCGCGCAGTTCCTCGATCTGACGGCTCAGATCGACGCTGCCGTGATTGTCGGTGATGACGCGCTCCAGGACGGCAATGCGCTCCTTGAGCTGCCGGATCTCGTCCCGGTTCGCGATCAGTTCGGCGGGCGGCTGCCCCTCATCCAAGCGAGCCATCGCACGATATCTCTCCTTTGAGGTGCGAGCGATTGCGGTGATCAAGACAATCGCGATCACCATGAAGGCGACAGACCAGGGCATCACGCTATTCCTTTATCCAGGTGATTTCAGTTCGGGCGGTCGGAAATGGCCGGCACATCACGCAGGCTTTCGATCTGGTCCGCGATGGAGATGCCCTTGTCGGTGACGATCCGTTCGAGCACCCGTACCCGCTGCTCCAGCCGCTCGGTGTGAGCAGCATATTGTGCCGCCTTTTCTGCCGTCTGCGCGGTGAGCGCCTCCGCCATGCGTTCCTTGTGCTTAAGCCAGCGCTGGAACATGTTGCTGCCGATCCCGAGGATCACGGGCAATCCGACAACGATCATGAAGAAGGTGAGAAAGACCCAGGGCTGCATGATGTCGCTCCTCAGTTCGCGCGGGTGCGCAGCTGCTCGATTTCCTGCGCCACCATGTGGCCGCTGTCGGTGACGATCCGCTCCACGTTCTGGAGCCGGTCCTTGATCGCGCCCAGCTCTGCGCGAAGCTGGCCGTTCTCCTGAGTCAGCAGCTTGACCCGCTCGATCGTCTCGTCGTCCCGCTTGGGGTAGAGCGCCTGGCCCCACTGGCCGTCCAGAGGATAGCCATTGCGGATGCGCATCCAGGTCGTGGCGACCCAGCCGACCATCGCGGCGATGCCAACGGTGGCGATCACCGGCGCGAGAGCGGAGAACATCTGGATCTTTTCGGCCGCAGTCATGGCAATCGCTCCTTTCAGCGGGTGCGCAGTTGATCGATTTCGTGGGCGGTGCGGACGGCCGGGTCGGTGGCGATCCGCTCAAGGACGGCGATGCGTTCCTCCAGCCTGCTGACCATGCCGGCGAGGCGTTCGTTCTCACCCGTCAGCAACTCGACCTTTCGGGTCGCTTCCGGTGTATCCTTGCCGATGTTGCGGCCCCAATCGTCGCTGATCGAATAGCCGTGTTTGGCGCGGATCCAGTTGTTGATCAGCCAGGCTCCCGTGGCGATCAGGACGATCGCCAGCACGAAGAACGGTCCTCCGACATCCATCATCCGTCTCCTCAGGCGTTGGCGCTCAGCGCAGGCGCTCGATTTCTTCCGCCAGTTGCGTGTTGCGGCTGGTGTAGTGAGTTTCGATGTCGGCCAGGCGACGGTCGAGCTCCCGGAACTTGGAGCGGACCTCTGCCGTGGTGCGCTTCGGATTGGAGCGCACGCCCTGCCAGAACTTCGCATCCTCAGGCGATCCGTAGAGGTTTGCCGGGCGATCCTGTGCCATCCATCCGATCAGGAGATAGGCGATCAGCGTCCATGGGAAGCCGCCGGCGAGGGTCAGGAGGATCATGGCGATCCGCACCCAGAGTACCTCGATCCCGGTATAGTCGGCGATCCCGGCGCAGACGCCCTTCCACTTGCGCTCCTGCCGATTGAGGTAGAATTTCGTTCGGCTGTTGTCGGCCATCAGTTCCTCCTCAGGTTCCGGTCTTCGAGCCGGTAATCGGGTTGCGAGCGGTAGTCGGCGATGCCCGGGCGGAAGTCGGGATTGTCCGCGGCGACGATGCGTTCCACGGTGTTGACCCGGTCTTCCAACCGCTTCGCCAGCGAGTGAAGCTCATCGAGCAGCGCTTCGTCCTCGGTTGTCATGGCGCCGGGCGCCTGCTTCCACTTCGTCACATAGTGCATGATCAGCCAGGGCAGCCCGATGAAGAGCATGCCCACGACGAACACTGGTACGAGCACGTCTTCCATCTCAATTGTCCTTGTTCAGGCGAGCCTTCAGCGCGGCCAGCTCGGCATCGATCTTGTCGGCGGCCTTGAGTTCGGCGATCTCCTCGTCGAGGCTCTTGGGCAGGGCACCCAGCCCAAGGGCGTCGGCGCGTCCCTCCGCCTCGTCCACCTTGCGTTCCAGCATTTCGAAGCGGCTGAAGGCGTCGTGGGTGCGTGGGCCATTCCACATCTCCCGCAGGCGGGAGCGGTTGTTGGCGCTCTCCAGCCGGGTGGCGATGTTGTTCTGGCGGGTGCGCGCCTCACGCAGCTTGTTCTGCAGCTTGGCGATGTCCTCTTCGGAGCCGCGGAGCGTGTCGTCGAGCACCGCCACTTCGGCGCGAAGCTGCTCGATCATGTCCGTCGCCTTCTGACGCTCCATCAGTGCTGCCTTGGCGAGATCTTCGCGATCCTTGGACAAGGCGAGTTCCGCCTTTTCTGTCCAGTTCGCCTCGATCTCCGAAAGCTTGTTCATGTGGCGCCGCATCTCCTTGATGTCGGCGATCGTCCGTGCAGCGGAGGCGCGCACCTCGACGAGCGTCTCTTCCATCTCCAGGATGATCATTCGGATCATCTTGGCTGGATCTTCTGCCTTTTCGAGCAGCTCTGCCATGTTGGCGGCGACGATGTCGCGGGTGCGGGAAAAGATGCCCATCAACGAAACTCCTGGTGATGCCCTTTTATAGGCTTGCCGCCGGGGCGAAGCGAGGGAAGACCCGCCCCGGCGGCGCCGTTCACGCCACCGCGCGAACGATGGGGGCCGCGCCCCCGGCCGGACCGACGGCGCCGATCACCATGGTGGTGCTGAACACGACGGCGAAGGCGATGGCGGCAAGGCTGCGGCCGAGGTTTGCGAACTGGGTCATGGCGGATCTCCTTGCTGAACCTGGTGTCTTTTTCACCGCTCTCGGCGGTTATGCCGACTGCTTTGCAGGGGCCGTGCCAATTGTTGTCGCGCTAACCGCGGCGGCGCAGATTGCGGCGCGAAAAAATGAATAGTGCAGTTAAATCAATATGATGGGGCTCGCCGTGTGACCTGCCCCGATTGGGCGCCTGTGATTTGTAAGAGTCAAACACGTATTGCCAAGCATTGGTGAGATGCGCCAAAGCTTGGGTGAACAGGGCGGCGGGCGATGGCAGAGCGGACAAGTCAGGTAATCGGCCAGTCAGGGGCATTCCTCGATGCCTTGGAGCGCGCCAGCCGTGCGGCCGCACTCGACCGGCCAGTACTGGTGATCGGGGAGCGCGGGACCGGCAAGGAACTGGTGGCCGAGCGCCTGCACCGTCTTAGCCCGCGATGGGACCAGCCGCTTGTCGTGATGAACTGCGCCGCTTTGCCAGAGACGCTGATCGAAGCGGAACTGTTCGGCCACGAGTCGGGCGCATTTACCGGCGCGACCAAGGCGCGGGTGGGCCGCTTCGAGGAAGCGGACGGGGGAACGCTGTTCCTCGACGAGCTGGGCACGCTTTCGATGGGCGCGCAGGAGCGGCTGCTGCGCGCGGTCGAATATGGTGAGGTGACGCGCATCGGTGCGTCGCGCCCGATACGTGTTGATGTGCGCATCGTCGCGGCAACCAACGAGCATTTGCCCGACAAGGTCGATCGGAATGAATTTCGTGCCGACTTGCTGGATCGCCTGTCGTTCGAGGTGGTGACGCTGCCGCCGCTTCGCGCGCGCAAGAGCGACATCCTTATCCTGGCCGATCACTTCGGACGCCGGATGGCGGCGGAAATGGGCTGGGAACGCTGGCACGGCTTTTCACCAGCGGCGCAGGATGCGCTGCGTGAATATCGCTGGCCCGGCAACGTGCGCGAGTTGCGAAATGTCGTGGAGCGCGCCGTCTACCGTTGGGAACGCGACGGACCGATCGAGGCGATCGAGTTTGATCCGTTCCAGTCACCCTATCGCCCCGGCAACAGCGCTGCGCCCCAGCAGCAGCAGCCGGCGCCCGCGATGCCGCGGCCACCCCAGCCCGCGCCCACCAGCGACGGCGATGAGGTGGCGGCCTGCGACGTTGGGCCATCCGACTTCAAGAGCAGGGTCGCCCTGTTCGAAAAAGAGCTGCTTTCCCGCGCGCTGGCGGAGAACCGGTTCAATCAGCGCGCGACCGCTGACGCTTTGGGGCTCAGCTATGATCAGCTTCGCCACGCGCTTCGCCGCCATGACCTGATCGGAGCGGTTGCGTAACGAGGCGGGCGGAGCCATTTGGGTGGCGTCGCGTTCCCTTGCGCAACCCCGAAAAGGAGGATTTCCATGGCATTTGAACTTCCGCCGCTGCCGTACGACTACGACGCGCTCGAGCCGGTCATCTCCAAGGAGACGATGACCTTCCACCACGACAAGCATCACGCAGCCTATACCGCGAAGCTGAACGAGGGCGTGGCCGCCGATCCGAAGCTGGAAGGCAAGTCGATCGAGGAGATCATGGGCATGATCTCGTCGCTGCCGCCGCTCGTGCGCAACAACGGCGGTGGATATTGGAACCACGACTTCTTCTGGAAGATCATGACCAGCCCGTCCAAGAGCGGTCAGCCGACCGGCGCGCTGAAGGACGCGATCGATGCCTATGGCGGCCTCGACAAGCTCAAGGAAGATTTCAACACCAAGGGTGCGGGCCAGTTCGGCTCCGGCTGGGCCTGGGTCATCAAGGATTCGTCAGGCGCGCTGAAGGTCACTTCGACGCCGAACCAGGACAATCCGCTGATGGACGATGCCAAGGAGAAGGGCACGCCGATCCTGGGCAATGACGTGTGGGAGCACGCTTATTACCTCACCTACAAGAACGATCGCCCCGGCTACCTGAAGGCTTGGTGGGATCTGGTGAACTGGGAAGAGGCCGGCCGTCGCTTCGACGCTGCCTGATTTTGTCTGCCGCCTTGCGCGGGAGAGAAGGGGGCGGGCCCGAGCGGGCCTGCCCCCTTTTTCGTGGCGAGCAAATGGGCAGTGTGCGCGTACGCCTGCGCCGGCTTGGGGAAGGAAGCGACGTCATGCTGAACTTGCGCCAGCATCGGTTGCTTCAGGGGCGAGGCTGTAGCTTGCGCAAGTACGGACCCTGAAACGAGTTCAGGATGACGGTGCGTTGCAGGGGTAGGCTGCGGCTCTTTTCCGTCCGAAAGCGGAAGAGCCGATCATCGCTGGCGTCGTGGCGCGCGGGAAAGGGTCCCGCTGGCTCCCTGAGTAGGATTCGAACCTACGGCCGCTCGATTAACAGTCGAGAGCTCTACCGCTGAGCTATCAGGGAACGCTGCGGGAGGCGCGTCTTTAGCCGGATTCTCGGCGCTTGCAACCCCCGTTTGCGCAGAAAAAATCAGGCGACGAACTGTTCCATGGTGATCCGGTCGTCCAGCGCGTGCTCGGGGTCGAACAGCAGCGTCAGCTCGCGGGCGCGGTCGATGGCGATGTCGACCTGAGCCACGTCGCGGATCTCACGCTGGTCCGCCACTGCCGACACCGGCCGCTTGCCGGGATCGAGCACGCGCAAGCTGACGCGCGCCTTGTCGGGCAGAATAGCGCCGCGCCAACGACGCGGGCGAAAGGCGCTGATCGGCGTTAGCGCGATCATTGCCGAGCCGAGCGGCAAGATGGGGCCATGCGCCGAAAGATTATAGGCGGTCGACCCTGCCGGCGTGGCAACAAGGATGCCGTCGCAGGCCAGTTCTTCCAGCACGACGCGGTCATTCACCCGCACCTCGAGCTTGGCCGTCTGGCGGGTCTCGCGCAACAGCGAGACTTCGTTGATCGCCGGCATGGTATGGATGCGGCCGTCGATACCCGTTGCCGTCATCAACAGCGGCGTCACCTTGAAGGCGCGCGCGTTCGACAGTCGCTCCTCCAGGTCGTGCTGGCGCCACTCGTTCATCAGGAAGCCGACGGTGCCCAGGTTCATGCCGAACACCGGCACGTTGGCACGCCTGGTGTCCAGAAGCGTGTGCAACGTCTGCAGCATGAAGCCGTCACCGCCGAGGGCGATCACCACATCGGCTTCGTCGATCGTGCACCAGTCCCAGGCATCGGCAAGTATCGCGCGGGCGCCCTGGGCCTGGGCGGTTGGCGAGGCGACCAACGCCCGCCGCTGATAATCACTCATCCGCCTGTTACACTCATGTGCCGCGATACCGCGGGCGCTGCGTTGCGCTCGATGCGGAAGTCGTGCCGCGCCGGCTTGCCCGCGATGCCGAGCCGGATCGCATCGTCCAGCGCAGCCACGCCCCCGTCGCGCAAGGCGGCCTTCAGATCGACCTGATCGTCATGCCCGAGGCACGAGTACAGTCGTCCTTCGGTGGTAAGGCGCACGCGATTGCAGCCGTCACAGAAATTCGCTGTCAGCGGAGAGATCAGGCCGAGGCGAGTCTTGCCGCCATTTACCCGCCAGTAGCGCGCCGGCCCGCCAGTGCTGACGCCATCGCGTTCCAGGTCGAACTGCATCGACAAGCGATCGAATACGGCGGTGAGCGGCACGAAGCGGTCCGTGCGATCCTCGTCAATCGCGCCCAGCGGCATGGTTTCGATCAGCGTCAGATCATGGCCCTCACCGATGCACCAGTCGAGCATCGGGGCGATTTCATCTTCGTTCAGGCCCTTCAGCGCGACCATGTTGATCTTCACCGCCAAGCCGGCCCGCCTGGCGGCGTCAATTCCCTGAAGCACCTGGTCCACATCGCCATGCCGCGTGATATGCCGGAACAAGGCGGGATCGCGGCTGTCGAGGCTGATGTTCAGGCGCCTTATGCCTGCATCTGCCAGCGCCTCCGCATGATCGGCGAGGCGAGTGGCGTTGGTCGTCATGGTCAGCTCGTCCAAGCCATTGCCGACGTGGCTGCCGAGCCGCTGAACGAGTTCCACCACATCGCGGCGCACGAGCGGCTCGCCGCCCGACAACCGGATCTTACGCACGCCAAAATCAATGAAGCGCTCGGCGATGATCGCGATCTCTTCCAGCGCGAGCAGCTTGCTGCGCGGCAGGAACGTCATCTTCTCCGCCATGCAATACCGGCAGCGAAGATCGCAGCGATCCGTGACCGAAATGCGCAGATAGCGGATCGCCCGGCCGAAACCGTCGACAAGGCCGGGGGCGGCGGGCGTAACTCCCATAACGGAACAGCTAGGCGCTGAAGAGCCCAGGGACAAGGGTAGGTCCGTAGTTGCTGCCAGCCCGAGCCACTCATACGGTCGCCGGGTGGGCATCATGGTAAGCGAAACCGTCGAAGTGGCACTGGCCGAGGGCAGCGAAGCGCTGGCCGCTCTCGTCACGACTGCTGGCGCCCGCTCCGGTGGCGACTGGGCGGAAGTGTTGCTGGTCGATGCGCGTGCCGATCAGCGGTGCGTCGCCGATGCGGAAGCGATTGCGGCTACTGCCCGGCAAGCGCTGCTGGCCATCGTCTCTGACCAGTGCGGCGCCGCTGCGGCTTATGAAGCCGGGGCCACCCACGTCTCGCTCGGCGATCCCACCACCGAATCGCTGACGCTCGCGCTTCGCTTCGCCGGCCGATACGCGCGCCGGCTGCGTGGAACGGGCCGTATGCGCCGGGCAGGGGAGGCGGTCGAGGGCGCCGTCACCCGCTTCATTGGCGACGGCGATCCCGCGGAGCCGGCGACGGTGGCGCTGGTTGCGATTACCCGGTTCGATACGGTGAATGCTGCATTCGGGCGGGAAGCGGGCGATCAACTGCTGCGCCAGGCCGCGGCCCGGCTCGCGGCGGTCCTGCCGCCGTCAGCCGTGATCGAGCGCGATCATGGCGCCCGGTTTGTCATTGCGGTGCGCGAAGGAGGCGACGCCGCGCGGGCCCGGGTCGCGGCAATCGAGGGCGCGCTGGGGCGCGGCTTCACCCTTGGCTGCGAAGAAGCGCGCCTTGGCGTCCGAATCGGGGTTGCCCATCGCGAAGCTGGCGAGCCCGCACGCTCGCTGGTTACGCGCGCGACCGAGGCGCTGGCCAACGCCGCCGCCGGCGACGGCGCGAACGTGCGCTTTGCCCCGCGGCTGCATGTTACCGCGGGGCTGGATCTCGCCGCGGACCTGCACCGGGCGATCGACCGTCGCGAGATCGACATCCTGTTTCAGCCGCAGGTGATGCTGGATAGCGGGCGGATCACCGGCGTGGAGGCGCTGGCCCGGTGGGAGCATCCGGTGCACGGCGTGCTCGGCGCCAACACCCTGTTCTCGGCGGCCGATCGCGCCGGTTTGGGGCTGGCGCTGTCCGAGCATATCCAGCTGCTGGCGCTGACGCGGGCGGCAGCCTGGCAGGGCCAGCTTGCCGCCTTGCGGGTCGCGGTGAACGTCACCGCGGCGGATCTTGCCCGATCCGATTTCGTGACCCACTTCCTGTCGCTCGTGGAGCGTTCTGGCATCGCGCCCAGCCGGGTAACCGCGGAAGTGACGGAAAGCGGCTTCGTCACTGACCTTCCGTTGGCGGCCGAACGATTGGAGCAATTGCGGGCACGGGGGCTACGCATCGCCATCGATGATTTCGGCACCGGCTATTCCAGCCTCGCCTATCTGAAGGCGCTGCCGCTGGACTATCTGAAGGTCGATCGCAGCCTGACCAAGGACATCGCCGGCGCGCCGCGAGCGCGCGTGGTTGTGCGCGGGATCCTGGACATCGCGGCGGGACTGGGTTTGCAGACCATTGCGGAGGGCGTCGAGAACGCCCGCGAGCGGGATCTTCTCGCCGCCGAAGGCTGTACCCTTTACCAGGGATTCCTATGCGCCGGGCCGCTTGATGAGCGGGCCCTGAAGGCGCTGGTGGAGGGACATCGGCAATGATCCAAGCAATGCTGACCCCAGTCGCGGTCGCAGCGGCCGCACTGGCGTCGCCGCAGGCCGCGATTGAGGCGGAAATGGCGGCCAGCGCTGCCGGCTGGAACGCCGGTTCACCGGAGCGGTTCATGGCAGTTTATGCCGATGATGCCGTTTATGCGTCCGGTAAGGAGTTGGCGCGCGGTAAGGCGGCGATCGCGAGCCGCTATGCCAAGAGCTTTGCGGACGGGGCGAACAGCCGCGGACGACTGGCGTTCCAGCCGGTCGCGTGGCGTACGATCAGCAACGTCCACATGCTGCTGGTAGCGCGCTGGTCGCTGACGCCAGCCGCTGGTGAGGCGCAAGGCGGGCTCACGACGTTGTTGTTCGAGCGTCGCAAGGAGGGCTGGAGGATCATCGCCGATCACAGCTCCTGAGTGGTGGCGCCCCGGTCAGGAGGAGTGGCGGAATGAGGGTCTTCACCATCGGCTATGAAGGGGTGACGATGGACGAGTTCATCGCCGCCTTGCAGAAGGCGGGGGTGGAGCGAGTGATCGACGTGCGGGCACTGCCATTGTCGCGGCGGCCGGGTTTTTCCAAATCGATCCTGGCGGCGACGCTGCGCGACGCGGGCATCGACTATGTCCATCTAAAGGCGCTGGGCACGCCCAAGCGCGGGCGGGATGCGGCAAAGAAGGGCGATGTGGCGACCTTGCGCGCCGTGTACGAAGATCAGTTGGCGCTTCTGGAGGCGCAGGCCGCCGCGGCGCAGATGCGCGCGCTGGCCGCAGACAGGCCGTCCGCATTGCTGTGCTATGAGCGCGATCCCTGTCACTGCCACCGCACCTTGCTGTTGCAGGCCGAGGGGGACGGAGCCGAGGTGGTCGACCTCTATACGTGGGCGAGGTGGTGCTTCCGTATCTTTCGGAAGCGAGCGGCAAGGCGCTGCGCACGGCCGAAGTGACGGCCGAATGCCGGCGTACGCCTAGGGCAGCGCGTAGCCGACGGTAGACTGGGCGATCAGCCGATCCTCGCTGTCCTGCCAGATGCGGACGTCGACGCTGGCAAGTCGGCGGCCGAGCTTCAGCAGTCGCGCATCGGCGAACACAGCGCGGTGATTGCATGGCCGCAGGAAGGTGATGGACAGCGCGTTAGTGACGGCCATCTGCTCCGGGCCATGGTGCGCCGCGATCACGGCGTAAGCGGCGAGATCGGCCAGCGTCATCAGCGTCGGGCCGGAAACGATATTGCCGGGCCGAAGCGTGGACGCGTCGGGATCGAGCCGGATCCGCAGATGGCCGGGCGTGAGGCTGACGACCTCGCCTAGTTTTGCCGGATCGCTGGCTGGGAAAGCAGCGGTGAGGAAGCCGGTCACTTCCTCCGCCGTCAAACGCAGCGTGAGCGGTGATCCGCCGGAGGAACTGGCCATGGACGCGATCAGCCGGTGACTGGGAGCCGGACGGTGCCGTCATCCTCGCGGTGGAGCGCGCTGTACGCGACCACCGTATCGAGCGTCAGCGGGCCATAAAGGTGCGGGAAGAGTTGACCACCGCGGCTCTCTTCCCACCGGATCTTCTCGCCGAGCGCCTCCAGATCGACAGCCGCGACGTGCAGATCGTCCTGCCCGGCGAAGTGCTTGTCGACAGTTTCCGTCAACTGTCCTGCGGTGGACAGATGAACGTAGCCATCGGCCAGGTCCACCGGCGCGCCGGCAAAGGTGCCGTCGCGTTCGAGCGCGGCCATCTGATCGCCGGTCAGCACCTTGTAAGCAGTCTTCGGGTGGCTCATTGTCCGTCCTCTGGTCCCGCGGCGGCATCATCGCCGACCGTCGCGCCGGTGTCCGGAGCGATTTCAGGCGCGGACAGTTCCGCGGCCACCGCTTCCTCCAACGCATTCTCGGGCTCCGGCTCCTCATCGATCCGCGCACAGCCCACGACATGTTCGTTGTCGCTGACGTTGAAGAGGCGCACGCCGGCCGATCCGCGACCGATCACGCGAAGGCTCGCCAACGGCATGCGGATCATCTTCGCCTGATCGGTGACGAGCATCAGCTGGTCGTTCTTGCTGGCCGGGAAGCTGGCGACGACCGGGCCGTTGCGGGCGATATTGTCGATGTTGGTGATGCCCTGACCACCGCGGCCGGTGCGGCGATACTCAAACGCCGAGGACAGCTTGCCATAACCGTTCGCGCAGACGGTGAGGATGAATTGTTCGTGCGCGCGCAGGAATTCGAATCGGTCCATCGGGATCTGCGGCTCGCCTTCACGCTCGGTCGCCTTCCAGGGGGCGAAGCGGAGATATTCCTCGCGCTCCTCCTGCGTGGCGCCAGTGCGGTGCAGGATCGAGAGCGAAATCACCTCGTCGCCGGGCGCGAGGCGCATGCCACGCACGCCGGTGGAGTTGCGGCTCTGGAATTCACGCACGTCGTCGCCAGGGAAGCGGATCGCCTTGCCCTGGCGGGTGGCGAGGAGGACGTCGTCATTCTCCTCCAGCAGCGCGACCCCGATCAGGCGATCGTCGGCATCGTCGCCTTCGAACTTCATGGCGATCTTGCCGTTCGAGGGCACGTTGGTGAACGCGTCCATCGCGTTGCGGCGGACGCTGCCCCGCGCGGTCGCGAACATGACGTGGAGCTTGCCCCATTCCGATTCGTCCTCGGGCAGCGGCAGGACGGTGGAGATCGTCTCGCCCGGCTGGAGCGGGAGGAGGTTGATCATTGGACGGCCGCGGGTGTTCGCGCTGCCCTCGGGCAGGCGCCATACCTTCATGCGATAGACGCGGCCGAGCGTGGAGAAGAACAGCACCGGCGTGTGCGTCGAGGTGACGAAGAGGCTGGTGACGGCATCCTCGTCCTTCGTCGCCATGCCGCTGCGGCCCTTGCCGCCGCGCGCCTGGGCGCGGAACGCCTCGAGCGGGGTACGCTTGATATAGCCCTGCATGGTCACGGTGACGACCATGTCCTCGCGCTCGATCAGATCCTCGTCGTCGATGCCGTCGGCGGCAGCAGCGATCTCGGTCCGGCGCGGGGTGGCGAAGAGCGTGCGGATCTCGGTGAATTCCTCGCGCATCACCGCGTAGAGTTTCACGCGGTCGGCGAGGATGGCGAGCAGTTCGGCGATCGATTCGGCGAGCGTCTTGAGCTCGTCGCCGATCTCGTCCCGGCCGAGCGCAGTGAGGCGGTGGAGGCGCAGGTCGAGGATCGCGCGGACCTGGATTTCCGACAGGCGATAGCTGTCGCCGGTGATCTCGGTTTCGACCGCCTCGACCAGCTTGATGTAGCCGGCGATCTCCGCGATCGGCCATTCGCGCGCCATGAGGGCGGCGCGGGCCTCGGCCGGCGAAGCGGAGCCGCGGATGATGCGGACGACCTCGTCAAGGTTGGTGACCGCGATGACGAGGCCGAGCAAGATGTGCGCCCGGTCACGCGCCTTGGCGAGTTCGAACTTCGAGCGGCGGGTGATGACCTGCTCGCGGAACTGGACAAAGGCGGCGATGATGTCGCGCAGGCCCAGCATTTCCGGGCGGCCACCGCGGATCGCGAGCATGTTGGCGGGGAAGCTGCCCTGCGCGGGCGTGTGGCGCCACAGCTGGTTCAGCACCACCTCGGGCGTCGCATCGCGCTTCAGCTCGATGACGACGCGAACGCCGTCGCGGTTTGATTCGTCGCGGACATCGCCGATGCCCTCGATGCGCTTGTCCTTGGCGGCCTCGGCGATCTTCTCGACCAGCGCGTTCTTGCCCTGCTGGTACGGGATTTCGGTGAGGACGATCGAGCGACGCTCCCCGCGTCCTTCCTCGATGACGTAGCGCGAGCGGACGATGATCGAGCCGCGACCCGTTTCATAGGCGCTGCGCGCGCCCGCACGGCCAAGGATGACGGCGCCGGTCGGGAAGTCCGGCCCCGGCACGATCTCCATCAATTCCTCGGTCGTCAGCGGTTCGCCGCCGCTGACCGCGCGATCGAGATAGGCAAGGCAGGCGTCGATCACTTCGCCGAGGTTATGCGGCGGGATATTGGTCGCCATGCCGACCGCAATGCCGCCCGCGCCGTTGACGAGCAGGTTCGGGAAGCGCGCCGGCAGGACCGAGGGTTCGCTTTCCGAACCGTCATAGTTCGGCTGGAAATCGACCGTGTCCTTGTCGAGATCGTCGAGCAGGTAATCGGCGACGCGCGACAGGCGCGCCTCGGTGTAACGCATCGCGGCGGGGGGATCGGGATCCATCGAGCCGAAGTTGCCCTGGCCGTCGATCAGCGGGGCGCGCATCGACCAGTCCTGCGTCATGCGCGCCAAGGCGTCATAGATCGCAGTGTCGCCGTGCGGGTGATATTTACCGATCACGTCACCGACGATGCGGGCGGACTTTCGGTAGGGCCGATTGTAGGTGAAGCCGCTTTCGTTCGCCGAATAGAGGATGCGCCGGTGCACCGGCTTCAACCCGTCGCGAACGTCGGGGAGCGCGCGTGCCACGATCACGCTCATCGCGTAATCGAGGTAGCTGGTCTTCATTTCCTCGACGATGGAGATCGGCGCGATATCCGAAGGGTCGGCGAGGACGGTCTCGTCGGTCAAAACGCTACTTTCACTATGGGGTTCGTCTTGGTCTCGCTCTAGGAGGCTGCAACCCAAATGTCACGCGTACGTACGTGCGCGCGCGAGGGGAAGGATGCGGCCGCGAGCGGGTTAGGGCGCAATCTCCACGCCGTCCCAGCTGATCAGCTTCCCGCTGTCCTGCGGCTTCAGTCCGTCGATGACGTCCAGAAGCTGCACCGCGGCGCGATCCGGCTTGAACAGGTCGCGCCCGCTTTGCTGGAACGGTCGAGACAGCTTTGTATCAACCGTGCCGGGATGCAGCGCGACGACGATCCCGCGCTCGTTCCGTCGCCGGTCTTCTATCGCCAGGGTGCGGACAAGCTGGTTCAGTGCGGCCTTGCTCGCGCGATAGCCGTACCAGCCGCCGAGCCGATTGTCGGAAATGCTGCCCACTCGGGCAGAAAGCACGGCCAGCACGGATCGGCCGGTCCGCGGCATGATCGGCAGGAAGTGTTTTGCGACCAGTGCCGGGCCAATCGCATTCACCGCATATTGCCGCGCCAGCCAGGCGGGATCGAGATCACGCAGGGCCTTCTCCGGGCCATGCTCGCCATCGTGCAGGAGCCCCGTCGCCACCACCACCAGTTCGGGCGTGCCGGCGGCAGCTGCCGCGCGGGCGATGGAGGATTCGTCCATTAGGTCCAGCTGCGGACGGGAGAGGCGTTGTACGGCGGCTCCTTCGTCCTCCAATGCATCCGCCAATGCGCCGCCGATACCGCCCGAGGCGCCGATAATCACGGTCTTCATGCACGTGCGGCTAGGCGCGCAAATCATTACGTTCAATGTCCATTCAGCGCCTTTCCTTGATGGAGCGGCGCGAGGGCATTAAGCGCAGGCCCAAGTATTCACGCCCGAAGAGGAGAGCAGTTTCGATGAAGAGCATTTCCCGCGTTGCCTTCGCGGCCGCGTTGATGGCCGGCGCGGCGGGTCTCGCCGTCTCCCCGCCGGCGGTGGCCCAGAAGAAGAAAGAGGAGCAGAAGGCTCCGTCGCTGAAGCTCAGCAAGGAGGTGCAGAACGCCGCCGCCGCCGCCCAGAAGGCGATTGCGTCGAAGGATTTCGCCACCGCCTCGACTCAGCTGACCGCGGCGCAGGGTTCGGCCAAGAGCGATGACGACCGCTACATCATCGCGGCGCTTCAGCTTCAGGCAGAAGCCACCAAGCTGCAGGATGCGCGCGCGTCCAACCAGCAGGTCAGCGACCAGGGCCTGAAGGCGCCGCTGGAAGCGCTGATCGCCAATCCGAAGACCCCGGCGGTCGACGTGGCCAAGTACAATTACCAGCTCGGTGTCATGGCGTCGAACGCCAAGGACAGCGCCGGTGCCATCAATTATTTCCAGCGTGCGCAGCAGCTGGGTTATACCGATCCGAACCTGCCGCTTCAGATGGTCAAGCTGAAGATGGACGCGGGCGATATCGCGGGCGGCTCGGCCGAGCTGGAAAAGGCGATCGACGCCCAGACGGCAGCTGGCCAGAAGCCCAGCGAGGATCTGTACAAGTACGCCATTGCGCAGACCAACAAGAAGCGCATGGGCCCGCAGACCGCCGGCTGGATCAAGCGCTGGCTGGTTGCCTATCCGACCGCGCAGAATTGGCGCGACGGCATCGTCACCTATGGCATGACCCAGCAGAGCGCCGTGACGCTGGACAAGGGCCAGAAGGTCGACATGTATCGCCTGCTGCGCGCCACCAAGGGCCTGGCCGACCAGTATGACTATGAGGCGTACGCTCAGTGGACCTACGATCTGGGTCTGCCGTACGAAACCAAGACCGTGCTCGAGGAAGGCAAGGCATCGGGCAAGGTTCCGGCCAGCAGCAACTCGGCAAGCGACCTGCTGCGCCTTGCCAACCAGGCGATCGCAACCGAAGGTTCGCTCGCTCCGGTGGAGGCAAAGGCGAAGGCTGGCGCCAACGGCCGTATCGCGCTGAACACGGGTGACGCGTACCTCGGCATGGGCAATTGGGCCAAGGCGATCGAGCTTTACCGGGTCGCCCTGCAGAAGGGCGGTGTCGATGCGGATACCGTGAACACGCACCTGGGCATCGCGCTGGCGAACTCGGGTGACAAGGCAGCGGCCAAAGCAGCGTTCGCCGAGGTGAAGACCGCGCCGCGTTCGGAGATCGCATCCTTCTGGACGCTCTATCTCGACAACCCGCCGTCGGCCTGATCCGGTCGGCACAGGCTGAAAATGGAAGGGGCGGCTTCGGCCGCCCCTTTTGTTATGTGCTTCGTGCGCTCAGATGGTGATGCGGCCGCTCTATGAAGGCGGTCAGCCGCTCGCCGGATGTTGCGCGGTCACCCGCACGATTGCTGGGACCAGTTTGGCGAAGAATGTGCCCGGCGTTGCGACCTTAGTCCTCGGGAACTACGATGGGCACGCCCGGCTCGGCCTTGGCCGTGCGGATCGTCAATGACGATTTCACGCTGGCGACGTTCGGAGCCGCGGTCAGGTGGGTGGTGAGGATACGCTGAAATGATTCAAGGTCGGACGCCACGATCTTCAGGATGAAGTCGATTTCGCCGTTCAGCATGTGGCATTCGCGAACCTCCGGGATGCCGGCGACGTGGCGCTCGAACGCGGCAAGGTCGTGCTCGGCCTGGCTTCGCAGGCTGACCATCGCGAAAACGGTGATTGGGAAACCCAGCATCGCCGGCTCGCAATCGGCGTGATAGCCGCGGATCACGCCCGCCTGCTCCAGCGATCGGACGCGTCGAAGGCACGGGGGGGCCGTGAGCCCCACACGTTCCGCCAGATCGACATTCGTCATCCGGCCATCTTCTTGCAACAGGGCGAGGATCTGTCGGTCAATCCGATCAAGCACGGAAAGCACCGGTTGCACGCAGCATTTCAATCAAGAACATGGCTGCACCTATAGGATAGTTGCGTGGCAACGCAATTGTCCGTGCATGGGCTTGGTCACGATTCATTTGTTTTCGCGGGTGTATGGCTCCGCTACGAGCGACACCGGCAAGCGGTCTGGTCGCAGCTAGGGAATGAGGCAGTAGGTGCGGTTCGACGATAGCCTCAAGACGGTGTTGGCTGCCGACGCCTCTACTGCTTTCGGCGCGCAGGCGACGTTTCGGCAACTCGCCGATCTGATCGCGCGCGGGCGGGTGGCGGCGGATGATGAGACGCTGGGCCGCTTGCGCGGGCTGCGCGATCAGGTGCCGGTCACCGTTCGTGCTGCTGTTGCGCGAAGCTTCGCGCTGGGTCAGCCGCCGGTCGAGTTGGTCGCGCTGTTTGCGCAAGACGAGCCGGGCGTCGCATCCGCGGCGCTGCGCGCGGTGCGCTTGCCGTCCGACGACTGGGTCGCGCTGATCCCTCAGCTGGGCCCGAGCGGCCGCGCCACGCTTCGGCGGCGTGAGGATCTCGATGTGGAGGTGGAGCGGGCCCTGGCGAGCTTCGGCTCGACGGACTTCACGCTCGCGTACACGCCCACGCCATCAGCGGACACGCCAGTCCATGCGCCAGTGCTCGGCCTGGCAGAATCGATGGCCGGGCTGGTGGCAGAAGCCGCTGCCTCTCCGCTGCAGGCGGACACGGAGACGGATCGGCAACCCGGCAGCGCGAGCGGTTTCGACATCGCCGAGCTGGTTGATCGGATCGCCAGCTATCAGCAGCAGCGTGCCGGCTCGCCGGCTGCACCGATCGCACCCGTGGTGGATCATTTCCGGTTCCAGACCGACGCCGGAGGGGTCATCCGGTGGACAGACGCTGCCCCACGAGGTGCTTTGATCGGCTTGGAACTGGCGCAGGATTACGCCGCTGGTGCGGCTCAGGTAGATGGTGTGGTGCAAGGCGCGTTTCGTCAGCGCACAAGCTTCACCGACGCGCGGCTGACGCTGGACATGACCGAGAGCATCCGCGGAGAGTGGCGCATGTCGGCAGTTCCGCTGTTCGATCCCGTCACAGGTCAGTTCATTGGCTATAACGGCGCGGCGCGGCGTCCGCGCATTGACCAAGTCGCTGCCCGCATAGCCGAAAAGGGCAATGCCGAGGGATTGCGGCGGCTGGTTCATGAGCTGCGCACCCCGACCAACGCCATCGCCGGCTTCTCGGAACTTATCGAAACTCAGCTTCTTGGCCCGGTTGCCCCGACGTATCGAGAGCGAGCGGCAGCAATTCGCCTGCTCGCTGCGGATCTGGTGGCCGCGATTGAGGATCTCGATCTTGCCGCGCGCATCGAGGCGCATGCGCTTGAGCTTCGGCCGGACGTGGTCGAATTGGGGCCGCTGCTGACCCGGATCATGGCCGACCTTGCGCCGCTTGCCGCCCTGCGGGAATGCACGCTGGACCTGGCGTCTGTCGAAGAAGCGCCGACCATTGTGGGCGACGAGCGGGCGATCGAGCGGTTGCTGAGCAGGCTGATCGCCACTCTCGTTTCCAGCGGGCAGAGCGGGGAGGTGATCCACATTGCCGCCTCGTGGAACGGCAGCGCAAATGCACAGGTCACAATGACATGCCCTCGCGCGTTGGCCGAACTGCCGAGAGACAGTCTCCTGAACCTGGATACGGAGACCGAGAGCCAAACTCCCGGCACGCCTTTGCTTGGGACCGGGTTTGCTCTGCGCCTCTCGCAAAGCCTTGCGTCCCAGCTGGGTGGGCACCTGGCGATTGCGCCCGATCGCATGACCGTAACGCTTCAGGCGGCGGTTGCCGCCGCGCGGCGGGCGATAACGAGCTGAGCATGCCGCCCGGCGGATCGCAGGGCTGGCGTGTGCCTCCGCCGGCGCCTGCCCAGATCATCCGCTGGCCGGCGGACTTCGGGCGTCGCTTCATCGTCTTCGTCGATACAGAAGAGGAATTCGACTGGAACGCGCCCTTTTCTCGCGAGGCGCGCTCGGTCACCGCCATTGCCGCTCTTCCCGAAATGCACAGACGGTTTGTCGATCGGGGCGTTTTCCCCTGCTATTTGTGCGACTATCCCGTTGTCACCGATCCTTGGGCCGCCGACACACTACGGGGCCTGATCGCGGATGGTCGATCGGCGGTCGGGGCCCAGCTGCATCCATGGGTGAACCCGCCTCATCAGGAGCAGCCTTCCGCGCACCTGTCGTTCGCGGGCAATCTGCCGGTGGCGCTGGAAGCTCGCAAGCTGGACGTCTTGACCGCGGCGATCACAGACGCTTTCGGCTCCGCGCCGCAAGCATTTCGCGCAGGACGCTATGGCCTGGGTCCGCAGACGCTCGCGCTTCTTGCGGGCAGGGGGTACCGGCTCGACACGTCGGTGCGGTCTTATCACGACTATTCACGACAAGGCGGTCCCGACTTTCGCGCGATTGGCCCCGATGCGTTCAGGACGGGGCCGGAGAACAGGTTGATCGAAGCACCGCTGACCACGGTTTACACCGGCCGATTGCGTTCGGCCGGAGCGCGCTGGCACCGGATGGCGGGGAGGGTGCCCCGTGGCCATGGACTGCTCTCGCGTGCGGGGTTGCTGTCACGCGTGCCACTTACGCCGGAGGGGGTGTCGATCGAGCAAGCGACGGCCGCAGTTCGCCTCGCGGCTCAAGACGACATGCGCCTGCTCACATTTTCCTTTCACTCGCCCAGCCTCGTTCCAGGCCACACTCCCTATGTCAGGAATGCGGACGACGCGGTGCGCTTCAGGGTGTGGTGGGAGGTGATGCTGGACCAGCTCGACCAGCTTGGATTTCGCCCCCTCACTTTGGCTGAGCTGATGCGAGCGGCCGAAGAAGCGCGCTAAAATCAGCACGAGCTACCTTCGACGGGGCAGCCCCCTCGCGGCTGGCGTCGAAGGCAGCGCATCGTCAGATCCATTCGCGCTACCGAGTCGCGCGGCTTCGTTCGGGCAGTTCCGCGGAAAGATGGAGATAGGCCGGCTCGAATTCGGCCGCGCTGGCAAGCCGCTCCCAATCGAGGATCGCGACGATGCCCCGAGTGGCTTTCACAAGGCCGTCCTCGCGTAGCGCCTTCAGCGACCGATTCACGTGAACCGATGTCAGCCCCAGAGCATCTGCCATCTGTTCCTGGGTCATGGTCATCGGGAATTGCCCATTCTCTAGCCTACC
Organism: Sphingomonas sp. IC4-52; assembly: GCF_020707225.1. Taxonomy (NCBI): domain Bacteria; kingdom Pseudomonadati; phylum Pseudomonadota; class Alphaproteobacteria; order Sphingomonadales; family Sphingomonadaceae; genus Sphingomonas; species Sphingomonas sp. IC4-52. The sequence continues at coordinate 1,111,788 of NZ_JAJFEU010000001.1, read as the reverse complement.
GATGGACCAGTATCGAAGCGCCAGTTCACAGAGCAGATGCGCGACCCGCTCGCGAGCAGTGCGTCGCCCTGCGTTCACCAGCCATTGAGCAATGATCTGACCATCGATGACGCAATCCTGCCAAAGACCGAGCGAAAGATTCGGGTAGCGAACGCAGAGTTCCCGAAGCGCCGCATGGGGGATCAGGAAGATTGTGGACGCAGATAGCGCGACCAGCTGCGCAGAGCGCGTCGGCAAGACTAGCGAATGAAGATCAGCCATGTCCCCGGGAAGCTGGATGGCGATCAACTGGCGTCTGCCGTCATCAAGCTGCGCGAAGCGGGCGATCGAACCCTCCGCAACGAGGCAGACACAATCAATCGGGGTCACAAGGCGGGTAACTTCGCGGCGGGCCGCCACTTGTCGCGGGCTCGCCGGCAGGTTGAGGAGAGCTTGACCTTCGGCGTGCATAATCTCCATCCGACCGCGTAGTTTGGTCAGATAAAGCTGCAGAGCCGTGGACGCTGTGGGGAAAGCCATGGCTGGTCGCCAAAACAGCTGCAAAAACATCGGCATTGGCCGACGTTGCTCCAACGCGCCATCATCCGGATCAGGCCCGGGCAAGCGAATACGTAGGTCGCTGGGACACAAAATTGGGAAAGTGGTCGGGGAGACAGGATTCGAACCTGCGACATCCTGCTCCCAAAGCAGGCGCGCTACCAGACTGCGCCACTCCCCGACGCTCATGTTCGCTAGGCGTTGTTGTTGCCTCGCGCAAGTACATCACGCGGTGGGCCCGGCAGGACTCGAACCCGCAACCTAGCCGTTATGAGCGGCCAGCTCTAACCGTTGAGCTACAGGCCCCCGCGTGTTGCCTGACTATAAGCTACCGACGTTGGCGGCAATGCCAATCGCGTGGCCAGTTCAGGAAAAGAAAAGGCGCCCCAGCCAATGGCGGGAGCGCCTGTTTCTTTCAGAAGCAGCGGGCTTATCAGCCCGCCTCTGCCTTACTGAACGTTGTCAGCGGCTTCTTCGCCAGCTTCACGAACGTTCGACGCCGCGTCTTCCATGTTGTCAGCAGCGTTCTCGAGGCCTTCTGCTGCAACGGCGTTCGCCGAGTTGTCAGCCATGTCCTCGAGGTTGTCCGCCATCATTTCCATGTTGTCGGCCATCATGTCGGCGTTGTTCTCGACCGCGGCGGCCTCCGGCGACTTCGAGCAAGCAGCCACGGACATCAGGCCGGCGGCGGCAGCGATCAGAACGATCTTCTTCATTCGAATGCTCCCAAGCATTAATTCGTTTCGCGGCCGACCCGTTTGCCGTCGCGAGCCCCGGCAAATACCGCACCAATCCGGTGGGTCAATCGGGAAATTCATCTCGCAGCAAGGTTCGCGACGAACCGATTTATCGTTTTTCCCGCTCAACCGGCCCGATTTCCTCGGGGGCATTGGCCACAATCGCCAGCATTGCTGTCCATGCGGCGACGTTCTGGCGAAGATTTTCAGGGTCAACCCGGTCGAGCGTGTCATCCGGGGTGTGGTGCGTATCGAAATAGTCGAGACCGGACTGGTTGAGATCAACGCCAGCGACGCCGAGTGCCACGGTGGGGCCGATATCGGCGCCGTTTCCGCCAGATCCACTGCCGCGGACGATGCCCAGAGGCGCAAGCGCTGCCGCAAGCCGCTCGCCCATCGGTTTCGCTGAGTCGGGGAGGGTCATGCCCAGCCGCCATACCTTGTCCGCGCCAAAATCACTTTCCGCGGCGAGGGCATGACGCTCCTGCCCGTGCTTCGCGGCATAGTCGCGGCCGCCGAAGCCGCCGACTTCCTCCGCGCCGAACCAGACAACACGGATCGTGCGGCGCGGGCGCTTGCCGCTGTCGAGGATCCGCTTGGCCGCCGCCGCGGTGATCGCGACGCCGCTGGCGTCGTCGATCGCCCCGGTGGCGAGGTCCCAGCTATCGAGGTGACCACCGATCAGGACGATGCCGGCATTGGGATCGGTGCCAGGAACTTCGGCGATCACGTTTCCGGATTCCTGCTCGCCGACCTGCCGCGGCGTGAGCAGCAGCTTCATGCGGACGGGCTTGCCGCGCTTCGCCAGCGCCTCGATCAGTTTGGCGTCCGGCACCGAAACGGCGGCCGCGGGGATGGCTGTCGTGCCTTCCGGAAAATAGGTCGTGCCGGTGTGCGGCAGGCGATGCGTGTCGGTCCCGATCGAGCGGATGACGATGGCCGCAGCGCCCTTTTTAGCCGCGAGAGCAGGACCGGCGAAGCGAGCTACGCCGGCCTGGCCGTAGCTGGAGCCATCCTGAGTTTTCATCATCGCGTTACCGACATAGGCGATCTTGCCCGCGAGGCTCCCGTCCGGCGCGGCGGCCAGATCGCCGTAAGTCGGGAAGATCACCACCTCAGCTTCGATCCCGGCAGCCGGCGTCGCGCCCGAGTTGCCAAGTGCTGCAAGGTGAAGCTTCTGCGGCACGGGTGACACGATCTCCGCCCGCTCTTCGCCTCGGACCCATACCGGCATCCGATAGGTTTCGATCCGCACATTCTTAAAGCCCAGGGCCTTCAGCTTCGCAGCGCTCCAGGTGCGGGCACGTGCCTCGGCTTCTGTGCCGGCCAGCCGCTGTCCAACCTCCGTCGTCATCCCTTCCACGATGTCATAGGCGACATCATCCTTCAGTGCGGCGTCGCGAAGAGCGGCGACTTGGCGGTCCACCCGCGCCGGGGCAGGGGGCGCCGCACGCTGCGAAAGCACTGGTGCGGATGTGACAAGAAGGGCGGTGGCAATGGCGAAGCGGCTGATCATACGCCTCGCGTAAGTCGCCGCGTGAAGTTTGCCAACGGCCTGTCGCATCATTACATGCCCGCCGACCAATTTCAGCCATTCCAGTCTACGGAGCGACAGGCGACCCATGGCCGTCCAGTATACCTACGTCATGAAGGGTCTGACGAAGACCTTCCCGGGCGCCAACAAGCCCGTGCTCAACAACATCCACCTGCAGTTCCTGCCGGGCGCGAAGATCGCGATCATCGGCCCGAACGGCTCGGGCAAGTCGACGCTCATGAAGATCATGGGCGGGATCGACACCGATTTCACCGGTGAGGCCTGGGCTGCCGAGGGGATCAAGGTGGGTTACCTGCCGCAGGAGCCGCAGCTCGACCCCGACAAGACGGTGATCGAGAACGTGCGCATGGGTGCGGGGCCGGTCGTGCAGATGGTCGAGCGGTTCAACGCCATTTCCGCCGAGATGGGCGATCCGAAGGACGATACCGACTTCGACGCACTGATGGAGGAGATGGGCGAGCTTCAGGCGAAGATCGACGCCGCCGACGGATGGAGCCTTGATTCGCAGCTGGAGCAGGCGATGGAGGCGATGCGCTGCCCGCCGTCGGACAGCCCGGTCACCAACCTGTCGGGTGGTGAGAAGCGCCGCGTCGCGCTGGTCCGCCTGCTGCTCGAGAAGCCGGACATCCTGCTGCTCGACGAACCGACCAACCACCTCGACGCCGAAAGCGTCAGCTGGCTCGAGAATTTCCTGAAGGAATATACCGGCAACGTCATCCTGGTGACGCACGACCGCTACTTCCTCGACAATGTCGTGAACTGGGTGCTCGAGCTCGATCGCGGGCGGTATTACACCTACGAATCCAACTACTCCGGCTATCTGGAGAAGAAGGCCAAGCGGCTGGAGCAGGAAGAGCGCGAGGAGGCCGGCCGCCAGAAGGCGATCGCCGACGAGCTGGCGTGGATGCGGCAGACGCCCAAGGCGCGCCAGACCAAGAGCAAGGCGCGTATCCGTGCGTTCGACGAGTTGGTCGAGAAGCAGGAGAACCGCGCGATCGGCAAGGCGCAGATCCTGATCCAGATCCCCGAGCGCCTCGGCGGCAAGGTGATCGAGGCGAAGGGGCTGACCAAGGCCTATGGCGACAAGCTGCTGTTCGAGAACCTCGACTTCAACCTGCCGCCGGGCGGCATCGTTGGCGTCATCGGCCCGAACGGCGCCGGCAAGTCGACCTTGTTCAAGCTGATCACCGGCCAGGAGCAGCCAGACGGCGGCACGATCGAGGTCGGCCAGACGGTGAAGCTGGGCTATGTCGACCAGAGCCGCGATGCGCTCGACCCGAACAAGAACGTCTGGGAAGAGGTTTCCGACGGGCTCGACGTGTTCCGCTTCGGCAAGCAGGAACTGGGCACGCGCGCCTACGTTGGCGCATTCAACTTCAAGGGGCAGGACCAGCAGAAGAAGGTTGGCCAGCTGTCGGGTGGTGAGCGCAATCGCGTACACATCGCCAAGATGCTGAAGGAGGGCGGCAACGTCCTGCTGCTCGACGAACCGACCAACGACCTCGACGTCGAGACGCTGCGCGCGCTCGAAGAGGCGCTGGAAAGCTTCGCGGGCTGCGCGGTGGTGATCAGCCACGATCGCTTCTTCCTCGACCGCCTCTGCACGCATATCCTCGCCTTTGAAGGCAACAGCCATGTCGAATGGTTCGAGGGTAACTTCGAGGCATATGAGGAGGACAAGCGCCGCCGGATGGGCGATGCGGCGGATCGTCCGACGCGCCTTGCCTACAAGAAGCTGACGCGCTGATCCGGCCGGACCATCACCCCGGCGTCGAGCAGGGGTGACGGTGGATCAAGGGAAAGGCCCGCCCGGCAGATGCCGCGGCGGGCCTTTTCTTTATTGGCGCTGGTCGGCGCTCTTGGCGCGGATGGCGCGGAACTCGGACGCCGGCCGCCATTCGGGCCACACGCCCGCCTTCGAGAGCCGCTGACCCATGGTGTAGAACAGGTCGACGTCCTGCGCGGCGCCGGTGAAGTTCCAGTCCGGTGCCCAGGCGTCGCAGGTCTTATGGTAGCAGGCCATGTAGCCGTCGAGCCACTTCTGCCCTGCCTCGCGCCCGCCGACGCGCATGTCGCTCGCGCCGCCCAGCGCCATCAGCTGCAGCGCGGGAACGCCGCGGCGAACGACCGAGAAATGATCCGCGCGATAGAACAGGCCACGCTCGCTGGCTTCCTCCGGCGTCACGACGCGGTTCTGCGCGCGCGCCGCCTCGGTCAGCAGATCCTCGAGCGACGACTGGCCGGCGCCGACGAGGATCACGTCCTTCGCCTCGCCAGCGGTCTGCAGGATGTCGAGCGTCAGGTTCGCAACGGTCTTTTCCAGCGGGGCGGTGGGGCGGGTGGCATACCATTCCGACCCCAGCAGACCGCGCTCCTCGGCAGTCCACAGCGCGAACACGAGCGTGCGATCGGGCGCCGCGCCAGCCTTGAACAGGCGGGCAAGCTCCATCACGCCGGCAACGCCGAGCGCATCGTCGTTGGCGCCGGGACGGATGGTACGGCCCTGCGCGTCGGGCGGACCCTCGCCATAAGCGTCCCAGTGCGCGGCGAACTGGACGGTCTCGTCCCGCTTCACCTTGCCCGGGATCTTGGCGATGACATTGGCGCTTTCGATCCGCTCGACGGTGACGGGCAGCTTGGCGGTGAAGCGCGCCTTCATCGTGATCGGGCGGAAGGCGGCGGAACGGGACTGCCTGCGCAGCGCCGCGAGATCGAGCCCCTCGGCGGCGAAAACGCGGCTCGCCGCCTCACCCGACAGCCAGCCCTGCAGCGCGATGCGCTGGTCCTCGGGACCGCGAACGATGTCGTAATTTTCGCCATTGGAGGCATTGGCGGTGGACCAGGGATAGCCGGCGCCAGCGGTGTCATGGACGATCAGCGCGCCGATCGCGCCGCGTCGTGCCGCTTCCTCGTACTTGTAGGTCCAGCGGCCGTAATAGGTCATCCGCTTGTCGCCGAAGCGGCCCTTCGCGTCCTCGCCAGCGACCGCCTCGAAATCGGGGTCGTTGACCAGGAAGACCGCAACCTTGCCCTTCAGGTCGACGCCCTTGAAATCGTCCCACTCCGCCTCCGGCGCGTTGACGCCATAGCCGACGAAGACGAGCGGCGCGTTCTCGATCGACACCGACGGATCGGGGCGGACGGTGGTGAGCGCGACGTCCGTGCCCTGCTTCAGGCTGGTGGCGCCAAAGCTGACCGGGCCATCGCCCAGGCGGGTGTGGATCAGCGGCACCTTCTGCGTCCAGGCGCCGTCGGGCCCGCCGGGCTCAAGCCCCAGCGCCTTGAAGCGCGCGATCGACCATTCGATCGTCTTCTTCTCACCCTCCGTCCCCGGCGCGCGGCCGCCGAATTCGTCGGAGGCGAGCACCTTGGTCATTTCGGAAAGCTTAGCGGGGTCGGTCTTGGATGGCTGGGTGGCCGCGATGGCGATCAGCGGGAGGAGATAGGCAATCGTCTTGTTCTTCATCAACGCAACCTTCGCACGAAAACGCGGCCATCCTCGCGCCGCTCGGTCTGGAAATTGGGAACGGCGGCGATCAGGTCCGACAGCCGCTTGTAGCCATAGTTACGCACGTCGAAGCTCGACCGGTTGGCGGCGAGCTGCCCCATGGCTGACAGGCTGACGAAGCCCTTTTCGTCGCGCTTCACCGCGGAATAAGCGTCGATCAGCAGCTTCACCAATTCGTCGTCGATCGGTGCTGGGCCCTCAGGCGGAGCAGGCTCGGCCGCGACGGCGGGCTGAGGCTGCTGCGGCGCCGGCGGTTCCTTGCTGCTGGTCGGGGCCGCCGGTAGCTCCTTGGTCGGCGCGGGAGACGGCGGCTGCTTGGGCGCGTCCTCCTCCGCGGCCATCAGCTTGTCCACGTCGATGAACCGGGTGCAGGCGCGCTTGAAGCCTTCGGGCGTTTTGGCCTGGCCGAAGCCATAGACAGGCAGGCCATCCTGCCGAAGCCGGGTAGCCAAGGGCATGAAATCGCTGTCCGACGACATGATACCAAAGCCCTCGACCCGTCCGCGGAACAAGAGATCCATCGCATCGATGGTCATCTTCATGTCGGTGGCGTTCTTGCCCTTGGTAATGTCGAACTGCTGCTGCGGCTCGATGCCGTGCTTGATGGTCATGTCGCGCCAGCCGCTCAGCGCCGGCTTCGACCAATTACCATAGACGCGGCGGATGTTGACCGTCCCCAGTTCGGCAAGGACGGTCAGCACCGGATCGATCGCATGCCAGCTGGCATTGTCCGCATCGATCAGCAGGGCGATGTTGCGGGTGGGGGTGTCGTCGCTAGCCATCACGCGCAGCCATCGGCGCTGCCGTGGGGAAGGTCAATCGTTCGTGCGTCGGTCGCTGCGATACGCCTGACCAGCATCGATGTCGGCCTGTTTCGTTGGCCTCGTCGTGCCATCGGGATCATCGACCTGGTGCATATCGTCACGCGATCCGACGTCGCGTGCCAGCGCACCGCCGCTGGTGCCGGTCTGCGCCTCTCCGCCCGGGATCATGCCCTCGATCACGTCCTTGTCGTCGTGGTCGCGAGCGGTGGTGGTGCGGGGATTTTCTGCCATCGTTACTCTCCTTCGTACCGGTAAGAACGAGATGGCAGGGCTGGAGGTTTCGTCAGGCAGAAGGATAAGTGATGGCGATCACTTCATATTCCTTTTCCCCCGCGGGGAGCGCAACGCGCCTGAGATCCCCCACCGCCGCGCCGCGCAGCGCACGGGCCAGGGGCGCGTTCCAACCGATCAGACCGTGGCCGGCATCCGCCTCATCATCGCCTACCAGGGTCAGTACGCGGTGGTTATCATCCTCGTCAGCGATCGTGACGCTTGCACCAAAATAGACGCGCGAGCGGTCGGGCGCCTGAGAAGGATCGACCACCTTGGCCGCCTTCATCCGGCGCGACAGGAAGCCCAGCCGCCGGTCGATCTCCCGCAGCCGCTTGCGCCCGTAGATATAATCGCCGTTCTCCGACCGATCGCCATTGCCAGCGGCCCAGGCAATGGTTTCCACCAGTGCCGGGCGCTCGGTGGCGAAAAGCTGATCATATTCGCTGCGCAGCGCGGCATAGCCGGCTGGCGTGATATAGTTCGGGCGATCCATGCGGAGGGCTCTATAATCGACCGAAGCGGGATCCGCGACCTCCACTTGCCTGGCGGCAAGGAAGGTCGTGGCCTGTCAGCCCGCGCGATTGCGACCCAGATACCAGCTCAGGTTCGCCGGTCCCCGGCTTTTCGCGCGGGGCGGGTTCATCAGGTCATACACGACGGCATTTTCCAGCACGCGCTGCACATAGTTGCGTGTCTCCGTGTAGGGGATCGCCTCTATCCAATCGACCATGTCGATGGCGCCAGTGCGCGGATCGCCGTTGGCGCGCAGCCACTTGTTCACGTTGCCAGGTCCCGCGTTATACGCCGCGATTGCTAGCGGATAGCTGCCGTAACTGCCGAAGATCCGCTGGAAATAGCTGGATCCCAACTGGGTGTTGTAGCCGGTGTCGGTCAGCAGCCGGCCGGCATCGTAGGGCAGGCCCATCTTGCCCGCCTGCTCGCGCGCCGTGCCCGGCATCAGCTGCATGAGGCCGCGCGCGCCGGCAGAGGAAATGGCAGCGCGATCGAACTGGCTTTCCTGCCGCGCGATCGCGTGAATCATCGTCCACTGGCTTTCGTAGCCCGGCGGCACCGACACAGTGGGGAAGGCGATGGCGCTATATTCGGTCTGGTCATTCTGCATTGCCATGCGGCCGACAATCACCGCCAGGTCTGGGCGACGCAGCGAACGAGACAGTTCTTCGGCAAGGAAGTGATCCGCGTCCCCTTCAACATTGGCGGCGATCGTCCGCACGAACGCGGTCTGATCCTGATATTGCCCGATGGATCCCAGGAACTGTGCGGCTCGCACCGTCTCACGGTTGAAGAAGGCCTGGCGCGCCGCTGGATCGATAGCTGGCGAGGAGACATCCTTGGGCGGGGTGAGCGGGCGACGCAGATGTTCCAGGGACAACTGGCCGTAGAATACATCGCGATAACCGCCAGCGCGGGTGAAGAAGGCAGTCGCATCCGCCGTCCGGCCAGCCGCCTCCGCCGCCCGGCCGGCCCAGTAGAACCCTTTGGCTCTGGTCTGGGGGGACTGGCTGCCGCGCCCGTAGCGATCGAACATCGTCATCGCGTCGGCGGGGCGGTTGAGTTGCTTCAGTGCGGTCTGGCCTGCCAGCCAGACGAGACTGGTATAGTCGTCGCGCTCGCCATACGGCTTTTTCGAAACGTCTGTTCCAGCGGGATAGGCGTCATCAACCTGACGGGCGATGTCATAGGCGAGTTGGTACTGACGGTCGGCAGCCGCTGCCCGTGCGTTGGTCAGCAGCACTTCGTAGAACTTCTCGACATTACCGGGCAGGCCGACGCCCGGCCGGCGAATACGCGCAAGCCAGGATCGGGCGCTGGCACTTGCGCCGCTGTTGCGCAGCCAGGTCGCCTTATCGGCGATATAGCCGGCATCCAAGGCGCCGGCCGCGTCATTGGCCGCCGCGAGAGTGGATGCGGTCTCCGCATTGGTGCGGAAGGCGAGGCGCGCCTCGAACAAGGGGCGACGGCTAGGGGAGGTCAAGGCAATCTGGCGAGCGGCTACGCTGGTCGAGCCCTGCCACAGCAGCGCGTCCATGCGCGCATCGTGATCATCGGAACGCAGCGCCCCGGCGAAGTTGGTGAGGATCGCCGATTCGTCGGTCGGCGTTAGTGCGCCGCGCCGCCACGCGTTCCGCGCCGCCTCATAAGCCTCTGCGGTTGCGCCAGTGGCTTGCAACGCCTTTGCCTGTGCCACCGCGCCGGCTGCGGTTAGCGGAGGATAGCGCCTGAAAAATGCGACGACGCTGGCAGGGGAGGCGTAGCCGTTGCTGGCCTGCCGCTCGGCCGCGCGGCGGTTCGCCGTCTCGTTCGGCCAGCCGGGGTGGGCCATCACGAAGCCGGCGTAGCTGTCGAACGGTAGCGCGTCGGTCTGCCGCAGCGCCCGCCACTGTGCCAGTGCTGCCGCCAGATCCGCATTGCTGGTCGCTTGCGCGGTGGTGGCGGGCTGCCCCTGCGCGAGTGCGTTGGCTGCTCGCGTGCGCGCAGCGTCATCCTGCCCCTGAGTGACGAGCAACGCCACTCCCAAACCCATTCCCAGTGCGATCAATGCCCCTGCCCTCAAACCAGTCACCATTGTGGACAGAATAGCCAGGCTGCCCGTATCTGTCCTGAACGACCCAACGCACCACATCCCGTTTCAGGAGCAAGACATGTTTTCCGGATCGATTCCGGCGCTCGTGACGCCGTTCGACGCCGACGGCCGGTTCGTCGAGCATGCCTATCGAGAGCTGATCGAATGGCAGATCAGCGAAGGTTCTTCCGCGCTCGTGCCATGCGGGACGACGGGGGAGGCGGCGACCCTGACCAAGGATGAGCAATTCGCCATCGTGAAGGTCTGTGTCGATCAGGTGCGCGGCCGCGTACCCGTGATCGCCGGCGCTGGGTCCAACGATACGCGGGTGGCGGCCGCCAACATCGCCGCGGCGAGGGATGCAGGTGCGGACGCTGCGCTGATGGTCCCGCCATACTACAATCGACCGTCGCAGGAGGGCATCTTCCAGCACTTCGCCGCGCTTGCGCCCACGTCGCCGCTGCCGATCGTGCTGTACAATGTGCCGGCCCGCACGGTGACCGACATACAGCCGGAAACGCTGATCCGGATTGTTAGCGCGTTTCCGAAGGTGTTCGTCGGAGTGAAGGACGCGTCGGGCGTTCTCCAGCGTGTATCGCAGCATCGCGCAGCGCTGGGTGATGGCTTCTGCCAATTGTCCGGCAATGACGATCTGGCGCTCGCCTTCAATGCGATGGGCGGGGTGGGTTGCATCTCGGTCACTGCCAATGTCGCGCCACGGCTGTGCGCGGATTTCCAGGCGGCAGGTGTCGGGGCCGAGGCGCTAACGCTCCATGATCGCCTGTTCGCGCTTCACACGTCCCTGTTCACCGATGCCTCACCCGGCCCGGTGAAATATGCGATGACGAAGGTCCGCCCGAACTTCCCTCAGGGGCTCCGCTTGCCGATGACTTGGCCGGGCGAGGCGAGCCGCGCTGCGGTGGACGCAGGGCTGGAGCGCGCCGGCCTCATCTGACCGCTCCATTGCGGAGGCGTTTCGGAAAGCCTCTTATTCCGGCCGCAATTCGTCCTCACGATCCGGCGGGATAGGGGGGCGCCATGCCAGCTTGGTGGATGCTCGCGTTGCAAGTAGTCGCCGGGCCGCCCGCGCCAGTTGAACGGGCGTCGTCGGAGCGCCCCTGTCCAGCTGGCCGGGCCGGCGATGATATTGTGGTGTGTGCCCGGCCCAACGACCGCTTTCGGCTAAAGCCGCTTGCTGGCCAGTTCCAGGCCGAACGTGCCCCGCCAAAGGCCGAAGCTGCCATCAACGGGGTGGGCACCGTGGCCGTCGAGGCTGAGCGCGCGGCCGACGCGCAGGGCGCGCCCATCAACCGCGCGATGATCCGCCTTCGTGTCCCGATCGGTGGCAAGAAGCGCTGAACACGCCGCCTTCCCACAGGACGCGCAACGCCCTACATCGCCCCGTCCATGCCACGTCCCAAGCCCGCCACCTTCGACAAGAAGAAGATCGTCGCCGAGAACCGCCGCGCGCGTTTCGATTATTCGATCGACACGACCTACGAGGCCGGGATCGTTCTGACCGGCACCGAGGTGAAGAGCCTGCGTTTCGGCGAGGGCTCGATCGCCGAAAGCTATGCCGAGGTAAGCGACGGCGGCGTCTGGCTGGTCAATTCGAACATCCCCGAATTCAGCCACGGCAATCGCTTCAACCACGAACCCAAGCGCCCCCGTAAACTCCTGCTTCATGAGCGGGAAGTTAGGAAGCTCCACGGCGCCGTGGCGCGCGAAGGCATGACGCTGGTCCCGCTGATGATTTACTTCAACAGCCAGGGGCGGGCGAAGGTGGAGTTGGCGTTGGCAAAGGGCAGAAAGGCGCACGACAAGCGCGACGCGATCAAGGAGCGTGATTGGAAGCGCGAGGCGGGCCGCCTCATGCGTGAGCGCGGCTGATGAGTACGCGTGCGCTGACCGTCTGGCAGCGCTTTGCGGCGTGGTGCCACCGCAATCTGCCGACGCGCGAATCGCTTGAGGGCAGCCGTTTGCTCCGGCCAGTCGCTCATCGCGTACTGGCCCCCGAACTGTGGCGATTCACCCGGCGCTCCGTGCCGCGGGGCGTGGCGCTTGGGATGGTGACTGGGATCCTGTTTCCGGTTGCCCAGATACCGTTTTCAGCGATGCTAGCGCTGCCGTCGCGGGCCAACATCCCCGCTGCGGCGCTTACGACCTTCATCACAAATCCTGTTACCACGCCGCCGCTGTGGGTGTTGGCATACTGGATCGGGAAATGGGCGCTTCACCTTGATCAGGCGCTGCCCGGAGACCCGATGAGCAAGGCCGCACATGATGCGGCGCAGTCCGGATGGATGCAGTGGCTGATGTCTGATGCGGCGCCGGCCACCGCCCTGGGGCTTCTCATCGTTACCGGGATCCTTTCCGTTGCAGGCTATGGGTTGTCCGCGCTCGGCTGGCGATTGTGGATCGCGCGCAAGTGGCGGCAGCGTCACGGCAGCCGCCACATTGACGAGGCGTCTTAACGAGATAGAACACGTGCCTTCACTTACCGAAGGCCATTTCCATGCGTCCGTCGCTACTTATTGCCGCGATTCTTTCTACCACCGCTGCCGCAGCAATTGCGCAAACCGCGGCCCCTAAAGCGGCCAAGACCAACACTCCGAACACTGGCAGCGCCACATCGAGCGCTGCCGAGCAGGCCGGCCCCGCAATCGGCACCTTTGGCTTCGACATGGCGGGGAGAGATACCAGCGTCCCGCCAGGCGATGACTTTTACGCCTATGCAAACGGCACCTGGGAAAAGAACACCGAGATTCCGGCCGACCGCTCTTCCTACGGCATGTTCCATCGCCTCCAGGATCTGTCGCGTGAGCAGACGCGTGCACTGCTTGAAGAGGAAAAGGGTAAAGCTGACAGCAAGTCGGGTAACTTTTACGCGAGTTTCCTCGACGAGGCTGCGGTGAATGCAAAGGGCGTCACGCCGGTGAAGCCCTGGATCGCCGCCATCAAGGGCGCGAATAGCAAGGAAGCGCTGGCCGCTGAAGCCGGACGCATGCAGCGCCGCGGCGTTGAGTCGTTCTTTGGCCTCTACGTCAATCAGGACGACAAGGACCCGGAGACCTATGCCGTCGTATTCGGACAGGCGGGTCTGGGTCTGCCTGATCGTGACTATTACCTGAAAGACGATGCCAAGCTCGCCGCTACCCGCACGGCTTATCAGGCATACCTGGCAAAGATGCTGACGCTGGCCGGGGAGCCGAACGCCGACGCGCGAGCCGCTGCAGTGGTCCAGTTGGAGAAGGCGATCGCCGAAGCTCACTGGACCCGTGTTGAGAGCCGCGACGCCGACAAGGTCTACAACAAGATGACCTTTGCGGAACTTGCCGCGCGTGCGCCGGGCTACGACTGGACTAGCTACCTGCAGGCAGCGGGCATTCCGGCGGACGCCCCGTTGATCGTGGCGCAGCCCACGGCGTTTACCGGCGAGGCCAAGGTATGGGCTGATGCGCCCGTGGCAGTGCTGAAGGATCATCTGCTGCTACGCATGCTGTCGACCTATGCCCGTTACCTGTCGGCGAATTTCGATCAGGCGCGCTTTGCATTTTACGGCACCGAACTGACCGGTGCGCCTGAGCAGCAGGCTCGCTGGAAGCGCGGCGTGGATCTCGTCAGCAATCATCTCGGCGAAGATCTCGGCAAGGCCTATGTGGCTCGGTACTTCCCGCCAGAGTCGAAGGCTGCGGCAGATGCACTTGTCCGCAACATCATCGCGGCGATGGGCGAGCGCTTGAAGAAGCTGGAATGGATGGCGCCGGAAACGAAGCAGAAGGCGCTGGCGAAGCTCGCCGCCTTCACGCCGAAGATCGGCTACCCCGACAAGTGGCGCGACTATTCTGAGTTGGAGATCCGACGCGACGATCTGCTCGGCAATGTCGCGCGTGGAAACGAGTTCGAGTTCCAGCGCAACCTCAACAAGATCGGGAAGCCGATTGATCGGGGCGAGTGGTTCATGACGCCGATGACCATCAACGCTTACGCCAACCCGACAATGAACGAGATCGTGTTTCCGGCCGCCATCCTGCAGCCGCCGTTCTTCGATCCGAAGGCTGATCCCGCAGTGAATTACGGGGCGATCGGCGCGGTTATCGGCCACGAGATCAGCCATCACTTCGATGATCAGGGCCGAAAGTACGACCCAAGCGGGAAGTTGGCGGACTGGTGGACCGAGCAGGACGTTGCGCGCTTCAAGACCTTCACCGACCGCCTTGTGGCGCAGTATGACGCGTATGAACCGCTTCCGGGACAGCACGTGCAGGGCGCGCTCACGCTTGGCGAGAACATTGCTGACTTGGCGGGCGTGATCGTCTCCTATGACGCGTATCGCCTCTCGCTAGGCGGCAAGAAGGCGCCCGTCATCGATGGGACCACAGGAGAACAGCGCTTCTATCTTGGTTATGGTCAGGTCTGGCGCACCAAGTACCGGGAGCCGATCTTGCGGCAGATGCTGTTGTCCGATCCCCATTCGCCAGGGGTGCAGCGCGCCAACATCGTTCGGAACGTGGATACCTGGTACGATACGTTCGGAGCGCGGCCGGGACAGAAGCTGTATCTCACCAAAGAGCAGCGCGTCCGTATCTGGTGATCGCATCCGTGCCGCGCGCCGCTTGACGGGCGTGCGGCACGGATCAAGGGCCGTTGAATGGCGACGCTTCCTTCCATCCGTACGCACCGTTTGACCTCGGAAGGGGCGCTCGGGATCGCGATGGCCGCTGGCCTGATCGCCGCGGTTCTTATCCTGTGGCTACTGGGGGATCCCGTGGTCGCCATCGGGTTTCTGGCAGCAGGGATCGTGGTTGGAGGCGCGGCGGTCGCGTGGCGGGCACTTGCACCGATCGCGCCGCCGCTTGTGCCGGAGATTGACTGGCAGCTGGTCCGGGCGCTCGCGGAGGAAAGCCCGGACGCGATTGCGATTACTGACCGGGCGGGGCGCCTCGTCTGTGCCAATGACCGGTTCGAACAGATGTTTTCCGGTTTGCCGACCCCTCCGGGCCTGCCGATCGGCGAGGCGGGCGTCGGCGCCCTGGCTGCGGCAGGACGCGCGGCCTGGCGCGACGGGCGCGCTCGCGTGGATCATGCGGAAGTCGCGGGACGCGCGATCGCAATCGATGTCTCAAGAACCGGGCAGCAACAGGACCTGCTCGTATGGCGCGCCGCTTCGGCGATCGAGGCTGACGGCAGCCGCGCCCTCGCAGAGGCGCTGTCGGGGGCACTTGGAAAAAGGCTGGCGGGCTCCGGCATCATGGCTGCGTTGCTGACCACGGACGGTCGCGTGCTTGCCGCTGATCCCGTGCTGCGTACCCGGGCAATGGGACATGCCGACGCGCCAGTCGAGGGCGCGGACTTCGCCCGCTTCCTCGCGACTGACAGCCGCGGCCTGATCCGTTTCGAGCGAGAAGGGATAGAGGGCAATCCCCTGCGCCTGGTGCAGGTTCCGTTTGCGGATGTGGAGGGGGCGCCAATCCTGGTCGCTCTTCTCGACGAGGATGAAACGCCGGTTAGCTACGGCAACGGAGCCGCAGCCCATATACGAACCCTGGTGCAGTTGATGCCGCTCGGCATTGCGTTGGTGGATCGCGACGGCCGCTTCATCGAAATGAACGACGCCTTCGTTCGCGCCGCTTCTGTCGATCGCAACGCTCCGCCGCTCTACCCCGGCGATCTCGTGGTTCGCGAGGACAAGGCGGCGGTCGCTGACGCAGTGCGACGGTTTGCAGGGGGTGGGGCCGCACACGTCGCCGACATGGCCGTTCGTCTGCGGGACCATCCCGAAGAGCCCGTCGTGCTCTCGATTGCCGGCGCGCGTGGGCTCGGAGATGCCTCGGTGGTGCTGAGCCTCAAGGACAATGGCGAGGAAACGCGACTGAAGCGGGAAGTTGCGCAGGCAACCAAGATGCAGGCCGTGGGGCAGCTTGCCGGCGGGGTCGCGCACGATTTCAACAACATCCTGACCGCAATTATCGGCCACTGCGATCTGATGCTGATGCGTCACTCACCCGGCGACAGCGATTATGATGACATTCAGCAGATCCGGAACAACTCAAATCGGGCGGCCGGCCTTACTCGGCAGCTATTGGCGTTCTCCCGCCAGCAAACTCTGCGCCCGCAAATCCTGCAACTGCCCGACGTTGTGTCGGAGGTGTCGAACCTTCTGAAACGATTGCTGGGTGAGACGGTGACCTTGGAGGTTCGACACGGGCGGGATCTGGGCCCAGTGCGGGCGGACCCTGGACAATTGGAGCAGGTGGTCGTCAATCTGGCGGTCAACGCACGCGATGCCATGCTTGCCAAATATCCGCATGGCGGGGGCAAGTTAACGATCCAGACCCGTTCGGCAACCATCAGCGAAATCCGTCGTAGAGGCCCGGATATCATGCCGGTAGGTGAATATACCGCGCTTGAAATATCCGACACCGGCTCCGGCATCCCTCCGGAGGTCCTGCCCAAGATCTTCGAGCCGTTCTTTACCACCAAGGAGGTCGGCAAGGGCACTGGGCTTGGACTCTCGACGGTCTACGGCATCGTAAAGCAGTCCGGTGGCTACATCTTCGCGGACTCAAAGCCTGGGATCGGTGCGACCTTCACCATCTATCTCCCGGTACACGCCACCGGAGAAGTGGCGCCGCCAAGAAGTGCCGTGGCAAGGAAGCGCCCAACCGATGTCTGGGGAACGGGCACTGTGTTGCTGGTGGAGGACGAAGACATGGTGCGCGCAGTCGCCGAGCGGGCGCTGACGCGGCAGGGCTACACCGTGCTGACCGCAGAGAATGGCGAAGTCGCACTTGAACTGATCGAGAAGAATCCGCGACCTGATCTGTTGGTTAGCGATGTGGTGATGCCGGCCATGGACGGGCCCACGATGGCGCGGCGCGTGCGGCTACGATACCCTGATCTGCCGATCCTCTTCATGTCCGGCTATGCCGAGGAACAGTTGCGTCGCTCCATTGATCTGGAAAACGTGGCGTTCATCCCCAAGCCGTTTTCTGTTCAGCAATTGGCTGAAGCGGCCCGCGACGCGCTTGGCCAAGGCGATTGAAACAGTTCCTTGTCTGAACGGCCGACCGTTGCGGGATCGATCTGTTCGCTCTAAGGGCCCGACATGACCAATCGCGTCTTGCTCGTCGAGGATGAGCCGCTTATCGCCATGATGCTCGAGGATTTTCTCGATGTGCTCGACCGGCAGTGCGCCGGAACGGCCGACTGCGTTGCGGCGGCACTTCCGCTGATCGAAGCAGGGGGCTTCGATTGTGCAATCCTCGACGTCAATCTGCGCGGGGGCGAAAAGAGCTGGCCGATCGCGGCTGCTCTGGCTGAGCGTCAGGTTCCGTTCGTCTTTGCGACTGGCGGCGCAGACGACATGATTGCGGACGAGTTCCGTGGGCGCCCCATTCTGCAAAAGCCGTTCACCCTGGACGGCGTAGAGAAGGCTCTCGACGCACTCGCCTGATCGCCCGTTGTGGCGAACGGGCCAATGGTGCGGTGTGCGGGCTGGGGTGCGCGCTTGCCTGCCTGAGTCGTTGCGAGTGTGCGCAAACGACCCTCACCGTGCGTGGGAATTCTGCGGCCAGTCTTTAGCTCACCCCTCTCACGTGCAGAAACTTGAAGCTATTGTCTGTTCTGAGGCGATGCTTGAAATGCAGCCGCTCGCTGCGCGCTCTGAAGACCGACAAAGAGCGAGCCGATCGGGCTTCTGGGAGGGCTGCAATGATCCGGTTCGATGACCCAGAGGGCTCGCGAAGAGACAACCTCGAGTGCCGGGATACTTTAGAACCCGGAGCGGCGTATAACGATGGCGCCACTCACTCCCGCGGTCACTTGAGACTTACGGTTATGCGGACGATCAACGTGATATTGCTGTTGGCGCTCGCCGCCTGCGAAGGCGCGCCGAATGAAGGGCAGCCCACAAAGCGCGCGGAGGCGGGGCCTGCAGTTGATTCCGTCGAGGAAGAGTGGGTCGAATGCGCAATAAACGGGGCGCCCGACTTTACGCGAGTTTGCAGCGTTGAGCGGTCAAGGGCGAGTTCGGGTCTTATCTTGACGATGCGGCACCCCGATGGCGGTTTTCGCAGACTGCAGGCGATCGAGGATGGCAGGGGAGTGGTTGCTGCCGACGGAGCCGAGCCTGCCCAAGTGACGCTCCTGAGACCGGACGGAATCGAAGTGACAATCGGCAACGATCATTATCGGCTTCCTGCCACGATCAGGGGGTCCGGACAGTGATACGGATCGATGGGCAACCGGTTCTCACCGTAGAGGAAATGCGCGCTGCCGAGGGGCGGGCGATAGCGTTGGGCATGACCGCAGAGAGCCTGATGGCGCGCGCTGGAGAGGCTGTTGCCGAGCAGGTGCGGCGGCTGGCCGCGGGGGCTGAAGTGCTCGTCATGTGTGGCCCGGGCAACAACGGTGGCGACGGCTATGTCGTCGCTGACACCCTTCGCAGGGCGGGGCATCCGGTCCGTGTCGCCGCATTGAGCAGCCCGACCACGGCGTCGGCAGCGGCTGCGCAAGCCCGCTGGGCGGGGCCGATCGAGAGCCTGGCGGATGTTGCGCCGGCACCTGTCATGGTCGACGCGTTGTTCGGTATCGGCATGAACCGGCCGCTTAGTTCGGAGGCTGCCGAGTGGCTCGGCGGCGCCATCCGTGCCGCCCATTTGTCCGTTGCGGTCGATGTGCCCAGCGGCGTGTCAACCGATGACGGAGCCACTCTCGGTGCTGTCCTTCCGTTAAATCTTACGCTTGCGATCGGCGCTGTTAAGCCTGCGCACGTGCTCCAGCCCTCTGCTGCACTGTGCGGCGAAGTGCGCCTCATCGACATTGGACTCGACGCGGAGAGCAACGTGCGCGTGGCTGAAGTGCCGAGGCTCAGCGCTCCGCCAACGGGCGCTCATAAATATTCGCGTGGGCTGGTCGTGGTGATCGCAGGCAGGATGCCGGGCGCTGCGGCATTGGCGGCGTGCGCTGCGGGGCATGGCGGGGCGGGCTATGTACGGCTGCTTGGCAGTTCTACCGACCGCTTGCCCAACGCGATTGTTCGCCAGCCGTTCACCAATGAAGCGTTGGCCGACACCCGGATCGGCGCCATGGTAGTCGGGCCTGGGCTAGGCCGCGACGAGAAGGCGAAGGAACGTCTCGCCGCCGCGCTTCAGTCGGGTCGGCCGCTGGTTATTGACGGCGATGCGCTTCACCTGTTGGGTGACGAGCAGGCTCGCGTGCCGACGGTGCTCACGCCCCACGCCGGGGAGTTTTCTAGTTTATTTGGTGATCTGGCCGGCAGTAAGATTGACCGGGCGCAGCAGGCCGCGCGCAGATCCAACGCGGTCGTCGTGTTCAAGGGAGCCGACACCGTGATCGCCTCTCCGGATGGGCGCGCCGTGGTACATTCCACCGGCCCGTCATGGTTGGCGACGGCAGGAACCGGCGATGTCTTGGCCGGCATCATCGGTGCCCAGTTAGCCGGAGGCGCAGACGCCTTCACAGCTGCTACGAACGGCGTCTGGTTACATGCGGAATCCGCTCGACTTTCGGGGGCCGCCTTTATTGCTGATGATCTTGTCGCGCATTTGTCTGCGGCGTTTGGAGCGTGCCTGTGACCGACATGTCCACCATCATTCGGGTTGCTGCCCGCGGCGAGGGCGTAACCGCCGATGGCCGACATGTGCCGTTTGCCGCGCCCGGCGATCGCCTGCGCGACGACGGCGCCATCGAGCATGGCGCGCACCACCAGACGCCGCCGTGCCGGCACTTTCCCGAGTGCGGCGGATGTCAGTTGCAGCATCTCGACGATGCGGCGTGGAGCCAGTTCATTGTCGATCGCATCGCCGGAGCGTTGGCGGGGCAGGGGCTGTCGGCGGACATCAGGGCGCCGATCCTGTCGCCGCCCCGGACACGCCGCCGGGCGGCGCTCCATGCTGAACCTTCCGGCAGGGTGGGCTTTGCCGTCGAGAAGAGCCATGCGATCGTCGACCTCGCCGAATGCCATGTACTCGCGCCCGAGCTTTTCGCGCTGGTCGCCCCGCTGCGGCGGTTGGTACACGTGCTCCGGCCTCGCCGCCGATTGAACCTGCACCTTACGTTAGCCGATCAAGGCGTTGATTTGCTGGTAAATGGTATCATGCCGGAGGGGCTTGCCGCTGCCGAGGCCATTACGGCTTTTGCGCAAGCCAATCGTCTGGCCAGGGTAGCGTTCGACGAAGGTTACGGGCCTGAAGTACGGTGGGAACCTGAGGGCGTGACCATCACGCTCGGCGGCGTGCCGGTGCCGCTGCCGCCCGCGTCCTTCCTGCAGGCGACCCGCGAAGGCGAGGCAGCCTTGGTTAGCGCGGTACGATCGGCAGTCGGCGAGGCGCCGGTCGTGGCGGACCTGTTTGCGGGCCTGGGAACATTCGCGCTGGCGCTGCCCGGTAGAGTGTACGCCGCCGAGGCGGGCCGTGAAGCGATCATGGCGCTGAAGGCGGCAGCGTCGCGATCGCAGCGCCCCGTGTTTACCGAGCACCGCGACCTCTACCGCCGGCCGCTGACACCCGCCGAGCTCGACCGATTTGCGGCCATCGTGATCGACCCGCCACGTGCGGGCGCCAAGGAACAGGCGCAGGCACTTGCCTTGTCGCGCGTGCCCCGGGTTGCTTATGTCTCGTGCAATCCCAGCAGCTTCGCCCGCGATGTAAAGACCATGGTAGAAGGGGGATGGCAGGTCGACTGGATCCAGCCGGTAGGCCAGTTCCGCTGGTCGACCCATGTGGAACTGGCCGCTAGCCTCAGCCGGGGCGACTGACGCTCCCGCTCAGATGTCAGCGGTCAGCCGGCCGTACAATTCCGGCCGGCGATCGCGAAAGAAGCCGAAGGCTGCACGGTGGCGTTTGACCCGATCAAGGTCGACGGTGGCGGTGATGACGCCTTCTTCGTCTCGGCCGAGTTCCGCGAGGATGTCACCGCGTTCGTCGCAGATAAAGCTGGTGCCATAAAAGGTCTGACCGTGTTCAACGCCGATGCGATTGGCGGCCACCACTGGAACCACGTTCGAGACGGCATGACCGACCATCGCCCGGCGCCAGAGGCGTGCCGTATCCAGTGACGTGTCGTGAGGTTCGCTGCCTATCGCCGTGGGATAAAACAGAATTTCTGCGCCCATCAGCATCAGAGCCCGGGCGGTTTCAGGATACCATTGGTCCCAGCAGATGCCGACGCCGAGCTTCGCTGGGCCGTCCCACACCTTGAACCCGGTATTGCCGGGGCGGAAGTAGAACTTCTCCTCATATCCGGGTCCATCGGGAATGTGGCTCTTGCGGTACACGCCCTGGATCTTTCCGTCAGGGCCGATCATCGCCAGGCTGTTGTAGTGATGAGGGCCGTCGGCCTCGAAAAAGCTGGTGGGAATCGAAACCTTTAGCTCCGATGCCAAAGACTGCATGGCAAGAACCGCCTTGTGCTCGGCAGTCGGCCTCGCGTTGGCGAACAGGCCTTCGTCTTCGATCCGGCAGAAATACTCGCCCTCGAAAAGCTCCGGCGGGAGGATGACCTGGGCGCCACGCGAGGCGGCCTCCCGCACCAGGCGGGAGACGTTCGCGATGTTGGCGTCCATGTCGGCGGAGAAGGCGAGCTGAAGCGCAGCGACGGTGATCTCGGTCATGCGCGGCCATGTAGGGGATCGCGCAATCGCCCGCCACCCTCCGCCCGCAGACGGCCGCGTGCAGGGTACGAATGGCCGCGCATGGAAGCCGGCCGGCCGCCTTCCGGCGCAAATTGGCCGCCGGTTAGCGCAGGCCGGCCTCTGTCTCCGGCAACGATCATTGGCTCGTCGCGAACCGATCAGAAGATCGTGTAGCCGCCGTCAATCGTGAAGGTATCACCGGTGTGGAAGCGCGATGCATCGGAGGCAAGATAGACGGCAATGCCGCCGAAATCCTCCGGCTCGCCCCAGCGGCGCATTGGCACCCGCGAGATGACCTTGTCGTTGAACCGCTCATTCCCCTGCGCCCGCGAGGTCATGTCCGTCGCGATCCAGCCCGGCAGGATCGCGTTGGCGCGGATGCCATGGCGGGCATATTCGACCGCAAGCCCGCGCATCATCGGCAGCAGCGCGCCTTTCGTAGCGGCATAGGCCTGGTTGCGAGGGGCGCCATGGACGGCGGAGGTGGAAGAGGTGGCGAGCAGCGAGCCGCCGAGATCACCAGCCTTGGCCCGGTCCACCATGTGGCGAGCCGCCGCACGCAGCGTCCAGAACACGCCGTCGAGATTCACGGCCAGCACCCGGCGCCACAATTCGGTGCTCATCGTATCGAAGCTTTCGGCGCCTTCGCCCACGCCAGCATTGGCGGCGACGAAATCAAGGCGGCCCATCATGTCCACCGCGCGCGCCACGCCGGCATCCACCGCAGCCTCATCCGCCACATCGACGCGTTCGACCAAGACGCGCGTGCCATGCGCGGAGAGCCGCTGCTCCGCCGCGGCGTTCTTGGCGGGATTATTGCCCCAGATCACCACGTCTGCCCCAGCCTGCGCCAATGCATCCGCCATGCCGATCCCGATGCCGCCGTTACCGCCGGTGATCAGCGCGACGCGTCCGCTGAGATCGAAGGGTGAATAGGCCATGATCCGCTCTCCTGTGCTGTTTTCACAGCCAGCCTAACCGCGGAGCGGGCTCAGACGCTAGCTCCCGAGCGGTCGACCAATGCGGGCATGGCGCGGGCGCATGTGGAGCGCTGGCTGATGGAAGTGTCGAGACCTGCCGCCGGACGCCAGTTTCGGGCGGGTTGAGTGGATTGAATGGCGGCCACTGACCGTTTTTGATCGGGGGCTTCTGGCATCGACGTGGCGCCGTGCAGCGTTCGAGATTGGGCGGTAAGCGGAGGTTAGACATCCACGACTTGGTGACAGGCAAGCTTCGCATTCCCGCGCGCCTTCGTGTCGCCTTTGGTGACTTCGCGGCTAACCTGCTGTCGATCGATGCGGGTAAGCAGCATCCCGAGGTTCACCTTTCCGAAGCGCTGCGGGTGTTCTGGGAGCAACCGGCGGCGAGGCGGTGGGCATAGGAGTGGGTATCCGACGGACGAGCGGCAGCATTGGTTCGCGAGCGTTCGGGACGAGGAGGTAAGCGGACGTCAATTTCGAAGGCTCCGTCTCGTCGCCGAGATGGAGGTTGCCTTGGCGAACGGCAAACCAACGTGGCGGGCCTGCGCGACGATCGACCAGATGCCGGCGCGGCTCAAGGCCGAGGACGGCAAGGTTTGAGCCGTAGAATGCCTTGGCCCCGGTGCAGTCTTTCAATCCGGCAGTGCCATATGCCAGCGTACCCGTGGCTTGGTCCTACATCCGGTCCAGAGCGCCGGGAAGAGTTATGCGTGTGCCAGCAATCGGGACGTTGTTGCAGTCGGCAGCTCGGTGGCCGGGGAATTAATCCGTCGTTTCACGTAAGCGTTCTTTGTTCGTGTGAGACTTGGTGATGGATGTACCGCTCTGTTATTAGTTCCTTCGAGACAAGAAGGAAGGGCTGGGAGAGGCGGCAAGCTTATTGTTTCTATGAAATAGACGTGAACACCCTCAGGTGAAGACCTCTATTTTTCCATCGTTCACAATTGCCCGTACATTGTTTCACCAGACTCGCATGTACAGGAGGCCCCTTGTATGAGGGCGGAGTATGCAAGCGATACTGTCACGCGCTCATCTGGTACGGAACGGGTCCGGAGCATCGACGCGCTTCGCACCATCATGTGCGCCGGGATAGCGGTCAATCATTTCACGCCCTATTTCTTCTCCGGCCAGGACTCGGAGTTGCAGGTCGCGAGATACCTTTCGTATTTCACGGATATCTTTGCAGTTCTCGCGGGGCTATTTACCTCTCCTTATCTGGCTCAGCGCTGGACAGGTGCAGGCTATTTCCGCTTTCTGGTGACCAGAACGGCGCGATTATATCCGCTGCACGTCTTTACCATGTCATTCTATGCGGTCCTGGCGGTGCCGATTCTCTTGGGTGTCCTGACACCGGAAAATGCCGACCGGTATGATTTGGCCGCCGTCCCCGCGCATCTCACGCTGACCCATGCCTGGGGAGTGGGGCCCGTTATGGCGCTGAACTATCCATCGTGGATGATCAGCGCGATCTTCGGTTGCTACCTGATCCTGCCGGCGATCAGCATGCTGGTTCGGCGGGTGCGCTGGGCGATGATGCTGGTACTCGCCGGTGCGCTGGCGCTCAGTTACGCATTCGCGTGGAGCCTTGATCGCGAAGTCACCAGTCTTCAGCGCGAGGGGTTCGGGATCATGCGAGTTCTCCCGTCCTTTGTCTTCGGGCTGTTACTGGGGCAGGCCAAGATCCATGGTGGAAAGGCAGGATCCTCGCTGCTTTTCCTGGCTGGGATGATCGTCGCTTGCGCTACGCCGAGTCCGCTTGAAGGGGCATCCCGCTTCGCGCTGATCTACACGCTGGTCTATGCGGTACTGCGAATGGACAAGGCGCAGGTCGCGACGCCGTTCAACCTTGCCGTCCTGCAGAGCGCGGGGAAGCTCTCCTTTGGCGTTTACTTGTGGCACGGGCTGGTTGCGACGGTGCTTTACCGGATCGTCCTTCCGCGAGCGCTCGACACGAGCCTGATCCGGGTGGGGGATGTCCATCCCATGTTCGCTTACGGCCTGATCGCGGCCGGCGTCGCAGTGGCGTTCGTGCTGGCGGCGATAAGCCTTCGGACGATTGAGCCATATGGCGCGGCGCTTTTTCGGCGGGCCGTAGGCGCCCGCGGATGAACGGGCGCGGCTGCGCGCTCGCCCCTTTGCATAAAAGGACGGACTGGCGGCTGATGCGGTGCCGGGTTGACGCACGTGCGGATTGACACCGAACCCGTTGCTTTGGTTCTGGCTGGCCGCCCCGAATTCTGGTAAGACATTGTAACGCCGGGCTTTACCAGGAGGTCGACGGCGGAGAGTCGCAATGTGCTGCCCTCCTCAAAGGCAGGAGCCGGTGTATGGCCCGCTACTTCTTCCATCTTCGAGACCATGACAGCACGCTTCTTGACGAGGAGGGTGTGGAGTTGGCGGACCTGGCGGTGGTGCGGCAAAAGGCGCTCGATGCGGCGCGCGATACGCTCAGCCATGACATTCGGGCCGGCTTCATCGACTTGCGGTTTCGAATCGACGTCGCGACAGAGGACGGTGCCGTTGTTCATTCGCTTGCGCTGGAGGATGCGTTCGTGGTGCGCGGCCGGGATTAGGTCGGAGCGAGGCATCGCGCAGGTCAGCGCCTCCAAACGCCCTTATGAAGCGTCTGGCGACACGAAGAGCGTGTCCATCGGCACAGCGAAGCGTGGAGACACCTGGTCGAGGTGCAGATAGAGCGGGTTGAAGTCGCCGACCTGGCTGAGCGCCTTCCAGTTCGCGATCATGATCGAGCGACCGCTGTGCTTGATGAGCCCTTCGGCCGCGAGCGCCTTGATGGTCCGGTTGACGTGAACGCTGGTCAGCCCGGTGGCGTCGCCCAATTGCTCCTGGGTCATGGGAAGAACAAAGTTCTCGCTGTCGCCGATCAGCCCGGCGCCGCGCATGCGGACGGCAAGTTCGCAGAGGATATGCGCGATGCGCGCGCGGGCATCACGCCGCCCGACGCTCAACACCCATTCGCGAAAAATCGACGCTTCGATCAGACTGTCCACCCAGAAGGCGCGAGCGATCGCAGGCCGTTCCAACATCAGGCTCTCGAGGTCATCACGAGCGATATCCGCAATCACTGCCTCGGTCAGTGTCTGTACGCTGTGGTCGGCGATGTTGAGGAACAGATGCTGTAGGTCGAGCAACTCGCCCGGGAGGTGGACGGAGATGATCTGACGCGCGCCATCGGCGGTCAGTTTCTGTCGAAACGCGAGCCCGGAGATCAGCAGGGCACAGGTGGAGCGTGGCGGCTCGCCTTCCCGGATGATGTACGCGTTTGCGTTCACGCGTCGGCGAGCATGGGGCAGGGCCGCAAGGGCTTCGCTGTCGCTGTAGGACAGGATGGCGCGGTCTGACATCCGGCTGGAGAAAAACGCGAGGTTTGCTGGAGTGGACACGTGCGTCTCCTTCGGGCGGGAGCACAAGCATCTCTCAGTCGCCGCGGTGCCAAGCAAGAAGCAGGCGATTGCTCACCTTAACACGGCGGTTAACATTGGACCTAACATTATCTTGGAAACGTAGCCTGCCGAGGATTTTCCCGTACGAAAAACCACGGAGCTGGAATACCCGGCGGCGTTGCTGCCATGATGCGGAGCAGCAACCCTCAGCTAACGGTATTGTGCCTTGCAGCATGTGGAAGTTTATCCCTTCGAAGGCGGAGAATTGGCATGGAAGAGGGCTGGGCTAGCCCCTGCCGAGGCGCGATTTCGACCGAAGTAGTTCAAGTTGTCCAAAAAAGTGCACCAGACCACAACTTTTATTATAGACTGGGGGCGACTCGAGCCGATACTCCTTGGGGCAGGAGAAGACCTATGCTGTTGAGCGACGAGGACTACTTCTACGCACGTGCGGAAGCCGAGCTGAAGATGGCGAAGGCCGCGCGCGTGCCGATCGCGGCCCAGGCGCATTACACGCTGGCTGGCCACTATCTCAACCGCGCCTATGGCGGCCGCAGCGATCATGAAACGTCGGCCGACCAGCTCAGGGCCCGCATCCCGTCGCTATCCAGCCGGCAGTGAAGACGGCACCTCAGGCCAGTACCGATTTGCCACAATGGGCTGAAGCCCGCCGCGGCGCTGCGAGCGTAAGGGATTAACACGCGCCTGGATTTGATGACGATCGGGTTCGTTTCGGGCCGGGCAGGCGCGGCGTGATGGAACGCCACGAGCGCTGAATCGCTGAATGCGCTCAAGCCCAGCGGAGACCCGACCATGTTCATGCACAACAAAAGACTGCAATATACCGTCCGCGTGTCCGAGCCGAACCCGCGGCTGGCGACCATGATGATGGAGCAGTTCGGCGGCGCAGATGGCGAGCTGGCCGCGGCGATGCGTTATTTCACGCAAGGGCTGGGCGAGGATGATCCCGGCCGCAAGGACATGCTGCTCGATATCGCCACCGAGGAGCTGAGCCACCTGGAGATCATCGGCTCGATCGTCGCGATGCTTGGCAAGGGCGTGAAGGCGCAGATGGCCGAAGGGCAGATGAAGGAGGCCGAACTCTACCAGATGATCGGTGCGAGCGGCAGCAGCGCCAAGGAAGCGATCCTGTTTGGCGGGGCGCCGGCGCTGTGCGACTCTGCCGGCGTGCCATGGACCGCCGCTTATGTGGATTCGCGTGGCGAGCCGACGGTGGACCTGCGATCGAACATCGCCGCGGAGGCACGCGCCAAGATCGTGTATGAGCGTTTGATCAACATCACCGACGATCCGGGCATCAAGGATGCGTTGGGCTTCCTGATGACGCGCGAGGTCGCCCATCAGAAGTCGTTCGAAAAGGCGCTGTACGCGATCGAGAACAACTTCCCGTCGGGCAAGCTGCCGGGCGTCGAGAAATATGCCAGCATGTACGTCAACACCTCGCAGGGCGAGGGCGACACGACCGGCCCCTGGAACACCGGTGACGAATGGGATCGCGTCGATGATCTGGAGCAAGTAATGCCCGCCGACGGCGGCGATGGCACCGCGAGCGTCAAGCTTCCTGCCAAGGACAAGAAGGTGGCGACCAAGATGGCGGAGCGCACCATGTCCGATCCATCCGCCGACCCGACCACGGGCGCGGATCTGGGGGCAGGCCCGGGGGCCGGACGCACCAAGGGCGGCGACATGGGCGGCGCGCCGGACATCGAGTCCGCGCCTGCCATGGCCGAGGCTACCAAGGGCAAGTGAGGTCGCGGGCAGCGCTCATGGATTGAGCGCTGCCCCTTTGGCCGACGCGTCCGTCCATCCCCCCTCGCGGGCGTCGATGCAATCGGCGGTGGCGCTGATCGGGAAAGCCGGCTGTCTTACCAGGATACCGGCACGGACGGAGATGTCGCTTCCGCGGGGGAAGCGAGCTGGCTGCCTGCTTCTGGGTGCGGGCGATTGGCTAGGCAAGGGACGGTTGGCTGCGGAAGATCGTTCTTCGGTCTCTTTTGCGGAGCGAGGTGGGCCTTAGCGGCTGAGATGATTAGGCGGGGCAACCGCGACAAGTGTTGTGGCCGTCACGGTGTTCCAGTCGAATGCAGGATCGTCATGAGCGCCAAGAACATGACGACCGCGGGAGGTAAGTACCCGCGGCATTGTCGTGAGCCGGATCAGAGAGATGACCGACGCTATCGCAAGGGTCGGGCCCGCTGATCACGAGATAATGACCGGGGCGAGCGATCAGCCCAATCCCAGCCGCTTCGCTCCGGCCATCTGGCCAGGTTCCTCTGGGAGGTTTCTGACCTTGCTTGGCTGAGCACGGCAACGAGCGGTAGCCGTTGCCGCCTGCGCCGAGAGAAGGGAGCGCCGGGCTCCGTTCTCGCAAGCGAAGGAAGATTGCCGATCACGAAACGCCGGCGGGGGTAGCGGAGCAGGCAACCGGGGATCGGGGGGAGCGGGCATCGCGCGAGCGATCCGACGGCCCCCCGGTGCCTTAGAAGTCGACGTTTGCGGAAATCAGTATCCGGCGACCCTCCTGATTGATCGAATAGGCGGGGGTGAAGGCCGTCGTCGTGTTGGAGGCATAGGGCAGGTACACGGCATAATCGGTGTCGAGGATGTTGTAGAGCGTCGCGGCGAGGCGGAAGGCGGGCGTGACCTGATAGGAGCCGCCGAGGTGGAAGACCTCATAGCCCCGGAAATCGCCCAGCGCGCGCTGCTGATCATTGTTTCCGCGCCAGCGGCTGGAACGGACCTCGGCGCGAGCCCAGAGGGTTGCCTTGTCGTCGATGCTCCATCGCAGGTTGCCGTTGAGCATGTGCCGGGGCGTGCCGATCAGCGGCAGGCCCTCCTCCGGGCCGCTCAGCTGTTCGCTTTCGGTGTAGGTGTAGTTCAGGCCCAGTGAGACGGCAGGGGTGAAGCGGAAGCTGGTCGCCACTTCCACGCCGCGGGTGCGGGCTTTGTCGATGTTGATCGACTGGCTGAAGAGATCGACGGTGGGAAAAGGGCCGACGTCGAGGCAGCCGGGGCGGTTCGGATTGCCGGTGAAACGGCAGTTCGGGATGCCGGGCCCAGCGGCGATCTTGTCGGTGAAGTCGTTGTTGAACAGCGTGACGTTACCGCTGAACATGTCGCCACTGTCGTAATATAGCGCTGCTTCGTAGCTGGTGCTGGTTTCGGGCACGAGATTGGGAGAGCCGAGCAGCGGGATCCGACCCTGGCCGCCGAAGCCGATGATGCCGCTGGCGATCTGTTCGACGCGAGGCGTCTTGAAGCCGCGGCTGACGCCACCCTTCAGTGTCAGCTGCCGGTTGATGTTCCACACCGCGTAAGCGCGGGGCGACCATTTGTCGCCGAAGGTCGAGTGATCGTCGTAGCGGGCGCCGCCGGTAATGTTGAAGCTGTCGGCCAGCGTGAGCGTCGCTTCGGCAAAGCCGGCCCATTGTGTGAAGCGGAACGGCTCCGGAGCGACGCCCTCGACCATCCGGGCGCGCCAATATTGGCCACCGACGGTGAAGGCGACCGGCCCCTCGCGCCCGGCGAAGCGGGAGTCGATGATGTCGTTCCGCGCCTCGAGCGTGCGCGGGCTGCCAGGGGTCGCACCGGGAGTGCCCGCAGGGATGAGGCGGCCGATCGTCTCCGTCTCGTTGCGGGTGAGTGTGGTGTCGAGCGTGCCGAGCCGGGTGCGCCAGCTGTGGGCGAGGACATAGTTGCTGCGGTTGAACCGCTGCTCTGGCGCATAGCCCCCGGAGCCGAGCGTACCCAGCCGGCCCTCACGATTGTCGTACCGCTGTTCGTTGCGATCATATTCGAGCCACAGATCGTGATCGGCATGCGGCGTGAGCGTCAGGCGCCCGCCATAATTGTAGATGTCCGACCGGACAGGATTGCGGCCGAGCGTGAGCGCGGGATCACCGGGGATGGCAATATTCGAACCCTCACGGTGGAACACGCTGCCGCGCAACGTGAGGCCGAGGAGATTTGGCACGACCGGGCCCTGGGCGAAGGCGTTGATCGACTGGATGTTGCCGAACCGCTCGTCCCCCTGGATCGTGCTTTCGGCGGTGGCGGTGCCGACCCAGCGATTGCCAACTTTGCGCGTGATGATGTTCACGACGCCGCCCATCGCATCCGAACCGTAGAGCGTGGACATTGGCCCGCGCACCACCTCGATCCGGTCAATGGCGGAATAGGGTGGCAGGAAGCTGGTGGAGGTTTCGCCGAAGCCGTTGGGGGTGACGCCACCGGGCGCGTTCTGGCGCCGGCCGTCGATCAGCACGAGCGTATAGTCGCTGGGCATGCCGCGCATGGAGATGGTGAGGCCACCCGTCTTCCCCGCCTCGCCGCCGACATCGACGCCCTGAACATCCTGCAGCGCCTCCGCCAGGCTGCCGAAGCGCTTCTCTTCGAGGTCGGCACGGTCGATCAGGCTGATACTGGCAGGGGCGTCCTTGATGCGCTGTTCATAGCCGGCAGCGGTGACGACGATCGCATCGTCCGCATCCGCCACGGTGGCAGGTGCGCGATCAGACTGCTGCGCGTGCGCACCGGTCGCCAGCATCGCTGCGACGAGGGCCGCAGCAGAAGAGCGCCGCGCAACGCGCAGCGTACCGGTGGTCAACATTTGGTAACCCCCCAATTTAGCTATCAAGAATGACTTGCAATAGCGTCTTGTTGTTCCTGGCGAGGAGTGGGGTCAACCATTGCGCGCCGTTGGCAACACTTTGTTACAGGGCGTTAGGCAGTCTCACAGGGCGGCCTCAAGGACGTAGCGCTGCGGGAGAAGATTGGAGCAGACCAGCGCCGAACGATGGCGATGGAAAGAAACTACGGGTAATTGCGTATGGAGACCCGCGGAGGATCAAGCTTTTAGCCATCGCCTGTAATCTGGAGAACGTCAGCATGTCCAAGCCGCTTTCGCCCGAAACCATGGCATTGGTGAAGTCGACCGCGCCCGCGCTTCAGCAGCATGGCGTGGAGATTACCACCCGCATGTACCAGCGCCTGTTCGTGGATCCGGAGATCAAGGCGCTGTTTGACATGGCGGCCCATGAGTCCGGCGCGCAGCCCAAGCGGCTTGCTGCGGCTATCCTCGCGTTCGCGCAGAATGTGGACAAGCTGGATGTGCTGAAGCCGGCCATCGAGCGGATCTGCGCACGGCACGTCGAGACGCACATCAAGCCGGATCATTATCCCGCCGTGGCCAACGCCTTGCTGCCGGCCATTCGCGACATCCTGGGTGATGCAGCGACGGACGACATCCTGAATGCCTGGGGCGAGGCATATTGGTTCCTGGCCGACATCCTGATCAACCGGGAAGCCGAAATGTATCAGGCCGAGGCAGCCTGACCGGCCCGTCTTGGTTGCGGCAGCGCGCGCCAGGGTGCGCACTGCCGGCCACGCGGGCGATCAGAACGAGCGGACGAGCCGCAGGTTGAGTTTCGGTGTGCGGTCACCGGTGTCGTAGCGGGGGCCGGTCAGCGGCACGCCGACTTCCATGTTGACGCCGAGCTGATGCCGAAGATCCGCACGCAGGCCACCCCCCGCAGAGGCCAGTGACCCGCCGCCAAAGCCGCCCTGCAGGTTGCTGACCTCGCCGCCGTCGACGAACACGTATAGCTGCGCGCGATCGACGAAGCTGGCGGGCTGCTTCCAGAGGTAACGCAGTTCCGCCATGCCAGCAGCGCCGCGGTCGCCGGTCCGTTCGCTCCAGTCATAGCCGCGCAGGAACGCGGTTCCGCCCAATCCGGCCTCTTCGGTGATCAGCAGCGGTTGCGACGCCACCTGGCTGAACACGCCGAGGCGAAGGCTGAGCGGGCCGGTCAGCCCCTTTGTCCATTCCGCCCAGTTACTAAGCGCGGTGAACGTCCCATCGGCGTCCCGGCGAGAGGCGAGGGGATCACCGGCCCGGGTCGCACCCAAAACGTCGAAACCCTGCGACAAGGTGGTGCTGATCCGCAACTGACCGCCGGCCACCGTTCCATAGCCGTACAGCGACACTCGCGCGGCCCTGACGTGATCGTCGCGTACGCGAACGGAGCGCTGATATTGCACAAGGTTCCGCGCGCCGAGCTCTGCCTGTAGCCACAGGCTGCTGTCGCGGCGCCGAAGCAGCGGCTGGAGCAGCTCAACCCCGGCGAACCAGCTGCGGCTTTCGAGATCGTAATCGTCGAGATAGGCGCCCGGGCGGGCGATCGATCCCGACGCAACCACTGCGACCTCCGTGCCCGAGGCATTCACCCTTTTCGCATAGCGCAGCCGAGCGAATTGCAGCTCGCGCGGTTCGAACAGGGTGCTGGAGTAAGTAAGCGTGAGCGAGTCATCGGACGCGAAAATCGCGTTCAAGTCGACATCGACCCTCAACTGCTCCGGACCGAGCGGCTTGGTGCCCTCGTTCGACAGGCTGGCACGGGCCGTCACTCGATCCTGCGCGACGTTGATTAGAAGAACGCCCTTGCTGCCCTCCCGGACGAAGCGGCTGGCGGTGATGCGAGCGCCATCAATGTCGCCGGCGATCAAAAGCCGGCGTTCCACGTCCTGAAGCCGCGCGGGTGCGCCGTTCACCAGCGGCTGCAAGGCGCGGCGAACGGCGGGATGGTCGCCGTTCTGGACACGGATCTCATCGATGCGGCCCTCATCGATGCGCACGCGAAGAACGCCATTGGCGATCCGCTGTGGCTCGATCCAGGCAGAGGCAAAGGGATAGCCGCGCGCTTGCGCCTGAGCGGCAATCGCGCTTGCGAGTGCGGCCAGTTCGACTGACCCGAGCAAGGAGCCGATGCGCGGTGCAATCACCGGCGCGAAGTCCGCCGGGGTCAGCGCCTGGAGCCCGTCGATCACCACTGCGCCGACGAGCAGCGGCGCCGAGCTATCCGCAGTTCCGCTGGCAGCGTCGCTGGAAATGACGGCAGGAGGATCGTTCGCGGGGAGATCGGCAGGCGTGATTTGCGCGGGGCTGTTGGTCGGCGCGATCCGGTCGAGCGCACGCTGCGCATCGGCGACCCCGATCAGCGAAGGGACCGTCAATGCGGTGAGAAGCGGAAGACCGAGGATGCGCATGAACTGCGCGATAGCCACTAAGGCCTTACGAAATCCTCAAATTGCATGAAGTTAACCAAGGCCGCCAACCGCCCTTAAAGTTTCCGCCCCGTAGGAGGCAGGGGAATCTGGGGGAATGTGAATGAGTATCCTGCGTCTTTTTGCGGCGGCTGCGCTTTGTTCGTGTGCACCGGCCGCCCTGGCGCAATCGCTGAACTGGACGGTCAGCGAAACATCCGGCACCGTCACGGTGCGTGATGCGAGCGGCACCCATGCTGCGCGCCGGGGCAGCGTTGTTGCCGCAGGGGCAAGTGTGGCCGCCGGGCCGGGCAGCCGCGCGGTGCTGGTGCGCGAGCGGGATTTCGTCACCGTCTCCGCGAACAGCCGCATTCAGTTGCCGACGGCTACCCAGAAGGGCGGCATCCTGGAAGTGCTGCAGGAATGGGGCAACGCGGTTTTCCAGATCGAAAAGAAGCAGGCGCCGCATTTCGGCGTGCGTACCCCGTATCTGGCGGCGGTGGTGAAGGGCACCACCTTCTCGATCACGGTGTCGAATGAAGGCGCGGCGCTTCAGGTGCTGGAAGGCGTGGTCCAGACCTCGACGATCGATGGTGGTGCGACCGAGCTCATCCGGCCGGGCATCCTGGCCAGCGTGGCGGCGGGCGATCGCTTTCGCCTGACGGTGCAGGGGCAGGAGGCGCGCGCCATCGATTCGCCGCAGCGCCCGGCATCGCCAAGCCCCGCCACGCCCGAAGGTGCGCCGGCGACGGGATCCGCCGATGGCTCGGCACCGTTGGCGCAGGCTGGCAGTAGCGGGAATGATGTTGCGGGAGCGACCTCCGTGCCAGCGGCGGACGCCCCCGGCCCCATTGCCGTGCAGCAGGCGGTTCTGTCGGCGCCGACCACGAGCGCGGTAGCGGAGCCCTCGGTAACCCAGGTTCTGACTCAGCCGATCATGGCAAAGCCGGTGGATCTGGCGCAGGTGACCAACGGCCTGGTCGGGGGAACCAGCGCGGCACAGGTGGCCAGCGTGCAAGCGGCGATCATTCGCGCGAGCGCACCCGGCGGAGACGCTGCCCCCACCACCCCGGAGAAGGGTGGCCCCGCGGCCGACAATCCCGGCAATGGCAATCCTGCCACCCCCGCCCCCGAGAAGCCCGCGAACGGGAACCCTGGCACCGATAAGCCCGGGAATGGCGGTCCCGGAACGGAGATGCCTGGCAACGCTACTCCGGGAGGCGGCGATGCCGGTAATGGAAAGCCCGGCAACAGCACGCCCGGAGAGAGCACTCCCGGGGCCGAAAACCCCGGAAACAGCAATCCGGGGAACGAGAGTCCCGGCAGCGGTACGCCGGGCAATGGCACCCCGGGCAGCGGCACCCCAGGCGACAGTGGTCCTGGGAATGGCAAGCCTGAGCCGGGCGGTCCTGGGAACGGGAACCCGGACGCCGGCGGCCCCGGCAACGGGAACCCGGGCAATGGCACCCCGGGCGACGGCAAGCCCGAGAACGGTGGGCCCGGCGATGGCAAGCCTGAGCAGGGCGGTCCTGGGAACGGGAACCCGGACGCTGGCGGTCCCGGCAATGGGAATCCGGGCAATGGTACTCCGGGTGACGGCAAGCCCGGGAACGGTGGGCCCGGCGATGGCAAGCCTGAACCGGGTAGTCCCGGGAACGGGAACCCGGGCGCTGGCGGACCCGGCAATGGAACTCCGGGTGACGGCAAGCCCGGGAACGGTGGGCCCGGGGATGGCAAGCCTGAGCCGGGCGTTCCTGGGAATGGCAACCCGGGCGCTGGCGGTCCCGGCAATGGGAATCCCGGCAATGGTACTCCGGGTGACGGCAAGCCCGGGAACGGTGGCCCTGGGAATGGCAAGCCTGAGCCGGGCGGTCCTGGGACCGGGAACCCGGGCGCTGGCGGTCCCGGCAATGGGAATCCCGGCAATGGTACTCCGGGTGACGGCAAGCCCGGGAACGGTGGCCCTGGGAATGGCAAGCCTGAGCCGGGCGGTCCTGGGAACGGGAACCCGGGCGCTGGCGGACCCGGCAATGGGAATCCCGGCAATGGTACTCCGGGTGACGGCAAGCCCGGGAACGGTGGTCCCGGGAATGGCAAGCCTGAGCCGGGTAGTCCTGGGAACGGGAACCCGGGCGCTGGCGGACCTGGCAATGGGAATCCCGGCAATGGTACTCCGGGTGACGGCAAACCCGGGGACGGTGGGCCCGGCGATGGCAAGCCTGAGCAGGGCGGTCCTGGGAACGGGAACCCGGACGCTGGCGGTCCCGGCAATGGGAATCCCGGCAATGGCACTCCGGGTGAAGGCAAGCCCGGGAACGGTGGTCCCGGGAATGGCAAGCCTGAGCCGGGCGGTCCTGGGAACGGGAACCCGGGTGCTGGCGATCCTGGCAACGGGAACCCGGGCAATGGTGCTCCGGGGAATGGCAATCCGGGGGACGGTGGGCCTGGGAATGGCAAGCCTGAGCCGGTCGGTCCCGGGAACGGGAACCCGGGTGGTGGCGATCCTGGCAACGGGAACCCGGGCAATGGTGCTCCCGGAAATGGCAATCCCGGCGACGTTGGCCCCGGGAACGGCAAGCCTGAACCGGGCGGTCCTGGGAACGGGAACCCGGGTGCCGGCGATCCTGGCAACGGGAACCCGGGCGCTGGTGCTCCGGGAAATGGCAGTCCGGGGGACGCTGGCCCCGGGAATGGCAAGCCTGAGCCGGGTGGTCCCGGGAACGGGAACCCAGGTGCTGGCGATCCTGGCAACGGGAACCCCGGCAGTGGTGTTCCGGGAAATGGCAATCCGGGGGACGCTGGCCCTGGGAATGGCAAGCCTGAGCCGGTCGGTCCCGGGAACGGGAACCCGGGTGGTGGCGATCCTGGCAACGGGAACCCGGGCGCTGGTGTTTCGGGGAATGGCAATCCGGGGGACGCTGGACCTGGGAATGGCAAGCCTGAGCCGGGCGGTCCCGGGAACGGGAACCCAGGCGGTGGTGCTCCCGGTAACGGGACTCCGGGAAATGGCGGGCCTGGGCGGGGGAATTCGTGAGGTGTGATCCGTCGTTGACGGTCCATTAGCACGACCCCGCTACCGCCGTCTGATGGGGGTTCCGGTTATGAACTCGGCTCGTATTTCCGGCATCCGCTGGCGATTGATCGCGCTGGCGGTCGGCGCGGTCGTGGGTGTGCTGGTCGGGCTGGGCAATATCGGCGTGTCGATCGATCGCGCGCTTCGCTCGGTTGCATGGGAGCTGCGCAGCCAGCCGGCAAGCGGGAGTGTTCATGTCGTCGAGGTCGATGCACGCAGCATCGCGGCCATTCCGCAATGGCCATGGCCGCGGAGCAACTATGTCAAGGTTGTGGATCAACTGCGTCGGGCAGGGGCAGCGACGATTGCCTTCGACATCGACTTCTCCTCCCCCTCCACCGCTGCGGAAGACACCGCCTTTGCCGATGCCTTGAAGCGTAGCCGCGGCCAGGTCGTCCTTCCCACGTTCGGGCAGACCGCCAGCGGCGCCTCCGATGGATGGCGCGATGCGGTGCCGATCCCGGCCTTGCGGGCCCATTCGACGCTGGCGGCGGTGAGCATCCTTCCCGACCCCGACGGTTATGTGCGGCACGCCCCGATGGGAACGATCACCAAGGGCATGGCGCGGCCGTCGTTTTCCGCTCTCCTGTCCGGCCGAAGTGGCAGCGCCGGCCAGCACTTTCCCATCGACTTCTCGATCGACCCGGCAACCGTGCCGCGGCACAGCTTCATCGACATTCGCGACGGGCGGTTCGCCCCGGGATCGTTGAAGGGCAAGACGATCCTGATCGGCGCGACAGCGGTGGAGCTGGGCGACCGCTATGCCGTGCCGAATCATGGCGTGATCGCGGGCGTGGTGATCCAGGCTTTGGGTGTCGAAACGCTGATCCGCGGTGTTCCGCGCGAGGCAGGATGGCTCCTGCCGCTGCTGCTGGCGCTTGCACTCGCGGTGCCGATACTTGTGGTTCGTTCACGCAAGGACCTGGTGGCGGCGATTGTTGCCATCCCGATCATCCTGTTTGCCGTCGCCGTCCTGATCGATCATGCGGCCGGCTGGTCATTTCCTCTGGCGCCTGCCTGGGCCGCTTTGGGCACGATCAGCACCGCAGCGCTCGCGGTACGCTGGTTGAATGCGGCGCATCGCCGCCGCGGGATCGATCGGGAGAGCGGGCTGCCGAACCGGATCGCGCTACGCGAAGACATGCGGGAGCGGCAGGCCCCCGGCATTGCCGCGGCGCGTATCGCCGATTTCGAGAAGCTCGGCGCCGGGCTCAACGACCAGGCAATGGTGGACCTGATCCATCGCGTGCGTGACCGCATCGCCACCACCATGGGAAGCGAGCGGATCTTTCGCATCGAGGACCGCGTGCTGGCCTGGCGGGTAGCGGACGAGGAGGCCCTGGAGCCGTCGCTGCTGCGTCTTCGCAGCCTGATGCTCACCCCTGTCGAAGTGGCGGGAAGGCGCGTGGACGTGACCCTGGCCTTTGGGTTTGTGCGGACGTGCGAGAGCGAGGGAACCGAGCGGGCCATCGCGCAGGCCGTTCTGGCCGCCGATCGGGCACAGAATGATGGTGTGGACTGGTATGCCCATCAGCAGGACGATCATGACGTCGTGGAGCGCGAGCTTTCGCTGCTGGGCGAGCTGGACGTGGCGATTGGCGGCGGTGAGATCGACGTTCATTACCAGCCCAAGCTCGACCTGAAGCGGGGCGTGGTGACCAGCGTGGAAGCACTGGTGCGCTGGCATCATCCGACGCGCGGGTTCCTGAGGCCGGATCTGTTCATTCCGCTCGCCGAGCGGAACAACCGGATCGCGGCGCTGACGCTGCATGTGGTTGAGCGGATGATCATGGACCTGCGGACGTGGCAAGCGGCGGGCCACCGGATCGCAGGGGCGGCAAACATTTCGGCAAAGTTGCTGAGTTCGGGCGAGTTCCTGGGCCAGTTGCGGGCGCTCATTCAGGAGAGCGGGTTCGAGCCGGAGAGGCTGATTTTCGAGGTGACGGAAACCGCGGCAGTCAGTGATCCCGTTCAGGCGGCCCGCGCGCTGGAATCGTTCCGGGAACTGGGCGTTGCGATCTCCATGGACGATTATGGCACCGGTCAGTCCACCCTGAGCTATCTGAAGGAGCTGCCGCTCAGCGAATTGAAGATCGACCGCAGCTTCGTTCAATCCGCGCATGAGGACCGAGGTGACGCCGCGCTGGTACGGTCAACCGTTCACCTGGCGCATGAACTGGGCCTGCGCGTGGTGGCTGAGGGTGTCGAGGATGCAGCCTGCCTGGCGTTTCTGCGGAGCGTCGGATGTGATCTCGCACAAGGTTATCACATCGGAAGGCCGATGCCCGTCGGCGCACTCGCCGACTTCCTTGATGATCATGCGGCGAGCAGGAGAGAGGCGCGGGCGCTGTCGGCCAGCGGCTGAGCGCGTTGGCTAACTGGCCGCGCGCTTCTTCCGCCACTATGCAGGGTGCAAGGCGCAGGGTCTCAGCTCGCCGCAGGAAAGGACGGTGCAACGCGACGGGGCTGCCGCTGTCCCCTTAGCAAGTCCGAAGTCCTCGGCACGATAGCGGTGTCGTGCATGGCTCCCGCTGCGGGATCGGCGGACATAGTCGCGCATCCGGGCCAGCACGCTCTCCGGCAGCGGCATGTTCAGCATGCGGTACACGCGGCTTATTTCGCGCTGCCAATCACGCCCCACGTCGTCATAGGCGAGGTCGACTTGCGGCGCATCGCTGCGATCGCGGGCGCTGGCGGTTCGCCGGTCACGCAACGCGACCTTGCGAGTCCATTCGCGGCCGATCCATTCGCGATCGACTGAAGACGATTGCACCATCATCTGATTGCAGACCAGCGAGGCGGATGAGGCGATCACTTGATGCTGATCGCGGCTGAGGCAGACCAGACGTGCATCGGGGAATGTGTGAAGAACGGCGGCGAGATCTTGGCTGAACTGCGGGACCTTCAGGATCCAGGGGCGTGTGCCGTCATCCCGCCGGAGCCATGCAACCGTCTGCAGCAGGCGGCGAAACTCGGCATAAGCGGCGATGCCGTCATCCGCTTCGACAGCGGCGGCATAGCCGGGGATTCGCCATTGTGCCTCAAAGGCGGAGCCGAAGATCGACACGCTCTGTAGCCCGATCTCCTCATCGGCAGCATCCCACCGGGTGGGATGAATGGCATCAAAGGCGGGATTGAGCAGGCGTACGCTCAACGTGCCCAGCCACCCGCGCAGCTTGCGATCGTCGAACCTGCTGCGGGCACTGTTCCGCGGCAGGGGGTTCCAGCTTTCAAAAAAGCGCGTGAACGTCAGCCGCGGATCACAGGCGAGCAGGCGCTGGGCCCGCGTCGTGCCTGATCGCATCTGACCGACGATGATGATCGGTGCGGCGATTGGCTGTTCCGCGATTTCAGGGTGGCGGTGCCACAGTGCCTGGAACCGGATGCGGTTGCACAAGGCGGCGACGAGCTGGCCATGCGCGATGGTGCGACCCAATGGGGTGAGGGTCGCGACATCTTCCAGATCGGCGCACAGCAAGGCCAGCCGCTCGCGCCAGCCGCTTTCGCCTGCATCGGCGGGATGACCGGTCTTCACCGTCGCCTTCGCGATCAGTTCGTCTGGATCAAGCGTCGGGCGCTCCGCCCAGCCGCGCCGCCACGCGCCATCGAGCGCGGCGTCAACCATGCGCAGACGGGCATTGCGGGCCGTATCTGGCCGAATGGTGGCGGAACGGTCGATGGGGGGAGATGCGGCAAGCGGCGACGGGCTGAATGGCGGCATGGCAGGGGAACGCGCGACATCTGCCGGTGTGCCGGCGAGCGAGGTTAAATTGCCGCCGGGGCGCGTCGATTGCACGTAAGTCTCACTTTGCCGCTGGTTCGATTTCACATCTGGTCCGGAGTAATGATCGCGATCCTTCCTGCGCAGCCTTGATAGCCGTTGGCAATTCGCCGGCGGAGAGAACCGGGTACCCGTCGCCGATGCTGCCGCAATATTATCCATGGAGCTTCTAGCCGGTTCCGGGCTGTTCGGCGATTTGGGAAGTGTCCAAAGTGGCTTTGGACGAGGTTCGGCGACCACGCAGCACGGCTTCTGGACCGGCTACAGGCGACCGGGCGGCTATATCCCGCCTGTGCTGGCCGGGCGTTTACTACCGCCGATGATCCCTTGGTCGTAATCCAGTGGGGTGTTTCCTGCTCCTCAAGAATAAACGCCGATCGCCAAAGCGGTTCGAGGCATAATCAAAATTCCTCGACACGGCATACGTCCGGACCAAGCCACGCCGAAATTACAGAGCCGCAGACGATTCAGGCTTGGCGCGTCACTCCGTTGCGCCATTCGCCCATGCTGGAGCGGCCGCTATGACCGAATACCCACCAGTGCACTTGGAAAGTGCCACCGCAGGACAAGTTCGGCCATGCCCGCAGAATGTCGCGACCGCAGGTACAGTTTCTGTTGGCAGGTAACGAGGACCGGGAAAGCGTTTCTTCTTTCCGCCAGAGATTAGACAGTGCTTAGCGGATCTGTGCCGTCAGCGCCGTCGGTGCCATCGGACGATGTTATCCTGTCGAGACTGACCTTCGTCATGCCGGGGCTGGGGGCGGGCGGTTCCGAGCACGTGGTATCGATGCTGGCAAACCATTATGTTTCAAAAGCTGTGGGAGTGAGGCTGGTCTGTTTCCAGCCATTCGAGACCAAGCCTTATTATGCGCTAGATCCCGATGTCCGACTGGTTAACCTGGCAAGTGCGTCCCAAGATAGAGGTTTCATTGGGCGAGCACTTACCATGGCCCGTCGCTACCGTTTGTTGAAGAACGAGTTGAGCGACAATCCGCCCGACGTCGTGGTATCATTCCTGACCAGGACAAATGTGCTCGCTTCGCTTGCCGCAACCGCGCTGAACATCCCGGTTATCGTGTCCGAGCGAAACAATCCCGATCGCCAGCGGGTGGGCGCGACCTGGAGCGCCATCCGCCGATACGCCTATCGGCGATCGGACGCGCTGGTGACGATGACGCGCGGAGCCAGCGCCTATTTCGCGCCGGCACGCCGACGGGCGGACGTTGTTATCCCCAATCATGCCGTCGCGACACGATGGACCCGCGAGTTCGACGCCAGCGGGCGCAATCTCGTCGCGGTCGGGCGACTGGTCGAGCAGAAAGGCTTTGATCTGCTGCTTCAGGCCTTTGCAGCGATTGCTCCGAGGTTCCCCGACTGGCGCCTGACGATCTGGGGTGAGGGGCCGCTGCGACGCTCCCTCGAGCGCCAGCGATCGGCACTCGGTC
The DNA here is from genome assembly GCF_020707225.1 of Sphingomonas sp. IC4-52. Lineage (NCBI taxonomy): Bacteria > Pseudomonadati > Pseudomonadota > Alphaproteobacteria > Sphingomonadales > Sphingomonadaceae > Sphingomonas > Sphingomonas sp. IC4-52. Next base: position 1,070,369 of record NZ_JAJFEU010000001.1, on the reverse strand, counting down.
TCGATCGGCGGGTCAGCTTTCCCGGCGTGACGCGCGAGCCGGGCCGATGGACGGCAGATGCCGACCTTTTCGTTCTGTCGTCTCGTTACGAGGGCTGGGGAATCGTCGTGGGCGAGGCCATGGCAGCGGGCATCCCGACGATCGCCTTTGACTGCCCCTGGGGGCCGGCCGAGATGATCGAGCATGAGCAAACCGGGCTTCTGGCGCCGGATCAGGACGTGAGCGGCCTAGCCGAGCAGATGGCCACCGCCATGGCCGATCCCGTGCTTCGACAGCGACTGGGATCGGCCGGCAAGCAGGCAATGGAGCGGTTCCTGCCGGAGCGGATCATCATGCAATGGGACGGGCTGATCAGGAGCGTCGCGGCGCGAGCACGAGCCAGCAAGGGCGCGCACCCGCCCGCAGAGCGGCAGCACGGCGTTCTCGATGGGTCCGGTCGTCTGCTCGGGGTGAATGACAATCAAGGGGAGGCTGTGAGATGAAAGACCAGGAATCCCGGACCCTGTTGCCGGATTTCATGATTATCGGTGCCATCAAGGCGGCCACCACCTGGCTGAACGTCCAGATACAGAACCATCCTGACGTTTACCTTCCCGACCCCGAACCGCATTACTTCAGTCGTGAATTCGCTCGCGGACCGGAATGGTATGCCGAGTTCTTCAACGATGCGCAGCCCGGGCAACTGGTCGGGGAGAAATCCGCCGATTATCTTTCCGATCCCCACGCCGCGGAACGAATATCCCGCGTACTGCCGTCGATCCCTTTCATCGCCCAGCTAAGAGATCCCGTCGATCGCGCCTATTCCGATTATTGCATGCTGTATCGGCGCGGAACGATCAGGGGCGCACCGGAGGACTATCTTGATCCAACGGAGGCGACCTTCCGCAGGTTTCTGGACAACGGGCTTTACGCCACTCACCTGCGCCGATGGTTGTCCGAATTCGACCGAAAGCAGATGCTGGTATTTTTGTTCGAGGATATCCGGGCTCGTCCGTCATCAGTACTCGACGAAACCTGTCGTCACCTGGGCTTGGCGCCAATGGCCCAAGGTGTCGCGCTTGCCAGCAAGGTAAACGATAGCGCGGCACCCTTGCTGCCGCTGGCGATCCGGCGGTTCGCGCAGCCCGCCAAGGATCTGGTCAAGCCGCTGCGGGGAACGCGGATGTTCGAGCGTTTTCGGGGCCTGTTGGCGCGAACAGTGGAGTATCCGCCCTTGTCCCCCGATCTTCGCGCACGCCTCAAGGACTATTATGCGCCGGAGGTCGAGGAGCTTTCAAAGATGCTGGACCGCGATCTCAGCCGCTGGTTGCCGGGAAATCAGTCGGAGGATCCGGCGGCAAGCGCGCCGCGTGATGGCAACGCCCGACTGACTGCAGTTAATTCCCGTTGATCAGCTTTTTGTGATCGGTGCCGCAGTTTGACCGGGGCCGTGATCATTTACGACTAGGAATTCAAGCGCTCGCTTCCAGCGAGGGCTTTGCTTTGCTGCTTTTGATCGGGGAGCAGCCGGTCGTTTAGACCGAAAAGAAGGTGAAGCATTACCGATCGCGCGGTGGGCTCTTTCGCCCGGCGAACAGAAAGTCTACGCCCCGCATCCGGGGGGATCATGTTCGCATATTTCATTGGCACATTGCCGCACTTCCTTGCCTACTTCACGGCGGCGATCGGGTTGGCGTTGGCTTTTCTCGCAGTTTATGTGGCAATTACGCCCCATCGAGAATTTGCCCTGATCCGCGACGGCAATGCGGCGGCCTCTATCCAGTTGGTCGGCACGTTCCTCGGTTTCGCGCTGCCAGTCGCCATGGTGATCAGCCATTCGGTGAGCATCCCGGACATGCTGATGTGGAGTGCGGTCGCAGCCTTGGTGCAGCTGTTGGTGTTCTTCGCCATCTCGCGTCTGTTATTCCGCGCAATTGAAAAGAAGATCGGCGACGGGTGCGTTGCCTCTGGCATCTTCGTCGGCGGCATGGGCATCGGTGTGGGCGTGCTTCAGTCCGCCTGCCTCGTACCGTAACGGCGCGCGCCTGATGAAAAAGGAGATCCCACTCACAGTTGGCATGGCAGCGACGTTGCTGTCGCTCTCCCTATGCTCGTCCTCCGGGAACGAGTGGGAAGAGGTCGTGCCCGAAAACGACACATCGGTATGCGTCGATCAATCCGGTCGTCGCATCGAGGATGATCGCTGCATAGATAGCGCAAGCGGAAGCGGCGGTACGTATGGCCGACGGGCTTCCTGGTACTATCTGCCTCGCAACAGCCCTGTTCCCTTCTATGGCGAGACGATCCGTGACCAACGGTTTGCGGCAGGCTCGTTCAGACCCGTGCTAGGTACGCAATATTACCTGGCACCCGAGACAACCCGCATGACGAGATCGCAAGCGGTCTCGCGCGGTGGGCTCGGATCAAGAGGGCGCCGGTTCGGCGGCGGTTGGAGCTAAACCCGTGAAGCGGCGCAATATCGACCCCCGGCCGGACTGGCGCGAGCGGGTCGAGCGGATGGGGTTGATCTGGCACAGCAATGGTGCGGAGCCTTATTGGGACGAAAGCCGCTATTATGCTTTGAATGCCGCAGAGGTGGCGCGGATCGAACGCGCCACGGAGACGGCTTACGCGCTGCTGCTGGAGGCGGGCGAGCGCGTGGTGAACGATCCGGTGCTGATGAAGCACTTCGGTATACCGGAATATTGCCACGGCGCGGTGCGTCACGCCTGGTACTCGGAGCCGCCGGCGCTCAATTTCGGGCGTTTCGATTTCGGTCTTGACCCGCAAGGCACGCCCAAGTTGTTCGAGTTCAACTGCGACACCCCGACGAGCATGATCGAGGCGGCGGTGGTGCAGTGGGAGTGGAAGGAGCAATGCTTTCCGCACCTCGACCAGCTCAACAGCCTGCACGAAAGGCTGATCGAACGCTGGCGTGAGCTTCGCCCGCGACTGACCGGCAACCGCCTTTGGTTCACGCACGATGCCGATCCCTCGCACGAGGATACGATCACGACGACCTACTTGCGCGACCTGGCGGAAGAGGCGGGGATTGTGACCCAAGCCATTTTGATCAACGACATCGGCGTTGATGCTCATGGCCGGATCGTCGATCTCGACGATCAACTGATCAGCGCGATCTTCAAGCTCTATCCCTGGGAGTGGATCGTCGACGAAACCTATGGTCCCGATATTGTGCGTCACCTCAGCGAGACGGCATGGATCGAGCCGATCTGGAAGATGATCTGGAGCAACAAGGCGATCCTTGAGGTTCTGTGGCAGATGTTTCCGGGGCACCCCAATCTGCTTGCCGCATCGAGCGATCGTCGGGCGATTGGCGACAGCTATGTGGCGAAGCCGTTTCTCGCGCGCGAAGGCGCCAATATCGAGATCGTGGAGGACGACGCGGTTGTTGCGAGATCGGGCGGGAAATACGTGGACGGAAAGACGCTGTACCAGCAGCGGTGCTACACGCCGGACTTCGACGGGCATTATCCCGTGCTGGGCGCATGGATCGTCGATGGTGCCGCAGCAGGGCTCGGCATCAGGGAGGACGGGCTGATCACTGGCAACGGTGCCCGCTTCGTTCCGCACGTTATTGTGGATGACGGGGACTAATCAGTCCCCGCCGATGACGATCGCGCGGGACGATCGTCATCAGCCGATCGGCGAAGCGGGCGGTCGGCCGGCCAATTTGGGTCGGCTGTGTTGGGGTGGCGTGTTCTCGCGCACCCCGCCTTTGGCCGGGCTTACTGCCGCTCGATCTGCGCCACGTCGCGCACCGCGCCGCGAGCCGCGTTGGTCGTGAGCGCCGCATAGGCGCGAAGTGCGGGAGAGACGTTGCGCTTTCGACCGAACGGTTTCCAGGCGGCGGTGCCGCGTGCCTGCATCGCCTCCCGCCGGGCGGCGAGGACCGCATCGTCGACGTCCAGCCGAACCCCGCGATTGGGAATGTCGATCACGATCGGATCCCCGGTTTCCACCAGCGCGATCAGGCCGCCCTCCGCGGCCTCGGGCGAGACGTGGCCGATCGACAAGCCGGAAGTGCCGCCGGAGAAGCGCCCGTCAGTGATGAGGGCACAAGCTTTTCCGAGCCCCTTCGATTTCAGGTAGCTGGTAGGATAGAGCATTTCCTGCATGCCCGGTCCGCCCTTCGGCCCTTCGTAGCGGATCACCACCACGTCGCCCGCCTTCACCTCATTGCCGAGGATGCCGGCAACCGCTGCATCCTGGCTTTCATAAACGCGGGCCGTGCCGTGGAAGGTGAGGATACTTTCGTCCACGCCCGCCGTCTTCACTATACAGCCTTCGGGTGCGAGGTTGCCGTACAGCACGGCGAGGCCGCCATCGTGTGAGAAGGGGTGTTCGGCATCGCGGATCACGCCGGCGGTGCGATCCGTATCGAGCTCCTTCCACCGATTGCTCTGGCTGAACGCCTGCGTAGTGCGGACACCGCCTGGCGCCGCGCTGTAGAATTGCCGAACGCTCTCGCTGGTGGTGCGGCTGATGTCCCAACGCTCCAGCGCATCGCCCAGCGTCGGCGCGTGAACCGTTGGCAGGCTAGTATCGAGCAGCCCGGCGCGGTCGAGCTGGCCAAGGATCGCCATGATGCCACCGGCGCGGTGGACATCCTCCATGTGCACGTCCTGCTTGGCGGGGGCGACCTTGCACAGGCAAGGAACGCGCCGGGACAGCCGATCGATGTCCGCCATGGTGAACGGCACCTCGCCCTCATACGCCGCGGCGAGCAGGTGAAGCACGGTGTTGGTGGAGCCTCCCATGGCGATGTCGAGGCTCATCGCATTTTCAAAGGCGGCAAAGCTGGCGATCGAGCGAGGCAGAGCGGATGCGTCGTCCTGCTCATACCAGCGCTTGGCGAGATCAACGATGGTGTGGCCTGCCTCACGGAACAGCCGTTCGCGATCGGCATGGGTGGCGAGCACTGATCCGTTGCCGGGCAGAGAGAGGCCGAGTGCCTCTGTCAGACAGTTCATGCTGTTGGCGGTGAACATGCCCGAACACGAACCGCAGGTCGGGCAAGCCGACCGTTCGATCACCTGCACCTCTTCGTCCGTGTAGGCCTCGTCAGCCGCGACGACCATTGCGTCGACCAGATCCAGCGCAACCGTCTTGCCGCGGATGTCCGCCTTGCCGGCCTCCATGGGGCCACCGGACACGAAGATCACCGGGATGTTGATCCGCAGGGCGGCCATCAACATGCCGGGGGTGATTTTGTCGCAGTTGGAGATGCAGACCATCGCATCGGCGCAATGCGCGTTGACCATATATTCGACACTGTCGGCGATCAGATCGCGGCTGGGCAGGCTGTACAGCATGCCGTCATGGCCCATCGCGATACCGTCATCGACTGCGATGGTGTTGAACTCCTTGGCGACGCCACCCGCTGCCTCGATCTCCCGCGCGACGAGTTGGCCGAGATCCTTCAGGTGGACGTGGCCGGGGACGAACTGGGTGAAGCTGTTGACCACCGCGATGATCGGCTTGCCAAAATCCTCGTCCTTCATCCCCGTCGCGCGCCAGAGGCCGCGCGCGCCCGCCATGTTGCGGCCGTGGGTGGTGGTGCGGGAGCGATAGGCGGGCATGGCGCAGATCTCGGCTGTTGTTCAGGCGCCAGGATAATCGGGTATCACTAGGATGAGAAATATCTTAGTCTCGGCCAAATAGGTCGGCGGAGATATGAAATGGACCTGCGCCAGCTGAAGCATTTCGCGGCGGTGGCGGAAACGCTGCACTTCGGTCGCGCCGCCGAGCGGCTGGGCATGACTCAGCCGCCGTTGAGCCAATCGATCCAGACACTTGAGCGCGAGTTGGGGGCGGCCCTGTTCACCCGGACGAAGCGGAGCGTGTCGCTGACGCCTTTCGGAGAGCAATGGCTTGGCCATGTCCGGGAGGCGCTTGATCGCGTCAACAGCCTGCCGGAAATCGCGCGTCACTTGCGCCGGGGGGAGGCGGGCCGACTGGAGCTCTCGTTCGTCAGCACGGCCGATTACAGTATCCTGCCGGCTCTGGTGCGGCGCTACGCTACCTTGTTCCCGGACGTGGAGATTGCGCTGACGGAAGCGACCAGCGACGTGCAGATCGCGGCGCTCTGCGAGGGGCGGGGCCATGCCGGAATCATCATCGCGCCGGCGGATAGCGCCTTGCCGGCGACGCTCGCCTATCGACTGCTTGTCTCCGAGCCACTGGTCGCGGCCGTCCCGGAGGCGTGGATTGCCGACGGGCGGATCGCCCTCGCCGATGGGCGGATCCCAGCCAGCACTGTCGTGGAGCAGCCGCTGATCATCTTTCCGCGGCGAGTGGCGCCTGCGTTCCACGATCTGGTCACCGGCTATTACGCCAGAAGACGCAGTGCCCCGCGCATCGTTCAGGAAGCCATCCAGATGCAGACGATCATCAGTCTCGTCTCGGCAGGGATGGGCATATCGCTGGTACCCGCCTCCTTGCGCAATCTGGCACGGACGGGGGTGCGATACGCCGAACTGCTTGATGCACCATGCCTTGAAACTGGCATCACGTGGCGGCGTGATTACATGCCGGCGACGCTGGAGCGGTTCCTGGCAATCGCATTCGATACGTCTGTGACGTGAAGCTTACGGCTTTGGACGTTTGATAATCGTGGCCTGTCGCACGGTCAGCTTCCAGCCAGTGGCCGTGGGCATCCAGAGATCGGTGAAGCGACGCCGCATCTCACCGTCCGCGGCGCGCCGAGGCGACCTGGGCAGGACGATCTCTTCCCCCATCAGGACCACCATGTCTCCGCGCAGACCAGCATATTCGATCACACGATCGTAGCGCAGGTAACTGATCCGACCGGCGGCGCTGCGCTGCCCAGTCGCGCCCCGCACGGACACGCCGTTCTGAGGATTATTGACGGCGAGGTCATCAGCCAGCAGCCGGGCGAATGCCCGATGATCCTCTTGGACAGCAGCCCGATCAATCTCGTTCACCGCCGCAAGCGCCGCCGCGATGCGAGGATCCCTCGCGGCTTTCGCGACGTCTCGGTTAGCTGCCGTCCACGCTGCCGCCGCCGGCATCGACGGCGCCACTACGACGACACACAGGGCTCCAGCCATTCGCAGAACCAGCATCGTCGCCTCTCCCGGGAGTGTGCGAACAAGCCGCCTTGAACATGTGCCAACGGAATGCGCCAGCGCTTGATCATGCGCGATCGGGGTGGAGAAGCATAGGACGAAGAGTCCGCAACAATGGGAAGAGCGGAGCGGAAAACCCTGACTGCCGCCGGCACTAGCCGTGCTGCTGCTGTCCACCCGCGGTTTGCGGCTGTGCGTGGTAGAGATGGGCGAGATCAACGCCGGTCTTCAGCGCGCGCGGCCCGATGTTTGCCCCTGAAAGGACTAGGGCCGCACCCGCATGTCACGATCGTTGACATGCAGGTGCGGCCCCGGGCGACTGATCAGTCGCTTTGCTTCAGGATTTCGTCAGACGTCGAGGTTGGCGACGCTCAGCGCGTTTTCCTGAATGAACTCGCGGCGCGGCTCCACCACGTCGCCCATCAGGCGGGTGAAGATCTCGTCCGCCACGTCCGCCTGGTCGATCGCGACCTTCAGCATCGAACGGTTGTTGGGATCGAGCGTCGTTTCCCACAATTGCTCGGCGTTCATTTCGCCAAGGCCCTTGTAGCGCTGGATCGCGAGGCCCTTGCGGCCGGCGGCGAGGATCGCCTCCAGCAGCTGCGACGGGCGCGCGACGAGCGTTTCGCCCTTGCCGATCACCAGCGCCTCGTCCGCCTCGGCCTCATCGACGATCGCGCCATCGAGCGTCGCGTCGGGCGCGGGCTCCTCGGTACGGTCGCCGGCCTTCAGCGAGATGAGCTTGCGCGCGGTGTCGTAGAGGTCGGCATGTTCCGCGGCGAGGCCGTGGAGCTTGCGTGCCTCGGCCGAGGAAACGAACGCCGCCTCGACGATGTGGTGATCGGTCACCCCGCGCCAGAAGCGCTGGAAGTGGAAGCCGCCCTCCGGCGTCATCTGCGCCGTCCAGCGCGCCTCGGGATCGCCCTGATCGAGGCGGCGGGTCACCTGCGCGAGGCGGGTGGCGCGTTCCTCCGGCGCGATCTGCGGATCGAGCGCGCCGCCCAGTGCCAGCGTCTCGATGATCACCGGATCGTAGCGGCGCGGCACGTAGCGCATCAGCGTGCGCATGCGGCGTGCGTGATCGACGAGGTTGAACAGCGGCGCGCCGGTGCCGACGCCGTCAAGCGTCGTCGCCTGCGTACCGTTGCGGACGAGGTAATCGTCGAGCGCCGCCTCGTCCTTCAGATACTCGACCGCCTTGCCACGCGTCGCCTTATAGAGCGGCGGCTGGGCGATATAGAGGTGCCCGGCGCTGATCAGATCGGGCATCTGGCGGTAGAAGAAGGTCAGCAGCAGCGTGCGGATGTGTGCGCCGTCCACGTCTGCGTCGGTCATGATGACGATCTTGTGGTAGCGCAGTTTCTCGAGGTTGAACTCGTCGCGGCCGATGCCCGTGCCCATCGCCTGGATCAGCGAGATGATCTCCTTCGACGAGAGCATGCGATCCTCACGCACGCGCTCCACGTTCAGGATCTTGCCGCGGATCGGCAGGATCGCCTGGAACTCGCTGTTGCGGCCCGACTTGGCCGAGCCACCCGCCGAATCGCCCTCCACGATGAACAGTTCGGACTTGGCGGGATCCTTCTCGCGGCAGTCGTGCAGCTTGCCCGGCAGGCCGCCCATCGAGCCCATCACCGTCTTGCGGCTGGCGTCGCGCGCCTTGCGCGCGGCCTCGCGCGCGGCGGCGGCGTCGATCACCTTCTGGATGATCTGCCGCGCGTTCTGCGGGTTCTCCTCCAGCCAGTCGGCCATCTTGTCGGCGAGGAGGCTTTCGAGCGGCTGGCGCACCTCGCTGCTGACGAGCTTGTCCTTGGTCTGCGACGAGAACTTCGGGTCCGGCAGCTTGACCGAGACGATCGCGGTGAGCCCCTCGCGCATGTCATCGCCAGTGAGCGAGACCTTTTCCTTCTTCAGCATCCCCGACTTGTCGGCGTAGGCGTTGAGCGTGCGCGTCAGCGCCGAGCGGAAGGCGGCAAGGTGGGTGCCGCCGTCACGCTGCGGGATGTTGTTGGTGAAGCAGAGGACGTTTTCGTAATAGGAATCATTCCACTGCAGCGCGACGTCGATGCCGATGTCATCACGCTGGCCGGAAATGGCGATCGGCTCCGGGAACAGCGCCGCCTTGGTGCGATCGAGCCACTTCACGAACGCGGCGATGCCGCCCTCGTAATAGAGCTCCACGGTCTTGGGCTCCTCGTGCCGGGCATCGGTGAGGAACAGGCGGACGCCCGAGTTGAGGAAGGCCAGCTCGCGATAGCGATGCTCCAGCTTCTCGAAATCGAACTCGGTGATCTTGAAGGTGGCGGGCGAGGGGAGGAAGGTGACGCGCGTGCCCTTCTTGCCCTCGGGCGCCTTGCCGACGACCTTCAGCGGCGCGACGGCATCGCCATGGGTGAAGCGCATGAAATGCTCCTCCCCATCGCGCCATATGGTGAGATCGAGATATTCGGAAAGCGCGTTCACGACCGAGACGCCGACGCCGTGAAGGCCGCCCGAGACCTTGTAGGCATTGTCGTTCGAGGTGTTTTCGAACTTACCGCCGGCGTGAAGCTGGGTCATGATGACCTCGGCCGCCGAGACGCCTTCCTCCGGGTGGATGCCCGTCGGGATGCCGCGGCCGTTGTCGGTGACGCTGACCGAGCCGTCGGGGTTCAGCGTGATGTCGATCCGGTCGCAATGGCCGGCCAGCGCCTCGTCGATCGCATTGTCCGAAACCTCGAACACCATGTGGTGGAGGCCCGATCCGTCATCGGTATCGCCGATGTACATGCCCGGCCGCTTGCGCACCGCGTCCAGGCCCTTCAGCACCTTGATCGAGGAGGCGCCGTAGTCGTTCGAATTCTGCTGATCTGCCATGCCAATCATATAGGCATTGCGGCGCTGCAACGAAAGCGAAATGGCGCTCGTTCAAGCCGGATAGGCGCCGATCTGCGCGCTGAAGCGGCACGCGCAGCCGATCGGACCATGGTCGCTCCACAGGCGGATCTCAGGCAGGCGGCGTCAGACGGGTTGGGCAGCGACCTGGAGGTGCGGCAGCGGACGTTCACGAAGCGTCGCGAACAGCATGGCCGCACCACCCAGCGCCACCGCGGCCATCGTCAAGGCGGCGCTATAATCGCCGGTTGCGTCGTGCAAACGTCCAAAGGCGGTGACACCGATGGCGGTGCCAAACAGCGAGATCATGACGAGCAGCCCGTAAACTTCACCATAGGCGCGCAGCCCGAACAGGCGCGCGGCGAGGAACGGCAGCAGGTCATGCTCGGCGCCATTCATCAGCCCGGCGAAGAAGACGGCCGCAACCAACAAAGGCAGGCCCGGGGTCGGCGTTTGCAGGAAGACGAAGGCGAGGGCGGAGACCAGCGCAAAGGCCGCCGCGGTCAGCTGTGGCCGGAAACGGTCAACCATGGCGCCCATGACAAGCCGCCCCACCACCTGACTGGCGGCGAAGCTGGTTACCAGAAGGGCGGCCTCAGTTGCGCCAAAGCCGCGGTCCATGCCGAATGGTACCAGTGATGTGACCAGCCCGACGCTGGCGACGTTGATCAGCGCGGCCGTCAGCGCAAGCCGCCAATAGCGGCTGTCGCGCCGCGCCTCCGCACCTGTCATTCCCTCGACGACAATCGGGGATGCGCCATTCGGATCAGGACGAACCGTCTGACCAGGCTCTCCCCGCAGGAGCATCAGGACGGCAGGAAGCGCCAGTCCGCACACGACCGCTCCGAGGGCGAGGAAGCCGATCCTCCAGCCATAAGCGGTAATCACCGCGCCCAGCACCGGTGCGAGCGCGAGCGAGGACAACGAGATGCCGGAAGTGGCAATGCCCAGCGCGATGCCGCGATGGGCGTGGAAGCGCTGGGAGATCAGCTTGCCGTACACAATGGCGCTGGTGCCCGGGACGGTCAGCGCCAGGCCGAAGATCAACAGCTGATATTGCCAGAGCGGCCCGCTCAGCGATGCCATGCCGGCATAGACCAGCCCGAGAAGGACCATGGCCAACAGGATGATCGCCCGTGCGCCGATCCGGTCGGCGAGCCGGCCGAGGAACGGTGCAGCCAGGCCGCCCAGTAGCCCGAGCCCTGCCGCCGTCGCGATATCGCCGCGGCTCCACCCGAATTCCTCGATCGGCCCGACGATGAACAGGCTGGACAGGTTTTGAAACAGCCCCGGCCCCGTGCCAATGCCGATCATGGCTGCGGCGACGACGGGCCAGCCGCGGTGCCACTCGCCGGCAGATACCGGTCGCTGTGGTTGTCTCTCCATGCCGGGATCGTAGCGCACTGTGTCGCCCCGTCCAGCCCGCACCGCATCTGCTTCAAAACTCGGCGGTTCAGCCCAGATCGATGCGGGTCGCATCGTCGCCGATGGCGGCGAACAGCGCCGGTTCGGTACCCGTCATCCAGACCTGGGCGTGACCGCTCAGCCGGGCGAACAATGCTGCCCGGCGGTCAGGATCGAGATGGGCGGCGACTTCGTCCAGAAGCAGGATCGGAAGCTGTCCCCGACGCTCTGCGACGAGATCCGCGTGAGCCAGTACGATGGCGAGCAGGAGCGCTTTTTGCTCGCCCGTCGAGGCCTGGGCGGCAGCAATGTTCTTGTCGAGATGGCGCACATGCAGATCGGTGCGATGCGGACCAACCAGCGTTCGACCAGCGGCTGCATCGCGCGCCCGGCCGGTGCGCAGTGCGTCGAGCAACACGCCGGCTTCATCGCTCCAGCCCTCCAGCGACAGCGAAGCGCGCGGGAAATCGCCCATTGCCGACTGGTCAAGGCGCCCGGAGAGGGCGGCCACCGTCTCGGCGCGGGCGGCAGCGACGGCCGCGCCGTGCTGTGCCATCTGCGCTTCCAGCGCGGACAGCCATTCGCGATCGGGAGCGGGTTCCGCCAGCAGCTTGTTGCGGGCGCGCATGGCGGCCTCGTACCGGCTCGTCTCTGTGGCGTGGGCGGGTTCGAGGGCCAGCGTCAGCCGGTCGAGAAAGCGACGACGTTCGCCGGCCGGCTCCACGAACAAGCGGTCCATCGCCGGGGTAAGCCACAGCACGGAGAGCCACTCGGCCAGCGTATTCGCCGCAGCGGTGGCACCATTGACCCGTACCACCCGCCGTTCCGGTGCGGTCGGAAGGGCGCCAGTGGCGATTTCTGTGGTGTCGTCCAGCGTGGCGGCGATGCCGAACCCGCCGGACGAGTCACGGCGGGAGATTTCGGAAAGGCTTGCGCGCCGCAGCCCGCGGCCGGGAGCGAGAAGCGAGACCGCTTCCAGCACGTTCGTCTTGCCGGCGCCGTTCGGTCCGGTGAGCAGTACAAAGCCCGGCCCGGGCGAAAGCGTCAGTGTCGCATGGTTGCGGACGTTGGTCAGCACGAGCCGGCAGATCATTGGCGGCGGCTTTACTGTGGGTTCGGGCGTGGCGGAAGTGGGACGGTGCCAAAGCCGGTGGCAGCCAGCTTGGAGCCGGGCAGAGTGGCTTTCACTGGTTGGCCCCGATCCTCCAGTCAGCTCCGTTCGCAGGAACGTGCTTTGGGGGCGAGCAGACGTGATCCGCTGCCGCGAGAGGAACGCGGCCGAACTGCAAGATCGTCGACTCTTCGTCGCACCCATCTCGATCCCAGCCCGCCCGATAGCGAGAATAATTGCAGGGGATGCCAGATGGAGACGGTCATTGGCTCAGCGGTGGGAAGACCTTGAACGGCGAGCCCGCGAAGCACGCAGCCTGGGCAAGGCGATGCGCCTTCTGGAGGAGGCTGAGCGATTTCGAGTGGCCGAACGGATCGCGGGTGACTGGTGGATGCCCAAGAGGCAGAAGCACTAGCCGCTTCGTGCGTGCAGGATCTGGCGAAACGCCGCCTCCGCACGCGGGGGCGGTTTGCACGGGCAATGGCGACGGATCTCGCCAGCGTAGAACCGTGACTCACGCCGGTCGTACCGCGCGAGACAGGTCGGAGACGAAGACGCTGCCTTCGTCGCTCGACCTCCTCAACGCTGAAGAACACGTCGGCTATTCGGGAGGGAGCCCACAGGAGGCCGGGAGGGAAACGCTTTCCCTCCCGCACCGTGGCTCAGGCGGCGAGCGGCTGCGGCTCGGCCGCTGCTTCTTCGCGACGCTGGCTGAGATATGACGCCATCTCTTCGCCAAGCTCAGCCTGAGCGCGCTTGTACAGTACCGGCTCCGTCAGACCGAGGCGCTTGCGCGCTGCGCCCAGCGGCTCATCCATCAGTTTGATGTAATCCTCACCGGCAAGCCACTTCGCGGCCTTGCCACGCTGGTAGCCCTCTATGACGGCCCGGGCGAACAACGTGCCCTTGGTAATGCGCAGGCTCTTGAGCGCGGCGGCAGAGCCGATAAAGGCCCAGCCGGCGCCACCAACCTGCGCGTAGCTGAACGCCACCAGCGCTGCTTCACCCAGGCTTTCGTCAGCCTTGTAGCCGGTCAGAACATGCCAGATGTCGTGAATGTCGCGCGTGCGCCGGCCGAACCATGCATAAGGATGATCGATCTCGACATTGTCGTTGCCTTCACGGCTGACCGCGACGAGACCGTCGGCGGAATAGCCGGTGCTATCGAGGAAGTCGCGGTAAGCGGCGCCAACGGTACCGGGCGCAAAGCTGTCCACCCAGGTGCGGTCCGAGAAGCGCTCGGCCAGTTCGGCCTGCTCGCGGGCGATGCGGCCACCTTCCTCGGTTCCAAGCAGTTTTGCATAGCCCCACTCGGTACTGCCGACGTTCAGCGCGCGCATGATGCGAAACACCTGAACCGTATCGTCACCGTTGTTCAGCAGCTTCTTGATGGCGTCGAACGCCGTGTTCCAGTCGCGGCGACCGGTACTGCCGGGAAAGGGGGGAAGCTTAGCGGCCATGTTAGTCGACTCCCTACTGACACGGTTGTCAATAAACTGTGTGACGGACATCGTCAACCGTCAGGATTCAGGGTATGGGGCTTGCCGCCCGGGGGCGGGCGCCCGGAACCTTCCATTAACGAGGATGCTGTACAGGGCTTGCGAGGGGCGGGGGGAACTGATGCCGCGAATCTGCATATGAGTGGACGACACGACCTGGGGCGCGCTTTGCCCGCCTGGTCAATGACGCGCTGGCTGGTCGATCCGGGTGGCGACATTCCCGACAGCACGCGCAGGACTCTGCTGCGCAGCCTGTACAGCACGCTCCCGATCTTCGCGGGGGGCGTGCTGAACACCATTGCCGTATCCGCTGTCGTGGCAGCGCGCATGCAGACGCCTGCGGCCTATCTGTGGGTCGCCATGGAAGTGATATTGGCGGCACTGCGGCTGCCAGCGCTGTACTTCGGGCGCAAGGCAGTGATGGAGGGCCGGCGCGGGCCGACCGACTTCTACATTACCCTTGCCGTGATGTGGGCCGCCAGCGTCGGCTACGGCACCTTCATGTGCGTCATAAGCGGCGACTGGGTTGCGGCGGCGCTCGCCTGTTTGTCGGCTGCCGCGATGGTGGGCGGCATCTGCTTTCGAAATTTCGGGGCGCCGCGCCTGGTGGCGGTGATGATCGCGCTGAGCCTTGGCCCGTGCGCCGTCGCGGCGGTTCTGTCCGGGCAGCCGATCCTGCTGCTGGTGATGTTCCAGATCCCCTTCTACCTGGTGAGCATGAGTTCGGCAGCGTTTCAGCTGAACCGGCTGCTTGTCCGCACGATGCGGGCGGAGATGATCAATGATCATCACGCGCGCCACGATCCGCTTACCGGCCTTCTCAACCGCAATGGTTTGTCGCGCTGGGCCGAGGAGAGCGCGGCGCGGCCCGAGGCGGGGCTGGCGGTGCTGTACCTTGATCTCGATTGGTTCAAGACCATCAACGACACGCTCGGCCACAAGGCAGGCGACGCGGTTCTGGTGGCGGTCGGCAAACGCCTGCAGGAGATCGGCGGCAACAATGTGCGCGTGGCCCGGATCGGCGGCGATGAATTCGTGCTCGTTGCGGAGGATATCGGCCGCGATGGCGCGGAGCAGCTGAAGGAGCGGATCAGCCAGGCAATAGCGGGCCACGCTTATCTGGTCGCCGGGCAGAATGTGCATGTCGGTGCAAGCATTGGCGTTGCGCTTTCCGACGATCATGACGGCACGCTTTCGGAACTGCTGGAGGTCGCCGATATGGCGCTTCACCGCGCCAAGATGCGCAACCGGGCCGCATCGCCAACGCTCGGACGCGGAGACGAAGGCGGGGCGTCGGGCCGTGCCCGGCTGAAGGTGGCGCACGCGCGACCGAACTGATCCGCAAAATTCGCGGCGCGGCGAGGGGCGGCCGCGCCGCGGACCTTGCGCCCGCGCCGTTGATGGCCAGTATCAACACGCTGCGCGGCCGGCGTCGTTTGACCCGCTTGCGCTGCAGCCCGGCGACATAGCAGGCACGCCCCTCCGCAGGATTGCAGGAGGCGATCGTGCCAGTCTCTCCGTACAAGTCCCAAGCGGGACTTTGCGTACAGCGGCCGTTACGATCCCGCTCTAGCCGCCAACTCGCCAAGCAGAACACAAGGAGTTGGCCATGAAATTCGTTATCGGCGCTAGCCTTCTTGCACTCGCGATCGCTTCACCCGCCCAGGCGCAGGTGGAAGCGGGCGACGTGCTGGTCCGGGCTCGTGCCATTGTCGTCTCGCCCACCGAAAAGGCCGGGCCGGTCAAACCGGGGTTCCCCACCGGTTCGGTCAGCGTTTCCGACAGCGTCGCCCCGGAGATCGACTTCACCTACATGTGGACGGACCATATCGGCACCGAGCTGATCCTGGGGACGACCAAGCACGACATCGGCGGGCGCGGCGCGCTGTCGCCACTAGGTAACCTGGCGAGCACCTGGGTGCTGCCGCCGACCCTGACGCTGCAATATCACTTTGCGCCAAAGGCCAAGGTTCGGCCGTATGTGGGCGCCGGCGTGAACTACACGATCTTCTACTCCGCCGACGCCAGCCGCTCGCTGGAGAGCGCGATTGGCAAGACGAATGTGAAGCTGAAGGACAGTTTCGGATATGCGCTGCAGGCAGGCGTGGACGTCGATTTGACCAAGCGCGTGTTTCTGAACCTGGACGTCAAATACATCGACATCGACACGGCAGCGCGGCTGACCACTGGCGGCGCGGTCAATCGCGTGAGCGTCAGCGTGGATCCCATCGTTCCTTCGATCGGACTGGGTATGCGGTTCTGAACGGAATGGGGGGGCGGCCTCAGGCGTCGCCCCCTTCCACGTTCGTTTGGGAAGTTGAACGGCAAGTAGCCGATGGCGGGAATTCCGCCATCGGCCACAATGTATTTGGGAAGGAGACCCGGCTGATTGGGTCGTGCGGCGCTAGACCGCTTTGCTGGTCGGACGTGCCTGGGCCCGCGAACGCTGGTCGAAGGCGGCTGCGGCCAGCCGCGCATAGGGGCGGCCGATCGATGTGATGCGGATGCGCCATTCGCTGCGTTCCAGAACGCCGGCTCCTGCAAGACCGTCGATGATCGGGAGCGCGCCCGACAATTGTGCGGTGCTGGCGCCGCGGCGCATTGCGACCTCCTCCAAATCCACCGCGCCGTGGCACAGGATCCGCTCGATGATCTCGGCGCGCAACCGGTCGTCCGCGGAGCGTCGGCAGCCCCGAACGCCCGAGAGCGTATCGTTCAACGCGCGCATCCGCCATCCGCCGACATGCTTTTCGTTCTGGACCAGCAAGTCCGGAAATTGGCTGATCGATGATGCGCCGAGGCCGATCACCACATCCGCCTGATCATCGGTGAACCCCTGGAAGTTGCGACGCAGGCGACCGGTACCTGCGGCGATGGCGAGCGAGTCCTGCGGCCGGGCGAAGTGATCGAAGCCGACGGCGGCAAAGCCTGCCTCCAACAGCAGATCGTGTGCGAGCGCCGATTGCCAGAAGCGCGCCTTGGCATCGGGCAGGGTGGAGGCGTCGATCATCCGCTGACGCGGCAACATGGACGGCAAATGAGCATAACCGAACATCGCCACGCGATCCGGCTCGAGCTGCCGAGCCTTGGCGATCGTCTCGACGATGTCGCCCAGTTCCTGCGTCGGCAGCCCGTACATAAGGTCTAGGTTGATGCGCTCAATACCGTGACGGCGCAGCGCCGAAACGCCCTCCGCGACCTGGCGGAACGGCTGTATCCGATTGATCCGAGCCTGGATGCCGAGATTGAACGTCTGCGCGCCGAGGCTGACGCGGGTGACCCCCGCTTCGGCTAGAGCCGCGGCGTGATCGTCCGAGAGCAACCGCGGATCGAGCTCCGCCGCCCATTCGGCATCCTCGTCCACAAGGAAGCAGGACCGGATCGTCTCTGCCACCGATACGAACTGCGCAGGGGACAAGGCATTGGGGCTGCCCCCGCCAAAATGCACGCGGCTGATGCGGCCCTGGTACAAGGCGCCGACGGTGCGCATTTCCCGCGCCAGTGCCGCGACATAGGCAGCAAGCCGCTCGGGACGGCCGGTCGCGCCGGTGTTGCAGCCACAATACCAGCAGATCTCCTGGCAATAAGGCACGTGAACGTAGAGCGAGGCACTGGTTCCCGCCTCCAGTCCGCGTAGGGCGGCCGCCTGGTCCGCTGCGCCGACCGCGGGAGAGAATTCCAGCGCGGTCGGGTAGCTGGTGTATCGCGGCGCAGGACGCGCTGCGAGTTCAGGGAGGTAGAGATGCTCGCTCACGGGCGCTCGTGCGCCTCCGGTGCCTTTTCGACCTCATCGGCGAGATCGAATTCGTGCCACATGCCGTTCAAGACGCCGAACGCCACCGCCAGCCCAAGGCCGAGAACCCAAGTGAAATACCACATGACGGCAATTCCTCAGTAAAAGTCAGGATGAGTGGTCGCCTGGGCAGTGGTGACCCGGCCCCAGAGCACGCGGTACACCCAGGCGGTGTAAGCGAGCACGATCGGCAGGAAGACGATCGTCACGAACAGCATGATCTGCAGCGTGCGGTGGCTGGAGGACGCGTTCCACACCGTGAGGCTGGAATGCGCATCGATGCTGGACGGCAGGATGAACGGGAACATCGACAAGCCAACGGTGGCGATGATGCCGGCCGCGGCCAGCGAAGAGCCGGCAAAGGCCGCCCATTCCTTGCGGGTCGCGATGCCGACCAACGCTAGCACCGGGCCGGCGAAGCCGAGCAGCGGCGCGATCATCATCCAGTGGTAACGATCATAATTGTCGAGCCAGGCGCCGGGCGCTGCCTCCGTGACCGTACGCAGCGGGTTGGAAGCGCCGAGCGGGTCAGCGGCGCCGACGATCCGGAAGCCATAATCGCCCCAGGCCATGAAGGCTCCGCCGATTGCGAAGAGCAGGATCGACGCGACCGCGGCCATGGCGCCGAAGCGCTGGGCGCGATCACGGACCTGGCCATGTTCAGCCTTGATGGCGAGCCATGCGCTGCCGTGCAGGACAAGCATGGCGACCGACAGCAGACCGGCAACCAGCGTGAACGGCGTAAACAGGTCGAGCAGGCCGCCCTCGAAGAAGGAGCGGAGGTCGCTGTCGAGGCGGAAGGGGGCGCCCGACAGGACGTTGCCGACCGCCACGCCGAAGACCAGCGCGGGCACGATGCCGCCGACAAAGAGCGCCCAGTCCCAACGGGTTCGCCAGGCGGGGTCCGGCCGCTTGGAACGATATTTGAACCCGACCGGACGCAGGATCAGCGCCGCCAGCACGAGGAACATGGCTAGATAGAAGCCCGAGAAGCTGACGGCATAGACGAAGGGCCAGGCGGCAAAGATGGCGCCGCCGCCGAGGATGAACCACACCTGGTTGCCCTCCCAGGTTGGCCCGACCGAGTTGATCACCATGCGGCGTTCGGCATCGGTCCTGGCGACGAACGGCAGCAGCGCGGCCGTGCCCAGGTCAAAGCCGTCGGTAAGTGCGAAGCCGATCAGGAGTACGCCCAGCAGCGCCCACCAGATCACGCGCATCACTTCATAATCGAAGAATTCCATGGTCGTGCCTCCTTCAGGCGGCCAGCGGCAGGGCGGCGATGCGCCCGGGCTCGGGGGTGGGCTCCTGATGTTCGACGGGGCCGTGCTTGATGGCGGCCAGGATCAGGCGGATCTCGATCACGGCGAGTGTGCCGTAGAGCGCGGTGAAGCCGATGATCGTGGTCCAAAGGGCAGTGCGGCTGAGCGATGATGCCGCAAGGAAGGTCGGCAGTACGCCCTCGATCGCCCAGGGCTGACGCCCCATTTCCGCGACCACCCAGCCGAGTTCAATGGCGACCCACGGCAGCGGGATGGCTGCGACGCAGAGGCGCAGGAACCACTTGGTCGTCAGATGCTTGCGGCGGCTGGCGACCACAAAGGCAGTGGCGAACAGCGCGATCATGAGAAAGCCGATCATGGCCATCAGGCGGAAGCTCCAGAACATCAGCGGGACGCTGGGCACCGTGTCCCAGGCGGCCGCCTCGATCTGTTGCGGGGTAGCGGCGCGCGGATCGGCCAGGTGGCGCTTCAGCAGCAGCGCGTAGCCAAGGTCGCGCTTGTGCGCTTCGAACTGGGCACGAGCAGCGACGTTGGATGGATCGGCCTTCAGCGTTTCCACGGCATCATAAGCCTTGATGCCCAAAGCGATCCGCTCCTGCGCCTTCAGCACCAGCTCCGACATGCCAGTGACTTCCTTGTCGAGGCTGCGGGTGGCGATGAGACCCAATACCCATGGCACCTCGACCGAATAGCGCGTGGTGCGGGCGGCGGTGTCAGGCATGCCGAGCAGCGTCAGGCCAGCAGGGCTTTCCTGCGTGTGCCAGGCCGCCTCGATCGCCGCCAGCTTCATCTTCTGGTTGTCGGTGAGCGCGTAGCCGCTCTCGTCACCCAGCACGACGACGGACAGCGAGGAAGCGAGGCCGAAAGCCGCGGCGACCACCATCGAGCGACGGGCGAATTCGATCCAGCGGCCCTTCAGCAGATAAAAAGCGGAGACGCCAAGCACCACGACAGAGGCGGCAACATAGCCGGCGCTGACGGTGTGGACGAACTTCGCCTGAGCCACAGGGTTGAACAGCACGGCGTCGAAGTCCGACACTTCCATGCGCATGGTTTCGGGGTTGAACGTCGCGCCGACGGGATTCTGCATCCAACCGTTGGCGATAAGGATCCACAGCGCAGACAGGTTGGTTCCCAGCGCGACCAGGAAGGTGACGAAGAGGTGCCCGAGCTTCGACAGGCGGTCCCAGCCGAAGAACATCAGGCCGACAAACGTCGCTTCGAGGAAGAAGGCCATGAGCCCTTCGATCGCCAGCGGCGCGCCGAAAATGTCGCCGGCATAATGCGAGAAATAGGACCAGTTGGTGCCGAACTGGAACTCCATGGTCAGCCCGGTGGCGACCCCCAGCACGAAATTGATCCCAAAGATCTTGCCCCAGAATCGCGTCACCTGGCGCCAGATTTCGCGCCCCGTCATCACATAGACGGACTCCATGATGACCAGCATGAAGCTGAGCCCCAGCGTGAGGGGCACGAACAGGAAATGGTACAATGCGGTCAGTGCGAACTGCAGCCGCGATAAGTCTACGACGCCGGCGTCCATGCCCGGTTTCTCCCTGATGCCGGTCACGCCGGCTCGTTCTGGCGGCGCTCGTTAGGAGCGCGCGAACCGCGGCGGCATTGTGGACATCCCGTATTCGGTTGCGGTGCAGCAATCGGTAGCGGCGCCCGGCATGGCTGTTCTTGCAATAGATCGAAGCGCCGCTGCTGAGCGTCGCGCCTATCTGAAAGAGGTAGTGGGCGACGGCGGGCGCGTGCGGCTGTCCACCAGCCTGCTGTTGCTGGATAGCGTCGCCGCAATCGGGTTTGCCGCGGGGCTGGCGGGGGCAGCGAGTGCTCTGGTCGCAGGGTCGGCGATCTGGGGCTGGGTGACGCTGACGGGCCTGTCCGGCCTGGCGCGCGGCCTCTGCGTGTGGGGCAGCGCACGGGTCGGTGCGCGGGGTGCCAGAGCGGCGAAGAGCCAGCTGCGTGAACGGATCGTAACGGCTGCGCTCCATCGCGCGCCGGGTGCCATGCGCACCAGCGGCGAATTGCTGCAGGCGGCTGTCGACGAAGTGGAAGCCATCGACGGCCATGTCGCGCGGTTCCTGCCGGCGCGGCAGGCGGCCGGGCTTTCGCCGATGATCGTGATGGCTGCCGTTGCCGTCGCGAGCCCTGTGTCAGCTGCGATCCTGTTCGCAACGCTTGTTCCGTTCATCCTTGCACTGATCTTGGCTGGCGGCGCCGCAGCTGATCAGTCGCGGCGGCAGTTCGCGGCGCTCGCCCGCCTTTCCGGATTGTTTGCCGATCGGCTACGGGCGCTGCCGGTTGTGCTCGCATTCGAGGCGTCCGAGCGGGAGGCGGAGCGGCTCGGCATCGCTGCGCAGGACGTCGCCAGTCGCACGATGCGGGTGCTTCGGGTCGCGTTTCTGTCGTCTGGAGCGCTCGAGTTCTTCTCCGCTCTCTCCGTGGCATTGGTGGCGGTTTACTGCGGCTTTAATCTGCTCGGCCTGCTACCCTTTCCGGTGCCGGAGACACTCGACCTCGCCAGCGCCTTTTTCGTACTGGCCCTCGCGCCCGAGTTCTATGCGCCGCTCCGCCGGCTGGCTGCTGCTTACCATGACAAGCAGGCGGCCGAGACAGCGGTCGACCGGCTTTCGGCGGTTGAGCGCGAAGCCACTTCCGCCTCTGCCCTGCCCGTCGCCGGCGAAGCACCGGGGCTGAGCTTCGAGAGTGTTTCGATCCGTTACGATGACACCGACGCTGCGGCGGTTGCGAACGTGACGTTCGCCGTTCGGCCGGGCGAGATCGTCGCATTGTGGGGGCCGTCGGGCAGCGGCAAGACAAGCCTGTTGCGGGTGCTGCTGGGCCTTGCGCCGTTGGCCGCGGGAGCGGTGCGTATCAACGGCGAGTTGCTGCCCCCAGGCGGAAGCATCGCCGCCGGCGCATCCTGGCTGGGGCAGGGGACGTTGCTGCTGCCGAAGACAATAGCGCAGAACATCGGCTTTGCCGACCCGCACGCCAGCCGCGCCCGGATCGAGGAAGCGGCGCGGCAAGCCGGACTGACCCCTATGATTGAGGGGCGGCCCAATGGGTTGGACACGCTGCTCGATGCACGCAGCAGTGGCCTGTCGGGTGGCGAGCGGCGGCGCATCGGCCTTGCCCGGGCAATCCTTAAGCCTGCGCCGCTGCTGTTGCTGGATGAGCCCACCGCGCACCTCGATGCGGCTGCTGAGCACGCAATGATCGAGACGATCGCCAGCGTCGCGAAGGGGCGAACCATATTGATGGCTACCCACAGCGAAGCGCTGGCGGCCATTGCAGATCGGATCATCCCTTTGGAGCGACTGGCATGACTGAGCTTGCTGCCCTGATCGCCGGCGAATCTGCGCGCGAGCGTCGTTCCCTCGTGCGTGCGGCGATACTCGCATCGCTGGTCGCCGCGGCTTCGGTCGCCCTGCTGGGCCTCTCCGGCTGGTTCATCACCGCAGCGGCGCTGGCGGGCGCCGCTGGAACCGCAGCCGCGATGGCGTTCAACTACATGTTGCCCAGCGCCACGATCCGCTTGCTGGCGATCATGCGGACCGGCGCACGTTACGGAGAGGCACTGGCGAGCCACGCGGCGGCACTTGGCGCTGTGGCCGGCGTCCGGCCGGCGATTTACCGCGGGATCGCTGCACTGCCGATCCGGCAGGCGCTGGCGGTGACCGGTGGCGAAGCAACTGCGCGCGCGGTGAACGATCTCACCGCGATAGAACATGACCTCGTGCGCCGCAGTGCCGGGCCAGCCGCGGTATCGGCCTTGCTGTCGGGCGCCGCATTGGCAGCGATCGGCGGCATCATGCCCGGTGTGCTGATCGTCGCGATTGCGGCGGGCGTGCTGCTGATCGTGCGCCGGCTGGTCCGGCCGCTGGTTAAGCACGCCGCAGCAGCGCAGGCGCACAATGGCGATTTGAAAGACCGCATGGGTCATCTGCTGGAATCGGCGCCGGAACTGCGCTGCTTCGGGCTCGAGCAGCAGGCCGGCGAGGAGATGCGCCGGGTGGCAGATGCGCTGAGCGAAGCGCAGCTTGCCTGCGCTGACGTCCATGCGCGCGTGTCGCTGCTACACGTCTTGGCAATCGGCAGTAGCGCTGCAGTCGTTTTCGTTCTGACCGCAGGTGCGGGGGCGCCGATCGCGGCAATGGCGGCGCTGGCCGCAGCGATGACGATCGATGGGCTGGCACCACTGATCCGGAGGATCGCTGCCCGCCCCGAAGTGAGATCCGCCGAGACGCGGTTGAACGATCTGCTAGGAAAGGAAGAGGGTGCAGGATCGATGCGGCTTGCCTCTCCCGCACTGGCATTCGAGACCGGTGTTCCCCTGTCCTCAGGTGGCAGGATGGCGATTACTGGAGCGTCCGGCTCCGGCAAGACGACCTTGATCGAGACGCTGGTGGGGCTGCGGCCGGCAAAGGCTGGAACCGCATGGATCGACGGGGTGGACATTGCATATGTCGCGCCAGAGACGCTGCGCAGCGCGTTCGCCTGGCTTCCGCAGGATGCGGCGCTGATCTCGGGCACTGTTCGCGACAATCTGTTGATTGCCGACTCGCGCGCCAGCGAAGACGCGCTGTGGGCTGTGCTGGCGGATGCGGCCATCGAGGCACGGGTCCGCGCACTGCCCCATGGCCTGGACACCTGGGTCGGCGAGAATGGCGAGCGTCTGTCCGGCGGGGAGCGCCGGCGGATCGCGCTGGCGCGTGCGTACCTGCGTCCCGCACCCTGGCTGTTGCTGGACGAACCGACCGAGAGCCTTGATGCCGCTACAGAGGCAGAAGTGATCGACCGGCTGGAGCGCCGGCTGCAGCGGACGGGGCAGGGCTTGTTGCTGGCCAGCCATCGTCCGCTGCCGCACCGGCTATGCGCCCAGAGCCGGTCGGTGGAGCCCGCCTGATTACGGCGCTTCAGCAGGCCGGAGACGTAAGGCCATGTTTATCCGTAGAAGTCCCAATGGGACTGCAGGTCACTTGCGGCGAAAACGCTTGAACCGTGCAGGAGAGGACGACTGACATGATAAAGGGGCGATCCGGCGCGCATGATGCACTCGGGCATGTTTTCGCCGGTAGTTTGCCATGTCGATGACCGCTTCCGGTGACGCTGCGCGAGATCTTAGGCGCGTCGTCTTGCTGGTCGAGGACGAAGATGCGGTGCGCCGCTCGCTGCAGCTGTTCCTGACCGGCCGTGGGTATCATGTGCGGGCCTATTCGGCGGCCGCAACCCTGCTCGCCGACAAATCGCTGGATGGCGCGGGCTTGCTCGTCGCGGATTATCGGCTTCCGGACAGCAGCGGGATCCGCTTGCTGACGACCATGCGCCAGCGCGGCTGGCGCGGCCGCGCGATCCTGATGACCGGCCACGGCTGCGAAGAGCTGGAAGGCCTGGCGCGCGAGGCTGGGTTCGAGACCTTGATGGGCAAGCCGCTGCGACACCAGCAACTGCTGAGCGCGCTGGAGGGCGGCGAGCGCTGACACCAGGCGCGGAGGTGCTATCAGCATGATGAATGCGCCGGGCGGCTCCGGTGTTGATATGGCGTGTGGAGCTTAAGTGGCGGCATTCTGGTCCGGAAAGATGCAGCGCGATGTTGCAAGGTTCGGTGTTGCCGTGCTTGCCGTGGCAGCCGCGCTGGCGCTTCGTCTGGCGCTGGACCTGTGGCTGGCAGGTACGGCGCATTACCTGCTTTTCACCGCGGCGGTGGTCGTCGTCGGCGTCTTTGGCGGTGTGGGGCCGGCGGTTTTCGCCACGTTGTTGGCGACGCTGGCTGCGCAACTGCTGGGCGGGCCCGGCGGTGCCGCCCCGCTGGTCGAGCTGCTGGCATTCTGGGGCACGTCGGCGGTCCTGATCTGGGTCGCCAGTCACATCAGCAAGCTGCGCCGGGCGTCGGCCGATAGTGAACAGCGAGCGACGCTTCGCGCTGAAGAGGCCAAGGAGTTGGCCGACGAGCTGAATTTGCTGATCGACGGTGCCACCGGCTACGCGATCTACATGCTCGATCCCGATGGCCGGGTAACGCTGTGGAACCGCAGCGCGGAGCGGCTGAAGGGCTGGTCCGCCCAGGAGATCGTCGGCGAGTCCGCCGAGCTATTCTATCCGGCGGCGGCGCGCGCCGCCGGCAAGCCAAAGCAGGATCTGGAAACGGCACGCCAGCACGGCAAGCTGGAAGAAGAGGATTGGCGGATCCGCAAGGATGGATCCGAATTCCTCGCCCATATCGCGCTGACCGCCCTTCACGATGCATCGGGCAAGCTTCGTGGATTCGGGAAGGTGATCCGGGACGTGACGGAGCAGCGCGCCCGTGAACGCCAGCTTCTGGCCAGCGCCAATCAGTTTCGCTCCATCCTCGCCACCGTACCCGACGCGATGATCGTGATCGACGACGTTGGAGAGATCCTGTCGTTCAGCGCGGCGGCGGAGCGGCTTTTCGGTGTCAGCGAAGCGGAGATGCGTGGTCGAAATGTCAGCATGCTGATGCCGTCGCCCGACCGCGAAAATCATGATCGCTACATCGCCCGCTATCTTGCCACGGGCGAACGTCGGATCATCGGACGCGGGCGAACGGTGGTGGGGCAGCGGCGGGACGGCACCACGTTTCCGATGGAATTATCCGTGGGTGAGGCGATCACGGAAGGAGAGCGGATCTTCACCGGCTTCATCCGTGACCTTTCCGAAAAGCAGGCGGCCGACGAGCGGATCGAGGCGCTTCGTGCCGATCTGATCCATGTTTCGCGGGTCAGCGCGATGGGCACAATGGCCTCCACGCTGGCGCACGAGCTGAACCAGCCGATCACAGCCGTTGCCAACTACGTTCGCGGAGTGAGGGACCTGCTGGAGCAGCCCGATCCGGAAGATTTCCCGATGATCATCGAGGCGCTGGATGATGCGAAGAACGAAGCGCTTCGCGCCGGCCATATTGTGCGCAGGCTGCGTGAGTTCGTGGCGCGCGGCGAGGTGGAACGAAGCGTCGAGGATCTGCCCGCGCTGATCGAGGAAGCGTCGAAGCTCGCGCTGATCGGTGCCGGCGAGAAGGGCGTCGCCGTGTCGTTCGATATCGATCCGCAAGCGTCGCCCGTGCTGGTGGACAAGGTGCAGTGTCAGCAGGTGCTGATCAACCTCATGCGCAATGCGGTGGAGGCGATGGAATGCGCCCCTGTCCGGAAATTGCAGGTGGCGACTTCCCAGGCACCGAAAGCTATGGTGCAGGTGACGGTTGCGGACACCGGGTCGGGCGTGCCCGAGCATGTGGCGGCCAACCTGTTCAGCGCCTTTAACAGCTCCAAGGCTGACGGCATGGGGCTGGGCCTTTCGATTTGCCGCACCATCGTGGAGGGGCTCGAAGGACGGATCTGGATGGAGCCGCGCGAGGGTGGGGGAACCCTGTTCCACTTCACCCTTCCGCTGGCCCGGGCGGAGGAGGACGAATGAGCGACGCACGACTGATCCACATCATCGACGATGAAGACGCGGTGCGGCGCTCCGCGAGCTTCATCCTGAAGACGTCGGGTTACGCCGTGAAAGCCTGGCGATCGGGTGTCGAATTCCTCAAGGAAGTGCGGCACGTTGATCCCGGCTGCATCCTGCTGGATGTTCGGATGCCGGAGATGGACGGGCTGGAGGTTCAACGCACGCTGCAGGAGCGCGGCGTGACGATGCCGGTGATCATCCTGACTGGCCATGGCGATGTGGGGACTGCCGTGCGGGCGATGAAGCAAGGAGCGGTCGATTTCATCGAGAAGCCGTTCGAGAAGGAGGTCTTGATCCGAGCAATCACGGCCGCCTTCGAGAGGCTGGATGCGATCCACCACGCCGATAGTCGGGCGGAAGAAGCCGCCGTCATCATTGCGGCGCTGACCGCGCGCGAGCGCGAGGTTCTGGATGGCTTGGCCCAAGGCCTGCCCAACCGGACAATTGCGTACGACATGGGAATCTCGGCCCGCACTGTTGAGGTTCATCGCGCGAACGTCATGGCCAAGCTGGGCGCACGAAGCCTCTCCGAAGCATTGCGCATCGCCTTTGCGGCGGGTCTGGGCACGGAAAAGGCCTGAGGTCTTCCTGTTCGAACACGAGCCGGTGTTGAAAGGTTGGCGACGTACCGAACGCTGTTTCGGAGTGGCTGGATCTCAAGCGATCAGAGCGACGCGGATGACGGCGCTTGCCGCCTTTCTTGGTCTCGGCTCTGCCGAGTCGCGCTGTCAGGCCGAGCAATAACGCGATCGTTCTGCTGCTATAAAAGTTGTCGCAGTCATCCCGTCGAGCGCGGATCGGCTAACTCGCTGAAACACCAAAGATGATCGGCGGATCATCGGCAGCACTCCCGACCGGTGCTTCTCCCGTTTCTACGTACCTTTGCTAATGGGGAGCGAAGCACGCATTCCGTACCGAAAAAGCCAGTTACAATGACGGAGGTTGCCATGAGGAACGTGCTTCTGCTGATCCACCACGACCGGGGTCAGGAAAGCCGCTACCAAGCCGCGCTGGATGTCACGCGCGCGATTGGTGGGCACCTGACCTGTGTCGATCTGACGATGATCCCGGAGTTCGTCGGTGACTATGTTGGCGCGACCGGTGCGATCCTTGCCGACGAACAGGCGGATGAAGCGGCCAACAAGACCCGCATGCTGGCACGTCTGCAACGCGAGGACGTCTCCTTTGACTGGATCGACCGTACCGGCTTCACCGCCCAGACGATCCGCGACCATGGCGGCCTCTCCGATCTCGTGGTGTTGAGCTGCAGCGGGGGCGGGCAAATGTCAGAGCAGATGAGCGTCGCAATCGGCGACACGTTGCTGCAGGTGGGCAAGCCAGTCCTTGCGGTGCCGATGAATGCACCGCGCTTCAATTTG
The DNA here is from genome assembly GCF_020707225.1 of Sphingomonas sp. IC4-52. Classification (NCBI taxonomy): domain Bacteria; kingdom Pseudomonadati; phylum Pseudomonadota; class Alphaproteobacteria; order Sphingomonadales; family Sphingomonadaceae; genus Sphingomonas; species Sphingomonas sp. IC4-52. The sequence continues at coordinate 1,042,456 of NZ_JAJFEU010000001.1, read as the reverse complement.
TGCGGCCGGGCATTGGTGGCGTGGGACGGTTCCGACGACGCGGAGGCAGCCTTGCAAGCTGCCGCGCCGCTGCTGAGCAAGGCGGAGACGGTCACCATCTACCATAACGAAGATGGATCACTGCGCATCCCCCCCGATGACGCGGCCCGCTACCTCGCCCGCCATGGAATTGAACCTATCATCAAGAGCGAGCCAGCGGGATCGCGCCGCCCCGCCGAAGCAATTCTGGCAGAGTGCCGAAGCGGGGGGCACGACTGGATCGTGATGGGAGCATATGGACGCGGGCGCGTGATCGAGGAGATTTTCGGCGGGGCGACCCGATCGATGCTGAAGGAATCGCCGGTGCCGCTGTTCCTCATGCACAAGCGGTAGGCGTGCAACGAAACCATAATTCCTGCGCGTCCTCGCGGCGCGCGGGCGTTGGAAATCATTGGTGCCGTCAAGCGCCCTGATCACACCCCTCGATGCTAGGGGGAACCGGGGCCGCAACCCTGATCGGCGGGTGAGCGCCGACCAAGCGTCAAATCACGCCTCCTGCTTGCGGGATACACAAAGGCCGATGGCGGCGATCCGGTCGACCTCTGCATATGGCTCCTTGTCCAGTTCATCGCCGAAGATGTCTGGATCGAGCACGCGATAGTCATAGTCGAAGCCGTCGGTCGGCATCGCTTCACGCAGCGCCTCGCGAACCACGTCGCGACCGCCAACGATCGAGACACCGGTGTGCATGATGAAGCGCCCACCAGGTGCCAGCTTGGTGATCGCGGCAAGCGTCCAATCCAGAGAGAGCTTGCCGCCGTACAGGTCTCCCCCATCGCGGTAGGCGCGACGATCTGGATCGATCATGAAGGGCGGGTGAGTGACGATAAGGTCGAACGGGCCGTCAACATCTTGCGGTGTCTGTGCCAGGGCGGTTTGATGATCGATCTCGGCGAAGGTCGCGTTTACTGAGGCGAGCGAGAGTGCCTTAGGGTTGATGTCAGCCAAGGTCAGGCGTGCATTGCCATGCAGCGAAGCGGCGACAATCCCGCCGACACCTGCGCCGGCGCCATAGTCTAGGATCCGGGCGGTGGAGGGCAGGCCCGACAGATTGCGCGAGATGTAATCGGCGAACCGGTAGCTGTCCGGCCCGAGGAATATGGAGTCCTGCTCCTGCGTCGGGAATCGCGAGTGCACGAACAATTGGCCGAAGACATTCGACACCCGGATTGCGGCTTTCACCAGGCCATCGGGGCGTCGCTCGAGGAGGGCTGCCCGCTCCAGAGCGTGAACGATGTCCGACGGAAGCCGGTCCGCATCACAGGGGAGCGACCAGCCGAGCAGATCCGCCGTGGTGGCGCCAACCTGGCGATCGGGACGCTGCAGTACGCGGCTGTGCGATGCAGGAGTTGGCGCGATGAAATCATAATTTTCGTCGCGCAGTCGAGCGAGCAGGTCGAGCAGGGCGGCCCGAGGTTCCTGACCGGCCACAAGTGGAACGGAATCACGGCCTTCGACAAGCTGGCTGATCTGCGTTAAGTTCATGATTTTACCCGGCCAATTACGTCCTGACGTCATTGAACCGGGGGATGCCGCCTTTGTTCCGGTTAGAGCGACCGAGGTGCGGGATACCGCGCGGTTCCTCCGGTAACCGCTCGCACTGAGTGGTCAGGCCGCGGTTGCACGCAGTAGAGATGGTGCTGCGCTGATTGCCATGTAGCGGGCGAGATGATCCTCGCTGGTGCCGAACAGCCCTTCGATAACCGTAGCACGCTTGAAATAGTGTCCGACCGCCAGTTCCTCCGTCATGCCCATGCCCCCGTGAAGCTGGACTCCATTCTGGCCAACGAAGCGGCAGGCCTCACCGACGAGAACCTTCGCGCCGGAGATCGCAAGCGCGCGCTCACGCGGCGGTGCGCTGAGCTTCATGGTGGCGAGATAGGTCGCGGACGTTGCAGCTTCGATCTTCATGAACATGTCGACCATACGATGCTGAAGCGCCTGGAAGCTCGCGATCGACTGCCCGAACTGCCGGCGCTGGCGGGTGTAGGCGATCGTGTCGTCGAGAATACGGCGCATGATGCCGAGTGCTTCAGCGGCGAGCGCGACGATGGTTGCGTCGGTCGCCGCTTCGATTGCTGTGGCCGCGCTGCCGGACAGGGTGACAATCTGATCAGAAGGCACCACTACGCCCTCCAGCCGAATGTCCGCCGCGCGTCGCCCGTCGATCGTACGATACGGGTGAAGCGCGACGCCCGAACCATCCGGATCAACGGCGAACACGGCCGGGCCGTCTGGCGTATTGGCGCTGACCAGCAACGTGGTTGCCCATGGCGCACCCATAATCATGGACTTGGCGCCGCTGAGGCACCAGCCATCCGACACCGGTTCGGCCTGCATGTTGGCGGGAGATGTCCCCAGCCGCGCCCCTGGCTCGGTGTCGGCGAAGACGACGATCGCTTCGCCCGTCGTTATTCGATGCAGCAACCCGGTGGCGGCCGCTGTGCTGCTGGTACGGAGCAGGGTTGCGCTGGTGATCGCCGTTTCCAGGAACGGTTCGGCCACCAAGGCGGCGCCGAGTTCCTGCATCACGACCAGCAGGTCGAAGGGGTCCGGTGCTTCCGGGCCCGACAATCCAAGGATACCAAGCTGATCCACGAAGCCGTGCCAAATGGCTCGATTGCGACCGTCTTCCGTTGCAACGGCCGCTTGGCGCGCGGCGAGATCGTGATGATCGCGCAGATAGCCGGATAGAGATGCGCGCAACTGTTCCTGCTCGGGCGTAAAGCTGAAATCCAAGCGGCCTCTCCTTATGCCTTATCCGCTGCTTTGCGGCCGGTCAGATGACGTGATTTTCGCGAACCCAGAACAGCGGCGACTGCGACAGATCAATGAAGTTGCGCTCATCTTCCAGCAACCGGCGGCCAGCGTCTCGTGCTTCCTTGCTGTCGTTCACCGCGACCAGATCATCGATGCTGTCCCAGTGCAGCTCCGCAACACCATCATATGGTGGCACCGTCGCGCCGCGAGCAGCCACCGGCCCAGCGAGTTGCGGATGTTCGAAGCTGTGACTCTGCACATAGCGGCGGATCCGCAGCAAGGGCCCCAGTTCCGCCACCAGGGGTGCATGGCGTTCACGCCAATAGGTTTGAAATTCCTCCAGGCTTAGCTCCGGAAGACGGCGAAGACAGAAGATCATTTTGATCATGAGTTCTCCGGTTCAAGCCTGCTCCAATGCCGTTCAGGCAAGCGATGCATTGGCACGATCGAGCGCGCGCCAGACAATCGTCTTCTGGATCTCCGTTGCGCCGCCGTAGATCGTCTGCGCCCGTTCGAAGAGGTAGGATGCGGTTCGTGGCACCGCAAAGCTGGCGACCTCGGGCGCCATGTCGCGCCAATCGGCGTGGGTTCGATCGGCCACGACTGCGCGGTCGCGGCCGGCGAGCTCGACCCACAATTCGGTAATCTCCTGCGCGAGTTCCGTGCAGGCGATCTTCAAAGCGGAAACGGCGGCAGGAGCCGCATCTCCGCAGAGTACCCGAAGCACTGACAGTTCGACTGCGTTCAACCTGATTTCCGCGAGCGCCAGGCGACGCGCAAACAACGGTTCCTGTGCTATGTTTTCCGCGAAGCTGCCGGCAATGGTCGCCGCCACACGGCGAAGCTCGGCCAAATCGGCGCGCTTGCGTCCGATATGAGCATAGGACACTCGCTCGGCAGCAAGCAGCACGTTTGCGTAATGCCAGCCTTTGCCGGGCTCACCGATCATGTTCGCCGCTGGCACGCGCACGTTGTCAAACTCGACCCGGTTCAGTTCATGTGATCCGTCGATCGAGATGATCGGATGCACGGTGATGCCAGGCGTGCGCATGTCCGCGCAGATCATCGAAATGCCATCCTGTTTGCGCTCGCACTTTTCCGTGCGCACCAAACAGAAAATCCAGTCGGCCCAATGTGCGCCGGACGTCCAGATCTTGGTGCCGTTGAGCACGTAATCTTCCCCGTCGCGGACCGCGCTCATCCCCAGGGAGGCGAGGTCGGATCCAGATTCAGGCTCCGAATAACCCTGCGCCCACATGGCGCGTGAGTTCAGGATGTCGGGCAACCAGCGTGCTTGTTGTTCCGGCGTACCGTACGCGCAGATGATTGGGCCGATATAAATTACCGCCATCGGAATGATCGAAGGCGCACCAGCCAATTCCAGCTCTTGCTCGAACAGGTAGCGCTCGACCGGTGACCAGCCTGGTCCGCCGTGCTCCGCTGGCCAACCAACCCCCAACCACCCCTTTGCATTCAGCGCGCGTTGCGAGCGGACGTGATCTTCGCGCGATAGCTTTCGCCCTTCCCGAACAAGGGCAAGCACGTCTTGCGGATACTCGTTCTTGAAGAACTGTCGGATTTCGGCAGCAAACGCCTGTTCGGCAGGGGAGAGCGATAGATCCATTGCCGTAGCGTCATCCACATGGCGCGGAGCGTCAACAGCAACATTCGCGGACATTCGCGCGTTGCGGTCCAAGGCGGCCGGAATGTAGCCGGCTCCGACAAGTGAGAGAGTAAGATGAGAAAGGTTGTAGTGGCCGCGGCGGCGATCGGTATACCCGTGTTGCTGGCGGCTTGTGTTTCAATACCAAGCCCCGGGCCAGTAGGTAACAGATCTGTTCCCGAGCCAGCCAAGTCTGTGGATTTACAGCAGTATATCGGCCGCTGGTACGAGCAATTCCGTTACGAGGCATCATTCCAGAAGGGAATGGAGGCGGTCACCGCCGATTATTCCCGCAATCGCGACGGATCGATCCGGGTAGTCAATCGTGGCCGAAAGGGAGGCGTGACCGGCAAGGAAAAATCATCCACCGGCAAAGCAAAAATCGTCGATGAGGCCACCAACGCCAAGCTGAAGGTGTCCTTCTTCGGACCGTTCTATGGTGATTATTGGGTGCTGGATCACGGCGATCGTTATGAATGGTCGATCGTAGGCGAACCGTCTGGCCGGTATCTCTGGGCGCTCACTCGTGAGCGAAACCCTGATGCGACGATGATCAAGATGCTTGAAACTCGCGCGCGCGAACTCGGCTACGATCTATCGCTCGTCCGGCGGACGCAGCAGCCGTGATCGAGGCATGATCGGACCGGCGCGATTGTCCCGGTCCGATCATGGGTCAGGTCATTCCTCCGTTACTGCATCCCCGTTCTTCGACTTGCGCGCGCGGCGAGCCGCCCCCTGTTGGTCGGGGGACTTGGTGATCTTGGTTCCTGGCTTGCGCCCAAGACCGAGCTTCTTCGCGACGGCGCGGCGTGCGGCAGAATAGCCCGGCGCCACCATCGGATAGTCAGGCTTCAGGCCATAACGCTGGCGGTAATCTTCAGGGGTCAGGCCGTGCGCATTAAGGTGCCGGCGCAAGCTGCGGTACTTTTTCCCGTCGATAAGGGAGACGATGAAGTCCGGATCCGCGAGGGACTTGCGGATGCTGACCGCAGGCTTGTGTTCCGGAGCCTCTGGCACCTCAGCTTCCTCGGGAGCTGCGCTCTTTCCGAGGTTCCGCACCGCTTCATACATGGATGCGAGAACGCCGGGGACATCGTCAGGGTTAACGCGCGTGTTCGGATTGGCAAGCCAAGCGATGGTTAGCTCAGTTGCCAAGAGGGTGCTGTCGTCGTCAGGCTTATCAGTCATAGCTCTTTCTACCGGATGATGCGCAAGCCGGGAAGTACGGACTTACACGGTATTGGAGTTTAATAGACATTGATACTGGTGCGACGAATCTTGATGCTGGGGTGACACCTCTGTCACTTTTGAAGGATCGTGAATTCCGCGACCCAAACAAAAAACCCATACTCGTTATACTTTTTGATGGGGTGGGATGAATTGGCCTAGTCCGCGCAGCATTCGTCTTCACCAATAGCCATCTTGAAGGGTTGTCAGCAGGGTTGGCCGGGGCGCGGCAACCTCGGCAACTGATCTGTCCTTCAAAAGGCGCCGAGTGTTGTTCCCGGACACTTTGTCCGTTCGTTGCTAGGGTATTGTTTGAAAACAACATTGTTGACGCCGGTGCTGCGCTTACAGGGACAAGGGGCTGACGACAGATCCGCGGCTTTCTCGTGTCAGAAGCGGGTGCGGATTGCGCGTTGCGCACGCCGGCACTGGGCCAGTAAGTGCCCGCCCTCGATGACAAAGGAGGAGCGCCGGTGAGCAACGCCATTTTCGTACGAGAAGGAACGGCTTTTCTGGCGACGCCCTTTGCCGCGGGGCCGTGGCACCCTGAACTCCAGCACGGCGGCGCGCCATCAGCCTTGGTCGCATGGGCGGCCGAGCAGGTGGAAACGGCAGTTCCGATGCGGGTTGCTCGGGTGACCGTGGAACTTTTGCGTCCTGTGCCCGTGGATCGGCTGGAGGTCGCGACTGAGGTGATCCGAAACGGGCGAAAGATCCAGCTTGTTCAGGTCCAGTTGCTACATGAAGGCAAGGAAGTCACTCGTGCCAATGTGCTGCGGGTGCGGGTGGCTGACGAGCCGCTTCCTGCCGGATCACAGATGCCTCGCGCTACCAGTTCCCCTGATGACGTGGCGGAAGACGACCAGTTTCGCGATAGCCTCCCGGGCGCCGTGAACTTCGGCGCCAATTTCGACATGCGCCGCATAAGAGGCGGCTTCCGTCAGCTCGGCCCAGGGCAGGTCTGGTTTCGTCAGCATCGGCCACTGATCGACGGCGAACCGCTTTCTCCGGTGGCGCGGGCAATGGCAGTGGCCGACTTCTCGAACGGGATCGCTCCCACTCTCCCATTTGACGAGTGGACGTTCATCAATGCTGACCTGACCGTCAACTTCGCGCGCACACCTGTCGGCGAGTGGCTGTTTTCCGACGCAGAGACCTGGGCCGGTGAGGATGGCGCTGGGCTGGCGATGACCCAATTGTCGGACGAGCAGGGGCCGTTTGCGCGTGCGGTGCAATCGCTGGTGCTGGAGCGCCGCTGATCTGTCAGGCTGTCCCCGCATAGCGATGTCGACCGGTCTGGGCTGCTGGCGCTGAAGTTCAGGCCGGCGGGTCACGTTCGCTTTCCACGCGATCGCGATAAAGCGCGGCGCGGGCGAGAAGCATGAATGCCACTGGCGTGGTGGAGGTGATCAGCACCGCGATCAGGATCTCGTGGACGGAAACTCTCGACCGAAGAACCGAGAAGCAGACGATCGAGGCGGTGACGATCAGCATCATGCCCAGCGAACTGACCAGCGTGGGCGGGTGAATACGATCATAGAAGGTGCGCAGACGGACCAACCCGACAGACCCGACCAGCGCGAAGCCAGCGCCGAGCAGCGTCAGAAGACCCACGATAATGGCGGCCCATGCGGGCAGGTCCGGTGCCTGGTTCATTCGATCACCTCGCCGCGCATGAGGAACTTCGCCAGGGCCACCGTGCCGACAAAGCCAAGCAGCGCGATGACAAGCGCAGTTTCGAAGTAGATCGTGCGACCTGTCTGAATCCCGAAGGTCAGCAAGATCAACATCGAATTGGTGTAGAAGGTGTCGAGCCCGAGGACACGGTCCTGCGCACGCGGTCCGCTGATCATGCGGTACGCGGCGCACGCGATCGCCAGGCCGAGCATTACCTGCGCGGCGGTGATCGCCCAGGCAAGATAGGTCGTCGTCATTCGCCGAATATCTCGATCAGCCGCGCCTCGTAACGCTGTTTGATGACGCGGACCCAGCGTTCCTCGTCCACAAGATCCAGAACGTGGATCAACAGCATGCCTTGGCGTCGATCGAACTCCACCCACATCGTGCCGGGGGTGGCAGTGATGATGATCGCCAGCACGGCGAGGGCGTGACGATTGGTGAGTGCAATCGGCACGCTCATGAAGCCGGACGTATAGGGACGGCGGCGAGCGACGACGATCGCCGCGACGGCGAAGTTGGAGCGGAGCACGTCCGCGAGCACTGCACATGCCAACGCCACAATGACGCGCAACCGGGCGACCCGATGTCGTTCGGGCCGCAAAGCGTTCATCACTCCGCCCCCGAGGACCGCGACAGCGGCCCCCAGCAGGATCTGTCCCGGCGAGAAAGACTGCGTGAGCAGCAGCCACATCACGAACAAGCCGCCAGTGATCAGCGGATGCGGGAACCAGCGCCTCATCGCGTTTTCGCCGACGAGGTGACGCGCTGAGCGCCGAGCACGGATTCAATATAGCCCTGTCGATCTCCCAGCGAATTCCCGGTCCGCTCCATGTAGCGCATCGCGGGCCCGGCGAAGATCATGAGCGCTAGGCAAACGGCGAGCAACGCGCCGACCGGCAGCGCTTCGGTAAGCCGCAGGGCAGGCGGTGGCCGTTCCGATGGTGTCCAGATCAGATCGATGCCGGCCCGGGTCGTGGCAATCAGAGTGGCCAGTCCGGAGCCGATGATGAGGGCGATCAGCCACCAGACCGGCGCACCAATGCTGTCCCGAAGGTTAAGCAAGCCGTCAATGATCGCGAACTTGGCGATAAAGCCGGAGAGCGGCGGCAGGCCGGCGATCAGCAACGCGCAAAAGGCGAACCCGCCGCCCAGCAGAGCGATCGTGGCAGGTATCACGATCCCGACTTCATTTTCCTGTTCCTCGGTCACCCCGGTATATTCATCGTCAAATACTGGCTCGGTAACGGTGCGCGCATCCGCCTCACGCCGTTCGACAAGCTCGATCAACAGGTAGAATGCGGCGATGGCGAGGGTCGAACTGACCAGGTAGAACAGGGCGCCGCCCAGCACTGCGCCTTCGCCAGCGCCGATCGTCGCCAACAGAGTGCCGGCGGAAATGAGCAGCGCATAGCCAGCCACTCTCGACAGCGTTCGCGCGGCCAGCATGCCGATAGTGCCAAAGGCTAGCGTCGCTATGCCCCCGAGCAGCAGCCATTCCTCCCCGAAATTCGCGGTCCAGCCGGTGTTGTGACCGAGCAGCAGGAGGTAGACCCGCAGAACCGCGTAAACGCCGACCTTGCTGAGGATGGCGAAGAGGGCGGCCACTGGCGGCGCTGCCGCCGCATAGGTGCGCGGCAGCCAAAGACCCAACGGCCACATCCCTGCCTTGATCAGGAAGGCGATCCCCAGCACGGCCATCCCGCTCTGCAAGAGGCCGATCCCGTCCTCCGCCTGAGCGGGGATGCGCGCGGCGAGGTCGGCCATGTTAAGCGTGCCTGTGACCCCGTAGATCAGCGCTGCACCGATCAGGAAGAGCAAGGACGCGGCCACGTTGATCGAGACGTAATGGAGCGCTGCTTTCACTCGCGCCTCTCCCGAGCCGTGCAGCAACAAGGCAAACGAAGCCGCGAGTAGCACCTCGAAGAAGACGAAGAGGTTGAAGAGGTCCCCTGTGAGAAACGCGCCGTTCAGCCCCATCAACTGGAAAAGGAACAGGGCATGAAAACGGGGGCTGGCCCGATCCCAACGGGCAAAAGAAAAGACGAGGCAGCTTAGGCCAAGAACCGCCGTCAGCACGAGCATCAGGGCCGACAGCCAGTCGAGAACGAGCACGATACCAAACGGCGCTGGCCAATTGCCCACCAGATAAGCGGTGGTAGCGCGCGCGCCGCCGAATCCCCGCGCCGCCACTTGGCCAAGGAGCAGGATCGCAATGGCCAGCATCGCCGACGTGGCGACGAGCGCAATCGATCGCTTGGCGATCAAGCGGCGTTCGTTGAGCAGGAGCATCGCTGCCCCCGCAACGAGCGGAAGGAGGATCGGCGCGATGATGAGATGCTGAGAGAAAGGCACGATTATTCGTCTTCCTCCCCGTCAACGTGATCGGTTCCCGTAAGTCCGCGCGAGGCAAGCAGCACGACCAGCAGCAGCGCAGTCATGGCGAAGGAGATGACGATCGCGGTCAGCACCAGTGCCTGGGGCAGGGGATCATCGAAATGGGTCGGATTGGGTGTGCCCGACCCGACGATCGGCGGCGCGTCGACCTTCAGCCGGCCCATCGCGTAGATGAACAGGTTCACCGCATAGGATGCGAGCGACAGGCCCAGGATGACCTGGAACGTGCGCGGGCGCAGGATCAGCCACACACCCGAGGCGGTCAGGACGCCGATCCCAATGGCGAGAACAATTTCCATCAGAGAACCTCCCGCTCCACCTCGACGACCGCCCTTCTGCCGCGCCGGCTGGGCGCCCGGATGGATTGATGAGCAATGGAGATGAGGATGAGAGCGGTGGCGCCGACCACGAGCACGAAGACGCCGACGTCAAACAGCAACGCGGTTGCCAGCGGGACTTTCCCGATCACCGGCAGCTCAAGGTAGCGGAACCAGGAGGTCAGGAAGGGATGCTGGAAGAAAAAGGCGCCTGCACCAGTGGCAGCCGAGATCAGCAGGCCGAGACCTATCCACCGAATGGGACGAACGCGCAATCGCCCCTCAACGCTGCGCGTGCCGGCCGCCATATACTGGAGGATGAGACCGATCGACATGGCGACACCGGCCGCGAACCCCCCGCCGGGCAGATCATGTCCGCGCATCAGCAGATAGATGGCAAAGACGAAAATCACCGGGAACACCCATTCCATGATGACCCGCGGCACCAGCAGGTAATCCGCCAGCGTATCGCCTGGCGTGCGGCCTTCGCTCGCCTCGTCAGCAGCATTCTGCTGACGCTGCTGGAGAGGATCGCGCACGCTTTCACTCGCGGGGCGGAAGCGACGCAATAGCGAAAACACCGTCAGCGCGATGATCGTGAGAACAGTGATTTCGCCCAGCGTGTCAAAGGCGCGGAAGTCCACGAGAACGACATTCACGACGTTGCGGCCGCCGGCCTCCGGGTAGGAGCGTTCGACGAAGAAAGATGAAATGGTGCTGGGTAGCGGCCGGGTCATCACGGCATAGGATAGAAGCGCCATGCCAAGCCCGGCCGCCGCCGCGATGGCAAGGTCAGTCGATCGGCGCAGCCAGACCCTTGGTGGCGGCGCGCGGTTCAGCCGGATGACCGGATTTCGCTTCGGCAGCCATCTCAGCCCCAGCAGCAGCAGCACGGTGGTGACCGTTTCAACCAGCAACTGGGTGAGCGCGAGGTCGGGCGCCGACAGCCATACGAAGCTGATGCAGCTAACCAAACCGGCCCCGGACGCAGCAACAACGGCCGCCAGGCGGTGAAATTTGGCCTGCCACGCAGCCGTAATCGCACAAGCACATCCGATCAGCCACAATACGCCGAACCCGGGATCCAGAATCGTGCCGGTCTGGTTTCCCAGCGTATAGGGATAACGCAGAAACGGCAGCAGGCCGGCAAGGCCAACGATCAGCACCAACACGCGAAGCTGCGGCTGCAAACGCTCCGTATCCACCACCTTTTGCAGGCGGCGTGCGCCCCTGATGATCAGCGACAGGACGGTTTCGAACATGCGCCGGCCTTTCAGCCGGCCGACGAGTGGTGCGGCCTCGATAGCATTCAGCCGGTCGCTGAACATGAAGTAGCCTGCCGCGCCTGCGGCCAACGCGAAGACACTGAGCATCAGTGGCTTGGTGAAACCGTGCCAGATGGCCAGGCTGTAATAAGGCGTCTGGTCCCCCAGCACCGCATGGGCCGCGGTGGCAAGGAAAGGGGCGATGGTCGCAGCCGGGAAGATGCCGATCACCACGCACGCCACGACGAGCACCTCGATCGGCAGGCGCATCCAATGGGGTGCCTCTTGAGGTTGACGCTCCAGTTGCTGAGATGGGGGGCCAAAGAAGCTCTGATGGATAAACCGGATTGAATAGAGCACACTGAACGTCAGGCCCAATGTCGCCACATAAGGCAGCGCCTGGTCCAGCCAGGTATCGTTGTAATCCTCCAGCGCCTCGGCCAGCAGCATCTCTTTTGAGAGGAAGCCGTTCAGGAGCGGTACCCCAGCCATCGCCGCCGCCGCGACCATCGCCAGCGTGGCAGTGATCGGCATGTTGCGAAACAACCCGCTGAGCCGGCGAAGGTCACGCGTGCCTGCCTCGTGATCGATGATCCCGGCAGCCATGAACAGCGAGGCCTTGAAGGTCGCGTGGTTGATCGTGTGGAAGATCGCGGCGACGGCGGCCAGCGGGCTGCCGATGCCAAGCAGCAACGTGATGATGCCGAGGTGGCTGATGGTGGAATAGGCCAGCAAACCCTTCAGGTCCTGCTGGAAGATTGCCGACCATGCGCCGACGACCAGGGTGAGCAATCCGGTGGTCGTGACGACGAAGTACCAGATGTCGGTCCCGGCCAGAACGGGCCAGAAGCGGATCAGGATGAAGATTCCCGCTTTCACCATCGTCGCGGAGTGAAGGTAGGCCGAGACAGGGGTGGGCGCCGCCATCGCGTGCGGGAGCCAGAAATGGAACGGAAACTGGGCGCTCTTCGTGAAGGCGCCAATCAGGATGAACAGGAGGGCGGGTGTGTAGAAGGGGCTCTCCTGGATCCTGTCGCGAGCGGACAGCACCGCATCGAGCTCGTAGCTGCCGACGATCTTTCCGATCAGCAGCAAACCCACCAGAAGGCACAGACCCCCGGCAGCCGTCACGATGAGAGCCACACGGGCCGCACTGCGTGCGGCTTCGTTCTGGTGCCAATAGCCAATCAACAAGAAGGAGGAGAGGCTGGTAAGTTCCCAGAAGAACGCGATCTGAACCAGATTGCCGGACACGACGAGCCCGAGCATCGAGCCCATGAATGCAAGCAAAAAGGCGAAGAAACGGGGGACCGGGTCTTCGGCCGACATGTAGTAGCGCGTGTACACCACCACCAGAAAGCCGATGACCAAGACCATCAGCGCGAAAGCCCATGACAGCCCGTCGAGCCGAAGAACGAGATTAAGGCCAAGCGCCGGCAGCCAGGCAATCTCTTGCTGAGGGATCACGCCGGCCGACACGGACGGGAACAGAAGGCCGACAAGGATCGCTCCCGTCAGGGCGATAGCCGCAGCGAGGAGGGCGGCAGCGTCACGGGCGCGCGAGGGGAAGAAGGAAACGACTAAGCTGCCGACGAACGGCAGGAGCAGGGCAACCCACAAAATCACGTTGCTCAATCCGGCGATCGTGGGTCTCCCAAGTAAGTCGGTTGCGCCTGCTGGCGACGCCGCGCCGGACGAGCGGCAGCATCATCTGATCACATGCCTAAGCTAATCACGATCATGTTGGAAGATTGTTCCTCCTCCACAAAAGCCCGCCGGAGCGGGGACACTGCGGCGAGCGTCTCCTAGCTCAGGGGGAGCCCTGATCAGCTATTGCTCAGAGTGGCAATATCGAGTCCGAAGGGGCACGGGTTGGCGTAGCTGGGTCGCCACGCCAATGTGCCGCGAAGTCCGCGATTGCCGAGGTGAGCGAGCCGAGTGAGGCGACGTGGCGGCTGCCGAGGCCCGATCGCGCCGGGCGGGGAGCGGCCCATCCGAAAACGGCCCCGGGAACACCCTCGATCATCGCAGGATCGCGATTGATGGCACGCGCGATCTCCCGCGCGAAGTCCGCCCAGGACAGGCAGGTGTCGTTTGCCAGATGCCGGATCCCGCTTTCACCATCGATGGCGAGGTCGAGAATAGCCTGCGCCAGCGCGGGGACGTAGGCGGGGGATACATATTGATCGGCGGCAGCCTGGAAGTGCTTGCCGGCGCTAAGGGTTTCCGTGACCGCGTGCGCAAAATTATACCGGTCGAACGGAGAGAAGAAAGCGGCGGTGCGGATCACCAACGGGCGAAATCCGCGCTCAAGCGCACCGCGTTCCATCGCCAGCTTGCTGCGCCCATAAGCGTTCAGGGGCGAGGGCGTGTCGTCTTCGTAATAGATCGGCCCGTCAGTTCCATCGAAGACGAGATCCGTCGAGATGGATACCACGGGTATCTGGCGGCTGGCGCACGCCTCCACGAGGCGTACGGCCGCCGCGGCGTTGATCGCGCTGCAGGCTTCCTCTTCATGTTCCGCGTCGTCCACGCGCACCCAACCCGCGGCATTAATGACCACCCATGGAGCGAAGCGATCAAGCGCCGCGTCCACCGAGGCGGGATCAAGCAGGTCGCAATCATCCCGGCTGCAGAGCCGGAAGCTGATGCCGCGGGACTGACAAGCCCGGCCGAGTGCCTGGCCCAATGTCCCGGTCGCACCGCAGATCAACACAGGCCGTGCGCGGCCGGCCCTGGCCTCTACATAGCTGGCGATCGCAGACACCCGGGGCGCCCGAGGGAAAATCATTCGTTCGCCGCGTTGCCACCAGCCGGGTTGCTCCGCCACATCATGGGTGCCCGCCTCTGCGAGCATCTGCCAGTGGCGCGCCAACGCCGTATGCCGGGGATGGCCGCTGGAAAGGTCGAACAATCCTGGTTCGTAGGAGCCGGGGCTAGTCACCAGCGTGTCCCAGTCGTGCGAACCCATCAGAGACCATGCCGTCACCGCGCGCACGTCCACGCCGGCCTTTTTGCTATCGTGAGCGGCGTTCCAGGCCGCCTTTGCCCATCGTAACTGCTCCTCCCGGGTGCAGCCGATATGTACCTCCGTCAGCGCAAGCGGCAGGGTGTAGCGCGTCCATGCCTCCCGCAAAGCTGCGGCGAAAGGTTCGGGTGCGGGATCGAGCGTCCGTACTGCCGGGACGTCCGCGAGGGCCTGGTTGCCGTTCGTCCCATGTGCATCGCGGGGGTACAGTTGAACGCGGTGATCAAGGAATCGATCGCTTGTCGGGTAGTGGTTGATCCCGATGATGTCGGGCGGACAGGGATCATCGGCGATGATCCGCAGCCGTTCTCCAAGCCCCATCGCGCACAATCGGTGCCAGAGCGGATGTCCTGCGACTATCCTGCCACAGAGCAGATCCCAACCGGCCCAGCGACGTTGATTGTCGAAGGCTGCCTGATCGGCGAGCGGCGCAGTTGCCCATGTCCGCCCCAGATCATCGGTCTGGATCAATCGCGCGGCCGGATTAACCTCGCGGATCGCGCGCATCGACAGGCGGGTCGCGTCCACCTGGTTCAGAAGCGCCTGCCAGAACGAGCGTTCGTCACGGGCATGGGGGTACCAATGTCCGTACAGCGCGGAAAAGCGGGCGGTTGTCACTGGCTCGTTGACCGGCGTCCAGTCATCGATCCACGGATAACGCTCTGCCGCTGCCCGAGCGTGGCGGGCAAGACCGGGTGCGAAGTTCTGGTTCAGAAGATCCGTGTAGCGCGGCCCGCTGCCGTGGTGAACAAGCCCTGCGATGATGCGCAGGTTCAGTCGTTGCAGGTCCGACACCCTTTCGTCGCACCAAGCCCAGTCGGCGAGGTCAGCGGAGTGGGGCGATATACGCTCCCACAGCAGGGGGTAACGGATCGCTTGAAAACCGAGATCAGCGATAACCTCGAGATCACCGATCCTGTCGTGATGGCCAGATCGCTGAAGTTGATCGTGGAAGCTGTCGCCGACCCGATTGACGGTACACTCCACCCCGCACCAGCGCTCGATTCCGGGCACGACTGCTCTCCGTCTGTCGGAACAAATTAAAGCGCCTGCCGACGAAAGTTGTTGCACTTGTGCGCGGACAAATCGTCATAACCTAGATCAGAGCGTGATTGTTTTACGGAACAGCCGGGTTGGTTCGTGACTTGCCTCTTAGAAAACAAAGAGAGAGGCGGCTATGCACGGGACGGGAGAGGCAAGCAGGACCGACGTCGATCTGGGGCAGCAGGGCGGTTCTGGCGCCACGCTGATCTGTTTTAGCCACCTGCGCTGGCGATTTGTATTTCAGCGTCCTCAGCATCTCTTGTCGCGGTTTTCTGCCTCTTACCAGGTGATATTCTGGGAGGAGCCGATCTATCCGGACGGTTGCGAAGCCCCGAGGGTGAGTATCGATCAGGACGACGTGAATCAGGTCCGAGTAATTACACCTGCACTCCCCCGCGGTCTTTCCGCCAGCGAGGAAGAGACAGCGGTGCGCTCTCTCCTCGATCAGCAACTTGCCGCCCTGCCACCGGTGGCGGTGCGATGGTATTACACGCCCATGATGCTGCCGTTTTCGGCGCACGTGCCGGCTGAATGCATCGTTTACGACTGCATGGACGAGCTGTCGGCTTTCAAGAACCCGCCACCGGGCTTGCTGGACCGGGAGCGCGAATTACTCGCGGCTGCAGACGTCGTGTTTACCGGTGGATCCAGCCTCTACGAGGCGAAAAAGGATCGGCACGACAACGTCCACGCCTTTCCTTCCAGCATCGATGTCGCTCACTTCGAATCGGCGCGAAAGGGCGTCATCGAGCCCAGCGACCAAGCGGATATTGCCGGGCCGAAGCTCGGTTTTTGCGGCGTTGTCGATGAACGGATGGACATCGATCTGCTTGCTGCACTTGCCGACGCAAGGGACGATTGGTCCATTGTGATCATCGGGCCAGTCGTGAAGATCGATCCTGCCTCACTTCCCAAGCGCGACAATCTCCATTTTCTGGGCGCCCGCGATTACGCTGATCTGCCAGCCTATATGAGCGGGTGGAGCGCGGCGCTGATGCCGTTCGCGCTTAACGAAGCCACCCGGTTCATCAGCCCCACCAAGACACCGGAATATCTGGCCGCGGGCCTGCCGGTCATTTCCACCCGGATCGTCGATGTCGCCCGGCACTACGGCGCACTAGAGGCTGTCCAGATTGCTGATACGGCTGAGCAATTCGTCCAGGCGTGCGAAAGGGCGATCGCAAAGCACAACGACATCTCATGGCGCGCCGCGGCAGACGAGCAGCTCGCGCGCGGTTCCTGGGCGAGCACCGCACTTAGCATGGCGGCGCTGATCGCGGTGGAGCGGGCGACGCACTCCAATATCGAACCGATTGTCTCCCCGACGCGCTGGCCGGCTCCCCAGTCACACCACGACGTGATGGTGGTGGGAGCCGGCTTTGCCGGCGCCGTTATGGCGGAGCGGCTGGCGGACGCCGGCTTCAAGGTGCTGGTGGTTGATCGCAGGCCCCACATCGCCGGCAACGCCTATGATCGGCGCGACGCGGCGGGTTTGCTGATCCATCAATATGGGCCGCACATCTTCCACACGAACTCAGATGATGTGTTCGCTTACCTTTCGCGTTTCACGGCGTGGCGGCCGTATGAGCACCGCGTGCTTGCGGACGTCAGTGGCAAGCTGGTGCCGATGCCGATCAATCGCACGACGCTGAACATCCTGTATGATGCCGGGCTGGCGAGCGAGGATGATGTCGAGGCATTTCTGGCTGATCGGGCGGAGCCGATCACGTCCATCCGCAGTTCGGCGGATGTGGTCATCTCGCGCGTCGGCCGAGAGCTCTACGAGACGTTCTTCCGCGGCTATACGCGCAAACAATGGGGGCTTGATCCCAGCGAACTCGACAAGTCGGTAACGGCGCGCGTGCCGACGCGGGCCAGTATAGATGATCGGTACTTCACGGATACGCATCAGGCGATGCCGGCTGAGGGGTATACGCGCATGTTCGAGAAGATGCTCGATCACCCCAATATCGAATTACTTCTTGGGGTGGACTTCAGCCAGGTGCGCAGCGGCTATCCCCACGATCATCTGGTATTCACCGGGCCGATTGACGAATATTTCGGTTACCGGCTCGGTCGGCTTCCGTACAGGTCATTGAATTTCCGGCACGAGACGCTTGATTGCGAATGGCTGCAACCGGTGGCCGTCGTGAACTACCCCGATGAACAAGTGCCTTTTACGCGGGTGACCGAGTACAAGCACCTGACCGGGGACAGCTCGCCGGTGACGAGCATAACTTACGAATATCCAGCCGCGGAGGGGGATCCCTATTATCCCATTCCGCGCGAAGAGAACCAGGCGCTGTTCAAGCGATACGAAGCACTGGCCATCGCGGAGGAGAATGTCACCTTCGTCGGCCGCCTCGCGACCTACCGCTATTACAATATGGATCAGGTCGTGGGGCAGGCACTCGCGACGGCGCGGCGGCTTATCCCGCGGCTTCAGGTGGCAGGCATCGAACCATCGGTCGGTACAGCAGCTGCGGCGGCGGCCTGAAGGAGGAGAGCATGGCGAGAGATCCTGCAAAGCCAGGGCCGCGAGACGGATCGGGTCCACTCGTGTGGATTGTCGGCGGTGTTTGCGCGGCGTTGATCCTGCTGGTGCTCAAGCTGAGCCTCGCGCCGGGTGAGCATGACCAAGCAGTGATTTACGTCATCGTGGGCGGCGTTGCCGGCTTCCTCATTCACTTTCTGCGTCGCCGGGGTGCGGCGCGGCCATGATCAGGCAAGAGGAGCAAGACCATGTCTCAGAAAGGCGCAGGCGGTAACCCCGGAGCGATCACCAGCAAAGGTGGCGATCCGGGATCGGGCGCGAAGAGCAAGAGCACCGGCGGCAAGGGCGGAGGTGGCCGATCCGGCGGGAGCAAAGGTGGCGGCGGCGGGAATAGCGGCGGCGGCTCTTCGGGCGGCAGCAAGTCTTGAGGACGAGCGCTTCTTAGGATCGCGGCGGATCTACGCCGGCCAGCAGCTGATCATCCCCGCCGGAGGAGCAGCGAGGGCCGGCGAAGTTCTCGCCGCGTGACGGCAGGGCGAGGATGCCGTCAACGCTAGGGCGCCTGCGGCCCTGGACGGAGAGCATGTCGCGGTAACCGCGAGGACATGTGTGCGGTGAATGAGCGCCAAATCGCGATGGACTGAGCAGACAGCCTTTCTCCTGCGGGCTCCGGCCCTTAGCAGGTGCGCAAAGGGAGTTTCATGTCTGCTTTGTTCGTCCGCCGGCTCGGCGCATTTGCCCTCACCAGCCTGATCGCCGCCTGCGTTCCTGCGGCACCGCCGCTCTCCACGCCCGTCCCGCCGCCCGTGCGGCAGCCCACTCCCCAGCAAATTCCGCCGCGGCCGATGTCAGTTCGGCCACAGCCGCCTACGGCGCTCCTCAATGCTGTTCAGGCACTCGGGCGCAGCTTCAACGGGGATGTCGGCATCTCCATTCGCGACGTGGACGAAGGCTGGACGGTCGCATGGGCTGGAGACAAGCGGCGCCCGCAACAGAGCGTCAGCAAGTTGTGGGTCGGCATCGCCGTGCTGGATGCGGTGGACAAGGGGCGAATAAGCCTTGGTGACCCGGTGACAGTGCGTCGGTCGGATCTGACGTTGTTCCACCAGCCGATCCGGCCGCTTGTTGGCAAAGATGGCTATCGCACGACGATTGGCGAGTTGCTGAACGGTGCCATGACCCGCAGTGACAATACGGCAAACGATGTATTGCTCTGGCGCGTCGGCGGACCGGATGCCGTCCGGAGAATTCTGGCCGAGAAAGGTGTCGCGGGCGTAACATTCGGCCCGGGTGAGCGCCTGCTACAGGCGCGAACGGCCGGTCTGACCTGGCACCCAGAATGGGCAGGGGGATGGGGCTTTTTGCAGGCACGCGCGGCGATGACCTACGAGGCGCGCCGCCGGGCACTCGACCGCTATCTCGCCGATCCCGAGGATGGCGCTTCTGCCAATGGCGTCACCTTGGGAGTGGCGCTGCTGGCACAAGGCAAGCTGCTCAGTGCTGCGTCGACGGAGAAGCTGCTGTCGCTGATGCGGGCCAGCAAGACCGGCGCCTTGCGGCTGAAGTCCGGTCTGCGGCCCGGCTGGAGCCTTGCTCACAAGACGGGCACCGGTCAGGACCTCGGGAATCTGTCGACCGGTTATAATGACGTGGGCCTGATCGTCGCGCCGGATGGCCACCGCTATGCCGTCGCGGTCATGATCGCGAGCACGCGGCAGCCGATCCCGGCGAGGATGCGGCTGATGGGCGACGTTTCGCGGGCGCTCGTGGCGGCTCATCAGGACATGGCGGACTGACCCGCGGCAGCACCGCCGGAGCGGGTCAGATCAGGCTCATCCCCTGGCGGGCTTGTTCCGCGGCGTGCCTGGGCGGGTGAGCCACTTCAGTCCGCCGGCCGCGGCCATGAAGGTGATGCCAAGCGCGGTCTTGTCCCGCTTGCCCATCATGGTCAGTCCGAGCGTCGCGAAAAGCGAGGGGAGCAGGCCTACCTTGCCGATCGTGCCGATCCGCAAGGCGCGATCGAGATTGCGGCTGAGGGCAAGCTCGCTCCTGCCGGTGCCGGTGACTGGGTGCTTGTCTTCCGCGACCCCGCTCCCCCTCAAGCCGGAGGCAGGTTCGTCACCCGCTTGCGGTCCTCCGGCGACGGTATCGGCGGCATAGGCGCCGCGCGTGCCCATTGGCTGTTCGCTGCCCGTGGTCGTGTCTCGAGCGGTCTGGCGTTCCAACTCGCAATTGAACTCGGCCCCCAGAAGCAGGACGTAGGCCGAAAGATACAGCCACGTCAGCAACACCACGGCCGCGCCGAGCGAGCCATAAGTGGCGTCATAGCTGCCGAAGTTGGCGACGTAGATGCCGAAGCCGATGGTCATGAGCAACCAGGACAGGGACGCGAGAGCCGAACCGGGGGTCAACCATACCCATTTGGCGCCGTCCCGGTTGGGGGCGAACCGATATAGCGTTGCGGCAGCGGCGGCGCCGACCGCTGCCATGATCAGATAGGAGAGAATTTTACCCAGGATCAGCAACGGGGCCGGCAGCGATGGGAACAGATGTTCCAGCGAACTCATCGCTGCAATAGCGACAACGGCCAGAATGGCGCTCACGACGGCGCCCGCCGTGATCGCAAGTGCGATCAGGTTCAGCTTTATGAAGCTGCGGGTTTCTTCCTCATCATAAGCAATGTTGAGCGCCGTGATGATCGCCGATGCACCCTTCATCGCCCCGTAAAGGGCAATTGCGAGGGCGATCAGCAGGCCGAACCCCTTCTTGCCGTCCGAGGTGGAAACCACATTGGCCAATTGTTCGCCGATCAGCCTGGCCGCGTCCGCTGGCATGAGCGTCGTGAGCGAACGAACATTATCCATCACCGTCTCAGGCGTGGCAACGAGACCATAGCTGAGCACGATCGCGCCCAGCATCGGCACCATGGCAAGCACGCCGCAGAATGCGACGCCGGACGCCACAAGGCTGATGTTGTCCTGCCCCGCCTCTTTCCAGCTGCGCAGCGCGACATCCTTCCAGCCACGCGGCGGAATTGCCCATGGACTTGCCGCGTCACGGCCGCGCTCTGACGGAACCGTCGCTGGGCTAGTCGTTGCCATCGTTCCTCCGGATCATCGTTCCTATCGAACATGTTCGGGCGGATGACGTTCCAATCAAACCATTGTGAAGCACTGGTCGGCAGCGGCAACCACGCGCTCATCCGGCGCGTTCCTGCCGTATGCTGGGCAAGCGATACGATCATTCGCAGCCGGCGCTGAAAGCCGGGATCATGCCGGCTCGGGAGAATGCCATGACCAAGAATTTCAAGGCCGGCGACCATGTGAAATGGGATACGCCGCAAGGGGAAACTTCCGGCAAGGTGGTGCGCAAGGAGACAAGCAGCACAAAGGCCGGCGGCCATGTTGCCAAAGCAACCAAGGACGAACCGCAGTTTCGCGTGAAAAGCGACAAATCCGGCAAGGAAGCTGTTCACAAGCCGGAAGCGCTGAAGAAGGCGTAGCCTTTCCGACGATCCCCGGCCATCGTTCGTGAAGCAGGCCGGCGGCGCCCGCGCCTCAAAGCCGGACGCCGCGGTGCGGGTTCAGGCGGGCAGCATGGTTCCCGTTTCCATGAACCGCTGATGCCAGGACAGCGCTTCGCCCGGCAGCGAGGCGGCATGAAGGCCGTACGCGCCGCCCTGTGCCCGTGCAGCATAATCCGCGAGCAACGGCCGGTAGCTGGGATGGGCGCAACTCTCGATCACGACGGAGGCACGCTGCCGCGGGCTGAGGCCGCGAAGATCGGCTAGCCCCTGTTCAGTGACGATCACCTGAACGTCCTGCATGATGTGATCGACATGGCTCGCCTGCGGCACGATGGCAGAGATGCGGCCGCCCTTCGCCGTGGAAGGAGTCATGAAGATCGAAACATAGGCGTTGCGCGCGAAGTCACCCGAGCCGCCGATCCCGTTCTGGATCCGTGAGCCCATCACCAGCGTGGAATTGACGTTGCCGTAGATGTCAGCCTCGATCAGTCCATTCATCGCGATACAGCCGAGCCGGCGAACGAGCTCCGGATGGTTGCTGATCTCTTGAGGGCGCAGGATCATCCGGCTGGCGTAGGACGACATGTTCGCGTTCAGGCGATCGGCCGCCGACGGGCTGAGCGAGAAAGCGGTGGCTGATGCCATGCGCAGCTTTCCGGCGTCGAGCAGATCCAGCATGCCGTCCTGGATCACTTCGGTGAACGCGGTCATCGGTTCAAAGGGAGCGTCTACAAGCCCCGAAAGCACCGCATTTGCGATGTTGCCCACGCCTGACTGAATAGGGAGCAGCGAGGCTGGCAAGCGGCCGCGCTTCACCTCATGGTCGAGGAAGTCGATGATGTGGCCGGCGATCGCCAGGGCCGTCTCATCAGGGGCAGCGAACGGCAGGTTGCGATCGGGTGCGTCCGTTTCGACGATCGCGACAATCTTCTCCGGATCGCACGCGAGATAGGGCGTGCCGATGCGGTCGTCGGGACGGACAAGCGGGATGGGAACACGCTCCGGGGGCAATCGGGTGCCGTAGTAGATGTCGTGTGCACCCTCGAGCGCCGCATTTTGCCAGCGATTGACCTCCAGGATCACGCGCTTGGCGCGATCCAGCCATGTCTTGTTGTTGCCGACGGACGAGGAGGGGATAAGCGATCCGTCTGGCCGGATGCCGGTGATCTCGATAACGGCTGTGTCGAGCGTGCCGATGACGCCCTCCCAAGCCATGGGCGCGACCTGGCTGAGGTGCATGTCGAGATAATCAATCTCGCCCCGGTTGATCTTCTCGCGCGCAACCGGATCAGAGGAATAGGGCAGTCGTTGAGCGATGCCGTCCACCGCCGCGAGGGCGCCGTCCAGCTCCGGCCCCGTCGATGCGCCGGTCCACAGATTGATACGGAACGGCCGCCCTTGGGCGCGCTCCGCCGCCATGCGCCGTGCGAGCGCTTGTGGCACGGCCTTCGGATAGCCTGATCCGGTGAAACCGCTCATGCCCACCGTGTCGCCGGGTTGAATGAGAGCTGCGGCTGTATCGGCATCAGTGATGCGGGAGCGGAGAGCGGCGGATGCGATACGGTCGGACACACGAGACTCGTTTGTTGTGGTAGGCAACGACTGCTGCCCTTTCCCCCCATCGGGCCGAGTTGTCGAGGAAAGAGCGCCGGGTGCCGCCAATGGCGCGGCAAGTTATTTTGCAGAACGGGCTTGGTTGCGGGGGAACGCCGGCGTTGTCGGCGCGTCGGGCGTTGGGGGCTACGTTCGATCGGGAGACGGTGGATGGGTGATTTTGATGCCTCGCGGCGAGGCCTGCTGGGCGGCGCCGTGCTGGGCCTGGCGGCGGCCTCAACATCCGCCACAGCACAGGGAAGCGAAGCGGGTGGGACACCGCGCAGCGGCGGTCTGCGCGATCCCCGGACCCGGTTCCGGCGTGAGCCCTTCCCGGAACAGCGGCAGCCATGGCCGGCACTCGCCAGCAAGATGAACCCACGGCCGGACCACGGCGAAACGACCTATCGCGGATCAGGAAAGCTGAACGGCCGCCGCGCGCTGATCACCGGTGGAGATAGCGGAATAGGCCGTGCCGCGGCGATCGCCTTTGCCAGAGAAGGCGCAGACGTCGCGATCAACTATCATCCCTCCGAGGAGCCCGACGCACGCGAGGTGAAGGCCCTGATCGAACAGGCAGGCCGCAAGGCTGTCCTGCTTCCCGCCGATATCCGCACGCAGAAGGGGTGCGAGGATACCGTGCGCAAGGCCATCGCGGGGCTGGGAGGATTGGACATCCTGGTCAACAATGCCGCCTATCAGCAGAGCAAGGTCGATATCATGGAGATAACGGACGAACAGTTCGTGCGGACGTACGAGACGAACGTCTACCATGTGTTTCGGTTCAGCAAGGCCGCGATCCCGTCGCTGCCGCCGGGCGCCGTGATCATCAACACGGTGTCGGTAAATTCCTATGACCCGGGGGAAGAGCTGATCGATTATGCGTCCACCAAGGCAGCGATCCTGAACCTCACCAAAGGAATGGCAAAGCAGCTGGCCAAGAAGGGGATCCGGGTGAATGCCGTGTCGCCCGGACCGGTATGGACACCGCTACAGGTCGCTGGCGGACAATTGCCGGGCAAAATGGGTGAGTTCGGACAGGACACGCCATTGGGACGTGCGGGTCAGCCGGCCGAGCTTGCCTCCCTCTATGTGACGCTGGCCGCCGATGACGCAAGCTTCTCGACCGGTACGGTGGTCGGCGCCCATGGCGGCAAGGGAAACCCCTGACCAGCAGACGGCGGCGCTACGCGAGTAGGGCCGCCAACCTGTCCAGCCGGGCGGACGGGTCTTCCAATGCTTCCTTGAGCAGCAAGCGCCCATCCTTCTCGATCAAGCCGTCGATCTGCGACGCCTCCGAGCCACCGCTGCGCGGCGTCAGCGCCATTGCGGCAGGACCCGCGTCGATCCGGGCGATGTTGAGCGCCCGTGCGCGCTCCCGCACCCGTGCGATCGACATGAGAAGAAGCGCCTCCTCGGGCAGTTCGCCGAAACGATCCTCCAGCTCTGCTTCAAAGGCGTCGAGCTCCGCATCGCTACGCAGGCGCCCGAGACGAGCATAAAGGGTGATGCGCAGATCCTCTTCCGGAATCCATTCCGCTGAAAGCCGTCCTTCGATGCCCAGCTGCAACTCTGGCGTCCAGCGCTCCACCGTCTCCCCGCGCTCCGTGCGAAGCGCATCTTCCAGCAACTGCTGATAGAGTTCGACGCCGATCAGCCGCATGTGACCAGCCTGGGTATCGCCAAGCAGGTCGCCAGCCCCGCGCATGTCGAGATCACGTGCGCTGATCGCAAAACCTGCGCCCAGCCGGTCAAACGCCTCCAGCGTACGAAGCCTCTTCAAAGTGCGCGGCGAGATGGCATCATCAGCTTCGGTGAACAGCAATACCTGTCCGCGCCGATGCCCGCGGCCTACCCGTCCACGAAGCTGATGAAGCTGCGACAGGCCGAAGCGATCGGCGTGAATGATCGCCATGGTGTTTGCGCGCGGCACGTCGAGGCCGGCTTCGATGATGTTGGTGGCTAGCAACACGTCTCCGTCACCGCGGCCGAAGCGCACCATTGTCTCGTCGATCTCGGCAGCGGGCATCTTGCCATGGGCTTGCAGCAGCTCGAGCTCTGGCACGAGCTTGGTGAGTTGTTCCGCCAACGGCTGCATGTCCGAAATTCGGGGAACGACTACGAAGCTCTGGCCGCCACGGGCGCGTTCACGAAGCAAGGCGCTCCTCAGGGTAGCGGGCGCGAAGGTCGAAACCGCCGTGCGGATCGGCTGGCGACGGGCCGGCGGCGTGGCGATCACCGACAATTGCCGCAACCCTACCAGCGCCGATTGCAGCGTACGGGGGATCGGCGTTGCGGATAGCGTGAGGAGGTGTCCGGCGGAGAGATCCTGCAGCTTCTTCTTGTCGGCTGCACCGAACCGCTGCTCTTCATCGATGATGACCAGCGCGAGGTCCTTGTACTTCACGCCCTTGCCCGCGACGGCGCCGGTGCCGATCACAACCTGAACGCTGCCATCGGCGAGCGCGGCCTTCACGCGCTTCTTCTCCGCATCGCTGGACAGACGCGACAGGCCGGCGACGTTGATGCCAGTGCCTTCGAATCGCTCGGTGAAGCTCTCCAGATGCTGCCGTGCGAGGACGGTGGTGGGCGCTGCCAAGGCGACTTGCTTGCCGGAGAGAGCCGCGATGGCGGCCGCGCGCAAGGCGACTTCCGTTTTGCCAAAACCGACATCACCGATAACCAAGCGGTCCATCGGCTTCCCGGAAGCAAGGTCGCTTCGAACGGCCTCAATAGCAGCAAGCTGATCGGCCGTCTCGGAGAAGGGGAAACCGGCAGCGAACCGCTCATAGGCGGCTGGCGTCGGGTCCAGCACCGGCGCGGTGCGTGCCTCGCGCTCTGCGGCAAGCTGCGTGAGCTGACGCGCAGTTTCGGCAATCGCCTCAGCGATCTCGCCGCGGCGCTCCAGCCAGGTCCGACCGTCCAGGGTGTCGAGCGTCACCGCATCATCTTCCGCGCCGTAGCGCCACAGGCGATCCGCCTCGGCAACCGGCACCAGACGGACGGCGTCCTTGGCGTAGGTGAGCTTGATCGTGTCGCCGCCGCTGCCATCCACACTCAACAGAGGCTCAATCCCGGCAACCACGCCGATGCCGTGATCTTCATGGATGACCGTGTCGCCAACGCGGATTTCGGCCGTCTGCACGAACGACAGATCGACCCGGTGAGCGGCGCCATCTTCACGCTCCGCGCGGCTGCCGAGCAGATCGGCCGCGGCAATCGCCAATATGCCGTCGCGGCGAAAACCGCGGTCTGCCGGCGCGGCGAGCGTGAGGAAGGCGCCTTCGGGTGCCTCCAGCACCGTCTGCCAACTCTCTGCAGATTGCGCCGCGAGGTCCAACCGCTTTTCGATGCGGCGCGTCAGGAACCGCAGATCGCGCTCGCTGCCCAACAAGACGAGCCGTTCACCGTTTGCGAGCGCCTGTTTCGCGACCTTCGCGAAGGCAGCCAAGGAGGCACGTTGCTCGACAAAACGGGCGGGCGGCGCGGCTTCCTGATCGAGAGGCTGCGTTTCGCGACCCGTAAGCGCCTTGGACCAGGCGTTGTCGTCGACGATGTCGCGGGCTGCGCGCCGGCTACCCCGCCGTCCCGCATCGCGGCTGAGGGCGAGAAGGCGACGGCGACGTTCGTCAGCCCTGTGGGTGATGGCGAGCACCGCGTCGGGCAGATGGTCGATCAAGGTGACGCGGTTGTCGTCGAGCGCCGGTTCGGCGACGCGGCCGAGTTCGTGCGCTTCGACGTCCTCCATGCTGCGCTGATCAGACGGATCGTAGAAGCGGAGGCTTGCGATCTTGCCATCCGCCACCTCGATGCGGAGCGGCGCCTCGACGTCGGCTGGGAACACATCCAGCACTTGGCCCCGCAGCGCCACTTCGCCGGGCTCATCCACGCGCTCGTCAGTGACGTAGCCAAGACCGAGAAGTTCCTCGTTCAACTGGGCAAGGTCGCACGCCCCGCCAACCGTCACGGATGGAGGTTCGGCATCGAAGGCTGCTGGCGGGGGATAGGCGCGAGCCAGCGCTTCTCCAGATGTTACCAGCGCAATTTGGGCACCGTCGTCGGCGCCACTGTTCCGGCGAATAGCTCGAAGCGCCGAAACGCGCTGGCCGACATTGGCGGGGGAGGGAGGGGCTTCGTCGCCGGGTAGCGCGTCGGTGCCGGGGCAGAACAGAACATCCGCGCCAGGCATCATGGCAGCTAACGTTCGTGCCAGGGCCAAGGCACAAGTTTCGTCGGCGACGGCCACGATCACATCGCGCGACGCGAGTAGGGGGGCGACCCCGGCTGCGGTTTCCGCAATGCTCATCGGCGAGGGCGGCAGTTCGCCAAACGGCGGCAAGGCGGCACGTTCCGCATCAGGAGATCGGGACATTCAGGAGCAAGATCCACTATGATGAGGCCGGTCGAACGGGCGGCACGCCACTGCGTTCCCGCGGGCGCGGCTTTGCCAGGAGATCGCTCATCGATACGGGCGCAAAATCATTGGCATCGACGCCCACGTCGAACTGGCGGCGCATAGGGGCCAGCCGGCCATGGCTATGCCCATGGAGATTGATGACGCCGCGGTGCTGGCCGTTCCACGAGCGAAAGGGATAGTGACACAGAACGAGGCGATGTCCGTCGACCTCCAGTTCCGCATAGTCGGCCGTGCTTGCCCAGTGCCTGGCGGCGACCGTACCATCAGGATCGTTGTTGCCGCGGATGAGATGCTTGGTGCCGTTCAAGGCGGCGAGCAAAGCCGGAACATCTGATGCTCGCCGCGCAACATCGCCGAGGTGCCAGACAGTATCGCCCGGCTCGACAACAGCGTTCCAGCGCTGGATGAGCGCAGCGTCCATATCAGCGACGCTGCTGAAGGGGCGCCGCCAGATGTTGATCGTGCGATGGTCGCCGAAGTGGGTGTCGGCGGTGAAGAAGATCGTCATGTCCAGTAGAGGATCCGCGCTGACGGAAGGACGCGAGCGATGTTATCCTCGAAGAACGTGCGCAGCATCCGCATCGTCTCGGTATCATAGACCTGCTTTTCCCCGCCGAACTTCGTGCGCTTTGTGGTCCGGTGGCGGTCGCTCATGTCGAGCCCTGCGCCCGGGTACCAGCTTTCCAGGATCGCCTTCGATCCCGGCGTGAAGCGGTGAGTGATCAATTCGACCGTCAGATCGAGCGATCCTGTATCGCCGAGAGCGGCAGCGGCCTGCTCGATGAGCGTGCCGTACGCCTCCTCCCAGCCTTCCGCTGCAATGATGGGCGCAATCGTGAGACCCACGGCATAGCCGGCGCGCGCCATCCGGCCGAGTGCCGCCAGCCGGGCAGCAACCGGCGCCGTGCCCCCTTCGAAGCGCGCGAAGGCGGCGGGATTGATCGACGCGCGCATTCGGGTGCGGCCACCGTGATCGAGCGCCAGTAACGCCTCGACGTCGGCGAACTTGGTGGTGAAGCGGAGTTGCGCTGGCGCTTCCCAGCGTCCGAACCAGCGGATCGCAGCGGAGAGCGACCCGGTCAGCGGCTCCAGTGCAAGGGGGTCAGTATAGCAGGATGCTTCATAGGTGGTCCCTTCATGCGCCCTGAAACGACTGCGTGACGTGACGGTGCCTTGTCCGAGATAGGCTGGCACCCCTTCGAGTATCTCGTCCACGTTGGCGTACACACGCGTGATCGGCGGCCCCTTCAACGAGCCGGCAAGATAGCAATAGCTGCAATGCGCCGGGCAGCCTTCTGCCAGGTCCACACGCCAGTCGGCACTGGGAGCGATGGGCTGAAGGCGGCGCTTCGATGGCGGCGCCACCACCACCGCGAGGGTCGCCTTTGCCTCCGTGTAGGCGCGCCGGGGATCGGGCGCCAAATCGAGGTTCAGTCGATCACCGGCGAGTTCGACGATTGGGACGCCGAAGCTGGATGCCCGTTCCATGATCGCGCGTGCATGGTCGAACTGTCGTGCCGAGCGAGTGACAAGAAGCCGGCGAGGACGCCATCCGGGACGGCCGCGCGGTTCGACTGAGGCAGCGGCAAGCGAGTCCATCATCGGCAAACGAGCGATCGGCTGACAGGTTCAGGGCGGGCGCGTTTGCGCGATTGCGCACCTATCGCGGAACTTCGCCAAGCCGTGTCGCTTAAACACGCTGGATTGGCGGCTATCCGGTGTTAGGATCCGGCAACAAAGAGGAGAGACCGATGGCGCGGACCGCAGAAAAGCGTGGCAAGGACGAAACCAAGGCGGCGGAAAAGAAGGTGAAGGCCACCGGGAAGCCTGCCGGCGGTGCTCGCGGCGGCATCACGGCTCCGGTGACGCCCTCCCCTGAACTGGCCGAAATCGTCGGCAAGAACGACCTGCCCCGCAGCGAAGTCGTCAGCAAGGTGTGGGATTACATCAAGAAAAACGATCTGCAGGACGCCAAGGACCGCCGCCAGATCAACGCGGATGACAAGCTGGAGAAGATCTTCGGCAAGAAATCCGTGACCATGTTCGAGATGAACAAGCACCTCAGCAAGCACCTGTCCGCCAAGAAGGACTGACGCCCGCATCGGCATCGCGCCTGATGAAACGCACCGTCGGTGCGGGGCGCGATCTCGACCACCGGTCATCTGCGTCACGTCATCTGACGCCACGTTCGGCCTGCGGGCAAATTCGCGGTCAGCCGGTGCGTATGGTCGGCAGGTTCCGGACAGGAAAGTTCACTGATCGCGCGATAAAGCACATGGCGTGCGCTTTATCGTGAAGGGCCACGGCGAGCTCGGGATCTGATCCGGCGGCGATGGTGACGCACGGACGCAGGGTGACGCTCTCGAACTGCCCTGCCCCACCGGCCTCCTCGACCATCAGGCCCTCGGGCTGATCCGTGTAGCCCTGAACGATCACGCCAGCCTCTGCGCAGAGGCCAAGGTACCAGAGCTTGTGACAGGCCGCGATTGACGCAACGAGCAACTCCTCCGGATTCCAGCATGTCGGGTCTCCGCGGAAGCTGGGATCTGATGACCCGTTGATCGGTGGCTTGGCCCCGGCGGATATCCGGTGTTCTCGCCCGTACCCGGACAAGGTGCGTGTGCCCTCACCGCGGTTGCCGGTCCATTCCAGGTTAAGCACATAGCGGTGGATCTTCACCTTACGCCCTCCTGTGTGCAGTTCGCATGGAGAAATTTTATCAGTGTCTGCGGTGGCGAAAAGGTTGATTGCGCCTGGTAAGCTCAGACGCGAAGTCCGTGCAGAATGACGTCGATCACGGAGTGAGCGAAATCGCGCTCGAACTCAGGGCCATTCAGCTTTTCGCCCATGATGTTCGCGAAGACGACGCGTGACGAGAACAGGTAATTACACGCGCCGACGATCATATAGTAAAGATGGTCAGGATCGATCGGGCGCAGCTGTCCGGCTGCGATGCCGTCCTCTACAATCCGTCGCTGCGCGTCGATCAGCGGCGTGACGAAGCTCGTCTTGATCTGCTCCGAAGCCTCCGTGCGGGACTCCCGCAACAGGTGATTGAGCAAGCCGACAAGATACGGATAGCGGCTATAGGTCCGGGCAATCCCTTTGATGTGAAGCTTGAGCTTGGAAAGTGGATCGAGCTCGAGGGCGTTCAGCGCCTCCAATTGGGCGAGCGAACGCGCCGTGTCCCGCTCCACCAGCGCCAGCAGCAGCCCTTCCTTGCCGCCGAAATAATATTTGACCAAGGGCGCAGTGACGCCGGCCCGACGAGCGATGGCATGCAGCGACACATCGGGCGTGCCGAGTTCGATCATCAGATCGCTGGCTGCCTGCAGCAGGAGATCGCGGGCCGGTGGCGCGGCGCGGCCGGAACCGGTCAACGCAAGCTCAGTGCTTTCCTGCTGAGCATGGGCGAGCTTGCTCACGAGGCACTTCCACCGGAGCCGACGTTGAGCTCGGCGCGGATTGCTGCGCCGTCAGCATCAAGGGCCGGCGCGCGGCGACGCGCCGGGCGAGGTACACCGAAGTCGATGGGGGATGCGGGCACCCTGATCGTTTCTCCGGCCTCGTCGGCAACGTCAACATAGCAGCCGGCGGCGTTCGCCTGCGCATCCTGTGTTGCCTGCGCCACGGACAGGACGGGAGAGAAGACCAGCTTCTCCCTTGTCAAAACGGCACGCGCTTCCTCCCAGGTCATTTGCCCAAAGGCTTCGTCCAGTAGCGCCACTACTTCCGCCGCATTGGTGCGACGGGCGCGGATGGAGTTGAAGCGGGGATCATCGACCAGATCAGTCCGGCCGATCGCGGCGGCGAAGCGTGGCCAGTCATCCACCCCTTGCCGAGGGACGGCGACGAACCACTGGTCATCGGAGGTCTTGAAGAAATTGTTGAGCGGATTTTGCGCCTGGGCACGAGGGCGAGGGGACGCGAGCTTGCCGAGCTGCAACTGAACCGAATGTTCGCTGCTCGCGGCATAGATGCCCATGCGGAGCAGCGAGGTTTCGATCTTCTGACCCTCACCAGTCCGCTCGCGGTGGAACAGGGCGGCCATGATCCCGGCGGCGAGCCCCATGGCGGACATGTGATCACCGATGCCCGTGCGCAACTGGGCTGGATCGCCG
The DNA here is from genome assembly GCF_020707225.1 of Sphingomonas sp. IC4-52. Classification (NCBI taxonomy): domain Bacteria; kingdom Pseudomonadati; phylum Pseudomonadota; class Alphaproteobacteria; order Sphingomonadales; family Sphingomonadaceae; genus Sphingomonas; species Sphingomonas sp. IC4-52. The sequence goes on along the minus strand of NZ_JAJFEU010000001.1, from coordinate 1,010,888 downwards.
CCCTTCACCGTGGTCAGCCAGCAAAGCCCTGATCGTGCCCAAAAGGCGGTGATGTCGAAGCCCGGCTTGTCCGCATCCTCGCCCACTGGGCCATATCCGGTGAAGTTCGCGAAGATCAGATCCGGCTTGATGGCGCGAAGTTGCTCCCACGAAATGCCGAGCCGCTCCAGGCTTTGCGGTCGCGTATTCGTGACAAAAACGTCGGCGGTGGCAAGCAGGCGGCGCAACACCTCTGTGTCGTCCGGAGTGGACAAGTCGAGAACAATCGAACGTTTGCCGCGATTGTCGTTCTCGAAAACGCGGTTCTCGGCATCGTCACGGCCGACCGACGCATAGAAGGTGCGGATCGGATCGCCCCCAGGCGCCTCCACCTTGATCACCTCCGCGCCCCAATCCGCCAGTAAAGCGGCCGCGCCGGGCCCAGCGACATAGGTGGCCAGCTCCACCACCCGAATGCCTTGCAACACTATCCGTCTCCCCGATCAGCCGCGACCATCTGCCCCAACAAAGGCGTGCCGCCTGATTAACCGTTCTCGTAACCCGGCAATTTACGATCGTTCAAGGGGAGCGGTGGACCCGATGCGACAGGACAAGGCGCGGCGGCGCGACGGACTGAGCGGGATGCAGGAAGTGGACGTTCGTCGTTCCAGCATTGCGAGTTACGGGGTGGCAGCGCGCCACTCGGGCGCGCTGCGGGCCTGCCGATCAGTTCGGCGTCTGGCCGGTCACCGTGCCGGCCTGCCCTGAGGGTGGCACAGGCGGGGTTGCGGAGCGGGCATCGCTCACCGCCTCGTCATACCAGCCGGCCAGATCGCGCTTCATCTGACGCAGCGCGTCCGGGTTCAGATACGTCATATGCCCGGCGGGATAGTAGGTGTACGTCAGGTTCGCTTGGAGCGCCGGCTCCAGCATCATGTGGCCAAGATCGTTCTCGGTGCCGAAGAAGGGCGTGGCCATGTCGTAATAGCCGTTCAGCGAAAGCACCTTGAGATACGGATTGGTACGCATCGCGGCGGCGAGATCGATCGCGGTATTAGGATTGTTCTGGCTGCCATAGCCGCCACCCGGTGCCTTATGCGCCCAGTTCCACTTCCAACCGGCGCCGTCGCGGGCCGACAAGCGGTACGGCAGGTCGGTCTTGTAGCCGAGCGTCGAGTGCACATAGTCCTGGAACGAGGCAATGTACGCGCCTGATACCGCGTCAGACGACGCATCGGTTTCGGGGCGCTCGCCCGCCGCATCGGTGTCCACGCCGAGGTAACGAGAATCGAACCGGCCGACCGTGCGGTTTGATCCGCGCAGCAATTCCTTCTGAAAGCGCGGAAGATCGATCCGCAGGTTTGCCCGCTTGATGAAGTCGAGGCTGAGCCCGGTCAGCTTGCTCATCTGCTCGGCAACCTGATCGCGCTCCTGTGGAGAGATCAGCTGGCCCTTGGCGAGCGCGGCCATGTACGGCCCGGTGGCAAAGGCGCGCGCCTGAGCGACAATCGTGGCGACGTCTGCCGGGCGGTTCTGCAGGCGATTATGATACCAGGCAGTCGCGGCGTAGCTGGGCAGGTAATTGATATAGACCTGGTCCAGACCCGGCTGGCGATAGCCGTAGTTCATGATCGAGCTGAGCAGCATAACGCCGTTCAGCGCCATGCCGCGGTCCTGCAGCTGATAAGCCAGAGCGCCAGCGCGCAGCGTGCCGTAGCTTTCGCCCAGGATGAACTTGGGGCTCATCCAGCGGCCGTATTTGGTCACGTAGCGCATGATAGCGCGGGCGAAAACGTCGACGTCCTCGTCCACGCCATAGAAGTCGCCCGGCTTCGCATCACCCAGGGGGCGCGAATAGCCCGAGCCGATTGCGTCGAGGAAGACGAGGTCGGTCTTGTCGAGCAGCGAATCCGGGTTCGGCCCGACATCATAGGGTGCCGGACGCACGAACTCAGGGCTGGTGGTGCGAATGCGGACGGGCGCGAACGATCCCATGCGGAGCCAGAAGGAGGGCGAGCCCGGACCACCGTTGAACAGGAACGTGATCGGCCGCTTCGTGCCCGGCTTCGTCCCGTCCAGCGTATAGGCGGTGTAGAACATCGAGGCGGTCGGCTTCCCCTCGTTGTCACGCGTCGTCAGCGTGCCGGCCGATGCGACGTAATTGTAGCGCTTGCCGTTGATCGTGACGCTGTCGCGGGTGCGAGTCTCGGTCTCTTCGATCGGCGCCTTGGCCCAGGCAGCTTCCGCCTCGGCCTTCACCGCCTCGGCGTGCGTGCGTGCGGGCGGCTGCTTAGCGTCAGGCTTTTCCTGGGCGGCGAGGGGGGCGGAAAGCGCGGAGCTGGCGATGAGCGCGAGAAGGAAGTGCTTGGTCACGAACAACTCATTTTTGCGGGAGATAGGACATCATGTTTGACCTGTTCCCGCTCACGCGCAACCGCTCAGGTGACCAAGGCACATTCGTATTTGTTTTAGCGCCCAGAACCTCCGGCAATACCGGCGTCGAACAGCCGCGCGATCTCACCCGATGACAGGCCGAGGGTTTCGGCGAGCACCTGCTCGCTATGCTGGCCGTTTCGCGGCGCGGGCGCGGGCGGGCGGCGTTCCTCGCCCGGCAGCGTCGCGAAGGCGCCGACCGCGGGATAGCGCGTGCCGCTGGGATCGTCCGCAGTGCCGAAGATCGGATTCTCGGTAACGAGCCGCGGATCGCGCACCGCATCGGCCATATTGCCGTAGGCGGAGTGGACGATGCCGCCGGCATCGAAGGCGGCAGCAAGATCGGCATGATCCCGCGATCCGATCGCTGCTTCGAACAGCGGGAACAGCGCATCGCGGTGGGTGAAGCGCAGGCCATCGTCGGCTGCGAAGCTGACGCCGCGTTCGGCCTCGACGCGCGCGATCGACACACCGAGGTTCAGCGCGGCGACGAGGTTCGCCCACTGGCGATGGGTGACGACGACGATCATCGTGCGCTTGCCGTCACGCGTGGTGAAATCGCGCCCGAACAGGCCGAAGACGGTGTTGCCGAGGCGCGGGCGATCGGCCCCGGTGTCCATTACCTCGGCGATCCCGCCAAGGTTGGCGACGGTACCGATCGCGACGTCGGAGAGCGGGATGCGGATCTCTCCGCCTTCGCCGGTCGCGTCACGGCGACGCAGCGCGGCCATTAGCGCGAAGGCAGCATAGGCGCCGGTCAGCAGATCCCAGGCGGGGAGGACATGGTTGACCGGGTCCGGCCCCGGCCCCGTCAGCATCGGATAGCCGACCGCATTGTTGACGGTATAGTCGAGCGCCGGGCTGCCATCGGCCCAGCCCATCACGCGCACTGTGATGAGATCTGGGCGGCCTTCCGCCAGCGTGTCATGCGCGAGAAAGCCCTTTACCGGGAAGTTGGTGACGAACTGCCCGGTCGCGCGGACCAGCGCCTGGAGCAATTCGCGCCCCTCCGGCCGGCCAAGGTCGAGCGCGAGGCTTTTCTTGGCGCGGTTGAGGTTCTCCCAGTAGAGCGAATCGCCGTTCGGCGTGACGGGCCAGCGGCGGAAATCCGGACCGCCGCCGATCTGGTCCACGCGGATCACCTCCGCCCCCATCTGCGCGAGATAGAGCCCGGCGGTAGGCGAGGCGACGAAGGACGACGCCTCGATCACGGTCAGGCCGGGGAGGAGGTTGTACATCTCAATTCACTCCGGCGTTGAACTCGCGCAGCATGTGCTTGGCGATCTGGAGCTGGAGGATCTGGGTGGTGCCTTCGTAGATGCGATAGACGCGCGCATCGCGGAAGAAGCGCTCCGCCTCATATTCGGCGAGATAGCCGGCACCGCCATAGACCTGCACCACGCGATCGACGATCCGGCCGCATGCCTCGGAGGCGAAGACCTTGGCGGCGGCGGCCTTGCGCAGCACGTTCTCGCCAGCGTCCGCGCGGCGCGCCGCGTCTTCCAGCATCGTCGTCGCGGCGTAGATCTCGATATCGCTTTCCGCCAGCATCTGCTGGATCAGCTGGAAATTGGCGATCGGCTCTCCGAACGCCTTGCGCTCGTTGGCGTAACGGAGAGCGGAATCCAGCGCGCGCTGGGCATAGCCGATCGAGGCGGCGGCGACCGAGAGGCGGCCGTTGTCGAGGCTCTTCATCGCGGTGATGAAGCCCTTGCCTTCCTCGCCGCCGAGCAACGCGTCCGCGGGCAGGTGCACGTCCTCGAGGATGATGTCGGCGATGTGGCTGGCAGCCTGGCCCATCTTCTTGTCGGACTTGCCGACGCTGACGCCCGGTGTGTTCATCGGGACGATGAACGCCGATACGTGCGCGTTCTTCGGCAGCGGCTCCTTCGAGGTGCGGGCCATGATCAGCGCCACTTCCGCCTGCGGCGCGTTGGTGATGTAGCGCTTCGTGCCGTTCAGCACCCAGCCGCCGTCGCTGGCGCGGATGGCCATCGTCTGCATGCCGGCGGAATCGCTGCCTGAGCCCGGCTCGGTCAGGCCGAAGGAGGTGATTGTGCCGGCGGCGAGCTTGGGCAGCCATTCCTGCCGCTGCGCCTCGGTGGCGCCGTTCTTCATCGCCGAGGTGAACATGCCGATCGTGATCGAGATGATCGAGCGGAAGCACGGCATGGCATAGGCCAGTTCGCGGATCGTGCGCGTGTACTGGGAGATGTTCATCCCGGCGCCGCCATATTCCTCCGGGATGGTGATGCCGAAGAGGCCCATCTCGCGCAGTTCGTCGATGATCTCGGGCGGGATGCAGTCGCTCTCGATGATGTCGCGTTCGGCCGGGATCAGCCGATCGCGCACGTAGCGGCGCAGCTGATCGATGAACTGGTCGAACGTCTCGGCATCCATGCCGGGGTTGAGATTGGACATGGCGACTGGCCTCAGATCGGATCGTAGGGGAAGACGTGGGCGGAGACTTCGTCGGCGCGGGCGAAGCTGGGGCGGAAGGAGGGGACCAGCTCGTCCGCGATCGACTGCGGCGTCCAGCCTTCCAGCTTCGTCATCGAGCGGATCGGGCGCGGCTTGGAGAAGAGCACGATCTCGTTCTTGCGCACCGCGAAGACCTGGTTGCTGACGTCCTTCGACAGGTCGGAGGCGAGGAAGGCGACGAGCGGCGCGATCTTGTCGGCGCTCATCGTCTGGAGGCGGGCGACCCGCTCCTTCGCCTCCGGCGTCTCGGCCGGGATCGAGGCGGTCATGCGGCTCCACGCGAACGGCGCGATGCAGTTCGAGCGGACGCCGGCGCGGGCCATGTCGAGCGCGATTGACTGCGACAGGCCGATGATGCCGGCCTTGGCGGCAGAGTAATTCGCCTGGCCGATGTTACCGATGAGGCCGCTGGTTGAGGTGAAGTGGATGAAGCTGCCGGACTGCTGCTCGCGGAAATAGGGCGTGGCCGCCTTGGAGACGTTGAACGCGCCGTTGAGGTGGACGTCGATCACCGCGCGCCAATCCTCGTGGCTCATCTTGTGCCAGATCGAATCGCGCAGGATGCCGGCGTTGTTCACCACCGCATCGATGCGGCCGAAGTGCTTCACCGCATCCTCGACAATGGTGGCGGCAGCCGCGGGATCGGCCACGCTGGCGAGATTGGCGACGGCCTTGCCGCCCGCGGCGACGATGTCCGATGCGGTTTGTTCGGCGGGGCCCGATTCGCCGCCTTCGCCGCCACCGCCGACGCCCGGATCGTTGATCACGACGGACGCGCCCTCGCGTGCGCAGAGCAGGGCGATCTCGCGCCCGATGCCGCGCCCGGCGCCAGTCACCGCGACGACCTTGCCCTCGAGAATACCCGCCATTCCGCTCTCCTTGAACTGCGGATGCACGGGTTACGGCGCGCCAGCGCTCATTTCAAGGTGGCGCATTGCGGTTTCAGTCTGATGAAGACTAGAAGGTCGATATGGGTTCTCCGGTGCCGTCTGTCGTTCAGGCTTTCGCGATCATGCGCGCGCTGGCGAATGGTCGCGCCTTGACGCTGTCAGAGATCGCGCAGACCTGCGGCATCAGCCCATCGAGTTGCCTTGGCCTTCTGCGAACGCTGGTGGGGGAAGGGGTGCTCTCGCTTGGCGAGGGCAAACGCTATGCCTTGGCGGCGCCATGGTCGGAGCTGGCGGCGGGTGACCTTGACCGTGCAACACGGCTCGTTGCCCGCGCGCGGCCGCTTCTCGAGCGAGCGGCGCGGACATGGGGGGCGCCGGTCGGCCTGTGGCGCGTGACAGGGCGGGATCGCCTGCAACTGGTAGCATTGGGCCAGAGCGTCGCTGCCACCCGCATTCACATGGAAGAGGGGCAGCGCCAGCCGATCGGCAGTGGTGCCGTTGGCCGGGCACTCGCGGCAGGGCAGCGCGTGAGCCGCGACGAGCTTGCGCGTCGGTTCGCCGCCGTGCGCTGGCAGCGACCTATCAGCTTCGATGATTATGCGGACGAAGTTCATCAGGCGGTGGCGCAAGGGTTCGGCGTGGACGACGGCTTCAGCTACGCCGGAATCGCCTCGATCGCCGTTTGCCTGCCGGACGAAACACATACGCTGTGCGTCTCGGCTTCCGTATTCGCCGGCTCGATCACTGACCAGGAATTCGCCGATGTCGCCCGGGGGCTTGTGGAGCTTGCCGACGAGATCGCCGCGCTCGACCACAAGCAATCTTCGCCGATCAGAAAGGCCCGATCATGATTCCCGCCGCTCGCGACGACTTTCCTGAGATCCGTGATGCTGTTCGTGCGCTCGTTCGCGAGTTCGGTGACAGCTACTTTCGCGAAGTCGACGAGGCACGTGCCTATCCCGAGAGCTTTGTTGAGGCGCTGACCAAGGCAGGCTGGATGGCGGCGCTGATCCCGGAAAGCTACGGCGGGGCAGGGCTCGGCCTGACCGAGGCCTCGATCATCATGGAAGAGATCAACCGCGCGGGCGGCAATTCGGGCGCGTGTCACGGGCAGATGTACAACATGAACACGCTGCTGCGGCATGGTTCGGAGAAGCAGAAGCGGCGCTTCCTGCCGGATATCGCGAGCGGTACGCTTCGCCTACAGTCCATGGCGGTGACGGAGCCCACTACGGGCACCAACACGACCGAGCTAAAGACGCGAGCCGAGCGGCGCGGCGACAAATATGTCGTGAACGGCCAGAAAGTATGGATCAGCCGCATCCAGCATTCGGACCTGATGATCTTGCTGGCGAGAACTACCCCACTCGAAGAGGTGAAGAAGAAGGCGGATGGGCTTTCGATCTTCCTGGTCGATCTTCAGGCGGCGATCGGGAACGGCATGGAGATCCGACCGATCCGCAACATGGTGAACCACGAGACAAACGAAGTGTTCTTCGACGATCTGGAGTTGCCGGCGGACTGCCTGATTGGCGAAGAAGGCAAAGGTTTCAGGTACATCCTGGACGGACTTAACGCAGAACGTGCACTGATCGCCGCCGAGTGCATTGGCGACGGTTACTGGTTCGTGGAGCGTGCCGTTCAATATGGATCGGAGCGGATCGTCTTTGATCGGCCGATTGCGAAAAACCAGGGCGTCCAGTTCCCGATCGCCCAAGCCTATATGGAAGTGCGCGCCGCTGACCTGATGCGTTACGAGGCGTGCAGGCTGTTCGATGCGCACCAGGCGTGTGGTGCGGAGGCAAACATGGCCAAGCATCTTGCCGCGGAATCGTCCTGGAAAGCGGCCAATGCCTGTTTGCAGACGCACGGCGGCTTCGGCTTTGCGGCCGATTATGATGTCGAGCGCAAGTTCCGGGAAACGCGGCTTTATCAGGTTGCCCCGATCAGCTCGAACCTGATCCTGAGCTTTGTCGGTGAGCACGTTCTAGGCATGCCGCGCAGCTTCTGACGAGGCGCGGCGATCAGACCCGGACGGGTGCCGACACCCGCCCGGCACCGCCGAACACGCGAAGATACCGATCGATTTCCGATGGTTCTCCCGTCGCCTTCGCCGGATTATCGGAGAGCTTGACGGCGGGCCGGCCATCGACGCGGACGACCTTACACACCAGCGATAAGGGAGCGAGCGGTGCGTCTCCCTCCGGGTCGCAGCCCCTGAAGTCGTTGGTGAGGTTCGTGCCCCAGCCGAAGCTCATCCGCACGCGGCCATGGAAGTGGCGATAGGCCGCGCTGATGGAATCGACGTCCATACCATCGGAGAAGATCAGCAGCTTGCCGCGGGGATCCTGGCCCTTTTCCTGCCACCAACGGATGATCTGCTCGCCCGCCTCTATTGGTGGCGCGCTGTCCGGACGGAAGCCGGTCCAGTTCGCCACCCAGTCGGGCGCGGCTTCAAGGAACGATGCGGTGCCATAGGTGTCTGGTAGTACAATCAGCAGGTTACCGGCATAATCTTCCTGCCATTCTTCGAGTACCCGGTAGGGCGCGCGCGCGAGTTCGTCATCATTGCGGGCCTGGGCGGCGGCCACCATGGGGAGTTCGTGGGCGTTGGTGCCGATCGCCTCGAGATCGGCGTCCATCGCGAGCAACACGTTCGAGGTGCCGATAAATCGGGGCCCGAGCCCTTCCTTCAGCGCCTCCACGCACCAGCGTTGCCAAAGGAATCCGTGGCGCCGGCGGGTGCCGAAGTCGGACAGGGCGAGATCGGGAAGATTCTGTAATTGCTCAACCTTTGCCCAAAGCCGCGCCTTGGCACGAGCGTAGAGGACATCAAGCGCGAACCGGCCGCGGTGGCGCAGGGCGGCACGGGAGCGGAGTTCGTTGACGATCGAAAGGGCAGGGATTTCCCACATGGTGGTGGACGCCCATGGCCCGGAGAAGGTGAGTTCGAACTGGCCGTCGACCTTGTGCAACTCGTACTCAGGAAGCTGAAACTCAGCGAGCCATTTCAAGAAGTTGGGGCGGAACATTCGCTCTACGCCGTAGAAGGTGTTTCCTGCCAGCCAGATCAATTCCTTCTTGGAGAACCGCAACGTTCGGGCGTGATCGAGCTGTTCCCGCAATTCCGCTTCATCGATGACGTCCGCCAATCGCACCGTGCGCGTACGATTGATCAGTGAAAAGGTAACCTGAGTGTCGGGGTGGCGAGACTGAATAAGCTGCAACATCAACAGCTTATAGAAGTCGGTGTCGAGGAGGCTGCGGACGATCGGATCGAGCCGGAAGCTATGGTTGTAGGTGCGCGTGGCGAGATCGGTGACCGTCATGCAGGTGGATTGCCCGAGATGCGTGCTTCGTTCCACGCGGGGCCCGAATGGCCCGCATACGAGCTGATTAACTGGCCGCCGCGCGGAGACGAACGGCCGCCGACGTTACGCGAGCGGATCAGCGCTGGCGAAAATTGGCCTGGTTCTGGAGGCGAACGGCCAGTTCGGGAAAATGATGGCTGAAGCGTGAGACGTGTGCGGGCTGCGAGCCGCTGCCGTGGGGGGGGCGCCGCTCACAACCGCACGCGCAAGGACTGCTGTCGCGGACCAAACCAGGAGCGGCGCGCATCGCCCGCGGTTCGGCTCAGCCGGTCGGAGGGGCGGCCGGATATAGACCGCCGAGTGCGCGGACCAGATCGACGGCGATGCGCATCTGTTCGCTACGGTTCAGGATCAACGCGCGCTGCGCATCCAGAGCGGCGGTCTGGGCAGTAACGACCTCCAGATAATCCGACGCGCCGTCGCGATAGCGGGTGAGGGCAAGCTCACGGGTGCGTTCGGCAGCACGAGCGGCGGTGAGCAGGTTGACGGAACGGTTGGCGAGATGACGGCCGGTCGCCAGATCGTCCTCCACCTCGCGAAAGGCGTTGAGCACGGTCGCGCGATAGGTGGCGCTTGCCTCGTCAAACTGGGCGCGTGCCGCCCGCACGGCGGCACGGCGGGCGCCGCCGTCGAACACGGAGGCGAGTGCGGAGAGCGGGCCCAGTGCCCAGAAGGTGCTCGATGCGCCCAGAATGTCGCCACGCACCGCCTGGAAGCCGCCGGCAGCGCCAAGAGTGACTTGCGGGAACAAGGCAGCGCGAGCCGCGCCGATGCCGGCGTTGGCCGCCGCGACCCTGCGCTCTGCCGCGATCACGTCCGGGCGATCGCGCAGCAACGTCGAAGGGAGGCCAACGGGTATGGTCGGGGGCAGCACATCCTGCTGAGCCGAAGGGATGGAGAAGGTGGCCGGGTTTTCGCCGATCAGAATGGCGATGGCATGTTCGTTTCGCGCCCGAGCGGCAGCAACGGTATCGAGTTCGGCGCGCGCATTGGCGAGCACGGTCGCCGCGCGGCTGACATCGAGACCGGACGCGATGCCGCCGCCGTGCCGGGTATCCGTGAGCTGATAGGCGCGCTGAAAGGCAGTGACGGTCTCGCGCAACAGCACGAGCCGGGCGTCGAGCGCTCGCATGTCGAAATAGGTGCCGGCGAGTTGCGCCTCCAGGCCGAGGCGCAGCGTAGCGGTATCGGCGTCGCTCGCCTCCGCCCGGGCGCGGGCGTCGCGGAGCTGGTTGCGGATGCGCCCGAACAGATCCAGCTCATAGGACAAAGACGCGCCGACCTGCCGTTCTGTGTAAAGCGCCGAGGACGAGGCGAGGGGGCGTGCGGCGGAGAGGCGTTCGCGGGAAAGATCGGCGCCGGCATCGACCTGCGGTAACAAGGGCGCGCGAGCCTGGCCGACAGCCGCAAGCGCCTGCTCATAACGAGCGACCGCGCTGGCGAGATCGGGATTGTCCGACGCAACGCGGGGCATCAGCGCGGATAGCGCGGGATCGTCGAAGACCTGCCACCATTGCTGCGCCGGTCGCGCGTCGGCAGCGGCAGGCACCCAGCCGTCTACCTGCTTGAAGGCAGCGGCGGCGGGCACTTCGGGACGCTGGTAATCGGGCGCCGTGGCGCAGCCGGCAAGCGCAATGCCCGGCAGCGCGACGCCAGCGAAGAGGAAGAGCTTAGCGGGAGCCATCGGTATCCGCCGCAGCAATCCGGACCTTGTCGCCATTCGCCAGCGAGTCCGGTGGGCTGTCGATGACGCGATCCCGGATGGTGAGCCCGCTCGTGATCTCCACCGACTTGCCGAGATCGCGGCCAATGGCGACGTCGCGAAGCCGGGCGCGGCCATTTGCGTCCAGCACGGCGACCTGTGCCCCCTCCGGGCGGAAGATGAGCGCGCCGGGAGGCACCATCACGCCGCCCGGCGCATTCTGGATGGGGAAAGTGGCGCGGGCATAAGCGCCCGGCTTCAACGCGCGATCGCCATTCGCGGCCTGCAGTTCGACCAGCACGGTGCCCGAAGTGGGGTCTACGGCACCCGCGCTGCGCGTGGTGGTCGCCGTGAAGCTTCGCCCCGGATATTCGGGCAGGCCGAGCGTGACGGGCATGCCGGGGGTTACCTGCGCGGAAAAAGCCTGAGGCACGCGGACGAGCGCACGGATCTGCTTCACGTCGGCGATGGTGAAAAGCGGCTGCGCGCTGGCGTTGCCGGCGGTGACCAGCGCCCCGATTTCCGCATTGCGGCTGATCACCACGCCATCGAAGGGGGCGCGCAGACGCGTGAAGCCGATCATGGTTTCGAGCCGGCGGACGTTGGCGGCGGCGGCCGCCGCGACCGCCGTGCGGGCGGCAAGCTCGCCGCGGCGCTCATCCGCCTCCTGCCGGGAGACCGCGTCCTTGGCGAGCATCTGGTCCCAACGGTTAGACGTGGTGGCGGCGAGGCGGCGATTGGCCTGTGCGGTTTCCAGATCGGCGCGAGCGGCCGCGAGTTGCTGCTCCACCTCCGGTGCGTCGAGCACGGCCAGTACCTGGCCCCGGCGCACCGTTTCGCCGATGTTCACCAGCCACCGCTGCACATAGCCCGAGGTGCGGGCGTAGATCGGCGCGCTGTTCAGCGCGCGAAGATCAGCCGGCAGGACAAGCTCGCCAGCGCCGGTGCCGGTTTCCGGCCGGATGACCCGGACGGTCGGGACCGCCGATTCCGCGGCAAGGCTGGTGAGGCGGCTTTCGTTGCTCATGCGGCTGACGATGCCGCCAGCGGCGACCAGCGCCAGCGCACCGACCCCGGCAGTCACTGCGACCCACCGCGAGCGGCGAGGTGCGGCAGGGGCATCAGGCATGAGAAGGCTCCATGGCGTCGGATTGGGGCGCCGCTGCCTGCGTGCGGCGGTGAACGAGGCTGAAGATCACGGGAACGAACATCAGCGTCGCGAAGGTGGCGACCAGAAGGCCGCCAATGACCGCGCGGCCGAGCGGCGCATTCTGCTCCCCGCCTTCGCCAAGGCCCAGCGCCATCGGCAACATGCCGATGATCATGGCGAGCGCCGTCATCAGCACGGGGCGGAAGCGAGTCATTCCGGCATCCAGGGCAGCGGCGACGCCATCCCCCAGCACGGCGAGCCGTTCGCGCGCGAAGCTGACCACCAGGATCGAATTGGCGGTGGCCACGCCCATGCACATGATCGCGCCGGTCAGGGCAGGCACGGACAGCGTCGTACCAGTGACGAACAGCGTCCACACAATGCCCGCAAGCGCGCCGGGCAAAGCAGTGATGATCACGAACGGGTCCAGCCAACTCTGGAAGTTCACGACGATCAGCAGGTAGATCAGCACGATCGCGCCAAGCAGACCGAAACCGAGGCCGGTGAAGGCGTTGCGCATCGTCTGATACTGACCGCGCAGGGTGATACTGGTGCCCGGCGGCGCTTTCGCTTCCATTTCCCGGATCACGGCAAGAATGTCGGCCGATACCGCGCCGAGATCGCGGCCGCTGGTAGTGGCGAAGACGTTGGTGACCGGTTCGATATTGTAGCGGGAGACGATCGCGGGGGCGTTGCTGCGCCGGATGGTGGCGATGCCGCCGAGCACCTGCGATGGGCGCCCCTGTGCGCTCGCCGTCACCGGGATGTTCGACAGATCGGTGAGCGAGCCGACGCGATATTCCGGCGCCTGAGCAACCACTGGATAGCTGACGCCGTTTTCGGGATTGAGGAAGAAGACGGGGGCGCTTTGCTGGGTTCCCGCGAGCGAAGCGCCGACACTGGTCGTCACGTCGCGTTCCGTGAGGCCGAACTGGCCGATGCGCGAGCGGTCCACGTCAACATTGAGCTGCGGCAGGCGGGTCGACTGCTGGATGCGCGGATCGGCGACGCCGGGGATGCGCGAGATACGGCGCAAGATCTGCTGCGCGAGATCGGCATTGGCCGCCGCATTCTTTCCGGCAATGGCAATGTCGATCGGGGCGGGGGCGCCGAAGTTCAGGATCTGGCTGGTGATGTCGGCGGGAAGGAAGGCGAAGCTGGTACCCGGATAAGCGCGAGGCAGCGCCTCCCGCAGCGCCGCCACGTAATCGGCGGTGGGCGCGTGATCGTGGCTGAGCTGGATCAGGATGTCGCCGTCCTGCGCCCGAACGTGCCGGAGTTCAGGTAGATGTTGTTGATCGAGCTGGACGGCAGGCCGATGTTGTCGACCACCGAGACGAGCTCCTCCGCCGGGATGATCTGGCGAATGGTGCGCTGGATGCGGTCGAGCTGGGCGGAGGTTTCCTCGATCCGGCTGCCGACAGGCGCGCGGACGTGGATGGCGATGGAGCCGGCGTCGACGCTGGGGAAGAAGTTCTGGCCCAGGAACGGCACCAGCAGGAACGAGACTGCAATCAGGCCGAGAAAGCCGATGATGAAGGGACGGGGCGCGGCCAGCACGTTGCCCAGCATCGCGCCGTAGCCGCTGCGCAGCCGCTCGAACCGGGCCTCGAACGCGCGCTGAAAGCGGACCAGCGGGTTGCGGCTGTCCGGCGTACCCGCCTCGTGAATGTGGCCGGGCGCGTGCGGCTTCAGCAGATAGGCGGCGAGCGTCGGTACCAGTGTGCGTGACAGGATGAACGAGCCAACCATCGCGAACACGACCGACAGCGCCATCGGCACGAAGAGGAAGCCGGCGACGCCGGGCAGGAAGAACATCGGCACGAACACGATGCAGATGCAGAGCAGCGCGACAAAGGCGGGCGCCACGATCTGCTGCGCACCGTCAAGGATCGCCTGCTGCACCGGCTTTCCCTGCTCCAGGTGCCAATTGATGTTCTCGATCGTGACGGTCGCATCGTCGACAAGGATGCCGACGGCGAGCGCAAGGCCGCCCAGCGTCATCACGTTCAGCGTGTTGCCGGTAAGCGCGAGGCCGATGATCGCGAAGAGAATGGCGAGCGGGATCGAGATGGCGATGATCACGGTGGAGCGCCACGAGCCGAGGAAGAGCAGGATCATGGCGGAGGTGAGGGCGGCGGCGATCGCGCCTTCGACCACGACGCCCATCACTGCGGCGCGGACGAAGATCGACTGATCGGCAAGCTCAATGACCTTTACGGCGTCGGGCAGCGTCTTTTGCACCTGCGCGACCTTGCGCTTGATCCCCTCCACGATGTCGAGCGTGGAGGTGGCGCCGTTCTTCATCACCGTCATCAGCACCGACCGGCCGCCATCCACATGGACGACGTTGGTCTGAACCGCGGCGCCGTCGCGGACATTGGCGACATCGCGCAGGTAGATGGTGGCACCATTGATGGTGCGCACGGGGATGTTGTTCAGCTCCTCGACCGAGCGCGGCGCGTTGTTCAGCCGGACGGCATATTGCAGCGTGCCGATCTTCACGAAGCCGACCGGATTGATCTGGTTCTGCGCCGCGATGGCATTGGCGACGTCCTGCGCGGACAGGCCCTTCGACTGGAGCGCCTGCGGATCGAGGTCGATCTGGATCTGCCGCTGGCGCCCGCCCGCGGGAAGCGGGACGGCGGCGCCGGGCACGGTGACGAGCGGCGGGCGAAGTTGGTTCTGCGCCAGGTCGAACAGCTGCGCCTCCGACATGCCGCGGCCTTGCAGCGCCAACTGCAGGATCGGCACGGTCGACGCGCTGTAGTTCACGATCATCGGCGGGGTGACCCCGGGTGGCATCTGGCGCAGCATCGTTTGCGACACAGACGTGACCTGCGCGGTTGCGGTGCGGACGTCGGCGCCGGGCTGAAGAAAGATCTTCACCACGCCCATGCCCTGCATGGACTGGCTTTCGACGTGATCGATGTCGTTGACGGTGGTGGTGAGCGTCCGTTCAAACGGAACGAGCATCCTTCCTGCCATCTCTTCGGGCGGGAGGCCGGCATATTGCCACGCCGTTGCGATCACCGGCACGCGGATCTCGGGGAAGATGTCGACCGGCGTCCGCACTGCCGCCAGCAAGCCCAGGATGGCGATGAGGATCGCCATGACGATGAAGGTGAGCGGACGGGACAGCGCAACGCGAACGATGCCGATCATGTGCACGCCCCCGAATGATCGTTTTGTTGAACGAAAGGAGCGCCGGGCGCCTTCCGCTTTGCAGCATAGCGGCACGAAGTTTCGGTGTTCAAGCCAAATAGGTCAGCAATGCTGATCTTTCTTGGCGGCTGCCTCATCGCCGCGCGCGCCGTCGCGTCGGCGATACGCCCGTGTACCGGCCCGGACGGTGCCAGAGGTACACGACCGAGGCCATCATCAGCGCGCTGACCGCCGACCAGAGCAGGCGATCGGGACGCAGGTAGATGCCAGCCGCAGCCAGCACCAGCGCGTCGATGGCGATCTGCGTCCGGCCGGCGTTCCAGCCACGGGCGTTCTGCAGCCACAAGGTGACCACGCCGACGCCGCCCACACCCGCGCCGTGACGCGCCAGCGCCAATGTCCCCATGCCAAGCAGGGTGCCGCCGGCCACTGCGGCCACCGCTGGATTGCCACTGGCGATCCTGGTGGT
Organism: Sphingomonas sp. IC4-52; assembly: GCF_020707225.1. Classification (NCBI taxonomy): domain Bacteria; kingdom Pseudomonadati; phylum Pseudomonadota; class Alphaproteobacteria; order Sphingomonadales; family Sphingomonadaceae; genus Sphingomonas; species Sphingomonas sp. IC4-52. The sequence continues at coordinate 995,248 of NZ_JAJFEU010000001.1, read as the reverse complement.
CGCGTCGATCACCACCGACATGCCAGCGATGCCCAGGCTGACCAGGATCGTGCGCGCGGTGAACCAGCTGCCCATCACCCGCGCCGCCAGGATGAAGAAGGGCAGGTTGAGGATGGCGAACAGCACGCCCGGGCTGACCGAGACGAAACGGGAGATCAGCAGCGCGAGGCCGGCCGTGCCGCCCGTCACCAGATGCGCGGCGCGAAGCATCGCCAGACCGACCGCGATCAGGATGCAGCCGATGCATAACGCGTAAGCGTCCTCGAAACTGGTGTGTGAGGTAGTGGCCGGACCGTTGGCGACAGGCTGTTTTGGCATCAGGATCCCGATTGGTGACCGGCATCCTCCCCAGTAGCAATCGTGCGCCTGTGTCTATCTGTGCCGCAACGGGAAAGCGGCGCCGGGGCGATGAACCCCGGCGCCGCCGCAGGCTCACTTGTCCGCGAGCATTTCCCCGTTCGCCTTGTAGACCTTGCCGCCCTTCATCACGAAGCGGACCGATTGCAGGATCTTGATATCCTGCAGCGGATCGCCTTCCACCGCAACAATATCGGCATAGCGGCCCTTCTGGATAGAGCCCACTTCGCCGCTCTTGCCCAGCAGCTCCGCCGCATTGCGGGTGCCCATCATGATCGCATCCATCGGCTTGACGCCGGCAGTGACGAGATATTCGAACTCCTTCGCATTCTCGCCATGCGGACGCCAGCCGAGCTGATCGGTGCCAAGCGCCATCTTCACGCCGGCGCGGTAGGCACCGAGCGCATTCTGGGTCATCGTGGGTGTCACCGCGATCGCCTTTCCGGCAACGGTCGGCGGCAGCTTGTCCGGCGTCGCCTTTGCCACGTCATAGATTTCGCGACCGGCGAACAAGGTCGGCACCATGAACGTGCCGCGCTCCTTCATCAGGCGGTAGGTTTCGTCGTCGGCATAGGTGCCGTGCTCGATCGAATCCACGCCGGCACGGATCGCCGCGTCCACGCCGGCCTTGCCATGGGCGTGGCTTGCCACCTTCATGCCCAGCGAGTGAGCGGTGGTGACGATCGCCTTCAGCTCATCGTCGTTCAGCAGCTGAAGCGTGGGATCGTCACCGACGCTGGCGACGCCGCCGGACGAGTGGATCTTGATCACCTGTGCGCCGCGCTTGCGCAGTTCGCGCACGGCACGCATCGCCTCGCTTGGGCCGTCGATGACGGTCATCTTCCACTGATCATGGCGATCCCAGGCGGGATCAATGCCGTTGGACGGATCGGAGTGACCGCCCGTCGGGCTGATCGCCGGGCCGGAGATGGTGAGGCGGGGGCCGGGGACAAGCCCTTCGTTGATCGCGCCCTGAAGCGCGGTGAGCACTTCGATGTTGCCGCCAAGATCGCGAACGGAGGTGAAGCCGCCCTTCAGGATTTCCCGCACGTTCCAGACCGACTGCATGCCCTGCTGCGCCGCAGTGCCGCGCAGGCGATCACGACGCGAACCGCCGCCGGTGATGTGATCGTGAACGTCGATGAAGCCCGGCATGACCGTGCTGTTCGACAGGTCGATCACCTCGGCGCCGGCCGGACCGGGCACGAAGCCGTTTTCGACGCTGACGATGCGGTCGTCCTTGATGACGATGCTGGCCTGACGGCGCGGCGTGTTGCCGACCGCGTCGATCAGCGTTCCGGCGTGAATTACCACATCCTTTGCATAGGCCGGCACGGCCTGAAGCGCAGCAAGCGCCGCGCCTGCCGCCAGAAGCTTCTTTCGCATGTAACCCCCCTGTTCACGTCTGATCTGCGCTGTCTCCGGCAGTCGTCGGCCGAGCAACTGTCATTGCCGTGAAATACGATCACGGAACCATCACTGACGCAATACCAAAGTGGCCGGTATTTACCGGTCGATTTAGACCATTAATCATGCATCAAAGCTATAGCTTGGTGCAAAGCATCTACGCTGTCGATGGTGGCTGGCATTGATGGTCGTTTGGGTCGGTGACGGCCGGCTGTGCCCTCCAACCTGTCGGGAGATTCCGAGAAGGAGGTCAGGGGGGGGGATCACGTCACTTTCGCGGTACGACGCAGCACCGTCTTCAGCACGAAGCTGGAGTTGATTCGCGACAGCATCGGGATGCGGGAGAGAGTGCCCAGCATCACTTGATAATGTTCGAGGTCGTTGACGACGACGCGGAGCAGATAATCATAATCCCCGGTCATCTGGTAACAATCGGTGACTTCCTCAACATCCCGAATGCTACGTTCAAATATTGTCAGCGCCTCATCCGACTGACGATCGAGGGTTACGGAGATCATCGCCTCAATAGCGCCGCTCAAAATACGTTCGTTCAGGCGGGTCGTGTACCCGAGGATGTATCCTTCACCTTCCAGGCGACGCACACGACGGAGCGTTGGTGTCAGGGAAAGGCCAATTTCATCGGCGAGTTCGCGCCAGGATATGCGACCGTTCGCCGTCAGTATCTGAAGAATGCGGGTGTCGAATGCGTCCAATTTTGATTTTGTTGCCATGTGCCCCCCCCCAAACACCGCTTCTTCAAGCGAATGGCGAGGTTTGCACAGTCGGGGCGCGGCTGCAATTTTTCAGGATGAACGCGCGGGATCTCGGCACTGAATGCGCGCGCGAACGCGGTGTGCGCCTGGGGACGGATCGCCTGGGCCAGATAGTATCAATCGTTAGCATCGCTGATTATGGTTCAAGATAGTCGACTAAGACCGCTTCGTGGAACAAACATTCCAAAAGGTGATACAAACCGCACGAAAATTAGGATTGCCATCCTCGTGGCAACACACTTTTATAGTTTGAAAGGACGGCGGCGGGATCGTCCTGGGATATGGGAGCCTCAGGTTAGTTCCAAACGCGCCGTCCATTGAGTTGGATTGCGGGGTGGGAACGGCCTGCTTCCAAAATGAGGGGGCGTATAAATGAGGGTGGGATCAGCGCGGGCCTTGCGTGGCGGACGATTGTTGCTTGGTGTCTCGATGCTGGCGGCGGCGACAAGCGTGCTTGCCCAGGAAGCGAGCGGGGTTCCTGCGCAAACGCAGACCCAATCGCCGTCCGAAGTGGCGGGTGGCAGTGCCCCAGCGCTGCCCGAGGATGACAGCAATCCGGGCGAGATCGTCGTCACCGCGCTGAAACGGGCCACCAGCATCCAGCAGACCCCGCTCGCCATTTCTGCCGTGACGGCGGAATCTCTGGTGGCGCAGGGGATCACGGATTCCCAGCAGCTGACGCGGACAACGCCGAACCTCATCATCAACGAAAGCGCGAATGGTGGCAGCCGCGTCATCATCCGCAATCTCTACGCATCCGGCGAGCCGCTGGTCGGCCTGTATTATGACGAAACGCCGATCACCGGCACCAGCGGCGTCAGCAACGACGCCGGCGGGACGCAGCCCGGCATCCGCCTGTTCGACGTGGAGCGCGCCGAGGTGCTGCGCGGCCCGCAGGGCACGCTGTACGGCGCCAGCTCGATGGGCGGCACGATCCGCCTCATCTTCAACAAGCCCGACCTCAACGACTTCGAAGGCGCCGTGAATGGCCAGCTGACCACGGTGAAGCACGGCAGCGGCGTTGGCACGAACCTGGACGGCATGATCAACGTGCCGCTGATCGATGACGTGCTGGCCGTTCGCGCCGTGGCATTCTGGGATCGGACGGCTGGCTATATCGACAATTCCGTCCTTGGGCTGAAAGACTTCAACAAGAACCGCACCTATGGCGGGCGGTTGATGGTGCGTTTCCGCCCGGCGGAGAACCTGACGATCGACGGCCTGGCGGTGTATCAGGACCGCAACAGCTTCAGCCCGACGTGGAACCAGACCCGCTATGAGCTATATGGCGACAAGTTCGACCAGGATCTGCGTATCCAGACGCCGCAGTCGGACACGTTCGAGCTCTATAGCGGAACGCTGAACTGGGACTTCCAGTTCGCGACGCTGACCGCGATTGCGTCGTATTCGAAGCGCGATCTGGCGTTCAATTTCGACTATTCGCCCTATTTCTCCCGCTACTGGACGGGCGCAACGGCGCCGACCAGCGTGCCGGGCTACGCCAACTTCCTCAACGATTGTAACGCGGGCAATGTCGCCGGCGTCACCTCGTGCAGCCGTGAGGAATATCAGCGCTTCGTCACGCAATGGGGCATCCTGTCGGCGTATCAGCCGCAATCGACCAAGACGACGACGCAGGAGATCCGGCTTGCCGATGCACAGCATGCGGTGAAGTGGACGGTCGGCTTCTTCCACAGCAATCGCGACAATCATACGCAGAGCCTGCTGAACACGGTCGACCCGGCAACGGGGCTGCAATATTTCCCGGCCGGCTATCAGGCGAACCCATATGGCTTCGCGTCGCGGACCCATCTCGATCGCACCATCGACGACACGTTGAAGCAAATCGCCTTCTTCGGCGAAGCGGCGTGGGACGTGAACGACAAGCTGGAGCTGAGCGTCGGCGGCCGCTGGTTCGAATATAAGAAGGTGACGGGCGCCGAGGTGGTCATCCCCAACTATGTCGCCGGCAACGTGCGGCTGCCGTATTCGGAGCTGTCGGGCAAGGAAAGCGGCACGCTGCTGAAGTTCAACGCCAGCTACAAGTTCAATCGCGACGTGATGGTCTATGGTCTTGCGTCGCAGGGTTATCGCCCGGGCGGTGTGAACCAGACGCTTGGCCTGCCGAGCTATGCCACGACGTACGATTCCGACCAGCTGTGGAATTATGAGCTTGGTCTCAAGAGCTCGCTGTTCAATCGCAAGGTGACGTTCAACGTCGACGTGTTCCAGATGGATTGGAGCAACGTGCAGATTTCCGCCTCGTACCAGGGCGCGTTCAGCTTCATCACCAATACGCCCAGCAAGACCCGGATCCGCGGCGTGGAATTGGACACCGCTTACTATCCGCTGGACGGCCTCGCGCTGCGGGCGTCGGGTAGCTACACCTCGGCAAAGCTGCAGGGTAACGTGTCGTTGCCGTCGGGCATCAACCTGTGCACCGGAACGCCGCCCTATGTCGGTTGCGCGGTGCTGGCGGGCATCGGGAAGAAGGGCAACACGGTGCCTTATTCGCCTGAGTGGACCGCGCAGGCGTCGGCCGACTACACCCAGCCGCTGGGAGGCGACCTGGAGCTCTATTACCACGGCAACGTGAGCTACCGCAGCGCGGCGTGGACGGTGTACGACCGGACGGCGGCAAACATCACGCCAGAGGGCATGCGCCTGCCGGGCTTTGCCACGGTCGGCCTGCGGTTCGGCATCCAGAACGGCGACAGCTGGGGCGTCTATGCCTTCGCCAATAACCTGTTCGACGTGGTCGGCGCGGTCGGCAAGTCGACCAGCGCGACCAGCTCGACGCTGCGCCCGGTGGTGGACAATGGCGTGACCTATCCGAGCATCTACCTGACGGCGAGCGCGCCGCGGGTCATCGGCATCAGCGCGCGCACGCGCTTCTGACGATGTGCCGGCGGCAGCCCGTCGCTGCCGCCGGACACCAATAAAGAACGTAACAAATGGGGGGCATGATGGGGCTGCGGCTGTTCAATCAGGGGCGGGTGCGTCCGGCGACCGGCAACGTGAGGAAGCGGGCCGGGATAGCGGTCCGCGCGGGGGCGCTGGCGGCGACGATGCTGGGCGGGGCGGTCGCCATCGCCCAGACCGTACCGGCACCGGCACCGGCTCCATCCGCGCCGCGCCTGCCATCCGCTGCCCAGCCGCTGACCCAGCCACAGGATGCCGAATACGGCCGGCTGATCGACCAGCATCTGGTGGACAAGAGGTTCACCACCGAACTGGTGGACCACATGCCGCTGTCCGACACGGTGCCCTCGCCGCTGAAGTTCTTCGGCCGGATCCCCGGCACGCCCGGCGAACTGACCTATGCCGCGGACATCCACCGTTATTACCGCGAGCTGGCGCGCACGTCGAAGCGCGTGAAGTACATGACACTGGGCACCACCGAAGAAGGGCGCGAGCAGGTGGTCCTCGCCATCGCCGACGAGGCGACGTTGGCCTCGCTGGACGAGCATAAGGCGAAGCTGGCTGCGCTTGGCGATCCGCGGCGCACCGATGCGCGCCAAGCGGCCGAAATCATCAAGACGGCCAAGCCGATCTACTGGGTGACGAGCGGCATCCACTCGCCGGAAACGGGCGGTCCGGAAATGCTGATCGAGCTGGCCTACCGGCTGGCCGTGGAGGACACGCCCTTCATTCGCGACATCCGCGAAAAGATGATCACCTTCATCACCCCGGTCGTCGAAGTCGACGGGCGCGAGAAGATGGTCGACACTTATTATTACGGCAAAAAGACCGGCAAGCCCAAGCCGCCGCTGGTTTATTGGGGCAAATATGTTGCGCATGACAACAACCGCGACGGCCTGGGCCAGTATCTGAAGCTGACCCAGAACATCACCAACGGCTTGCTCGATTGGCATCCAACGGTGCTGCACGACCTGCACGAAGCACAATCCTATCTCTACACCTCGACGGGAACGGGGCCGTACAATCCGTCGCTGGATCCGATCCAGTCGAACGAATGGTGGCTGCTGGCCGAAACCGAAGTGCTGGAGATGACGAAGCGCGGGGTTCCGGGCGTCTGGACCTATGGCTTCTACGACGGCTGGGTGCCCAACTATCTGTTCTGGATCGCGCATACGCACAACAGCTTTGGCCGCTTCTACGAAGTGCAAAGCTATGGCCCCGACATTCAGAACGACCTGAAGCTGGCGTCGACCGTGACCAGCAAGGAATGGTATCGCCCCAATCCGCCGCTGCCGTCCGTAAACTGGGGGCCGCGCAACAATACGAACATCCAGCAGTCCGCGCTGCTGATCGCGATGAATCGCGTCGCCAATGACGGCGCGCAATATCTCGAGAATTACTGGACCAAGAGCCGCAACGCGATCGAGACCGGGCAGCGGGCTGGCGAGATCAATGCGTGGGTCGTGCCGGCGCAGCAGCATGCGCCGAAGAACGCGGCCGACATGGTGAACATGCTGCGCAAGCAGGGCGTCGAGGTTTCCACCGCAACGCAGGCGTTCACGGCCGGCGGCGTATCGGTGGCGCCGGGTGATTATGTGATCCGCGCCGACCAGCCGTATCGCACGCTGCTGGACATGTATCTGAGCGTGCAGACTTATCCGACCAGCAACCCGCGCCCGTATGACGACACCGGCTGGACGATGCAGTATATGCACAACGTCGAGTTGAAGACGATCAAGGACACGGCCGTCTTCTCCCAGCAGCTCGCGCCGGTAACGGCGGACGTCTCGCCGCGGGGCGGGGTGAGCGGCGAAGGCTCGACAATCGTCTTCAACCACAATGGCGACAATGCGCTGGTGTCGCTGCGCTTCAAGCTGAAGGGCCAGCGCATGCTGGCGGCCGAGGCGCCGTTCGAGATCAATGGCAAGCGCTATGCCGCCGGCAGCTTCATCCTGCCGTCGGCCAACCGCGCCACTGTTGCCGCGATAGCAGAGGCACTGGGCGTGCAGGGCGAGGCGGTGTCAGGCGTGCCGAATGTCGCCACCCATATGCTGACCGCGCCGCGCATCGGCTATGTCCATTCATGGCTGCGCACGCAGGACGAGGGCTGGTGGCGCGCCGCGCTGGACCATTATGGCATCCCGTACGACTATTTCGCGGACACCACGCTGAAGGCGCAGAACCTGCGCGGCAAATATGACGTGCTGATCTATCCCACGGTCGCGAACAACGCCAAGGACCAGTTCGTCGGCGTGCCGATGAACGGCAGCGACAAGATTCCGTACAAGAAATCGGCGCTGACCCCGAACCTTGGCGCGCTGGATTCCGCCGAGGACATTCGCGGCGGCATCGGCGGCGCCGGCCTGGACGCGCTGAAGCGGTTCGTGGCCGAGGGCGGCACGCTGATCGGCGATGGATCCACCGTGGAGATGCTGGCGGGGTTCGGGGTCGCGCCGAACGTGTCGGTCGGCAAGCCGTCGGAGCTATACAACAAGGGTGCGATCATGCGCGGCATGATTGCCGACCAGAGCAGCCCGATCGTCTACGGCTATGACGGCAAGCAGCTGCCGATCTACTTCTCGCAATCGCCGGTGCTGAACGTGTCGCGCGGCGGCGGGCGGATGGGGTATTTCGACCCCAACGGCCCGGGGGTGAAGCTGGCCCAGAACACGACGCCCAATGCCGCGCCTGCGCCTGTGTCGCCATGGCCGGGGGCAGAAGCGGCGGCCGCGTCGGCGCCGAAGAACGAGGTCGATCCGAGCAGCCCGTTTGGGTCACGCGAGCCGGCGTCACGTTCCAGTGGTGCAGAGCCAACGCAGTTGCCGCGCGTGGTGATGAACTTCCCCGCGAAAGCGAACGACATCCTGTTGAGCGGGATGCTGAGTGGCGGGGAGGCGCTGACCGGCAAGCCGCTGGTCGTCGACGTGCCGCACGGGCGGGGCCACATGGTGCTGTTTGCGCTGCGGCCGTTCTGGCGGTGGCAGACGCAGGGCAGCTACATGCTCGGCTTCAACGCCATCCTGAACTGGGATCACCTGAGCGCCGGCGCGCCTGCCGGTGCGGGAACGGACTGAAACTTCAACACAGGCGAGGGGTCGCAACGATGGAAATGAACATCGTCCCGTCCGGGGCAAAGGCGGGGATGCGCCCCGTCAATGAACGGGCAGTGGCGTTGATGAAGCGCGAGATGATCGGGCAGACCGACGAGCTGCTGATGCGGCAGTTCGGCATCAGCTACAACACCTGGCGCAAGGTGCGCGAGGGCCAGCCGATCCGCCGTTCCGTGGCCGATCGGCTGGAAAGCCGGCTCGCGCGATCAAGCTGAACCCCGTCGGTGGCGGCGGGAATCGTGGTTGCGGATCGAGGCAGGGCAGCAAGTGACCGGCGCCTTGATCCGGATCGGTGACGATGTGGCGCTTGTCCTGTCCTTGTTTTGCCGCAACAAGGGTCTGAAAATAGGAGCCTATTGATGCGCCGTCGGACCTTTGTCGCCACTTTGCCTGCGCTTGCGATGGCGCCAGCCCTGGCCCGGGCACAACAAGGCGCGGCCGGCGGGGCGCAGGGCACCGAAGGACCGGGACAAGGCGGTGCCCCCCAACCGGCGACCGCCAAAGGTGCGGCGCTGCCGGGCCATTGGGCGGCCGGCGAGGACCGGTTTATCCGGCCTGACGTTCACGCCGGCGATCGTCCGGTGGGGGCAAGCTTCGCCTCCCGCACCGCAGTCTACGGCCTGAACGGCGCAGTGGGCACGGCGCATCCGATGGCGACGCAGGCTGGCATCGACATTCTTAAGCGTGGCGGATCGGCCGTTGACGCGGCTATCGCCACCAACGCCTGCCTCGGCCTGCTGGAGCCGACCGCCAACGGTATCGGCGGCGACATCTATGCGATGATCTGGGACCCCAAGCAGAAGAAGGTGGTGGGGATGGCCGGGTCGGGCGCCAGCCCGCGCGGCCTGTCGCTGGAAACGGTGCGCGGACGGGCGAAGAACGGGGCGCTGCCGCCGCTCGGCGCGATCACCGTTTCGGTGCCGGGGACGGTCGACGGCTGGTGGACCATGCACCAGCGCTACGGGAGGCTACCCTGGGCGACGCTGTTCGCACCGGCGATTGCCATGGCCGAGGCGGGGACGCCGGTGCCCGACATCATCGCTTTTTACATCCGCCGCAGCATGGCCAACTTCGCGCGCCCTGGGAATGGCGTGGAGGAGACCGCCAATGCGCTGAAGACCTGGGGCATGGCAGACGGCAAGGGGCCAGCGGCGGGGCAGGTGTTTCGCAATCCCGATCTCGCCCGGACCTATCGCGCGATCGCCAAGGGCGGGCGCGACGCTTTCTATTCGGGCGAGATCGCGCGGACGATCGACCGCTATTTCAAGCGGATCGGCGGCTGGCTGCGGTACGAGGATCTGGCGGCCCACCATTCGGAATGGATCGAGCCGAGCCGCACCGATTATCGCGGCACCACCGTTCATGCGCTTGGCGCCAATACGCAGGGCATCGCCACGTTGCAGATGCTCAACATCCTCGAGCATTTCGACCTGAAGGGCGCAGGGTTCCAGTCCGCGCTGTCCATCCACCTTCAGGCCGAAGCGAAGCGGCTCGCTTATGAGGATCGGGCGCGCTTTTATGGCGATCCGAAGTTCTCCAAGGTGCCGGTCGAGTGGCTGATTTCCAAGGAATATGCCGCCCAGCGCGCGAAGCTGATCCGGCCTGATCGCCTGCTGACGCCGATTTATCCGGGGCAGGCGCCGAGCCAGGGCGACACGACCTATTTCTCCTGCGCCGATAAGGACGGAATGATGGTGTCGCTGATCCAGTCCAATTTCCGCGGCATGGGATCGGGGCTGGTGGCCGATGGTCTGGGCTTCATGTTCCAGGATCGCGGGCAGCTGTTCAGCCTGAAAGACGGGCACCCCAATGTCTATGCGCCCGGCAAGCGGCCGTTCCAGACGATCATCCCGGGCTTTGCCACGCGCGGCAATGATCCGTGGATGAGCTTTGGCGTGATGGGCGGCGACATGCAGCCGCAGGGGCAGACGCAGATCATCGTCAACCGGGTGGACTATGGGCTGGAGATCCAGTCCGCCGGCGATGCGCCGCGTTGGCACCACGAGGGATCGTCGCAGTCGATGGGCGAGGATGATCCCGATCTGGGGCCGACCGGCCGACTGCGATTGGAGAGCGGGGTACCGACGGAGACGCGCAAGCGGCTGGCGGAACTGGGCTGGAAGCTGGGCGACCCGGATGGCGGCTTTGGCCGGTACGAATGCGTGGAGCACCGCATGGATGGGGCGACGCGGGTCTATGCGGCGGCCAGCGAAATGCGCGCCGATGGGTGTGCGCTGGCTTATTGATCGGGCCGGCGCGGCGCCCGCGCTCAATGGGAATAGCGGGCGCCCATGAAGAACAGGCCGTCCGGCGGGGCGTTCAGTCCCAGCTGCGAGCGGTCCGCGGCGCGCAGGGCGTCGCCCATGTCGGCAACCGTCCAGCGGCCGAGCCCGACCAATGCCAGGCAGCCGACCATCGAGCGCACCTGATGGTGGAGGAAGGAGCGCGCCTCCGCGACGACCGACAGGTGATCGCCGCTGCGCGTCACGTCCAGCACGTCGAGGGACTTGAGCGGGCTGGCCGATTGGCAATGGACCGAGCGGAAGGTGGTGAAATCGTGCTTGCCGACGAGGAGCTGCGCCGCCTCGTGCATGGCGGCGGCATCGAGCGGCTGCGCGACTTGCCAGGCCAGGCCCTTCTCCCAGGTGAGCGGAGCCCGGCGATTGATGATGCGATATTCGTAGAACCGGCCGACGCAGGAGAAGCGCGCGTGCCAATCGCCGGGCACCTCCTCGCAAGCAAGAATGGCCACCGGGTTTGGCCGCAGGCGAGCGTTCAATGCCTCACCAAGGCGAAAGGCGGTGATCGGCTTGGCAATGTCGACATGCGCGCGCATCGCCGTGGCGTGAACGCCGGCATCGGTGCGACCAGCGGCGTGCACCGCGGTACGCTCCCCCGTTACGGCGAAGGCGGCATCCTCGATCGCTTGCTGAACGCTGGGGCCATGATCCTGCCGCTGCCACCCCATGAAGGGGCGGCCGTCATATTCCACCGTCAGCGCGAAACGCGTCACAGGCGGGTGCCGGACGGAATGGGGAAGCCGCGCAGCAGATCAGCGACGGTCATGACGCCGCGGCCGGCGCGCTGGACCGAGGTGGGGCGGATTGCGCCGCTGGCGCAGCGGATGGTGAGGTGATCGTCAATGACCTCGCCGGGCTCGCCCGTGACCACCGGACAAACCTCGGCTGACAGGATGCGAAGGCGCTCGCCATTCACCTCCACCCAGGCGCCCGGCGGGTTGAAAGCGCGGATCTGGCGCTCCGCCGCAGTCGCCTCCTGCGCGAAATCGAGGCGCAGTTCGTCCTTGGCAATCTTCGCCGCATAAGTGACGCCGTCCTCCGGCTGCGGCGTCGCGGGGTGACCGTCGAGATCAGCCAGCACCTGCACCATCAGCCGAGCGCCGAGATCGGCGAGTTCCCGCGTCAACTCGCCCGCCGTCTTGCCAGCGACCGGGGTGCGTCCTTCCAGGCGGACGGGGCCGGTATCGAGCCCGGCCTCCATTTGCATGATGCCGACGCCGGTTTCCTCGTCGCCAGCCAGGATGGCGCGCTGAATCGGGGCAGCGCCGCGCCACCGCGGGAGGAGCGAGCCGTGGATGTTAAGGCAGCCGTAGCGCGGGGCATCGAGGACGGGGCGGGGCAGGATCAGGCCATAAGCCGCCACCACCGCGACATCAGCGCCGAGCGCGGCGAAGGCCTGCTGCTCATCCGCATCCTTCAGCGACACGGGGGTCCGCACCTCGATGCCGAGCGCCTCGGCGCGCTGATGCACGGGCGAGGGCACCAGAGCGCGACCACGGCGGCCGCCCGGTCGGGGCGGCTGGCTGTAGGCCGCGACGATCTCATGCCCGGCGGCGACCAGCGCATCCAGCGCAGGCACGGCAAAGTCGGGCGTTCCCATGAAGACGATCCGCATGGGGCGCGCTTCAACGCGCTGGCGCGGGCGGGCGCAACCCCCTATCTGTTCCGGCGATGGCATCGCAGGAGATCGAGGCGCTGACGGGCGCGCTGGCGCGGCTGCCCGGCCTGGGCCCACGATCGGCTCGCCGGGCCGTATTGCACCTGATGAAGAAGCGCGAGGGTGCGCTCGTCCCGCTGCTCGCCGCCTTGCAGGCAGTGGAGGAGCGGCTAGCCACGTGTTCCACCTGCGGCAACGTGGACACGACCGACCCGTGCGCGATCTGCGCCGATCAGCGCCGTGACGCGCGGGCATTGTGCGTGGTGGAGGAAGTTGCTGACCTGTGGGCGCTCGATCGATCGCGCCTGTTTCCGGGGCGCTTTCACGTGCTGGGCGGGCGACTGTCGGCGCTGGAGGGGGTGCGGCCGGAGGATCTTGCGATCGACGCGCTGGTGCAGCGGATCGAAGCGGGCGGTATCGACGAAGTGGTGCTGGCGATGAATGCCACGCTGGAGGGGCAGACGACCGCGCATTACATCGCAGAGCGGCTGGAGCGGTTTCCGGTGAGGATCACGCAATTGGCGCACGGCCTACCGGTAGGCGGCGAACTCGATTACCTCGACGAGGGGACACTGGCGCAGGCGCTGCGTGCCCGCCGTCCGGTGGCGTGACAAGCGCGCGGAGCGGAGCGGCTTGATTCGACGCGGTCACGCCAATATCTGCTCGCAATGGCCGTTCTTCCCATCGTCGAGATTCCCGATCCCCGCCTTCGCCTGATGTGCGAACCCGTCGACGCGATCGACGGCGAGGTGCGTCAGCTTTCCACCGACATGATCGAGACGATGTACGCGGCGCGCGGCATCGGTCTTGCGGCGATCCAGGTGGGTGTAGCCCGCCGCGTCGTCGTGATCGACCTTCAGGAGCGTGAGACGGAGGAGCCCGTCGAAGAGGCGGAAGCACCCGAGGCGGTTCGCGATCCCAAGACGTATATCAATCCGGAGATCCTGTGGGTTTCCGACGAGACCTCCCGATATCAGGAGGGCTGCCTTTCGATCCCGGAGCAATATGCCGAGGTGGAGCGCCCCGCACGGTGTCGCGTGGCTTGGATGGACCTGGACGGTCAGCGGCATGAGGAGGAGATGGGCGGTCTGCTCGCCACCTGCATGCAGCACGAGATCGACCATCTGAACGGCGTGCTCTTCATTGACCATATCACGCGCCTGAAGCGCGACATGCTGCTGAAGAAGCTGGCCAAGGCGCGCAAGAGCGCCGCCTGAGATCGCTTGCCCCGCGACGTTGCGGGGGCTAGGTTCGCGCTTCGTTCTCGTGAGGAGGAAGCGTGGAGCCGATTGCCGCATTGTTCGTCGTCATCGCCTTGCTGTTGGGCCTGGCCGTCGGCTGGTGGCTTGCGCAGCGCAATGTGGCGGCGATCCGGGCCGAGCGTGACGCGCGGGCCGAAGAGTTCAAGAAGGCGATCGTCGACCTGGCCGGTGCCGAGGAGCGGGCGCGGGCAGCAGACGCGCTGCGCCAGGAGCTGACGGCATTGCGCGCCGACCGGGACGCGGTGCGTGCCGATGTGGCGCGTCTGGAGGCGGAAGCGCGTGGCTTCGACGCACGACTGGCCGAAATGCGCGAGGCGAAGGATGCGCTGGCGGCGCAATTCAGCCAGGTGGGGCAGAAGCTGCTTGCCGACGCGCAGGACCGCTTCCTGCAACGTGCCGACGAGCGCTTCCGGGAATCGGAACAAGTGGCGGGCGCGAACCTGCGCGCCATGTTGCAGCCGGTCAGCGAGCGGCTCCAGCGGTATGAAGAAGGTGTCGCGAAGGTCGAAGCGGAGCGGCGCGATGCCTTTGGCGAGTTGCGCGGGCAAATCGAGCAGATGCGCGTCGGCCAGGAAAGCGTGCGCAGCGAAGCCGCCAAGCTGGTCAATGCGCTGCGCAATGCCCCCAAGGCGCGCGGCCGCTGGGGCGAGCAGCAGCTACGCAACGTGCTGGAAAGCTGCGGCCTGTCCGAACATGCCGATTTCGCAACCGAAGTTTCGGTGGCGGATGGCGAGGGCGGGCGGCTTCGCCCGGATGTGATCGTGCGGATCCCGGGCGGGAAATCGCTGGTGATCGACGCCAAGGTTTCGCTCAATGCCTATCAGGACGCGTTTGGCGCGGTGGACGAGGCAGAGCGCGTGTCGGGCCTAACCGCCCATGCCGCGGCCATGCGCGCGCACGTCAACGGTCTGGGCGCGAAGGCGTATTGGAGCCAGTTCGATGACGCGCCGGATTACGTCATCATGTTCGTGCCGGGCGAGCATTTCCTCTCGGCCGCGCTGGAGCATGATCCGGGGCTGTGGGACTATGCCTTTGAGCGCCGGGTGCTGCTGGCAACGCCGACCAACCTCATCGCCATCGCGCGCACGGTCGCAGCGGTGTGGCGGCAGGAGCTGCTGGCCGAACAGGCGCGGGAAATCGCACAGCTTGGCAAGGATCTGTACGCGCGCTTGTCAGTCATGGGCGGACATGTCGCGAAGCTGGGCAAGAACCTCGACACGGCAATGGGAGCGTACAACCAGTTCGTCGGTAGCCTGGAATCGCAGGTGCTGACACAGGCACGCCGGTTCGAGGCGCTGAAAATCGATACGGCGGGCAAGAGCATCGAGGCGCCACCGGTGAGCGAGCAAAGCGCGCGGCCGCTAACCAAGCTGATCGCAAGCGAGGCGGCGGAATAGCGCACAGCCGGGCGCGGGTGCTGTTTGCGTGGGCGCGATCAGTAGGCGGGCGCCGCGGGCGCCGGCCTCTTCGTTCACCGGGTGCCTGTCTTCGGTCGCACCGGCTGCACAATCGTGGGCGCGCTTGGGATGAGGCGCCGGCCCTCCTGGTCCGACCTCAGTGGTAGAGCATAGCCGCAATCCGTGCGCCCCGGCTACTAAGGCTGCGGCTTACTAAACCTCGCCGCGTGCCGAACGTGCCAGAACGCGACGACGGGCGGTTGGGACACGTTTAATTCGGGGCATCTCGGACGGAGATCCGGTCTGCCGGGCGCGTCGGCGGCCGCGCGCTGAACAGAGTGGCGGGGTCCCGACATTCCGGCGCAAGTGGGGATGACGGGACCGCGTCGGCGAAGCGGCGGGTTCGTCTAGCCGCTTCCCGTCTACGGCCGCAGCGCTGCCGCTGCGCGGGCTTTGGCCTCGATGTCCGCCGGGGTGCCGCTCGCAACCCAGCTGCCGCCAACGCAAAGCACCGGATCGAAGGCCAGCCAGTCGTGGGCACTGGCTTCGGTGATCCCGCCGGTCGGGCAGAAGCGGCATTGGTGGAACGGGGCGGCAAGTGCCTTCAGCGCCTTCAGCCCGCCCGAGGTTTCCGCGGGGAAGAACTTGAAGTGCGTTAGGCCGAGATCGAGCCCGCGCATGATGTCCCCCGCCGTGACGACGCCGGGAAGGTAAGGGATGCCGCTGGCGATGATCGGATCGGCAAGCCGCTCCGTCAGGCCGGGGGAGACGATGAACTCGGCGCCGGCATCCATCACTTCCTGGAACTGCGCCGTTGATACCACCGTGCCGGCACCGACGATGGCACCCGGCACTTGCTTCATCTCGCGGATAGCATCCAGCGCCGCCGGGGTGCGCAATGTCACCTCCAGCACCTTGAGCCCGCCGGCGACAAGCGCTTGCGCGATCGGGCGTGCACTTGCCACGTCATCAATGACGAGCACGGGAATTACTGCGCTGGTCTGCATGATCTCGCCAATGGTGGTCATGCCGTATGCTCCTGAGCGAAGGCAGCCGCGGCGCCGAACAGGCCCGGCTGCGGATGAGTGATGAGCTTTACCGGAAGGCCGGCCATCATGGACTGGAACCGACCCTTGGCGACGAACCGCTGATCGAAGCCGGAGCGGATCAGCTTGTCCTTGATGCGAAGGCCAAGACCGCCGGCGATCACGACGCCATTCGCGCCATGCGCCAGCGCCAGATCCCCTGCGACCGCGCCAAGCGCGAGGCAAAAGCGGTCAAGCGCGGCGAGCGCGATCGAATCGGTGCCGTCGAGCGCCTCGCTCCAGATTTTCTTGTCGTCGCGGGTGGGAACAGACCGTCCCTCCATTTCCGCCAGGGTTTCGTAAATGGCGACGATGCCCGGCCCCGCGCAGATCCGCTCAGCGGAGACGCGGGTGAAGGTGCGGCGGAGGCGCCTCACAATCGCGTCCTCGATGCCGTCCAGCGGAGCATAGTCGACATGGCCCCCCTCCGTGGGAAGGACATGGTAGCGGCTGTCGGTCTTGAACACCTGAGCGACGCCAAGCCCCGTGCCCGGCCCGCAGATGGTGGTGACGCCCTTCGCGGGAAGTGCCACGTTCGGGCCGCACAAATGATCGAAATGCTCGTTCGGCAGCTGCGCCACAGCATGGCCGATCGCGCCGAAATCATTGATGATCGTGTAGGTTTCCGCGCCCAGCCGCTCCGGGATCAACGACGGGCGGATTACCCAGGGGTTGTTGGTCAGGCGGATGACGTCGCCGGTGATGGGCGAAGCGACCGCAATGGCGGCGGCACGCGGGATCGGCCGATCGAGCTTTTTCTCGAACGACTGCCACGCGGTCTGAAGGCTTGCATGCTCCGCCGTTTTCAGGGTGACGGGCTCGCCAACCGAGAGAACGCGGCCATTTTCCACCTCGGCGATGGCAAAGCGGGCGTGCGTGCCGCCGATATCGACCGTTACCAGTTCCATCTTCTTCTCCCTCTCCCCACCACAGAGAGAGGGCCGGGGAGAGGGGGCAGTCTCTCGCAGCCGGCCCGTTCGTTGCTTATGCGCCGTCTATCGCTCCGTTGGCCATTCAGCCGACAAGAGCAGCCGCGATTTCCCTACAGGCCGGCCGCCGCCAGCATTGCGGACGCGCCGCGCTCCGCCTCATCGGAAAGGCCACGGAACATGCTGAACAGCTCGCGCCCGAATCCGCTGGCAGCCGGCGGCGCCTCCGCGGGCGTGCGCGCGGCCCATTCCTGCGCATCCACCAGCGCATCGAGCGTGCCGGCGACAGCATCGACTCGGATCAGATCACCGTCGCGAATGAGGCCGATGGCGCCGCCGACGCCATCCGGGCCCGGCAATGCCTCGGGCGAGACATGGATCGCGGCCGGCACCTTGCCCGACGCGCCCGACATGCGGCCATCGGTAACCAGCGCGACCCGGTAGCCCTTGTTCTGCAGCACGCCGAGCGGCGGCGTCAGCTTGTGAAGTTCCGGCATGCCGTTGGCGCGCGGCCCCTGGAAGCGGACCACCACCACCACATCACGATCGAGCTCGCCATTCTGGAAGGCGGCGAGCACCTCGGCCTGGTCGGCAAACACGCGGGCGGGCGCCTCGACGATCCAGCGATCACGTTCCACGGCAGACACCTTGATGCAGGCGCGGCCGATATTGCCGGCGAGGATCCGCATGCCGCCATCGGGCGCGAACGGATCGGCCGGCGTGCGCAGGATCGTGTTGTCGCCGCTCGGCCCCGGATCGCGCCAGACGAGCGCGTCATTCTCGAGGACCGGCTTCGCCGCAGCATCGGCAAGCGAATTGCTTCCGGCAGTGAGGATGTCGCCGTGGAGATGCCCGCTCGCGAGCAACTCGCGGATCACGAATGCCATGCCGCCCGCAGCCTCGAAGCCGTTCACGTCGGCCGCGCCATTGGGATAGACCCGCGCGATCAGCGGCACCGCGCTGGACAGGCGATCAAGGTCTTCCCAATCGATCACGATCCCGGCGGCGCGGGCAATCGCTGGCAAGTGAAGCAGGTGATTGGTCGAGCCGCCGGTCGCGAGCAGGCCGACCGCCGCATTCACGATGGCCCGCTCATCGACGCAGTGGCCGATCGGCCGATAATCGTTGCCGCGCCAGCCGAGTTCGGCGACCCGATGAACGGCCGCGCGGGTTAATGCCTGGCGGAGCTTCGTGCCCGGATTGACGAAGGCGGCGTTTGGGATGTGGAGGCCCATGACCTCCATCATCATTTGGTTGGTATTCGCCGTGCCGAAGAAGGTGCAGGTGCCCTGGGTGTGGTAGGCCGCGATCTCGCTGTCGAGCAGTTCCTCCCGGCTGGCCTCACCGCTGGCATAGCGTTCGCGTACCGCGGCCTTCGCCTTGTTGGGGAGGCCGGAGGGCATCGGGCCACCGGGGACCAGCAGCATCGGCAAGTGACCGAAGCGCAGTGCGCCCATCAGCAAGCCGGGCACGATCTTGTCGCAGATGCCCAGCAGCAATGCGCCTTCGAACGTCCCGTGGCTTAGGGCAATGGCGGTCGCCAGTGCGATCGTGTCGCGGCTGAACAGCGACAGCTCCATGCCGGCATAACCCTGCGTCACGCCGTCGCACATCGCCGGCACGCCGCCGGCCACCTGCGCCGTCGCGCCGACCTCACGCGCCCAGATCTTCATCTGCTCGGGATAGCGATAATAGACGGCATGGGCGGAGAGCATGTCGTTGTAAGCGGTTACAACGCCTATGTTCATCCCGCCGCCGGCCTTCATCGCGGGGCGATCTTCCTCCGTTCCGGCATAGGCATGGGCGAGGTTCGCGCAGCCCAGCATCGGCCGACCGATCCACTGGTCTCGCTCGCGAGTGAGCAGATCGAGATAGCGCCCGCGGCTTTCACGCGAGCGCTCGATCACCCGGTCAGTAACGGCGGAGACGGTAGCGTTCAAAGGCATGTCGATACTCTACTCCGTTCATCCCCAGCGTGTCGAAACATGTGTCCGCCCCGCCCGGAATGAACGGTCCAGATCGCGTGAAGTTCGGCTATTCCGCCCAGTGGATGTCGACCGGCAGCTCTGCATCCGCCAGCACGCGGCCGATGGGATAGGCGGAACCGGCGCCCTGAGCGATGGCGTCCTCCAGCACCTTGCGCTTCTTCGCGCCGGTGACGGCGATCATCAGCGCCTTGGCGGAAATGATGCCAGCGCGCGACAAGGTGACGCGGGGTACCGGAGCCTCTTCGGGAAGCGGCTCCGGCATCACGCCGAGTGCGCGGCGCTCACGCGGGCCGTTCAGCGCCTCGTCGAAATCGGGGCCGGGGAAGATCGAGGCGGTGTGCCCGTCCGGGCCGACGCCAAGCAGGCAAAGGTCCAGCGGCCAGTGCAGATCCTGCATCAGCGCATCGGCGGAGCGGCCGGCAGCCTTATAGTCCGCGGTCGCCTGCGGCACGATCGGGATGACGCGCGCGCCCTTCGGGATGAAGGTTTTGCCGATCAGCGTCACGTTGCTGAGCGGATCGCCCAGCGGCACGATGCGCTCGTCGGTCGGCACGATCGTGACACGCTTCCAGTCGAGCTTGGCAGCGGCCAGCTTCTGATAGATCGGGATCGGCGTCTTGCCGCCTGGCAGCGCGATGACCGCTGCGCCACGCGCATCGATAGCACTTTCGATGATGAACTGTACGTCGCCAGCGACAGCCTCAGCCATCTCCGCGGCGTCGTCATATTCCCACCATTCGATTTCTTCGCTCATGTTCTTCTCCGTCATGCCGGACTTGCCCCGGCATCGACCCGTCCGCAACTCCACCGGCCGCGGGTATGCGGCGCGGTGGATGCCGGCACCAGGCCGGCATGACGGGCTAGTTTATCAATCGTCCTGCCAGCTGACGCCGTCGCGCTCGGTCAAGGCGATCGAAGCGGCGGGGCCCCAGGTGCCGGCGCTATAATGCTTCGGCTTCATGTCGTTCGCCTTCCAGCCCTCGCGGATGGCGTCGATCCAGGTCCACTGGGCCTCCACCTCGTCGCGGCGGACGAAGAGGGTCTGATCGCCCTCGATGAGATCGAGCAGCAGGCGTTCATAGGCGATGCGGCGACGCTTGCCGGCGAATTCGGCATCCAAGCTGAGGTTCAGCGGCACTTCGCGCAGGCGAATGCCCTCGCGGTCCAGACCGGGCTCCTTCGCCATCACCAGCAGCTGAATATATTCTTCCGGCTGTAGGCGGATGATCAGCATATTGGGCTGCAGCAGCCCACCACGGCCCGAGAACATGGAATGCGGCACGGGCTTGAACTGGATGGCGATCTCGCTGCGCCGGGTGGGCATCCGCTTGCCGGTGCGCAGGTAGAAGGGCACGCCTTGCCAGCGCCAGTTATCGACATGCGCCTTCAGCGCGACGAACGTCTCCGTGTTCGAATCGCGGCCGAGTTCCTCGTCATAGCCCTTGACGATCTCACCCTTTACCGCGCCGCCGACATATTGGCCGATGACGCTGTTCTGCGGCACTTCCTCCGGCTTCAACTGGCGCAGCGAGCGGAAGACCTTGGCCTTTTCGTCGCGGATCTCAGTGACGTCGTAGCGCGCGGGGGGCTCCATCGCGATCAGCGCGACGAGTTGCAGGATGTGGTTTGCGACCATGTCCCGCAAGGCGCCGGCGTCGTCGTAATAGCCAGCGCGATCCTCCAGGCCGACCGTCTCGCTGACGGTGATCTGGACATTGTCGATGCCCTGGGCATTCCACACCGGCTCGAAGAAAGAATTGCCGAAGCGCAGCGCGAGGATGTTCTGCACCGTCTCCTTGCCGAGATAATGGTCGATGCGGAACGTGCGCTCCTCCGGAAAGGCGGTGGCCACGCAATCGTTGATCTCCCGGCTGGAAGCGAGATCATAGCCGAGCGGCTTTTCCAAGCCGATGCGCACCGTCTCTCCGGCAAGGCCAGCGCTTTCCAGCCCGCGGATTACCTGTTCAAACAGGGACGGGGCAGTGGATAGGAAGATCGCCAAGCCGCCGGAGACGTCGCCGACCTTCTTGGCCAGCGCAGCATAGCCCTCGATCGTCGTGGCATCGAGCGCCTGATATTGCAGGCGGCCGAGAAAGGACTGGATCGCATCCGCGTCCTTACGATCCTTCGGGAGATATTCCT
The DNA here is from genome assembly GCF_020707225.1 of Sphingomonas sp. IC4-52. Lineage (NCBI taxonomy): Bacteria > Pseudomonadati > Pseudomonadota > Alphaproteobacteria > Sphingomonadales > Sphingomonadaceae > Sphingomonas > Sphingomonas sp. IC4-52. Next base: position 973,919 of record NZ_JAJFEU010000001.1, on the reverse strand, counting down.
CAAGCGCCTTTTTCGCGAAGTCGCGGAAGCTTTCGTCGTCGTGATCGGAGCGGGCCGTGCCGGTGATGGTGAGCCCTTCCGGGAGCAGCTTGTCCGCGTGAAGGCCATAGAGCGAAGGCAGCAGCATGCGCTGGGCGAGGTCGCCCGTTGCGCCGAACAACAATAGTTTACCCACGGGATTGCGCTGCATGGGTGCTCCTCCTTCTGACTTGTCGCTGCGGCTATGGGCGCCGGCAGATCGCGTCGCTGCTCCGGTTCAGTAAACCAGGCCAGCGAGCGGATCAGCGCCGATCATCAGGTTGAGGTTTTGCACCGCAGCCCCCGACGCGCCCTTGCCGAGGTTGTCCAGCATCGCGACGAGGCGCGCCTGACGGCCGGCCAGATCGGCGAACACCCACAGGTCCAGGCGATCATTCGGCGCGGCGTCGACCTGCATCAGCAACTCATCGGGCTGATCATCATGAACGGTAATGAGCGGCGCAGCGTCAAACGTGGCGTGCAGCGCGTCCACCATTGCGGAGCGCGACGGTGCCGTAGGCAGCGCGGCGAGCGGCACCGGCACTTCGACGATCATGCCGCGAAACGCGCGCGCCACCGAAGGCGCGAACAAGGGCGGATGCACCAGCCCGGCGTGACGCTGCATCTCCGGCACATGCTTGTGCGCTAGCGAATAGCCATAGCCCCGGAACGCGAGATCCGACTCGTCGGCGAAGCGGTTGATCAGCGCCTTGCCGCCACCGGAGTAGCCGGACACCGCATTGACGGTGAGCGGCCAATCTGCCGGCAGGACGCCTGCGCGCACCAATGGCGCCACCAGCGCAAGGAACCCGGTCGGGTAACAGCCCGGATTGGATACCCGATCCGCGGCGGCAACGTCGAAGCCAAGCTCCGGGAAGCCATAGGTCCAGCCGTCAGCCACCCGGAACGCGCTGGACGCGTCGATCACCCGCGTGTCGGGATTGTCGATCAGCGCCACTGCCTCGCGCGCGGCATCGTCCGGCAGGCAGAGAATGACGACGTCAGCGGCGTTGATCGCTTCGCGGCGAGCGTCTGCATCCTTGCGCCGATCCTCCGGCAGAGTGACCAGCGTCAGATCCGTACGCGGCTCCAGCCGCTCGCGGATTTCGAGACCTGTCGTGCCGGCGGCGCCATCGATGAAGATGCTTGCCGTCATGCCGCATCGCCCAAGGTATTGCCGTTAGCGGCGTCGAGGCCAAGCACGTCGGCTTTGATATAGCCGACGAAGCCGCTGACCGGCGCCACGCCCCAGGCGAGGTCTCCGGTCACGTCGAGCAGCTCAAACGTGTCACCGGGAGCCAATGATACGAGCACGTCGGAGTCCGGCGTGCGAGCGGCGCGAAGCGGCGCCGCTGCCACGATCGTCCGGACCAGCGGCGCAGCATAATGTGGCGCAAACACCTGATCGGCGAGGCGAACGTCGGCGAGATCACCGCGTACCGCGTGGCGCGTCGGATCAAGCGCACGTGATCTTCCGACGAGCGCGAACGTCTTATGCGGTGGCACGAGCGGGGACGGGCTGCTCGCCGTCGCCGAGAAACTGGCCGAACTCCTCAAGAAAATTTGCCCCTTCGGAAGTGCGCGCGACGAAGATGTTGCGCTTGTCGCTATCATCGCGTTGGCGGCGCAGATAGCCGAGCGCACCAAGTCTGTTCAAGGCGCGTGTCACAACCGGTTTCGAAACGTTCAATATCCGAGCCAATCCGCGGACAGTATGGGGCCCTGGCTTCAGGTAAACCACCAGCAGCAATGCCATTTGCCGGTTGGTCAGATCGGGTTCCCCCGAGCGGACATAGTCCACCAGGGTGTTCATCCACGAACTAAGATCGGAATTCGCCAAGCTTGCCACGATGCGTCATCCGGATACCAGGCCGCTGATGCGTGCCATTCGCGACTGATAACGTCTGCCCGCGCGGCTGGTTTCAGTACTGTCACGAAATCCACGACGGTTGATCGCCGGGCTGGTGCGCCCTATGTGCGCGCATCCGCCGGCAGGGCCGGCATCATATCGGGTTCAGCATGTTCACCTTCCTTCTCGTCGTTCAGGCGATCATCGCAGCCGCCCTCGTGACGGTGATCCTGATGCAGCGGTCGGAAGGCGGCGGGCTTACCAGCGGCGGCAGCCCGTCCGGCCTGATGTCAGCACGCGGCGCGGCGGATTTCCTGACCCGCGCGACGTCCGTGCTGGCGGCGCTGTTCGTTGTCCTGTCGATCACGCTGGCGGTACTGGCAGCGACGCGCGGCGGCACTAGCGTCGACACGTCGCTGGAGCGGACCGCGCCGGTGAGCCAGACCGCGCCGCAGCCGCAGGCAGATGGCGCGGCACTGTCCGGCGCGGAAGCGGCCGCAGCCGCAGCAGCGGCCAATCAGGCAGCACCGGCCGACAACGGCGTTCCGCTCGCCCGCTGATCCACCCGGTTCGCCGGTTTCGTAGCGCCCGTGGTAACGCGGGCGCTTGTCCTTTGTGCATGTTAGAGGCTAATCCGATATTCCCATGGCGCGGTTCATTTTCATCACCGGCGGCGTGGTCTCCTCGCTCGGCAAGGGTCTTATGGCGGCGAGCCTCGCGGCTCTCCTGCAGGCGCGCGGTTATCGCGTGCGGATCCGCAAGTTCGATCCTTACCTGAACGTCGATCCGGGCACGATGAGCCCGTACCAGCATGGCGAAGTCTATGTGACCGACGATGGGGCGGAGACCGATCTCGACCTTGGCCACTATGAACGCTTCACCGGCGTGGCTGCGCGGCAGAGCGACAACGTGACCTCTGGCCGGATCTATCAACAGATCATTCAGCGCGAACGTCGCGGTGATTATCTGGGTGCGACGGTTCAGGTGATCCCGCACGTTACCGACGCGATCAAGGCGTTCGCGCGCGATCAGACGGACGATCTGGACTTCGTGCTTTGCGAGATCGGCGGCACCGTGGGCGACATCGAGTCGCTCCCGTTCATCGAGGCGATTCGGCAGCTGAAGAACGAAGTAGGCCGTGGCAACGCCATCAGCGTTCACGTGACGCTGGTGCCGTATATCGCGGCAGCCGGTGAGCTGAAGACGAAGCCGACCCAGCATTCGGTGCGCGAGCTGGCGGCATTGGGCGTTCAGCCCGATGTGCTGGTCTGCCGCTGCGAAAAGCCGTTGCCGCCGTCCGAACGCGCGAAGATCGCGCTGTTCTGCAATGTGCCGGAAGGCGCCGTCATCCCGGCGCTGGATGCCAAGAGCATCTATGCGGTGCCGCTTCAGTATCACGCCGAGGGCCTCGACTCGGAGGTGCTGCGCGCCTTTGGCATCACGCCGTCTTCGCCGCCGGACCTGTCGCGCTGGACCGAGATCGTGGACCGCCTGACCAATCCGGAAGGCGAAGTGACGGTGGGCGTGGTCGGCAAATACGTCGGCCTGCAGGACGCCTATAAGTCGCTCAACGAAGCGCTGGTCCACGGTGGCATCGCCAACAAGGTGAAGGTTAATATCCGCTGGATCGACGCGGAACTGTTCGAGAATGACGACGCGGAGATCGCGGCGCAGCTTGAGCCGTGCGACGCCATTCTCGTGCCCGGCGCCTTTGGCGAGCGCGGTGCCGAAGGGAAGATCGCCAGCGTCCGCTTCGCGCGGGAGCGTGAGATCCCGTATTTCGGGATCTGCTTCGGGATGCAGATGGCGTGCGTCGAGGGCGCGCGTGATCTCGCCGGCATCAAGGAAGCATCCTCCACGGAGTTCGGCCCCACCACGGAGCCAGTGGTCGGCCTGATTACCGAGTGGATGGGCCGCGACGGGCTGCAGAAGCGCGAAGCGGAAGGCGATCTTGGCGGCACGATGCGGCTTGGCGCCTATGAGGCGAAGCTCGCCGGGAACAGCGTCGTTGCCTCGATCTACGGCGACACCACCATCCATGAGCGGCATCGTCACCGCTACGAAGTGAATACCGCTTACAAGGACGCGCTGGAGAAGGGCGGCCTGGTGTTTTCGGGCATGTCGCCAGACGGCATGCTGCCCGAGATCGTCGAGCGGCCGGACCATCCCTGGTTCGTTGGCGTGCAGTTCCATCCCGAACTGAAGTCGAAGCCGTTCGACCCGCACCCGCTGTTCGCCAGCTTCATTGGCGCTGCGGTGAAGCAGAGCCGGCTTGTCTGAACAGGAAGAAGGCGACCTGCCGCCGTGGCAGGTCGTGTCCTCCCGCCGGGTGATCGATGATCCCTGGCTTCGGGTGCGCGCAGACGATTGCGTAACCGCGGAAGGGGTGCGGATCGCCCCCTTCTTCATTACGGAGCACCCCGACTGGGCGATCGTGGTCGCGATCGATGAAGACGACCGATTGCTGCTGGTCGATCAATATCGCCACGGATGGGGCATCACGAGTCGCGAGCTGCCGACCGGTGCCATCGATCCGGACGATGCAAACCCTGTTGCGGCCGGGCAACGCGAGCTTATCGAGGAAACAGGCTATGGCGGCGGCGAGTGGACGCTTGTCGCCACCCTGGCGCCCAATCCCGCCAATCAGTCGAACCGCTGCTACGCGCTACTCGCCAGCGGCGTCAGTAAGCTCGCCGAGCCAAAGGACGAGCCGACGGAGCGCCTGCGGCTTTCCGCGGTCCCGGTGCCCCAAGCACTGGCGATCGCGCGGTCGGGGGGGATTGTACAAGCCATGCATGTCGCCGCGCTCGCTATGGCATTGCCGGCTCGTTGGAGCAGTGAGCGCTGATGCCGCCAGAGGCGGCGCGGGTGTTCGGAAAAGATGAAGGCGCCCGGGCCCATCGGCCCGGACGCCCCACGACGCCTCGAAAGGGAGCAAAGAGGCGCCGAGCAGTTAGGCGGCTTGCGCCTCGTTCTCGTCACGCTTGTCCTCAACCACAGTCGGCTTCGAGCCGCTTTTGATCGAGATGGTCTTCGGCTTCATCGCCTCAGGCACTTCGCGCACCAGATCGATCACGAGCAGACCGTCGTTCAGCCGTGCATCCTCAACGAACACGAAATCAGCGAGTTCGAAGCGGCGCTCAAAGCTGCGGGTCGCAATGCCGACATGCAGGAAGTTCGGGCCGGTCGCCTTATCGTCCTTCTTGCCGGCAACGAGCAGAAGGTTCTGCTGCGCCGTGATCTCGATCTCGTCGCGGGAGAAGCCGGCCACGGCAAGCGTGATACGGTAACGATCCTCGGCAAGACGCTCGAGATTGAAGGGCGGATAGTTTTCGGACGACGAGCGGGCATTCGCCTCAATAAGGTCGAACAGACGATCGAAGCCGATGGTCGAGCGGCGATAGGGGGTAAGGTCCAGACGCATCTTCAATTCCTCCATTGAGCGAGTTGAAAAGCGGCGGCGTGCATGTTGCCACGTCACCGTCTGTGCGGCCCGTACGCGGCACCGCACGCGGGGAAATCTGGTAAGGTCAAGTGACTTTTCAAGAGGCGAGATCAAAATCCACTAGGCTGATGGGGTATTGATTCCCTACTTTTCCGATGGGAGAAGACATGATCTTCTTAGGGGGCGACCATGTCGATAACTCTTGCCATCATTCTCGCTCAGGCCGCCGCTGCCGAGGCCGGTCAGCAGCCGGTGGAATTGCAAAGCCAAGTCTCCACCAATCAGGCGGGCCAAACGCCAGCCGATCAGCCTGGGGAGCCAGCGGAGGAGGTCGGGCGCCTGGGGCCGGCCCAGCAAGGGGGCGGTGACATCGTCGTGACCGCGCGGCGCCGGGCAGAGACGGTGCAGGACGTGCCGATCGCCATGTCGGTTATTGGCGGCACGGCATTGGCGGAGACTGGCGCGTACAACGTCAACCGACTGACGCAGCTGCAACCCTCGCTCCAATTCTATTCCACCAATCCGCGCAATTCGGCTGCCAATATCCGCGGATTGGGGGCACCGTTCGGTCTGACGAACGACGGCATCGAGCAAGGGGTCGGCATCTATGTCGACCAGGTTTATTACAGCCGCATCGCGTCCGCGACGTTCGACTTCACGGACACGGAGCGGATCGAGATCCTGCGCGGGCCGCAAGGCACGCTCTATGGCAAGAACACGACCGCCGGCGCCATCAACATAACGACGCGCAAGCCGAGCTTCGAGACCGAAGCGCGCGTAGAAGTGACCGGCGGCAACTACGAGTTCTTCCAGGGCAAGTTCTCGCTTTCGGGGCCGCTGGTGGACAATGTGGTCGCCGCGCGCATTTCAGGATCGGTGACCACCCGCCGCGGCACGGTTTACAACACGCTGCAGCGTGAGTGGCAGAACAGTCAGGACAATATCGGCCTGCGCGGTCAAATGCTGTTCCAGGCAGCGCCGAACTTCGACGTGACGCTTTATGCCGACTACAACCGGCAGAACCCGAATTGCTGCGTGCAATATTATGCCCGGGTGGGCGCCACGCAGCGGCCGCTGGCACGCCAATATGCGGCACTTGCCGCGGCATTCGGCTATGCCCCCCCTTCGACCAATGCGTTTGATCGGCTGACGGATGTCGACACCGACCTGCAAGCCAAGCAGGAGCTTGGCGGTGCGTCAGCGCTGGCGAACTGGAACTTGGGAGCGGGAACGCTGACGTCGGTAACGGCGTGGCGTTTCTGGCATTGGGGTCCTTCCAATGATCGCGACTTCATTGGCCTTCCCGTGACGCCAGTTTCCGCCAATCCGTCTCAGCAGAGCCAGTTCACGCAGGAACTGCGCTTCGCCTCGGATACCAAGGGGTCGGTCGATTACACCGTCGGCGCGTTCTATTTCTATCAGACGCTGGATACCCAGGGCCTGCAGGTGCAGGGCCCGGCCGCGAGCCGCTTCCTGCTCAATCCCGGCAACCCACCATTTGGCCCGAATGGTTGCGCCACCGCGACGGCGGCAGCCTGCAACCCGCCTATCCTGAACGGCCTCACGTCACGCAACCAGATCAGCTTCAAGAACACATCGGCTGCGCTGTTCGGCAAGCTGACCTGGCGGCCCACGGAGCAGTTGGAGATCGCACCAGGCCTGCGCGTCAATTACGACAAGAAAGAAGGGCAATATATCGCCACGGTCACGACCGGAGCCGGCAGCACGACGCTGACCAACGATCAACGCGGTGTTCTTGCCCCCCAGAGCTACAGGCCCGAGTTCGACAACTGGAATATCTCCGGCGACATCACTGTGTCTTATGAGTTCGCGCCGGACATCCATTACTATGCCACCTATGCCCACAGCTATAAGTCCGGTGGCATCAACTTGTCCGGGCTTCCGCTGGACGGCGCGAACAATCCGATCCTGGCGGTTCAGACGATCGATCCAGAGACGGTGAACCATTTCGAACTGGGCTTGAAGACGCAGTTCTGGGACCGGCGTGCGACCGTGAACGTCGCCGCATTCTGGACCGAGATCGACGATTATCAAGCGACGGTGAACAACCAGCAAGTGGGCGTTCTGCGCGGCTATCTCGCCAATGCCGGCAAGGTGCGCACGCGGGGCGTCGAGGTGGATAGCGCGTTTCGGCCGTTCGACGGGCTGAACCTGTACGTCAACGGCGCTTATACTGACGCCAAATACGTCCGCTTTGTGGACGCACCGTGCCCGCCGGAACTGTCGGGTGGTACGACGGCCGCGGCGGGGCAGGCGGCGAGCGCGCCGGGCACGCCGGGGGGGATCAGCCCGCAATCCTGCAACATTTCCGGACAAGTGCTGCCGGGCGTTTCCAAATGGGCGTTCAGCTATGGCGCCGAATATGGCATCCCGACCCAGATCGGTGGCCTGTCAGGCCAGGTGTATATCGGCTATGACGGCAGCTACCGTTCGCAGTTCTCGTCGAACCCGTCGCCGTCGCGCTATACCTGGGTGGATGGCTACGCCCTGTCGAACTTCCGGTTGGGCTTCAAGAATGACGATGGGCTGAATGTCTTCGCCTGGCTGCGCAATGCGTTCGACGAGGATTATTTCGAGCTGCTTGCCACTCAGTCCGGGTCAACTGGCCTCATCGTCGGCCAGCCGGGCGATCCGCGTACTTACGGCGTGACCCTGTCAGCGCGGTTCTGATTGGTGTCGCTCAGTCCCGCAAATGATCGCTGAGATACGCGATCAACGCCTCCACTCTGGCGGGGCGTAGCGGGCTGGGCGGTGTCAGAAGGTGCAAACCGATCGGCTCCGGGCGCCAGTCCGGCAGCAGCTCCACCACGGCTCCATCGCGGAGCGTATTCCCCAGGATGAAGGCGGGCAGGCGCGCTATTCCGAGCCCGCCGACAAGCGCGGGGATCAGCGCTTCGCCACTATTGGCCGCCAGCGGGCCCTGAGCCTTGACCGAAATTTCCGCTCCGCCGGGACCACGGAAACGCCATGGGCCAATGAGGTTCGTGTACCCGAGCAGCTGGTGGTCACCGAGCTGGCCCGGATGCGTCGGCGTGCCGTGCCGTTCCAGATAGGCCGGCGCTGCCACGAGATAGGATTGGATGGAGCAGAGCCGGCGTGCTCGCAGCGAGCTGTCGGGCAAATCCGCGATGCGCAGCGCAATATCGAAACCCTCCGCGACGATGTCGACCCGCGCGTCGGACAAGTGAAGTTCGACCTCAATGCCGGGATGGGCGGCTAGGAAGTTGGTGAGGAGAGGGGCAACCTTGCTGACGCCGAAGGTCATCGGAGCGGCAAGGCGGATCCGGCCCGTGGGGGCGTGAGCTGCGTCACGCGCGGCCTCCTCCGCCGCGTGCGCCGAGGCAAGGATCATGGCCGCATGTTCGGCCAGCGGCCGTCCTGCCTCGGTCAATGCCAGGCGGCGCGAGGTTCGGTGGAACAGCGACTGGCCAAGATCAGCCTCAAGCCGGGAGATGGCTTTCGAGATCGTGGCCTTGCTCAGCCCGAGCGCCTCGGCAGCAGCAGTGAAGGAGCGGTGCTCGGCCACCGTGGCGAAGATGGCCCAGGCTTCAAGATCGGGCAGGCGCATAAAGGCGGTACTCGCTGTCTTTACCGCCGCGTGCTTACAAGCAGAAACAATCCGTTTCAATCGTTTCTGTTTATGTAGCGAACCGACGCTCTTACCTGTGTTGCAACAGACGGAGGTTCATCATGACCGACACTCGCACTCACATCGACATCCGGCCCTTCGCAACCCTTGGACATGCCGATCACGGCTGGCTGGATGCGCGGCACCACTTCAGCTTCGCCAGCTATCACGATCCCGCGCGCATGGGCTGGGGCGCAATCCGCGTCTGGAACGACGATACCATCGCGCCGCAGACGGGCTTTCCCCCACATCCGCACAGCGACATGGAGATCATCACCTATGTTCGCAGTGGCGCGATCACTCACCAAGACTCGATGGGAAACAGGGGGCGTACCGCAGCCGGCGACGTTCAGGTGATGAGCGCCGGTTCGGGCGTTCGCCACGCTGAGTATAATCTGGAAAGCGAGCCGACCACCTTGTTCCAGATCTGGATCCGCCCGCGGAGCAGTGGCGGCAGCCCGAGTTGGGGTGCCAAGCCCTTTCCCAAGCACGACCGGTCGGGCCGCTTCGTGACGCTGGCGAGCGGGTTCGCCGAGGATAACGACGCGCTGCCGATCCGTGCCGATGCTCGGGTCATGGGCGCGACGTTGAAGCAAGGCGAGCGCGTCACCTACGTGGTCGGGGACGGCCGCCATGCGTATCTGGTCGCGGCTGCGGGGGCGATCACCATTGATGGCGAAGCGGTAGCGACGCGTGACGGGGTCGCCCTGGGCGGCGGCTCCTATGAGATCCTCGCCACTGCGGACTCGGAGCTTGTTCTCGTCGACGCCGAATGAATGAAGCCGGCTCCGCCAGTCCTGGGCGGAGCCGGCATTTTCCACCGACACTTTTCCCTACGGGCCAATCAAAAGGAGATATTCATGACCAAGGTTCTCGTTCTTTATTACTCATCCTACGGGCACCTCGCCAAAATGGCCGACGCCGTGGCTGAAGGCGCGCGCGAGACGGGGGCTCAGGTCGACGTGCGGCGTGTGCCAGAAACCGCTCCCGCAGAAGTCGCCGCCGCTGCCGGTTTCAAGGTCGATGATTCGCATCCCGTGATCGAAGGCGTGAACGCTCTGGCGGAATACGATGCCATCATTATCGGCGCGCCGACGCGGTTCGGCCGTATGCCGAGCCAGATGGCAGCGTTCCTCGATCAGGCCGGCGGGCTGTGGGCGCGCGGCGCGCTGAACGGCAAGGTCGGCGGCGCCTTCACCTCCACCGCCACCCAGCACGGCGGCCAGGAAGTGACCCTGTTCTCAATCATCACGAACCTTTTGCACTTCGGCATGACGGTCGTTGGTCTCGACTATGGCTATCAGGCGCAAATGACGATGGAGGCGATCCACGGCGGCTCGCCTTATGGCGCGACCACGCTGGCGAGCGGGGATGGCAGCCGTCAGCCGAGCGATGTCGACCTGGGCGGCGCCCGTTACCAGGGCAAGCGGATCGCCGAGACCGCGGCCAAGCTTTCGGCCTGATTGTCGACCTTCTCGCTCACGGCTCCCCGCGGATCGGGTGAGCCGTAGCGGTAGCCAGTGCCCAAGAGCGCCTCGCACAGACCTGCCGTTCCTCACGGCAGGTCTGTGCGCCCGTGCCGCTTAGCTGACGGTCCGATCCCCGCGCCGGTTCTTCTTCTTGCGTTTGCCCTTCTTCGGCTCCTCCGGTGCTGCCGGGGTCAGGGTCCGGACGACCGGCGGGGGAGTGATCAGCGGCGCTGGATCGACCGCCGGATCAGCGGCAAACTCCTTGCGCGCTCTGGCGAACAGGAAGCGGGCGCGAGCGGCTCCGGGCGCGCTGCCGGATACGCCTACCCAGCGCCAATGCCATGGCTCCCATTTGACGCCCTGTTTGTTGCTGGGCGGGAAAGACATTTCGAAGCCGAAGCGCGTGGCGTTCGCCGCGAGCCAGCGGAAGGCCGGTTTCGCGGCCATGCACGCCTCCGCATCGGGGCAGCCGTCAGCCGGGCGAACGGTGAAATCGAGCGCATAGCCGGTCGCATGCTCGCTGTGCCCGGGCGGCGCCGCTGAGATCGCCCGGTCGGCGCCGCTCTCACTCTCTCGTGTGCGACAGAATGTGCTTTGCTGATACGAAAGCGAGCGGTGGCATGAAAAAGCGTACAATCGCCCCTGCACGGCGGGGTCGCCAGCGGCGGCGGTGATGAGGCGTTCGAGATCGGCCGCTACCTCCGGCCGCAATCGGCATGCGCCGACCGCGAGGTGAGACGGAACTGCCACAAGCGTCCCGGGCGCAGCATCCCCATAGGGAAGGTGGCCAAGCGCGCGCCCGTCAGTCCCGATGGCGACGCTCACGCCGTTGCATAATTGAGCCTCGGCAGGTGCGGCGGCGAGCAGAACAAGGAGCGGAAAGTGAGCGCGCATCCTTGTCACTCTGGCCTCGGGAGGCTCGGGATGGCAAGGGCGGTAACATGCTTGGAGACCGAGTGCTCTTCCTCGATGGCGAGGCGTTGATAATCGATAAACCGGCGGGCCTGCCGGTGGATCGGCCGCGCGACGGCGCGATCAGCCTGGAGAATCACCTTTCGAACCTCACCTTCGGTTTTCGTCGCTGGCCCCAGCCGGTGCATCGACTGGATCGCGATACCAGCGGCTGTCTGCTCTTGTCGCGCAATCCCAAGGCCCACGCGCGGTTCCAGCAGGCGTTCGAAACGGGTGCCGTGACGAAGCGCTATTTGGCCATTCTCGATGGGGTGCCATCAGGCGAAGAAGGGACGATCGATATGCCGCTGGCGAAGATTTCGTCGGCGGAGCAGGGCTGGCGCATGCACCACGACCCGGCGGGCAAGGCGGCGCGCACGGGATGGCGCGTGATCAAGGTACAAGACGGCCGGGCGCTGGTGGAATTTCGACCGGCGACGGGACGTACACACCAAATCCGCGTCCATGCGCTCGAGGGGCTGGGCATACCCGTCCTGGGTGACCCGACCTATGGGAGCGGCCATCGTTCGGGCATGATGCTGCACGCAGCCGAGTTAATCGTGCCCCGGCCCGGCAAGCCTGATGCCGCTGCGCAGGCGCCCTGGCCGTCTCGGTTCCGGGACGTAGGCTTCGATGATTGATGTACCCGAGGACGCGCTGGAAGAGCGTTTCCTCGCGGCGACCGGCCCCGGTGGGCAGAACGTCAACAAGGTGGCGACAGCGTGCCAGCTGCGCGTCGACGTGTTCCGGCTGGGCCTGCATCCTGAGACTTACCGGCGGCTGAAGCTGCTGGCGGGATCCCGGCTCACGATGTCAGGCACGCTTGTTCTCACCGCTCGCCGGTACCGCACGCAGGAAGCCAATCGCGCAGACGCTCGCGAACGGTTGGCGGAGCTGCTCGCCAAGGCTGAGGAGCGCGACGCCCGGCGGGTAAAGACAAAGCCGACGCGCGCGGCCAAGGCCAAGCGGCTCGATGAGAAGAAAGGCCGGGGTGCGGTGAAGGCGGGGCGCGGGAAGATCCGCGACTATTGAACGCGTCGCGCCGTGTATTATATCGCCCACACACCTACTGGCGGGACGGCAATGGCGAAAAAAGGCAAGAAGAGCGGCTTCCGAATTCCGAAGGAGATCGGCGGCGTGAAAGTGCCGAAAGAGGCGCGCCGCGCCGGTGAAGCCTTGATCGACAGGGCCAACAGCCCCGCAGGGCGTCAGGCGCTCGCTTCGGGCCTTGCGATGGCGGCGACCGTTGCCGCGGCAGCGGCGGCGCGGCAGACGCGTCATCACGACTGCTCTTCTAAGTCGGACTCAGACAAGGAAGGGCCGGGCGCCGGTGGCACGGACGCCAACCGGGTAGCAGACGCCATCGGTGAGGCGGCGAACGCGTTCATGAACCGGATCTTCGGCCAAAAGTAGTCACACAGCGCTGAGGGAAACGTCAGCGCCGCCGCTTCCTAAGTGGCAGACGCTACGGTAACGCTCTGTTGAAGCAACAGAGTCGCAGTGAGTGGCCGGGACGAAGGACATAACGAACCAGTTCCTGGAGGCCGCAGTCGACCCGGCACGTTGGATGGACGTGCTGGAGCGTCTCGCGCATGAAACCGGCTCCGATCATGCTCAGATCATCGGTGTGGGGCCAAGCTTTTCACTTGAGTTCAACTGGGTCAACGACATGGATGCTTCGGCCCATGCTGTTGCCGACCGCGCAGAATTGATGACGCCGGCGACCAATTATCGTGTCGCTGCGGGGCTCACCCAATCCTCTCGGACGATTTCCTGGGAAGACAGATACGAGGCGATCAAGCCGCACCTGACCGACGACGCTTACCTCGACATGTGCAACGACCTGCGGATACCCTTTGGTTGCCAGACCAATCTGCTTGTCGAAGCAGACGGATTGATCGGCTTTGCGCTTCTGCGGTCGGATCGAAACGGGCCCACGGACGCAGAGACGCGCGCCTTGTTCGCCAGCGCGTGCGCACCTGCTGCCGCCGCTGTGTCGCTTCAGGCGGGGCTCGAGCGTGAGGGATATCAGCTAGTGGCCGGCGCTTTCGAAGTGATGAGCGTCGCGTGTTTCGTGCTGGATCGGTCCATGTCCGTTCGGGCGATGAGCCGCGCGGCCGAACAATTGCTTTCAGATGGTACGTTGCAGTTGGTGGATGGCCGTGTGACTGCCTCGTCTCCCGGCGCCCAGCGCCGGATCCGGTCGGCTACGACAGCGTTGATGGAGGGCCGGGCTGCGGCTGCCAGTGTCGCCGCACCGGACGCCGCCGGCATGTTGATGCTGAAGGTGCATCGCCTGCCGTCGCGCGAATGGAATATGGGCTTTGCGCCGTTTGCCATCCTGATCGCCAAACGCCCGCCGGGCGGGAGCGACGCGGATGTTGCGGTTCTTCGCGACGCCTACGGGTTGACCGTGGCCGAGGCGGAGATTGCGATGCTGTTGAGGGCAGGGCGAACGCGAGAAGCGATATGCGCGGTGCGTGCCATCACGCGCGAGACCCTGCGCAGCCACCTAAGATCGTTGTTTTCCAAGCTGGGCGTGAAGAAGGAAACGGAGGCCATTCACCTACTGCACGCCCTGCTTAGTTGATGAGGCAGCGATCAGGGATCGTTACGATCCCGGGAAGCTGACGCAACCTCATGAACGGCCTGCACCTCGGGATAGGGCATGATCAGTTTGCCGTCCGGAGCCGCGGTAAACGTGGTCTGCGTGGGATAGGGGATCGCAATCCCCTCGGCATCGAAACGGCGGTAAATAGCGAGGCCAACGGCATGCCGGGCATCATAGGCGGTCTGGTAATCCGCAGTCGTTGATTCGAATTCGAGTTCGAAGTCGATCGATGATGCTCCGAAGCTGACGAAACCCGCGCGCACGAAAACCTGATCGTTGCGCTCCACCTCTTCCTTGAGGATCTGAGGGAGCCGATCCAGCAGATCGCGGCTGGTTTCATAGGCGACACCGATGGCGAGCTTGGTTCGGCGACGATCGCGCTGCGTATTGTTGACGATCTCCTTGTCCAGAAGGTTGCGGTTCGAGATGATCCGCTGCTCCCCGTTAACACCTCGGATGCGCGTGGACTTGAGGCCGATCTCCTCCACGGTGCCGGAACTGGAATCGTAGGTGATCGAATCGCCGCGACGGAATGGCCGGTCGAAGATGATCGCGAGCGCCGCGAAAAGATCGGCAAAGATCCCTTGCGCCGCAAGGCCGATGGCGATGCCGCCGACGCCAAGACCAGCGACAAGGCCGGTGACGTTCACGCCAAGATTGTCGAGGACGACGACCAGCGCGATGGCAAAGACCACGATGGTCACCAGCAGGCGAATGAGCCCCATCGCGTTCATCAGCGCTTCGCCGGAGTAGTTTTCCGCCCGGGTGCGATGCTCGATGGCGCCCAGGATCAACTCGCGTGCCCATGTCGCCGCCTGGAAGACGGCGGTCAGGGTGAAGAGGAAGTTGATCGTGGTCGCGACTATAACCGGTGGATCGGCATAGCCTGCCACCAACTGGGCGGCGACCATGATGATGAAGAAGGTGCTGGTGCGCTCGATCGCCCGGCCGAACACGGCTGACCAACCTTTGCCGGTGTGCGACCGGCCGGCGAGCCGCGGTCCGAGGCCGCGAAGCCACAAAAGGGCAAGGGCGATGGTGGTGCCGATCGCCAATGCAATCGCAATTTGCAGCCAATGCGCGCCGAACCAGTCGACGCTGGAGATCCAGAAGGTGGATATCTGCTGCTGAACGTGGTCGGCGGATATTTTCGGCAGGGGTGCCGCGCTGTTCTTCGCTGTCATCCGATCCTTCTACGATATTTAAATAGCCGCTGCGCCAGCGGAGATTGTCCTGTCGATCCCGGAGGTACGTCAGTCGATGCGCAGACGGCGAACGTGCATGGAACGGGCGCCCTCATGATTTCGCGGGATGCGGCGTTCACGCCGCCTCTCGCGCGCTTCCATTTTCGCCGGTTTCCAGAAAGGCGATTAGTCCTCGCTCGGCGCGGCTGAGCCACCGAGTGGTACGGGGAAGATGCAAGGCGCTCCGGAAGGCTTCCTGCCCATCCTTGATTAGCGCGATCAAGGCGGGATGGACGTAGGATTTGCGCGCGATAGCAGGGGTATTACCGAGCCGTTCCGTCACGGGCGCAAGCAAGGTCTTGAGGCTGATGTCCTTTTTCGCATGCGCCAGGGTTTCGAACGCGATCACGCTCGCCCCCCAAGTGCGGAAATGCTTGGCGGTGAAGTCCTCGCCCATCGCTTCCTTGATATAAGCGTTCACGTCCGAGGACGTGATCGGGCGAGCTTCCCCGCAGTCATCGACATATTGAAACAGCTTCTGACCGGGTAGATCCTGGCACCGCTTCACAAAGCGGGCGAGGCTGCCATCGGTAATGGTTAGCATCCGCAGCTTGCCGGACTTCGCCTTGTACTGAAGCTTCAACGTGCTGCCGCGGATCTTTGCGTGCCGATCACGCAGCGTCGTGACCCCAAAGCTCTTGTTGCTCTTGGCGTACGTTTCGTTGCCGATTCGCAGGTGCGCGATGTCTAGCAATTTGACGATCGCCGCGATCGTCTTTTCCTTGGAATGACCGCGGGTTTTGAGATCGGCCTCAACCCGCTCGCGAAGCCGGGGAAGCGCCCTGCCAAACGCGGCGCACAGATTATACTTCTCATCCTCCCGCGCGGCGCGGAATTCCGGGTGATAGCGATATTGCTTGCGGCCTTTTTCGTCCCAGCCGACGGCCTGAATGTGACCCGCCGGGTCCGGGCAGAACCATGCGTCGCGGTACGCGGGCGGCAGGCCGATGGCATTCAGCCTGTCAATTTCATCACGATCGGTGATGCGGCTACCTTGGGGATCGAAATAGGCCCAGCCATGGCGCATCTTCTTCCGGGTAATCCCCGGCTCCTCATCGTCGTGGTATACGATCTTCGTCGACGCCACTGGGCAACCTCCACATATCCCCGGAAATGCGTGGGCAGCCGCGCGGGTTCCGGAACGGGCCAGTCTCCCGCCGGTTATGGAGGGAAACCTGCATATCGGAGTTCCAGCGACATGGCCGACCTATCTCAAGCACGCGTGCTCATCCTCGCAACCGATGGCTTCGAGGATGCTGAACTGTTCGAGCCTCGCCAGGCGCTGCTCGACGCCGGCGCGCAAGTGACGCTGGCCTCGATCAAGACCGATCCGATCCAGGGCGTGAAGGGGGACACGGACCCGACGCGCACCATCACGCCGGATCTGACGCTGGATCAGGTCGACACCGAGGATTACGATGCGCTGCTGCTCCCCGGCGGTGTCGGCAATCCTGACAAGATGCGCATGGAGGATCGCGCCGTAGCGATCGTTGGTGAGTTCATGGATGACGACAAGATCGTCGCCGCCATTTGCCACGCCCCGTGGTTGCTTGTGGAAGCGGACGTAGTGGACGGGCGCCGCGTCACGAGCTGGCCGTCGGTTCGAACCGACCTGGAAAATGCCGGCGGTTATGTCGTGGACGAGGAGGTGGTGATCGACGAAAACCTGATCACTAGTCGCAAGCCGGACGATATCCCCGCATTCAACCGTGCGCTGATCGCTGCGCTGGAGGATGAACTCACCGAATGACGGCTTGTCCCTCACGCATGCGCGCCGCACGATGCCGCGCATGACGAGCGAGGTGCGACCGGCGGCGATCACAAGCCACTTCAAGCGAGTGCCTGCGAGCGGGCCTGCGGTGCCGGTGTCGCGAGCGCTGGCGGATGAAGTGCCAATCGCCATTGAGTGCAACGGCGTTGCCTATGCGGTGCTGATGGCGACGCCCGCTGCCGTGGAGGAACTCGCCGCCGGCTTTGCTCTTGGCGAGCGGTTGATCGACGGCGTGGACGACCTCCGCGGTATCGACGTGCATGATACAGGGGAGGGGATCCTCGTCCGGCTCAGCCTTGCCAGACGGGTGGCCGAACGCATCACCGAACGGGTTCGCCATAGGAGCTCGGACGCGTCATGTGGCCTGTGCGGAGTGGAGACGCTTGCGCAGGCGCTGCGGCCATTGCCTGCCGCAAAGCCTTGGGATGGTGACGACGCGGCGGTTTTCGCGGCCTTTCACGCCCTGCGGGATCATCAACCGCTCAATGCGGAGACGGGCGCGGTTCACGCAGCGGCGTCCTGCACGCGCGAGGGCGCAATCCGGGCCGTGTACGAGGACGTGGGCCGGCACAACGCCTTCGACAAATTGATCGGGTCCATGCTGCTTGCGCGGCAGGAGTGGGGCGGCGGCTTTGCCCTGCTCACCTCGCGCTGTTCGTTCGAACTGGTCGAGAAAGCGGTTCTCGCCGGATGTCCGATGCTCGCCACCATTTCGGCTCCGACCGGGCTTGCCGTGGAGCGGGCGGAGCGGGCGGGATTGGCGCTGCGTTCACTGGTGCGCGCAGATGCCTTGCTGGCAAGCGGATGACGGCGGGACTCCGTCGGGCGTGTTAGTGCCTGCTTCCGCTTATTGTCCGAGACAGCCGGTGCGGTAAGGGCGCTTCATGCGCCCGTTCCTCAAATCCGTTCTGCTGGGCGCTCTGGCCGGCGCGGCGCCATATCTGCTCGCGTCGCTCCTGTTCACATTGGTGGCAATTCCGCGTGCCTTCACCAGCATGCGTGAGTTCGCATCGCTTTTGTTGCTCGCTGCCTCTCCGATGATCGTTGCTGTTCCGATCGTCACAGCCGGCGGGCTCATGATCGGATTGCCCACATCGCGCCTATTGAAGCGGTGGAACAAGGAGAACGGCCTTACCTATACGGGTGCCGGGGGCGGCTCGGGAGCCTTGATGGCGTTGATCCTGGGGCTGCTGCTCGATGTGCCAGACCTGGCATGGGCGGCGTTGCTAGGAGCCCTAAGCGGGGCGGTGACTGGCTTCAGCTGGTGGCGACTGGCGAGATCGCCACACGCCCGAGCGCCCGAGGCGCGCTAACGCGGTCGTCGGGTCGGCGCGTGGAAGTCGGGCGGCTTGTTTGCAATCCAGCGCAGAAAGCGGGACATGGCCGGCAGTGCCCGCACCGCCTCCAGATCGGCAAGGCGTGCCAGCGTGTTATTGTCCGCCGCGGCGTGAATAGCGCGATGGCAGATCGGGTGGACTGGCGCCGTCTGAGTGCCACCCTTGCTTTTCGGAACGACATGGTGCCACTCGACCCGCGCGCCAAACAGGCGGCCGCACAGCGCGCATTCCGCGGGAGGTGGCGGAGCGATGCGAGCCTCCGCTGCAGCCATAGCGATCTTGCGTTTGACCCGTCCCATCGAGGCTTCATGTAGTGTCTTGGACAGCCGCTTGCAGCGGGCGGCGCAATCGGCATAACAACGGTTAAGTCAGCCGGCTTACGATCGGCGACACCAGGAGAAGATGCATGGCCGAACCTCACCCCTTGTTCGATCTGATGGGCAAGGTCGCGCTGATTACCGGGGGCTCTCGTGGGCTGGGTCGTGAGATGGCGCTCGCCTTCGCAGACGCCGGCGCGGACGTCATCGTCTCCAGCCGCAAGGCAGAAGCGTGCGAGGCGGTTGTTGCAGAGATCGAGGCGAAAGGCCGCCGTGCTGCGGCCATTCCGGCGCACGCGGCCAAATGGGACGAAATGGATCGGCTGGCGGACGCGGCCTGGGAGGCGTTCGGGAAGATCGACATCCTGGTTGCGAATGCCGGCATGGGGCCGCTGGTGCCGAGCCATGAGGTGTCCGAGGCGCTGTTTGACAGTGTCGTCGGGCTGAATTTCAAAGGGCCGTTCCGCCTGATGGCGAACATTGCGCACCGCATGGCGCAGGGGGAAGGCGGCACAATCCTAGCGACCTCGTCAATCGCCTCGCTGCGTCCGACGCCGATGGTGGTGCCCTATGCCGGGGCAAAGGCAGCACTGAACGCGATGGTTTCCAGCATGGCCCATGAATACGGACCAAAGGTGCGCGTCAATGCGATCGCCGCTGGCCCGTTCCTTACCGACATCTCCAAAGCGTGGACCGAGGAAGCGCGCGAGAAGACAGATAGCGCCGCAGGCCGGCCCGGGCGCCCCGAGGAGATCGTGACGAGCGCGCTATATCTCGCGAGCCCAGCGTCGAGCTTCGTCACTGGCACCGTGATCCGCTGTGACGGTGGCTGCTGATGGCGGCGGATCTGGAGGCAGGGGCCGTTGATGCGGCATGGCTAACCACCCGGCTGCGCAATGCCGGCGTGCTGAGGGACGCACGCGTGATTGCGGTCGACGCTACGCCGGTCGGCGTCGGCATGCTCGGAGATTCCATTCGCTTCGCGGTGAATTATGACATTGAAGAAGGTGCGCCCGCGTCATTCGTCGGAAAGTTTGCGAGCGCCGATCCTACCAGTCGGCAAACGGGTGCGGGCTTCGGCCTCTACGAACGCGAAGTCGGCTTTTACCGTCACGTCGCTGATACTGTGGCGGTCCGTTCGCCCAAATGTGTGTCCGCAGAGCATGATCCGGCCGATGGCACCTTCGCGCTGCTGCTGGAGGATTTGACGCCGGCACGGGCGGGCAACCAACTGACTGGTTGCGGACTGGCTGACGCCGAGCGGGCGATGGAGCAGGCGGCAGCCTTGCACGGGCCGCGGTGGAATGATGCGACGCTGCGTCAGCATGCATTTCTAGACACAAGCGGCGCACGCGACTTCGTTATCAGCGTGTTTCCGGATTGCCTGGCCGAGTTTCACCGCCGCTACGATGGCGTGCTGGAACCAGAATATATGGCAGTGTGCGACCGCTATGGTGCGCTGATTGCCAGTGCCCCGACGCACCAACCGGCCAACTTCACGCTGACGCATGGCGACTTCCGGCTCGACAACATGCTGTTCGACGCGCGAGGCGGAGAGGTGCCGCTGGCGGTGCTCGACTGGCAGTCGCCGGCGATCGGCCTTGGCGCAGTCGACGTCGCGTATTTCCTTGGCCTCGCGCTATCGATCGAGGATCGTCGGGCGCATGAGCGGCATCTGCTGGAATATTACCTCGATCAGCTGCGCGGATATGGCGTAGGCGACTATGGCTATGACGATCTCTACCGCGACTATCGGCTGACCTTGTTGTCCGGCGTCTCCACCGCGGTTTTCGCCTCCGCCTCCACCAAGCGGACGGAACGCGGTGACGCGATGTTCCTGGCTATGGCGCGTGGCGGTTGCGCCCAAGCAATCGACTGCGATGCATTGGCGTTGATGGCGTGACCGTCACGAACGCGGCAGCCACTCCTTGATGATCTCGTTGACCTTTTCCGGCGCTTCCTGCTGCACCCAGTGGGAAACACCGGGGAGGCGCCGGATCGTCAGGTCCTTCACGTAACGCTCGGTGCCGTCGAGCGTCTCCAGCCCGAGCGCCTTGTCCTCCTCGCCCCATACGATCAGCGTCGGCACATCCACCTTGCCGTCGCCAAGCCCCATCGCGTTGCGATTGCGCAGCGCGGCGCGGTACCAGTTGACCATCGCGGTCAATGCGCCAGGGCGCTGCGCCGCCTTGGCGTAGACGTCGAGCACCTCGTCGGGGAAGCGGCTCTTGTCGACGGCCATGCCACGGAACGCCTCGCGGATCCCGCGCGCGTCGTTCCGGCCGAGCGACCATTCGGGCAGAAACGGAAGCTGGAAGAAGGCGACATACCAGCTGCGCTTGCGCTGCGGCCCGTGCTTCAGCGCTTCGGCGAAGCATAGAGGGTGGGGTAGGTTCATCACCACCAGCCGCTCGATCGGCCGCTTCTTGCCGATTGCGAACAGCCAGGCGATTGCGCCGCCCCAATCGTGCGCCATCAGCGTGAGCTTCTTGGCGCCGCTCGCGTCGAACAGCGCGGCCGCGTCCGCGACGATCTGGTCGGAACGATAGGCGGCGACGCCCTTGGGTCGCGAGGAGGCGCCATAGCCGCGTTGGTTGGGGGCCCAGACGCGATAGCCCATCTCCGCCAGCAGCGGCATCTGGTAGCGCCAGGAGAAGTTCAGCTCCGGGAAGCCGTGAAGGCACAGGATCAGGTGGTCGCCGCTTCCTGCCTCGGCCACCTCGAAGACACGGCCGTTGGCGGCGACCTCGTGGATGGTGATGCCGCTATCGGCGGGCGGGCTCCAGCTCGGGGTCATGCGGCGGCTCCCTCCGCTGCGGCGGCGGCGTAGCGATACAGGTTCGGCTGACCCGTCCAAGCGGTCTGGCCCCCGTCTGCGACGAACGCGGCGCCGGTGACGTAGGAGGCGGCGTCGGAGGCGAGAAAGGCGATCACCTCGGCCATTTCTTCCGGTGTGCCGGCGCGGCCCATGGGGATGGTATCGTGCCAGCCCGCTTCAAGGCCGGGGATCGTCTTGGCGCTGGCCGTGAGCGGCGTGGCGATCAGGCCGGGGCAGAGGCAGTTCACGCGGATGCCTTCGCGCGCGTGATCGACCGCAAGGCTGCGGGTGTAATTGATCACGCCCGCCTTGGCGGCATTGTAGGCGGTGAAGCCATAGTCGCCGCCCATGCCGGAAATTGACGCGGTGTTGACGATCGCGGTCGACCGACCCGTCATGTGCGGGATCGCCGCGCGGCAGGCGTAGAACACCGCATTGAGGTCAATCGCGATGACCCGCTCCCACGTTTCAGGCTCGAGATCCGGCGTCCGTCCGAAGCAGCCGATGCCCGCATTGTTGACGAGAACGTCAAGCCGGCCGTGCGCTTCCACGGTCTTTGCCACCACACTCTCTACTGCGCTGCGGTCCGCCACGTCGGCGGCGAGCGCCATTCCGCCGGTTTCCCGCGCGACCGCGTCTGCCGCTTCCGCGACGAGATCGACCACCACGACATGCGCGCCTTCGCTGCCCATCAGGCGCGCCGTCGCGGCGCCGATGCCGGAGCCGCCGCCGGTGATCAGCGCCACCTTGTCTTTGAACCGCATCCTGCTCTCCCCTCGTGCGGGCCGGTTGATTCGGCGCTCGCTTCGGGCCATCATAACTTTGGTTATGGCCGCGGGAAGAGGGCGGCTGGGGAGATGGACATGGTGGAGAGGAAACGCGCCTGTATCATCGGCGCGGGCTGCTCGGGCTTCACGACCGCAAAGCGGCTGAAGGACGAAGGTATCTCGTTCGATTGCTTCGAGATGTCGGACGATATCGGCGGTAACTGGTATTACAAGAATCCCAACGGAAAGTCGGCCTGTTACCAGTCGCTGCATATCGACACCTCTAAGTGGCGGCTGGCGTTCGAGGATTATGCGGTGCCCGCCGACTGGCCCGATTTCCCGAGCCACGCGCAGCTGTGGCAATATTTCTGCGACTATGTCGATCACTTCGGTCTGCGGCCACTGATCACCTTCAACACCGAAGTGAAGAAGGCAGAGCGCAAGGCTGATGGCGGTTGGGTGGTGACGCTGTCGACCGGCGAGACGCGCGAATACGAGACGCTGTTCGTGTGCAACGGCCACCATTGGGATCCGAACGTCCCGAGCTACCCGGGCAGCTTCGACAACCCGCATTTCCACGTCCACAGCTATCGCGATCCGTACGATCCGGTGGACCTTCGCGGAAAGAACGTCGTCGTCGTCGGCATGGGCAATTCGGCGATGGACGTCGCGAGCGAACTGTCGCAGCGGCACCTCGCCAGGAACCTGTGGGTCTCGGCCCGCCGCGGCGTGTGGGTTCTCCCCAAGATGGCGGGCGGCAAGCCGATGGACAAATCGGCCATGCCCACCTGGATCCCGCGCAAGCTCGGCAAGGCGCTGGCGCGGCGCGCGGTGAAGAAGCTGGTCGGCCGGATGGAGGATTACGGCTTGCCCAAGCCCGATCACGAGCCGCTCGACGCACATCCCAGCGTCTCCGGCGAATTTCTCACCCGGGCAAGCTGCGGCGACATTAAGTTCAAGCCGAACATCAAGGCGCTGGAGGGCACGCGCGTCCGCTTCCAGGACGACAGCGTCGAGGAAGTGGACGCGATCATCTACGCCACCGGCTACAAGATCAGCTTCCCGTTCTTCGATGATCCAAAGCTGCTGCCCGATGCGCAGAACCGCTTCCCGCTGTTCAAGCGGATGGTGATCCCCGGCATCCATGACCTGTTCTTCATGGGGCTGGCGCAGCCGCTGCCCACGCTGGTCAACTTCGCGGAGCAGCAGTCGAAGCTGGTCGCCGGGTTCATGACCGGTCGCTACGCGCTCCCGCCCGTCGCGGAGATGGAGCGGATGACGAAGGAGGACGAGGATCGCGAGCTCGGCGACTATTACAAGTCGCAGCGGCACACGATCCAGGTCGATTTCGCGCGCTACGTCGCGGATCTTCACAAGGAAGTCGCCAAGGGCGAACGCCGCGCCAAGGCACAGACAGGAAAGCAGGCCGCATGACCGATACGCTGGTGCGTCCCCCCGCATCACTCACCATGCTGGACGCGGACGATCGCGCTGCGCTGGTCGACAGCGTCCGCCGGCTGCTGGCTGACCGCTGCACCGAGGCCGACGTTCGCCGGATCATGGATAGCGAGAGCGGGCACGATCCCGCGCTCTGGCAGGCGCTGGCGGAACTCGGCGTCGTCGGCCTGGTCGCGCCGGAAGCCGCGGGCGGGGCGGGGCTGGGGCCGATCGAGCTTGGGCTGGTGATGGAAGAGGCTGGGGCCGCGCTGCTGCCCGCACCGCTCATCTCCACCGCCATCGCCACGACGCTCGCGCCGGACCTGCCCGGCATCGTCGACGGCTCGCGCATCGCCGCGGTCGCCTTTGTCGGCAGCCATGACTGGACACGCCGAGGCGATGTTCGGATGGACGGCGATCGCCTGACCGGCATGGTGCGCTTCGTTCCCGATGCCGCCATCGCTGACGTCATCATCGTGGCGAGTGACGATGGCGTGTTCGCGGTCGAGCGCAGCGACGTGACGGTGACGCCGCTGCCAGTCTTCGATCGCACGCGGCGGATGGCGGATGTCGCCTTCCACGGCCCCGCGACACGGGTCGGCGACGCGTCCCGCATCAAGGCGGCGCGTGATCTCGGCATCGTGGCGCTGGCCGGCGAGCAGGCCGGCGGCGCGCGCCGGACGCTTGAAATCACCGTCGCTTATGCCACCGATCGCCACCAGTTCGGCCGCGCGATCGGCAGCTTCCAGGCGATCAAGCACATGGCGGCGGACCTGTTGCTAGAAAGCGAATCCGCCACCTCCGCCGCGCGCGACGCAGCGCGGCAGCTGGCGGAGGGGACGGCCACCGTCGATGCCGCGGTAGCCCTTGCCGCCTTCGCCTGCGCCGATGCCTTCGTGCGCGTAGCGAAGGATGGCATCCAGATGCACGGCGGCATCGCCTTCACCTGGGACCATCCCGCCCATCTTTATCTGCGCCGTGCCCGATCGGGCGCGCAGCTGTTCGGTGACAGCAACGCCTGGCGCGAAAACTACATCCGGGCGCTGGAGGCGCAGGCATGAGCATTACCGACAAACAGCTCCAGGCCGAAGTCGAGGCCTGGCTCGCGGACAACTGGAAAGGCGTGCCGGCGCATCACGAAAGCTTCGGCCGTGATCCGCGCAGCGAGTGGCTGGCGAAAGTGCGCGATGCTGGCTGGGCCGTCCCGCGCTGGGCGCCCGAGTGGCAAGGTCGCGGCCTCACGAACGATCAGGCCAAGATCGTCGAGCGCGCCTTTGCGAAGCTGGGCGCACCCGGGGCTGGGCAGGATCGCTCCAACCTCTGGGCCAACACCGCGCTCGCGCATGCGACCGACAGCTTCAAGCGCAAGATCGTGCCGCAACTTCTCGCCGGCGAAGTTGGCATGTGCCTGCTCTATTCCGAGCCCGGTGCGGGATCGGATCTCGCGGCAGTGCGCACGCGCGCCGACAAGGTTGATGGCGGCTGGCGCGTCACCGGGCAGAAGGTGTGGACCAGCGGCGCGCGCGTGGCGGATTATGGGATGCTCATCGCCCGTACGGATTGGGACGTGCCCAAGCACCGCGGCATCAGCTTCTTCTTCTTGCCGATGAAGCAGGAAGGCGTCGAGGTCCGCCCGCTGCGCCAGATCACCGATGAAGCCCACTTCAACGAAGTGTTCATCGACAATGCCTTCGTCCCGGAAGAAAATCTGCTCGGCCCGCTGAACGGCGGCTGGGGCGTGCTGCAGACTGCGCTGGCATACGAACGCTCCGTGATGGGCGATGCGGCGCGCGGGCCGCGCTCGGGCGCCGGCGGTCCGAAGGGCGACTATTCGCTCCTCGGTTTGGCGAAAGAGGCCGGGCGGCTTGACGATCTCGTCGTGCGGCAGGACGTGGCGCAGGTGATCGCCTGGCGCGTGCTGAACAAGCTCAACACCGCCCGCGCCAAGGCGGAACTGGCGCAGGGCACCTCATCCTCGATCATGTCGCTGGGCAAGCTCGCGATGAGCCGCATCCTGCACGAGGAAGCACGCTTGCGCACGATGCTGCTTGGGCCCGAAAGCCTGCTTGAAGGGCCGGACCATCCCCGCGCGGAGGATGCGAACTTCCTCACCCTCAACGCCTATTTCACCTCGATCGGTGGAGGGACGGACCAGATCCAGCGCAACATCATCGGGGAGCGTGTGCTGGGCCTGCCCAAGGAGCCGGAAGTCGATCGCACCATACCGTTCCGCGAGGTGCGCGCGGGCTGACGTCACGCAACAAAGGCAGGGCGGTGGATGGAGCACGCCAGAGGCTCCGCCAGCCGCCCTAAGCCATCATATCGGGAGAGGATAAATGAGCAGGGCGATTTTCATCACCGGCGGTGCCTCCGGCATCGGCCTCGCCGCCGCGCGCCGTTTCGCGCGCGAGGGCTGGACGGTCGGCATCGGCGACATCGACGACACCGGCATGCGCCGCGTGGCCGAGGAGCTGGGCGCCTTCACGACGCGGCTCGACGTGCGCGATCGTGCGGAATGGGCGGCCGCGCTGGAGGCGTTCGCGAAGCACGCCAGCAAGATCGACGTGCTGCTGAACAACGCTGGCATCGCCCGCTACGGCATGTTCGAGGAAGTGACGCCCGAGGAATCCGATCTTCAGATCGACATCAACGTGAAGGGCGTGATCAACGGCGCCTATGCCGCGCTCGATCATCTGAAGAAGACCCGCGGCCGGCTGGTGAATGTCGCGTCGGTCGCGGGAATCGTCGGCTCTCCGGGGCTGGCGGTATACTCGGCGACGAAGCATGCCGTTCGCGGCCTTTCCGAGGCGCTGGACGCGGAGTTCACCCGCCACGGCGTCGACGTCACCTGCGTGATGCCGTTCTTCGTCGAAACGCCGATCCTCGATGCCGGCTCGAAAGGCAGCAATCGCACCATCCGCGATGCGATCGGCAAGTCACCTGTCTATACCGTCGACGAGGCGGCGAACGTCGTGTGGCAAGCGACGCACGGGCGCGACCGCGAATATATCGTCGGCAAGGCTGGCCGGCAGGCGAACTTCGCGCGCCGCTTCATGCCCAACCGGCTGCGCAAGCGGATGAAGGCGGCCTTCGCGACCTGACGGCGCAGCGTTAGGTGCCTGGCACCCATCCCGGGATCGCCGCCGCCTGCTTAACCCAGGCGGTGAACTGCGCAGCGTCGATCGGCTTGCCCTCGAACAGGTGCAGGTAGCGCGTATTCGGATCCTTCGAGCCAACTGGCGGCTCGGGATCGAGTGCGGCGCCGCGGAAGAAGGCGACCTTCACGTATTTCGTCGTGCAGTTGAACCCGAGGAAGAAGCCCTGACCGGGCACGCCATAGAGCGGCGTGTTCCACTTCACCGCCTTTGCGACAACGGGCAGCGCCGCGACGACCAGCGCATCGATCCGCTCGCCCACGGCGCGCTTCCAGCCAGGCATGGCGGCGATATAGGCCTGCACCGGCGCGTCGCCGTCCGCCTTCGGGATCTGCGGGTTGCCGCCGGTCAACAGCACGGGCTTGCGCGGATCCTCGCTCATCATCCGGCTCCGGGCGGGGGCGTCTTCGGCTTGAACGCGCACAGGTCAACCACCGGGCAGCGCCAGCATTCGGGCTTGCGCGCCTTGCAGATGTAGCGGCCGTGCAGGATCAGCCAGTGGTGCGCATGAAGGCGGAACGGCTGCGGCACCGTCTTTTCCAGCTTCAGCTCGACGGCGAGCGGCGTCTTGCCCTTGGCAAGGCCAGTGCGGTTGCACACCCGGAACAGATGCGTGTCGACCGCGAAGGTCTCCGCGCCGAACGCGACGTTCATGACGACGTTGGCGGTCTTGCGCCCGACGCCGGGCAGCTTCTCCAGCGCGTCGCGGTCGCCCGGCACCTCGCCGCCATGCTCGTCGATCAGTGCCTGGCTCAGCGCGATGACGTTCTTGGCCTTGCTGTTGAACAGGCCGATCGTCTTGATGTGCTGTTTGAGGCCTTCTTCGCCCAGCGCCACCATCTGCGCCGGCGTCGTCACTTCCGCGAACAGGCGGCGGGTCGCCTTGTTGACGCCAGCGTCGGTCGCCTGCGCCGACAGCACGACTGCCACCAGCAATTGATAGGTGTTGCCCGATTCCAGTTCCGTCTCGGGATGCGGATTGGCTTCGGCGAGGCGGCGGAAGAACTCGAAGACGTCCGCCTTCTTCAAAAGCCCAGCACCTCAGCCATTCCATAGCGTCCGGCTGGCCTGCCAGCGAGCCAAAGGGCGGCCTTCACCGCTCCACGCGCGAAGATCGATCGATCCTCTCCCCGATGGCCAAGTTCGATGCGCTCGCCTTCGCCGGCAAAAACGACTTGATGGTCGCCAATCACGGTTCCCCCGCGCAGCGATGAAAATCCGATCGTGCCTTCGGTTCGCGCACCGACCAGCCCTGCGCGTCCGTCGACACGCTCTTCATTGAGCGTGGTGCCTCGCCCGCGTGCGGCCGCTTCCCCGAGCAGCAAGGCGGTGCCTGAGGGCGCATCCACCTTGTGCCGATGGTGCATCTCGACGATCTCAATATCCCATTCCGGGCCGAGCCGCTGCGCCGCCTGCTGCACCAGAATGCCAAGCAACGTGACGCCAAGAGAGGTATTGCCGGTCTGCAGCACGGCGATCGTTTCTGCCGCTCGATCGATGAGCGCATGATGGGTTGCGTTCAGGCCAGTCGTCCCGATCACAATGGGGGTACCAGCCGCCACCGCGGCGGCCAGATGAGCCTCGAGCGCCGCAGGGGTCGAGAAATCCACAAGAACGTCGGCATCATGTGCCAACGGAACGGGATCCTCGCGGGCATCCACACCACCGGCAATGGAGGCGCCTTCGTCTCCGGCGATGGCAGCGATGACGCGTCCCATCCGCCCCGCGCTTCCGTAGATGCCGATCGCGGTCATGCGTTTCCCTTAATGCTTGTTAGCGCCCCGATACCGCCCGACACTAGCCGCGTCGAGGGGGCCACATTCATCGAGGTCGCGTGTCTTTACGGCATCGATTATGGCCGACGATATGAACGACAGTCGCAGCATTGTGATCCTGACCGGCGCGGGCATTTCGGCGGAAAGCGGTCTTGCTACATTTCGCGGACCGGGCGGCCTTTGGGAAGGGCACCGCGTCGAAGACGTCTGTACCCCGGAGGCCCTGGCGGCAGATCCGGATCTGGTTCATCGTTTCTACGATCTGCGCCGCGGGGCGTTGGCCGGGGTGCACCCTAATGCGGCACATCAGGCACTGGCCCGCCTTGATGAGGCGTGGAAAGGCGACCTGCTGATCGTCACTCAGAACGTTGACGATCTGCATGAGCGTGCCGGTGCCCGTCGCTTGGTCCACATGCATGGCGAACTGACATCTGCCTTTTGCGCCGCATGTGGCAATCGCGTGCGGTGGCCAGATCCGCTGCCGCCTGGCAGCGCGTGCGTGGCCTGCCATCAGCCCGCCCTGCGCCCGGACATCGTGTTCTTCGGTGAGATGCCATATGGCATGGAGAAGATCGAGGAAGCGCTTTCCGGATGCGATTTGTTCGTGTCGATCGGTACGTCCGGGGCGGTTTATCCCGCCGCCGGCTTTGTGCAGCTGGCCCGGTCCTATGGTGCTGACACGCTGGAGCTGAACCTGGAGCCGTCCGCCGGCAGTCACTTGTTCGGGGAAAGCCGGTTTGGCCCGGCCACCAGCCTGGTGCCGGCCTGGGTGGATGAGCTTCTGAAGTAGCGGGCCTGGGCGGCCGCGCCTTGTCGCCCCCGGTCTGAGCCCGCTGTCTCCCGGCGGCGTTCAGTCCACCCAGTCGAGGCCGATATCCCGATAAACACCGCGGTCCTCGTCCCAGCCGGGCTTTACCTTAACGTGAAGGTAGAGGTGCACAGGCCGATCAAGCAGGACGGCGAGTTCGGCACGAGCGCGGGCCCCGATCTCCTTGATGCGCGTGCCTCCCTTGCCGAGCACGATTGCGCGCTGCGTGGGGCGTTCCACCAGGATCTGCTGATGAATCTCGGCGGCGCCATCGGAGCGATCAACAAACTTCTCGGTTTCCACCGTGGCTGCGTAAGGAAGCTCGGCGTGCAGCTGTAGATACAACTGCTCCCGCGTGACTTCGGCAGCGAGCATTCGCTCGCTTGCGTCAGAGACCTGATCTTCCGGAAAATGCCACGGGCCTTCCGGCATCGCAGCCGCAAGTGCGCGCTTCAGTTCGGGAAGCCCGTCGCCGGTCGACGCGCTGATGAAATACGTGGCTTCGAACTGTACCAGCGCGTTCAACTTTTCCGCATGGATCAATAGCTTGGGTTTGTCGGCGAGATCCACCTTGTTCAGTATCAGGAACTTCGGTTCGGGACGATCCGCGATCCGTTCTGCAATGTCGGTGACCTTCGGGCCCAATCCGCCCTTCGCATCCACCACCAGGGCAAGCACGTCTGCGCCCTCCGTGCCACCCCAGGCGGCGGCGACCATCGCGCGATCAAGGCGTCGCTTGGGGTCGAAGATGCCGGGAGTGTCGACCAGGAGGAGCTGCGCGTCATCCTCCATCGCGACCCCCAGGAGGCGGGTGCGGGTGGTCTGTGCCTTTGGGCTGACGATCGCGACCTTTTGGCC
This sequence comes from Sphingomonas sp. IC4-52, assembly GCF_020707225.1. Taxonomy (NCBI): domain Bacteria; kingdom Pseudomonadati; phylum Pseudomonadota; class Alphaproteobacteria; order Sphingomonadales; family Sphingomonadaceae; genus Sphingomonas; species Sphingomonas sp. IC4-52. The sequence continues at coordinate 943,640 of NZ_JAJFEU010000001.1, read as the reverse complement.
GACCAACGCATTGACCAGAGTGGACTTTCCGGCGTTGGGCGCGCCGAGAACGGCGACAAGGCCGCAGCGGGTCATCGATTTTCCTTTGTTGACGTGGAGGCGTCGGAGCGAGCCCCGAACGCGATTTCAAGGGCGTGAAGAACGGACACGAACGGCCCGTACGAGGACAGAAGGGGGTGCTTTAGAACCACTTTTGGCCAGATACCGGATAAAGCCGGCCACGGACAGGAAAAGCCGCCGCGAGCGATCGAGCCGCCACAGCGCCGTGTTCCCGATCCTCCCTGGCCGCCCTTATCCCTTGCGCGGCTTCTTCGCCGGCGCCACGCGCACCTCGCGCAGCAGGGCCTCGGCAGCCGCTGTTTCTGCCTCCTGCTTGCTGCCGCCCTCCGCGGTGCTTTCCGCCAGCTTCGGAATCGCGGCTCTCACCGTGAACCGCGGCGCATGGCCGGGGCCGGAGCGATCCATGACCTCATAGACAGGCGGCTTGCGGTTGTTGGCGGCCGCCCATTCCTGAAGCGCGGACTTCGGGTGCTGGGGTGCCGCGGATCCGGCGTGGAGCCGGTCTGCCCACAAGCGCCGGATGGCGGCGCGCGCGGGATCGAGGCCAGCGTCGCGGTACAATGCGCCGAGCAGCGCCTCCATCACGTCGCCCAGGATATTGTCGCTGTCGCTGGCGCCATCGTCGCGCGCCTGTTTGCCAAGCCGCAGGTGCGCGGGAACGCCGATCTCTCGCGCGATTTCGGCACACACTGCACCCGTCACGAGCGCATTGAAGCGCTTGGACAATGCGCCTTCGGGCTCCTCGGGAAAGGTTTCGTAGAGCCATTCCGCCATGGAGAGGCCGAGCACGCGGTCGCCGAGAAACTCGAGCCGCTCGTAATGATTATCGCCGTGGCTGGCGTGGGTGACGGCGCGCTGCCAGTCACTGAGGTCGCGGGGCCGGTGACCGAAGGTACGTTCGATCCAATGGGAAAGATCAGTCAAAGCCGCCTCCGATCCGATCCCAGCGTGCCGCGGTGAACCACGTCCAGGGCAGCAGCCAGTTGGCAGACCCATCCGTGGACCAGAACACGATCACTGCCTTGCCCTGAACACGATCGAGCGGGATGAAACCCATGCCCTGCGGCTGACCCGGCAAGGCCTCGTCCGCCGACGGGAAGCGGCTGTCGGCGGAGTCATCGCGATTGTCGCCCATCAGGAAGACGTGGTTCGCCGGTACGGTGAAGACCTGCGTGTCGTCCGCATCGGGAATATACCGCTGGTCCAGCACCTCATAGCTGCGGCCCCCCGGCAGCGTCTCGCGGAAGCGCGGAATGCGGCAGGTTGGGCCTTCGGCCGCCGGTGCGATGAAGTTCGGATCGCAATGCCGTTGATCGAAGTTTGGCGAGAGCGGCAGAACGAAGTCGGCGATACGCTGCTTGGAGATGGCCTGACCGTTCAGGAACAGTTGGCCCCGCCGCATCTGGATCGTATCGCCGGGAAGGCCGATGACCCGCTTGATCACGTCGTGGTCGTCCTCGCCCTTTGAGCGGAAGACCACCGTGTCGCCGCGAGCCGGCACGCTGCCTAACAGGCGACCCGAGAAGGGCGGAACCCCGAAAGGCATCGACCAGCGCGAATAGCCGTAGTTCCATTTGGAAATGAACAGATAGTCGCCGATCAGCAGCCGCGGCAGCATGGATTCCGACGGGATCGAGAAGGGCGCAAAGACGAAGCTGCGAAACAGCCATACGACCAAGGCGAGCTTCAGCAGGAAGCGGAGCGTTTCGCTGGTTTCGGACCGCGGCTTGGCAGGACTGGTCGCCGGCTTGGCGGGAGAGGTTTCGGCCATGACCCGCGGCGTTGCCGATGGCGTGCGGCGCGTCAAGCCGCTGGAACGATCCACCGTTCGTTCCTGTTCGTGTCGCGCTTGTAGTGAAGCCTGCGTTCCGTGTTATCGCGGGCGCGTAACAAGCGGGCCGCAACAGCCCTGCTTCGAACCGTGGAGAAGTGACAATGACGGATTGGTCGAGGATCGAGGCACTTCCGCAGATCCGGCTGGAACAGCTCTTTGCCGATGATCCTGAGCGGCTGGCGAAGCTGTCGCTGGATGTGTCGGGCATCCACTTCGACTGGTCAAAGACGCATCTGACCCAGGACGCGATTGCCGCGTTCGAGACGCTGGCGAAGGAAGCGGATCTTGCCGGCAAGCGCGACGCGATGTTCGGCGGCGCTCATGTCAACGTGACGGAGGACCGTCCGGTGGAGCACACCGCCGAGCGCGGCGAGGGCAATCCGGAGAGCGTGAAGCGAGCCGCGGAATATCATGCCCGCATGCGCATGCTGATCGACGCCATCGAGGCGGAGGCATTTGGCCCGGTGCGCCACGTGCTGCACGTCGGCATTGGCGGATCCGCTCTGGGACCGAACCTGCTGGTCGATGCGCTGGGCCGCGATAGTGAACGCTATGACGTCGCGATCGTATCCAATGTGGATGGAGTAGCCCTGGAAGACGTGTTCGACCGGTTCGATCCGTCGGCCACCCTGCTGGTGGTCGCATCCAAGACGTTCACCACCACCGAGACGATGATGAATGCAGACAGCGCGATCGGCTGGATGCAGGAAAATGGTGTCGAAGACCCTTATGGCCGTGTGATCGCGCTCACCGCGTCGCCGGAGAAGGCGATCGAATGGGGCGTGGACGAAACTCGAATTCTGCCGTTTTCCGAAGGGGTGGGCGGCCGCTATTCTCTGTGGTCGTCGATCGGTTTCCCGGCGGCCATCAAGCTGGGCTGGGACCAGTTCGCCGAATTGCTGGAAGGCGCCGCGGAGATGGACCGGCACTTCCGCCTTTCGGCGCTGCATGAAAATGCGCCCGTCCTCGCCGCCTTCGCGGATCTTTACTACACTCAGGTGCGGGGTTGCGAAACGCGCGCACCGTTCGCGTATGACGAGCGGCTTCGCCTGCTGCCGAGCTACCTTCAGCAATTGGAGATGGAATCAAACGGCAAGAGCGTGACGGTTGATGGCAAGCCAGTCGGCCGCCCCACGGCACCGATCACCTGGGGAGGGGTGGGGACGGACGCGCAACATGCTGTCTTCCAGCTGCTGCATCAGGGCACCCATCTGGTGCCGGTGGAATTTCTGGCGGTGATCGAGCCTGGCGATACGCTGGCGGAGGAGCATCACCGCCAGTTGCTGCTCAACGCCTTCGCGCAGGGCGCAGCATTGATGAAGGGGCGCAAGAATGCCGATGACCCCGCACGTGCGTATCCGGGCGATCGCCCGTCCTCGACGATCCTGCTTGATACGTTGGATGCGCGCACGCTGGGAGCGCTGATCGCCTTTTACGAGCATCGCGTATTCGTGAACGGCGTGCTGCTGGGCATCAATTCCTTTGACCAGTTCGGAGTCGAGCTAGGCAAGGAGATGGCGAAGGAAGCAGCCAAGGGCGGCGGTGATTTCGATCCGTCGACGGAGGATCTGATCCGTCGTGCGGGGCTTGCCTGAACGATCCTTCGATCCTGATCGATTTGCCGCGCGGCGCCGTGCGCCCATATCCCGGTGCGGCGCCAGTGGAGTAAAGTAATGCCCGATTTCGATTATGACCTGTTCACCATCGGTGCCGGCTCCGGCGGAACCCGGGCGTCGCGTGTAGCGGCGGCGCATGGCGCGCGCGTGGCAGTGGCAGAGGAATATCGCGTCGGCGGGACATGCGTGATCCGCGGCTGCGTGCCCAAGAAGCTGCTCGTCTATGGTGCGCACTTCGCCGAGGACCTGAAGGACGCAAAGCGGTTCGGCTGGCTCGTCCCGGATGATTGCGCCTTCGACTGGAAGTGCCTGCAGGAAAACGTGTTGGCCGAGGTGGACCGGATCAACAAGGCTTACACGACGACGCTGGAATCGAACGGCGCGGAAATCATTCACCAGCGCGCGACGATCACCGGACCGAATGAAGTCACGCTTGCGGATGGCGCTACTAAGACCGCCAAGCACATCCTGGTCGCCACTGGCGCACGGCCGCATGTGCCGGAGTTCCCCGGTTCCGAACACGGCATCACCTCCAACGAGGTATTTCACCTCGACGCCATTCCGAAGCGGGTGCTGATCGCGGGTGCCGGCTATATCGCCAATGAGTTCGCGGGCATTTTTCACCAGCTTGGCGCGCACGTCATCATCATGAACCGCACCAAGGACATCCTGCGCGGCTACGACCTGCAGATCCGCGATCGTTTGTTGCAGATCAGCATGATGAAAGGCCTGGAATTCCGTTTCGACGCCACGTTCGAGAGGATCGAGAAGCGCGATGACGGCTGCCTGGAGGTTCACATGACTGGCCATGAACCCGTAGTGGTCGATTGCGTGATGTACGCCACCGGACGTGTACCCAACACCGAAGGGCTGGGGCTGGAAAATGCCGGGGTCGAGGTGGACGCGAAGGGCGCCGTGCCGGTGGATGATGACAATCGTTCGACGTGCCCCTCCATTTACGCTGTGGGCGACGTGACCAATCGCATCCAGCTAACACCGGTGGCGATCCGCGAAGGGCAGGCCTTCGCGGAGAACCTCTTCGGCCGGGGCGGCGTGACGGTGGATTATGATTGTGTGCCGGCGGCCTGTTTCAGCCATCCCCCGATAGCCGGGGTCGGCATGACCGAGAGCGAGGCGCGTCAGAAGCTCGGCTCCGTGAGGATCTACTCGTCCGATTTCCGCCCGATGAAGAATGTGCTGGCAGGCCGGGACGAACGGTCACTGTACAAGATGGTGTGCGATGCCGAGACCGATCGTGTGGTGGGCATTCACATGATCGGACCGGATTGTCCGGAGATCATCCAGGCAGCGGCGGTGTGCGTGAAGGCTGGTCTCACGAAGGCGCAGTTCGACGCCACGGTCGCACTGCACCCGACCATGGCGGAAGAACTGGTGCTGATGAAGTGAGGTGAGGGCCGGGCGGACGTGGCGGCCCTGGGGAGGCTGCCGCGTCTTAGCTCAGGCGTTCTGCATCAGGCGGTTGCGCCCGCCTCTTCGGTCGTGAGCCGTTCGGCGACCAGCGCGGTGACGACTGACTGCAGCACATGAACTGCCCAACGCTCGGACGCCTTTCGCGGGCCGGCTTTGAGCTCCCCTTGTGTGATGCCAAGCAGCGGCGCGATGCCGCCGATGTTGACCACGTAAAGCGCAGTGCCGAATGCGGCGCCGAGGGCAACCGGCGACGTGTTGGGCGCCCACTGCCGCACCTGTGCGTAAAGGCCGCCGAACGCCGCGGAGGCGCCGAGATGGTTGGCGAACTCAACCGCGCTGGTGCCCGCTTCCCTGATCACCTCCCGCGAGCCGGTGGTGCGGTCGATCCAGTCCACTGCGTCGCGATCGAGCGTCTTGCCAAGCACGCCGCTGCGCCGTCCTGCCCACATTGCCGCCGTGGTCACGATCCCTGCCACGATGCCGCCGGCGATCGCCGCGTTGCGCCTGTCCATCGGTCATTCTCCTCGATCGTACGTCAAGGAGCGTAAGCCGTCGCGGCGACCAGGGTTCCGCTCAGCGGTTGCCGAATGGCAGAACGCTTTCGTAAGCCGAAAGATCAGGGGCGCCGATGACGCGCGCGCCCGCCCGCAGGAGGAAGGCATGACGGACGATCTCCGCCTGTTGCTCGATCCCATAGCGGGCAAGCGGGCGACCCGGCACGAAGCTGTAGTGATAACGGCAGAAGGGATGGCGGGCGAGCGGCAGGAAGATGCCGCGCTGATGCTGCCAAACGTGACACATTTCGTGAATGAATAGCCCCTGCTCGCCCAGCGACGCAGCGGCGAAATCGTCACGGTAGAGGCCGCCATGCGGGTGGAAGTGGATGCGGCCGCGCGGCGCCATCACGACGTGACGCGGCTGAAGCGGCCACCAGCGGCGGTCGCAGATCTCCACCTGCTCCAGATCGATGGCGTTGCCGTATACGGAGCGGGCGAGGTCCTTCTCGCCGGAGGTCAGGCGCCGAATGGTCATCATTGACTTAGGTAAGCACTTCGGCCCGGCGATCTAGTCGCCTCGGTTCAGCGCGCGGCGGGAGCCGGGCGATAGAGTACCCAGTCTTCGCGATCGGCGACGACATGCCAGCGGTCTTCATCCTCGAACGCGTTGCGGTGACGTGGATTGACGTAGAGGGCGATGATTTCCTCGCCGGCCGCGGCGCGCTGTTCCAGCCGCTCCAGCACTTCGCGCAAGATCACGGGACCGAAGCTGTTGTAGATATAAGCGAACACCGGACCTGGGGGAGGCGCGTAGCTGCCGGCATCGCCCAACACCATCTCGCAGCGTCGTGCTGCGCCGCCGGCAGCCGCAAAGCGATCGGCATTGGTGAGCGCGACCTCGTGAAGCTCGGGAGCAAACTCGACGCCGATAGCCCGACCGAATCCAGTAGCGGCGGCGATCATCACCACCCGGCCCTTGCCAGAGCCGTAGTCGATGAAGGTGAAGCGTGCCGGATCAATGGCGGCAATCTTCATCGCGTCCTTCAACGCGACGCCGTTGCTGGCCTGATACCCGAAGCCGAGCAAGGCACGTTCACGCGCGACGTTCAGCGCGGACAAGTTCATTGTGCCGCCTGTGTCGGTGCCCCAACGGCGATCAAACGCCTGATCGGCGCGCCGTGCGCGGGCGGCAGCGGGGCTGAAGCTGCTGGCAGTGTGGCGCAAGGTCTTGAGGGTGAGCGTGGCGATCTCACGCGCGGAGCGGCCCTCCACGCGTCGCATCACCCCATTTCGCCATGTTGAAAGCTTGCCCATGCGCGCCGTGATGATGCGCAAAGGTTACGGACCCGTGAGTCGGCACCGCTGGCGGCGCGCCGTCACTTGCCGGCGGGTGCCGGATCCCCTGCCGCGATGACGCGCGCATTCTGCTGGATCCGTGTCGAATCCGCGAACGTGAAGGTAAAGGTGAGCGTGCCTCCTGGCTTCACCGCCGGGTTCACGCCGAACAGCATCGCGTGCTTACCGCCAGGCACGAACCGCACTTGCTGAAGGGCCGGCACGGGAACCTGATCGATCGAGTCCATCGTCATGCCACCTCCGTCCGCCGCCTTGCTTTCGTGAAGCTCCGTCCGGACGGCCATGTCGGTCCTGACGCTTACCAGAGTTGCCTCTGCCGGGCCGCCGTGAATGGTGAAATAGCCCGCCGCCGGGCGTCCTTCGACCGCGGCGAGGCGCACCCACGCGTCGCTGATGTACAGTTGCTTTTCCGGCGCGCATCCAGTGAGGGCGGCGGCGGCAATGGCGAGCGCGGCGGCGGCGCGGAACATGGGTCTCTCCCAAAGCGAAACGATACCAGATTGGTACGCCCCCCACTCGCCAGCGGCAAGCTGGGCAGGTGTCTTGCGGCAGGGGAACCGCCACCTATATCGCGCTTCGTCAACGCTGTTCCGTCGCCGTAACGGGGCGAAGCGGCACGTTTTTTGTTCGAGCAGGGGCTAGAAGAGCACTCATGGCAAAAGTTATCGGTATCGATCTCGGCACCACCAACAGCTGCGTGGCAGTGATGGAGGGCGGCAAGCCCAAGGTGATCGAGAATGCGGAAGGCGCACGTACCACGCCGTCCATCGTCGCCTTCGCCAAGGATGGCGAGCGACTGGTGGGGCAGCCGGCGAAGCGCCAGGCGGTTACCAACGGCGACAACACGATTTTCGCGGTGAAGCGCCTGATCGGCCGCCGCTTTGACGATCCGATCACCAAGAAGGACACCGAGCTTGTTCCGTATCACATCGTGCGGGGCGGCAATGGTGACGCCTGGGTGCAGGCGGGCGGCAAGGAATACAGCCCCTCGCAGATCAGCGCCTTCACCCTTCAGAAGATGAAGGAAACCGCCGAGAGTTATCTCGGCGAAACCGTGACGCAGGCCGTGATCACGGTCCCGGCATATTTCAACGACGCGCAGCGCCAGGCGACCAAGGACGCCGGCCAGATCGCGGGCCTCGAAGTGCTGCGCATCATCAACGAGCCGACCGCGGCTGCGCTGGCCTATGGCCTCGAGAAGCAGGACGGCAAGACGATCGCGGTCTATGACCTTGGCGGCGGCACGTTCGACGTCTCGATCCTCGAGATCGGCGACGGCGTGTTCGAGGTGAAGTCGACCAACGGTGACACGTTCCTCGGCGGCGAAGACTTCGACAACAAGCTGGTCGATTTCCTGGCGGAGAGCTTCAAGAAGGATGAGGGCATCGACCTCACCAAGGACAAGCTCGCGCTGCAGCGCCTGAAGGAAGCGGCCGAAAAGGCGAAGATTGAGCTGTCCTCGGCCGCCTCGACCGAAGTGAACCTGCCGTTCATCACCGCCGACCAGAACGGCCCGAAGCACCTCGTCAAGACGATCAGCCGCGCGGACCTCGAGCGTCTCGTCGACAGCCTGATCCAGCGCACGATCGAGCCGATGAAGAAGGCGCTTGCCGACGCCGGCCTCAAGGCCAGCGATATTTCGGAAGTGGTGCTGGTCGGCGGCATGACCCGCATGCCCAAGGTGCGCGAAGCGGTGAAGAACTTCTTCGGCAAGGATCCGCACACCGGCGTGAACCCGGACGAAGTCGTCGCGATGGGTGCGGCGATCCAGGCCGGCGTGCTGCAGGGCGACGTCAAGGACGTGCTGCTGCTCGACGTGACCCCGCTGTCGCTGGGCATCGAGACGCTCGGCGGCGTGTTCACCCGCATGATCGATCGCAACACCACGATCCCGACCAAGAAGTCGCAGACCTATTCGACTGCCGATGACAATCAGCAGGCGGTGACGATCCGCGTCTTCCAGGGCGAGCGCGAGATGGCGGCCGACAACAAGCTGCTGGGCCAGTTCGACCTCGTCGGCATCCCGCCGGCGCCGCGCGGCGTGCCGCAGATCGAGGTGACGTTCGACATCGACGCCAACGGCATCGTCAACGTCTCCGCGAAGGACAAGGGTACCGGCAAGGAGCAGCAGATCCGTATCCAGGCATCGGGCGGCCTGTCCGACGCTGACATCGAGAAGATGGTGCAGGAAGCCGAACGGTTCGCCGAGGAGGACAAGAAGCGCAAGGCAGGCGCCGAGGCGAAGAACAACGCCGAGAGCCTGATCCACACCACCGAGCGCCAGCTGGCCGACAACGGCGACAAGGTGGACGAGGCACTGAAGGGCGAGATCCAGTCCGCGATCGATGCCGCCAAGGCAGCGGTCGAGGGCGGTGACGTCGATCAGATGAACGAGAAGAGCCAGGCGCTCGCGCAGGTCGCGATGAAGCTCGGCCAGGCGATCTACGAGAAGCAGCAGCAGGCGGAAGCGTCGCCGGCTGCCGACGCCGGTGCGGCGCCGAAGGACGATGACGTGGTCGACGCCGAATTCTCGGAAGTCGACGACAACCAGAAGGCGTAAGCAATGTCGCCCGCCCGTTATGCCGAGTATTTAGGCGTGACGGGCGGGCTGTTGCTGCGCGGGGGCGTTGAATGACAGAAGTCGATTTCTACGAATTGCTTGAGGTCGATCGTTCGGCCGATGCGGGGACGATCAAGTCCGCTTACCGCAAGCTTGCAATGAAGTATCACCCGGACAAGAACGCCGGGTGCAAGGATTCCGAGGCGAAGTTCAAGGCGGTCAGCGAGGCCTATGACTGCCTGAAGGATCCGCAGAAGCGCGCAGCCTATGATCGCTACGGCCATGCCGCGTTCCGCAACGGCGGCGGTGGCGGCGGGCAGGGGCACGCGGACTTCTCCGGCTTCTCCGACATCTTCGAAAGCGTGTTCGGCGAATTCATGGGCGGCCGCGGCGGCGGGCGCCAGCAGGTGCGCCGCGGCGCTGACCTGCGCTACGACATGGAGATCACGCTGGAGGAGGCCTATCACGGCAAATCCGCGGAGATCACTGTCGATGTTACGGCAGCGTGCGATACGTGTCATGGCTCGGGCGCACGGGCCGGCAGCCATCCGCACACCTGCAACACCTGCGCTGGCCACGGCAAGGTGCGTGCCCAGCAGGGCTTCTTCGTCGTCGAGCGTGCTTGCCCGGTCTGCAACGGTTCGGGCCAGGTGATCGACGATCCATGTCCGGACTGCCGCGGCGACGGACGAGTTGAGCGCACCAAGACGCTGAGCGTGGAGATTCCGCCGGGTGTCGACGAAGGCACGCGGGTCCGCATGACGGGTGAGGGCGAAGCGGGCGCACGTGGCGCGCCAGCAGGCGACCTTTACATCTTCCTTCATGTGAAGCGGCACAGTCTCTTCGAGCGCGAAGGCACGACCCTGTTCGCCCGCGCGCCGATCAGCTTCACCACCGCGGCGCTCGGCGGATCGCTGACCATACCCGGGCTCGACGGCCGCACTCATGAGCTGCGGATCCCGGCGGGTATTCAGTCGGGCAAGCAGCTGCGTCAGCGCGGCGCAGGTATGCCGGTGCTTCAGGGCAGAGGCTTCGGGGATCTGGTGGTACAGATCGACGTTGAGACTCCTACCCGCCTCTCGACGCGTCAGAGGGCGCTTCTGGAGGAATTCCGTGAAACGGAGACGGGCGAGGAATGTCCCGCCAGCCAGGGCTTCTTTTCCCGCCTGAAGAATGCGTTCGCGGGAGATTGAAGAAGGTGAGGGCTGAAGGAGAAGGTTGATGCGTATCCTGTTCCCCATTGCCCTCACCATCGCGACTGTGGCCGCGCCGGGCGCCGCGCGTGACCGCAACGCTGTGCCTGCGGCGACGCCCGCGGGCGAGCCGCAAAGCTGCATTCCAATCCGCAGCATTCGCGAGAGCCTTGTTCGCAACGATCGGGTCATTGACTTTCGCGTCGACGGAAACCGCTATTACCGCGTGACGCTGCCGCAATCCTGTCCGCAGCTCGGCTTCGAGCGGCGCTTCAGTTACGCTACGTCGCTAAGCCAGTTGTGCGCGCAGGATATCATCACCGTGTTCACGGTGAACCCACCGATGCGCGGCGCAAGCTGTGGTCTTGCACCGTTCCAGCCGGTGAAGCTCACGAAGTGAGGCGATGAGCGCGTAAAAGCGCTGGCGCCAGCCGCCGACCGCTGCTAGGCGCTCCTTTCCGGCACCCGTAGCTCAGCTGGATAGAGCGCTGCCCTCCGAAGGCAGAGGCCACAGGTTCGAATCCTGTCGGGTGCGCCAGTTTTACAACTTGGGCGAGTAGCAAGCCGGGCTTGGGAGAGCCTCGGCCCAGTTCCGCTTGTCCGTTGTTGCCTAGTCTTTGCGTGAAACGAACAAGGCGGCGGAAACATTGCGCGAGATGCGCAATGGAACGCGTCTGAGGCTGATCAGCAGAAACGTCGCAGGCGTTTTATCCTCGATGGCGAAGCTGCGATCGAAAAAGCCAAAGGGTCAGCCGATCCTCGTGGCCGCTCTGCGGGTGTGGTGAAGCGCTGCAGTGACCCGGTCGATCTAATGTTGGTTCTTCTCGCTGGTGCAGTTACTTGGCGAAGTTCAGTTGATCCTCTTACGATCTCCAGGGAACAGAACGCGCAGTCAGTATTTTCGGTTGCTGGCGGTTGGTAGTGTTGCGTTGCACCGCTGCGTGTCTTTAACGGGAGAAAGGGTATGGTTCCAAAGTTACTCACCGGCGTGATGGCGAGCGCAGTTGTCCTCACGCCAGTTGCGGCTACGGCAGCTACTGCGGCCAAGCCGACAGTGGCGCAGTCGACACGCGCAGCTGCCTCTGTTGGTCAGTCGGAAAAGGCCGCGAGCGGTGGCGTGATCCCAGCAATCCTCGCGGCAGCGATTGTCGCCGGCGGCATCTATCTGGTTGTTGATGACGACGACGATGACCGCGCGGACAGCAACTGATGGTTGACGGGCGGGGAAGGGAGCTTCCCCGCCTCAGAGTCTAGATGGGGCTTGAATGGGTCCCGCCGCGCTGAGCAACGCATCTGCCAATTTTCTTATGAGGCGTGTGCAGGTGTCGGGCCTTGGCGCGTGACGCGTAGGCCATCACTTCGGGTCGTGATTCTCACAACAGCGTGAATTCGGACGAAGCCGCCTTTTGAGTCTGAGTCGATTTGCAGGTGAGAATGCGCCGAGTTGCCGCGCCTCTCCCATCCTCGCGAACTGCCTACCCCCCGTGCCGCGGGCAAAAAAATAGCGGCCCGAAGACCGCTATTTCTTATTCAACAGAGCGGATGCTCAGTTGCTGTCGGCCTCATCGTCCGAGTCGGCGATGATGACGATGCCGGCGATCACTGCAGCAGCAGCGAGAACGGCAACGATCACGCCGCCGCCAGCAGCCTGCTCAGCCTTGGCAGCCGGGGCGCTCGCGCGAGCAACCTTGGCGGTCGCCGGAGCGGCAACGGCGGGAGCAGCCGCCAGCGAGGCAGCGGCAACGGCCGCGAAATAGTTACGAAGCTTCATCACGAACTCCCTTTTTTGTCCGTTGCGGCGATCTGACAGAGATCGCATCGCAACGCAACGCATATAGCGCACTATACTGGTGGATGATCAGCAAAATTCCGCTGTGTTGCAACATTTCAACGCGTTATCGGATCAACCCAGGCCACCGCCAGGAGATCCAGTGGTATCTAAAAACCACTGGTCGCGCCCCTCAAGGCCGAGTGCGGTGAGTCGGCCCGATCGATAAGCCCCGGTATCGATGCCGATTCTGTTATCGCGCTGCGCGACATCGTCGGTGATGGTGTGGCCGTGCACAACCAACTTGCCATGATTCCCTGCGAAATCGAGAAAGGGCTGGCGGATCCAGCGAAGATCGCGCGGCGACTGCTGCTCCACCGGAACACCTGGCCGGATGCCGGCATGCACGAAGAGATAATCGCCTTCGACGAGGTAGTCGTCGAGCGCGCGTAAGAAATCGATGTGCTCGGCTGGTACAGCGCGCTCGATCATTTCAGCGAGTTCGGCAATGCTCGCCTCGTCGATCTCCTCGGGATCAAGGCCGTAGCTGAGCAATGTCTCGAAACCGCCTGCCCGCAGGAGCAACCGGATCAGATCGCCGTTGCCCTCATGCGCGCCGAGGAAGATCTCCTCGTGGTTGCCGCTGAGGCAACGGGTGTCCAGGCGCTCCGCACATAGCTTCCGTACACGCTCGACCACGCCGGCCGAGTCGGGGCCCCGATCGACCAGATCGCCGAGGAAGATAATGCCAGTTTCGGCTGCGCCACGCGCCGCGTCGTCTTCATCGATGCGGGCGAGCAACTGATCGAGCAGGTCGAGCCGGCCGTGAATATCGCCAATGGCGTAGATGCGCCTGCCCTCAGGCAATTCTGCCTGGATCGGTTCGGGGCGACGGCGCGTGAAAAGGCGCGAAAGCATAAGCGGCCGATATATTAGGAAGAGCGGTCCCTCTATCCAAGGCCGCTCGCACCCGCAACATCTCCGCGCCCTCAGACTGCTAAGCGGAGAGGCTGCGGAGATCGGGCGGGGGGCTGGTCCGGCCAGATCCCTCGAGTATCGAGAACCTGCTTTTCGCTGCGCTCCTCAAGCGGCACCGAGCGAAACACGTCATGATCAACCAGCACGATCATCATGGGGCAGCGCTCAATCGCGGTGTCGATATCGATCAGCGAGGCGCCGGCGGCTGCCAGAGGGGCGGGGAGCTGCGATGCATAAGGTTCAACGATTCGAATGCGATTGCCAAAGCGTTCTGCCAGCGCGCTTGCGACTTTAAGCGCCGGACTTTCGCGAAAGTCGTCGATGTTCGCCTTGAACGCCAACCCAAGACAGGCGACCGGCACGCCCGGATTGGCTTCGATCATAGCAGCCGCGCGCGCGATCACATGATCCGTCTTACCGTCGTTTACTTCGCGTGCCGTCCGGATCAGTGGTGTATTCGCCGGATCTGCAGCAACGAGGAACCAGGGGTCCACGGCGATGCAGTGCCCGCCGACACCAGGTCCCGGCTGAAGGATGTTCACCCGCGGGTGGCGATTGGCGAGGCGGATTACTTCCCACACATCGACGCCCATGGTGTCCGCGACAAGGCTCAGCTCATTGGCGAAGGCGATGTTGACGTCTCTGAACGCGTTTTCGGTAAGCTTGGTCATCTCCGCAGCGCGCGCGTTGGTGGTGACACAGGCGCCGCGCACGAAGCGGCGATAAAAGGTCAGCGCCTTGCGAGCGCAACGCGGCGTGATCCCGCCGATTACCCGGTCATTGTCGATCAATTCAACGAGGATCCGGCCGGGAAGCACGCGTTCCGGGCAATAAGCGACTGCATAATCCGCACCTTCACCCAGGCCGGGGGCTCGCAGATCGGGGCGAAGCTTCGCGAGCAAATCGCGCACCTGTTCCGTCGTGCCGACCGGCGACGTGGATTCCAGGATCACGGTATCACCCGCCTTCAGCACCGTGGCGAGGCTGGTGGCTGCGTTGAGAACATAGCCGATGTCCGGGGAGCGATCGTCCGAAAAGGGTGTCGGAACCGCGATGACGAAGACGTCTGCTACGTCGATCGTCGTGGACGCGCGCAGGTGCCCGCGTGCCACCACACCGGAGACCAGTCCATCGAGATCGACTTCCTCGATATGGACGCGGCCCGAGTTGATCGTGTCCACAACGCTCTGGTGGACGTCGATGCCCAGAACGCGCGCGCCAGTGCGCGCGATGACGGCCGCGGTGGGTAGGCCAATATAGCCGAGCCCGAGCACAACAACGTTCAGTTCGTTATCCGACTTCATCAGCGATGATCCTTGCGATCCGCTCACTCGCGTGGCCGTCCCCGAAGGGATTGTGGGCACGGGCCATTGCGGCATAGGCGGCCTTGTCATCAAGAAGCGTGAAGACTTCGGAAACGATCCGGTCCTCGTCGGCACCGATCAGCCTCGCGGTTCCGGCGGCGACGCCCTCGGGCCGTTCGGTCGTATCGCGCATCACCAACACGGGCTTGCCCAGCGCTGGTGCTTCCTCCTGCACGCCGCCGGAATCGGTGAGCGCCAAGTCGCAAAGGCCGAGTGCGCGAATGAAGTGCGGGTAATCCAGCGGGTCGATCCGGGCGACATTGGCCTGTTTCCCCAGCACGGCATCCATCACCGACGCGACATTCGGATTTGGGTGCATGGGAAACAGGACGGCCACGTCCTCGCGTGAGCCGATGCGTGCGATGGCGCGCGCGATCGCGGCCATGCCGTCACCGAAATTCTCCCGCCGATGAGTGGTGACCAGCACGATCCGCTTGCCAAAGAAGCGCTCGGCGATGTCATCAAGCTGTGCAGCAAGGCGCGGGTCGGCCTCGATCCGGCTGCGTGTCCAGTGCAGTGCATCGATTACCGTATTGCCGGTGACGTGCACGCCTGTGCGGATATTTTCGCGTGCCAAGGCGTCTGCCGCAGTCTGCGTAGGCGCAAAGTGAAGATCGGCGATTGGCGCAACGATGCGCCGGTTCACTTCTTCTGGCCACGGGTGGTAAATGTCGCCGGAGCGCAGCCCGGCCTCGACATGTGCGACGGGTATCTTGCGGTAATAGGCTGTCAGCGCGCCGCACATGGCGGTGGCAGTATCACCCTGTACGATGACACGATCAGGACGCTCGTTATCCAGAACGTCGCCAATCGCAACCAGCAGCCGGGCAGTAAGACCGTCAAGCGTCTGCCCCGGCTCCATCAGATCGAGGTCCACGTCCGGAGCCAGGCCGGCAATCGCCAGAACCTGATCCAGAAGTCCCCGGTGCTGGGCGGTGACGCAGGTGCGCACCTTCAGCCCCGGTGTCGCCTGAAGTGCGCGCACGACCGGGAACAGCTTGATCGCTTCCGGGCGAGTTCCAAAGATGACCAGCGTTTTCATGCCAAGACGGATAGGACACGAGCGATTAAGGACGACCTAAGCAGATCTACGCGATTCTTGCTTTGCCGCAACGCAGCGTCTCGTTAAGCCCGCAGCGCAAATGCTCGGGAGAAGATCATCAATGCCGATCAAGCCGCTGCGTAAGGCCGTTTTCCCGGTCGCGGGACTTGGAACGCGATTTCTTCCGGCTACAAAATCGATGCCCAAGGAAATGCTGACCGTCGTTGACAAGCCGCTGATCCAATATGCGGTGGAGGAGGCGATTGAGGCCGGTATCGAGCAAATCATCTTCGTTACCGGTCGCGGCAAGGGCGCGCTGGAAGATCACTTCGACATTTCGTTCGAACTCGAAGCCACGATGAAGGCGCGTGGCAAGTCGCTCGCGCTCATCAACAATATCCGGCAGACGCCGGGCTCTCCCGTTTATGTTCGTCAGCAGGAGCCGCTCGGGCTTGGACATGCGGTCTGGTGTGCACGCGAGATCGTGGGAGACGAGCCCTTCGCGGTGCTGCTGCCCGACGAACTGATGGTCGGGACGCCTGGCTTCCTCGCGCAGATGGTGGAGGCTTATCACCAGGTCGGCGGGAACCTGATCGGCGCACTTGAAGTCGCGCCCGAAGAGACGGACAAGTACGGGATCATCACCCCGGGCAAGGTCGAAGGACCGCTGACCGAAGTTCTCGAAGTCATCGAGAAGCCCAAGCAGGGCACCGCCAAGTCGAACCTCATGACGCCGGGCCGCTATATTCTGCAACCCGACGTGATGAAGATCCTCGACAATCCGGTGACGGGGGCGGGGGGCGAGATCCAGCTCACTGACGCAATGGCGCAGCTGATCGGAAAACAGCCTTTCCACGGCTATACGTTCACCGGTCAGCGCTACGATTGCGGCGACAAAGCAGGCTTCATTCAGGCGAACCTCGCGCTAGCGCTGGCCCGTGAAGACATCGGGCCCTCTGTTAGAGCCTTCGCGAAGAGCCTGGTGGGCTGAGCCCACCATCAGGGCGGCCTAAACCGGGATATGCTGGATCCGGTTTCTCCCACACGCGGGGCAGCCGGAATCCTTTGGCACGCGGATTGTCCGAAAGCGGAGATCCAGAAGGTCAAGCAACGTCAAGCGCCCAGCGGGATCCTGACCGAATGGTACCACGGCGCGGATCGCCTCAAGTGCCGCCATACTGCCGAGAATCCCAGTCACCGGGCCCAGCACGCCCTGCTCGGCACAAGTCGCCCCGTCCCGATCGGGCGCGCTGCCGACAAGGCAGCGGTAGCAGGGCTTATCAGCCTCCCACCCCCGATAGGTCGCGAGTTGCCCTTCGAACTGTCCGACGGCGGCAGAAATCAGCGGAATACGCGCGTCCAGCGCCGCATCAGCCACCGCCAGACGGGTCGCGAAATTGTCGCACCCATCCACCACCACATCTGCGCCCGCCAATAGGCCGGGAGCATTTTCCGCGCTGATCCTGGCGACCGTCGTCTGCACGCTGACGTACGGATTCTGTCGAGCAACAGCGCTCGCCGCCTGAATCGCCTTCGGGGTGCCGACATCGGGGGTGCCGAAGAGGATCTGTCGCTGAAGATTGGACAGGTCCACGCGATCATCGTCGATCAGGAGCAACCGCCCGACACCGGCCGCGGCCAGATAGGCGATCACCGGCGAACCGATGCCGCCAGCGCCAATCACCGCCACGGTAGATCGCTTCAGCCGCCGCTGCCCCGGGCCACCGATCTCACGAAGGATGATCTGGCGGGCGTAGCGCGCGCGTTCTTCCTCGCTGAGCGTCACTGCCATGCAAAGGTGACCGAGATGCGATACCAGCGCTCCTCCAGCGGAGGCGGCACATTGCCGCGGGCCATGCGCATGACGAGGCCCGAAGCATATTGCTCTACCGTCGGGCAGCCGATCGCATTGGGGCGGATCCGGCGCAACTGACCCGCTGGGGCGATCAACACGGCAAGATCGACGCGCAGCGGACTTTCCGCAGCGCATCGACCGGCGCGAACTTCGTCGCGCACGTAGGAAGACAGCGCTCCCGGATCAGGCTGGCGACGCTTCAGCCTCAGTTCGGGCAATTGCGACCAATCCTCCGGCGGTGAGGACAGGGGCGTGACAGTGCCGCTGGCCGGCGAGCCGGCCTGCGCAGGTTCGGCCGTCGCCGGCGCATCAACTGCCGCAGCTGTCTGGCCCAACGCCAGCATCAGGGGAATTGCGATCACTGCTTCACGATCCGAGTCCGCCCACGCCCGCCGTCTTATCAAGCAGGATATGGCGCTCGTCCAGAAGGGCCGATGGTTCAGCGTCAATCACGGTCGATCTCCACGCCTGCGCTCCGACATTCGCGAGGATCTGGCGCACGAAGTCAGCCGATGCCTTCGCGACGTAGCAGTGCGCGGCGCGACGGTCAGGACGTGCCAAAACCAGTTGATCCGAACCCGCCGCCGCCGCGAGCGGTTGTGGCGCTCAGCGTATCAACAAAGGTGAGTTCCGGGCGGATGATCGGAACGAACACCAGTTGAGCGATCCGGTCCCCGGGATTGATGGTGAGCGTCTCCGAGCCGGGTGGGGTTCGAAGCCATGCGCTGACAAAGATCTGAGCGGTGTAATCCGCATCGATCAACCCGACCGACTGACCAAGGATGAGTCCCTTCTTGTGGCCAAGCCCGGACCTGGCGAGGACTATTGCCGCCATCTCCGGATCATTCATCAACACGGCCATGCCGGACGGAACAAGCACCGCCGGAGCCTGCGGCTGAAGCACGAGGGGCTCGTCAATGCAGGCGTGCAAATCGACACCGGCAGCCATGTCCGTCTGATAGCGAGGCAGGCCCCACTCGCGCAGCCGCGGGTCCAAAATCTGAACCTCGATCTTCTTCCGGCAAGACGTCATCGCTACTTCTCTATGCTCCATACATGTCAGCGGCGTTTCCACTGCGGCTCGTCGCGCATCTCTCGGGCGGATCGGGGCTGACGAAGTGGCGTGTGGCAAATAGCTGGCATTGAGGCCAGCCTGCAGCGAGGGGCACCGCCTTTCAGATCCGACCGACAGGCGCAAGTCAATCAAGACCGATCGCCGCCTCGGCAGGCCAGATGCAGCAGAACAAGGGGTCGGGCCGAGGGAATGGAGCGGGTGAAGGGAATCGAACCCTCGTCGTAAGCTTGGGAAGCTTCTGCTCTACCATTGAGCTACACCCGCAAAGCGGCGGAAATCCGCCACTTCGGCTAATCGGCGGCAGCCTGTTTTACAAGCCGTTTTACCTCCGCCGCTTCGAGCCGCTCGGCCAATGCCACGATGCGCCGCTTGCGGTCAACATAGTGGTGCCGAATACTTGCGACCTGTGCGGGCGACCATGCGACGATCTCGGCCACCTCGCCGTCGTTCAAGCCGAGCGCGAACAGCTTGGTGGCAAGGGTGCCGCGAAGGTCGTGGAGATGCTTCAATCGTCCGTCGTCGGCACGGATGTCGAGACGCTTGACCGCGCTTGCAACCCTTCCACTCAACCCGTCGGTTGACCACGGGCGACCTCGCGAGTTCACCAGCACTGTCTCAACCCCATCGACCCGGTGGCGGCCACGAAGCTCTGCGAGCAGCGCCTGCGCTGAACCAACCAAGAGGACGATAGCGGTTCGGCGCTTGCCTCGGCTCTTCTTCTCCGCCTCCCGGACGATCATGTTGTCCTTGACCTCGCTCCAAGTCAGCGCGGCCAGATCAGCCGCGCGAAAGCCGGTGATCGCTGCCAGCCGCACAATGTCGCCGATGTGCTCCGGTGTCTCGGCAACAAAGCGTTCCACCTCTTCCGCCTCCCAGACGATCTCGGCTCGCTCGCCACCGCCATAGAGCTTCGGGACGCCCTGCGCAGCGTTGGAAGCCATACGCCCCCGGATCAGCCCCCAACCGAGCAGCGACCGCAGCACGCCAACCTGATAGTCAGCGGATCGAGGCGTGGATGCGCGTTCGTCACGCCATGCGATCACCTTCGCGCGCATCCGGGGATCGCTGACTACATCAAGCGGCACCTTGCCCCATCGATCCTCGATCCGGTCGAGGTGGTAGCCCCATTGCTTCTTGGTGTTGGGCGTGAGGCGCATCCATTCCGGGCTTGCCCGATAGTCGCGGATCAGCGCGGCGACCGTGTTGGTGGGCTTGGCCTCGACCGCCGCCTTCGCGGCATGGTATGCGCTCACCTCGGCGGCGGTCAGTGCCTTCGGGCGTGGCCCGCCGACCCGCACGCCGATCTGCTTCCCACCGCGCCATGCGTAGATATACCAGCGCTTGGTGTTGCCGGGACGACCGCTGCTGACGACATGGAGACCGGCGATCACAGGCGGTGCTCCCACTGGCCGAACTGATCGACTGGTTCGGCCAGTGCAGGAAGGGCGTTCGACAGGCTGACCGATCCATCTGGGCGGTAGGTGATCGACTGCGGATCAAGGCCGCTCATGCGCGCAGCCTTGACCATGCGCTGAACGGAGGCAGTGGAGGCGTAGGTCGTCGCGGACTTGCCGCGACGCTTCTTGGTTGCGGCGTCCGGGCTCCGACCGGCGGCAACATGGAGGGGAGTGATGTTCGTCATCCCCGAGTCTTACATCGGGGCGGTTCGAGTTCGCGATATTATTCTGCGTGCCCGGTGAAGTCGTTGAACTTTGTCTGGGAGCGCGCCAACATCACACAGTTCGCAGCGTAGACTGCGCCGCCGTTCGACTGTCATTTGCCGAGCGCAGCGCGTCCTGATAGGTCTGTGCCGCGCGCGACTTCTTGCGTTCGGCGTCCGCGATCTTCTTGCGGGCCTTCACGGCCTTCTCTGCTCTCTTCCGCGCCTTATCGGCGATGTCGCTCTCGGCAACAATATCTTTCCACCTCATGGACCTATTTATCGGCGGCCGAGCAGTAGCGCTTGACGGAGGCGACGCTGACGCCGAACCGGGTGGCGGTCGCGGTGATGCTGGCGCTGTTCTCCGAACGCCACGCGCGGATCGCGGCCGCGTCGGCGGCCATCGGCCGTCCCATCGAGACCTTGCCCCTGTGCGTGCGGCCGGTGGCGGCGAGCGAAGCGCGCGCGGCCGCGCGGCCGGTGTCGCAGCGCTCCTTAATCCGCTGGCGCTCCATGTCGGCGATCTGCGCCAGCACCGCGACGACGAGTTCACCGACGCCGCGACCGATGGGGCCGAGACCCAGCACATCGACGATCACGCCGCGCTCGACCAGCCGCCGCACCGTGGCCTGAACATCAAGGGCATCGCGGCCGAGGCGATCAACCGCCGTCACTGCCACGGTGTCGCCCTCGCGCGCGTAGTTCAGCAGCGCGGCGAAGCCGGGGCGCATGGCGGCAGGTGTCGCACCGCTCACCGCCTCGTCGATGAACTCCCTCTCGAACCCGCCGCCAAGCGCCTGACGCTGGCCTTCGATGCTCTGGTCCGAGGTCGAGACGCGAAAGTAGGCGAGGCGGGCCAAGAAGCTTCTCCGGTTCAGAAGATATGCTGCGCCTTATGAGCCATGTCAGAAGTCGTTGTCAATATCTTTTGAGCCAGTCAGCGCGTCGATTTGGGCATGGCTCACAAGGATCAAGTTCTGCGCCGCTGCTCTGCTTGCCTCCGAGCGACATTGGTGGTTCATTGAGGCATGGATATCGGTCTGCTCCGTTTCACCTGCGCGAGTGCGGCGATCTGGCTCACCGTGGCTGCGACTCCGGTTCACGCTTGCGCGGTGGTCGTGCCGGAGACTTGGGGCGCGCGCGAGATGCGTCAGGCCGCGAAGCGCGCCGTCGATAACGCCACGCTGATTGTTGATGGGGAGGTGATCCGCCCGTTCATACCCGGGAGGCAGACTGCGCTTGTTCGCGTGGCTCGCGTCTTCAAGGGGCAGCAACGCGTGGAAGTAGAGGTGGGTGAAGGTGATAGTTGTTCTATCATCCTTGATCGGCTGGGGCAGAAAAGCAGGATGATATTGATTGGCGGTCCATCGATATACCTGCTTCAGGAGGATCAATCGAACGCGCGCTATGAGGACCAGCTTCTTGGGTCCGACCGGCGTAAGGTGTGGCCCTTTGTTGAGGATCTGGAGCCCGCCAAGTAGCGCTCTAAATCTATTCAGCTTTCCTGATGATTTCAGGCATAGCTGCGCATTGCCCTTGGGGAAGGGCTCTTGCGGCTGGCGGTGAACCGGCCGGTGTCGCGACGCGCTGGATCAGCACCGCCCTCGACCGGCCGGGATAAGACGGTCAGTTCGGGCGGGGCAGGAAGATGATGTGGTCGCTGTGATCGCGGTTGGCGAAGCGCTTGGTAGCGTATTCGTGCCAGCCCTCCGCCTCGGTGATCGGCTCGATACAGGTCGTGCCGCCGGGGATCATCGCCACCCATGGGTTGCGCGGGTTCCCCGCCGCGAACAGCGCCTCGAAGCGGCCGTGGAGTTCCGGGGCAACGCGCACCGCCGCGTGGATGTGGCCGTTGTAGGGCAGCCCCTCCATGATTGCGACCATCCGCGTGCGGCGGACGCCGTTCTTCTCGTCGGCGAAGCGCGTACCGAGCAGCCGCCGGTCGAGGTTGCGGTGGAAGCGATCAAGGTTGCGCCGCAGGAAGTGTTCTCCGGCGTCGAACTTCTTGTTGTTCGGCTTCAGGGTGATCGCGTGCGAGTAGTTCTGGCTGGACAGAAAGTCTACCCAGCCGTGTCGTAGTTGTTGTGTGTTCATGTCCAAAGTATATATCAGGAAGATGACTTCGCGCGATATTCTCGTGATTTCGTCGGGCCAGCTTCGGCCGCGCGATGCGGTTTTACTCGCGTCTAATAAGTTATTGATGTAGTTGATGCGCGGAAGTGCCGGTTTTACATCACCAGCGGCGGATTTCTGGACTTCCCGAATACTTCGGAAGCTTCTGCTCTACCATTGAGCTACACCCGCTCATCAGCGGCTCTGGCAGGGCACTGCCATGTTCAGGGCGGCGGCGTCAATCCAAATGCAGCGTCGTCGTTGCACTTTAGCGGGCGGCTGGAATGGTCCGGTGCGTTGCGGAGAGATCCTGGGTCACAAGGCGCATTCACCGGTGAACTGACGGGTGCGATCGGCCTGCCGTCAGACCCACGTCAGCCAGGCTCAAGTCTGGAGCAGGTATCTGACGAAGTAACTCGATTTCTTGGGAGAGCATTGGCTACGCAGATGTTGCGCGCGCCGTTCTGGCCGCCGCTGCCCTGCTGTGCGCCCGCGCCATCCTTGCTTGTGAGCTGCAGCCCGCGCCTTAGCGGCTGGGCCCGCATCAGATAGGCTTGGCCAGCAGCCCGGGCCACACCTACAAGATGTCATGGCCATGAAGCTCATCCTGCTCGATGCCGACGACACGTTGTGGCACAACATGCGGCACTTCGAAGTCGCCGAGGCAGCCTTTGCCGATATGATCGGGACGTTTGCCGATGTTGGCATCGCGCGATCCACACTGGCCAAGGTCGAAGAGCGCAACCTGAAGCATTACGGCTATGGCGCGAAAAGCTTCACCCTGTCGATGATCGAAGCAGCGGTGGAGCTCGGCGGATCGGCGCTCCCCATCGAAAGCATCGCGAGGATCCTGGAGACCGGACGCGAACTTCTCCGTCATCCCGTGGAGCTGCTCGAGGGAGTGGGGGAGACTATCGAAGAGCTTGCCGAGATGGGCGACCTAGTCCTACTCACCAAGGGCGATCTCTTGCATCAGGAGACGAAGCTGGCGGCTTCTGGACTCGGTAGCTACTTTGCCGCTGTCGAGATCGTGAGCGACAAGACGGTGGACACGTTTAACCGCCTGTTTGCCCGACGCGGCGTCGATCCCGCCGGGGCGATCATGGCAGGGGACTCGCTGCGCTCCGATATTGTGCCGGCGCTGGAGGCAGGCGCCTGGGCCGCCTTTGTGCCGCAGCCCCTCGCGTGGAGCCACGAGCATGCTCCCGAGCCGTCCGACGCACCCCGGTACCGGCGCTTGTCACACCTGCGCGACCTGCCGGCTCTGATCGCGGACATCAATCAGCGCCAAGGTTGAAGGTGCCGAGCCATTGAACTTGCGGGCGCGAGCTGCGAACCGCGCAGCAGTTCGCGCCGACAGGGACGTACGCCGTATCCAAACGACGCACGTCCCTCGATCAAGCCACTCTGCGTTCAACCGCGCTTGGCAGCGATGTAGCGGTTGACCTGCTCCTCCAGCAGATCGAGCGGGAGCGCGCCCTGGCCCAGCACCGCTTCGTGGAACTCGCGAATGTCGAAGCGCTTACCCAGTTCACGCTGCGCGCGGGTGCGCAGTTCCACGATCTTGAGCTGGCCTACCATGTAGCTGGTCGCCTGACCCGGCCAGTTGAAGTAGCGGTCTACCTCGCGCGCGATATCTGTATCGGATACCGAGCTGTTGTTCTTGAAGTAAGCGATCGCCTGTTCGCGGGTCCAGCGCTTGGAATGAATGCCGGTGTCCAGCACAAGCCGGATCGCGCGCCATACCTGCAGCGAAAGCATCCCGAACCGGGTGTACGGATCCTTGTAGACGCCCATCTCGTCACCAAGCCGCTCGGTATAGAGGCCCCAGCCTTCCATGTAGGCGCCATACCCGCCGAACTTACGGAACTTCGGAATGCCCGTCAGTTCCATCTGACGTGCGATCTGGAAGTGGTGGCCGGGCGCCCCTTCGTGGACGGAGATGCCGGCTACCTGCACCTTCTGCGTCTGGTTCATGTCCACTAGATTGACGTAGTAGATGCCGGGGCGCGTGCCGTCTGCCGAAGGTGGATTGTAAAAGGCGGTCGACGCCGTCCCCTCACGCCATTTTTCCACGGCACGTACCTCGAGCGGTGCCTTTGGAAGCACGCTGAAATAGCGCGGTGCCATCTCCATGACTGATGCGATGACGGCGCGCGCATCAGCGAGATATTGTTCGCGCCCGGCATCAGTATTCGGATACTTCAGCTTCGGATCGGTGCGGATGTGGTCGAAAAACTGCTCCAGCGTTCCGGTGAATCCGACCTGGCGCTTAATCGCCTCCATTTCCTGCCGAATGGCTGCCACCTGCTTCAAGCCAATCTCGTGGATTTGATCAGCGGTCAGGTTGGTAGTGGTCGAGGTCTTCAGGCGATCTTCGTAGAGCGCGGCGCCGTCGGGCAAGCTCCAGACGCCGAAGTTGCCTTTTGACTTCGGCTCGATCTCATCCAGGGCGGCGAGGAGCACGTCGTATCCCCGCTTGAACGGGCCGGTAAGTGCCGCCTGCGCCTCAGACAGGAGCTGCTGCTTCGTCGCGTCAGGTGCGTCTAGCGCCATCACCTTCTTGCGGAAATCGGCCATCACCGTTGAGTCGGCGCCGCTGTCGAACGGCGCTCCCGTGATAACCTTTCGTGCGTCGCTACGAGCAGGTGCGAAATTGACCTTGTTCGGCACGATGCCCGCCGCGGCTTGCTCGCGCATGATGGCTGCCACTTCACCCATCACACGTTCCGTATCGCGCAGGCGGCCGACATAGGCCCTGGCGTCGGCCACGGTATCAATCTTGTGATTGTTGATCAGCAGGACGGGGATCTCGCCGGCCGGGCTGCCATTTGTCGACACAGGGAAGCGATGCTTGCGGAAGCGGAAGGACTCACGTCCACGCTGCACCTCATACTCGAACAGTCGATAGCTGACGCGCGCGCTCTCGCCGAGTTGGTCGGGTTTGAAGCGCGCCTTCATTTCCTTGAGCTGGCGTTCCGCCAAGTCGCGCGATCGAATCGCCGCGGCATCGGTATAGTCGTCGAGCCGGTCATAGTTGGTCTTGAAGCCCAACTGGGTTTGCGACTCCGGGCTGAGCGCCAGCTGTTCATCGTAAGCCGTATCGAGGAATTGCAGCAGCGCCGCATCCTGCTGGCCGGGCTGCGCGGCGACGGGGGCCGGTGCGGGCGCATTCCCCTGCACCAGCGGCAACATCGGCAAGAGCATCAGGGCAAGGGTATGGCGCATTGAAATCTCCTAAAACTCACTGCTTGTTACGTCGTGCGCAGCGACGCGCAATGCCCTGCGAAAGCGGGTCGAACAGTCGCCTCTTGGCCGCTGGGTCGGCGCGTGATTTGGTAAGAACTGGGCGTTGCCGCCGCGGAAGGACTTACTCGGGATCCGTCACTAGGACGGCCAGCTTGTTGCCGGTCCCGCTGGTTGCCAAGGTTTCCCTGGTAACGAGCATCGTCGTACCAGGAGTCAGCACCGCTTCCAGCTTTGACCGAAATTCATCGGGAACATGGCCTTTGGTGAGATCGTGGGTGGTCAGCTCACCAGTTGCGTTCAAGCCACCGCCCGGAAGCGGAAGGCGCAACCAGTGCGGTCCCTCGGTATCAAGGGCGCGCAGCGTGAAGGCCTGTGTTGCCGTAATCGGCTCATCAAGCACAACGGTGGCTGATCCGATCTGCTTGCCGTTGCGCAGCACGATGATCCTTTTGTCACGTCCGCTGACGATGATGGAAACGGGGCCAGTCGGCGCTCGCTCCGGATTCCAGCTATAGCGGGTCGGGCTCGCGTGCAGGTCTGCGTCGGGCGCCTTCATCGGGTTTGCCGCAGGCGACACCTCCGGCACGAGGGCGTCGTTCGTAATCACCACGGTCAGTCCCAGTTCGGTCACGCCATAAAGCAGCTTGGCAAACTCAAGCGGCAGACGAACGCAGCCGTGACTGGCGGGGTAGCCGGGGAGCGAGCCTGCGTGAAGCGCAATGCCGTCCCAGGTCAGTCGCTGCATGTAGGGCATGGGCGCGTTGTTGTAGAGGTTGGACTTGTGATCCACGCGCTTCTGCAAAATAGTGAATACGCCCGTCGGCGTCGCGTGGCCCGGCTTGCCGGAGGAAATCGTGCTGACGCCGATCGGCACGCCATTGCGATAGACGTAGGCGCGCTGTGTCTTCAGGCTGACGATCATCGTCACTGGCCCGGTTGGCGCGATCTGCGGCGCCCAAAAGAACTGGCCAGGCTTCAACCGCTCAATGGCGCCGGGCTCCATGATGGGTGCCGGGATCTGGGCGGGAGCGGCTGCTGCAAGGGCGAGAGCAGCGGAGGCAAACAACGGCACGAAACGACGCATCGACATGCCGGCAGACATAAACTCCCGCTGGCACTGGCGCCAGCGGGAGGTATCGGAGATCAGAGATCGATCAGGATGCGCGTCGGATCCTCGATGGCATTCTTGAGCGCGACCAGGAAGGTCACAGCCTCGCGGCCGTCGATCAGGCGGTGATCGTAGCTGAGCGCAAGATACATCATCGGACGCACGACAACCTGGCCATTCACCACGACCGGGCGATCCTCAATGCGGTGCAGGCCGAGCACGGCGGACTGCGGCGGGTTGATGATCGGGGTCGACATCAGCGAGCCGAACACGCCGCCGTTGGAGATGGTGAAGGTGCCGCCCTTCATTTCATCCATCTTCAGCGTGCCTTCCTTGGCGCGCTTGCCGAAATCGCCGATCGTCTTCTCGATGCCGGCGACCGACAGGTCCTGCGCATCACGGATCACCGGCACGACCAGGCCGCCCGGCGACGACACTGCCACAGAGATGTCGGCATAATCGTGATAGACGATCTCGTCGCCTTCGATCGAGGCGTTGACGGCCGGAATGTCCTTCAGCGCCATCGTCGCGGCCTTCACGAAGAAGCCCATGAAGCCGAGGCGGACGCCATGCTTCTTCTCGAATAGGTCCTTGTACTTGGCGCGGGCTTCGATGACCGCGGTCATGTCGACGTCGTTGAACGTCGTCAGCATCGCGGCGGTGTTCTGCGCATCCTTCAGGCGCTTGGCGATCGTCTGGCGCAGGCGCGTCATGCGCACACGCTCTTCCTTGCGGCCCGTCGATGCAGCGACCGACGGCGTCGGCGTAGCCGCAGGTGCAGCCGGCGGAGCAGCGGGACGGGACGACGCGGCAGCTGCGACGTCCTCCTTGGTGATACGGCCGTCGCGGCCCGTGCCCTTGATCGTCGCGGGATCGACGCCGTGCTCCAGAACCGCGCGGCGGACCGACGGGCTCAATGCAGCCGGCGCATCGCTATCGACCGGGGTTGCACCGTGATTACCATAGCCGCCGGCGACCGGGGCAGGGGCTTCCGACTTGGTGCTCTCCGCGGTGGCGGGCTGTGCCGCCGGGGCAGCAGCGGCGGCACCATCGCCAGCCTCCACCGTGGCGATCATCGCGCCGACCTGAACGGTATCCCCGACAGCGACGGCATGCTGGCCCATCACGCCCGCAATCGGGCTCGGCACTTCAACCGAAACCTTGTCGGTCTCGAGGCTGGCGATCGGTTCGTCGGCAGCGACCTTGTCGCCCGGCTGCTTCAGCCACTCGCCGAGGGTCGCTTCGGTGATCGATTCACCCAGTGTGGGGACCAGAACTTCGGTTGCCATTCCCGTTTCCTTCTGCCCCGCCATGCTTTGGGGCCCAGTTACGAGGCGCGTCTTGGATCACGCCTCGCAAGATCAACATTAGCCTGCCCTCCGTGGCTTCCAGGCGTCGCCGGAAGCCACGGCACAGGACGCTCTCAGCTCGCCGCCTTGCCGGCCTTCTTCGTCGTCTCTGCGGAGCGCGTGCGACGGATCTCCTCGCGCACGCTGTGCCCAAGCGCATCGGCGATCAACGCGCCCTGTTCCGCCTGGTGCCGCTTCATCAGGCCAGTTGCCGGCGAAGCTGCGGCGGCACGACCGGCGTAGCGTGCACGCTTGATCGAGCAGCCGGCGTCACCAAGCGCTTCCTCGATGAACGGTTCGACGAAGAACCAATAGCCGTTGTTGCGCGGTTCTTCCTGTGCCCAGACGACGTCTTCCAGGTTCGGCATCCGCGCGATCCGCTTCGCCAGCGCTTCCGTCGGGAACGGATAAAGCTGCTCGATGCGCACGATCTGCGTGGTTTCGTCGCCGGCAGCGTCTCGGGCCTCGATCAGGTCATACGCGACCTTGCCCGTGCACAGCACCAGCCGCTTCGTCGCTTCGTCGGACGGTGCCGACGGATCTGAGAGGATCCGGCGGAAGTGCGTGTCACCGACAAAGTCCGCCGCAGAAGAGACCGCCAGCTTGTGGCGCAGCAGTGACTTAGGCGTGAAGATCACGAGCGGCTTGCGGAACGGGCGGTGCATCTGCCGGCGCAGCAGGTGGAAATAGTTTGCCGGGGTGGTGCAGTTCGCAACCTGGATATTGTCCTGGGCGCAAAGCTGCAGGAACCGCTCCGGCCGGGCGGAGCTATGCTCCGGACCCTGACCTTCATAGCCATGCGGCAGCAGCATCACGAGACCGTTGGCGCGCAGCCACTTGGCCTCGCCGCTCGCGATGAACTGGTCGATCATGATCTGCGCGCCGTTCACGAAGTCGCCGAACTGCGCTTCCCACAGCACGAGGGTCTTCGGATCGGCCAGGGCATAGCCATATTCGAAGCCGAGCACGCCATATTCCGACAGCGGACTATCGAGCACTTCGAAGTGACCGTGCTCGATGTTCGAAAGCGGCACGTGGCGCTTTTCGGTATTCTGGTCGACCCAGACGGCATGACGCTGTGAGAAGGTGCCGCGGCCTGAATCCTGACCGGACAGGCGAACGCCATAGCCTTCCGACAGAAGGCTGCCGAACGCGAGTGCTTCGCCGGTAGCCCAGTCGAAATTCTCGCCGGTCGTGAACATGTTCCGCTTGGCCTCAAGCACGCGTGCCAGCGTCTTGTGGATCGCCAGGTCTTCCGGAACGCTCGTCAGCGTCCGGCCGATCGAGTCAAACAGCTTCTGCTCGATACCGGTATCCACGCTGCGTCGAGCCGTTTCGGCATCAGCAGGCGCATGCAGACCCGACCAGCGACCGTAGAACCAGTCTGCCTTGTTCGGCTTGTAATTGGCGCCAGCTTCGAATTCGCCCTCCAGAACGGTGGTGAACTGCTTGACGTTCTCATCCACCCACGCCTGGTCCACGACCTTCTGCTCGATCAGGCGCTTGCCGTAGATCTCGCTCACCGGCGGGTGATTGCGGATCGCCTTGTACATCAGCGGCTGGGTGAAGCCCGGCTCGTCGCCCTCGTTGTGACCGAACCGACGATAGCACCACATGTCGATCACGACATCGCGGTGGAACTTCTGGCGGAACTCGATCGCCATCTTGGTGGCGAAGGTGACGGCCTCGGGATCGTCGCCATTGACGTGGAAGACGGGCGCCTGGACGCCCTTCGCAACGTCCGAGGGATACGGCGAAGAGCGCGCGAACTGCGGACTCGTCGTAAAGCCGATCTGGTTGTTGATGACGAAGTGGACGCAGCCGCCGGTGTTGTACCCTCGAATACCGGAGAAGCCGAAGCACTCCCACACGATGCCCTGGCCGGCAAAAGCGGCGTCACCGTGGATCAGCACCGGCAGGGACTTGCTGTGTTCGCTAAGGTCACCCGCGATCGTCTGAATTGCGCGCACCTTGCCCAGCACCACGGGATCCGCCGCCTCGAGGTGCGACGGGTTCGCCACGAGCGACATGTGGACCTTCACGCCGTCAAACTCGCGGTCGGTGGAGGTGCCGAGGTGATACTTCACGTCACCCGAACCACCGATATCGTCCGGGTGTGCCGAACCGCCGGCAAATTCATGGAAGATCACGCGCAGCGGCTTGCCCATGACATTGGCGAGCACGTTCAGGCGGCCACGGTGGGCCATGCCGAACACGATCTCGTTCACGCCGGCCGCGCCGCCATACTTGATGACGCTTTCCAGCGCCGGGATCATCGCTTCGCCGCCGTCGAGGCCGAAGCGCTTCGTGCCGACGTACTTACGGCCGAGGAACTTCTCCCACTGCTCGGCCTCGATGACCTTGTTCAGGATCGCCTTCTTGCCCTGGGGCGTGAATTCGATCGCCTTGTCCTTGCCCTCCATGCGCTCCTGGAGGAAGCGGCGCTCCTCGACATCGGCGATGTGCATGTACTCAAGGCCGACGTTGCCGCAGTAATTCGCGCGCAGGATGTCGACGACCTCACGGATCGTGGCCCATTGCAGGCCGAGCGTCCCACCCATGTAGACAGGGCGGTCGATGTCGGCTTCGGTGAAGCCGTGGTATTCGGTGCGCAGGTCAGCCGGCAGCTCGCGCTGCGTATTCAGGCCGAGTGGATCGAGGTTCGCTGCAAGGTGGCCGCGCACGCGATAGGTGCGTACCAGCAGCTGAGCGCGAATGGCGTCGCCGGCCGCGCGGACGATTTCTTCCTGCGACAGAGCAGGCGCGGGAGCGGCAGCCGGGGCAGGGGCGGGCTTGCCCTTTGACGGCTTGGGCGCTGGCTCCATCTGCGTCGGATCAAGCGCGGCGGTCAGATCGTCGGTGCTGGTCAGCGGCCACCGCTCGTTGCGCCAGCTCGGCCCTGAGGTGGCGGTTTCCAGCCCCTCGAAGAACCCGCGCCAGCCCGGCTCGACGCTGTCGGGCGAGGCCTTGAAGCGCGCATAAAGCGCATCGATGAACGCTGGCGATACGCCGCCGGCGATGTCCGAGAAATCCTGACCTTCGTAGCCCATTGCCTACTCCACTCCCTCTCTCCCGAACGCAGGAGAGAGGGTTGCGCAGACCAGGATCCGACTGACCCTGGTCGTAGCTGGGAGAGAGGTGAACGGTATCGCAGAAGCCGTGCGGGCCTGCGGCTCGCTCAACCCCTCTCCAAGTTCGTCCAAGCAACGAGTTGCCGGGACTTCGTATCCCCTCTCCGTTGAGGAGAGAGGATGTTACCTTACTTGCCCAGGACCGACAGCAGCGTGGAGCCGAGCTCGCTCGGGCTCGCCGCCACCTTGATGCCGGCAGCTTCCATCGCCGCGATCTTGTCCTCGGCGCCGCCCTGGCCGCCCGAGACGATCGCGCCGGCGTGACCCATGCGGCGGCCCGGAGGCGCCGTACGGCCCGCAATGAAGCCGGCCATCGGCTTCTTGCGGCCACGCTTTGCTTCGTCGCGCAGGAACTGGGCTGCTTCTTCCTCTGCGCTGCCGCCGATCTCACCGATCATGATGATGGATTCGGTCGCATCATCGGCCAGGAACAGCTCGAGCACGTCGATGAAGTTCGTGCCGTTGACCGGGTCGCCGCCGATGCCGACCGCGGTGGTCTGACCCAGGCCGGCGTTCGAGGTCTGGAACACTGCCTCATAGGTCAGCGTGCCCGAGCGCGAGACGACGCCGACCGAGCCCTTCTTGAAGATGTTGCCCGGCATGATGCCGATCTTGCACTCGCCGGGCGTCAGCACGCCCGGGCAGTTCGGGCCGATGAGGCGCGACTTGGAGCCCGAGAGCGCACGCTTCACGCGCACCATGTCGAGCACCGGAATACCCTCGGTAATGCACACGATCAGCGGCACTTCGGCGTCGATCGCCTCAAGGATCGAATCCGCGGCGAAGGGCGGCGGGACGTAGATCACGCTAGCATCGGCGCCGGTCTTCTCCACCGCCTCGGCGACGGTGTCGAACAGCGGCAGGCCGAGGTGCGTGCCACCACCCTTGCCCGGGGTAACGCCGGCGACCATCTGCGTGCCGTAATCGAGCGCCGCCTGGGTGTGGAAGCTGCCGGTGTTGCCGGTCATGCCTTGCGTGATGACCTTGGTATTCTTGTCGACGAGAATGCTCATTGGCTCTCCAATCCCTCAACCCGGCGCGCGCTGCCGGATGCCGGCGCGCACCGGGTAATCAATCCGGCGTTACGCCAGGCTCTCGTCGATGCCCTTGCAGGCGACGAGCAGTTCCTTAACCGCGTCAACCGAGACCTGAAGGTTCGCCTTCGCCTCGTCCGACAGCTTCACCTCGACGACCTTCTCGACGCCGCCGGCGCCGATCACGACCGGAACGCCGACGTACAGGTCGTCAACGCCATACTGGCCGGTCAGATGCGCTGCGGCCGGCAGGATGCGCTTCTGGTCATAGAGATAAGCCTCCGCCATCGCGATGCCGCTGGTGGCGGGCGCATAATAGGCCGAGCCGGTCTTCAGCAGCGCGACGATCTCGCCACCGCCGCCGCGCGTGCGCTTGATGATCTCGTCGACCTTCTCCTTGGTGGAGAAGCCCATTTCGATGAGGTCGCTGACCGGGATGCCCGAAACGGTCGAATATTCGAGCACCGGGACCATCGTGTCGCCGTGACCGCCGAGCACGAAAGTGTTCACGTCCTTCACCGACACCTTGAACTCGTCGGCGAGGAAGTGGCTGAAGCGTGCCGAGTCGAGAACGCCCGCCATGCCGACCACCTTGTTGTGCGGCAGGCCGGAGAATTCGCGCAGTGCCCAGACCATCGCGTCGAGCGGGTTGGTGATGCAGATGACAAACGCGTCGGGCGCATTGTCACGAATGCCTTCGCCAACCGCCTTCATCACCTTCAGGTTGATGCCAAGCAGGTCGTCGCGGCTCATGCCCGGCTTGCGGGCGACACCGGCGGTGACGATGATCACGTCGGCGCCAGCAATGTCCTTGTAGTCGTTCGAGCCGATGATCTTGGCGTCGAACCCTTCGACCGGGCCGCACTGCGACAGGTCAAGCGCCTTGCCCTGCGGCACGCCTTCGACCACGTCGAACAGAACGATGTCGCCAAGCCCCTTGAGAGCAGCGAGGTGCGCGAGCGTGCCGCCGATATTGCCGGCGCCGATCAGCGCGATCTTCTTGCGGGCCATCCAATCCCCTTTCCGTAACGTGGGTCGTGATTGGAGAGGTCGGGTACGCCCTTTGAGCGAGCCGCACAAGCCACTAAAGGCAGGCTCGTTCCTTTTTAACGATAACCATTCTCAATAGCAATAGTAAGCTCAGCCGGTCCCGTGGCCCTGTGCCAGATAGTCTTCGGAGCGCATTTCCTCCAGACGGCTGACCGTTCGCTGAAACTCGAACCGCCCATCGCCGGCAGGATATAAGGCCTCAGGTTCTGCATCAGCCGCCGCCAGCAACTTCACCTTATGCTCGTAAAGCGCGTCGATCAGGCTGACGAAACGCGCGGCCTCGTTGCGGTTCTCCGGCCCAAGAACGGGAATGCCGACCAGGATCACGGTATGAAAGCGACGTGCAATCGCGAGATAGTCGGCGCTGCCCCGTGCCTCGCCGCACAGCTTCCTAAAGCTGAACACCGCCACGCCCTTGAGCGACTTCGGCACACGCAGTGCCCGGCCCTGCACCGTGAGTTCTTCGCTGGGGACGTGGTCGCGATCTTCCGGCGGGTAGTCGGTGAGACGGAAGAACGCGGCAGAAAGCTGTGCCGTGGCTTCCGCGCCATTGGGGACCAGCCAAGTGTTCTGCTGTCCGAGGCGATCGCGCCGGTAATCCACCGGCCCATTTAGGGCGAGAACGTCCAGCCGCTCCTGAATGAGTGCGATGAATGGCAGGAAGTGCTCACGGTTCAAGCCGTTCTTGTAAAGGTCGGTTGGCACTCGATTGCTCGTCGTCACCACTGTGACGCCCGCCTCGATCATTGCGGTGAACAGGCGGGACAGGATCATTGCGTCCGGCGAGTTGTTGACGATCATCTCGTCGAACGCGAGCAATCTGGCTTCCTCGGCGAGCGCCGCGGCCACCGGCGGGATGGGATCGCCTTGTTCCTTGCGCCTCTCCGCGGCGATCCGCTCGTGCACCTCCAGCATGAACTCGCCGAAGTGTACGCGGCGTTTCCGATCGACAGAGGCGTTGGCGAAGAACAGGTCCATCAACATGGATTTGCCGCGGCCGACGTCACCCCACATGTAGATGCCGCGCGGCGGGATGACCTTTTTGCGGAAGAACCCGGTCGTCCTCGGATTCTCAAGCTCGAAGGCCAGCGCGTTGAGCCGTGCCGCGGCAGCCGCTTGTTCCGGATCGGCGCGCAACTCGCCCGCGGCAATCAGGGCTTCATAGGCGTTTAAAACTGCGGCCACGACAAACTCCATTGAGGGACCTGATGGTCCCGCCCTCTGACGCGCGTACACCGGCAGCACCGGCCAAGCGTTTAGGGTGGTCAAACCCTAAGACGCCGCTGCGGAAGGCGAGGCCTCACATCGGCAGGCTGTTGGTGCCCAAGAGGGCCGCGGGCGATAAAACCAGGTCAGCGCTTGGTCGGCTTGCGGATCGTGCCGGAAAACTCCGCTACCGGGCCTTCACCTTGCACCACGAGGCCGCGCATGAACAGCAGGCGGCCAGTCTCGCGGAGCAATTCCACGCGTGCCTCCAGCGGCTCGCCGATCGTGCCTGCGCCCATGAAATGAGTGTTGAGGTCGAGGGTGACGGCCGTTCCAGCCGTGATCAGACCAAAGCTGCGCGCGGCGGCGAACAGTGCGACATCGATGAACCCCAGCATCGCGCCGCCATGAACATTGTTGCCCAGGTTCGAATGGCGCCGTTCCGGCAGCATTCGCACGCGGCAAACGCCATCCTCGACGCGGACGACCATATCGCCCAGGAAGGTGTTATACCGATCCGAATTGCGCAGGCCCCAGCGATGCCACCCGGGGTGATCGGGATGTTCCTCATAGAGGAATTCGGGCTTCGGCTCGATATCCGCCACATCAGCTCCGTGGATAGCAGGCGAAGTCGGCGTTAGGGCAGGGCGCTCGCAACCCGTTCCTCGACTTCGTTCGGAACAAGCGGGGAGGGATCGTCGAGTCGCGTCAGAGGACGCGCTCGACTTCCATCTTCTTGATCTCGGCGATTGCCTTCGCCGGGTTCAGCCCCTTGGGGCAGGTGTTCGCGCAGTTCATGATCGTGTGGCAGCGATACAGGCGGAACGGATCCTCCAGGCTGTCGAGCCGCTCGCCGGTCATCTCGTCGCGGCTGTCGGCCAGCCAGCGATAGGCCTGAAGCAGGATCGCCGGGCCGAGGAACTTGTCGGAATTCCACCAATAGCTCGGGCACGAGGTGGAGCAGCAGGCGCACAGGATGCACTCGTACAGGCCGTCGAGCTTCGCGCGGTCCTCCGGCGACTGCAGCCGCTCCTTGCCGGCGGGGGGCGGGGTGACGGTCTTCAGCCACGGCTGGATCGAGGCATATTGCGCGTAGAAGTGCGTGAAGTCGGGGACGAGGTCCTTGATCACGTCCATCGCCGGCAGCGGGGTGATCTTCACCTCGCCCTTCACGTCCTCGATCGCGGTGGTGCAGGCGAGGCCGTTCTTGCCGTCGATGTTCATCGAGCAGGAACCGCAAATGCCCTCACGGCACGAACGGCGGAACGTCAGCGACGAGTCCTGCTCGCTCTTGATCTTGATCAGCGCGTCGAGAACCATCGGGCCGCATTCGTCGAGATTCACCTCGAACGTGTCGTAGCGCGGGTTCTCGCCGCTGTCCGGATCGTAGCGGTAGATCTTGAAGTTGCGCATCGTCCCGCCCGGCTCGGGCGAAGGGATCTTGCGCCCTCCCTTGATCTTGCTGTTCGCCGGCAGGGTGAATTCGGCCATTTTCCGTTCCCGCTTCAGTCGGTTGGTGACTGGGAACGAGGGCCGCTCCAGTCGAGGTTGCGCGTCAGATACATAACACCGGCCAAGGCCGCAAACAGAAGCAGCGATCCGATGAGCAGCGAATATGCCTCCAGGCTCAGCAGCACGTAGAGCAGGGCATAGAGCGCGGCCAGAAGCGCGGCGATATAGCCGCCCCGCCGCCAGCTGCGCAGCACCGCGGCGGAATAGGCCGCCAACAGGGCGATGATCGCGCCCGCCGCGACAATATAGGCGGCGGCAAAGCCGATGACCTCGGCAAAGGCGAGCAGCAGGACGAAGAACAGCACCAGCCCCGCGCCGACCAGCAGATATTCTACCGTTGCCACGCGAACGCCGCCGATCACGTCGAACATCAGGAAGGCGAGGAAGGTGAAGCCGATGAACAGGAAGCCGTATTTCACCGATCGGTTGACCTGGCTGTAGAGATCGACCGGAGAGATAAGATCCACCCGCGCCTCATAGTCGCCGGCCGGAATGGCGGTGATGTAGCGATCCGTCACCTCCGTGCGCGACTCGGGAACGACATCTCCCGATGAGACGAGGCTTCGGCCAAGCGCGAGGTTGCCGACTCGCCACGTGGCGGAGAAACCCTTGTCGCTCACCTGCTGCGCCGTCGGCAGGAAGCCGCCCTGGAAGCTCGGGTGCGGCCATGCCGATGTCACCTGCCACCGTGTGTCGCCCGCCTGGGGCGCGAGCGCGAGCCAACCGTTGCCGCGGAAGCTGTAGCGGAAGCTGACCGTCATCGGCTGGCTCTGGATCGTGCCGGCATCGAGCCAGGTGAAGAAGCCGGAGCCGTTCGTCGCGGGCGTGCCCTTGCCAGGCTGCAACGCCAGCTGGCGGCCATCAGCGGTTACCTCGGGCGGCTTGCCGAACAGCCCGCGCGCATCCTTCAGCCCGAAGCGAAGCTCCGCGCGGTCATAGGCCAGCCGATCCGCCGTGATCCCGAAGCGCGCGAGATCGCTCGGCAGCCTGAACCGGGCGGTGCCGCTGGCCAGTGCCTCGAACAGCACCGCTTCATAGATCGAGCGACGCCGGCGTTCGGGGGTAAGTTCCGTCTTGAGATCGGCCACTTCGGGCGCCAGCGTCAGCTCGCGCCACACCATACTGGTGCGCACCACCTGTCGCCCGCCTTCGTTGACGGTCTCGGTCGTCTCCGCCTGATAGGGAAGGATCAGCACCGGCCCCGCGATCGTCTGCGGCCCGCCCCATCCAGCCGCGATCGAGGCGCGGGCGGTGTTCGACTGCTCCTGCCGATCGTACACGAGCAGGTACACGGCGAAGAGCGGGATCGCGAGCAGCAGGGCGATCAGGATCGCCATGCCGAACTTGCGCCCCGGGGTCGGGCCTTCGATCCTCAAGCAGCACCTCGTTTCGGCTTTTCTGCCACCTTGGTGCCGCAGCCGTCAGATGATGTCGAGGATCAGCCCAAGGTTACGGGCTTCCTCCGCCTCGATATACCAGTTGGACGGCGCCTTGGCGCGAAGTTCGTCGAGCGACACGTTGGTGCCCTCCACCAGCGCCGCGAAGCCCTCGTCCTGGATACGAATCGAATCCTGGATCTCGTTCAGCTTGGCCAGCAGCACCGGCGCCAGCGTGTTGAGCGGGCCGGAGAGCTGCACGGTGGAGTTCATGATGCGCTCGTGGATCATCAGCCGCGTGCCGCGCGTCAGGAAACGCTTGTCGGCCGGGAATGCGGACATGAACGTTGCGCCAGCCGAATATACCGCGACCTTGCCCAGGAACAGCGTCTCACGGCCAGTGTACTCGCGCAGCAGCCGAATAGTGTCCCCCATGGCGCGCGCCATCTCGGGATCACCGCCGAGCGTTGTGATCGACACGACAAGCGGTCCTTCGCCGGTCGCGGCAGCCAGCTGGCCCTTGA
Source organism: Sphingomonas sp. IC4-52 (assembly GCF_020707225.1). Classification (NCBI taxonomy): domain Bacteria; kingdom Pseudomonadati; phylum Pseudomonadota; class Alphaproteobacteria; order Sphingomonadales; family Sphingomonadaceae; genus Sphingomonas; species Sphingomonas sp. IC4-52. The sequence goes on along the minus strand of NZ_JAJFEU010000001.1, from coordinate 905,700 downwards.
AGTTGTTGTACATCGCGTCGTCGACCGTCCCGTGCAGCTGAATCTGCGGGCTGGCGAGCAGCGGATAATTGATGGCGTTGCTGTTGGTCATGGCGCGGCGAACCATGCGCAGGCACGAGGGTTCCGATCAGGCGCGAATATATGTGCCGCGCTCTTCGCCAACTTACCGCCCTGACCCAGACAGTATCGCATTGGCGGGGCGCCCGACAGGTGCGCTCACCACGGCCGGCGCACGCGCATCGAGCGTCGCCAGCCACCGCATCGCCTCTTTTCCGACCGACACTTGCGGTTCCGAAGGGGCCAGGCTCGCCTCGCGCTCCCAGGTGGCGATCGTCTGCGTCGCCTCCGCCGCAGCGGCGACGAGTGGCTGCGGCTTGCGTAGTGCTCGATTGATCAAGGCGTCCCCGAAAAAGGTCCAGTCGTTGTCCGATTGGCAACCGAAGGACGTGCGCTCTGAAGAAGCCGCGGTGATAATCGCCGTCGTGTCGCTCGACAGGATCGGCACGAACACGCCGGCATAGCACGCGCTGATCAGGATCAGGCGATTGCGGATGCCCAACTGCGAAAGTGTGCTCCACATCCGTCGCGGGGAGATAGCGCCAAACCCCTGATCCGCGTCGTTGTAGACTATTCCGAAGCGCGCGCCGTGGCTGGTGAGGTAGAGGATCAGTACGTCTTCAGCTGGGTCCATCAGCTCTGCCACGCGCGCGAGAACCGCATCAAGATTGGCCGGCGAGCCCATCGGGAGCGTGCTCTGGGCGCTTCCATCTGTTCCTGCTAGCACGATAGTCCGACGCTCCGCATCGTAGCGGCGACCAAGGACCTTGCTGGCCTCACGCGCCTCTCGACCGAATACGGGATCGCTATCCAGCGCGGCCGCGACGACATAGGCGTCCACGGTCCCTTTTCGCTGCGGAGCGAGACCGTTGAGGGCGCCGAGCAGCCGACGATGCTCGGCAAGTTGCCAATGTGGCGCACGATCACGCTCGATGGCGCCACCCTGATCCGCCAGGTCGATCAGTCCGGCCTCCCCGGCGCTGGCCACCAGCGGCACAGGACGTGTGTGTTGCGGTGGTTGAAAGGTTTGCGCCGGCGCGGCCCCCGTCAGGCCCGCAAGCAGGATCGTCAGCAGCCTCTTCATGCCCCGCACCCTCCCCGGGGCGCATCACAATCGGCCGGGGCGGACCTGTCAATTGCTTGATTGCGCGATCGCGGCGAGTTTAGCCTGCGCCCAGAGGAGAGGCCCCGCATGATCGATCTCTATTTCGCCGCCACGCCGAACGGCTGGAAGATCACGATCATGCTGGAGGAGTGCGGGCTCCCTTACACCGTCAAGCCAGTGAACATCGGGGCAGGTGAGCAGTTTCGGCCCGAGTTCTTGGCGATCAGTCCCAATAACCGGATCCCGGCTATCATCGATCATGATCCACCGGGTGGGGGAGAGCCGATCAGCGTCTTCGAGACGGGAGCGATCCTGATTTACCTTGCCGAGAAGACCGGTCTTTTTCTTCCGCAGGATCTGCGGGGAAAGATTTCGGTAACCGAGTGGCTAATGTGGCAGATGGCTGGTCTGGGGCCGATGCTTGGGCAGAATGGCCATTTCCTGCTCTACGCCCCGGAGAAGCTGCCCTACGCCATCGATCGTTATGGGCGCGAGGCGGACCGGCTGTACGGCGTTCTCGATCGGCAGTTGGCGTGGACCAACGCGTACGTGGCCGGAGCGCAATATACCATCGCGGACATGGCGTGCTTCCCATGGGTTATCACGCACAAGGCCCAGGGCATCGACATGGGCAAGTTCCCCCATGTGGCACGCTGGTTCGCCGAGGTGCGACAAAGAGCAGCGGTCAAAGCTGGTACCGCCGTGGGTCGCATGGCGCGTCCGGAGGAGATCACGGCCGATGCCAAGCGGGTGATGATGGGGATCGGGGAGAAGCAGGCATGATCGAGTTCTTCTTCGACTGCTCGAGCCCGTGGACTTGGCTCGGCTTCGAAAGCATCCAGCCGCTGGCAGAAGAACTGGGCGTGGAGATCGCTTGGCGACCGATCCTGGTCGGCGGCGTGTTCAATGCGGTGAATGCAAGCGTCTATGAAGGCCGCAAGAACCCCGTTCCCGCCAAGGCCCGCTACACGCAGAAGGACCTTGCGGACTGGGCGCGGCTGCAGGGCCTGACGATCAACTTTCCACCCGCGGTGTTTCCCGTGAACAGCGTCAAGGTGATGCGCGCTTGTTGCTGGCTGGGGCAGGATTGCGTGCCGTTCGCGCGCGCCGCCTTCCAGGCATACTGGACGCAGGATTGTGACATTTCGCAGGATCCGGTGATCGCCGAGGTGGCGGCGCGCGCTGGCCTGGATGCGGACGCGCTGTTCGCCGCCATCGCGGGGGACGGCCCTAAGGTTCAGCTACGCGCCAACACCGACGAGCTGATTGCGCGCGGCGGTTTCGGATCGCCCATTATCTTTGTTGGCGGCGACGACATGTATTTCGGCAATGATCGGATGCCGCTGGTGCGCGCGGCGATCCTGGCTCAGCGATCCGCCTGAGTCTCCAGCCACCCAAGCGTCAGCGTGTCGCCGCGCCGCGTCGCGCCTTCTTCCGCCGCCACCCCGGCGTTCGACAGCCGCTCTAACGCGGTGGCGACGGCCTCGGCCGGGCCGGACACGGTCAGCGCGCGGCCCAGCCGATGCGCGGCCCAGATGGCGTCGTCGAGCGCCTTGGCATCCGGGCCGTCTTCGCCAATCGGCACGGGCGGCAGCGTTCCGTCCGGCGGCGTGAGCTCGATGCTCCAGCCCGGCACCGCGGCCTCGGCGCGCTGTTCGAGTGCGCGATAGGTGGCGAAGCCTGCGCCGGGCAGGGCGGCCGGGCGGGCGGTGGCGCGCTTCAGCACCGGATCGGCGATCACGTTCGATTCCGGCACCCCGACGATCAGGCCAATCCGCTCGGCGACCGCGTTGCGATCGTTGCGCGCGGCTGAGCTGGCGCCCGCGCCGCCCTGCGCTGCGGCGATCTGCGCCGCTTCGCCCGCGCCGCTTTCCATGCCCACCCGAATCTGGTCGACGTGAAGGTCCAGCGGAATGCTCACCGTCCGTTTTGCCAGCGCAACTGCCGCGGCATCCGCCCCCGGCACCACCTTGGATGTCAGCACGATGGCGCGAACCACCGCCGGCTTGCGATCGAAATTGATGTCGAGCTGGCTGATCCGGGCATCGCGTTCGAACGGCTGCAGCACGGCATCGCGGATCTGCCGGCGCGCGAGGCTCTCGACTGCAATCTGCTTCAGCGCCAGGCCGAGCGGGATCGCCAGCGCGGCAAGCCCAACGATGATAAACAAACCCTGCAGCCGTGTCTGCGCCGGGGACAGGTGCGCGCCAAAGCCATAGAGCCGCGCCACCGTCGCCGCAGTCAGTGCGATGGTGATGAGGTTCGTCAGGAACAGCAGCAGCGATCCGCCCAGCACCGTCCAGTTCTGCGTTGCGAGGCCAAAGCCGACCACCGCGAGCGGCGGCATCAACGCGATTGCGATGGCAACGCCGACGACCGTGGTCGAACGCTCGCGGATCAGAGCATAGCCGCCGGCGACCGCAGAGAGCAGCGCGACGAGCAGGTCGAACAGGTTCGGTCGCGTGCGGATCGCGATCTCACTGGTCACCGTCTGGATCGGGGAAACCGCCACGAAGGCCGCCGAGAGCCCGACCGCAATCAGCGAGCCGAGCAGCAAGGCCCAGCCGGCACGCTTGATCTCGTTCAGGTCGAAGGTCGCAATGCCGAAGCCGAGGCCGATGATCGGCATCATCAGCGGCGAGATCAGCATCGCACCGATCAGCACTGCGCTCGACGGCAGCAGCAGGCCGAGGATCGAGATCCCCGCGGAGATCACGATCGCGAACAGATATGCGCCGCTCCAGCCGGATTCGGCGGAGATTTTGGTGATGACGGCTTCGTGGTGGACGTCGCCAACCACGCGCGATCGCCACCAGCGGGCGATCACATGAGCACGTCCGGGGCGCACCGGCGCCCCGGAGAGAGCATCATTCACCGCGATCAGTACACCCGCTTCTTCGGCTTGATGTACTCGGCGTCATCGGTGAGCGTGTAATCGTGCACCGGACGGTAATCGAGCGAGCAGCTGCCGCCCTTGCCGCCCCAGCCATCGAACGTCGCGATGGTGTGCTTCATCCAGTTCACGTCATCGCGCTCCGGATAATCCTCGTGCATGTGCGCGCCGCGGCTTTCTTTGCGGTTCTCCGCGCCGCGCATCGTCACGACCGCCTGGCTGATGAGGTTGTCCAGCTCCAGTGTCTCGACGAGGTCGGTATTCCAGATCAGCGAGCGATCCTTGATCCCGACGTCTTCCATCGACTTGTAGATCGCGTCGATCTTGGTCACGCCCTCGGACAGCAGCTCGCTGTCGCGGAACACCGCGGCGTGGCGCTGCATCGTCTTCTGCATTTCGGCGCGGATCTTCGCCGTGGGCGAGCCGCCGCTTGCGTTGCGGAAGTGGTCGAGCCGCCCGAGCGCCATTTCTTCCGAGCCCTTGGGCAGCGGATTGTGCGGCGTGTTCGGCTTCAGCGTCTCCTTGAGGCGCAGACCGGTCGCGCGGCCGAACACGACAAGGTCAATGAGCGAGTTCGAGCCGAGGCGGTTCGCGCCGTGCACCGACACACAGGCTGCCTCACCAACCGCGAACAGGCCCGGCACAACGGCGTCCGGATCACCGTTCTTCAGCTGGACGACTTCGCCGTGATAGTTCGTCGGGATGCCGCCCATGTTGTAGTGGACCGTCGGCGTGACGGGGAGCGGCTGGCGCGTAAGGTCCACGCCGGCGAAGATCTTGCCCGTCTCGGTGATGCCCGGCAGGCGCTCCGCCAGCACCTTCGGATCGATGTGATCGAGGTGAAGGAAGATGTGGTCCTTGTCCTTGCCGACGCCGCGGCCCTCGCGCATTTCCGCCGCCATCGACCGCGATACGACGTCGCGGCTGGCAAGGTCCTTCGCGCTGGGCGCATAGCGCTCCATGAAGCGCTCGCCCTCGGAATTGGTGAGGTAGCCGCCTTCGCCGCGCGCACCTTCGGTGATGAGGACGCCCGCGCCGTAGATGCCGGTCGGGTGGAACTGCACGAACTCCATGTCCTGCAGCGGCAAGCCGGCACGCAGGGCCATGCCGTTGCCGTCGCCGGTGCAGGTGTGCGCCGAGGTTGCCGACTGGTACACGCGGCCACCGCCGCCCGTTGCCAGCACCACTGCATGGGCACGGAAGCGGTGGATCTGCCCCGTTTCCATGTTCAGCGCGATGACGCCGCGGCACGCCCCGTTCTCCATGATGAGATCGAGTGCGAAATATTCGATGTAGAAGTCCGCGTCATACTTCAGCGACTGCTGGTACAGGGCGTGCAGCATGGCGTGGCCAGTACGGTCGGCGGCGGCGCAGGTGCGCTGCACCGGCGGGCCTTCGCCCATGTTCTGCATGTGCCCGCCGAACGGGCGCTGGTAGATCGTCCCATCCTCGTTGCGGCTGAACGGCACGCCGGCGTGCTCCAGCTCGTACACGGCGGCCGGGGCTTCGCGCACCATATATTCGATCGCGTCCTGGTCGCCGAGCCAGTCGGAACCCTTGACGGTATCGTACATGTGCCAGGACCAGTGATCCGGCGAATTGTTGCCGAGGCTCGCTGCGATGCCGCCCTGCGCCGCCACGGTGTGGCTGCGGGTCGGGAACACCTTGGTGATGCAGGCGGTCTTCAGGCCCGCTTCGGCGATGCCCATCGTGGCGCGGAGGCCCGAGCCGCCGGCGCCGACGACGACCGCGTCATAGGTATGGTCGATGATCTGGTAAGCGGCGGGCATCAATTTGCTCCGAAGGCGATCTTCAGGATCGCGAAGATGGCGGTGCCGGCGATCGCGGCAACGAACAGGTTCAGCACCACCATGGCGGCGACGCGGCGCTCGTGGCGCTGGTAATCCTCGATCACCACCTGAAGGCCGATGCGGAAGTGGTAGAAGACCGAGATGACAAGCAGCATCATCGGAATCGCGACCCAGGCCGACGACATCCACTCGCGCATCGTGCTGAAGTCATAGGCCGGACGGCGGGCGAGCGAGATCATCAGCCAGCTCATCAGCAGGATATTGGATCCCGCCGTGATCTTCTGGTGCCACCAATGGTGCGCGCCTTCATGCGCGCTGCCAAGGCCGCGGACGCGGCCGATCGAGGTTCCCGTACCCATCACTTGGTCCCCACGTAGAGCCAGAAGGCGAGCGTCAGGATGGTCGAGCCGACGAAGGTGAGCCGCGCGAGACGCTGGTTCAGCTTCAGCTCGAAAGCCGCCCCGGTGTCGAGCACCAGATGGCGAATGCCGCTCATCATGTGCTGAAAAAGGCTGAGGGTCAGACCGACGCCGACGATCCAGCCAAGGATGTTGAGCCGCCCGTCAGCAAGCGTGAACACATCGACGAAGGTCGCATAGGCCTGCGCCCCGGACGCCAGCGCGACCAGGAACCAGACCAGCAGCATCGCGCCGACGGTGGCCATGCCGCTGCCGGTGACGCGGTGCAGGATCGACACCGTCATTGCGGCGCTCCATCGATAATGGAGGGCTAGCGGGCCGCTGAAGAGATGCGGACTTCTGGGGCGGACGGGTTTTGTGGCCAAGGCTACGGTTTCCTGCGGTAAGCCGACGGTTTGGCGCGGTCTATGTGACGGGTGGGCCGATGTTGCAAGCGTAGGCCACCTACTGCGAATCGATTGCAGGTGTTCGCCAGTCCCAAATCTAACCGCGGCTTAACCACTCCCCGCTAGAGCCATGCACATTCAATCCCAGGGGGCAGTCACTTTGTCTATCGAGATGCCAGCTGCGGGCGCGGTCGCCCGCACCATCGATCTGGAGGCTCGGCTGCGCGTTTTTGACTTCGACGGTACCATGAGCCGTTCCAGCCGTGACACATGGGAGCTGATTGAACCCGAGATACGGTTGATAAGTGAGGCTTATTGGCAGCAATGGCAGCGTTGCTTCGACAATGGACGTGTGTGGGCCGCGCACGAAACAGCGAAGATGATCGACCTGGGGTGCGAATTCCTGCGCAACCGGTTCCTTGAAACAAGGGGCAGGGCCTGGATCGAATCAATCGAGCGCTCCGTTGCCGCGGCTTACGAGGCGCAGGTGTCTCCCCTCGCGCTGCTGTCGATGATCAGTGCTAGCGACCGTGCTGCCCTTGGCGTCCTCATGAACCGCTGTGGTGCTTCCGACCCCCGGCTCCCCGTCATGATCGACACGCTGATGCGGTTGTCAGCGCTGGAGGGGGAGATCACGGGTGCGATCTTCAACGAATATCGGCTGTACAGCGCCCAGGTTGCGCGAGATCGGCTCGCGGCGGATTTCCGCGTCGGGATCGCGGCCACAGCGGAGGACGCGACGGTCGAAGGGGCAGAGTTGCGCGCCCAGGCTTCCAGCGCCTCGCATTCCGCACGCGGCGTTTTGGGCAAGGCGAGCGAGGTGGCGGCTGCCGCCGAACAGTCAGCACTCGCCATGCGGGATGCCGCAGGCACGGCGGCCGGCCTGATCAGCGCAATCGAGGAGGCTCGCGTGCAAGTGGAGGCCGCGGCAGAAATCGCCACCCGCGCGGCTGATCAGGCGGATCAGGCAGTGGGCGTCAGCGAGGCGCTCAGTGACCATGCCAAGTCGATCGAGTCGATCCTGGGCCTGATCAGGGAGATTGCTGGGCAGACCAACCTGCTCGCGTTGAACGCGACAATAGAGGCTGCCAGGGCAGGGGATGCGGGACGCGGCTTTGCGGTTGTCGCGCAGGAGGTGAAGAGCCTCGCGAACCAGACTGCCCGAGCGACGGACGACATCGCCGCCAAGATCAGGTCAATTCAGGTCGCGACTCGCGTCACGGTAGAAGCAAACGCAGGCATTCGCACCACCATCAGTGATGTCCAAGCCTCCGCCACGCGCATCCGCAGCGCGATGGAGGTCCAGGCGAAAACAGTCACCGCCATCACTGCGGCAGTCGATGAAACGGCGTTGGCTGCTGATTCCATGTCCGGCACCATCGCTTCCATTCATGCTGACACCGATGCTGTTGCGATCGAGATCGACGCGCTCGGCGCCGGCTTTGATCGCCTCGCCGGACGACTCGGCGCGCTGAGTGGTAGCGCGGGCGACTTCGCGGCGCGTGTGGCTGCCTGAACGATAAAGAATGAGCGCTCCGTCAACGGGGCGCGGGAGGGGGAATCAAATGACGGATAGCGGCTCTTCCGGGGCAGCCGGGCGAAGCTATGCCAGCCGATCAATTGCCGCGCACGTCCGCGACTATGACTGGGACGGCGACATGGCGCCGGCTGCTCTCGAGATTGCTGCGTTGCTCACGCCGGATGCCTGTGATCAGATCTCGCGGGAGTTTTGGGCCCATTATCTCAACGGACCAGCCGCCCGGCACTTGGGCATGGCGGATGATCTTGCGTGGCTGGAACGGCAACATGCGCGCAGCGCTCGCTACATCCGCATGAAATATGCCGCCCCGTTCGACGAGGCATGGCGGGTGGCAGCCACCAAACATGCCGATGTCTCGTGCGAGTCGGGCGTTCCGTTAGCCGCTCTGCTGGCCTCATTGGCGTTCGCCCATGCGCGGACGCTAACCGTAATCGAAGAACGCGTTTCAGGCGATACCGCCCTATTGCGCCGGTTCGCGGACATCGTTCAGCGCCTCGCGCTGATCGAAGCGGATGTGATGGCGTCGCATCTCGCGCGCACCGACCAGCATCGGATTGCAGAAGAGCGTGGCGCGCACGCACATTCCTTTCATCAACATATCGCTGGCGCAATCGATGGTGCCGCCTCGCTGGGAGAGCGTGTGCGCGCGCAGGCCAGCGAGGCCGCCTTGTCGGCAAGCGCGATGATCGGGCGGGGCGCGGAGGTCGCCGCAGCGGCGGAGCAATCTGCGTTGGCGATGCGTGACGCTGCCTCCACAGCTGCCGGATTGATCCGTGCGATCGAGGACGCACGCGTCGAAGTGGAGGCTGCTGCCGAGATTGCAACGCGCGCGGCCACCCAGGCCGATCGCGCAGTTGGTGTGAGCGAGGCGTTGAGCGAGCATGCCAAATCGATCGAGTCGATCCTGGCGTTGATCCGAAACATCGCTGGCCAGACCAATCTTCTGGCATTGAACGCCACCATTGAGGCCGCACGCGCGGGCGAGGCCGGGCGCGGTTTCGCAGTGGTCGCACAGGAGGTGAAAAGCCTCGCCAGCCAGACTGCACGCGCCACCGATGATATTGCCGCGCAGATTACAGCCATCCAGAACGCGACGCGTGTCACCGTTGACGCAAATGCTGGCATTCGGACCACCATTGGCGACGTGCAGCAATCCGCCACGCGGATCCGTCATGCAATGGAGCTGCAGGCGCAGACCGTCACTGCCATCACCGCCGCCGTGGATGAGACCGCGCTCGCGGCGGACGCCACCGCGGGGAACATGGCAACGATCATGCAGGAAGGTCAGGCATTCGCTCGCGACTTCGAGCTGCTGGGCTCCGAGTTCGCCGCCATCGATGATCGATTGGCAGCCCTGCGCCATGCTGCAGTGGATTTCAGTGCGAAGATGGCATGATGAGAGCCGCTTCGATGCGCCCACGCCGCTGTTCGTGCGTGGCGGCGTATAATGCACAGGGCTCGCCGCACCATGTGAATTGAGCACGGCCATCGCTCCTTCTATGGCGAGGTCATGACGAACATCCTTCTCACCGGCGCATCCCGCGGCATCGGCGCAGCGATCATGACGACCCTGTCGCCGACAACGTCCATTGTTGGCCAGGCAACTCGCGCAATCGATGGGCTCATTCCCGCTGATCTCGATCAGCCCGGTGCCGCCCAGGCGCTCTGGCATGCCGCGATGGAACGCCTCGGCAGCATCGACGTGCTGATCAACAACGCGGGTGTGTTCGAAGCAAACCCGATCGACAGCAACGACGAAGACTGGCTGGCCGGGTGGGAGCGCACCATGCGGATCAATCTTACCGCCTCTGCCGAATTGTGTCGGCTGGCCGTGCGCCACTGGCAGTCACGCGGGGTGCCCGGCCGAATCGTCAACGTCGCCAGCCGCGCCGCATATCGCGGGGACAGCCCGGCGCACTGGCATTACGCCGCGTCCAAGTCGGGCATGGTCGCCATGACCAAGACGATTGCGCGCGCTTATGCGAAGGACGAAATCCTGGCCTTCGCCATTTGTCCGGGCTTCACGATGACCGGCATGGCGGATGAGTATCTGGCCAGCCGCGGCGGCGACAAATTGTTGGCCGACATTCCACTCGGCAGGGTGGCAATGCCGGAAGAAGTTGCCGAAATGGCACGTTGGTTGGCACTTGAAGCGCCCGCTTCCATGACCGGAGCTGTGCTTGACGTGAATGGAGCCAGCTATGTCCGCTGACAGCTGGCGGGTCACCTTGCCGTGTACGCGTGCGGAAGCGGAGGCGATCGATGCTGCGGATGATCTGGCGATCGACGCGGTGCTGATGACCACCGAGGAAGTGGAAGACGATGTCGAGCGTTGGCGTCTCGACGCCTATATGGAGAGTGAGCCGGACGAGGAGATGCTTTCTGCACTCCATGCTCTCGTTCCTAGCTCGAGCGGCACGGCCGCGGTCGTCACCGCGCTGAGCCCCCAGGACTGGGTGGCGATGTCACAGGAAGGGTTGGAGCCGATCCGGGAGGGCCGCTTCGTTGTTCATACAAGCGCACATCCAACTGCTCCACCGAATGGCGGTAGAGCGCTGTTGATCGATGCCGGGCGGGCGTTCGGCACTGGCCACCATGCGACCACCAGTGGCTGCCTGGCCATGCTGGACCGCTTGGCAGACCGTCACTTCAACAACGTCATTGACGTGGGCACCGGCACGGGCGTGCTTGCCTTCGCCGCCGGCCATTTGTGGCCTGGCGCTGCGATCATCGCGACCGATATTGATCCGGCCGCGGTTGAGGTCACGGCAGAGAACGCCGTCGCGAATGGCATCGAAGGGGTGCAACTCGTCGTCGCTGACGGCGCCTTGAGTGAGGCTATCACCAATGGCGCCCCCTATGATCTGGTCATTGCGAACATTCTTGCAGGGCCGCTGGTGTCAATGGCGCCGGAGCTGGCCGCGATCGCCGATGCGAATGCCACCATTGTCCTTGCGGGTCTGCTGGAGACGCAGCGCGAAAAGGTTGTGGAGGCGTTCGGCGCTTGCGGATGCTCGCTGGCAGAGATCGATCGCCGCGGGGACTGGACGGTTCTGCGTCTCACGGCCGGCGCTGAGCGCTTCGTGCCGCAAAGCCCGCCAGACCCGAAGGGACGAGACGGCTGGGCGCTCGATATCTAAACGCCCAGGGTGCGCTCGATTCAGGATTTAGCCGAGCGCACCTGGTCTGGACGCCGCATATTGCTGCGTGCCGCGCGTAATTACCTCGTCTTCGCTGACAATCTCGGCGACGGCGATCTCGGGCTGCTGCTTCAGCGCCTCATACAAAGGCGCGAAGTCGGTCTCGACAGTCGCACGCAGCAACTCATCGAAGCTGGGGATGACGAAGTAATTCTGTTGAAAGTCGTCGATCCGATAGGCAGTTCGCATCACGCGCGCGATATCGAACTTCAGTCGATGCGGAGACGCATCCTCGAGCGCGAAGCGGCTTTCGGCATAACTTGAAACGATACCTGATCCATAGATCCGCAAACCTTCCGGCTCTGCGATCAGACCAAACTCAACCGTGTACCAATAAAGGCGGCCCAAATACTTCAGCGCATCGTGTTCCATCGCGCGAAGGCCGCCGCGACCGTAAGCCTCCAGGTAGTCGGCGAAGACCGGGTCGGCGAGCATCGGCACATGGCCGAACACGTCATGAAAGACGTCGGGTTCCTGCAGGTAGTCGAGCTGATCGGGTCGCCGGATGAAGTTGCCAGCGACGAACCGCCGGTTTGCCATATGTTCGAAGAATACATCATCGGGAACGAGGCCCGGCACCGCAACGACCTGCCAGCCAGTGAGCGCCATCAACCGATCAGACAATTCGGCGAAATCCGGAATTCCCGGCTTCGATAGCTTCAGGACATCAAGCCCACGTAACCATGCATTGGAAGCACGGCCGGGCAGCAGCTTCGCCTGTCGCGCGAAAAGCGTGTCCCAAGTGGCATGTTCCTCCGCCGTATAATGTGCCCAGTCCTGCGGGATCGTCCAGTCGGCAGCGGCGCCGGGCGGCGGGACAGTGGCATTGGATGCGTCAGCCATGGATCGGACATAGCACGGGCGAGCCGGGCTTCAAGATAGTAACCTTTGTAACTAGCTCCGTTCCAGGCCGCAATTTGGCGACAGGCTGCTCATCACCCTGTCGCCGCAAATTGCCGTCACCGTCCCCGGCAGTGTTCGGGGCGGCGAAGTCTCACGATCTTATTCCGCCGCGACGCCGGCGCGCGAGAACATGTCACCTTCGTCACCGGCATCCTCGTTGGCGGGGCGTGCGCCCTTCGCCTTCTGGCGCTTGTCAAAGGAATCCCACACATCGCTCCACTGGCCCTTGGTGGCGGCCTTGGAATATTCCGTCGCGCGGGTTTCGAAGAAGTTCGCATGCTCCACGCCGTTCAGCAGCGGGGTGAGCCACGGAATGGGGTGTTCGTCGATCATGTAGATCGGCTTCAGCCCCAACTGCCCCAACCGCCAGTCGGCGATGTAGCGAATGTACTTCTTGATGTCCTTGGGCGTCATGCCGTTCACCGGGCCCATCTCGAACGCGAGATCGATGAACGCATCTTCCAGCCGGATCGTCGTCTGGCACTGGTCGGCGATATCGTCCTTCACCGCCTTGGTCAGGCAGTTGCGTTCCTTCACGAACGCGTGGAACAGCTTGATGATGCCTTCGCAGTGAAGGCTTTCGTCACGCACCGACCAGCTGACGATCTGGCCCATGCCCTTCATCTTGTTGAAGCGCGGGAAGTTCATCAGCATTGCGAAGCTGGCGAACAACTGCACGCCCTCGGTGAAGCCGCCGAACATCGCCAGCGTGCGGGCGATATCCTCGTCATTATCGACGCCGAACTGCTGCAGATAATCGTGCTTGTCCTTCAGCTCGGCATATTCGAGGAACGCGCCATATTCGCTTTCCGGCATGCCGATCGTGTCGAGCAGGTGGCTGTATGCCGCGATATGCACCGTCTCCATGTTGCTGAACGCGGTCAGCATCATCTTGACCTCGGTGGGCTTGAACACGCGGCCGTACTTTTCGTGGTAGCAATCCTGCACCTCGACGTCCGCCTGAGTAAAGAAGCGGAAGATCTGGGTCAGCAGATTGCGCTCGTGATCGGTCAGCTTCTGCGCCCAGTCACGGCAATCCTCCCCCAGCGGTACCTCTTCCGGGAGCCAGTGGAGCTGCTGCTGACGCTTCCAGTATTCGAACGCCCAGGGGTATTCGAACGGCTTGTACTGCTTGGATGCTTGGAGGAGGGGCATGGATTACTCCGACAGAAGCGAGACTGACACTGCGGTAAAGCAGGGCGGGAACAATGCGCCCGGGACGACAGCCGTCCAGGCGTGAAAACGGGCGAAATGGCGGTCGGTCGCGGTGCGTGCCGATAAGGCCACGCTGCCGATACGGAAGATCACGATCTCCGCGGCCTGTGGGTCGCTGTACCACGAACCAGCACGCAAAGTCCAAAGGCCAAGTGCCAGTGACACCGGTGCGACGGCAGCCAGGAAAAGCAAAGTAGCGACACTCATCCTTCCACGCTCCACTGCCACATGGCCGTTGCGCTCATCGCCAGCACGACGCCGCCGGCGAGAGCCATGATCCCGATCATGCGGAAAGCGTAGACCTGCCCCTCGCTGCGTGGGCGGGCGAGCGCGAGCAAGAGGCCGGCGCCCGTTACCGCAAAAACCAGGGCCACAAGGTACATGGCCATGATCTGCCAGCTCATCGGCCAGCCCGCCGCGTCACATAGACGGTCCGCGTTTTGCGGGCACCTACGCCAAGGAAGACCACGCCGATGAAATAGCCGAAATCATACCAGCCGCCGTTGTTCGGCACTGCATAGATCGCGACATCCGGCATGAAGAGGCTGAGTACCCACGCCACCGGGAAGATGAAGCCGTGCCACAGTCCCAGCAGAAACCCTGGCGTAGCATCGGCGTGGTTGACGGCAGAGGGCACCTGCTTTGCGCATGCGGCAAGAAGGAGGGCAGGGGACAGCAGCGCCAGCGTGCGACCGGCGCAAACCGCCGTAGCCGACAGCCGGCGCAACAAGTCGCCCCCGCAAGCGCCGACACTGGCCCGGTGTCCGAGCGAGAAGGGCATGACGCGCTCGTCATAAGGGGTTGGCCCGCACTCCGTCCTCACGACAGGTCTCCCCGTGCATCCATTCCGGCCATGTGTCGTTCTCTTGCCGACCCCCAAGGAGGCTCAGCATGCACGACCATAGCAACATCAAGGAACATATGACCGTCATCGGCGCAGATGGCGTCCACGTCGGTACGGTGGACCATGTCGATGGCGAGCGAATCAAGCTGACGAAGGAGGACAGTCCGTCCACGCAGGATGGACAGGGCGCCAAGCACCATTACCTTCCCGCTGGCCTTGTGGCTGGCATCGAAGGCGACACCGTCCGCCTCAGCACCACGGCGCAAAACGCTATCGACATGTTTGAAGAAGCCGAATGATCGACCACCAGCTTCCCACCGGGAAGCGGGGCCAGTCGAACGACGCCTGATTGCACGGACAGTGCCGGTTCGCCGGCGCTGTCCGTCTTCGTTCCGGTAGCGAGCGTCGGCATCCTTCACCTCGATGACCGCCGACGGGGCGCATCGGCTTTTCGTCCGTTCCATCCGCTCGCTCCCACCAGCATGACCGTTCCGGCATCACCCCTCCCTGAGCCTGATTCAGGGTCGTAAAGCCATGCTCAGAATAGCGCAGACTGAAGGAGCGCACTACGCCCAATATCGAATATATAGATATTGTACATCGTGATGCCCCCATATCTTGTATGTTCTTGACAAAAGCGCCAATCCCGGCAATCCGCGGTTGTTCCGGTAATGTTCCGCACCGCGCCGTCGCTGTCAAGACGCTGCGACGACCGTAAGAAGGGCCGCCACCAGGCGGCCAGCCTTCGACCGATCGAACCGAGACGCGGGTTTGATCGAATCAATCGAACAATTGTGCGTAGCGCTCAGGGGAAAACCCCCCCTCGATCACGCCGCCATGTTCAAGCAGCGGGCGCTTGATGGCTGATGGATGCGCCTGCATGATCGCCAGCGCTCGGTCCCGATCGAGCCCGGAGCGTTCGGCCTCCGGTAACTTGCGGAACGTGGTGCCCTGGCGATTGAGCACCTTTTCCCACCCCAAGCGGTCAATGGCACGGCCGAGCATGGCGGCGTCGACACCCTGCTTTTTATAATCGTGGAAGCGATAGGTGACGCCCTGCGCTTCCAGCCAGGCGCGCGCCTTCCGGACAGTATCACAAGCGGGAATGCCGTAGAGGATGGCGGTCACTGAAATCTCCGCGTGGTTGTGCATGGTCGCGGGATAGCGGGTTGTGATTGGTAAGCCAGTCAGTGGGGACGTCTCCCGCCGGCATGGCAGGCTCTCGATCGAGACCGCGCCCATTCCGGCGGCTCATGCAACGCGTCTCAATGGGCGAACGCGAGCGACCAAGAAGCTGCTCAGCGTGAGTGATTGGGAAAGCGCAGGAAAGGCACCGCTTTTTTCCGCATTAAGGCTTACGAACCGATCGGCCGTTGTGGGTATCCCGTGACCCCACTTTGCACCACTTACCAGCGCTCTTCGAACAACCGATAGGTTAGGCTTCGTATGTGGCTCAACATGTTGGGGGAAAGAATGCCTGTTTCTGACCGAGGGAGCCAACGGGAGAGAGGCAGGCCGTGCAGCCGGTCGGAGCGAAGTTCCCGCGGCGTCGCCGGGCGCGGACGTGCAAACGGTCGGGTTCTCGCCCGGCTTCTCTCCGGCATGGCGCTGACGGTAAGCCCGGGCGTTGCCTCGGGATGTGCGGAACGAGAAGGTCCAAGCGGGCAGTCCGCAACGGTGCAAACTTATGTCCAGGGACAAGTGCAACAGTTCAACCGTTGGGACGACAACCGCGACAAGATCGTGGAATATACCAAATTGCCGAAGAAGATCGCCAAGCGATACAAGAGAATGGATGCTGATGACGATGGTCGGCTGACCCGCGCGGAACTCGAAAAAGGCGCCGCTTTGGCCTTCGCTCGCGCCGACAAGAACAAGGATGGCGTGCTGGACCTGACGGAGCAGCATTGACCTCGGGGAGACCGAGCGTCCCGCCCATATTCACACGCGCAACCCTGGCTGGTGTTGGGCACGGCGGTTGAAGGCCGAAGCAGTGCCGACCCGCCCAGCCACGCCGCTGAAGAAGGCGAGTGGAGCAGGAGCCGCTGACTGAATCGGCCCGACCGGACTGTCATCCGGCCGGGTATTCCAACGCTACGAGAGACGTTCCGACGATCCCGTCTGCTGCATCAGCGCCGCCGTCACTGACAGGCGAGGCACTCGTCATAATCGGTCGATTCGCCGAGATCGAACTTCGGCTTCTCGATCGTGTTGTCCGCTTCCACGCCGCCCGCGAAGCCCGCGCGCTGCACGCTCTTCGAACGCAGATAATAGAGCGACTTGATGCCAAGCTCCCACGCGCGGAAGTGGAGCATCAGCAGGTCCCACTTCTCCACATCGGCGGGGATGAAGAGGTTCAGCGACTGGGCCTGGTCGATGTACGGCGCACGGTCACCGGCAAGCTCCAGCAGCCAGCGCTGGTCGATCTCGAAGCTGGTCTTGAAGCAGTCCTTCTCTTCCGGGCTGAGGAAGTCGAGGTGCTGCACGCTGCCGCCATGCTCGAGGATCGAATTCCACACCGCGTCGGAATTCTTGCTCTTCTCGTTGAGGAGCTGCTCCAGATACGGGTTCTTCACCGCGAAGCTGCCCGACAGCGTCTTGTGGGTGTAGATGTTGGCCGGGATCGGCTCGATGCAGGCGGACGTGCCGCCGCAGATGATCGAGATCGACGCGGTCGGCGCGATCGCCATCTTGCAGGAAAAGCGCTCCATCACGCCCATGTCGGCGGCGTCGGGGCAGGGGCCACGCTCGGCGGCGAGCGTCATCGACGCCTGGTTCACCTGCGCGTTGATGTGCTTGAAGATCTTGAGGTTCCAGCTCTTCGCCATCGCGCCTTCCATCGGCAGGCCGCGTGCCTGGAGGAAGGAGTGGAAGCCCATCACGCCCAGGCCAACCGAGCGCTCGCGCGCCGCGGAATAAGCCGCGCGCTCCATGCCCGGCTCGTGCCGGTCGATATAATCCTGCAGCACGTTGTCGAGGAAGCGCATCACGTCCTCGATGAACTGCTTGTCGTCCTTCCACTGGTCCCACGTCTCGAGGTTGAGCGACGAGAGGCAGCAGACCGCGGTGCGATCATTGCCGAGGTGGTCGCGGCCCGTCGGCAACGTGATCTCGCTGCACAGGTTCGAGGTGGAGACCTTCAGGCCCAGATCGCGGTGATGCTTGGGCATGTTCTTGTTCACGTGATCGGCGAACACGATGTACGGCTCGCCAGTCGCAAGGCGGGTTTCGACCAGCTTTTGGAACAGGCTGCGCGCGTCCACCTTGCCGCGGACGCTGCCGTCCTTGGGGGACTTCAGCTCCCACTCGCCGCCGTCACGCACCGCTTCCATGAAGGCGTCGGGGATCAGCACGCCGTGGTGCAGGTTCAGCGCCTTGCGGTTGAAATCGCCCGAGGGCTTGCGGATCTCGAGGAACTCCTCGATCTCCGGATGCGACACGTCGAGATAGCAGGCGGCCGAGCCGCGGCGGAGCGAACCCTGGCTGATCGCCAGCGTCAGGCTGTCCATCACGCGGACGAAGGGAATGATGCCGCTGGTCTTGCCATTCAGGCCCACCGGCTCGCCGATGCCGCGCACATTGCCCCAATAGGTGCCGATGCCGCCGCCACGGCTGGCGAGCCAGACGTTCTCGTTCCAGGTGTCGACGATGCCGTTCAGGCTGTCGGGCACGGAGTTCAGATAGCAGCTGATCGGCAGGCCGCGCCCGGTGCCGCCGTTCGACAGCACTGGCGTCGCCGGCATGAACCACAGGCGGCTGATGTAATCATAGATGCGCTGCGCATGGGCGGCATCATCGGCATAGGCGCTCGCGACGCGCACGAAGAGATCCTGATAGGTCTCACCCGGCAGCAGATAGCGATCGTTCAGCGTGTCCTTGCCGAAATCGGTTAGCAGCGCGTCGCGCGAATGATCGACGTCGAGCGGATACGGTCTGTGGGAAGCGCCCGTACGACCGTCAGTCGCGGATTCAGCGCCGTCCTCATTGGGCCCACTCTTGTGATCAATGCCGACGTTGAAATCCATTACTCGCTCCCTTGACGAAGTGAGCGTGTGGAAAGTCTCGATAGCGCATAACAACACAACAGCGAGAGAGGCCATACCTCCGCTGATGCGTCTCTTAGCTAACGATCTTATCCACAGCTTTATCCACAACCCCTTGTGGTTGTGACGCTTCGCCTACGCTGTGGGTTGCGAAATTACGCGAATAAACTGCGTCGTCAAACGAATTCGATCGATCTTGAGAGCGATGTAGTGCTGCGGCTCGCCGACGGTCGAAAGCGGCGTTTACCCGCCTATTAGGTTCCGATTCTTGTGCAACGATGAAGTACTCAAACCCTTGCGTTTGATTGACGTGATCGATCACCCACAGCCGAACTACGCGGTCGTCGTATGCATATGGCGGCTCGGAACCAATGGAGTACAACATTCTGGCTCTCCAGTCTGCACGACAGCCCACACCACAACATATGGTATAGCCGGGCAGCTATGGGCACCAGATTGTGTCGGGCGAGCCTGAGAGGCAAGGGGTGGTCGCTTACACACCTTCTCGGTTTGTCTTAACTGAATCGCAGATCGTTGCGCACGAGCGCCCGGGACGCGGGAACTTCCGCGGGGTTCATGAATTGCAAGACGGCACAGCCGCCGCAAAAATATTTTCCCGTTTCGCTTCCGCAACGCCAGTAATGGCCGGCTGGTACTTTTGGCGCTCGCTCCGGAGCTGATAGCGAGCTTCGTGATTGGAGAATGGCGCCTCAGCTGACGCGGCGAACAACCCGAGACGGCGCTTGCGACAGCCTCTCCATGTCAAAGTGGCGGGTAAACTCAAGTCCCGCCCGGCCTTCCGAGATCCAGCGGATCGTCGCCGGGAACAGCTCGTTTTCCACCAGTTCGATGCGCACCTCGGCGCCGACCGCCTCATCGGTGAAGTCGACTCCGTCGATCATCACTCCGGTTGCGGAGAGATTGCGGATGCGCACCTCACCGAACTCGCCGCCAATCTCCAGGCGCGCCGATCGCAGCACCGTGGAGCGATTCGCCCGGCTAAAGCGATGGCCGACCGGCGTCGCACTACCCTGGCCGCTGGCGAGCTGCGCGCGGACATCCTCCGCGCGAGCGGGGCGGCCATAGACGAAGCCCTGGATGTGGCTGCACCCGAGCTCGCTGATCAGCTTGATCTCGTCCTGCTGCTCCACGCCCTCAGCGGTGGTTTCCATCCCCAGCGTATTCGCCAGGCTGACGATCGCCTTGATGATCGCCGCGTTGCGGTTGCCAGCCTGGATCGCGCCGCGGACGAAGCTCTGGTCGATCTTGATCTTGTCGAACGGTGCCTTGCGGAGATAGCCAAGCGAGGAATAGCCGGTGCCGAAATCGTCGAGCGCCAGCCGTACGCCAATGCCCTTCAGCGTCTTGAACATCTGGTTGGACGAGGCATCGTCATTGACGAAGACGCTCTCCGTGATCTCCAGCTCCAGCCGGTTCGGAGCAATACCTGACGAGGCGATCGCGCTCGTCACGATTGCGGGGAGGGCGGGGTTGGCGAACTGGATCGGCGAAACGTTTACCGCGATGCGCACATCGGCGGGCCAGTTCGCGGCTTCGGCACAGGCGGTACGCAACACCCATTCACCGATCGCTTCGATCATCCCGCATTCCTCGGCGACCGGCACAAAATCCGCTGGGCTCACTGCGCCGCGGGTCGGATGCTCCCAGCGCAGCAGCGCTTCGTAGCCGACAATGCGCTGGTCGCTGGTGGACACCACCGGCTGATAAACCAGGTGAAACTCGTCCTCGCCCAGCGCGCGACGCAGGTCGTCCTCCAGCCGCTTTCGCTTCTGCGCGCCGGCCAGCATCTCGTCACGGAAAAAGCGGGAGACGCCCCGGCCGTCCGCTTTCGCGGCATAGAGCGCGAGATCGGCATTGCGGATCAGCGTCTCGCTGTCCTGGCCGTGTTCGGGTGCGATCGCGATGCCGATCGAGCAGCCGATCGACAGCGAGGAGCCCGCAATGAAGAACGGCTGCGACAAGGCGTTGATGATCAACTGCGCCAGCGTGCCGAGCCGTTCGCGATTGCCCTCTCGCGGCAGGACGACCTGAAACTCGTCGCCGCCCAGGCGGCCGACCAGCCCGGCGTCGCCGACGGTGCGCTGCAGCCGCTGCGCGACCTGCTTCAGCAACTCGTCGCCGCATTGGTGCCCGAGCGTGTCGTTCACCGCCTTGAACCGATCGAGGTCGAGCAGGAACAATGCCGTGGTGGTGTTTGGCCCCTGCGCCGGCGACAGCGCCTGATCGAGCGACAGGCGCAGCCGCTGCCGGTTCGCGAGGCCCGTGAGGCTGTCGAACAGCGCCAGGCGGGTGATTTCCGCTTCCGAGCGACGCTTTTCCGTCAGATCCGAACCGAAGCCGATGAAGCCCTGAAAGCGGCCGAGATCATCCAGCATGGGCCGGCCGGATATCGACCACCACCGGTCTGCACCCGTGTCAAAGGCCGGTCGCACCGAGTAATCCGAAAAGCTTGTCCGCGCCGACAGGTGGAACGTCAGCGTCCGCTCCGTGTCCGCCATGCTGGAATCAACCCGGAAAATGTCGACCAGCCGTCGTCCCGACGGGGCCATGCCGAGCGCCGTCAGCTCCTGCGCCACCTTTGCACTGACATAGTTGAGGCAGCCGGCGCGATCGGTTTGCCAGAACCAGCCGGTTCCGTGGCTTTCATATTCCCGCACCAGCCGCGTCGCGAGTTGCCGCTCGTGCTCCTGCGCCTCCCTGGCAGCGAGTTGTTCATGATCACGCACCGCGATGCGGAACACGCCGATCACCAGCAATGCGGCCAGAAGCACCGCTGCGATTGCCGCCATACCGAGGCCGGCAGTAACCGGCACCATCAGCGCCAGCGAAACGGCGAAGGCCAGCGAGGCGGCGCGCACCGGATGGAGCGCGATCGCAGCAAGTATGATGGCCCCGAACCCGAGAACGAACGCAGCGACGCGCAACGATCCGCTGGGGAGATCCGGCGACAGATCCAGCTGAAGCGACAGCGTAATCGCCAGAACCGCAGCCAGCCCCGCCAGTACCGGGATGCGCTGATGTGGCGCCAGGCTTAATGCGGCCGGAAGCGACAACAATGCCCAAGTGGCGATGCCAGCGCCGGACATGGCGATGCCGAGAAGGGCCGCGGGGCCCAGCGGCTCGTGCCAGATAGCTAGCGCACCCGTGATCGCGATCGAGCCGAGCAGAAGCACCGCAAGCACCACCGGCCACAGAGCCGCGGCTTCCGCAAGCCGGGCATTGCTCGAGTCTCGCAGCGTATCGTCGTCCGACGCGGTCAAGCCCAGTGCTTCGATCAGACGTGCGGAGCGGACTGGCGCTACAGGTGCGGTACGACGAACGGATCCCATCCGTCCGCGCTAGGCCAAAGAGGATTGGGAAAGCGTTTATGGCCGATGATTTTTCCGCGGCCCTGATGTTCCGGTGAGCCGGCCGGGTATCCGCTGATTTCTCGTGCCGTTGCAACGATGCTCGCGCGCGAAAGCAGACCAGTTGCACTCGCCGCCAGCGCGCCATAGTGCTCGCCATTATGACCACGACGATCCGCGCCGCAGACCTGATCGAGAGCGTTGCCGATGCGCTCCAGTTCATCAGTTACTATCACCCGATGGATTACATCCGCGCGCTTGGCGACGCCTATGAGGCGGAGCAGGGCCCGGCCGCAAAGGACGCAATCGCGCAAATCCTGACCAATTCGCGGATGTGCGCCGAGGGCCACCGGCCGATCTGTCAGGACACCGGCATCGTCAACGTGTTCGTGAAATGGGGCATGGATTGTCGCATCGACGACACGACGCGCTCGATGCAGGAAATCGTCGATGAAGGCGTCCGGCGCGCGTATCTCCACCCGGAGAACAAGCTGCGCGCCTCGGTTCTCGCCGATCCCGCCTTCACCCGCCGCAACACCAGGGACAACACGCCCTGCGTCCTCCATGTCGAGATGGTGCCGGGCAGCAAGGTCTCGGTCGACGTCGCGGCCAAGGGCGGCGGCAGTGAGAACAAGTCCAAGTTCAAGATGATGAACCCCAGCGATTCGATCGTCGACTGGGTGCTCGAAATGCTGCCGCAGATGGGCGCCGGCTGGTGCCCGCCCGGCATGCTCGGCATCGGCATCGGCGGCACGGCGGAGCATTGCGTGCTCCTCGCCAAGAAGGCGTTGATGGAGCCGATCGACATGGGGCCGCTGAAGGCGCGCGGCCCGAAGAACGACATCGAGGCGCTGCGCATCGAGATCTTCGACAAGGTCAACGCGCTCGGCATCGGCGCACAGGGCCTGGGCGGGCTGTCGACCATCCTCGACGTCAAGATCCTCGACGCGCCGTGTCACGCCGCGGGCAAGCCGGTGGCGATGATCCCCAACTGCGCCGCCACCCGCCACGCGCATTTCACGCTCGACGGCAGCGGCCCGGCGTATCTCGAGACGCCGAAGCTGGACGAATGGCCCAAGGTCAACTGGACGCCCGACAAGGCCGCGATCCGCGTCGATCTCGATACGCTGACGCCGGAGATGGTCCGCTCGTGGAAGCAGGGCGATCGCCTGCTGCTGAACGGCAAGATGCTGACCGGCCGAGACGCCGCGCACAAGCGGATCAAGGACATGCTCGACGCCGGCGAGGAGCTGCCGGTCGAGTTCAAGGGCCGCGTGATCTATTATGTCGGCCCGGTCGATCCGGTCGGCGAGGAAGTGGTCGGCCCGGCCGGCCCCACCACCGCGACGCGGATGGACAAGTTCACCCGCATGATGCTCGACCAGGGCCTGCTTGCGATGGTCGGCAAGGCCGAGCGCGGGCCGGCAGCGACGGACGCGATCAAGGACGCCAAGAGCGCCTACCTGATGGCGGTCGGCGGCGCGGCCTATCTCGTCGCCCGGGCGATCAAGGGATCCAAGGTCGTGGGCTTCGAGGATCTCGGCATGGAAGCGATCTACGAGTTCGAGGTGGAGGACTTCCCGGTCACCGTCGCCGTCGACAGCGAGGGCAACAACGTCCACCGGCTCGCCCCGCTCGTCTGGCGTGACAAGATCGCCAAGGAAGGCCTGCTGCAGCCCGCATAAGGGCGCGGCTGCTCCAGGAGACGGCGCCATGAGCACGCGGCATCTGGTCGATCCCGAACTGCTGCCGCTGCTCGACCTGTGGCCTTCGGTGACCATGTCGGCAGAGGTGCTGGAGCAGGCGCGCAGCTGGCCTGCTCCGCCGCCGCCCCCCGATGACGACGGCGTCGTCATGGAGCGGATCAGCGTGCCCGGCCCGTCGGGCGCGCCGGATCTCGGCCTCGTCATCTTCCGCCCGGCCGAGCCGGTGCAGGGTGCGGGCGGCATCTGCCACATGCACGGCGGCGGCTTCGTGCTCGGCACGCCGGAGGGTAGCGCGGCCCGGCTGCGCCCGATGGTTGCCGCGCTAGGCTGCGTCATCGTCTCGGTCGACTATCGCCTCGCGCCCGAGACGCCGTTCCCCGGCCCGGTCGAGGATTGCTACGTCGGCCTGGCCTGGACCTTCGCCAATGCCGCGCCGCTTGGCATCGATCCGGCGCGGATCGGCGTGATGGGCGAAAGCGCCGGCGGCGGGTTGGCCGCCGCACTGGCGCTGCTCGCACGCGACCGTGGCGAACATCGCCTCGCATTCCAGCACCTCCTGTATCCGATGATCGACGACCGCACCGGCGTGATCGAAGGCGACCCGCTGACGGGCGAGTTCATCTGGAACCGCGACAGCAACCGCTTCGCCTGGCAGGCGATGCTCGGGGAGAAGCCGGGCGGGGAGGGCGTCTCACCCTATGCCGCCGCGGCGCGCGCGGAGAGCCTCGCCGGCCTGCCGCCCACCTATATCGCGACCGGCAGCCTCGATCTCTTCCGCGACGAAAATATCGCCTACGCCCAGCGCCTCCTCGCCGCCGGCGTGGCGTCGGAGTTCCACATCTGGCCCGGCGCCATCCACGGCTTCGACGGCGCACCCGACGCAGCGATCACGCGCGAGGCCAATCAATCCCGCATCGCCGCGCTGCGCCGGGCGTTCAGACGCTGACTGCTCGGCTTCGTCGCCGGTCTTGAAGGTCTCGGTTAGTCGGAAATCAGACCTGCGCGCGGCCCCTGTTTCCGTGAACATCAGTCGAGCAGTTTGCGAAGCGCCGAGACACTGTTGAGCATCAGGGTTGGTTGCTCGCGATCAAGTGCTTCATGGTGCGCATAGCCCCAAGTAACGGCAGCCGAGGCGATGCCGGCCTGATGTGCGGCTTCGATATCTCGCGCCTCATCACCCACATAGATCGTTCTCTCGCGCGTGACGCCGACTTTCTTCATCGCACCCCGCAGCTTGGCCGCCTTGCCGAACATGCTGGAGCCGCAGCTTAACAGGCTCATTTGCGTCGAAAGCGTCGGACCTAGAACAGCGCGGACATTGCTCTCGGCATTTGAACTGACGACGGCAATTCGCATGCCGCTTTCGTGAAGTAGCGCTAGCTGCGCATCGATTCCGGGAAACAGCCGGAACGATTCAACGTTGGCGGACGCCCTTCTGCGCATGTGTCGCGCGATGGCCGGCATCCTCCACATTGGCACTCCGAGTTGTTTGATGATCTCGCGACTTGCCAGCCGCCTAAGTACTTGGCGCTCGCCATCAGTCGTTTTCCTGAACTCGTACTTGTCAGCTATTTCGTTCAGGCAGCCGAAGAACCAGTCTGTCGTGTCCGCAAGAGTGCCGTCGAAGTCGAAAACCGCTAGGTCATACCGCATTGCAGCGGGGTGCCTGCGCGGCATTGATTGTTCAACGCTTTCACGAAGAACCAGCCGAAAATGCGACGAGCGCGCACCAGTCTGTCGTGGGCCACAAACCCGCAACCGGGCATTTCCTGTCGAACCGGTCTCACCAGCCATAACGTCCAGTGGATCGCTGAATGTCGCCGATACGCACGATTGCGCCGAACCACCTCGCCGCTTCGGGCTTGTTCGCGCACCGCCGCTGCCGCACAGATCGGCGGATGGTTTCCATGACATGGCGGCGCCCGGGGCGGCGGCGAACTGATGCGCGGGAGGGCGCCTGATGCTCGTCCTTGCCGGCATCGCGATCATCGCGCTCGGCTTCCTGTTGCGCTTCAACCCGATGCTGGTGATTGCCGCCTCCGCGCTCGTCACCGGGCTCGCAGCGGGGATCGATCCGCTCGCCATCCTCGCTGCATTCGGCAAGGCGTTCAACGATACCCGCTATGTCACCGCCATCTATATCGTGCTCCCCGTGATCGGCCTGCTCGAACGCAACGGCCTGCAGGCACGCGCGCGCTCTTTGGTGGGCGGGCTGAAGGGGCTGACGACCGGGCGGCTGCTGGTGGCCTATCTCGCCTTCCGCCAGATCACTGCCGCGCTTGGTCTTACCTCCGTCGCCGGGCCCGCGCAGACCGTCCGCCCGCTGATCGCCCCGATGGCGGAGGCGGCGGCGGGGGAGGCGCATGATCCCGAAAAGGTGAAGGCCATGGCCGCCGCGACCGACAATATCGGGCTGTTCTTCGGCGAGGATATCTTCATCGCGATCGGATCGATCCTGCTGATGAAGGGCGTGCTGGAGGGCTACGGCATCTTCGTCGAGCCGCTGCACATGTCGGTCTGGGCGATCCCCACCGCGATCGCCGCCTTCGCCATCCATGGCACGCGGCTGTGGCTGCTCGATCGCAAGGCGCGCCGCGCATGATCGGGCTGAATTTTGTCTATCTCGTCGCGGGGCTCACCTTCCTCGCCTTCGCGATCCTCTCGCTCGCGGAGCGGCGCTGGGCGAACACCGGCTTCTACGGGCTGGTCGCGACGAGCTTCCTTGCCGGCGACTGGCTGGGCGACATCGGCAATGGCGTGCTCGTCCTCGCGCTGGTGGCGATCGCGGCGAGCGGGCGGATGAAGCGCCGCGTACCCGCCGGCGAGCCCGCCGCGCGCGGCGCGATGGTGTTCGTGCCCGCGCTGGTGATCCCGGCGACCGCGCTGATCGGCACCTTCGTGTTCAAGCAATTCCCGGCGGTGTTCGACGGCAAGCAGGCGACACTGGTGGCGCTGGCGGCAGGCGTGCTGCTGGCGCTGGCGCTTTGCTACGCCTGGCTCCGGCCCGCCCCCGCCGAGCCGTTCCGCGCTGGCCGTGCATTGATGGACGATATCGGCTGGGCCGCGGTGCTGCCGCAGATGCTGGCGAGCCTCGGCGCGGTGTTCGCGCTGGCGGGCGTCGGTGAGGTGGTCGGCCGGCTGGTCGGCGTCGCCATCCCCACCGGCAGCGTGCTCGGCGCGGTGCTTGCCTTCGGGCTTGGCATGGCGCTGTTCACGATGGTGATGGGCAATGCCTTCGCGGCCTTCCCGGTGATGGCCGCGGCGGTCGGCATTCCGCTGCTGGTGCAGGCCTATGGCGCGGATCCCGCGCCGGTCGCGGCGGTTGGCATGCTGGCGGGCTTCTGCGGCACGCTGATGACGCCGATGGCGGCGAACTTCAATCTCGTCCCCGCCGCGCTTCTTGAGCTGAAGGATCGCAACGGCGTGATCCGCGCGCAGGTGCCCACAGCGCTGTCGCTGCTCGTGTTCAATGTGCTTTTGTTGTGGTGGATCGTTGCATGACCCTGACGCCCGATGTCGCCGCCGGCTTCGCCCGGCTCACGCTGGGCCATGTCGGGCAGCGTTATCCCTTCAAGCTCGATCAGGTGCTGACTGGGCCGGAGGATCTGCGCGAGCCGCATGAGATTCACCCGATCTTCCACGGCAGCTTCGATTGGCACAGCTGCGTCCATGGCTGGTGGCAGCTGCTGACGATCGCACGGCTGTTCCCCGACCTGGCAGAAGCCGCGGAGATTCGCCGCCGCGCCAACGAGATGCTGGTGCCGGAGAAAGTCGCCGGGGAGCTGGCGGTGCTCACGCGGCCCTACGCAGCCGGGTTCGAACGGCCGTACGGCTGGGCCTGGGCCCTGGCGCTGCATGGCGAGGCGGTGCGGCACGACGCGGCCTGGGGCACGGCGCTGGAGCCACTCGCGCGCGCCTTTGCCGAGCGCTTCCACCAGCATTTGCCCAAGCTCACCTATCCGATCCGCGTCGGCACCCATTTCAACACCGCCTTCGCGCTGACGCTCGCGCGCGACTGGGCGCTCGATCATGATCCCGCGCTGGTGACGCTGATCGACGCGCGCGCGCGCGACTGGTTCGGCGAGGATCGCGGCTGCCAGGCATGGGAGCCGGGCGGCGACGAGTTCCTGTCTTCCGCCTTGTGCGAGGCCCTGCTGATGAGCCGCGTGGTCGGCGACGGCTTCGCGGGCTGGTTCGACGTCTTCCTGCCGGACGCCGTCGCCGGTCGCCCGCAGAGCCTGTTCACGCCCGCGATGGTTTCGGACCGCAGCGACGGGAAGATCGCGCACCTCGACGGGCTCAATCTCAGCCGCGCCTGGTGCTGGCGTTCGATCGCTGCGGCGTTGCCCGCGCATCCAATTGCGCTGGTCGCGCGCGCCACGGCGGACGATCACCTCGCCGCCAGCCTCGCCCATCTTGCCGACGATTACATGGGTACGCACTGGCTGGCGACGTACGCGCTCCTCGCACTCACTGTTTGAAAGGGGCTGGCGCCAAGGCGCTGCTCGTGCGAACCCGATCTTCGAATCGCAATTGCGGGAGAGGGAAATGGCGCTGAAGACGCGCGTCACCGAGATGCTCGGGATCGAGAAGCCGATCATCCAGGCGGCGATGGGCTGGATCGCGCGGTCGCATTTGTCGTCGGCCGTGTCGAACGCCGGCGGGATGGGGATCATCGAGACGTCGTCGGGTGAGCTCGACGCGGTGCGCGACGAGATCCTCAAGATGCGGCAGCTGACCGACAAGCCGTTTGGCGTGAACGTGGCCCAGGCGTTCGTGCGCGATCCGGGCATCATCCAGTTCGTGATCGATCAGGGCATCCGCTTCGTCACCACCTCCGCCGGGGACCCGATGAAATATACGGCCATGCTGAAGGCGGCGGGCCTCACCGTGTTCCACGTCGTGCCCAACCTGGCCGGTGCGCTCCGCGCCGTCGAGGCCGGCGTCGACGGCCTGATCGTCGAGGGCGGCGAGGGCGGTGGGTTCAAGAACGCCAAGGACGTCTCCACCATGGTGCTGGTGCCGCAAGTGGTGGAGGCCGTCGACGTGCCGGTCGTTGCCGCGGGCGGAATCATGGACGGCCGCACCATGGCCGCCGCGTTCGCGCTGGGCGCCGAGGGCGTACTGATGGGCACGCGCATCCTCTCCTCCGCCGAAAGCCCGGTGCACGAAAATTGGAAGACGGCGATCGTCGAGGCGGATTCCACCGACACCGTGTTCCTCAACCGCAGCGGCCCCGGCCCGGCGCTCCGCGCGCTGCGCACCGATCGGACTACCCGGATCGAGAAGGAAGGAACGCCCAACATCTTCGGCGAATTCGCCGATACGACGACGGTCTATTTCGGCGGCGATCTGGAAGCGGGCATCGCGCTCACCGGTCAGGTCGCCGGCCGCATACGCGAGGTAAAGCCGGTCGCACAGATCTTCGACGAGACGATGGCGGAATATGGAGCGACGGTCGCGCGCCTGCCGCGGTCCGCGTGAGGGGAGAGGAAGAATGAGCGAAGACGTAACCTACGAAGTGTCCGACGGCGTCGCCACGCTGACGCTGAACCGCCCGGAGCGGATGAACACCATTTCCGGCCCGATGTTGGACGAGCTGACCCGGTTGCTCGTGAAGGCAGGCGAGGATCGCGAGGTGCGGGTGATCGTGCTGACTGGCACCGGCCGCGCCTTCTGCGCCGGGCTCGATCTCAACGCCGCGTCGAAGGGGGAGGGGATCGGTTCCTCCTCCGCCACTTTCGGCGCGACGATCGACCTCCGCAACACGCCGCCCACCGTGCTCCACGCGCTCGACAAGCCGGTGATCGCCGCCTTGAACGGCTCGGCCGCGGGCTATGGCATGGACCTGGCGCTCGGCTGCGATATCCGCGTCATGGCGGCGGAGGCGAAGCTCGCGGCGGCGTTCGTGAAGCGCGGCGTTCTGCCCGAATCGGGCGGCACCTGGTTCCTCCCGCGCATGATCGGCTGGGCCAAGGCGGCGGAGATCGTCTTCACCGGCCGAACGCTGTCGGCAGAGGATTGCCTGAAGGAACGGCTCGTCAACGAAGTCGTGCCAGCCGGTCAGGTTGCCGCGCGCGCGCGGGAGCTGGCGCTGGAAATCGCCGCCAACGCGCCGATGGCGGTGCAGGGCGCCAAGCGCCTGATGCGCATGGGGATGGAAGAAACCTTCGATACCCATGTGCAGCACGTCTATCTGCAGCTGCTGCCGCTCTTCCAGAGCCAGGATTTCCGCGAAGGAATGGCAAGCTTCCTCGAAAAGCGTCCGGCGAAGTTCACCGGCAAGTGAATGCCCGGCCCCCTTCCTGAAACCCAGGAAGGGGGCGGGGATCAGCCGCGAAGTTGCTGATGATGCCTGATCACTTCATCGATGATGAAGCGCAGGAACTTTTCGCTGAATTCCGGATCCAGTTCGGCCTCTGCCGCGAGCGCCCGCAGCCGCGCGATCTGCTGCTCCTCCCGCCCGGGATCGGCCGGGGGCAAGCCGGACTCGGCCTTGTAGCGTCCCACCGCCTGAGTGACCTTGAACCGCTCAGCGAGAAGGCAGACCAGGGCGGCGTCGATATTGTCGATGCTTTTGCGATAACCCTTCAACACCTCGTCCGCCATTCACGCCCTCCCATTGCGGCCTTGCGCCTGCGTCCGTAGAGGCAGTTGTAGATGAGCGCTACCGTCCACCGCCTTGCCGGCCATCAGCCTTCGCTTGACCCGATGATTCAACTCGTCGCGGACGACATGAATCAGGTCAACGCTGCGATCGTCGGCCGCATGCAATCGCAGATCCCCCTGATTCCGGAACTCGCCGGGCACCTGATCGCCAGCGGCGGCAAACGGATGCGACCGATGCTGACGCTCGCGAGCGCACGCCTGCTGCAATATGACGGCTCGCGCCATTACGGCCTGGCTGCCGCGGTTGAGTTCATTCACACCGCGACGCTGCTTCACGACGATGTGGTTGACGGGTCCGATCTCAGGCGTGGCAAGCGCACCGCCAACATCATCTGGGGCAATCCGGCGAGCGTCCTCGTCGGCGATTTCCTGTTCTCACGCTCGTTTGAACTGATGGTCGAGGCGGGCAGCCTCAGCGCGCTCAAGATCCTGTCGAATGCCTCTGCCGTGATTGCGGAAGGTGAGGTGAACCAGCTGACGGCCGCACGACGAGTCGATCTGGGCGAGGATCGCTACCTCGAGATCATTAACGCCAAGACGGCGGCTTTATTCGCAGCCGCTTGCCGGATTGCCGCGGTGGTGGCCGACCGCCCTGAGAGCGAGGAGGCTGCGCTGGATGCTTATGGCCGCAACCTCGGCATTGCGTTCCAGCTGGTCGACGATGCAATCGACTATACATCTGACGCGGGCACCATGGGCAAGGATGCGGGGGATGATTTCCGCGAGGGGAAGATGACCCTTCCTGTAATTCTCGCTTATGCCCGCGGTAACGAGGAGGAGCGGCAGTTCTGGAAGGATGCCGTTGAAGGGCGCCGGGATAGCGACGCTGACTTCGCGCGCGCGGTTGACCTTGTCCGGTCCAGCCGCGCCGTGGACGATACGATCGCTCGGGCGCGCCATTATGGGCAACGCGCGATCGATGCAGTCGCGCCCTTTGCCGACGGGCCTGCCAAGGACGCGATGATCGAAGCGGTCGAATTTGCTGTAGCGCGGGTTTACTGAGGTACTTAGAGCGCCGCTGATCCTGCATCAGGAAGGCGTGGCACCTCTGGTGTGACCGCCAGTCAGACCGCGTCGGCCGGCTCGAGCGTGCAGGTTCCGGTTCCGGTTTCCACCTGCAGCGTGGCGTGACCGATCCCGAAATCGTGCTGAAGCATGTGCTGCACATCGACGAGGAACCTGTCGCCGGGATGCCCCGCCGGCATCAGCAGGTGAGCGGTAAGCACAGGTTCGGTCGTCGACATTGGCCAGATGTGGAGATCGTGCACCTCGACCACGCCGGGAAGGCCGCCAAGCGCGGCGTGGACGCGATCATAGTCTATCGCCCGAGGCACGGCAGCCAGGCTCATCTCTACGGTCTCGCGCAACAAGGCCCACGTCTGCCAAAAAATCAGCGCGGCGATGACAAGGCTGACGATCGGGTCGATCCAGCCGAACCCGGTTAGCCAGATGCCAAGCCCGGCAAGCACCACTCCCGCCGAGACGGCCGCATCGGCGAGCATGTGAAGATAGGCGCCGCGAATGTTCACGTCGCCGGCCCGCCCGCGTGCAAAGAGCCAAGCGGTCACGCCGTTGATCAGAATGCCTACCGCCGCCACGGCGGAAATGGTGAGGCCCGGAACCGTGCTCGGCTCGGTGAAGCGCTGCACCGCTTCCAGCGTGATGGCGCCGAGCGCTACCAGCAGCAGCACGGCATTGGCCAGCGCTGCAAGGATGGTGGATCCCTTCAGGCCATAGGTGAAGCGCTTCGATGGCGGCGTGCGCGCCAGCGCTGCACCCGCCCAGGCGACTGCGAGCCCCAGAACATCGGAAAGGTTGTGTCCGGCGTCGGCGAGCAGCGCCACCGATCCGGTCCACAAGCCGGCACTTGCTTCCGCAATCACATAGGCGAGGTTGAGCGCTATCCCGATTGCGAACGCTCGATCCCAGCGGTCGGGCGGGGCGTGATGGTGGTGGTGGCCATGATCGTGGCCGTGGTCGTGATGGTGCCCCTGACCATGATGCGCGTGCGCCATGAAGGCCAGTTAACAGCAGGTGGGCTGCAACGCCACAATCCGCAGTGGTTCAATGATGAGACATGCCGCTTTAACCAGCTTCCCGCTACACGCGCCGTCATGCTCCGCGTTCTCACGCTTTCCACCCTCTTTCCCGATTCGACCCGGCCCAACTTTGGGATCTTCGTCGAACGGCAAACCCTGGGGCTAGCGGCGCAACCCGATGTGGAGGTGCGTGTCGTAGCCCCTTTTGGGATGCCGCCATGGCCGTTGACCTCCCTGGCGCACTATCGCGAACAAGCTGCCATTCCCCACCGCGAGCTGTGGAAGGGGCTGCCGGTAGAGCGGCCGCGCTTCACCGTTTATCCTGGGACGCAGGGGCGCTTTCATGCACGGTCGCTGACGCGCGCGCTCTTCCCCGTGCTTGATGACATGCGTCTCGCGTTCCCCTTCGACGTGATCGACGCGTCCTTCTTTTTCCCGGATGGACCAGCGGCCGTAGCGCTCGGGCGTCGTTTCGGCGTTCCCGTGTCGATCAAGGCGAGGGGGGCAGACATTCATTTCTGGGGTCGGCAGCCTGCAACGGCGGGGCAGGTCCGGGAGGCAGGCCGTGCAGCGGATGGCTTGCTGGCCGTCTCGACTTCGATGCAGTCCGACATGGCAGCCATCGGCCTCGCTGCCGAGCGGATTCGTGTGCATCACACCGGCGTGGATCTCGCCCGTTTTGCGCCGGTCGAGCGCGCAACCGTAAAAGGGCGGCTTGGCATCCCAGGGCCGCTGGTCGTTTCCGTTGGCGCTTTGATCGACCGAAAGGGGCATGAGATCGTTGTTGAGGCGGTTGCCCGGCTCCCCGGTGTGTCGCTGCTTATTGCTGGCGAGGGGCCTTCACGCTCGAGCATCGAGGCTGCCGTCGCGCGGAACGGTGTGGCAGATCGAGTGCGCTTGATGGGCGCCGTGCCCCATGGAGATCTGCCGGGCCTGATCGCGGCTGCCGACGTGATGGCACTCGCATCCAGTTCTGAAGGCTTGGCGAACGCCTGGGTGGAAGCTCTGGCTTGCGGTACCCCGATTGTGATCACGCCGGCCGGCGGTGCGGCCGAAGTCGTGACAGGCGACGCCGCCGGCCGCATCGTACCGCGCGAGGCCGCTGCCTTTGCCGATGCGATCGCCGATCTGCTTATAGATCCACCGGCTCCGGAAGCGACGCGCCGTCACGCCTTGGCGTTCACTTGGGACGCCAACGCAGAGGCGCTGCGCGACCACCTGCAGGTGTTGGTCGCGAAGGGGAGCTGAGCGTCAGTTCAGGCTCGCGATCAGTTGATCCAATTGCCGGCGGCCAAGTTCCTCCACGTCGCGAGCCGAGTGCTCGCAAGTGCCGATGCTGCGCTGCGCCCGATCGATCGTGCAGGTTGCAGGGGCGCGAACGAAGCACGCCTGCTCAGTGCAGCGCGTATTCGGTGTCGGCGCATGCGAGGGCTCTGGGGCGGCTGATGCCGGTACGGCCAAAGTAGCGAGCGCGACAGCGCCGATCAGAATAGCGATTCTCGTCATGTTTCCCCCCAAGTTCGGTGCAGGGGGGTAGATCGCATTGGCTATGGCATACCGCCTCGCTCCCAACGAAGCGGTCGTCGCTTCGTTGATATGCGACCAAGCATGGCAGAGGCGCAGGCGCGCCTCGCCTTTGATTTGGAAGCCACGCGACGCCCCCCGACGCGCGCAGCCTCGCCCCCTACTTCAGGACGACGTCAGGCAACCTTTGCCGGTACTTCGTCGAGTTCACGCAGCACATAGCCGCGACCCCACACGGTCTCGATATAGTTCTCGCCATCGCACGCCATGCTGAGCTTCTTGCGCAGCTTGCAGATGAAGACGTCGATGATCTTGAGTTCCGGCTCGTCCATCCCACCATAAAGGTGGTTCAGGAACATTTCCTTCGTCAGCGTGGTGCCCTTGCGGAGCGAAAGAAGCTCCAGCATCGCATATTCCTTGCCGGTCAGGTGAACGCGTGCGCCGTCCACTTCCACCGTTTTGGCGTCAAGATTGACCGACAGTTTGCCGGTGCGGATCACTGACTGGGAATGGCCCTTGGAGCGGCGAACCACTGCCTGGATGCGGGCGATCAGTTCCTCACGGTGGAACGGCTTGGTCACATAATCGTCGGCACCAAAGCCGAACGACCGCACCTTGGATTCCATTTCGTTCACACCGGAAAGGATCAGCACCGGGGTGGAGACACGCGCAACGCGCAGTTTCTTCAACACCTCATAACCGTGCATGTCCGGCAGGTTCAGGTCGAGAAGGATGATGTCGTAGTCGTAGAGCTTGCCGAGATCCAAGCCTTCTTCGCCAAGATCAGTCGAATAGACATTGAAGCCCTCGGCAGAGAGCATCAGTTCAATTGCCTTGGCGGTCGTCGGCTCATCCTCGATCAGCAGCACGCGCATCCGTCATCCTCCCGTTTGCGAGCATGCGCGGCACCCCGTCACGCCCCAACCGATCCATTAACCAAAACACATGTGAACGTAAAAGGTAAACAGAGACTTAATCCGTGGATCCGGGAAAGTCGCGCCGCGTGCCGCTCGAGTCGAACAAGGTCCGATGGCGGGCGTGCGGTATATCTTCGCCCAAGGTATCCCGAAGATACAGGCTGCGCACCAATGTGTAGATCACGACCAGGATAGCCGCCGAGAAGAACAGGCCGAACAGCCCGAACACCGCGCCAATCGCAAGAATGGCGAACAGAGTGACCGCCGGGGGGATGGCGACAACGCGGCTCGTGACAAAGGGCGTGATGAAGTTCGTTTGTACGACACGTACGACCGCGAATACTGCCACGGTGAGTAGCACGTGATGCAACGACTGGGTTGCGGCGAGCCCAAGCGCCGGCACCATCGCGGCAAGCGGGCCGACATAGGGGATGAACTCGCTCAAACCCGTCAACAGCCCCAGCGCAGGGGAAGAGGGGACGCCCACCAGCCACAGGCCGAGTCCGACGAGCACACCCATGGTGGTCATCTGGATCAACTGCGCACGCAACCAGAGCCGGAGCGTGGAGGCTGTGTCGAGCAGCGCGTCTTCCATCACGGCTCGCTTGGATGGCGGCATTAGCAGCAGGAACCCGCGTTCATAGACCTTGGGATCCACTGCGAAGAAGATCGCGCCGACAAGGACCAGGAGCGCATTGAGGACGAACTGTCCCGCGCCTTCAGCAAGGCCTCCGATATCCTGCGCCACGCGGCTGCCGGCGAAGGCCGCCCGCACCGCATCCACTACCTTCGCGCCGACTGGAGAGGTGGAAAGCTGAGCGCCGAACTCGGACAATATGCCAGGCAGGCGGGTGACGAGTACGTTGACCTGGGTCCGAAACTCGACGCCGAACAGCCAGCCCAGGAAGATGATAAGGGCAAGAACCGTGACAATGCCCGCGCCTAGCGCCGCCTTGGGGGGCAGATGCAGGCGCTCTTCGTAGATCTCTGCGATGGCATGGATGACGATTGCACCCAGGATCGAACCGAAAGCCAGGATCAGCAGGTTGCCCGTGAAATACAGTGTCGCGGCTAGCGCAATAACGCCGAGTGTCAGGAACAATCGGCGGATATATCGGGCATCGTCTTCATCGGGGGAGAGCCGGTTCATCGATCGTGAACGTGGCAGCAGCCGGGACGTTGCAGCACCTAGGCGGCGCGGCCCGGGCGAACCTTGGGCTCGCTTGCCAGCCAGTCGGCCAGAGTCAGTTCACTGGTGGGCCGGGTATCGGCGCTCATCCCGTTCTCCATCATCTCGAGCGCCCAGCTTGCCCGCTCATCGTGCTGGGATGCAACGAGGTCGCGAGGCACCCACAGATCATATTCGCGCATATGAGCATCAGCTGCCGTGAACAGCACGCAGATGTCTGCGGCGACTCCGATCAACACCAACCGGGAGACGCCGAGCCGCGGTAGCAATGCCGGCAATGTCGTGGCGTAAAATCCGGAAGACTCCGGTTTGATGACAAAATAATCGTCCCCGCCAGGCTTTAGCTGCTCAATCAGCTCTCCTCCGGCGCCTTCACTCACGAACGCAACGAGCTCGCTCGGCTCATCATGCCAGCGGCCGTAATTGTCGTTGACGAAGATGACCGGCACATCGGCGTCTTTGGCCTGCTGACGCAGCGAACTGATCGGATCGATCATGGCGGCCACTGCCTCTTTCAGCTTTTCTCCACCGGTGAAATCAAAGGTATTGAGCAGATCGATAACGAGGATCGCAGCTTTGCCGTTCATGCCAGACACCTAATTGTCGATGAGCGAACAACGATCCGGATCGGCTTTGGCCGCATGGTGCGAGTGCAACGTGCTGTTTTCGTTGAAATTCGGAAGTAGATAAGCAAACGCCCGGATCGTTTCCGACCCGGGCGCCTGCGTGACGATTGCTCGTCAGCCCCCTTGTGCCTCCGCCCGCGCGCCTCATTTATGAGGCGGGGCTGGAAGCTTTTCCCCGAACCACGGCCTTTTGCCTGTGTGCCAGTGCGATCATTGCTAGGTGGTCAATACTGGGCCGTCCACGAAAATGAACCGCAGCTAAACCGATTGCTCCCGCTATGTGATCATTTCGCAACAGCGCCGTTGCCAGCTTGCGAAGCCGTCGATAGACGCGGGCCATGATCCTGTCGCGCTACGAACGAATGATCGCGCGGCGCTATCTGCTTCCTGGGCGCGGCGAGCGCTTCATCG
Organism: Sphingomonas sp. IC4-52; assembly: GCF_020707225.1. NCBI lineage: Bacteria > Pseudomonadati > Pseudomonadota > Alphaproteobacteria > Sphingomonadales > Sphingomonadaceae > Sphingomonas > Sphingomonas sp. IC4-52. The sequence continues at coordinate 868,835 of NZ_JAJFEU010000001.1, read as the reverse complement.
TTCTTGTTGCTGGTTTCAGCCTGGGCGCGGTGATGCTGGGGGTGGCGGCGCTCGTGATCGTGATGAGCGTCATGAACGGCTTTCGTGCCGAGCTTTTCGACAAAATCGTCGGGTTGAACGGCCATGCCGTGGTGCAGGGGATCGGCGGCCGCCTCACCGACTGGCGCGATGTCGTTCGCGAGGCGGAGGCGACCCCTGGGGTGACCAGCGCGGTGCCGCTGGTCGAACAGCCGTTGATGTCCACCTACAACGGTCGGGTGGAGGCCGTGCTGGTTCGCGGCATGCGCGTGGAGGATCTGCGCTCCAACCAGACGATCGGCAACAAGGTCATCACCGGCACGATCAGTTCGCTGACGCCTGGTTCGAACCGTGTGGCATTGGGCTCGCGGCTTGCCGAATCGCTCGGCGCGACGGTCGGATCGGAGATCACGCTGATCAATCCGGCTGGCCAGACGACGCCGTTCGGCACGGTGCCGCGCTACGTCAACTATACCGTTGCCGCCGTGTTCGAGATCGGCGTCTACGATTTCGACAAGGCTTATGTGATCATGCCGATGGAGGATGCGCAAACGCTCCTGCTGCTCGGCGATGCAGTCGGCATGATCGAGCTGGAAGCGGTCGACGCTGACAAGGTCGGCCAGATCCTCGCGCCCCTTGCTGAAAAGGTGAGCCGGTTCGCGGTGGTCAGCGACTGGCGCCAGATGAACGCCCAGCTCTTCGAGGCGCTGGCGGTCGAGCGGGTGGCAATGTTCGTTGTCCTGTGCATCATCATCCTGGTCGCGGCCTTCAACATCGCTTCCTCACTCATCATGCTGGTGCGGGCGAAGACGCGCGACATCGCGATCCTTCGCACCATGGGCGCGACACGCGGCGCGATGATGCGGATCTTCATGACGGTGGGCGTCACGATCGGGGCGCTTGGGATCATTGCGGGGCTGATTCTCGGTGCCCTCTTCCTGTTCTATCGTCAGGCAGTGGTGAATTTCGTCCAGTTCGTCACCGGGCAGGAGCTATGGGATCCATCGATCCGCTATCTCACGGAGCTTCCCTCCAAGCCCGACCCGGTGGAGATCGTCGCAATCGTGCTCATCACCGCGCTCATGACGCTGCTGGCAACCGTCTACCCGGCGTACAAGGCCGCGAGCACGGATCCTGTTCAGGTGCTGCGTTATGAATAAGGCGATCGCAATCCTGTGGTCGGGTCGCGAGGTGTTGTCATGACGCCCGTTCTGGAAACACACGGACTGTCGCGCAGCTTCACGCAGGGCGAGGAGACCATTGACGTCTTGCGCGGCGTTGAACTGTCCGTCGCACCGGGTGAGATCGTGGCGTTGCTCGGCCCGTCCGGCTCGGGCAAATCGACGCTCCTTCAGGCTGTCGGTCTGCTGGAAGGCGGCTTCGAAGGATCGATCCGCATTTCTGGCGAGGAAGCGGCAAGGCTGGATGCGCATGGCCGCACCGTCGTTCGGCGGGATCATCTAGGGTTCGTATACCAGTTCCACCATCTGCTGCCCGACTTCAACGCCATCGAGAATGTGGTCCTGCCGCAGCTCATCCATGGCGCGGAGCGCGACGCGGCCGATGCACGTGCGCGGACGCTGCTGCAGGCGCTGGGGCTAGGGCACCGGCTGACCCACCGTCCCAGCCAATTGTCCGGTGGCGAGCAACAGCGCGTCGCAGTCGCCCGAGCACTCGCGAACCGCCCCGCTCTGGTCCTCGCCGACGAGCCGACAGGCAATCTGGATGAAAGCACGGCGGATCGTGTGCTGGCCGAATTTCTCCGATTGGTCCGCGAGGAAGGCTCGGCCGCGCTGATCGCGACGCACAACGAGCGATTGGCGGCCAAGATGGACCGGGTCGTGCGCCTCCACGACGGGGTGCTGACGTAAAGGCGAGGGCGTGTTCCAGCGCGTGGCGCGCGCGTTATTGCCTTGCGCGCAATGGAATATAGGGCAACACCTCTCCAGTGAAAAATGGGAGAGGGTTCATGACCGCGATCACCGACTTTCAAGTGAAGACCGCCGACGGTGGGCGAGCCTCCCTAGAGGAATATCGGGGCAAAGTGCTGCTGATCGTAAACACCGCCTCCAAATGCGGGTTCACGCCGCAATACGAGGGGCTGGAAGCGCTTCACCGCGAGTATGGCGACCGTGGCTTTGAGGTGCTCGCTTTCCCCTGCAACCAGTTCGGCGCGCAGGAGCCGGGCGACGCAGCCGAGATCGCAAACTTCTGTTCGCTCACCTATGATGTGACGTTCCCGGTGTTCGCGAAGATCGACGTGAACGGCGCGCAGGCCGATCCCTTGTTCGAACGACTGAAGAGCGACGCTCCGGGTGTACTGGGCTCAAAAGCTATCAAGTGGAATTTCACGAAATTCTTGGTCAACCGCGACGGCGAAGTGGTCGATCGCTATGCGCCAACCACCAAGCCGGACGATATCCGCAAGGACATTGAGAAGCTGCTCTGAAGAATACCGGGGAGCCGTCTAGGCCGGGAAGGTAAAGGGCGAGGCGCCTGAGCGATGATCCATGCCGGCCAAGATTGCGGCGACGCCCCCGAACAGGAAGCTCACACCCAGGATGAAACCCGGGAGCGTCAGCGCCGAGAACGGGACGGTGCCGATGATGAGCAGCGCCAGCAGGATGTTGATCAGCCCGAGCAGCACCATCAGCCAACGGCGTCTCCGCATCCGAAATCCAAGCATGATCTCCAGCCCGCCTCGCAACAGCAACCATGAGGCGACCACGATCGTCAGCGAAATCGCGCCGGTAAGCGGGCGCGCGATCATGACCACCCCGGCCACGATCGAAAGAGCGCCGAGCAGAAGCGAATAGCCGCGGCTTTCCGCCCCGGTCCCACGAAGGCCGGCAACGAGCGAGAAGACGCCGGTGACCACAAAGGCGATGCCGATGACGAAGGTGGCGGCGATTGTCGCCGGGAATGGCCAGAGCAGGGCCGCCAGCCCGAACAGCGCGGAGCTCACGCCATAGGCGATGATCCAACCCCATCCCGCGCCGGTGCTCGGCGCTTCGTCACGGCCCGTGTCGGTCATCGCGCCGCCTCCCGTCAATCTGCCGCGAAACGGATCGGACATGGCGCAGTTCCGCTGGTCGAATCACGCCCCGGAAGGTAGGCGAAAAAGATGCCGCATTCCGGGTTCGTACCGCTTCGTATCTTCTCCTCGTACACGATGCTCGACGGGGCGATCGACCCGAAGGCGATTGCGAAGCAAGCTGCGAAGCTCGGGTTTCCGGCCGCCGCGCTGACGGACCGCAACGGCCTTTATGCGGCTATGGCTTTTTCGGACGCGGCCTTTGGCGAAGGCGTGCAGCCGATCATCGGCACCATGCTCGGTATTGCGCGGCCGGACCTGCCGGAAGGGGTCGCGCCGGTCGTGGACTGGCTCGCGCTCTATGCCCAGGATGAGCGGGGCTATGACAATCTTTGCGGGTTGGTCAGCGCCGCTCACCTCGACCGGCCGATCGACCTGCCGCCACACGTCTGCTTTGACGCGCTGATCGGAAAAACGGACGGTGTCATTGCGCTGACGGCAGGCGGCGAGGGCGCACTGGCGCGGCTTTTTGCGGAGGATCAGCCTGCCAGGGCGAGCGCTTATGCCGACCGGCTCGCCGCTCTGTTTCCGGGCCGGGTATATGTGGAGTTGGTCCGGCGCGGGGACGACATTGAGGAGCGCGCAGAACAGGCGCTGGTCGATCTCGCCTACGACCGCGATCTGCCGCTTGTCGCCACCAATCCTTGTTGTTTCGCCGAACAGACGTTCGCCAAGGCGCATGATGCCATGCTTTGCATCGCGAATTCGACCTACGTCGAAAGCGACGATCGCCCGCGCAGTTCGCCAGACGCCTGGATGAAGCCGGCAGATGCGATGCGCCGCTTGTTTGAAGATCTGCCAGAAGCGATCGCGAACACCATGGTGGTGGCCCAGCGCTGCGCCGTCGCTGCGCCCAAGCGCAAGCCGATCCTGCCCAGCCTCGCCGGCGATCGCGAGGGCGAGGCCGCAATGCTGCGTGAGCGCTCGCACGAAGGTCTGACGGCACGACTGCAGCGCATACAGGAACTCGCGACCGAGCCGCTGCCGGACGGTTGGCAGGAGGAATATCGCAAGCGGCTGGACTTCGAACTGGATGTGATCATCCAGATGGGCTTCCCCGGTTATTTCCTGATCGTCGCCGATTTCATTCAATGGGCAAAGTCCCACGATATCCCCGTTGGCCCCGGTCGTGGTTCGGGCGCGGGCTCGGCGGTGGCTTGGGCGCTGACCATCACCGATCTCGACCCGCTGCAACTCGGCTTGCTGTTCGAGCGCTTCCTCAATCCAGAACGCGTGTCGATGCCGGACTTCGACATCGACTTCTGCGAAACGCGGCGCGGCGAAGTGATCCGCTACGTGCAGGAAAAATACGGGCGCGATCAGGTGGCGCAGATCATCACCTTCGGTAAGCTGAAGGCGCGCGCCGTGTTGAAGGACACCGGGCGCGTGCTTCAGATGAGCTATGGGCAGGTTGATCGTCTGGCCAAGCTGGTGCCCAATCATCCCACTGATCCTTGGACGCTGAAGCGCGCGATCGACGGCGTTGCTGAGCTCCATCGCGAATACGCGAACGACAATCAGGTTCGTCACCTGCTGGATCTCGCGATGCAGCTGGAGGGCCTGCCGCGCCATTCCTCCACGCACGCGGCCGGCGTGGTCATTGGCGATCGGCCGCTCGCCCAGCTTGTGCCGCTCTATCGCGATCCGCGATCGGACATGCCTGTCACCCAATTCGACATGAAATATGTCGAGGGCGCCGGGCTGGTGAAGTTCGACTTTCTTGGCCTGAAGACGCTATCCGTTCTGAAACGTGGCCTGCAACTGCTGGAAAAGCGGGGCATTCATGTCGACTTGGATGCCCTGACCTGGGATGACGAGGCGGTCTATTCCCTTCTGCAGAAGGGCGACACCGTGGGCGTGTTCCAGCTCGAATCTGAAGGCATGCGCCGTACGCTGTCGGCCGTACGACCCACCAATTTCGGCGACATCATCGCGCTCGTCTCGCTCTACCGGCCCGGTCCGATGGACAACATTCCATCGTTCGGACGCCGAAAGCAGGGCACCGAGCCGATCGATTATCCGCACCCTTTGCTTGAGCCGATCCTGGCCGAAACGTACGGCATCTTCGTCTATCAGGAACAGGTGATGCAGGCGGCGCAGGTGCTTGCCGGCTATTCCCTGGGCGGCGCCGACCTGCTTCGCCGCGCGATGGGCAAGAAGATCAAGGCGGAGATGGACGCGCAGCGCGCCACCTTCGTCGCCGGCTGTGCGGAGCATAATCAGATCCCGGCCGACCGGGCGAATGCGCTGTTCGACTTGATCGACAAGTTCGCCGGCTACGGCTTCAACAAGAGCCACGCGGCCGCTTACGCGCTGCTCGCCTACCAAACGGCTTGGCTCAAAGCGCATTACCCCCACGAATTCTTCGCCGCATCGATGGCCTATGACATCCACCAGACGGATAAGTTGGCGATCTTCTGTGATGACATGCGGCGGCTCGGCGTTCGATGCCTCGCGCCCGACATTAATCGCAGCCAGGCCGATTTCGACGTCGAGGTGGACGAAGAAGGTCCTGCGGTCCGCTACGCGCTCGCTGCGCTCAAGTCAGTCGGCGAGGGTGCGATGGAAAAGCTGGTGGCGGAGCGGGACGCGAGCGGCCCCTTCGCCAGGCTCGACGATTTCGCCCGACGGGTGGATCCGCGCCTGATCAACAAGCGGCAGCTGGAAACACTGGCCGCGGGCGGCGCCTTCGATCCGATCGAGCCGAACCGAGCGGGCGTCTATGGTGTCGCAGAGACGATCCTCGCGGTTGCCGCGCGAACCCATGAGCAGCGGACGAGCGGACAGGGCGGGTTGTTCGGCGATGCGGAACCGGCCGGCGACGCGATCAAGCTTTCGGCGGCGGCTCGCTGGAGCATGGCGGAGAGAATGGAGCAGGAAAAGGATGCGTTCGGCTTCTACTTCTCCTCTCACCCGGTGGATCGCCACGCTCATTTGGCAAAGGCGAACGGGGCACGGCTTTATACCGCACTCGCCGAACTCGCGATCCCTGACGATGGTACGCGGGCGGGAGCCACCATGGCGGTGCTGGTGGAGGAGGCGCGCTGGCGTACCTCGGCGCGCGGCAAGCGCTATCTCATGGCGACGCTGAGCGATCAGAGCGGCCAGTTCATGGCGACCTGTTTCGATGATGCGGTCGCTGCTGATCTCGAGGAAGCGGCGCGCGCCGGCGGCTGCGGCCTCGCCACGGTGGAGCTTGATCGTCGCCCCGGCGAGGAAACGCCCCGTGTAACAGTGAAGCGGATCCAGCCGTTCGAGACGCTGGCCTCTCTGGCCCGCTTCGTGATCGAGGTAGTGGTTGGGGAAACAACCGCCCTGACGGCGCTCGCGGCGTTGCTCGAGCATCAGCGTGGCGCACGAGGCGAGGTGATCGTGCGGGCACCACTCGACGGCGGCGAGGCCAAGATTCTCCTTGGGCGCGACTTCCTGCTGGACCTGGAACTGGTTCAGCGCATTGAGGATCTTCCCGGCGTGCAGCAGGTCACCCTGCGCCAGTCGGAAACGCGGCTAGCGCTGGTTGGGTAAGAGCATGATGATCACAGCCTTGCTACTCCTTGCGGCTGCCGGCGCCACTTCCGATGCCGTGGCCGCACAGGAGGCAGACGGAGCCGATCGTGCCGCGACGTACTCCATAAGTGATCCGGTACCGGCCGGAGCAATGCGTGAATTCACCCCCGATCGGCCGAGCGTTACCGAAAGCCCGTACACCGTGGATGCCGGGCACGTTCAGATTGAGCTGAGCGCCGCTGAGTACGCGATCGCGCGGGACCGCAGCCGAACCCTCGACGTGCTACCGGTGAACCTGAAGCTGGGCTTGCTCGACAATGTCGACGTGGAGCTGCTGTTCACCCCTTATCAGAGGGTGTTTGACGGCGGCTCGATCTCAAGCGGTTTCGGCGACGAAACGCTGATGCGCCTGAAGATCAATCTTCAGGGTAACGATGGCGAGGGCACGGCCTTCGCCATCATGCCATATGTGAAGTTTCCTACCGGTACGGGCGGCCTCTCCAACCATCATGTCGAAGGGGGGCTGATCGTTCCGATGGAAGCCGAGCTTCCCGGCGATTTCACCTTTAACGCCATGGTGGAGGCAGATCTCGTCTATCACGACGCACGAAGCGCCTATGGAACTGATCTGGTGCACAGCGCGAGCGTCGGCCATTCGATCGCAGGGCCGGTGAGCGGCTATGTCGAATATGTCGGCGTGGCGCCATTTGGTGCGCCCCATGGCCGGGAAAACCACTATCAGGCGATCGGCTCTGCTGGTCTCGCCGTCGAGGTACGGGACAACCTGATCCTGGACGCCGGTAGCCGGGTTGGTTTCAGCGGGAATTCGGACCGGGCAGCCCTGTTCGTCGGTGCTTCGACCCGATTCTGATGGTGGCTATGCCCGATGCGCCCTCAGCTCTGGCGCGCCGGCAACGTTCAGAACAGCTCTCCTTGAGCGCCCGGCGGTGGCCGAAATAGGTCTGTTCTCAGCGCCACCCGCTCGCCACCATGCAGGCCGTGGCGGCGTCGCGCGATCTGGAATCGCGTCCGCAGCAGATCGGCCCAGGGCCCTTGGCCGCGCATACGGGTGAAGAAGCCGGGATCATTGTCCTTCCCACCGCGCAGCGATTGGATGGCAGCCATCACCTTTGCGGCCCGATCGGGGAAGTGCGCGTCCAGCCACGCGCGAAACAGCGGCGCAACCTCCCAGGGGAGGCGCACCGGAATGAACGACACCCCGCGGGCACCCGCGTTGGCGGCTTCGGCAACGATTGCCTCCACCTCGTGATCGGTGATGGCTGGAATGACGGGTGCCATGTTCACGTAGGTGGGCACGCCCGCCTCGTTCAGCTGGCGCACCGCCTTCAGCCTGCGCTGCGGATGCGGCGCTCTCGGCTCAACCGTCATTGCGATCTTCGGCTCGAGTGACGTGACGGAGATCGCCACCGCCACCAGGCCCTTTGCCGCCATAGGTGCCAGCAGATCCAGATCCCGCACCACCCGGTCGGACTTGGTCGTGATCATCAGCGGATGATCGCATGACGATAGCACTTCGATGATCTGACGCACGATCCGCCATTTGGATTCGATTGGCTGATAGGGATCGGTGTTCGTCCCCATCGCGATTGGCGCACAGCGATAGCCCGGCTTGGCCAGCTCAGCCCGCAGCAAGACAGGCGCGTCGGGCTTTACGAACAGCCTGGTTTCAAAATCGAGGCCGGGCGACAGATCGTGATAAGCGTGGCTGGGGCGGGCAAAGCAGTAAATGCAGCCGTGCTCGCATCCAACCATCGGGTTGATACTCCGGTTGAACGGTACGTCCGGGCTCTTGTTGTACGAGATGATGGTCTTGGGGCGAAGATGTTCGACACTGGTCCGCACGGCGGATGGCGGGCCATCAATCTGGCTTCGCGCGTCGAGCCAATCGCCGTCCCATTCACGCTGCGGCAGGTTGAAGCGCCCGCTCACAGCATTGGACGTCGCGCCACGTTGCGGCCGTCCTGTTCCCATTGCGCGTCTCCACCCAGATGCGGACGCTAAGCTATACGAACAAATGGAGAACATCAATTGTCCGAGGGGCGCAGCAGCCACGTGCGAGGGTCATTGGCTTTTCACGCGATCGGCGTATCATGTTGCACTGCGCCGCGACTTTGCGGCGCCGACAGGCGAAGCTGCCCTGATCGTGGTCGATGGAGCCTCAATGATGAGCAATCCCCCACGTGTCGATCGACCCAAAACGGCATCTGAGTGCCTTGGATTACTCGTGGCGGTACTTGGCTGTTTGGATGCCATCGCAAATGAGGCGGACGAGGCTACCCAGCGGGCCCTCTCGTTTGCCGCCATTCGCGTTCACGAAGCCATCGATTTCATGAAGCCCGACGTTCTCGACTCCTGACGCTATCAACTCCGGCAAACACTGCTTCAATCTTGGCCTCACCGATGCTGGTCAGATCAATCAGCGTTCTGCGGCGATCAACAGGGTCCGCGCGGCGGCTTATCAGGCCCGCCTTTTCCAGCATCAATAGCCAGCGCAAACCGGTCGATTGTGGGATCCCAGATGCCAGGCACAGTGACGATACTGAGCTCGGCTCGCCAGCGCTATGCCGAAGGTACAGGTCCAGCAGCATACACCATGCCGGGTCAGAGAATAGATCAGCCCCTAGCGCCCTGTCACGAGCACGTCGCGCCTGAATACAGCTACGTACGAGTAACGCTGTTCTCGTTTCGGCTGATGTACGTGGGCGCCGTTCAGTGTTCTGGCCGCGCTCGCCTACTGTTTTTGATAGCTTATCAAGGATGTGCTCGATCCGGGATAGGTCTGGTTGGTCAACCATCTTCGTCCGGCCTCTCGAATGCCGTCAATTTGCGAACAGGCATTGGGCGGCAACTATAATCAAATCTTGATCGACCCGAAAGGACAAGCTGCGTCCAAGGTACTTCGATTTACGCTACGTAATTACCGCCAGCGACCGGTTTCCATCCAACGTAGCAGTGGCTTTAGCGGGGTGATCCAGATGATCCCCGTAACCAAGTAGAACGCCAGCTGCGCCAACGGATGCCAACCACTCACGGTCGCCGCAAAGCTCAAGATTACTGCGCACCAAAGCATGATCAGCAGCAGAATGGCAATCATGCCGGCCGGTTTGCGCCAGGACGGGCTCATGCAGCGATCCACTCTTGTTCGGTGATGATGGCGTGGAGCGGCATGTCCCACGGATCGGTCGGGACCCGATCGACTTCCTGGACCGAGAACGCAACCCCGATGCGGTGGGCTGCCGGAAAACCTGCAAAGGCGCGATCGTAATGTCCGCCGCCCTGTCCAAGCCGCCCGAGCATCCGATCGAACGCGACCAGCGGAGCAAGGATCAAGTCCGGCGCAAGCTCGTCCCGGTGATCTTCCGGTTGCAGAAGTCCGAACGGCCCGGGCACCAACGTCGCATCGTCATGCCATGCAAGAAAACGAAGCGGCGTGGGCTGATCCACGACATGGGGCAATGCAATGCGGCATCCCTGCTTGATTGCGGCCGCAACCAGCGCGCCCGGATCTGCCTCGGCGCCAACTGGTGCATAGCTTGCCACGATCATGTCAGGTTTCAGCATCTGCAAGAACGATGGGCGCGGCGCGATGATCGGGCGCGGCTCGGGCAGCGCTCGCCTTGCAGCGCGGCCTCTGGCGCGCACCGCGATCTTGTCAGCGGCGGGGGAGGGTGACGGGACCGCCATGGCCGTTTGCCGGGATATCCACTGACGCCCAGTACGTCAGGTGGGGACCATGTGCGTCGGGCCAGGGCCCGGGCAGGGACAGCCCCCATGGATGATGAATAGCCTCAGGGATAAGTCTAGGCTCGTACCGGGCAGTACCCGTCACCAACAATCTAGTCGTTCCCGGGCGCACGCTCAAGGGCCTCTGCCAACGATTCCAGACGTCCAGCGACCCAGCTTAGCGCCACCGAGTCCATCGCCGCGGCAGAAGTAGACGCGGCAGCTTCCTGCGCCTCTCGCAATTCGTCGGCCAACATCAACGCGGTAAGCAGCAGGGCCTGCGGCACGCCGCCATCTCCAGCCGCCCTGATCGCCTGGGGCCAGCGTTCCGACAGCATGGCCCCGAGGCGTCGAACCTCATCCTCGCCGCCTTCACGGGTGTTGACGACCCAGGGCGTGCCGCCAACGTCGAGCGTTACGCGCGCCATCAGTCTGTGGCTTTCGTGGCAAGGGCGTCCATGTCGGCAATCGCATCGGCTACCTCCTGCCGAAGGGCAGCATGGCGCTCACGCAGGGCGGCATGGTCATCCGCCCGTCGTTCGATTGCTTCCTCGATGCGCCTGATCGCGGCATCGATCCGCGTCACAGCGTCGCTTTCTGTCATGATTGCGGATTAGGATCGCGCCGGCTCATCGGCAAGCCCCGCTGCGACACTTGGCAGGTCGGTGCGGTTGACGCGCAGCGCATCCGTCGCGCAAAGGCGCCCGAGATAGTTCGGGATCAGGGGAGAATCGGTCGAGATGACGAAGGTTGCGATCAACGGGTTCGGGCGGATCGGGCGCCTGGTGGCGCGGGCGATGCTGGAGCGCGGCGGCGATCTGGAGCTGGTGACGATCAACGATCTCGCCGACGCGAAGTCGAACGCTTGGCTGTTCAGCCGTGACAGCGTCCATGGAAAGTACCCGGGCACGGTGGTTGCCGAAGGCAACGATCTCGTCATTGATGGCAAGCACATCCGCGTCACGGCGGAGCGTGATCCGGCGAACCTGCCGCACAAGGAACTGGGTGTTGATCTGGTGCTCGAATGCACCGGTTTCTTCACCGACCGCGCCAGCGCGCAGAAGCACATCGATGCCGGTGCCAAGAAGGTGCTGATCTCGGCCCCGGCGAAGGGCGTGGACCTCACCGTCGTTTATGGCGTGAACCACGACAAGCTCGAGGCGGGCCACGCGATCGTCTCGAACGCATCGTGCACCACCAACTGCCTGGCGCCAGTCGCAAAGGTCCTGAACGATGCGATCGGCATCGAACGCGGCCTGATGACCACCGTTCATGCTTATACCAACGATCAGAAGATCCTCGATCAGATCCATCCGGACCTGCGCCGTGCGCGCGCGGCTGCGATGAGCATGATCCCGACCACCACTGGTGCTGCCCGTGCCGTCGGCGAAGTGCTGCCGGAGCTCAAGGGCAAGCTGGACGGCTCGGCCATTCGCGTGCCGACTCCGGACGGCAGCCTTGTCGACCTCACCTTCACGCCGAAGCGCGATACGACCATCGAGGAAGTGAACGCACTGCTCAAGGCGGCGGCGGAAGGTCCGATGGAAGGCGTCCTGCACTATTCCGACGAACCGCTGGTCTCCATCGACATCGTCCACACGCCCTATTCCTCCACCGTCGACAGCCTGGAAACCGCGGTGATCGACGGCAAGCTCGTTCGCGTCGTCAGCTGGTACGACAACGAATGGGGCTTCTCGAACCGCATGGTGGACACCGCGACGCTGATGGCGAAGCTGGGGTGAGCCAGATCGGCCGCCTTCTCGGGATCGCGCGTCATGCGCGGCCCCGTGCGTCCATGGAGGTGATTGAGGCGGCCGAGATCACGCTCGCAGGCGGCGTCACTGGCGATTACCGCGGTGGGCTGAGGGGCAAGCCGTACAAGCGCCAAGTGACACTGATCGAGCGCGCCGACTGGCAGGCCGCTACCGAAGAGGTCGGGCAGGTGATCCCGTGGCAGGAACGCCGCGCCAACCTGTTGATCGATGGCGTCGATCTGCCGCAGGTACCGGGAGCCAGGATCCGCATCGGCCCGGACGTCGTACTTGAAGTGACCGGCGAAAATGATCCGTGCAGTCGCATGGAGGCGATCGCCGCCGGTCTTGAAGCGGCGCTGACTCCGGACTGGCGAGCGGGCGCGTGCACAAAGGTTGTACAAGGCGGCGCGATCGCCGCCGGTGATGAGATCAGGATTGAGGAAGCATGGCCAAGTCATTCCGAACGCTCGACGACATCGGCGACGTCCGCGGCAAGCGGGTCCTCGTCCGCGAGGATCTGAACGTCCCCTTCGCTGACGGTGCCGTCACTGATGACACGCGCCTGCGCGCGACGATCCCAACGGTCACCGAGCTGTCGGACAAGGGCGCAATCGTGCTTGTTCTGGCCCATTTCGGCCGACCAAAGGGCGTTCCCAGCCCGGAGATGTCACTCGCTCAGATCACCAAGCCCTATGAAGCGGTGCTTGGTCGCCCGGTGCGCTACATCGACTGGGAAGGTGACGCGGCGAACGTGGCGACGCTGCAGCCCGGCGACATTGCGGTGCTGGAGAATACGCGCTTCTTCGGCGGTGAGGAAAAGAACGATCCGGCAGTGATCGATCGCTTCGTTGCGCTTGGCGACCTTTACGTCAACGACGCCTTCTCGGCCGCTCATCGCGCCCATGCCTCGACGGAAGGTCTGGCGCGCCGGCTGCCGGCATACGCCGGCCGCGCGATGGAGGCGGAGCTGGTTGCGTTGCAGAAGGCGCTCGGCGAGCCAGAGCACCCCGTGGCAGCGGTGGTCGGCGGCGCGAAGGTGTCGACCAAGCTGGACGTGCTGAAGCACCTGGTGGGCAAGGTTGATCATCTCATCATTGGCGGTGGCATGGCCAACACCTTCCTCGCGGCTCGCGGCGTGGATGTCGGCAAGAGCCTGTGCGAGCATGATCTGACCGGAACGGCCGAGGAGATTCTGGAGGCGGCGGACCGGGCGAACTGCACCGTTCACCTGCCGTACGACGTGGTAGTGGCGAAGGAGTTCAAGGCCAATCCGCCAACGCGCACGGTCAACGTGCACGAAGTCGCTGCTGACGAGATGATCCTCGACGTCGGCCCAGCTGCAGTTGAAGCGCTTGGCGACGTACTCAAGAATTGTCGCACTTTGGTGTGGAACGGGCCGCTCGGCGCATTCGAGACGCCGCCCTTTGATACGGCCACGGTGGCGCTGGCAAAGACCGCGGCGGCATTGACGATCGGGGGCACCCTGGTTTCGGTGGCTGGCGGTGGGGATACCGTTGCAGCATTGAACCACGCCGGCGTTGCCGATGACTTCACCTTTGTATCCACCGCAGGTGGCGCCTTCCTTGAGTGGATGGAAGGACGGGAACTGCCTGGGGTGGCCGCTCTCCTCCAGTAACACGGCAGCATGCCCGTCACTGGGCAACACCTGGAGAATTCGGACGTGAACGGCTCCCGCCAGGCAGGCGGGAGCCGATTTCGTGTCAGGCTGCCAGCGCGGCTGGTTTCCCTACTCCGCGGATCAGGTCTGCCGCTTTTTCCGCGATCATGATCGTCGGCGCGTTGGTGTTCGATCCCACCAGCGTCGGCATCACCGACGCGTCGACAACGCGCAGGCCGGTGAGCCCGCGCACGCGGAGCTGTTCGTCGACCACCGCCATCTTGTCACCGTCGGCCCCCATCTTGCAGGTGCCGACCGGGTGATAGATGGTTTCCGCATTGGCGCGGACCCAGGTGTCGATCTCGGCATCGGACTGGACCGTGCGACCCGGTGCATATTCGTCCCCGCGATAGGGATCGAGGGCGGCTTGATAGGCCACTTCGCGCCCGATGTGCACGCAGTCGCGCATCACGCGTCTGTCGACTTCGCTCGCCAGATAGTTCGCGTAGATCAACGGATCGGCGGTCGGATCGGTCGATCCCAGTGCAATGCGGCCCCGGCTCTCCGGACGAAGCTGGCACAGATGCAGGGAGAAGCCGTCCGCTTTCACCCGGGTCTTGCCATGGTCCTTCATGATCGCAAGCACGCCATGGATCTGGACGTCCGGACGCGAGAGGCCCTCGCGCGAGCAGATGAACGCGCCAGATTCGAGGAATTGCTGACGACCCAGCCCAGTGCCGCGGGTCAGATATTCCAGGCCGACGCGCAGCTGCCGCAGCCCTTTGGTCGAGGAGAAAGCGGTCTTCAGCCCACGGCTGTACCAGCTCATGATGATGTCGAGATGGTCCTGCAGATTCTCGCCGACACCGGGCAGATCGTGCACCGGCCGCACGCCGGCCTCGCGCAGGGACGCGCCGTTACCGATCCCGGAGAGCTGAAGAATGTGCGGGCTCTGCACGGCGCCGGCGCACAGGATGACCTCTCCGTCCACCTCAACGCGCTGTATCTCATTGTCCTTGATGTAGCTGACTGCCACGGCACGGCCGCCCGAGATCGACACGCCTGCGGTCCGCGCGTCTGTGATCACGGTCAGGTTTTTGCGGGTGGCGACCGGACGCAGGTAGGCGGCGGCAGTGGACCAGCGCTGACCATCCGAGATCGTCAGGTCATATCGGCCGAAGCCTTCCTGCTCGGCGCCATTGAAGTTCTCGGTTACGGGGTAGCCGGCCTGGCGTCCTGCCTCGATCAGTGCGTCGTGGAAGGGGCTGTCGCTCTCACCCCCGGAGATTTTCAGCGGTCCATCCGCCCCGTGCAGCTCATGGATCCGATGATGCCCTTCCAGCTTGCGGAAATAGGGGAGCACATCCTCCCATGACCATCCGGTGAGCCCCAGTTGGCGCCACTCGTCAAAGTCCTGGGGATGCCCGCGCGTATAGACCATGCCATTGATCGAGGATGAGCCGCCGAGCCCACGGCCGCGGGGCCACCAAAGGCGGCGATTGTCTAGATGTGGTTCCGGCTGCGTCCAGAAGCCCCAATTGTGTTTGCCCTTCGCCTTGATCAGGCTGCCGACGCCCGCCGGCATCCGCACCAGCAACTCCTTGTTGGCGCCACCTGCTTCCAGCAGGCAGACGCTGACGGCCGGGTCCTCACTGAGCCGCGCCGCAAGCGTGCATCCAGCGGAGCCCCCACCGACGATGACGTAATCGAAACCAGCCATCTTCCTCTCCATTTCTCATTCTCATCCCCGCGCCGAGGATGGTTGATGCGATCTTGTGCGCGGGAACCGGGCGATTGCCAGCGCTAATTCGATGTTATTGGTTCGGCGCGGGCCGCCGCTCACGGGATCAGGACGATCTTTCCGACCATGTCGCTGCGCTGCATGGCTTCGAATGCCGAGCGCCAGTCCGCCAACGCATATTCCGCGTGAACCCGCGGCCGGACCTTGCCTTGCTCGGCGAGGCTCCAGATTGCGTCCTGATTTTCGCGTCCCTTGTCTGGAAACTGACGTCCATACTCACCCGCTCGCACGCCGATCACGGAAAAGCCCTTGATTAGCGGCATGTTGGTGGAAACTGTTGCGATACGCCCGGAGGTAAAGCCGACGACGCAAAGCCGTCCGCCAAACGCGATGGACCGTACGGATTCGTCGAAGACATCGCCGCCGACAGGATCGTAGATCACGTCTGCACCACCGCCAGTAAGCTCTTTCACTCGCTCTCGAAATCCCGGTGCGGGTAGACCGGCCTCGACGCCATATTCCGCCATCAAAACTGCGAGCTTTTCGGGCGAGCGGGAGGTGGCGATAACACGGGCGCCCAGAGATGTCGCAAGATCTACCGCCGCCAGACCGACGCCGCCGGTGGCGCCGTGGATCAGCACCGACTCGCCCGCTTCCACCTTTGCGAGTCTCACTAGTGCGACATATGCGGTGAGGTAGGCCGCGCCGACGCCAGCCGCCTGCCCGAATGACAGTTGCGCGGGCTTCTGCCGGACGGCTGCTGCGTCGACTGAAACGACTTCAGCGAAGCCGCCGAGCCGCGTGCCTGCCACGACCGCTTGGCCCGGCTCGAAGCCGTCGCCCGCGATCACTTCGCCGGCAATTTCCATTCCCGGCGAGAAGGGGAGTGGCGGCTTCAGCTGATATTCTCCCCGCGTCATCAGCAGGTCGGGGTAGTTTAGCGCCGCCGCCTTCACCCGGATCAGGACCTTGCCGGGCTCAGCCGTCGGCTCGGGCAAGTCGAGCAGGGCAGTTCCCGAAAGATCCGGCGACAGGGTGGAAACGACCAAGGCCTTCACGGGCGCGCGACCATGATGTCGAGCAGCGAATCGAACAAAGTGGCCATGTCGAGGTGCGGCGCATGAACCTTGCTCAGCCCCAGCGTGATCAGCCCATAGGCGCGCACCTCCGCCTCACTGCGCGAGAAGCCGATCTCCATGAGGCTGCTGGCCAGGAAATTGAGCATGAGCTCATCGTGACGTTCGACAGCGCTGCGCGCCCGCGAGTCGCTTTCCGCCCAAGCGCGCATAGCCACTGCGATCCGCGACGATCCCCTGCGGCGCACCGTCTGCCCCAGGAGGCGGATACGCCCGATCGGGTCGGGCGTGGCGCGCCCCAGCGCGGCGATCAGGTCGCTGACCTGATCCTCGGCGAAATAGGCCGCCAGCTTGCCCTGATAGTCATCGAAGTCGCGAAAGTGGTGATAGAAGCTGCCGGTCGAGACCTTCAGTTCCTCCGCGAGTGGACGTAGTTTCAACGCGCGCAAGCCGCCACGCCTCAGGAGTGACTGGCCGGCTTCCAGCCAATCACGCGGGGTCAGGTCCGGGCTTCGAGGAGCTGTCGTTGATCCCGAAACTACTGGCTGCACGCTTGACATCCCCTCTACCATAACGAAGGTTATGCCGGAAATCCGCGCCGGTAAAGGGCCGGTCGGGGTGGGATTCTTGGAGAGGTTCTGAAGCAATGGCCGACGCTTACATCATCGACGCCGTTCGTACGCCGCGCGGAATCGGGAAGCAGGGCAAGGGCGCGCTGGCGCACATGCACCCGCAGCATCTCGCCGCCACCGTGCTGAAGGCGCTGAAGGAGCGCAACAACCTGAACACTGCCGAAGTGGACGACATCATCTGGTCGACGAGCTCGCAGCGCGGCAAGCAGGGCGGTGACATGGGCCGCATGGCGGCGCTTGATGCCGGCTATGACGTCAAGGCATCCGGCACCACGCTGGATCGCTTCTGCGGTGGCGGCATCACGGCGGTGAATTTTGCCGCGGCGCAGATCATGAGCGGCATGGAAGATTGCGTCATCGCCGGCGGCACCGAGATGATGAGCCTCACTGCCGCAATGGGCCAGGAAGACATGGAAAGCGGCAAGCCGCCGCTGGGCATGGGCTCGGGCAACGAGCGGCTGAACCTCAGCCACCCGCAGTCGCACCAGGGCGTGTGCGGCGACGCGATCGCCAGCATGGAGGGCTTCACCCGCGAGCAGCTCGACGCGGCCGGTCTCGAAAGCCAGCAGAAGGCTGCCAAGGCGATCGCCGAAGGCCGCTTCAACAAGTCGATCGTGCCGGTGCTCGATGATGACGGCAATGTCGTTCTCGACCATGACGAATTCCCGCGTCCGCAGACCACTGCGGAAGGGCTCGCGAGCCTGAAGCCGTCGTTCGCTGCGCTGGCCGACATGCCGTACAACAAGTCCGGCGACACGTTCCGCAAGCAGATCAATCGCAAGTACCCGGATCTTGAGATCCAGCATTTCCACCATGCCGGCAATTCGTCCGGCGTGGTTGACGGCGCGGCGGCGGTGCTGCTGGCGTCCAAGGAATATGCCGACAAAATGGGCTGGAAGCCGCGTGCGCGCATCGTGGCCATGGCGAACATCGGCGATGATCCGACGCTCATGCTGAACGCGCCGGTGCCGGCCGCGAAGAAAGTGCTGGAGAAAGCGGGCCTCAAGAAGGAAGACATCGACCTCTGGGAGATCAACGAGGCGTTCGCCGTCGTCTCCGAGAAGTTTATCCGCGACCTCGAACTGCCGCGTGACAAGGTAAACGTGAACGGTGGTTCGATCGCGCTCGGCCACCCGATCGGCGCGACCGGCTCGATCCTGATCGGCACCATCGTCGACGAGCTGGAGCGTCAGGAAAAGCGCTACGGCCTCGTTACCATGTGCGCCGCAGGCGGCATGGCGCCGGCGATCATCGTCGAGCGCCTGGCCGCCTGATCGAAGCTGAAGCAAGACCGCGAGCGGGCCGAGAGCGCCCGCCGCGGCGGAGAGAATGATGACGCACCCGTACAAGCATGCCGCCGCCACGCCCGATAAAGCCGCCTATATCATGGCGGGAAGTGGCGAGACGATCACTTTCGCCCAGCTCGATGCGCGCGCGAACCAGGGTGCGCATCTTATTCGTTCGCTCGGCCTGAAGCGTGGCGACGCAATGGCGATGATGATGGACAATTCGCCCCGCTATTTCGAGGTCGCCTGGGCGGCCGAACGCGCCGGCGTCTATCTCACCTGTATCTCGTCCAAGCTGATGGCGGGCGAGGCGGAATATATCATCCGCGACGGCGACTGCCGCGTGTTCATCGCGTCCAAGGGTTGCGCCGCTTGTGCAGAGGCAGTGCTACCGCTGATCGAGGATCTCGACTGCTACATGGTCGATGGCACGATCGAGGGGTATCAGAGCTGGGAAGAGGCCTGCGCCGCGCAGCCGACCACGCCGATTGCCGATCCGTCGCCGGGCCAGATCATGCTCTACTCCTCCGGCACGACGGGCAAGCCCAAGGGCGTTCGCTTCGCATTGCCGGAAGAGCCGTATGGCGAGAATGTTTCGCCGCTGATGATGATCGGGCAGGGGCTGTACGGCTTCAACCCCGACATGGTCTATCTGTCGCCCGCGCCGCTCTATCACGCCGCGCCGCTGCGTTGGTCGATGGCGGTGCAGCAGCTGGGCGGTACCGTGGTTGTCATGGAGCGCTACGATCCTGAAAAGGCGCTGGAGGCGATTCAGCGCTACAAGGTGACTCAT
This sequence comes from Sphingomonas sp. IC4-52, assembly GCF_020707225.1. Taxonomy (NCBI): domain Bacteria; kingdom Pseudomonadati; phylum Pseudomonadota; class Alphaproteobacteria; order Sphingomonadales; family Sphingomonadaceae; genus Sphingomonas; species Sphingomonas sp. IC4-52. The sequence continues at coordinate 849,572 of NZ_JAJFEU010000001.1, read as the reverse complement.
GCGCAATGGGTGCCGACGCATTTCATCCGGATGCTGAAACTTCCCGAGGATGTACGCAGGAAATATGACGTATCGTCGCTGAAGGCCGTCTGGCACGCCGCTGCGCCGTGTCCGATCCCCGTTAAAGAGGCGATGATCGAATGGTGGGGCCCAATCATCGGCGAATATTACGCCGGGACCGAAGGTAATGGCTTCCACAACATCCTCTCGCCCGAATGGTTGACGCACAAAGGGTCGGTCGGCCGCAATCTGACGACGATCACCCATATCTGCGACGAGGACGGGAACGAGGTGCCACCGCGGACCGAGGGCACAATCTATTTTGAAGCCCCGGTGACCGAGCTCAATCCCACCGGGGCTGCGCCGTTCAGCTACCACAACGACCCTGAGAAGACGAAGGACAGCACCAACGCCAAGGGCTGGACGACGCTCGGTGATGTGGGCTGGATGGACGAGGAGGGGTATCTCTACCTGACCGATCGCAAGAGCTTCATGATCATTTCGGGCGGGGTGAACATCTACCCGGCCGAGATCGAGAACTTGTTGATCACGCATCCCAAGGTTGCCGACGTCGCCGTGATTGGCGCACCGCACGAGGAAATGGGCGAGGAAGTTGTCGCCGTGGTCCAGCCGAAGGATCCACTGGAGGATCGCGAGGCACTGGCGGCCGAACTGTCCCAATATGCCCGCGCTAATCTCAGCCACGTGAAATCGCCACGTCGCTGGGATTTCCGCGAAGAACTGCCGCGGCATGACACGGGGAAGCTCTACAAGCGGCTGCTGCGTGACGAATATTGGGGCAAGGCGAAGCCGGCTGAGACGGCTCCGCCCGCGGAGCAAGCCGCATGAGCTTCAACTTCGGCGACTTGATCGAAGCGGTGGAGGCCGCGATCCCGGGTGACCGGCCGGCCCTCGCCCATGGCGATCAGGTGGTGGACTGGGCCGCGCTGCGGGTTCGTTCGAACAATCTCGCACGTGCATTGGTGGAGCGGGGGCTCAAGCCCGGCGACCGCTTCGCCTTTTACGCCTATAATTCCGCGGATTATCTCGTTGCGCTGATGGCGTGCTGGAAGGCACGCGGCACCCACGTCAACGTCAACTACCGTTATGTCGCGGACGAGCTTGCCTATATCCTTGCTGATAGTGACGCGACGGTCCTGGTCTATGATGCGCGGCTTCGGGAATGCGTCGAGGAAGTCGTCGATCGGTCCCCGTTGGTGCGCAGCTATGTCGAGATCGGCGGCAACGGCGCGGCGCCGGCGTTTGCCGAATCCTTCGAGGATCTGGTCCAGGGTGACGGCGCATCGCTCGGCATCCCGCGCGATCCGCAGGACCGATTTTTTATCTATACCGGCGGCACCACGGGAATGCCGAAAGGTGTGGTGTGGAGCCATGCCGATCTGAACGCGATCGGCCATGCCGCAGCGGAGGCTGCCGGATTGCCGGTGCCCACGACCGTCGAAGAGGCGGCGGCTTTTGCCGCTGCCAATCCGGATTATCCGCGCACCGTTTGCGGCCCACCGCTGATGCACGGCACGGGCCTCCTAACGTCCTACGGCTCGCTGCTCGCGGGCGGGTTCGTTGCGACTTTACCCAGCCGGAGCTTCCACCCGGAGGAAGCGCTGGACGCGATTGATCGGTGGCAGGCCAACCGGCTGGTCGTTGTCGGCGATGCCTTCGCGCGTCCAATCCTTGAGGCACTCGACGCAGAGCCGGATCGGTGGGACGTATCCTCGATGCGTCTCATCAATTCGTCGGGCGTCATGTGGACGCAGGGCGTGAAGGAAGGCCTGATTCGGCATATGCCGGAGGCTACCTGCCAGGACAATTTCAGTTCGTCCGAGGCGATAGGTATGGGCGTATCGCTGACCACCAAGGATGGAACGGTCGAAACGGCCAAGTTCGTCGTCGGTCCGCGTTGCCGTGTTCTGGACGATGATGACAAGGATGTGGTTCCCGGCTCGGGCGTCACCGGCAAGGTGGTGCTTGGCCCCCCCAATCCGGTCGAATATCATAAGGATCCGGTGAAAAGCGACCGCACCTTCCGGTTGATCGATGGCGTGCGCTATACGGTGTCTGGCGATTTCGCGCAGGTTGCTGAGGACGGCTCTGTCATCCTGCTCGGGCGCGGCTCAGCCTGTATCAATTCCGCGGGCGAGAAAATCTTCCCGGAAGAGGTGGAGGAAGCACTCAAGCTGTGTCCCAAGGTGGATGACGCTTTGGTATTCGGCATGCCGGACCCGAAATGGGGCCAGGCGGTCGCCGCCGTTGTTCAGTCCGCACAAGGCTTTGACGAGGGCGCCGCTCGCGATGTCCTGCGAACCAAGCTGGCCGGGTACAAACTTCCCAAGCTCATTGTGGCAACAGGCGAGTCGCTCCGTGCGCCTAATGGCAAGGCGGACTATGCCAAGGCAAAGGGGCTCGCAGGGGTCGCCTGACGCCTGCTCCCCATAGCAAGATGGGGTTGGTGATCTTCCCGACTGGGAAACGGTACGTCCGACGTTCGCCTTTCCTTTCGCAATGCTGACGGTTGCATTCAGCCAGTATTCTCGACGGTTGGTGCAAAAGGGCTTCATCATCGGGGCCGGCTCGTGCGCCGGCGGTGGAGTTTGCAGCAGATGGGCAGGAAATTGGTGGCAGCGTTGATGGCGGCGGCGGCGCTGGTGCCCGGTGTCAGCCTTGCGCAGGAGCGCGGCGGTGGTCGCCAGTGGGGCGGCGCCGAGCAGCGACAGCGCCAGCCGGGCGGCGGGTGGCAGCGATCCGCTCCGCAGGGCCGCGCGCCTGAACGACAGGTACAAGGCGGCGCGGAACGGAACTGGCAGCGTACAGCGCCGCAGGACCGGGGCGGCTGGGCACAGCAGCGCGCGGTTCCGGGTACGGAAGCGGGCCGAGAGTTTCGGCAGGAGCGCCGCGAGCAACGTCGCGATTTTGCGGCCGAGCGTCAGCGTGATCGCCAAGCGTTGACCTCCGGCGCGGTGACGCGGGAAACCTTCCGCGCGGATCGGGCGCGGGATGGCGAAGCATTTCGTCGTGATCGTGCGCAGGATCGTCGCGATTTCACGCGGGAGCGCCGGAACGATGCGCAGCGGAACTGGGCGCGCAGTGGCGCGGATTGGAACGACCACGCACGTTGGGACAGCCGGGGCGGCGACTGGGGCGATCAGCGGCGCTGGTATGGGCGCAACGATCGGGGCGGCTGGAATCGCGACTGGCGGCGCGACTCGCGCTATGATTGGGGGCGGTGGCGAGCGTCGAACCGCAATGCCTTCCGCTTGCCGCGCTATTATGCGCCTTATGGCTGGAACCAGGGCTATCGGCGGTTTTCGGTAGGCGCCGTCCTGTCATCATTGCTGTTCGCGCAGAGCTATTGGATCAACGATCCATGGTCCTATCGCTTGCCGGAGACCGACGGAGACCTCCGCTGGGTGCGCTACTACAATGATGCGCTGCTGGTGGACGTTTACTCCGGCGAAGTCGTGGACGTGATCAACGACATTTTCTGGTGATCGGTGCGGCCGAAGGAGGCATGCTCAGCACGCCTGAGGCCGGGTGGTTGTCCGCTCAGCCAAGGTTGATGGCGTGGCATCGACAATGCCCGCTGATGGCACGGTAAAGCCGGACTGCAGATGCGCGAAAGGCCGTGAGGCCTATATGGAAACGGGTGGCTGACCCTGTGTCAGCCACCCTTTCTGTATCTCGCAAAGCAACGACCGCTGTCAGGCCTCCAGGCTAGTTCCAAGCGACGCATTCACCAGCCCGCCGTCAACGACGAGCGTATCGCCTACCACGTAATCGCTCGCCCGGCTCGCGAGGAAGATCGCGGCACCCGCCATGTCCTCGAAATTGCCGATCCGCCGCATCGGGATCCCCTTCGCCACCTGATCACCATGGTCGCGCGCGGCGCGGTTCATCTCGCTGGCAAAAGCCCCCGGGGCGAGGCTGGTTACGATGATCCCGTCCTTGATCAACCGAGCGGCCATGCGCTTTGTCAGATAGATCAGGGCAGCCTTCGATGCGTGATAGCTGTAGGTATCCCACGGGTTCAGCCGCATGCCATCGATGGAGGTGATGTTGATCACCTTGGACGGTGCCTCGTGGCTGGCATTCGTCTTCAACAAACCGTGCAGGGCCTGGGTGAGGAAGAAGGGTGATTTGACGTTGAGGTCCATAACCTTGTCCCACCCGCTTTCGGGGAACTCTTCGAACGGCACGCCCCACGCCGCGCCGGCATTGTTGACGAGGATGTCGAGCCGTTTCTCCCGCTCTGCGAGGGCAGCGGCAAGTGCGCGGCAGCCCTCCACGGTTGAGACGTCCTGCGGCAACGGAATGCACTTGGGGCCAAGCTCCGCAGCGGCTTCATCGCAGGCGGCGGCCTTGCGCGACGAAATGTAAACCGTTGCGCCCTGCTCGATATAGGCCTTCGCGATCATCTTGCCGATGCCGCGGCTGCCGCCGGTGACCAGTGCGACGCGCCCCTCAAGGCTGAAAAGATTGTTCAGGCTCATCCATATACCTCCGTGTTGGCGGCTGGGCTAGCGGTGTCGGCGGCGGTGAACAAGCGGCCTACCGCTTTTTCGAACAGGTTATGATTGACGGCCGGCCTTGCCATACTATGCTGCCGAAAAACAGAAATGACAGGACGAGAGGATGCGCTTTTCGGGCAAGCGTGCCGTCGTAACAGGCGGCGCTTCGGGCATCGGTCGTGCAACGGCGCTTCGGCTGGCTGAGGAGGGTGCCGAGGTCTGGATCGGCGACATCGATGAGGCCGGAGGACAGGAACTTGCCACTACCTCCAACGGCAAGATCCACTTCCAGCGCTGCGATGTAACGCAGGCGGAGGAGATCCGGTCGCTGATCGAGGCGACGGACGGCCTGGACGTTCTGTTCAACAACGCCGGTGCCGGGGGCGCGCCCGAAAAGATCGACGAAATTGCACCTGAGGACTGGGATCGGACGCAGTCGCTGTTGCTTCGCTCGGTGGCACTCGGGATGCGTTACGCCGCGCCGCTGATGGCCAAGCGCGGCGGCGGCGCGATCGTCAACACGTCTTCCGTATCCGCGCTAGGCACGGGCTACGCCCCGACCGCTTATTCCACCGCAAAGGCCGGCGTGCTTCACCTGTCGAAGATGGCCGCGGCCGATCTCGCCAAGCACAATATCCGCGTGAATGCCGTCATTCCCGGCTTCATCACGACGAACATATTCACCCGTCATCTGGATGTGCCGGCCGACAAGCTGGAGCGCGCAAACCAGGTGATCGCGCAGGTCGCCGCCGGCGCCCAGCCGGTAAAGCGGGCCGGGCGGCCTGAGGACATTGCGTCCGCCGTATCATTCCTGCTCAGCGAGGACGCTGCGTTCATTACTGGCACGCATCTGGTGGTGGACGGTGGGATTACTATCGGCACCCGCCAGAGCTGGGACCCGGATCAGCCAGGGTTGTTTGCCGCGTTGGAGGCTTTTCAATGAGTGCAACGATCGCAAGCACTGCCTCCATTGGGACGGCGCCGCCGGCCGGCCGGCGGCTGCGCACCGGCACCATGGCCAGCTACGGGTTCGGCGCTGCCGCTTATGGCGTGAAGGATTCCGGCTTCGGCACGTTCCTGTTGTTGTTCTACAACCAGGTCATCGGTGTGCCAGCGGCAACTGTCGGCTTCGTGATCATGTGTGCGTTGATCATCGACGCGTTCATCGATCCAACGGTTGGCGTTCTTTCCGATCGCACGCGCACCCGGTGGGGTCGGCGCCATCCCTGGCTTTACGGTTCGGCCCTGCCGATCATGCTGGGTTGGGTGCTGTTGTGGAACCCGCCGCAAAGCTCGCAGACCGCGACGCTGGCGTGGCTTTTCGTTGTCGCTGTGTTGGTACGCAGCGCAGTCAGCGCCTATGAGGTGCCGAGCCAGGCGATGGCCGCGGAGCTCAGCTCGGACTATGACGAGCGCACCCGCATCATGGCCTATCGCTATCTGTTTGGCTGGGCCGGCGGGCTCGTCATGCTAATTGCCGCTTACTGGATCTTCCTGTCGCCAACGCCGGAATATCCGAACGGCCTTCTCAACCCGAACGGCTACAAGGGTTTCGCGATCGCGGGCGCATTGTTCATGGGCGTCGCGATCCTGACATCCGCCTTGGGCACTCACCGGGAGATTCCCAATCTTCCCGCACCAGTGATCGAAAAACAGACCATCCGGCAGAATTTCGCTGAACTGGGCCAGACGCTCCGCAACAAGGCGTTCCTTATTCTGATGGGGGCGGGGCTGTTCGTGTACACGAACCAGGGCATCACCTACGCCATCTCCAACTATCTCTACACTTACGTCTGGCGGTTCACGACCGTGACGATCGCCGGCCTCACCGTGCCGACCTTCGTCCCGCTCAGCATGGTGTTGTTCTGCGGCGTGCTGGTCGCCTTCGTTCTGGCGCCTCGCATTGGCCAGGTGACCAGCAAGCCTAAGGCTGCGTCTGTGGCGGCGGTGCTGGCGATCATCATCGGCACCTCGCCTTATTGGCTGCGGCTCGCCGGCCTCTTCCCTGAAGTTGGCAGCGCTGCGATGCTGCCGCTGCTGTTCGCCATGCTGGCGATTGGCACGGCAGCAAGTGTGACTGCGCACATCCTGGGCGCTTCCATGATGGCAGACGTGGTAGAAGACTCGGAGCAGCGCACCGGTCGGCGTTCGGAAGGCGTGTTTTTCGCCGGCGGCTTTTTCATTCAGAAATGCACCAGCGGCGTCGGCATCTTCGTTACTGGTCTGATCCTTGCCGCCGCGAATTTCCCTGCAAAGGCGGTGCCGGGACAGGTGCCTGCCGACGTGCTCGATCGGCTCACCGTCATCTATATCGTCGCCGCCACGGTCCTCGCGCTGGTCGCGGCGGCGCTGTATCGGGCCTTTCCGTTCGGTCGCGCTGAACATACCGCGCGCCTCGAAGCATTGCGCATGCAAGCGCTTGATTCGGAGAGAATTGATCCGGTTCCCTGACGTTTAAGGGCGGTGATTTGGTCGGCAGCCGGCACTTCGTCGGCGCCGCAACACCGTTCATCGGGTTTGGTTCCCGCGACTATTGGTTTTCTTGAACGCCCCCCGTAGCCGGACTGCGACGAACATCCGTTGACCGGGGGGTCGCAGTGAATTTCAAGACTTTCGGGGCGCGCCTCGCGCTCGTAATGTCGTGCAGCCTGATGACGGCAACGGCGGCAAATGCGCAGTTTTGGCAATGTGCGCCCTATGCTCGCGAGATTTCGGGCATTCAGATCCACGGTAACGCCAATACTTGGTGGGGCCAGGCAGCGGGCCGTTACGAGCGCGGCAATGCGCCAAAGGTTGGCGCGGTGCTTTCCTTTCGCTCGACCAGCCGCATGCGGGTGGGCCATGTTGCCATGGTCAGCCAGATCGTCAGCGATCGCGAGGTTCTGCTAACCCACGCGAACTGGTCGCGTCGGGGCGGCGTGGAGCGTAACGTTCGCGCGATCGACGTGTCGGACGCGGGCGACTGGAGCCTCGTGAAGGTGTGGTACGCGCCGCAGGGCGGCCTGGGTACCTCCAGCTATCCCACTGACGGCTTCATCTACGGCGGCCATGCGGACAGCGTTGCTCCCGTCGTGATTGCGAACAAGAACAACGGGACGGACGAGACCCGCCTGGCCAATCTGGCGATCGCATCGGCCGCCGCGGCACCGGTGCGCGGTGCCATCACTCTCAGCAACTGATCAGTTCGGTTCGGCGGCGCCCATCCTTACTGAAGAGTTCGACTGAGGGCGCCGGTCGCCCTGGTCACTTCGGCCGGAATGCCATGGCTGCGCCGTTCATACAGTAACGCTTGCCGGTCGGACGCGGGCCGTCGTCAAACACATGGCCCAGATGTCCGCCACATCGGGCACAATGCACTTCCGTACGGGGTATGCCGAGGCTGAAGTCCCGCCGGATACCCACGCTTCCTCTCAGCGGCGCCCAGAAGCTTGGCCAACCCGTTCCGCTGTCGAATTTCGTCCTTGAGGAAAACAGTGCCTGACTGCAGCCGGCGCAGTTGAAGACGCCCAGCCGTTTTTCTCGATCGAGCGGGCTGGAGAACGGGCGCTCCGTGGCCTCTTTGCGCAACACGGCATAGGCTTGCGGCGACAGTTTTCTGCGCCACTCTGCATCGCTCAATTGAACTGGGAATGCCTCGGCCTCGGCAGGCGAGGCGCCGCAAGCTGCAAGCATCAAGGTTGCGGCTCCACCACCAAGTCCCAGGATCATGGTGCGCCGATCAAGCAGAGGGCTCATGGATCCGAATATGGGTACGGATCGGCCGGTGTGTATATGCGCTGACGCGATCTCGGTTGCTGCGCGGATAGCGGCGAGCGATGCGGACCTTCGTTGGCTGGCAGAAACGCTAATTCGATGATCGACCATGCCCGTGCTATCCAGGATCGATGCTGGACACTCAGAACCCTCAAGCAATGATCGCTGGCATGGCTGCGTCTGCGCGCCGTGCAGCACATCAGCTCGCCCGTTGCTCGACGGATCAGCGCCGCTCCGCGTTGCTGCGGGCGGAGGAGGCGATCCGCGCCGCTAGTGCTGAGATCCTGGCCGCCAACGCGACAGATGTGGCGCGCGCGAAAGCAGCAGGGCTTACCGATGCCATGCTTGATCGACTGCGGCTGGACGAGGCGCGCGTCGCGGGGATGGCGGCTGGCATCGCAACCGTCGCTACGCTTCCGGACCCCGTCGGTGAGGTGATCGACACCACCGTACGTCCGAACGGGCTAGAGCTGTCGCGTGTTCGGGTGCCGATCGGGGTAATCGGGATCATCTACGAAAGTCGCCCCAATGTGACGGCCGACGCAGCGGCGTTGTGCGTCATGTCAGGCAATGCCGCCATTTTGCGCGGCGGAAGCGAAGCTTCCGAGAGCAACGCTGCCATTCACCGGGCGTTCTGCGCCGGCTTGAACGTCGCGGACTTGCCGACCGATGCGGTGCAATTGGTCGGGACGACGGATCGCGCGGCCGTCGGCGCGATGCTTGCCGCTCAGGGCGCCATCGATCTTGTCGTGCCGCGGGGCGGGAAGGGGCTGGTGGCGCGTGTCCAGGCGGAGGCTCGGGTGCCGGTGCTGGCGCATCTGGATGGGATCAACCACGTCTTCGTTCACGCGTCCGCCGATCCGGACATGGCGGCGGAGATCGTCAGGAACGCGAAGATGCGGCGGACCGGCGTGTGCGGCGCCATGGAGACGCTGTTGATCGACTCAGGCTACCCGGATCCCGCCGCACTGGTGCGGGCCCTTTTGGACGCCGGCTGTGCAGTTCGGGGTGACGATCGGGTGCGGGCCTTCGCGTCCGTAGCGGCAGCCGACGCGGCGGACTGGGATACCGAATATCTGGATGCGATCTGTTCGGTGGCGATGGTCGACGGCGTTGACGAAGCGCTCGCGCATATCGCGCGGCATAGTTCGGGACATACAGACGCGATCGTGGCAGCGGACGAGGGGGTGGCAAACCGCTTCCTCGCGGAAGTCGATTCGGCGATTGTGCTGTGGAATGCCTCTACCCAGTTCGCTGACGGCGGCGAATTCGGGTTGGGCGCGGAGATCGGAATCGCGACTGGGCGCCTGCACGCCCGCGGTCCCGTCGCGCTGGAGGGCCTGACCACCTACAAATGGATCGGCCGCGGCACGGGGCAGGTGCGAAGCTAGCGACAGGTCTCGCTCATCTGCCGCCCAGCCAGCGGAAGAACCGCGGAACCGGCGCATTGCGGCTCATCCAGGCGCTATAATCACGGTACACGGGATCGGCGGATAGGTGGCGCTCCTCCGTGCGCGCGCGCCAATAATAAATGCCGCTTACTGCCGCCAGGATCAGCGTTGCCCGCGCCGCATCGACCAGAGTGCCCGTCGTGAACAGGGGCAGGGTGGAAAGCCACCAGAACAGATTTTTCGTGAGATACGCGGGATGACGTGACCACGCATAGGGGCCGTGGGTGAGAATGCCCCGATGCGTCAGATTCGAAAAACGCAACCCGAACGCCACGGTGGCCCAGGCATAGATCGCGGTGAGCAAGACCAGCGCTGCGCCGACGATCGCCAGCAGCACGGGATAACCATGAAGCCATTGGCTCCATTCCGCAGTTCCTGGATGATAGTCGAGCGGTCCGCCCTGATCCATAAGGATGAATGGCGGGTAGCATATCAACGCGGCTGCCCAGCCAGCGGCATAGGGATTTGCACTGCGGATATGCGCGTCGAGCGGGCGCATGGTCAGGACGTAACCGACCGTCGCGAACGCCACGTCGATGACGAACATGAACGTGATCAGCCAGTTCGCGAGTGCCACGGGATTGGCCAGGATGCCGAACGTGGGCGTTCGGATGAACTCGCCAAAGCCCGGCGGCACGATGGCGAGCATGAACGCCAGGAAGAACGCTTTCACGCCCCAGGCGCGAAGGTGAGCATGGATAAGCTCGGCTTCCGCATTGTTCGTATGCGTCAGCCAGGCGCCCAGGGCCCAGGCGCCATCCCGAGGCTCCACCAGGCGACGATCGAGCCAGATTACATAGGGAATGGAGAGAAGGAACAGCAGCGGCGCCGCCATTCCGAAGCACCACATTGCGAACCGGAAGTTGCCCTCCCAATAAAAGCGTCCGGTCGCATAGATCAGCGCAATGCCCGCCCATGTGGCCCACAGGCCGACAAGCTTGATCAGGCTGGTGTCAATCGTCTCGCGCCACGGACGCACCCTGGACCAGTCGATGCCTGTGGATGGCCGGCGGTGGACCTTGTCCACCAGCAGCGACCAGATCACCATGGGAATGCCGCACGCCAGCAGGTTGACCAGCGCCGCATAGGGGCCATCCAGGTCATAGAGCCGCGCAACAAAGATCCACGTGATCAAGCCCGCCAACCCTGCGAGCCCAACGCCATGGGAGACGGCCGATGCTGGGCGCGGATCGGCGCGGTGGGTGGGGGTGAGCGCGACGTGCTGGTGCATGGGCCGCTCGCGTAGCACAGCAAAGGTAATCGTCGCATGAAGGATGGCTCTCGCTTCCCCATCCCAGCGTGACTACATCGCGCGCATGTACCAGTTCGATATCCAGGCCGGCGAAAAGGCCGAGCTTTACCGCGACATCCTGTCCGCTCTCGATGCGCTGACCGCCGGCGAGCCCGATCCGGTCGCGAACATGGCCAACGCCGCAGCGCTCATTTGGCAGTATCTCCCCGATCTCAATTGGGCTGGCTTCTATCGCGTGGTCGATGGCGAACTGGTGCTCGGGCCGTTTCAGGGCAAACCTGCCTGTATCCGGATCGCGCTGGGTGCCGGCGTGTGCGGCGCAGCCGCAGCGTCGCGTGAAACGCAGTTGGTTGCCGACGTTCACGCCTTTCCCGGGCACATCGCCTGCGACGCGGCCAGCGCGTCCGAACTGGTGGTCCCGATCATCCATGACGGCGTCGTGATCGGCGTGCTTGATCTCGACAGCCCGACGCCATCGCGTTTCGACGAAGAGGATGCCCGGGGCGGGGAGGCGATCGCCTTGCTGCTGGCCTCACGCATCGTCTGACACGGGCGTTCCGGCTGCATCATTCCGGGACGAAGCGTCACGTCGAAGGCTCCCGACCGGCTGGTAAGCGGTCCGTCAACCATGGCAGGCGCCGGGGGAACACACGCGACTTCGGGGAGAGTGATCGATGCGCGCGCATCCGGCAGCGGCAATGCTTTTGCTAGGCGTCATGGCGACGGCGGCTGACGCCCTCGAGCCTCAAGCTGTTCGCGCGGACACCGGATCTCGTGCGAGTGCCGCATCCGCCACGACTGGGGGGCGAATGCCGGGGCGTGCAGTGCGCTCGCTCTCGACGCCAGGCCGGGCGGATGAGCCACGTTGGGGCGGGCGCATCGACGGGCGGTGGTGGGCCGGCGCGCGCGCTCCCGGCGGCTGGAGTGCGTATCAGCGGCCGCTCAGAGGATCGGTGCTGCCACCCTATTGGGCAGGATCGCAATGGCAGGTCGAGGATTGGGCAGGTTTCGACCTCCCGCCGCCGCCCGCCGCCCATGTCTGGTCGCGCTATTATGATGATGCGGTGCTGCTCGACCAGCGGGGCACGGTCCACGACACGATCGGCGGTGTCGACTGGGATCGCTTCGACTCGCAGCATGCGGATTACGCCTACCGGGAGGGTGGGGGAAACGATCAGCAGCTCACCTCGACCGCCGCGCCGCCGGGCGCGCCATATCCTGTCCCTGCGCATCGGCAGGCCGGTCAGGTGCCAATCGCCCGCGACACGACGGAACGTGCGCAGGCCGACGTGAAACAGGGGCGTGCACTGCTCCCAAGCTCGCCGGATAGCCCCGCGGCTGCGACCCACAGCCGCAAAAAGGATCGCCGTCGCCGCGCCTCGGCTGATGCGCCTGGCGCAGCATATCCGCGCCCAGAGCACGGCAGCTATCCGCTGGCCGTGGCGACGCGGGAACCCGTACCGCCTCCGACCTACGCTCCACCAGCGCCTGTTCCCATCGTCGCCAGTTCGAACGGGGCCACGGTGGTGACCACCACCGCGACAAACCCGTCAGCTGGATATTACAGCAACGGCTATTACTATCCGGCGCCCACGATCATCACCATCACGGTGAACGGCCAACCAATGGTGACAGCCCCGCCGAGCGACATCTGGGAAGATGGAGTAACTTACTCGCCCGCATCCGGAACTCGGGTGCATACCGTTACGCCGCGCTCCACCCGCCGCTGACCGGATTTCCGTCGCCTCACAGTTCACCCGGCAATGGTGTGGCGTCGAGCGCGGAGCGGGCTTCTCACGCGCCTAGCTCAGCCGATCAATCGCGTCCCGATCAAGATTGCCCGGAATGATCATCAGCGGGATGGGCAAGGTCCCTGCCTGTCCCGCAAAATGCGTCACTAGCGGCCCGGGGGTGCCGTCGGCCGCAGCGCCAAGCACCAGGGCCGCAACGTCCGGATTGCCAGCGATCAGCTCCCGAATGATCTTCGGGCCATCACCTTGCCTGACGGTAATGGACGGACGCAGCCCGGATTCCTGGATCAGCGTGCCGGCCGCTTTTGCCACCAAACCTTCTGCCCGCCGCCGGGCTTCTTCTTCGATCGTCGCTTGCACGCCACCAAAAGCGATGAACTCCTGCTGCTCCACCAGCGCCAGGATCTCGACTCCACCCCCCGTTTTCACCGCGCGTCGAGCCGCAAACCGGAGGGCGATTTCCGCTTCCGGCGCGTCATCGATGACCGTCAGATAAATGCGCATGCGTCTTCGATAATCTCCAGTCAGCCCATCCTTATCCGCGTGCGGGGTTGACCGCGCAAGGCCTCGGCGCAAGAGACAGGCACTCCCCAGGAACCGCCGAGAACCCTCATGTCGATCGAAATCAAGATGCCCGCGCTCTCCCCTACCATGGAGGAAGGAACGCTGGCGAAATGGCTCGTGAAGGAGGGGGATACCGTCAAGGCCGGTGACCTGATGGCCGAGATCGAGACGGACAAGGCCACCATGGAGTTTGAAGCGGTGGATGAGGGCGTCGTCGCCAAGATCGTCGTAGCCGAGGGCACGGACGGGGTGAAGGTCGGCGACGTGATCATGCTCCTCGACGCGGAGGGCGAGGAAAGCACGCCAGCGCGCGTGCAGCCTGCCAAGACGGAAGGCCAGCCGGTCTCGAAGGAGCAGGTCGACGCCCCGGTGGACCGGGAAACCAGCGAGCCGGTGTCGCCGCAGAACCCGGAGACAAAGTCGGCGGCGCCACAGGTGAAGCCGCAGAATACCGGCGGCGATCGTGTGAAGGCGAGCCCGCTTGCGCGGCGTATCGCCGCCGAGAAGGGCGTGGATCTCGCCGGAGTGACTGGCTCCGGGCCGAACGGCCGCATCGTGAAGGCCGATGTCGAAGGTGCGCCCCGGGGTGCGGCTTCGGCGGCGCCCCAGGCCCAGGCTGCACCGGCGGCGGCTGCGGCTGCGGCGCCAGCGCCGGCCGCGGCTTCCGCTCCGGCGCCAGCTGTTGCGTCCATTCCCGATATCCCGCACGAGACGACGAAGCTCAGCAACATGCGCAAGACGATTGCGCGGCGGCTGACCGAGTCGAAGCAGCAGGTGCCTCACATCTACCTCACGGTCGATGTACGCCTCGACAAGCTGCTGAAGCTGCGCACCGAGCTGAACGACAGCCTTGCCCCGCGCGGCGTGAAGCTGTCGGTCAACGATCTGATGATCAAGGCGTTGGCGGCCGCGCTGGTGCAGGTGCCCAAGTGCAACGTGATGTACACGCCCAATGAACTCGTCACGTTCAAGCGCGCCGACATTTCGGTGGCGGTGTCCACCGCCGAGGGTTTGATCACCCCGGTCATCACAGAGGCGGATACGTCCTCGCTTTCGTCCATTTCCACCCGCATGAAGGATCTGGCCGCACGCGCCCGCGACAAGAAGCTGAAGCCAGAGGAATTCCAGGGCGGCACCGCCTCGCTCAGCAACATGGGCATGTACGGGATCAAGCAGTTCGAAGCGGTCATCAATCCGCCGCAGGGCATGATCCTGGCGGTGGGTGCTGGCGAAAAGCGGCCCTATGTGATTGACGATGCGCTTGGCATCGCCACCGTGATGAGCGCGACCGGCAGCTTTGACCACCGTGCGATCGACGGAGCCGACGGCGCCGAGTTGATGCAGGCGTTCAAGGCGTTGTGCGAAAATCCGCTGGGCATGCTGGCCTGAAATGAACCGCGCGGTCGCCGCCGAGCTGCTGCATCTTGCCGCGGGCTTGCTGCTGACGTTGGCCTTCTTCCGCGCGGCCATCTGGTCCTATCCGCAAGGCGCCGGCTCGTTGGAGCCGGTCTGCGTGCTGACGATGCTGGCTCTGCTGGCAATGAGCGTGCCGGAACTGGTGAAAGCCGCGCGCAAACCAAGGAACTGAAAAGTGGCAGACACTTACGATCTCGTCGTCCTGGGCTCCGGACCGGGCGGCTATGTCGCGGCTATTCGGGCGGCGCAGCTCGGGCTGAAGACCGCCATTGTCGAGCGGGAGCTGCTTGGCGGCATCTGCCTGAATTGGGGCTGCATCCCGACCAAGGCGCTGTTGCGCTCGGCCGAAGTGTATCACCTGATGAGCCACGCCGGGGATTACGGCCTGACAGCGCAGGGGATCACGGCTGATCTCGACGCGGTGGTTAAGCGCTCGCGCGGGGTGGCGAAGCAACTCAATCAGGGCGTTACGCACCTGATGAAGAAGAACAAGATCGCCGTTCACATGGGTGAAGGGAAGCTGACCGGAAAGGGCAAGCTGACCGTCACCGACAAGGACGGGAAGGCGAGCGAGCTTTCCTACAAGAACGTCATTGTCGCCACCGGCGCGCGGGCGCGTGAGCTGCCGTTTGCCAAGTCCGACGGCGAAAGGGTGTGGACGTATCGCCATGCAATGACGCCCAAGGAAATGCCAAAAAAGCTGCTGGTGATCGGATCCGGCGCGATCGGTATCGAGTTCGCCAGCTTCTACAACGACATGGGCGCGGACGTCACGGTCGTGGAGATGCTTGACCGTCTCGTGCCGGTGGAGGATGTCGACGTCTCCGCGCATCTGGAAAAGGCGCTGAAGAAGCAGGGCATGACGATCATGACCTCGGCCAGCATCAGTGCGCTTGATGTGAAGTCGGGCGGCGTCACCGCCCGACTGAAGGACAAAGCGGGCAAGGAAACTACTGCCGAGTTCAGCCATGTGATCGTTGCGGTCGGTATTGTGCCGAATACGGAGAATGTCGGCCTCAAGGAGCTGGGCGTTGAGATGGACGAGCACGGCTTCCTGAAGACCGACGCCATGTGCCGCACTAATGTGGAGGGCGTCTGGGCAATCGGCGACATCACTGCGCCGCCATGGCTGGCTCACAAGGCGAGCCACGAAGGCGTGATCGCAGCGGAGGCGATTGCCGGCGGCCACCCGCATGCCATGGATCCGCGCAACATTCCGGGCTGCACCTATTGCCGGCCGCAGATCGCCAGCGTCGGCCTCACGGAGGCAAAGGCCAAGGAGGCCGGCTATGAGGTCAAGGTTGGCAACTTCCCGTTCATCGGCAACGGCAAGGCAATTGCGCTGGGCGAGCCGGAAGGGTTCGTGAAGACGGTGTTCGACGCGAAGACCGGCGAACTGCTGGGCGCACACATGATCGGGGCCGAGGTGACCGAGATGATCCAGGGCTATACGATCGGCAAGACGCTGGAAACGACCGAAGCGGAGCTGATGGAAACGGTGTTCCCGCACCCGACGATCAGCGAGACGATGCACGAGGCGGTGCTCGGCGCCTATGGCAAGGCGCTGCACATCTGAGGGTTCTGTGCTGCGCAGGCGGTCCGACAATGATCGCCTGCCTTGTTGGCGCGCAAATGCGCGGCGCTGACGCGGGAAGGCGCCGCGCGGGCGCTCTACGCTGGTAGTACGCCGTCGCCGGCACCGGCGGGAGTGTGGCCTCTTGCGACGCAAGCTTGCCGCTTTCCCCCGCGCCCCATGGCTCCCATGCGCACTCGTCGGCGTACCCAGGCGCGAACATCCTTCGACAATCTCGGCGCCCTCAGGTTAGGAGCGGATGTCCGAACCAGGGGAGCGACCATGACCGATCACGCCACCGGCACTCACGTCTTCACGCCTGATCCCCGCAACGACAATGTCCTGATCGACGTCAACGGCGAACTGTTCCGGCGTCCCGAGGCAAAGGTGTCGGTATTCGATTCGGGCTTCATGCTGGGCGATGGCGTCTGGGAAGGGCTTCGGGTCTACAATGGCAAGATGGCGTTTCTCGACCGCCATCTCGACCGGCTCTGGCAGGGTGCGAAGGCTATCGCGATGGACATCGGTATCACGCGCCAGGCGCTGGTCGAGCGTCTGCGGCGGGTGCTCGATGCCAACGACATGCGGGACGACGGTGTTCATATCCGGTTGATGGTCACGCGGGGGGTACGCTCGACGCCCTATCAGGATCCTCGCGTGGTAATCTCGCCTGCCACGATCGTCATCATTCCTGAGTGGAAGGCACCAGCCGCCGGTACCGCCACCCGCATGCTGAACCTGTTCACCGTCCACGTGCGCCGCGGCTATCCCGACGTTCAGGATCCGAAGCTCAATTCGCATTCAAAGCTGAATTGCATCACCGCCTGCATCCAGGCGGCTCAGGCGGGGGCGGACGAGGCGCTGATGCTGGATCCGCATGGCTTTATCGCAACCTGCAACTCGACCCACTTCTTCATCGTGCGGAAGGGCGAGCTGTGGACCTCGACCGGGGATTATTGCCTTGACGGGATCACGCGCCGCATCGTCGTCGAGACGGCGCGGGCGGCGGGCATTCCCACCTATGAACGCAACTTCTCCCTGACGGACGTTTATGGTGCGGACGAGGCATTCACTACCGGCACGTTCGCCGGGCTTGCACCGGTCGGGGTGATCGACGGGCGAGTGATCGGTACCGAACGCGGGCCTGTGGTGGAGCGCTTGCAAGCGCTCTATCGCGAGGCGGTGGACCGGGAACTGGCATGACCTCCGCGGCCTTTTCCCGCGTCGGTGAGCCGCTGCGAATCGCCATGTGGTCTGGCCCACGCAACATTTCGACGGCGATGATGCGCAGCTTCTCCAGTCGCGCGGATTGCGCGGTCAGCGATGAGCCCTTCTACGGCTGTTTCCTGGCCGCGAGTGGGGCCGATCACCCGATGCGCGATGACGTGATCGCCAGCATGGACTGCAACTGGCAATCGGTCGCTCGCACCTTGGCCGGCGAGGCTCCGGCAGGAAAGCCGGTCTGGTACCAGAAGCACATGCCCCACCATATGGTCGGGCCAATAACGCCGGATGATCTTTCCGGTGTGGTCCACGCCTTTCTGATCCGCGATCCTGCCCGAATGGCAGCGTCCTACGCCGCGAAGCGGGAGGCGGTGACGCCCGAGGATCTCGGCGTCGGGGCGCAACGGGCCTTTTTCGATCGGGTCGCCGAGCGCCTCGGCCACGCCCCGCCGGTGATCGACTCCGCGGACGTGTTGCGCGATCCCGCGGGCACGCTCTCGGCCTTGTGCCGGGCGCTCGACATCCCGTGGGACGAGGCCATGCTGTCATGGGCGCCTGGGCGCCACCCCGACGATGGTGTCTGGGCGGCTCACTGGTACGGCCGGGTCGAGGCATCCAGCGGGTTCGGTGCGCCGGAGCCTGAACCGGCCCCGCTGCCGCCCGGGCTCGCGGTCGTCGCTGACGTATGCCGGGCGGACTATGAAGCGATGGCGGCCCATCGCCTTCGTGCGGACTAAAGCGGCAAATTCGTCACCGCCTATCGACTCAGAAACGTCAGCAGATCCTGGGTCAGCCGGTCGCTTTCGGTAGCGAACAGACCGTGCGGCGCCCCGTCATATTCCACGAGCTGGCTCATCTTGATCCCGCGCGCCGCGGCTCGCCCGGTGGCATCGATGGGGACGGTTTTGTCGCCGGTGCCGTGGATTACCAGCGTCGGCACCCGGAAGGCGGCGAGATCGGGACGGAAATCGGTGAAGCTGAAGCTGCGCGCGCACTCCAGCGTGGATCGCAGCGACGCCTGCATTGCCAGCCGCCATGCCCAGTCGAGCGTCGCCTCGCTCACCGGGCTGCTCACGTAACCGACCCCGAAGAAATCCTTGAAGAAGGTGCGGAAGAAATTGGCCCGATCGTGCCGAATGCCTTCCCCGATCTGCAACAGTTGCGCTTCGGTGGCGCCCTGCGGATTGTCGTCGGTCTTCAGCATGTAGGGAACGACGGAGCCGACCAGCACCGCCGCATGCACACCGCGTCCATCGTGCCGGCTCATGTATCGCGCGACTTCACCGCCGCCCATGGAGAAGCCGACCAGGGTGGCGTCCTGCTCCACGCCCGCCGCCTTCATGACTTCCGACAGGTCGTCGGTCAGCGAGTCATAGTCATAACCGTTCCACGGTTGGCTGGAGCGGCCGAAGCCACGACGGTCATAGGCGATCACGCGATAGCCGGCCTCGGCCAGCGCCATGGCCTGTGGGTCCCAGCTGTCGGCAGAAAGCGGCCAACCGTGGATCAGGACGACCGGTCGACCCTCGCCCCAGTCCTTCACGTAGATATCGGCACCATCGCGCGTTTTGACGTAGGGCATGATCAACTCCGGTGGCTAAGACCGGAAGAACGGTGACCGCCCGGCTGGCGTTCCGTCCCGCGCCGAAGGCCTAACGTGATTGCCGCAACGCCGGCACGTCGTCCCGCACCTCCGTCACGGAGGGGTTGCGGATCGAGGGCCGCAGCCGGGCAATGCTGCACAGGCCCGCGATCAGCGCGAGCCCTGCGGCAACGACCGGCGGTACCGAGCCGGCGCCGATGCCAGCGGCCAGCAGCGCGGCCGCGAGCGTCGCACCTGTCGTTTGCCCGGTGAGCCGCACCGTCGAGACGAGGCCGCCGGCTGCCGCCGCCCGTTCACGCGGGGCGGAGCCGACAATCAGCCTGGCGTTCGGGGGCAGGTACAGGCCGAAACCCGAACCACAGAGCGCCATCCGCCACGCCACGTCGAAATAGGTCGGGTCCGCCGGCATGGTGGCCAGCAGGGTCAGCGCCACCAGAGTCACCGCCATCCCGATCCCGCCCAGGATGCCGGCCGGGATACGATCCGAGAGGAAGCCGGAGAGCGGCGCCACGATCATGTTGGTGAGCGGCCAGGGGGCGATGCACGCGCCGATCTGGGTTGCGGTAAAGCCCATCGCAGACAGTCGGAATGGCGTTGACACCAGCAAGGTCATGGAGGCGGTGAAGGCGGTCAGGCTGCCGACTGCCGACAACGCGATGATCGGCCGCGCGAGCAGGTCGACCGGCAGGATCGGGGCAGGCGCGCCCATTTCACGCCGCACGAAGAACCAGCCGATCGTCGCCCCCGTGGCGATGATGGCCAGGCTGACAACCGGGCTTTCGCCATGCACCAGGCTTTCCGCCCCGCCGATGATCAGGCCGAACATGCCTGCGCACATCATCGCCCCGATCAGATCTAGGTGCGCCAAGCGCGGGCTGGGATTGGGCAGCGAACGGCCGAGCGCGATGCTGATTACCGCGAACGGAAGCGAGCTCGCGAACACCCACGGCCACGGGGCAACCGCCAGCACCAGACCGCCGATCGTGGGCGCGGCGGCGGCGGAGCTGGTGACAATCACCGAATTGATGCCGAGCCCGCGGCCAAGTTGGCTCGACGGATAAGTCTGGCGGATCAGCGCCGACGAAACGCTGAGCACGCCCGCCGCTCCGATCGCCTGTACCGCACGGACGATCAGCAGGAACGGCAAACTTTTTGCAAAAAAACACAGCAGCGTCGCGACGGCGAAGATTATTTGCCCGGCCTGGTAGGTGCGCTTCAGCCCGATCCGCTCGCCAAGCCCGGCAAACGGCAGAAGCAACATCACCAGCATCACCTGATAGACGGTGACGATCGACACCACCGAGCTTGGCGCCACCCCCAGATCGCGCGCGATCGTCGGCAGCGCTACGTTAGCGATGCCGCCATCAATGATGACCAGCGCGGACCCGCATCCCAGCGAAGCCACGGCAAGCAGGCGACGGGGAAGGGGCAGGCCATCGGACATGGGTGCTTGCCTTACGGAACCTGGCTCGTCGGGCAAGCTACTCTGCGGGGGCTGAAGCATCCGATATCCTGTTGTGCCGGAGGCATTTGCTCCCCCGAACCCTGCGCAGGGCCGCCCTTGCCCGAAGGCACATCGGACGGGAGGCAAACGTCGCAAACGGCAAGCCGATCCCGGCTGGGCGATCATTGCGACAGGATAGCTGTCCGGGCATGGAGGGGCTGGTGACGAAGCGGAGTAGGGAATGAGACTTGGGGTGTTTGCCGTTGCGGCGGCGCTTGCGGCATCGGCCGGCATCGCCCAAATCGCAGGCGTGACTGACGATCCCCATATCTGGCTTGAGGATCGCGAGGGTGCCAAGCCCCTCGCGTGGGTAGAAACCGAAAACAAGCGGACGCTGGCCCGGCTGGAGGCCGATCCGCGTTACCAGACCTTCTATCAGGAGGCGCTGGAGATCGCCTCCGCCGAAGATCGCATACCGATGCCGGAGATGATCGGCACGCGCATCTTCAACCTTTGGCGGGATCAGGCGCATCCTCAGGGCATCTGGCGATCCACCGATGCAGCGGATTTCGCCTCGGCCAACCCGGCCTGGACCACGCTGATCGACCTTGATGCTTTGTCAAAGGCGGAGGGGCGCAAATGGGTGTGGAAGGGCGTCACTTGCCTGGAGCCTGATGAGCGCCGATGCCTCGTCGCCCTGAGCGAAGGCGGAGAGGACGCGACGAGCCTGCGCGAATTCGATCTGGAAACGGGCAAGTTCGTCGACGGCGGTTTCGACCTTCCCGTCTCGAAGCAGAATGCCGACTGGATCGATGCAGACACGCTGATTGTGTCGCGCGATTGGGGCGAGGGTACGCTCACCAAGTCCGGCTATCCCTTCGTCGTGAAGATCCTGAAGCGCGGCGAGCCGCTGGCGTCCGCGCAGGAAATTTATCGCGGCACTTCCGATGACATCGGCGCCTGGCCATCGGTCGAGATTGACGCTCAGGGTAATCGCGCGGTCGTGATCACGCGCGCGAAGACCTTCTTCACCTCCGACATTCTGTTGTGGGATGGTGCCGCGGCAAAGAAAGTGCCGTTGCCCGATCGGGTGGACGTGAACGGTCTGGTTGATGGCCGATTGATCGTGCGCATCAGCGAACCGTGGGGCAAGGTTCCGGAAGGGGCGCTGGCCTCGCTGCCGCTGAAGGACGCGCTGCGCGGGGCGGGCGATCTAACGACGATCTTCGCACCCGGTCCGCGCCAGTCCGTGGATCGCGGTAACGTGCGCGTCACCGGCGGGACGGTGATCGCATCCGTTTACGATAACGTGCGCGGCCGAGCGATGGTGTTCACGCCGTCTGGCGAGGGCTGGACCAGCCGAGCGCTGGCGCTGCCGGACAATCTTTCCGTGGATCTGGTGACAACCGAGCGCGCTGGCGATCGCGGCTATCTCGCGGTGTCGGGCTTCACCACCCCCACACGGCTGATGGCGTTCGACGCTGCAGCGAACCAGCCGCCCGTTGCGGTGAAATCATCGCCCGCCCGGTTCGATGCCACCGGGCTGGTGGTGGAGCAGTTCGAGGCGAGCTCGTCTGACGGCACGAAGGTGCCCTATTTCGTTGTTCACCGTCAGGGCGCACCGAAGGACGGCAGCACGCCCACGCTGATGACGGCCTATGGCGGCTTCGAGGTGTCGAATACGCCTTATTACTCCGGGATCACCGGCAAGCTGTGGCTGGAGCGCGGCGGCGCCTTCGTGCTGGCCAACATTCGCGGTGGCGGCGAGTTCGGGCCGGAGTGGCACGAAGCGGGCCGAAAGACGAAGCGTCAGCTGATCTTTGACGATTTTGCCAGCACCGCGCGGGATCTGTTCGCACGCGGCATCACCAGTGCGCCCAGGCTCGGCATCTATGGCGGTTCCAACGGCGGGTTGCTGATGGGCGTGCAGCTGACCCAGCATCCGGAGCTATGGGGCGCCGTGACGATCCAGGTCCCGCTGCTCGACATGTTGCGGTATGAAGGGATCGCGGCCGGGGCTTCCTGGGTCGACGAATATGGCTCCATTTCCGTGCCGGAGGAGCGCGCGTTTCTGGCGAAGATGTCTCCCTATCATGCGCTGCGCAAGGACGGCCGCTATCCGGAGCCCTATATCTGGACGACGACCAAGGACGACCGGGTGGGGCCGCAGCACGCGCGTAAGTTCGCTGCCCGGATGAAGGAATATGGACTGCCGTATCTGTTCTATGAAGACATGGCGGGCGGCCACTCCGGCGATGCCGACATTGCACAGGGCGCGCGATTGCAGGCGTTGCAGACCGTGTATTTCGCACAGAAGCTGATCGGCCCCGCCGGGAAGTGAGCCGCTCCGCCGACGTGCCCCGTGGCGATCAGGCGGGGGCGTCGGCCGGCGTGGCGGTTCTCGGCTGGCCGCCCGTTTCGGGCGCCAGGAACCGCAGATTGGCCTCGCGTAGCTTCGCGCCTTCCTCGTCATAAAGGAATGGCAGGAAGGCATAGCGCTTGCCGCGGGTGACTGGCTGCGCCTCGTGCAGCAACGAGCAGGAGAAGATCACTGCTCCCCCCGTCGGTGCCCGGTAGGTTTGAGGGCCGAATTCCGGGAAGCAGAGATCACCGCCGTCATATTCGCCGGCGTTCAGGTTGATCGTGCAGGCGAATTTCCGGTGTGCCGTGCCCTTGGTGGTGTTGTCCCGATGCGCGCGGAAGTGACCGCCGCCATTGTCGCCATCGTAGCAAGCGACCAGCCAGCGTTCGATCCGGGTGGCTTCCCAGCCGAGCGCGCGCTTGATCTGCGGAATAAGGAAACGGGCGAGACGGGCGCGCAGCTGCTCGCGCAGCACGTCATCCTCCATATGATAGTCGGAACGCCGCTTATGGCTGTGGTCGATGCGGCCGACGGTGAGTCCGTTTTCCTCCCGCATGAACCCCGAATCCTCGCCGCCATTTGCTTCGTACAGGGTGATGAGGCGCTGGCACAAAGCGGGCTCGAACACGCGGGGCACGATCAATACCGGAGCGGCGGGATAGACGTCCGGCACCGTGATCTGCGCCTTCAGGGCGGCGATCGCTTGCGTACCGGCGTCGAGTGGGAAGCGCCCGCAGACGCGCAGCGTGGTATCAAGCAGCAACCAATGCGGGCGGTATTCGGCGCCCCCCGCATCGTCGTTCAGCGCGCCGTAAAGCCTCGAGACCGCGCCGTCATAATCAAGGAACCAGCGGATGCCGGGCAGTTGTTGCTGTACCACCCCGTCTGCCGCGTCAGCCGGGTTCGTAGACACACCGAAAAAACACGCGTGCCGATCATCGAACAGCATGCGGGTCTCGGTCACCAGCCGCAGGGCGGGTGCCAGCGCCGGATGAGACGCGCTTCCGGCGAAGAGCATCAGGATCGGCCGGCCCGCTGCCGTATCGAATGCGTAGCGCGGGTTGCCCGAAAGCGCCGGCGCATGGAACCACGGTGCCTGATCGCCCGGAAGCAGCAGATTGGCCATGCCGAACGCTACCATGGGCATGCAGTGGCGCGCGAATGGTTTCGCTACGTGAGTTTGCGGATGCAAACGGGGAACGGACCGTTGCACAAAACAGTTATTGCTGCGCTGCAACAGCATGGATATTGCCGGTGAGCATGAAGCTGAACACCGACGAAGATCGGGTCGCCGCACCGGCAACGCCGCCCGTCAGCATGCCGACCGTTTTTGAAGCGATCGTGAAACAACAGGCCATCGCCGCGACGTACAATCGCGGATCGGTGACGCTGGCACCGCATATCGTCTACACCAAGCACGGCGAATTCTATCTCGACGCGATCACGCTGGAGCGGGATGGCAAGCCGCCGCGCGAGCCGAAGATCGGCGCCTTCAAGATTGCTGGTCTCGGGGGCATGCGCGTGACGCCCCGGCGATTTACCCCCAGCGAGCTCTTCAACCCGAAGGAAGAGCGGTACCAGGGCGTGACGCTGCTATCGATCGAAGCCTGAGGGCGACCAGCCGGACCGTGCGAGCTCGAACCCGGCGAAGTCGAAGCCGGGCGCGACGACGCAGCTGACAAGCACCCACCCGTCTGGCGCTTCCGCTGCCTGCCAGCCATGCGCCGGAACCAGCGCTTGCGGCGTGTCCGGGTCAAGGTGACGGGTCGTGACCTGCTCGTCTTCCTCGATATGCAGGAGCAGCGGGCTGCCCGCGTGCCACAGCCACAGCTCTGCCGCGTCGACGCGGTGCCAGTGCGATCGTTCGCCTCGGTCGAGCAGGAACAGGATAGCCGTCATCGGCGATCGCTGGCCCGGCCGCGCCGGCAGCCGGACCGTCTCGCGGTAATGGCCGCCCTCCGGGTGCGGCGACAGGCCGTGCCGGGCGATGAGGGCGGCCGCTTCGCTCACCGGCAGCGGACTTGGTTGTTTTGATCCACGGCCCGACCCGCCAGCGCGCCTGCCGCGCCACCGAACAGTGTGCCGACAATACGGCTGCGCCCGCCATCGATCACGTTGCCAAGAACGCCGCCCAGCGCGCCGCCAACGATCAGCCCGGTCGTGCCGTCGGAGCGGCGGCAGTAATAGCGGCCGTCCGACCCCGAATAGACACGGTCGGTGGGCGCAAGTGCGCGCTCCTGATACTGCGAGCCGGACCGGTAATAACGGGAAGGATCATAGTCGCCCTCGTCGCGCCAGTCCCGGTCATCGTACGCGGAGGCAGGCGGTGGCGGTGCGGTCCGTCCGTCATCCCAGCGCGGATCCCGATAGCCTGATCCCGGCACCCGTCGAACGGACTGATAGCGGTCGAACTCGCTGCGGAAGACCTGCAGCTCGCGCTCGAACCGCTCCTGTGCGGCGCGGAAGCGGGCATCGTCAGCGCTGGATTGGGCGACGGCCGGCGTGCCGAAGGCGGCAGCCGCTACGCCGACGGCGATCGCGATGCGACGAGTAAGCATGTGACGTTTCTCTCCACGCCCAAGAGTGGGCAAGGGGAGGATACGGCCGCCCAGCAATATCGTTCCTGAACAGGAGGTCGCGCCGATCGGAAGCGAATCGCGGCACCTGAACCGCTCAATCCCGACGCACCGTCACCCTCCCAGCATTCTCTCGGCCAGATCAGCCCTGATCCATCATCGGGGCCCCATAAGCGTCGATGGCTTCGAACAAACGGGTCAATTCAATCCGCTCCGCCTCATCGATCTCGGGCTTCCAGATCTCGAACAGCAGGACGGTGCGGGTTTCCGTTCCCCTGTTCCATGCCTCATGTTCAAACGAATCGTCGAAGATCACCAACTCGCCTTCGCGCCATTCGTGCACGTCGGCGCCGACGCGCAGGCCACATCCGGGGGGCGCAATGATCGGCAAGTGACAGATCAGGCGCGTGTTGAGCAGGCCGTGGTGCGGCTGGATGTGCGCGCCCGGCGTCAATCGCGAGAACAGCGCCATTGGGGAGCGGCCGGCAATGCGCGGGATCGGCAATTTGGCAAGCGCCGCCATGGTGGCGGGAAAGCGGGCAGCATTGGCCTCCACTATCTCGCCGCCGCGCCACAGATGAAGTGCGCTCCAGGCGGGGTCGTCGAGCAGGGGATTGTTCGGCAGCGGCCGATCCGGGTCGCCCTCCACGTAAGGGGCGAAGCCCTCCGTCACGGCTTCGAGCTCCGCCCGGATCGCCGGCGTGTCCGCTTCCAACTCAGCGATCCAGGCAAATTCGTCGCGCGAATAGAAGGCGCGTTGCGGCAATCCTTCGAAATAGAACATGCTTGGCTGTTGCAGGTGCAATTCCCGCCGGCCGAGCAGCAGATCGATCGACTGCGCCACCCGGGGCGCCTGCGGGCTGGCGATCGCAGTCTCGACATGCGCCGTGAACCGCTCGCTCGCCTCGCGCTTGAATAACTCCGCCTGTCGCAGCAGCGGGTGCAGTGATTGCGGTACATCCCGCGTGACCGCGGCCTGATTGAGCGCTGCGGTATAGAAGTTAGAAGCAGCGCGATCGTCCCCGTCCAGCCGCTTGCGATCGCCCATCAGCAGCAGCGCGGCGACGTGTCGCGGCTGTTCTCGCAGCTGGGCCTGCAAGGCCTGGGTCTCTGCCGCCGTGTCCCCGGCCATCCGGCAGGCCTGCGCCAGCGCCAGCCAGGGCAGCGGAAAGCCCTCCGGCTGCGATGCGATGATGCGGTCGAAACTGGCGCGCGCAGCCCCGCCGTCCCCGCGCCGCAGCGCCTCCACCCCTTGTCTGGCGAGGTGTTCGGCTTCGGCGCGGGTCATGGTCATGCCGCTTCTATCGCGGCTCCATTCGGCCCCGTAAAGCAGGCCGGCGTCATGGTAGCGAGACGAAACTGTCCATCACGCGCTTGTGCCCGGCCTTCTCGAATTCGATCTCCAGCTTGTTACCCTCAATGCTTTCGATCGTGCCGTAACCGAACTTCTGGTGGAACACGCGCAGACCGACGGAAAGGTCGGAACGGCCCTTGTTCCCCAGGCTGACCGATGGCGCGCGGCTTTCCACCACGCGGGTCGGTTCGCGGTTGAAGGTGCGGCTCTGCCAATCACCGCCCGGCTTGCCGCCAAGCGTGCCCGCCGCCCGCTGCCATCCCGGGCCCCGCCCGGTGCCGCGCCCGACATCGGAGAACGGGTCGGCCCGCTCGGACCAATTTGCCCGCCACAGGCTTTCGCCGCCGCTCATGGTGGTTTCGCTGTCCACGTGATCCGCCGGCAGTTCGCCTACAAAGCGCGAGGGGATGGAGCTGGTCCATTGGCCATAGATACGGCGGTTCGCAGCATGCAGGATCACCGCCCGCCGCCGCGCGCGCGTGATCGCGACATAGGCTAGGCGGCGCTCCTCCTCCAGGCTGCGGGTGCCGCCTTCGTCCAGCGCGCGCTGGGACGGGAAGATTCCTTCTTCCCAGCCGGCGAGGAACACGGTGTCGAATTCCAGGCCCTTCGCCGCGTGGATGGTCATGATCGTGACCTTGGGATCCTCGCGCGCGCCCTCATTGTCCATCACCAGGCTGACATGCTCAAGGAACGCGCCGAGGCTTTCATATTCCTCCATCGCGCGGACCAATTCGCTGAGGTTCTCCAGCCGGCCGGCCGCTTCGGTCGATTTCTCAGCCTGCCACATCGCGGTATAGCCGGATTCGTCCAGGATCTGCCGGGCCAACTCGGCATGAGGCAGATCGCGCGCCATGTCGCGCCAGCGGGCCACATCGCCGATGAAATTGCCAAGCGCACGTCGCGCCTGCGGGGTCAGCTCGTCCGTGTCGAGAATACGGGCGGCCGCAAGGCTCAGCGGCAAGCCTTCCGCGCGGGCGAGCTGATGCAGTTTCGCGATTGCCTTGTCGCCAAGTCCTCGCTTGGGCGTGTTGACGATCCGCTCGAAGGCGAGATCGTCCGCCGGCTGGTTGACGATACGCAGATAAGCCAGCGCGTCGCGGATTTCCTGGCGCTCATAGAAGCGGAAGCCGCCAACGATACGGTACGGCATGCCGATCGCGATGAAGCGATCTTCGAACTCGCGGGTCTGATGCTGGGCGCGCACCAGGATAGCGATATCGTCCAGTGACTTGTCGCCGTCCGACCGAAATGCCCGTTGGCAGGCCTCGATTTCGTCGCCAACGCGCCGGGCCTCCTCCGGCCCGTCCCAGACGCCGATCACGCGAACCTTCTCGCCAACGTCCAGTTCGGTCCACAGTGACTTGCCTAGGCGTCCGGAATTATTGCCGATCACGCCGCCGGCCGCGCCCAGGATGTGTGGCGTGGAGCGGTAGTTCTGCTCCAGCCGGATAACCTTGGCGCCGGGAAAGTCCTTCTCGAACTTCAGGATATTCTCCACCTGCGCGCCGCGCCACGAATAGATCGACTGATCGTCGTCACCCACGCAACAGATGTTGCGCCGTTCCTGCGCCAGCAGCCGCAGCCAGAGATATTGGACGGAGTTGGTGTCCTGGTATTCGTCCACCATGATGTAGCGAAAGCGCTGCTGATATTGCTCCAGCACCCCGCGATTGGTCTTCAGGATCGTCAGGACGTGGAGCAGCAGGTCGCCGAAATCGCAGGCGTTCACTGCCTTCAGGCGATCCTGATATTGTTCATACAGCTCGCCGCCGCGGCCGTTACCGTAGCGCTCGCTTTCTCCGGCATCGATCTCGCGCGGGGTCAGCCCCTTGTTCTTCCACTCGTCGATCAGCCCGGCGAGGCTGCGCGCCGGGAAGCGCTTCTCGTCGATGTCCGCCGCAACGATCAGCTGCTTTAGCAGGCGCAGCTGATCGTCGGTGTCCAGAATGGTAAAATTGTTCTGCAATCCGACCAGTTCGGCGTGCCGGCGCAGCATCTTCGCGCCGATGGCGTGGAACGTGCCCAGCCACGGCATTCCTTCCACAGCGTCTCCGACCAGACGGCCGACCCGTTCGCGCATCTCGCGCGCGGCCTTGTTGGTGAAGGTCACCGACAGGATCTCGCTGGGGTAAGCGCGCCGGGTATAGAGCAGGTGAGCAAGCCGGGCGGTCAGCGCTGCGGTCTTGCCCGTGCCAGCGCCGGCGAGCACGAGCACTGGCCCGTCGGTGGTGAGCACCGCCTCACGCTGCTGCGGATTGAGGCCCCTGAGATACGGAGGGTCGGCAAGCTGGGTATCGGTCACCCACGAACAGTTAGGGAACGAGAGCCACGTGAGCAAGCGCGAGCCGATGAGGCGCGTGCATCTTCAAGGCCGGCAGGGCCGGGCCCTTAGGGGCACGATCGGACGTACTTCGCGCACGATCGCGCTCCCGGAATGCATATTGCAGGGTGTCACCATCTATGAGAACATAGTAGAAACACGCAGGAGGGTTCGATGGCGACGACAGGCAAATGTCACTGTGGTGCAGTCAGCTGGTCCGCCGAGGGCGAGCCGGAGCATCACGCGATCTGTCACTGCGACGATTGCCGGCGCTGGTCCGGTGCGCCGGCCGTCGGCTGGATCGCGTGGCAGGCGGATCGTGTCACGATAGACGGTCAAACAACGACCTATCATTCTTCCGAACATGGCACGCGTGAGTTCTGCGGCACCTGTGGTACCGGGCTGTTCTACCGCAATCCCGAAGCGCTGCCGGGGATTGTCGACATTCATTCGGGGACGCTGGACGATCCCGAAGGCCAGCCGCCGGGCGCGCAGATCATGGTCAAGGATCGCCTGAGCTGGACGGCCGGCATCTCCGAACTTCCCGCTTTTCAAACCTATCCCGGTATGGACTGATTTAGAGAAGTTTGGTTCTCCCCAAAGGACGGCGGAGCCGGACGGACGGTAGTTGCCAGCAACTCCCGGCCCGTGCCGGCCAGGGTATCGCGCAGGCACGATGTTGACGCCGGCCATCGGCGGGAGGAGAGGGGGCCATGACGACGACTGCGACCAGCGCCAATTCTCCTCGCCGTGTCCTGCTGGCGAGTTTCGTCGGCACCGGGGTCGAATTCTACGACTTCTATATCTACGCGACCGCGGCGAGCCTCGTATTCGGACAGATCTTCTTCCCGGTGGCGGAGCCGGGCATGCAACAGATGGCCAGCTTTGCCACCTTGGCTGTGGCCTTTTTCGCTCGTCCCGTCGGGGCCGCTTTCTTTGGACATTTTGGCGATCGCATCGGGCGCAAGTCCACGCTCATCGCCAGCCTGCTCACCATGGGTCTGTCCACCACATTGATCGCTTTCCTGCCGACCTATGCCGATGCCGGATGGTGGGCCCCGCTCATTCTTTGCCTGCTGCGATTCGGGCAAGGCTTCGGCTTGGGTGGCGAGTGGGGCGGCGCGGCCCTGCTTGCGGTGGAAAACGCGCCGCCGGGGTGGCGTGCACGGTTCGGCAGTGCGCCGCAGATGGGCGCGCCTGCCGGCTTTATTGCGGCCAACGGGCTGTTTCTGCTTCTCGGACTTTGGCTGACGGCTGAACAGTTTCGCGAATGGGGCTGGCGTATCCCCTTCCTGATCAGCGCCCTCCTTGTTGGCCTCGGCTTGTGGATCCGGTTGAAGCTCACGGAGACGGCGGAGTTTGCGGCTGCGCTGGAGGAAGCGCCCCCGCCCGCGGTGCCCTTCGCTGAGCTGGTCCGCCACCATGGAGTAGCGACGATCGCCGGTACGATCGGCGCAATCGCTTGCTTTGCGCTCTACTACATCACCACCGCCTTCACGCTGGGCTACGGCACCAAGACGCTTGGCTATTCGATGCAATCCATGCTGCTGGTTCAGCTTGGCGCCATCCTGTTCATGGCGCTGGGCATTTACGGCTCGGCATGGCTCGCGGACCGCAAGTTCGATGAGCGTCGCGTGCTTGCCGGTGGTTGCGTCGGCGTGGTGATTGCCGGGCCGCTGTTGGGGCCGATGCTGGGATCGGGCTCGCTACTGCTGGTGTTCGCTTATCTTTCGCTGGCATTGTTGCTGATGGGCTTTGTCTATGGGCCGCTCGGTGCCTGGCTGCCCGGTCTGTTCCCGCCGCGAGTCCGGTACACAGGCGCGTCGATGGCCTTCAACATTGCCGGCGTCCTTGGTGGCGGTCTTACGCCGCTGTTCGCGCAGGCGCTGGCAGAAAACGTGGGGCTTGCCGCTGTTGGCTGGTACGGCAGCGTTGCAGCCGCATTGAGCCTCGTGGCCCTGATCGCGACTCGGCCGCGCGCTCGCACGCATGCGGTGGTCGTTCAGCCATGAACGGTCGCGGCAGTGCCACCGCGAATAGGTCCCGCGGCTTCGCTGCCATCGTACGGGAACAACGCGATGTGGTAAGGCTTCCCACGGCCGCGAGGGCCTATTCGATCAGGCACTAGGCCCGACGAAGCAGAGTCAATCTGGCCTTGCCGTACACGCGAGTCGCATCCTCGACAAAGCCATCAACGGCCACTTGCTCGTCACGCGCCGTTTCGATGCTGATCCACGTAGCCGGGCCTGCCCAGCCTAGCCGGCCCAGTTTGTGTAGCGCCACCGCGCCGGCGCCTGTGCTGTACGGCGGGTCCATCATGATCAGGTCCATGGGCGCACGTGCCGGTCCCAGTGCCAGCACGCTACCAGCGCGCACCTCTGTGCTCGGCGCAGCAAAGGTCGCAATGTTAGCGCGCAACGCGTCAAGCGCGTCGCGATCCTGTTCAACGAACAGGCACGATGCGGCACCACGCGACAGCGCTTCAAGGCCAAGAGCGCCCGATCCCGCGAAGAGATCGGCCACTGACAACCCTTCGAAACTGCCGAGGCGGCTGACGAGCATCGAGAACAGAGCCTCACGGGTGCGATCCGCGGTCGGCCTTGTCGTGTCGCCCTTGGGAGAGACAAGTCGTCGTCCACGCCACTGTCCCGCGATAATGCGCATCAGCGGGAGCCTTTCGGCTTTGTGGGCCGTGTCGGACGAGGCTTGGCAGGGCGCGGCGCCTCTTCGCCACGATCCTGTCGGAAAGAGCGCGTCCGTGCACCCCGGCTGCCGCTGTCACGAACGGCAAGAGAGCCGTCTGCTCGGCGCCGCGGACCCTTTACGGGCTTTGCTGCCGCCTTTCGCTCGCCGACTTCCTCGGCCTTGCGCGGTACCGTGCGTTGCGGCGCAGCGATGGCACGTGCTGCTGGCCTCTCTTTATGAACCTGCGCCTGCTGCCCCTCAACGGGGGCGACGCCGCGGCGCCGCGCCGGCTGGGGCAGTCCACGTCGGGTCGGGTCAGCCTGGAATGCTTCCACGTCGTGGCGCCGCACTTCCCCGATCTGACCTGGTGCAAGGTCACCGAGAACGAACGGGCCATAGCGGGTTCGGATCAGGCGGCTCACCTGCAGGCCGAGATGTTCCAGGACTCGCCTAACCTCGCGGTTTTTGCCCTCTTTCAGGACCAGTTCGATCCAGAGATTGGCCCCCGTGCGACGTTCGATGTTCGCGTCGATGGAGCCATAGCGGACGCCCTCGATTTCTACGCCGTGGATGAGTTCCTCCAGCTGAGGCTGGCTCACCTTGCCGTAAGCACGAGCGCGGTAAGCGCGCTCGACCCCGGTCGCGGGCAACTCGAGCTGACGCTTCAAGCCACCATCAGTGGTCATCAACAGAAGGCCTTCGGTATTCAGATCAAGGCGACCCACTGGCATCAGTCTCGGCAGGCCCTTTGGCAGCCGGTCGTAGATTGTCGGGCGGCCTTTCGGGTCGCGCTCGGTCGTCAACACGCCCGTAGGCTTGTGGAATAAATAGAGGCGGGCTGGCTCGGGAGCGGCAACCGGAGCGCCATCAACAGTGACGCCTTCCAGAGAAGGCAGGAGGGTGGCGGGCGTTTCCACTGGCACACCAGCCAGGGCGACTCGGCCGTCGGCGATCATGCGTTCAATCTCGCGTCGCGAAGCGACCCCGGCGCGGGCGAGGAGCTTGGCAATGCGGTGCAGTGGCGCCGTGGACGGCGATCCGGCGCGGGAGGAACTCGACATGTCGCACCTGATACATGCGTTGTGCGCCTGCGGCGAAATTATTTGCGTCGCAGCGGGTTCAGCAGCGTTATCTGGTCAGGCGTGAACCGTAGCGGACTTTGCGGAACTGGTGATGATTTTCAGCCGGAAAAAGAGGTCGATCGTACGGCTCCTGGTGGTGGAGGACGAGCCTCTGGTCGCGTTTGACACCGAGCATGTGCTGAGCGAACAGGATTATGAGATCATTGCTACGGTCGATCGTGTCGCAGACGCGGTTGCGATCCTCAACAAGGCCTCCGACATTCATCTCGTGCTCGCAGATTTGGCGCTTGCCGACGGCAGCGGAATCGAGGTGGCACGCACTGCCGTTCAGTTGGGAATCCCGGTTATGTTCGTGACCGGAAACTGTCCCGGCGACGCCGAAGCGCTGGCGGTTGGCTGCTTGTCGAAGCCGTATGCGCCTCGTGACTTGTTGGCTGCGATTGGCGCCGTCGAAGCTGCGCGAGAAGGCAAGACACCTCGGCGACTGCCACGCGGCTTCCGTCTGTTCAGTCCCGCACCCACCGCAGGTGGAGTCGCTGTGATCAGGTGATCACCATCTGCATCTAAATGAACTCACGGACCGCCGCCTACAGCTGACGCGAGCTTACCGGTTCCCCGCGGTATGGCTATGAAGTTCTGCCAAGCGCTACACTCGATCACGTCAGTTGAGCCGCGGATCGTCGGAGCTCTCACCTGGACCGTCGGGCTCACTGAATCGTGCCGGAGCATCATGCGGCTCGACGGGCACACCATCTTCCACCGCTTCGTTCCGGGCTGCACCTTGGCCTTCAATATCGGTGCGAGCAGCGTCGTCCCAGGCAGCCGGAGCGCTGTCCGGCGACTGGTCTACTCCGTCTTCTGGCATGCTATCGGGGTGCGGGTCTCCGCCTTGTTCTATCATGTCACACGCTCGGCTGGATGGGAGTTGGATCGTTGCCTGGCGCGGCGGGGGCGGGCTGGTCAAAGTCCGGGCTCGGAGGGGTAACCTCGGGCGGCGGTGAAGTCGGCTCGGCCGGCTGACTTGGCGGCACGGGTTGTTCAGGTGGGGGCGTTGTGGCCATTGTTGTTCGTCCTTTTCCCTCCAACAACGCGCGATCGTTCGTCCTGGTTGCTGGCAAAGCTTGCGGGGAGGCGCCGCGCGGTATAGAGGCCCGCGACCGGCGGTGCCTTTATGCGGGCGTGGCGGAACTGGTAGACGCGCTGGATTTAGGTTCCAGTATCGCAAGATGTGGGGGTTCGAGTCCCTTCGCCCGCACCAGTTTATCCGCGGCGTGCCCGCGGACAGGCACCATCCACGAAATTCTTTTCAAGGCAC
The DNA here is from genome assembly GCF_020707225.1 of Sphingomonas sp. IC4-52. Lineage (NCBI taxonomy): Bacteria > Pseudomonadati > Pseudomonadota > Alphaproteobacteria > Sphingomonadales > Sphingomonadaceae > Sphingomonas > Sphingomonas sp. IC4-52. The sequence continues at coordinate 815,321 of NZ_JAJFEU010000001.1, read as the reverse complement.
GAAGATGCAGACTGTCGAGACGTTGAACGAGGGCCTGAAGCGCGCCTACACGCTGACCATTCCCGCCAAGGATATCGAGTCCCGCGTTGATGCCGAGCTGGCACGTGTCGCGCCGCAGGTGCGGATGCCCGGCTTCCGCCCGGGCAAGGTTCCGGCCAACTTGGTACGCAAGATGCATGGTCCGGCGCTGATGCAGGACGCGCTCAACACGTCAATTCAGGAAAGCATCCAGGCGCTGATCGCCGAGAAGCAGCTCCGTCCCGCTGTTCAGCCGTCGGTCGCCCTGACTGAAGGATATGAGCCAGGCAAGGATGCCGAGCTGAAGATCGAGCTCGAAGTGCTGCCGCAGGTGCCGGCGCCGGCCATTGAGGGTCTCAAGCTCGAGAAGCTGGTCGTACCGGCGGCCGACGAGGTAATCGACGAACAGCTTCAGAAGTTTGCCGATCAGACCAAGAGCTGGGACGACACCGAAGAGGGCTACGCCGCGCAGAACGGTGATCTGGTCACGATGGACTTCGTCGGCAAGACGATGGACGGCGTTGCCTTTGATGGTGGCACGGGCACCGACATGGCTGTGGAGCTCGGCTCCGGCCGCCTGATCCCGGGCTTTGAGGATCAGGTTGTTGGCGCGAAGGCCGGCGAAGAGCGTCAGATCAAGGTGACCTTCCCTGAAGAGTATCAGGCGAAGGAACTGGCTGGTCAGGACGCGACCTTCGATCTCACCATCAAGTCGGTAAAGACGGCAGGTGAGGCCAAGGTTGACGAGGATCTGGCGAAGAACCTCGGCCTCGAGAGCCTAGAGCAGCTGCGCGGCCTGATCCGCGGCCAGGTCGAGAGCGAGCTCGGCAACCTCACCCGCACCCACATGAAGCGCAAGCTGCTCGACCAGCTCGCCGCCGGCCACGATTTCGAAGTGCCGCCCTCGATGGTCGAGGCCGAGTTCCAGCAGATCTGGGCGCAGCTCGAGCATGAAGCGACCCATGAGCCGGATCCTAAGGCGGCCATGGAGGAGATGGAGAAGGAGCGCGACGATTACCGCAAGATCGCCGAGCGCCGTGTCCGTCTGGGCCTGCTGCTGAGCGAGATCGGCCAGGCGAATGGCGTCGAAGTGACGCAGCAGGAAATGAGCCGCCTGATCGCGCAGGCCGCCCAGCAGTATCGCGGCGAGGACCAGCAGCGCTTCATCCAGTACATCCAGCAGGAACCGATGGCTGCTGCCCAGCTGCGCGCGCCGCTGTACGAGGACAAGGTCGTCGACTTCCTGTTCGAGAAGGCCGAGGTGACCGAGCGCGAAACGACCCGCGAGGAGCTGGAAGCCGCGATCGAGAGCGAGGACGGTTTCGCGACCGGCACGCACCATCACGATCACGACAACCACAAGCCCAAGCAGAAGAAGGCCGCTTCCAAGAAGAAGGCCGACGAAGCTCCAGCCGAAGACGCTGCGACTGCGGATGGCGAAGAGGTGAAGCCGGCAAAGAAGACGGCGAAGAAGAAGGCGGCTGAGCCTGCCGCGGAAGCAGAAGAGGCCGAGGCTGCTGCTCCTGCCAAGAAGCCGGCTGCGAAGAAGGCGGCCAAGGCGACGACGCAGGACGACGGAGCGACTGCCGACGTAGAAGCAAAGCCCGCCAAGAAGACGGCGAAGAAGAGCACCGCCAAGTCCGAGGGCTAACCTCCGGTTCGGCCATCATCCCATGCCGTTCGCCCGGCGCTTGTCGAACGGGCGTTCTTTTCCCTAGAATGACAGCACCTTCAGGGCCGCAGCGATGAACTCATCGCTGCGGCCTTGTCCGGTTTAGTCCGAACGGATCGGGATCACGTGAAGTACGAGCCAACGATCGCGGTACTGCTGCCGTGCTACAATGAAGAGGCCGCGATTGCGCAGACGATCGCCGGGTTCCGTTCCGCGCTGCCGTCCGCCAAAATTTACGTCTATGACAACAACTCGGCCGATCGGACCGTAGAGGTGGCCCGGGCTGCCGGCGCGACCGTCCGGACCGAGCGCATCCAGGGAAAAGGGGCGGTTGTCCGTCGCATGTTCGGCGACATCGATGCCGACGTTTACGTGATGGCAGATGGTGATGCGACATATGACTCCTCGTCCGCGCCGGCGCTTGTGCAGCGCATGCTTGATGAACAGCTCGACATGGTCGTCGGTTGTCGCGTCGGCGAAGCCGCGGCCGCCTACCGCCGGGGTCACCGTTTCGGCAATGCTATGCTCACGGGCATGCTCGCGCAGCTGTTTGGCCGCAGCTTCACGGACATTCTCAGTGGCTATCGTGTGTTCTCGCGCCGGTTCGTAAAGAGCTTTCCGGTGCTGTCGGTCGGATTCGAGATCGAGACCGAGATCTCAGTTCATGCACTCGAACTGAAAATGCCTGTGGGTGAGCTGGAGACCCCATATTTTGCGCGGCCGGAAGGGTCGGTGTCGAAGCTCAGCACCTATCGCGACGGGTGGCGCATCCTTGGCACGATTGCGACCCTCTACAGGATCGAAAGACCGCTGTGGTTCTACGGGGCTTTTGGCGCGGCGCTGCTGGCTCTCGCGATCATTCTCGCGATGCCGCTGGCGATCACTTATGCACAGACGGGTCTCGTGCCCCGCTTCCCAACTGCCATCTTGGCAACCGGCCTTACTATATTGGCCGCTTTGTCTGTGTTTGCCGGATTGATCCTGGATACCGTGGTGCGTGGCAGGCTTGAAGTGCGTCGACTAGCCTATCTCGCGTACCGAGCGCCCGGCGAACACTAATCTAGCTAGTCTATATCAAACAACTGGCTTAGGCTGAGGTCATGGCAACATTGCACTTCGGCCGGCTTGCGGCCCTTTTCGCCCTTGGTGCAGCTTGGGCGACAGGCGTCGCCGCTCAGGAACAACCGCGCCGAACCAGGATCGCTCTCGGGCCGCAACTTGTCCCTCGCTATCCTGGATCGGACGAAGTGGTGGTTCGGCCCTTCATCGATTTCAGCCGTGCGCGCGGCGATGCACCTTTCCGGTTCGAGGCTGCGGACGAGAGCTCGGGCTTTCCGGTATTTTCCACTAACGGCTTTTCCTTTGGGCCGGCGGTGGGCTTCGAAGGCTCGCGCCGCACCCGTGAAGTGCCAGGTGTGCCAAAGGTCGGCTTCACGGTTGAAGCGGGCGCCTTCGTCCAATATCAATTCACCGCGCCAGTCCGTGCTCGGGTAGAGCTTCGGCAAGGCCTCGGCGGTCACAAGGGGCTCATCGGGATGGCCGGCATCGATTATGTAGCCCGTGATCGCGACGAGTGGCTGTTCGCCATCGGCCCGCGTGTTACTTACTCGGGTGGCAAGTATCAGCGAGCGTACTTCGGTGTCCCCGAGCAATCTGTGGCATCATCGGGGTTGCCGGCGTTTCGTCCCTCCGGTGGCATCCACGCCATCGGCGCGAACGCGAGCTACCTGATGCAACTCAGCCCGCGATGGGGCATCTACGCTTACGGCAAATATGATCGGCTGGTGAATGACGCCGGCGACTCGCCCGTTGTTGCGCGCTACGGTTCGCGGGACCAATGGTCGGGCGGCTTGGCACTGACCTATACAATTTTCGGGCGTAGCAAGGACCAATAGGCAGGGCTTGAAGTCGCGCCACCCGCGCGCGACATAGGTGCTCCTGAGGCATAAGAGAGAGTTTTCATGCACAATCCGTTCGAGACCGGCGACTTCGCAGGCGCCCTGGCGCGCGCCGGAGTCGGTATGCAGCAGACGCAGGCCGGCCTCGTTCCCATCGTGATCGAGCAGTCGAACCGCGGCGAGCGTTCGTTCGACATCTTCAGCCGCCTGCTGCGCGAGCGCATCGTCTTCGTCACGGGTGGCGTGGAGGACGGCATGGCCAGCCTCATCACCGCTCAGCTGCTGTTCCTTGAGTCGGAGAATCCGAAGAAGGACATCTTCATGTACATCAACTCGCCGGGCGGTGTCGTGACGGCGGGCATGGCAATCCATGATACGATGCAGTACATTCGGCCGCGCGTCGGCACGGTGTGCATCGGTCAGGCCGCCTCGATGGGCAGCTTCCTCCTGGCTTCGGGTGAACCCGGCATGCGGGTGGCGCTGACCAACGCGCGGATCATGATCCACCAGCCCTCGGGCGGTGCGCAGGGCATGGCCAGCGACATCGAGATCCAGGCGCGTGAAATTCTGCGCATCCGTAGCCGGATGAACGAGTTGTACGCCAAGTACACCGGTCAGCCGCTCGAGGTGATCGAGAATGCAATGGATCGCGACAAGTTTATGAGCAGCGACGAGGCGAAGGAATTCGGCCTGATCGACGAGGTGTTCGACAAACGGCCTGCCCCGGCCGACGACGTGGCTGCGGCGGCCTGACGCGCGTTAGCCCTTTTCCGGCATTGCCGGATTGTGACCGGCCGGGTTACCATGCCCGGCCGAAAAGGATGTGATTGAATGACCAAGCTCAGCGGCGGTGACTCGAAGAGCACGCTCTATTGCTCGTTCTGCGGCAAGTCGCAGCACGAGGTTCGCAAGCTCATCGCAGGACCGACCGTGTTCATCTGCGATGAATGCGTGGAGCTGTGCAACGATATCATCCGCGAAGAAACCAAGTCCGCGCTCGTCTCGAAGAAGGACGGCGGCGTGCCCACGCCGCAGGAGATCTGCGACGTTCTGGACGATTATGTCATCGGGCAGAAGCAGGCCAAGCGCGTGCTCTCCGTCGCGGTGCACAACCACTACAAGCGGCTGAACCACGGCGCCAAGGGCGCGGACGTGGAACTGGCGAAGTCTAACATCCTGCTCGTCGGCCCCACCGGCTGCGGCAAGACGCTGCTGGCGCAGACGCTGGCGCGCATCCTCGACGTGCCGTTCACCATGGCCGACGCGACGACGCTGACCGAAGCGGGCTATGTCGGCGAGGATGTCGAGAACATCATCCTCAAGCTGCTCCAGGCATCTGACTATAACGTCGAGCGGGCGCAGCGCGGCATCGTCTATATCGACGAGATCGACAAGATCAGCCGCAAGGCCGAGAACCCGTCGATCACGCGCGACGTGTCGGGTGAGGGCGTGCAGCAGGCGCTGCTGAAGCTGATGGAGGGCACCACCGCCTCCGTGCCGCCGCAGGGCGGCCGCAAGCATCCGCAGCAGGAATTCCTGCAGGTCGACACGACGAATATTCTGTTCATCTGCGGCGGCGCCTTCTCGGGCCTTGAGAAGATCATCGGCGATCGTCTGCAGGGCAAGTCGATCGGCTTTGGCGCCTATGTCGCGTCGCCCGAGGAGCGCCGCACAGGTGAGGTGCTGCGCCAGACCGAGCCTGAGGATCTGCTGAAGTTCGGCCTCATTCCTGAGTTCGTCGGCCGCCTTCCCGTGATCGCGACGCTCGAGGATCTCGACGTCACGGCGCTGGTGAAGATCCTGAGCGAGCCGAAGAACGCGCTGGTGAAGCAGTATCAGAAGCTGTTCGACATGGAGGAGGTGAAGCTTGGCTTCACCGACGACGCGCTGGTCACGATTGCGAAGAAGGCAATCGAGCGGAAGACCGGCGCGCGCGGCCTTCGTTCGATCCTGGAGGCGATCCTGCTCGACACGATGTTCGAGTTGCCGGGTATGGACTCGGTGGACGAGGTGATGATCGACAAGGACGTGGTGGAGGGCCGCAAGGAGCCGATCCGCGTCTATACCGAGAAGAAGAAGGCCGGCAGCGACGCGGCGTAAGCGGCGTGATGCAACGGTAACAGACGAAGGGCGCCGAACGATCGGCGCCCTTTTCGTTTGCGGCAGGGTACGCCACGCTGGTGACGAAGCGAGGAGGGTGCGATGATCGGTGGATTCGCAGAACCTGTCAGGCTGCGGGGCGTTCGCCGGTGACCGGGATGCGCATCGCCGGACGGGCGGACCGGGCCCGGGTTTCCACCATGCTTGCTCGGGCATTCGCGGACGACCCCGCGATGAGCTGGATTTTTCCTGATCCGGTCGATCGGGCGCGTCGCTTGCCGCGGCTGTTTGCGCTGCTGTTCGATGAGGACGCTGCCGGCATGCGGATCGTTGCAGGCGGCGCGGAGGCGGCGACCTTGTGGCGGGGGCCGGGGAAGGCAAACACCAGCACCGCGGCGATGCTGAGACAGGCGTGGCCGCTGTGGCGCGCGCTGGGAGCGAACATCCCGCGCGCGCTGAAGGTCTCGAACGCCATAGCGGCACACATGCCGGCCGGCGACTTCTGGTACCTCCACATCGCAGGCTGCGATCCGGCTGCGCAGGGGAAGGGGCTTGGCGGCGCGGTGGTGCGTGCCGGTCTGGCGCGCGCCGCTGGGCGACTGCCCGCTTATCTCGAGACCGCGACCAAGCGGAACCTCGGCTTCTACCGCTCGCTCGGCTTCGACGTTACCGACGAATGGGTGGTGCCGGGGGGCGGGCCGCGCTTCTGGTCGATGCTCCGCCCGCCCGATTGATCACGCAGCGCGCGGCGCCGCGAGCGTCCGCTTCATCCAGCGATCGAACAGGTCCGGCCAGCGCGATCCGGGCAGCTCGGCCGGCAGATACGCTGGACCAAAGCCATGCCCGCCCTCCCCGAAGAAGTGCGCCTCTACCGGAACATCGGCTGCCTGACAGGCCTGCATCATCGACAGCGGCTGCGCGAGCGGGACGACCGGATCGTCGATCGCATGAGCGATGAACACGGGCGGGCTGTCGCGCCGTACACGGCGTGCGGTGTCGAACCGTCCTGCAGCTTCCTTGCCAACCCGCATCACATCGCCGGCGATGACCGGATAGACCAGCCCGGCGAACGCGGGCCGGGCCGAGCCCTCGTCCGCAGCGTCGACCTTGGTGTAGACGGGGTCTTCATGCGCGACCGCCAGGCTCGCCGCGAGCAGGCCGCCGGCCGAGAAGCCGACGATGCCGAGCTTTGCCGGATCAAAGCCATCGATGGGTGCGCGCGCGCGCACCAACCGCATCGCGCGCTGCGCATCCTGCAGCGGCACGTCCTGCGGATCGGCCCAGCCTTCGCCGGGCAGACGATAGCCGAGGACGTAGACCGTCACGCCAAGCGGATTGAAGGTCCGCGCGACGTTGATGCCTTCATTCTCGACGGAGACGAAACGATAGCCACCGCCCGGGATGGCGAGCAGCGCCCGGCCGTCCGGCCGCGGCGCGCGATAGATGCCGACGACCGGGTCGACCACGCCGCGCAGGTGAAGCTCACGGCGTGGCGGGGCGCCGTTCATCGTGAAATCGGGCCGCGGGAGAACCCGCGAGGCACCCGGCGCGCGGCCAGGCCATAATCTGATATGATCGGCCGGAGGCCAGGCGGTCACGGCCCCATCCATTCCCAATTGCTGGGCCGCAGCCTGTGCGGGGGAAAGCGCAGGCATCATCGCGGCGCCAAGCGCGCCGCCAAGCATCATCCGACGATCGATCTGCACCACACCTCTCCCTGTTTCGAGGGAGGGGTGTGGCGCAAACCTGTCGTCAGGCCAAGCCGATCAGGCGAACAGCTTTGCCCAGCCGCGCTTCGCGCGCTCCTTCCAGTAGCCGCGGTGATAGGCGTCGGATGCCAGCAGCGGCATCACCGAGCCGGCTTCCGCGAACACCATCTGCTCGATGCCGGTGTTCACCTTGCCCCACGAGGCGGCTTCCTGCAGCGTCGAGGACGAGCAGGCGCCGTCGCGCACGTCGGCGACGGTGATCTGTACCGCATATTTGTGCACCTCGACATCCTCGTGGCCGAGGATCTCGGCGCAGACGACCGTGTCCTGGATGAAGTTCTTCGGCACGCCGCCGCCGATCATCAGGAGCCCGGTGGTGCCCGCCTTGATCTTGATCTCGGTCAGCTCGCGGAAGTCCGCGACCGCGTCGATCATCATGTAAGGCTTGCCTTCCTTGGCGCGGTCGACCTGATGCTTGACCAACCCGAAGCCGGCCGAGCTGTCGACGAAGGCCGGGCAGAAGATCGGCACGTCATGCTCATAAGCGAGCTTGACGAGGCTGTTCTCCTTCTTGCCGTGCTCGACGAGATACTTGCCCATCTCGCGGATGAAGGCGCGCGACGAATAGGCCTTGGGCTCCAGCTCGTTCGCGATCTTGTTGATCGTGAAGTCGCAGTCCTGGAGCTGCTCCTCGTCGATGTAGGTGTCGTAGATGCGGTCGATGTACAGCGAGCGCAGCGTGTCATCGTCAGGGATTTCAAGCGCTTGATAGTGCTTGTGGCCTAGGCCCTCGAAGAAATCCATGTCAACGATGGTGGCGCCGGTGGCGACGATCACGTCGACCATGTTGTTGCGCACCAGATCGGCGTAGAGATCCATGCAGCCGCCGGCGCTGGTCGATCCGGCGATCACCAGACACACGGTGCAGTCCTTGTCCGCCAGCATCTCGTTGTAGATCTTCGTCGCGCGGCCCAGGTCGCGGCTGGTGAAGCTCATGTCGCTCATCGCATCGACGATCGGGCGTGCGTCGAACGACTTGATGTCGATGTGCTTGACCTGCTTCGACAGCAGTTCCGCCTTGCGGGTGTCGTTGATCGGCGCGTTTGCCGCCGCGGTCTTCGTGAGGGTGTCAGTCATGGGTTGCTTCTCGCATGATGGCACACGTCGTTCGGAAGGGGACGCGTTAACCCGTAAGAACGACGGCGCCCCTGCGAGCGCCGCCGTCTATTCCAATGTAAGCAGTCGGTTACAGCTTTACGACGTTGGAAGCGGCCTCGCGTTCCACCTCGGCGTAGAGCGAGACCATCGGTTCGTCCTCGACGATCACCGTCTCGTCCGATCCGAAGCCGTTGAAGGTCGTGCGCATCGCCGAGCCATAGGCGCCGAGCATGCCGATCTCGATATAATCCCCGGCCGTGATGTCCGCGGGGAGCAGGAACGGGCCTGCCATGTGATCGAGATCGTCGCAGGTCGGGCCGTAGAACGAGAAGGGATGATCGCGAACGGTCGACTGCGGCTCGCGCAGCAGCGTGACCGGGAAGCGCCAGCCGATGTGCGCTGCGTCGAACAGCGCGCCATAGGCGCCGTCGTTGATGTACAGCTCGTTCCCGCGGCGCTTTTCGACGCGAACGACGACGCTGCTGTACTCGGCGCACAGCGCACGGCCCGGCTCCGCCCACAGCTCAGCCGAATAGCTGATCGGCAGGCTCTCGAAGGCGCGGTGGATCGTCTCGAAATAGAGCTCCAGCGGCGGCGGGGCCATGTCCGGGTAGGACGACGGGAAACCACCGCCGACGTCGATCACGTCGACCGTGACGGCCGCGTCAACGATCGCGGCGCGCACGCGCTCCATCGCCTCGGCATAAGCCTCCGGCGTCATTGCCTGGCTGCCGACGTGAAAGCAGATGCCGAGTGCATCAGCCGCCTGACGAGCGGCGAACAGCAGCGGCTTTGCATCCTGCGCCGGCACGCCGAACTTCGACGCGAGGCTGAGCTTCGAATGCTCCGACGACACACGCAGACGGACGCAAAGCGTCAGATCCGACGCATTGCGCGTGGCGCGCATGATCTTGTCGAGCTCTTCGAGCGAATCGAGGCTGAAGACGCGGACGCCGTGCGTGAAATACGCCTCGGCAATCGCTTCCTCGGCCTTCACCGGGTGCATGAAGCACAAGGTGGCTTCCGGCAGCGTGCGCGCGACGAGCCGCACCTCGGCGATCGAGGCGACGTCGAAATGCGTGATCCCGTTGTCCCAGAGGATCTGGATGAGTTCGGGCGACGGATTGGCCTTCACGGCATACATCGACCGGCCCGGGAACTTCTCCACGAAGAACCGGGCGGCGCGTGCCGCGGCGTGCGGACGCACGAGCGTGACCGGCTGGACCGGCTTTGCCTGTGCGATGTCGAGGGCGCTCGAAACAGAGTTGCGAGCAACGGTCGAAAGGGGCGCTAGCCCCAGCGCGCAATGATCCTGATGCAATTCAAGGGACCTCCAATGCCAGAGGGCAAGCCCCCGGTCTTCAGTTGCGAAATCACTGCCTTGCGGTGGAAGTCCCATGGGGCAGCGGAGGCGCGCACTTAGGGTCGCTCACCCCCCGTGTAAAGTGTGTTTTCGCCGGTCCGAAATTGCGGCAAGGACAGGCCGTGACAATCGTGCGACAACCCACCCGCGCCGGTGTGCGCGACGCCGCGGCAAAGATCGCCGCGATCCTCCCGCCAACACCGCTTTTCGTGAGCGAAATCAAAGGCGTGCCTGTTGCCTTCAAGGCAGAGTCGCTGCAGCCCATTGGGGCGTTCAAGATCCGGGGTGCTTGGCACCGATTGACTGCGCTGGACGAGAACGCGCGTTTGCGCGGGGTGGTTGCGTTCTCGAGTGGTAATCACGCGCAGGGAGTCGCGTGGGCGGCAAAGAGACTCGGTATGCCTGCCATCATCGTCATGCCTTTGGACGCGCCCCGCGCGAAGGTGGACGGTACCCTGGCGTTGGGTGCCGAGGTGGTGAGTTATGATCGCCACACAGAATCCCGCGAACAGATCGCGGCCCAATTGGCGGAGGCTCGGGGAGCGACCTTGGTGCCCAGCTTCGACGACGCTTGGATTATCGAAGGCCAAGGCTCCGCTGGGATCGAGATAGCGTCACAGCTGGAGGCGATGGGCTCGGGTGAACCGACTCATATAGTGGTGCCGTGCGGGGGCGGGGGGCTTGCAGCCGGTCTGGCGCTCGCGCTTCCTCATGCGTCGATTACCGTCGCAGAGCCCGAAGGATGGGACGATATGCGGCGAAGCCTGGAGGCAAGCTGGATCCTTCCCGTCGGTGATGCGCCGCCTTCGACCAGTTGCGACGCGCTGATGACCAAGGAAGTCTCGCCGCTGACCTTTGACGTATTGTCACGCCGTGACGCGACCGGAGTGGCGGTGTCTGAGTCTCATGTTAAAGCGGCACAGCGCTGGGCGGCCGAGCGGCTTCGTCTGGTCGTTGAACCGGGCGGCGCCGTGGCGCTTGCGGCTCTGCTGGCTGGGGAGGTTGCGCCATCGCCTGGGATGGTGGTGATCCTGTCCGGCGGCAACGTCGACATTGATGCATATGCCCGGGCGATCGGCTCGTGATTGTCCGGCCGGCAGCATAGGTGACGCGCTTTGCCGTGGCGGCGCCGAACGATAAGGGGACGCCATGAATTCGATCGCCAGCGCCGCCCCCGCCGCCGCCATGTTAGCCGCCTTCGCCTGTCTGTTCGGTGGGGGCTGGCTGATCAAAACCGGGCAAGATCCGAAGCGCGGATGGTTGATGATCGTGATGGCGACGGTGCTGGTCGGCAACGTGCTGATCTGGACGCTCTAAGCCGGGTACGTTCAGCACTTACTGACACCGTGGTAAGTCAGGTTCTTTCCTGACCACTCTCGATGCGTTAAGCTCGCGCCAGAGAGAGGATCGTCCATGAGCGAGCACGTCGACGTTATCATCGTCGGAGCGGGGCTGTCGGGGGTAGGTGCGGCGCACCACCTGCAGCAGCGCTGTCCCGATCGAAGCTACCTCATACTAGAGGCGCGCCAAGGCATGGGGGGAACCTGGGATCTTTTCCGCTATCCCGGCATCCGTTCCGACAGCGACATGCACACGCTCGGCTATAACTTCCGGCCTTGGACGAAGGCGAAGGCAATCGCCGACGGTCCTTCAATCCGCGAATATATCGAAGAAACCGCGCGAGACGCCGGTATCGACCGGCGCATTCGGTTCGGTCATCGGGTCACTGGGCTGGAATGGTCGACGCCGGAGGCGCGGTGGACTGTAAGCGTGGACGGACCGCAGGGGCCAACTTCGTTCACTTGCTCCTTTCTGCACATGTGTTCCGGCTACTACGACTATGAGCAAGGGCATGCCCCAGAGTTTCCGGGTCAGGAGGAATTCGCAGGCCGCATCGTTCATCCGCAATTCTGGCCGGAAGACCTTGACTATGCCGGTCAGCATGTCGTCGTAATCGGAAGCGGCGCAACTGCCGTGACGCTTGTGCCTGAAATGGCCAAGGCGGCGGCCAGTGTGACGATGCTTCAGCGCTCACCCACCTATGTCGTGTCACGACCTGCGCAGGACGCTTATGCGAATTGGCTGCGCGCAAAACTTCCCAGCAAGGCGGCTTACGGGCTGACTCGCTGGAAGAACGTGATGTTCGGGATGCTTTTCTACCGAATGACTCGCAAGCAGCCTGAAAAGGTCAAGCAGAAGCTCCTCGATCAGGTGCGTGAGCATCTTGGTCCGGACTATGACGTGGCGACCCATTTCACGCCCCGCTACAATCCCTGGGACCAGCGGTTGTGCCTGGTGCCAGATGCGGATCTGTTTGACACCATCAAGGCGGGCAAAGCCACCGTGGTGACCGATACGATCCAGCGGTTCACGCCGGGTGGGATCATGCTTAGCTCTGGACAGGAATTGAAGGCCGACGTCGTCGTCACGGCGACCGGTCTGAGGGTGAAGCTGTTGAGCGGGATCAATCCGATTGTCGACGGGGTGGAAAAGAAGATCGCCAACGCTTTGCAATACAAGGGGATGATGTTTTCGGACATCCCGAACCTGGCGTTCACCTTCGGTTACACCAATGCCTCCTGGACGCTGAAGGCGGACTTGGTTGCCATGTACCTCTGCCGGCTTCTCAACACGATGAAGAAGCGCCGTGTGCGCCAGGTGACGCCGCGGATTGGCGATCAGCCGATTGCGACTGAACCATTCGTCGATTTCAGCTCCGGCTACATTCAGCGGGTCGCGGACCAGTTGCCCAAGCAGGGAAGCAAGAAGCCCTGGCGACTCAACCAGAATTATGCCCTTGACGTGATGGCGCTGCGGTTTGGCTCCGTCAACGACAGCATGGAATTCTCAAATCCGGAGCCAAATTCGGTTCGCGCGGCGGCTTAGTTGGGACCGAAGAACATTCCGGTCTTTCTTGACGCTGCGAACGCGGTATGGCCCGCGTCTTCGCAGCAAAGGAGAACGGCGCCGTGGCCGATGTGCTGGTGCTCACCACCGGTGGGACGATCGACAAGCTCTATTTCGACGCGCTGAGCACGTATCAGATTGGCGAGAGCGTTGTTGATCGGGTGCTGAAGACGGCACGCGTTACCTTGTCCTACCGGATCGCCGAGGTGATGCGGAAGGATAGCCTGGAACTCACCGACGATGATCGAGCGCTGATCGCCAGAACCGTGGCGGATGCGCCCGAACAGCGCATCATCATCACTCACGGTACCGACACGATGGCGCAGACGGCGCAGGCCCTTGGCAGTACTGCGGGGAAGACGATTGTTCTGGTGGGTGCCCTATCACCGGCTCGCTTTGCGGAGAGTGATGCGACCTTCAACCTCGGCATGGCCTTCGCCACGGCTCAGGTCGCCGCGTCGGGAATCTGGATTGCCATGAACGGCACGGTGTTCGACGGATTGCGCGTCCGGAAGGACCGTGCTGCCAACGCCTTTGTCGCGGTGGAGTGAACGCTAGCCGCAGCGCGGGTGTGCGACCAGAGGTGCCTTGATGTCGGGCCGAAGAAGCGGAGCGCGGGTGCGACACTGCGAGATAGCCAACCGCTCTTTGGCCTGAACCCAGTCCGTGCTCGACCTCGCGACGGTCGACGGCGGGCCCGATCGTCGGGCCCGCCTATATTCGTCAGCGCTGCGCCAGGCTGACGGCGCCGACCGGCGGCGGGAAGTCGAGCGGGCCGCACTTCTTCGTCTGCCATTCGCCCTTCTTGGACCAGCAGAGGCTATCGAGCCGCGGCACGCGGGACTCAGCGTAGAAATAGCGCGGGAATTGCTGCTCGCCCCAAGGCGACAGGCTGTTCCGTAACTCGCGCATGCGCTCCTGCGCCAAGGTACCGAAGCTTCCCCGCGGCGTGTAAATGGCGGCGCGGCCAATCTTACCGGCGGTCTGGCAGAAATTATACTGCGACGCGACGGCATTGAAGCTCGAGTAGGTCTTGGTCCCGAACTGGTCGAGCGCCGTCTGCCCGGCCTTTGCCGTCTTGTTGACGCGCTTGAAGTAAGCGGTCAGCGTGTCGTAGCTTTCCTTCAGCTCGTTACGGTGATCAGTCAGCACGGCGTTGTAGTTGTCGACCGTGAGCAGCGTCGGCTCAAACTGGCACTGAAGCGCCGCGACGTTCAGCGCAGCGCGGAGCGTCCAGGTGAGGCCGGCCTTGATCTCCTTGTCAGTGGCACCCGGCAGCGGCTGGGCGACCCCAGGCTCATCTCCCCTCACAACTGAGCCCGATAGATCTTTGGACTTCATGAAGAATTGCGCCGAAGCGGGCACCGCACCCATCACCGCGACGGCTGCCAAGCTTACCCCGACGATCCGCAACCCAACCATTCGCATGACTTCCCCCAAACGCAACGCGCGGGATTCATACGCGTTTTCTGGCGATCATCCAACACCGTTCGTCATGCTGCGCGAACAATCAGGCGATCATTGACGCTCTAAAATGACGAAGGCCGCCCGGTCGCCCGGACGGCCTGTCAAAACACCTTCTTGAAGCGAAATTACATCGCGTTCGTGGTGGTGTTCGTCATCATCATGTCGTTCGACATCATGGTGTCGTTCGCCATCATGCCGCCGTTCATGGCGCCATCAACCGCCGTCATGTTGTCGCTCATGGTGTCGAGACCTTCGGTCGCGTTCATGTCGGTGATGGTGGTGTTGTCGACCGTGGTTTCGGTCTTCGAGCCGCAAGCCGACACGGCGAGCGCGGCTGCGGCAATGGCCGAACCGGTCAGGATCTTCGAGATAGCACGCATGGAAAGCTCCCTAGATAAAGGATTTGGACGGCGGACGGATCCTTAATACCCAAATCAGAGTGGATATTAGTCACAGAACGCCGACCCCTCAAGCCTCGTTTTCACGCGCACAAGTCAGGCTTTCGAGGAAAGCGCCGAACGTTAACGCCAGCGCCGCGTCAAAGGTTTCAAGCGCGTATTCCGCCCCAAGCGCCTTTGCACTGGTGACGGGAAATTCCGCAATCCCGCAGGGCACGATCCCGCCGAAGTGCGAAAGGTCCGGTGACAGGTTTACGGAGAAGCCGTGCATGGTGGTCCAGCGCCGGACGCGTACGCCGATGGCGCCGATCTTTGCCTCGGTGCCGGCATGATCGTAGGTCCAGATACCAATCCGGCCGGGTGCGCGGAAGGCGGCTATTCCCATCTCCGCCAAGGCCGCAATCACCCAGCCTTCGACCGCGTGCACGAAGCAGCGCACGTCCCGCCCGCGGTTCGCCAGATTGAGCACCAGATAGCCAATACGCTGCCCTGGGCCATGATAGGTATAGCGGCCGCCACGCCCGGCTCGGACGACCGGGAAGCGCGGATCGATCAACTCGGCTGAATCTGCGCTGGTGCCCGCTGTGTAGACGGGGGGATGTTCCAGGAGCCAAATGAGCTCGCGATCCGTTCCGGCCGCCACGGCAGCGGCGCGGCGCTCCATTTCGTCAAGCGCCGTTGCGTAATCGGTCAACCCTGGCGTCACCCGCCATTCGATGTTCAGACCTTCATTCACATGGCAGCAGATGCGGTCGCCCGGCGAGATTGGCAAGCGGCTGTTCGATCGGGTAGCGTCGCCAGCATGATGCACACACAAGGTCGGTCATGATCAGCATTGGAATGGTCTGGGACCGCGCGATGGCGGTAATTTCCGGCCGATTCAGCATTTTGCTGTCGCTGGCTGTCGGCCTGATTATCGTGCCGCCGATCGGACAGGCTGCGATCGACGCGGTGGGTGGATCGTCCTTCATGCTGCGCTCGACGCAGATGGCGGCATCGCTCCTGGTCTTTGTTTCAGCGTCGATCGGAGCAATCGCGATCACCGCGGTGGCAAGCGATCCTGACGTAGATCTGCGATCGGCGCTGGCGATCGGGCGGGCTCGGCTAGGAGCGTTCATTGGTGTGTGGGTAATTGTCGGCCTCTGCTTCGTACTGGCGGCGCTGCCCGGTCTGATTCTGGTCGCCACGTCCGGCTTCAGCGTGGCACAGGCACAGGCCGGCGGACCTCAGGATGGGCTGAACATGGGCGTCCTAAGCATCGGTATGGTATTACTTTTGGTTCTCGTGCCGGTGATGTTCTGGGCCACGGCGCGGCTGGTTCCACTCGGTGCCGTGATCGTGAACGAGCGTCGGGGCATCGGCGCCATCCAGCGGTCCTTTGCGCTCACCCGCGGAATGACGCTGAAGCTGCTCGGTGTTCTTATCCTGTATGCGATCGTTTTCGTTGTCGTGCTTACGGCGTCTACCTCGGTCGTCGGATTGATTGCGCGCCTGCTTGCGGGATCCGACGGGGCAATCGTCGTCTCCGTGACAGTCGCCGCCGTTGCGGCGTTGGTCGCGGGGCTTTTCAGCGTGGTACAGGCGGTCTTTTCGGCGCAGCTTTACGCAGCCGCGCGAGAGGCGCACGACGGGGCATGACAATCAATTTCGCGCGTCTGCTGGCGGACGGCTGGACCGTGCTTCGCCGTGAGGCGGAGCTGGTCCTCGCGTTGGCGGGCGCTCTCGTCTTTTTGCCGGCTCTTGCAGTGCAACTCCTGTGCGATCCTATGCCGCCGCTCCCTGCGCAGCCCGGCGACGAAGCGGTAATGGCACAGTGGATGGAGGCGGTTTCAGCCTGGGGGCAGGGGAATGCCCTTTGGTACTTGCTGGCTGATGTCGTGGGCATGGTCGGGCTTGCTGCCATTGCGATGCTGCTTGTCGCACCTGGGCAGTTAACGGTGGGCGCGAGCCTCTCCGTTGCCCTGCGTTGGATAGGGCGGTTCATTCTGGTGAACCTACTGGTTGCGATCCCGGTCGGCCTGGGGTTGTGGCTGTTTGTCTTGCCTGGACTTTATCTGCAGGCCCGGCTTGTCGCATCGGTGCCGGTGGTCGCGGCCGAGCCCGGCCAGAGTGCGGCCCGGGCGCTACGGAAGAGCTGGCACCTGACGCGCGGTGTCGGCTGGCCGGTGCTTGGCGCCGTGGTCGCGTTGTTTCTGGCCCAGTGGCTGGCAGTCAGCCCGCTCTTCTCGATGGATAGCTGGCTCCGGCAACCGGGGCACGATAACCCATTTCTTATATCGCTCGTCACCATTCTGCTGACGGCCGCCGGCACGTTCTACAATGTCGGGCTGCTCTTACTCGGGATCGTGGTTTATCGACGCTTCGCCAGAAGGGGCACGTGAGGGGCCGTTTCGGGCGGCAACAGTCCGGCAATGCGCGGGTCAGCGAACGTTTCGACCGTACGCTTGACGGCCACAAACCCTTGTGCCCGGTAGAAGTTGAGCGCGGAAGGGTGGTCAAGCGTGCAGGTGTGAACCACGACCCTCTCGATCCCCGCGCGCCAGCTTCGCGCCATGGCCTCGCTCATCAGCCACCGGCCATGCCCTTGGCCAGCAAGCTCCGGTATAAACCCGAAGTATGACAGCTCGCATACGTTCCGGTGTCGGAAGTCCAGCTCCAGCATGCCGACTTCAATGCCGAACCGATCTATGACGGCATACACTTCGATGGCTTCGTCGTGGATGATCGCCAACAGTTCGCTCTCCCGCATCGCGAGGCGAGAGAACCAGAGCCACGGACCGCCGACGCGCCGGAACAGCATTCGATAACCTTCGGCCGCCGGCCTCGTCCACCGCACCAGCCGGAACGGAGATGTGGGCATGGGTCGCAGCGGCGGCCTGCTCGACATCTCCAGCGTGGTGACGACGGTCGCCACCTGTTCGTCTGGAACAGCGATCAGGCCCATGTCGCCACGGGTGGAAGGCTCATCAGGATGGCGTCGATGTTGCCGCCAGTCTTCAATCCGAACAGCGTTCCTCGATCGTAGACGAGATTGAACTCCGCATATCGGCCGCGCCACGCGTTGCGCTGCGCGATCTCCGCGTCCGTGTAGGGCAGGTTCATTCGGCGGCGAACAATGCGGGGAAAGACGTCGAGGAAGGCGCGGCCTACGTCCTGCGTAAAGGCGAAATTGTCCGCGAAATCCCCCTCGAGGTGGTCATAGAAAATGCCGCCCACGCCGCGATGAACCTTGCGATGCGGGATGTAGAAATAGTCGTCGGCCCATTTCTTGAAGCGTCCGTAATGCTCTGGATGGTGAGCATCGCACGCCGCCTTCAGCGCGCCGTGGAAGTCTGCGGTGTCCTCCTCGATCGGCAACGGAGGATTCAGGTCAGCGCCGCCGCCGAACCAACGCTTGGTGGTCACAAGGAAACGGGTGTTCATGTGCACCGCGGGGACATGCGGATTGCTCATGTGAGCGACGAGGCTGATGCCGGTCGCGAAGAAGCTGGGATCCTCCGAGGCGCCGTGGATCGTCTTGCCGAATTCGTTTTCGAACCGCCCACCGACCGTGGACACGTTCACCCCGACCTTTTCGAATACCTGGCCCTTCATCACGCCACGCACGCCGCCGCCGCCATGTTCGCCCGACGAGTCCTGGCGGTCCCAGGCTGTATAATCAAAAGCCGCAGAGGAGCCGGCCTCACGCTCGATAGCTTCAAACTCTGCGCAGATGAGATCGCGAAGCTCCTCGAACCAAGTGCGGGCGGTCATTTGTTCGTTGTCGAGCGTGTTCATGAGCGGCTGATACTTGCTGGTGAGCCGGCCTGTCGAGGTGTCGGGGTGATCGGCCGCCAGCCTCGCCGAGAATCGGCCATTCAGGCCGATGCACCGCGCGTCTGGCGAAGCGATTCGGCGAGCATGATACCGACGCTGACGGCGACGTTCAGTGATCGGAAGCCCGGTTGAACCGGTATCCGGACGGCGAGACTTGCCTGCCCGTGGACGTGGTCGGGAACGCCCGCGCTTTCGCTTCCGAACAAGAGAATGTCGTCCGACTGAAAGCGAGCATCCCAGAGATCAACGGCGCCGCGCGTAGTGGCGAGAACCAGCCTGCCAACCCTCTTGCCGTTGAACGCAGCCCAGTCAGCATGGCGCACAACCTCTACAGATCCGGCGTAATCCATGCCGGATCGCCGCAACGCGCGGTCCCCCCAGGGGAAACCCATCGGTTCGATCAGGTCAACTGGAACGCCGAAACACGCGGCCGTCCGCAGGATGGTGCCGACGTTCCCGGCGATATCTGGCTCATACAGGGCGATGCGCATTCTGCTGCCTTAGCGTGGTTCCCCGGCGCCGACAGGATGAAGGCTTGGTGAACGGAGGCAAAAATCACCATTGGCAGGGGCAGGGTGCGCAGCTATCAACCGCCCACCCCGCGGGTCGATGGGGGTTTTCAGGCGGGCGTCGGGGGAGGCTCTTTCCACATGCGCTCCCCGCCGGGGCCGGTTGGACAAGGGTTGGTGAATGGCGACGGTCGACAACACGATTACTCCGGGCGATTATCCTGCCCGAAACGAAGAGGACGGGCATGATCCCCGTCGCCGGGATTTTATCAACATTGCCGCAGTCGCCTGGGCCGGTGTCGGCGCGGGCGTGGTTGTTCTTCCGCTCATCAATCAGATGAACCCATCGGCCGACGTGCTCGCGCTGTCCACGACCGAGGTCGATATCAGCAAGATCGAGCCGGGTCAGGCGATCAAGTCCACGTTCCGTAAGCAGCCGCTGTTCGTGCGCAATCTGACGCCGAAGGAAATCGCGGAAGCTGACGCGGTAGCGGTCAGCGACCTGCGCGATCCGCAGACGCTGGAAGAGCGCACCAAGGCAGGCAAGAAGAACTGGCTGATCACCCTGGGCGTTTGCACCCACCTCGGCTGCGTGCCGCTGGGCGCTGGCGAGGGTGAGAACAAGGGACCGTTCGGTGGCTATTTCTGCCCGTGCCACGGCTCCGCCTATGACACCGCAGGCCGTATCCGCCAGGGACCGGCACCGACGAACCTCGTCGTTCCCGAATATGCATTCACGTCCGACACCGTCGTGACGGTGGGTTGAGGTAGCACACAGATGAGCTTTCCCTGGGCCAATCATTATGAGCCAAAGCAGCCGCTGATGCGGTGGATGGACGAGAAGCTGCCGCTGCCGCGCCTCGTCTACAACGCCATTGGCGCCGGTTATCCGGTGCCGCGCAACCTCAACTACTGGTGGAACTTCGGCGTGCTCGCCGGCCTCGCGCTGGTCGTGCAGATCGTCACCGGCGTGGTGTTGGCGATGCATTATGCCGCCAATGGCACCGTGGCCTTCGCTTCGGTGGAGAGCATCATGCGCGACGTGAACGCTGGCTGGTTCCTGCGTTACGCGCACGCCAATGGCGCGTCGATGTTCCTTGCCGTTGTTTATGTCCATATCGCCCGCGGCCTTTACTACGGCTCGTACAAGGCGCCGCGCGAGATGGTGTGGCTGCTGGGCGTCGTGATCTTCCTTCTCATGATGGCAACCGCTTTCATGGGCTACGTGCTGCCGTGGGGCCAGATGAGCTTCTGGGGCGCGCAGGTGATCACCGGCTTCTTCTCGGCGATTCCGCTGGTGGGCGAGCCCATTCGCGTGCTGCTGCTGGGCGGTTACGCGCCGGATAACGCCGCGCTGAACCGCTTCTTCTCGCTGCACTATCTGCTGCCGTTCGTGATCGCGGGCGTCATCATCCTGCACATCTGGGCGCTGCACATCCCAGGATCGAACAACCCGACCGGCGTCGACGTGAAGGGTGAGCAGGACACCGTGCCGTTCCACCCGTATTACACGGCCAAGGACGGCGTCGGCGTGGCCGTATTCTTCCTGATCTTCGCTGCGCTGGTCTTCTTCTCGCCGAACCTGCTGGGACACCCGGACAATTACATCGAAGCGAACCCGCTCTCGACGCCGGCACACATCGTTCCGGAATGGTACTTCCTGCCGTTCTACGCGATCCTCAAGAGCTTCACCGCGGATTTCATCCTGACGGGCAAGCTGTGGGGCGTGCTGGCGATGTTCGGCTCGATCCTGCTGCTGTTCTTCCTGCCGTGGCTGGACAGCTCGCCGGTTCGTTCGGCCAACTATCGTCCGACGTACCGCTGGTTCCTGTTGGTCCTGCTGCTCGACGTGCTGGTGCTCGGCTATGTCGGCGGCGCAGAGGCAACCGCCCGCAACGTCATCATCGGTCAGATCGCGACGGCTTACTACTTCGCGCACTTCCTGATCATCCTGCCGATCGTTTCGCGCTCGGAGCGTCCGCGCCCGTTGCCGAACTCGATCACCGAAGCGGTGCTCGCCAAGCATGGCGGAACGTCGCCTGCACAGACCGCGATGGCGCACTGAGCCGATACGGGGGAATAAGAAGAAAATGGTTCGTACCATCGCACTCCTGATCGGCGCGGGCTTCGTGTTCGTGCTCGGTATCGCGCTGTTCGGGACGATCTCGACCGCGATCTCCGATCCGGCACCGGAAACCGCGGAACATGAGTTCCATTTGCATCCGAAGGACGCAGGCCTTTCGTCGGCAGGCGTTTTTGGGAAGTTCGACAAGCAACAGCTGCAGCGCGGCCTGAAGGTTTATCAGGAGGTTTGCGCCGCCTGCCACAGCCTGAAGTACGTCTCGTTCCGCGATCTCGAGCAGATCGGCTATAGCGAAGGCCAGGTGAAGGCGCTGGCGCAGGCATGGCCGATCGAGCAGCCGAGCGTGAACCCGGACACGGGCGAGGCAATGACTCGCAAGAACATTCCGTCGGATCGCTTCCCGAGTCCTTATGCGAATGAAGTTGCTGCTCGTGCCGCGAACAACAACGCGCTTCCGCCGGATCTCTCCTTGATGACCAAGGCACGGCATGACGGCGCCAACTATGTGGCGTCCTTGCTGACCGGCTATCAGAACCAGCCAGCTGAACTGCTGAGCAAGTTCCCGGATGCGAAGACACCGCAGGGCCTCCACTACAATCCGTACTTCGCGAACCTCAACATCGCGATGCCCCCTCCGATCACGTCAGATGGTCAGGTGACCTATGAGGACGGCACTCAGGCCACTCGCGACCAGATGGCCAAGGACGTTGCTGCCTTCCTCACCTGGACGGCTGAGCCGAACTTGGAAACGCGCCATGCGGCTGGTTTCGCAAGCGTTATCTTCCTGGCGATCTTCGTCTTCTTGACGATCGGTGCTTATCGTAACGTCTGGCGCGGCGTGAAGCACTGACAACCTGAGGGCAGTTGTGGCCAAATAGGAAAGGGCTCCGCGCGCGTTAGGCGAGCGGGGCCCTTTCTTTTTGGCTAGCCCACTCTCGCTCGGTGCGGTCAACTTGCTTGCGGGGCAAAAGCGCGGAGGGCATGAGCTTCCGATGACCTCCAGCGACAATCCCGTGGCCGACGCCATCCGTGCGGACGATGCGAGTCCGAACGATGATCTCAAGGCGCTGATCCGAACGATCCCGGACTTCCCCAAACCGGGTATTCAGTTTCGTGACATCACCACCTTGCTGCTCGACCCGCGCGGCCTTGCACTGACCGTCGAGCGAATGGTGGCGGCGACGCGCGGCCCCGTCGACCTTGTTGCGGGCATCGAGGCACGGGGTTTCCTGTTCGCGGCCGCGCTCGCCCTGCCGCTGAAGGCCGGCGTCTTGCTGATTCGCAAGGACGGAAAGCTGCCGGGCGCAACGATCGCGGAGGATTATGCGCTGGAATATGGACAGGACCGTATTGCCGTCCATGCGGATGCTTGTGCTCCCGGAGCGCGGGTTCTGTTGATCGATGATCTGATTGCGACCGGCGGAACCGCACGGGCCGCTATTCGGCTGCTGCGGAAGGCAGGCGCTGTGGTCACGCAGGCGCAGTTCCTGGTGGACCTTCCAGATCTTGGCGGTGCGGAGCTGCTGCGATCAGACGGCGTGGACGTCGATGCGCTGATTTCGTTCCCCGGCCATTAAGGAACTTCGCTTTATAGCCCTCGTTTCGAACTGGTCGCGGCGCGTATTTGCCGCCCCTCCAGCGTGTGGGAGTTGGATCATGGGTTTCAAGCGCTTCAGCCTAATCGCGCTAATCAGCGGCCTCGCATTTGGCACAGCTGCCTGTACGGATGGCTACGGCTATGGCGGTGCCTCTCTTGGCTATGGCTCCGCTTATTATGCCGATCCTTACTATGCCGATGCAGGCTGGGGTGGGTACGGCCCGGGATATGGCAGCACGTTTGGCTGGTATAACGACTTCTACTATCCCGGCACCGGAGTGTACGTGTACGATCGGTTCCGCCGTCCCCACCGCTGGAACGATGCGCAGCGGCGTTATTGGCAAGGGCGCCCGGGTTGGAACCAGCCTGGCGCACGAGCAAACTGGAACGACTTCCGCCGGGACTATCGCGCGGAGCGGCGCGATCTCCGCCGCGACCTGAGAGAGAATCGCGAGGATTTCCGTAACGGGACCATCAATCGTGATCAGTTCCGCCAGGGGCGGCAGGACGCACGCCGGGATTTCCGCCGCGATGTGCGCCAGGATTGGCGCGAACTGCGGCGAGACAATCGTGCAGATGGCGTCCGGACGCCCGGCTTGAACCGCGGGCGTGATTTCAACCGGGGGCCGGGAATCAACCGCGGCAGCGGCGGCAGGGGCGCGAACCCACGTGGCGCCGAACGCCCACGGTAAGGCTCGCGTCTAAGTAACTCGCCCGCTTACGAGGTCGGACGGGTGGCGATCAGCCCGTTCGACAGCATCGACATGACGGCGACGTTGTCCTGATTGTACACGACCATGCGGCTCTTGAAGATCCCCATCTCCGGACGGGATTGCGACTGCCGCTTCTCGATCACCTCGGTTTCGCAGCGCAGGGTGTCACCGGGGTAAACGGGCTTGAGCCAGCGTAACTCGTCCACGCCGGGAGAGCCGAGGCCCGCCTGTTTGTTGTTCTTCAGGTTCTCGACGATCATCGACATGACCATCGCGCAGGTGTGCCAACCGCTCGCGGAGATCCGCCCGAAGTGCGTTTGTGCCGCAGCCTCGTCCGAGAGGTGGAAAGGTTGCGGATCATAGCGGGAGGCGAAGTCGATCACTTCCTCCCGCGTGACATGATAGCTGCCGAAGCTCGCCTTGCTCCCGACGGCGATGTCTTCGAAATATTGCATGCTCTCTCCTATTCTTTCCGCAGCACGGGACGAAATACCGCGTCCGTGCCGTCCAGCGTAGGATCGGCAGGCAGGCCGAGCAACGTACGAAGCAGCGGGGCCACGGCGACATTGTCGAAGGTCGGCAGTTGCCGGCCACGCGCGAACGCCGGTCCATTGGCAATGAAGAGGGCACGCATGCTCGGGAGCATGGGGTCGAAACCGTGATTCCCGCGGGCGTAAGTGTGGGTCGGCGCCGTCTTCATCAGCTCCCAACCGTCCTCCGCCAGGCAGAGGAAGGGCGGAATCCGAACGTTGCGACCATAATGGAAGCGCCCAGGGATATTCTCCTTGCGCCAGCATTCCATGTGGGCGTGCGGCTTCAGCAATGCCGAGGCGACTGCGCCTTCGCGTCCCGGCAGGGGAGCAAATGTCGCGTAGGGGCCGCTCTCGACGACACGGGCGTCGGTCGCGGGAACGATCTTGTCGAGGGGAACGACTCGCTCGCTCGATGTTGCGGCCATCCCGTGATCCGACACGATGATCAGATTGGTGGGCTGCCCCAGTTCGGCGAGTCCGGTGACGAGCTGGCCGATTTGGCGGTCCACCTCGGCCAGTGCACTGCGCACGCCCGGCGAGTCTGGGCCGGCGCGGTGGCCCTCAGTGTCCACCACGTCAAAGTAAGTGGTCACGAACCTGGGCCGGATCGCCGCTGGGCGACGCATCCAGTCGATGACCTGTCGGACCCGGTTTTCGCCGGGCATTTGCTGGCTGAATGCCTGCCAGTCGCTCGGCCGCACGCCGCCAGTCAGCAGATTTGGCCATTCGGCCGCTCGCGTGCCACCCCAAGCCACGGTCGACCCCGGCCAGAACATCGACGCCGTACGAATACCGCCTTGTTCCGCGCTCACCCAGATCGGCGGGGCTGCATTCCACCAGAAGGGATCGTCGGTCGCCATGGTGAAGACTTCGCCGGGCCGCGCCGGATCTTCCATCATATTGGCTGTGATGCCGTGGCGATCCGGGCGAAGGCCGGTCACCAGCGTCCAGTGGTTGGGGTAGGTCTTGGACGGAAACGACGGGCGCATAGGGCCGGTGACACCGTCTGCGGCCAAGCGCGACAGATTGGGGGTGACGCCGCGCCTCAAGTAGTCGGCGCGGAAACCATCGATCGCCACCAGGATAGTAACGGGAGCGCGAACTTCACCTTGCGCCGATATCGCGGCGGTCGGCGCCGGCGTGGTCGCGGAAGGGAGAGCGGCGGGCGTCCCGAGATGGGCGCATCCGGCAAGGGCGGAGACCGCGACGAGCGCGGGAATCAGTCGGCGCAACATGCCGCTTCGGTAGCGATCAGAGTGGTCGCTGTCGCCCAAAGGATTGCTGATAAGCCAGACTTAAGAAGGAAGAGCGGGCGCACGGCTCAGCCGAGGTGGCTGATCCGTGCACCCGCCCTTTCAGTTCGAGAAGTAACGCTCAGCGGGTGGCTTCCTTTGCCGCCGAAACGCGCCAGATCACATTGCCCACGTCGTCAGCGACCAGCATCGCGCCGGTGCGATCACCGATGACGCCCACCGGTCGTCCCT
Organism: Sphingomonas sp. IC4-52; assembly: GCF_020707225.1. NCBI lineage: Bacteria > Pseudomonadati > Pseudomonadota > Alphaproteobacteria > Sphingomonadales > Sphingomonadaceae > Sphingomonas > Sphingomonas sp. IC4-52. Next base: position 789,896 of record NZ_JAJFEU010000001.1, on the reverse strand, counting down.
GTGCCTCACCATCTGCGTTGAGGAAGCCGGTGAGCACATCAACCGGCTTTGCGCCCGAGACCGGCCAGCCCTTGTCGGTGAAAGGAACGAAGACGACCTTATAGCCGGATGGAGGGACGCGGTTCCACGAGCCATGTTCGCCGATGAAGGCGCCATGGGAGAAGCGCTGGCCGAGGTTCACGTCGCCTGCGAACGTCAGGCCCAGTGCAGCGACGTGAGGTCCGAGCGCGTAATCCGGCCGCTTCGAATATTGCTGCAGCTGGGGATTGGCTGGCTCCACCCGCTTGTCGGGATAGCCGCCCCAATAATACCAGGGCCACCCGAAGTGATCGCCCAGTTCGATGGCGGTCAGGTAATCCGGAACGATGTCGGAGCCGAGCATGTCGCGCTCGTTGACCACGGTCCACAGCTGCTTCGACTGCGGGTTGATCGCCATGCCATTGGGGTTGCGCAGGCCCGCCGCATAGATGCGTGACGTTTTCTCCTTCGGCCACACCTGCAGGATGTTGGCGCGCCGCTTTTCCAGTTCGATGCCCTTCTCGGCGATGTTCGAAGCCGAGCCCACTGACACGTAAAGCGTGCGGCCATCTTCGGCAGCGATGACGTTGCGCGCCCAGTGATTCTGGCCACCCGGCAGCTTGATCACCAACTCGGGCTTGGCGTCGATCTTGGTCGCTCCCTCCGTATACGGCACGCGAACCAAGGCGTCGGTGTTGGCGATGTACAGCTGACCGTCGAACAACGTCATGCCGAACGGCGAGTTGAGCCCGGTCATGAACACGGAACGGAACTCGACGCGGCCGTCACCATCGGCATCGCGCAGCAACGTGATCCGGTTGGCCGACGGGACGCCTGCACCGGCGCGGCCCATGAGATAGCGCATCACCCGATCGACAAAGCTGCGCCCGCGTGGCGGAGAGTTCGTTTCGGCGACAAGCACGTCGCCGTTCGGCAAGCGATACATCCACCGTGGATGATCGAGGCCGTCGGCGAAGCGGGTCACGGTAAGGCCGGCTGCGGCTTGCGGTTTACCTCCGGCCGGCCAGCCAACCGCGTCCGCGACCTTGACGGTCGGGATCATCTGGCTGCGGGGCTCCGAAATCGTCGGCCGTTGGCCAGTCACGTCAGCGACGTCGAGCCGAGCCTTGTCGGGCCAGCTCAGCCAGGTGAAGATGCCGATGCCCGCAAGGACGAGCAGGCCCAGCACGATCAGGATGTGTTTGCGCATTCGGCGGAGATAGACGCGCCGGCGCAGCGGGGGAAGGGCGGTTGAAGAGTACAAACTGCTGACGACCGCTGTCTGGGCCGCGCTTCTCGCCCGCGAACCTGCCGGTCAGATCAGCAATTCGTCTGCCAGCAGTAACAGGAGCTTCACGTCCATGGCGGCACCTTCGGCGCGCTTCTTCGCCACGAACGCCGGTAGCGTGGTGCGTGGGACGACGTGGACGGTGATGTCCTCCTCTGCGTCTCCCCCCCCTTCGCCGACCTTCACCAATTCGCGCGCGCGCACCAAGGTAAAGCCTTCGCTGACCATCCCCGGCGACGAATGGAAAAAGCCGAGCGGCTCGATAGAGCCTGCGCGATAGCCGGTCTCTTCTTCCAGCTCCCGACCTGCTGCTTCCACCAGAGGTTCACCGGCTTCCACGTCGCCAATCAACCCAGCCGGCAGTTCCAGGCAAGTTCGGCCTAGGGGAACGCGATACTGTTCGACCAGAATCACCTCGTCAGCATCGGTGATTGCGACGATCACCGCGGCCCCGATCCCCCGGCAGCGCGAGGCAAATTCCCATTTGCCCTGCTTCACCATCTTGATGAAGCGGCCTTCCCATACGGTCTCGCGCACGGTGTCGTCGGTCATAGTTCGATCAATCGATCCGGCAGTTCGTTGGGATTGCTGCCCTGGCGTGGGAAGTGCTCCGCCAAGACCATACCGATCTCCGCCACGGCAGCAGCCATGCCGTCGCCAGGACGTCCGTCCTTCACCGCTTCGAGCAGCACCGCCATGGCATGGCCCCAGACGTCCGGAGAGACGCGGCTGTGTATGCCTGCGTCCGCCACGATCTCGGCTCGATGCTCATCGAGGCTCAGGTACAGGAGCACACCCGTCGAGGCGACGGTGCGATGCTCTGCGCTCGCCCGGAACAGCGTCAGGGCCCGGGCATGAACCCTCCGCGTCTTGGTGGCACCAGGCGTCAGTGCCATCCGCAGCCCCCCGATGGCGAGCACATAGCGGACGAGCAGGAACGTCGATGCCGCAAGGAGAGTGGCGACGGTTAGCGCGGTACCGGTGGATACATGCTCGTTCCACGGATCCCCGGTTAGCAAGTGAACGGTGTCGATTGCGCCCGGAAAGGTGGCAAGCAGCGCCAGCACGAGCAGCATGGCCAATACTGACCAATGCAGGCCGACGTCATGATAAGCGTCGGACCGGCGAGCGACGATGGTGACGATTTCGCCATCCGTGTTCTGCTCCGCAGCGGCAACAGCCGCTGTTACCTTTGCGTGATCCTCAGGGGACAGCCGCATCACCAGCTCCCCGAGGCGCCGCCGCCTCCGAATGAGCCGCCGCCCCAGCCGTCGTCGTCATTTCGACTGTTCAGTGCGGCGCTCGCCACATTGGCGGCAATGTTCCACAGAATGACGGATTCGAGACCGCCGTCGCTGCGATAGCGGCGGCCCTTTGCCGCGCCGCGACGCCCCAGCGACAGCAGGACGAAGAGCGCGACCATGCCCCAGAAGATCAGTCCGACGGGAAGGCCGCCACCGCTGCGGCGCTTGCTGGTCTGTGTCGCGTCGAATTGCTTGATGGCGGCATCAAGGCGCGCCTGAGCCTCTTCAGGCGACGCCCGTAGCTGCGCCTCGAGAGCATCCGCACCAGCGACAACCCCGCCCGGCAGGTCTCCAGCCTTGAAGCGCGGGAGGATCTGCTGGTTGATGATCACGCTGGAAAGAGCGTCGGTCAGTATCGGCTCAAGACCGTAGCCCACCTCCACGCGCACCTTGCGGTCAGTGGGTGCGACCAGAAGAATGGCGCCGTTATTGACGTCCTTCAGCCCGACGCTCCAGGCTCTGCCCAGCTTGTAGCCATATTCCTCGATCGGATAACCCTCCAGACTGGGCACGGTGGCGACAATCAATTGCCGCTTGGTGTCCCGCTGCACGGCATCGAGCTTGCGGGTAAGGTCGGCCTCTACTTGCGGCGGCAGAATATCTGCGGCGTCCACGACGAAGCCGGTGAATTTCGGGAAGGTCTGCGCGTTGGCGGCACCCGCTGCGAGCGACGCGGTCAGCAGGAGTGCCCCCCAAATCAGGGCGGCGATCCATCGCCAGGACGCACGAGGCTGTGCGCCGATCCGCCTTCGGGTGGCAGCGAGTGGTGCGCTCATCCTGATCGTCAGCCGCCGAAATCAACCTTGGGGGCCGTCTCCGCTCCCGGCGTCGTGGCCTGGAACGGTACCATCGGCTTCGCGCCGTAGAAGATCCTGGCGCCGATCGCGTCGGGGAAGGTGCGGATTCGCGTGTTATAAGCCTGAACCGCGGTGTTATAGTCGTTGCGGGCGATGGTGATCCGGTTTTCGGTGCCTTCCAGCTGGCTCATCAACGTGGTGTAATTCGCCTGGCTCTTCAGCTCGGGATACGCCTCCTGCAACCGCTGCAGCGAAAGCGTAAGCCCCGCCTGCGCACGCTGATAAGCCTGCATCTTCGCGGGATCGGCCAGATCATCTCCGGACACTTGGATCTGCGTCGCCGACGCGCGAGCCTGAGTGACCTCAGTCAGCACTTCCTTCTCCTGAGCGCCCGCAGCCTTCACGGTCGACACCAGGTTGGGGATCAAGTCCGCGCGGCGCTGATACTGATTCTGGACGTCGGCCCACCGCGCCTTGGCATTTTCCTCCGCCGTCGGAACGCTGTTGATCCCGCACCCAGCAAGGCTGGCAGACAGTGCGAGGAGGACGACAGGGCGGAACGTCATGGGCTTGGCTCTCCAATAACTGTGTCATGGATATAGGACAGCCGTGTCGCTTGGCGAAGGGGCAATCAGCGATTAACCTTGATCAAAAGACGGGGACATGACGATGCTCAAGGAATTCAGGGCGTTTATCGCCCGTGGCAACGTGCTTGATCTCGCCGTGGCCGTGATCATCGGCGCGGCATTCGGCAAGATCGTGACGTCTCTCACCGAGGACGTGTTGATGCCCGTGATCGGGAAGATCTTCGGCGGGCTGGATTTTTCCAGCTATTTCCTGGTGCTTGGGGAGGTGCCGGCCGCGTTGAAAGGCTCGACGGATTACGCCGCGCTGAAGAAGGCCGGCGTCCCCCTGCTGGGCTATGGGGCGTTCGTTACTCAGGCCGTCAATTTCCTGATCGTGGCGTTCATCATCTTCATGCTGCTACGCACCGTGAACCGAGCAGTGGCCCTGTTCGAGCATGAAAAGGCCAGGGCCGCCGAAGAACCCAAGGCAGAGCCAGCCGACGTCGCACTGCTGCGGGAGATCCGCGATGAGTTGAAGGCGCGCCCAAAGGTCTGACGAGCCCGGGCGTTCTTCTCGCCCGTCGCGCGGGGGCGAGCGGCGGATTATGCCGCCGCCATCTCCTCTGCGGTGGCGTCTGCCAGGCTTGTACCGTCCAGGATACGCGCTGTTTCATCGCGCACCCGAGCCATCGCGTGGCGGATGGCGCAATCCGCTTCGCTCTTGCAATCCTTACACGGCCGATAGGCGGTGCGACTGACGCAGGGTACAAGTGCCAGCGGCCCCTCGATCACGCGGATCACTTCGCCCAGCGAAATCAGATGGGCCGGCCGCGACAGAACATAGCCACCCATCTTGCCACGCTGGCTGTGCAGCAGGCCGGCGTCCCGCAGGTCCGCGAGGATCAGCTCCAGAAACTTGCGCGGCACGTTCGCTTCGGCCGCAATGCGGTTCATCGGGGTAGGCGGGCCACCGGCTGGCATGGTCGCGAGGAACAGCATCGAGCGCAGGGCGTAACGGGAACGCTGGGTAAGCATGATACTCTGTTATATGCACCCGTATTATGGCGACCGAAAGGCGCCTCTTCCAACTTTCTGTTCGGGCCCCTATATCGGTCGGGCTCGCGGGGCTTGCCCCACGGCTATGGCGATAAACGCCGGCGAAGAATAGGCACAGCGGACCCGGGGGCAGTACCCGGCGGCTCCACCATCGCAGCTGCTTTCAGCAGCTTCGTTGACGGGGCCGAACCAGGATCGACGTGTGTTGAAAAGCGCTGGTTTTTGCTCGGAATGGGACCACCGTGACGGCCCATACACAAGTGCCAACGATAACGAAGCACTCGCGATTGCGGCGTAACCTGACGGCTTAACGGCCTAAGGTTACTCCAAAATAGCGCGGTCGGGCCGCACCGGGCAACAGAAGCGGATTCCAGCGGCACGGGGAGCGCCGGGCAACAGAAGCTCCCCACCTCATGCATGCTCGCCCTGCAACGAGGGGCACTGGCGCGGACCTTGCCATTCGGGGTGGCGCGCGCAAATAGGTGCCTCATGGCGATCACCAGCGTTCCCGGTCATCCCTCCGATCATCGCGCCCGAATCGGCAATATTGTCGCCGATCGGCTCAGTGCAGATCCGCGAGCGATCCGACTTCCCACCGAGCAAGCTGCAGCGTGGAAGATCCCGAACTATCTCGACGTGGCGACGTGCAAGCGGCTGGTCGCGATGATCGACGCGAACCGGCGGCCCTCTACGTTGCTGTCCGATCATGGCGACACGTCCTTTCGCACCTCCGAAAGCTGCGACATGAACCGTCGTTCGCCGGACATTCAGCCGATTGATGAGGGGATCGCAAATCTTCTCGGGCTGGATCCCGCGTGGGGCGAGACAATGCAGGGTCAACGCTACGCGCCGGGACAATATTTCAAGGCGCACCATGATTACTTCCACGAAGGCGAGAGCTATTGGCCCTCGATGAAGGCATCCGGCGGCCAGCGCGTGTGGACAGCGATGATCTTCCTGAACGACGTCGAGGAGGGTGGGGCCACCTGGTTTCCCCAGGCCGGCGTACGCGTGACGCCCAAGCGCGGTACCTTGCTCGCGTGGAACAACATGAACCCGGACGGCAGCCCGAACACCGCTACCCTCCACGAGGGCACTGCCGTTTCCGAAGGGGTGAAGTACATCATCACGAAATGGTTTCGAGAGGCACCCTGGACGCCTGGATCTTGACGCGATGATGCATGTTCTGGGGGTGGAACGGTCGATACTCGGCCAGCCGTGGCGATGGCGCGCCACTGCCGCCGATAACCTGGCGCCGCAAGATCTCGTCACGCAGTTGCTCCTCGCGCGCGGCTGCACGCCCGAGGCGCTTGAGGATCATCGCAGCCCCTCCATTCGGGCGTTCATGCCGGATCCGTCGATCTTTCGCGACATGGACTTGGCGGCTGAACGACTGGCGGACGCGGTTCAGCGGTCCGAGAAGATCGCGATTTTCGGCGATTATGATGTCGATGGCGCGACCTCCGCTGCGCTGATGATCCTGTTGCTTCGCCAGCTTGGGCTGGAGGCCCGCGGCTACATTCCCGACCGCCTTACCGAGGGCTACGGGCCGACCGCCGCAGCGATGACGCGACTGGCCGGTGAGGGGGCGTCGTTGATCGTGACCGTGGATTGCGGGGCCCAGGCGTTCGAGGCGCTGGCGGCCGCGCGCGCTGCGCCGGTCGATGTGATCGTGGTCGACCATCACCAATGCGCCAGCGAACTGCCGGTGGCACATGCGGTGGTGAACCCCAATCGCCTTGATGAGGCCGAAGGCGCGACCCATGGTCATCTCGCAGCCGTTGGCGTCGCCTTCCTGCTCGGTGCCGCCTTGCTCAGGACCCTGCGGCGCAGGGGCTTTTTCGCCGCGCGACCTGAGCCGAAGCTTCTCGATCTGCTTGATCTGGTGGCCTTGGGCACTGTCGCTGACGTGGCCCAGTTGCGCGGGCTGAACCGCGCCTTTGTCGCTCAGGGTCTGAAGGTCATGGCGGGTCGCCGCAACATCGGGCTTGCTGCCCTGATCGAGGCGTCCCGCCTGACGCGTGCGCCCACCGCGACCGATCTCGGGTTCGCGCTCGGTCCTCGCATCAATGCGGGCGGCCGAGTGGGGAGAGCTGATCTGGGCCTGCGTCTGCTCACCACGCGCGATCTGGCTGAGGCCCGAACGATCGCGGCGGAACTGGACCGGCTCAATGAGGAACGGCGCGCGATCGAGGCTGCCGTTCAGGTCGAGGCGGAGGCGATGTACGCCTCGGGCCGCCGGGTAACGGTGGTTGCCGGTCAGAACTGGCACCCGGGCGTAATCGGGATCGTCGCGGGGCGGCTGAAGGAGAAGCTTGGCCAGCCTGCCATCGTGATTGCTGTCGACGGCGACGGGGTGGGGAAGGGCTCCGGCAGGTCGATCACTGGCGTCGACTTGGGTCAGGCGATCCTTGCTGCAAAGGAGGCTGGCATCCTGGTGGCAGGAGGCGGACACGCCATGGCTGCCGGTCTCACGATCATTGCGGACAAGGTACCGGCATTCGCTGATTTCCTCGAAGAGTTGCTCGGCGATCGCGTGACGGCCGCCATCGCCGACCGCGCCTTGTTGGTCGATTCCGTCCATGCCCCCGGCGGTGTGACGCCAGATCTCGTCACCGCGATGGAAACGGGCGGGCCCTATGGTGTCGGCTGGCCAAGCCCGCGCGTCGCGATCGGGCCGGTTCGGCCGGTGCGCGTCGATGTGGTTGGCAACGGCCATGTCCGCGCAATCGTGGCTGGTGATGACGGACGCAGCCTGAAGGCCATGGCGTTTCGGTCGGCGGATACGCCGCTGGGTGCGGCGTTGCTCGGGGCTGCCTCCCACCGCAAGCTCTGGCTGGCCGGGCGTCCGAAGATCGATGATTGGTCGCAGCGGTCCGCAGCCGAGCTTCACATCGACGATGCAGCTTGGGCGGATTGAGCATTGCAGCATGAAATGCAGCAGAAGTGGAAAGGGGCGATTGACAGGCGCCTCGCCCCCCTCTAGCTGCACCCCCGCTGGCCCCTTCGTCTAGTGGTTAGGACGCGGCCCTTTCACGGCTGAAACACGGGTTCGAGTCCCGTAGGGGTCACCAGCACCTCGCCCGATCGCTCCGTTCGGCGCCAAAAGGGCGGCAGAACGGGGAGGATGCGTGGCTTTCGATCTTAGCGGGCGCACGGCGCTGATCACGGGCGCCTCCTCTGGCCTGGGCGCCCATTTCGCCGAAGTGTTCGTGGCCGCCGGTGCACAGGTGGTGATCGGCGCGCGGCGCGTTGATCGGGTTGAGGCCCTTGCCTCGCGCTTGGGTGACAGAGCGCTGCCCATCGCGATCGACGTGACGGATGAAGCTTCCATTGCGACGGCGTTCGATGCCGCCGAGGCCCACTTTGGGGCGGTCGACACCGTGATCGCCAATGCCGGCGTGGCGAACGGGGGCCGCACCGTTGATGTTTCGCCGGACAAGCTGCGACAGACGATCGACACGAACTTCACCGGCGTGCTGCTGACGGCGCGCGAAGGCGCGCGGCGCATGATCGCTGCGGGGTCGCGGGAAAGCGGGCGTGGGCGGATCGTTCTGGTCGGCTCAATCACCGCCCATGTGACTGGCCATGGTGATAGTGCCTATGCCGCGTCCAAGGCTGCGGTGGCGCATCTCGGACGGAACCTGGCTCGTGAATGGGTGAGGCAGGGCGTCAACGTCAACGTGATCCAGCCCGGTTACATACAGACGGAAATCGCCGGCGACTGGTTCGAGAGTGAAGGCGGCGCCAAGCAGATCGCCGGCTGGCACCGCCGGCGCTTCATGCCAATCGATGTCCTGGATCCGCAGCTGCTCTACTTCGCCTCCGATGCCAGCGCCATGGTCACCGGCTCGGTCATCGACATCGACGACGGTCAGTCGCTCTAACCGTCGTCGCACGCGGATCGTGGACGGATGTACCGCGGCCGATCGTCGCTTCTCCGCTGGTTTAGACAAGCGCAACGCCAGGGAGTAGAGCTGCCGGGTGGTTACGATCGACCTGAACGCGGATCTTGGCGAAGGTTTCGGCCCCTGGGCCATGGGCGACGACGCAGCGATGTTCGCGCTCGTCACCAGCGCCAATGTGGCATGCGGCGGCCATGCGAGCGATCCCGAAACCATGTTTCGGACGCTCTACCTCGCACGCGACAACGACGTCGTTGTCGGGGCGCACCCCAGCTATCCCGACCTCGCCGGTTTCGGCCGCCGTCGATTGCCGGTGAGCGAGGCGGAGATCGAGCGGTTCGTGGCGGCTCAGGTTGGATCCATCCTCGCGGTCGCGGCGCTGGCGGGCCACCCGGTGCGCTATGTGAAGCCTCATGGCGCACTGGCCAATGTCGCCGCGGCAGAGCGCGCCGTTGCCGAGGCGATCGTCCGATCCGTTCAGGCCGTGGATCGCCGCCTCGCCATTCTCGCCATTTCCGGTACCGAACTGGAAAGCGCTGCATCACGGGCCGGTCTGCGCGTGTTCAGCGAGATTTATGCCGATCGGGCCTACACGGCTGCCGGGCAACTCGTGCCGCGTAGCGCACCGGGTGCGGTTATCCACGATGCCGATGCCGCCGCGGCCCGGTTGCTCGCCTTCTTCGATGGTGGCGCGATGCCCACCATTGACGGCGCGTCGATCAAGCTCGCAGCAGACTCGATCTGCGTCCATGGTGACAATCCGGCCGCCGTGGCGATGGCGGCTCGGGTGCGGTCTGCATTGGAAGGTCAGGGGCTGAAGATTGCTCCGTTCCTTGATCGCGCATGAGCGATCCGGTCTTCCGCTCCGCCGGTTCCGGTGCGCTGCTGGCGGACTTCGGGAGTATGATCGAGGAAGCCCTTTTCGGGCGCGTGCTGTCTCTTGATCGTGCGCTTGCGACGGCGCGGCCGTGCTGGCTGCAGGAGACAGTGCCGGCTTATACCAGCCTGCTGATCGTGTTCGATCCTCTTGCCGTCGATCACGGCGAGGTAATGGCATATGTCCGCGCGCTGGAGCCAACGCCGGTCGATCTTCTTGCGACCACCACGCACGTCGTGCCTGTTTGTTATGAAGGGGAGGCCGCGCCCGACATCTCCGAGGTCGCGACGACGCTTGGTACTTCCGAAGAAGCGGTCATCGCCGCCCATCTCGCCGGCGACTACCGCGTCTTCATGTACGGCTTCGCGCCCGGCTATGCTTATCTCGGCGGTGTCCCCAATGAGCTGCGGCTGCCGCGCAAAGTGGCTGCAGTGCGCGGCCATGCGGTGGGAAGCGTCATGGTGGCCGGCCCACAATGTCTGATCACCACCTTGCCGATGCCCACTGGGTGGTGGGTGATCGGGCGCACCCCGCTTCGCGTACTTGATCCCGCCTCGGAGCGGCCGTTTCTGTTCGAGGCAGGAGACCGCGTTCGCTTCACTCGCGTAGGGCTGGCGGCGCTTCAATGAGCGAAGCCCGGCTCCTGATCGAAGCGGCAGGGCCGCTCACCACTGTTCAGGATGCGGGCCGGCCGGGTTGGCGGCGGTTCGGCGTGCCGCCGTCCGGTCCGGTCGACCGGCGCGCCTTCGCTGCTGCCGTAAGCGCAAGTGGGGGGCATGGCAGAGTCATTGAGCTTTCGTTGGGCGGCCTGACGTTCAAAGCGGAAGGTCATCCGGTCGCCGTGGCAATTACCGGCGCTGCAACGGCTGAGGTGAACGGCGTTGACGTTGGTGGCTGGTGCGTGGTGACCCTGCAACCAGGAGCCCGCTGTCGTATCCGCGAGAGCGGGGGCAACTGGGGCTATTGCGCGCCGGCCGGACGAATAGTGGCCGATGCGTGGCTGGGCAGCAGCTCCACTCATTTGATCGCTGGTCTAGGCGGCGGCAGGATTGCGCCAGGAGGCGTCCTGACAGTTCGGGACGCTCAGGGCGATCTTACCTCGGTGGCAATCCCCCGGCCTCCTCAATCCGCTGCGATCACGGTGGCGCGGGCCATATTGGGTCCGCAACAGCGCTTCTTTTCCGGCGAGGTGCTGGAACAGCTGGTGGGCGAGCGCTTCACGGCCAGCCCGCGTTTTGACCGCATGGGAATGGTCCTTGACGGTCCCAGGCTCCCGCCCTCGCGGATCGATATGCCCAGTGAGCCCGCCATTCGCGGCGCGCTGCAGATCGACGGTGATGGACGAATGAGCCTTCTGACCGCCGATCATCAGACCACCGGCGGCTATCCGCGCGTCGCCGTGGTGATTGAACCTGACATTGATCGCATTGCGCAATTGCCTGTCGGCGCAGGCATCCGCTTTGAACTGGTCGATGAAGCAGAAGCGATTGCGCAAACCCGAGCTGCGGCTCGCCAGACCGCCGAGTGGCTCACGCGGGTAAAAGCCGGCGCCCGATCACGCCCTCCGCTGATTACGGCGAACCTCACCGATGGCGTCGTGGTTAGGCGATCGATGTTTTAGTTATCGCGGAGCGGCCATCGCCCAAGAGTGCTTCGCGCCGATCCGCTGCACCGGAGCCATGAAGCCGTGAGAACACCCAGTTCCCGGCTCCGGTGCGCGAACAGACGCGCCGCAGGTCAGGCAGGCTTCTTCGCCACTCCGACCAATGACGGGCGCAACAGGCGGTCGCGGATCATCCAGCCGGACTGCATCTCCTGAACAATGGTGCCGGGCTCGGCATCGGAGGGCATCTCGACCATCGCCTGATGCCGGTTGGGATCAAGCGGCTGTCCCATCGCCTCGATCCGGGTCAATCCGTGGCGCTGGAAGACGCTTGTCAGCTCCCGGCCGGTGGCTTCCAGGCCGGTGACGAGCCCCTTCAGCTTCTCATCCTCGCGCAGCTCGGCGGGGATCGCCGCGAGTGCGCGCTCCAGATTGTCGTTCACGCTCAGCACGTCGCGCGCAAACGCAGTCGCCGCATATGCGCGCGCGTCTGCCGCGTCCTTTTCCGCACGGCGGCGGACATTCTGGGTCTCCGCCTGGGCATAAAGCGTCTGCTGCTTGGCATCGGCAAGCTGGGCCTCCAGCTCGGCAACGCGATCATGCTCGGCAACCTCGGGGGCGGCGGCAGCGGTTTCCTCGCGCAGATCCTCGCCCGGGGTGTTCGTCTCGGTATCGGTCATCGTTTCCCTGTCTTTGCTGGCAGCTCAACCCATCAAGCGGGCGAGCGTTGCGGCAGTGAAATCCACCATGGGCACGACACGCGCGTAGTTCAACCGGGTCGGCCCGATCACGCCGACCACGCCGACCACGCGACCGTCGCTGCCGCGGAACGGCTTTGCAATGACGGACGAGCCCGAAAGGGCAAACAGCTTGTTCTCGGCGCCGATAAAAATTCGGGTCGCATCGCCTGCGCTTGCGGAATCCAGCAACGCGGCGATTTCCTGTTTGCCGTCCAGATCGTCGAGCAAGTCGCGCACTCGCTCAAGATCGGCCGTGGCCGCGTCATCAAGAAGGCGTGCCTGTCCCCGCACGATCAGCACGGGCCGCCGTTCGCCATCTTCGCTCCAGACGGCGATGCCGCGCTCGATCAGTGCGCGTGCCGCACTGTCGACGGCGGCCCGTCCTTGCGCAAGCTCCCGCTCGATCCGGACGCGTGCGGCGCCGAGCGTCAGGCCCGACAGGGTCGCTGACATGTAATTGCCCGCTTCGATCAGTGCGCCGGCGCCGACACCCGGCGGCAGGTCGACGACCCGGTTCTCCACCGCGCCATCCTCGCTCACCAGGACCGCCAGTGCCTGGCCGTGGGAGAGGGGGACGAACCCAATGGAGCGAAGCACCTGTTCGTGCTTCGGCACCATCACGAGTCCTGCGCACGCGGAAAGCCCCGAAAGCGCGGCGGTGGTAGCGGCGAGTGCCTCTTCCACTGGCCCGCCAAGCCCTGCGCGCGCTTCGATGGTGGCGCGCTCCTCGGCGGAGGGTTCAAGCGCCTGCATCATTCCGTCGACGAACAATCGCAGGCCGAGCTCGGTCGGCATGCGGCCGGCGGATGTATGAGGCGCCGCCAACAAGCCCGCGTCCTCGAGCTGCGCCAGCACGCTGCGGATCGATGCGGGTGAGAGGTTGAGCCCCGCCTGCGCCAGCGTCTTCGACCCAACCGGATGGCCACTCGCGAGATAGCCGTCCACCACCCGGCGGAAGATGTCTCGCGCTCTATCGGACAGTTCGGCGATGGGCGGGGAAGGTGTCACGTTCCAAATCTAGGCTGCACATACTGGCGCGGCAATCACGTAGCGGCTACGGCCGGCACAAATCACCGCTGCTCGCCAGAAGCCTTTCGAAGACTGCCACGCGCTTGAACAAAGCCGCAGGGTGCGTCAGGTTCCAACCGAGCGGCTTCAGGAGTTGTTTCGAATGCGTCCCAGCGGCCGTGCGCCCGACCAGATGCGCGCAATCACCATTGAGCCGAACTTTACCCGCCATGCCGAAGGGTCCGTGCTGATCGGCTTCGGCGATACGCGCGTGCTCGTCACCGCCAGCGTCGAGGAGCGTGTACCGCCTTTCTTGCGCGGCAAGGGGCAGGGTTGGGTCACTGCGGAATATGGCATGCTGCCCCGCGCCACGCACACCCGCGGCAGCCGCGAGGCGGCCAAGGGCAAGCAGTCGGGGCGGACGCAGGAAATTCAGCGACTTATCGGTCGATCCTTGCGCGCCGTGACAGATATGGCTGCGCTGGGCGAGCGACAGATCGTGCTCGATTGCGACGTGATCCAGGCCGATGGCGGCACCCGCACTGCATCGATCTCGGGTGCGTGGGTCGCACTGCGCCTGGCGGTGAACGGCCTGATGAAGGCCGGAAAGATCGAGAAAGATCCGATCTCTCAGAAAGTTGCGGCGGTAAGCTGCGGCATCTTCAAGGGAAATCCGGTGCTCGATCTCGATTATGACGAGGATTCGAACGCGGACGCGGACGCCAACTTCGTCCTTCTTGAAAACGGCCATATTGCCGAAGCGCAGGCCACGGCGGAACATGCCACCTATGATGAGGAGGCCTTGCTCCGGCTGCTGCGTCTGGCCCGGATCGGCTGCACCGACATCTTCGCGGCTCAGGAACGGGCGATCCGGGCATGAGCGGGGAGGGCAGCGAACCGCAAGCTATCCGCAAGCTGCAACCGGGCAAGCTCGTGATCGCCAGCCACAATCCCGGAAAGGTCCGCGAGATCGCGGCCTTGCTTCAGGGCCATGGCGTGGAAGCGGTCTCGGCCAAGGATCTCGACCTTCCGGAGCCGGAAGAGACCGGCACCACGTTCGTGATGAACGCGGAACTGAAGGCAAGGGCCGCGGCTGACCTTTCCGGTTTGCCCGCGTTGGCTGATGACAGCGGCCTGTGCGTTGAGGCTTTGGGCGGTGATCCGGGGATCTTCTCCGCCCGCTGGGCTGGCGAAAGCAAGGACTTCAACGAAGCCATGCGCCGCGTGCACGAAAAGGTGGACGCGATCGAGGATGCATCTCGCGATGCCCACTTCATCTGTGCTCTGGCGCTGGCATGGCCTGATGGGCACGTCGAGTGGTTCGAGGGCCGGGTGGATGGCACCTTGGTGTGGCCACCTCGCGGGGATAACGGCTTTGGCTATGATGCCATGTTCCTGCCGGAAGGTCGGACCGAGACATTCGGCGAGATGGACCCCGACGCGAAGCACGGCATCAGCCATCGGGCGGACGCATTCCGGCAACTGGTCGCCGCGGTATTCTGAGCATCCCGGCGCACGTGGTGCGCCCGGCGATGGTCACGGCAGCTTGCGGATCACGGCGCGCTAAGCGCAGACCCGGCGACCTATCCGGCTGGCGGGGTCAGAGCGTTCGTTCGCCCACCACATTGCCGGCCGGAGTGTATCGGCACACCAGATAATCATCGCGCCTGTTCGAAGCGATGGCACAGCCGACACGCGTCGTGTTGCGCCAGATCATCTGGGTATAGTGCGAAACGTCTTGCCATTTGCCGGTACGGCTGAAGGCAGGCGTGATCCCGTTCACGAAGTCGCGTCCTTCCGCGGCCCAGTGCCCGAGCATTTCCTCGAACCGATATGCACCCCGAGTCCCGGTCCACAGATTCTCGCCCTGGCGTGTCGGGCCGTGCGGCTGCTCGGCATGCGCGAAGCGCCCGCTCCGCGCCATTTCCTCGGCATAGCTGCGGGCAGAGGCAACAAGCGATTCGTCCCACTGGAGCGGCGGGACACCGGCATCGGCACGCGTGCGATTATGCCCCTCCAGCATTACTTGCCGCAGCAAGGCTGAGCCGCGAGGTGCCGGCACCTCCGACAGTGTTTCCTCCACCACGCGTTCGGGCCCCTGGGCACAAGCAGATAACAGAAGGGCCAGAGCGATAAGGTGGCGTTGCAGCTTCATCGCGACCATATCGGCATGATCATGATCCCCGACAATCCTCTGGCGCTCTACGTCCACTGGCCGTTCTGCGTCTCGAAATGCCCTTATTGCGATTTCAACAGCCACGTCCGCGCCAATGTTGATCAGGAAGTATGGCGCGATTCGCTCCTGGCCGATCTCGCCCATGAGGCGTCGGTCCTGAAGGGCCATCGCCTCACCTCGATCTTCTTCGGCGGGGGTACGCCGTCGCTGATGCCCCCCGAGACGGTGGCGGCCGTCCTGCAAGCGGCCGAGCGCCACTGGGGCTTCGCGCCCGGTATCGAGATCACGCTCGAGGCCAATCCATCCTCCGTGGAGGCGGCGTGTTTCGCCGATCTCGCCGCGGCGGGCGTGAACCGCGTCTCGCTCGGGCTTCAGGCGATGGACGATCAGGCGCTGCGCTTTCTCGGCCGTGCGCATGATGTGAGCGAAGGGTTGGGCGCGCTCGAAGTCGCTCAGAAGGCGTTTGCCCGCGTCAGCTTCGATCTGATCTATGCCCGTCCGAACCAGTCACTGGAGGCATGGGAGGCCGAGTTGCGGCGTGCTCTGGCGTATGGAACGGAGCATCTGTCGCTGTACCAGTTAACGATCGAGCCGGGCACGCGCTTCGCCACGGAGGCTGCTGCCGGCCGTCTCACGATACCCGATGGGGACGCGGCGGCGGATCTCTTCGAGGCTACCCGCGCCATCACGGCGGCCTCCGGACTTCCCGCCTATGAGATCAGCAATCATGCGCGGCCCGGCGCGGAAAGCCGTCACAACCTAGCGTACTGGCGCTACCAGACGTACGCAGGCGTTGGTCCTGGCGCGCACGGCCGCCGCGGCGGACTGGCCACCGTGCGTCGGAAAAAGCCGGAAAACTGGTTGTCGGCGGTCGCCCGCAACGGCCACGGTATCGAGAGCGAGGAACCACTCGCCCCCGCTACCCAGGCGTCAGAGGCGTTGTTGATGGGCCTCCGGTTAAGGGAGGGCGTGGATCTTTCGCGAATCGCCAGCCTCGCCGGACTGGAGGTTGACGCACTTGTCGATGAGCGTGCGATCGCGCGCCTTCCGGACCTGATCTGCCGCGAAGGGACCCGACTACGGGTCACCGAAGCCGGAATGCTGCTCCTGGACGCGATCCTGCCGGAAGTGGTGAAGGTCAGCGTTCCCGCCTGAGGGCGCTCATATGCCCCACCAGAACAGCACCATCGTGACCAGTGCGATTGCGACGAAGATGAGATGTCTGCCGCTGTCGGGATCACGCTCCGGCCGATCAACAAAGGTAACCGGGTCGTCCGGGTGCGGTATACGCGGCGGGCGCTCGTGTTGAGGTTGCCGTGGATCATCGGTCATCACGCATCTCCGTGATGGGGGCTTTGACCGGTCAGGCGCCAACGTCAACCGCACGACCGGGGTGGCTTGTGACAATCAACCGCCCCCGGCTAAAGGCCCGCGGGCCAGAGTAACGGAGAGGCAGCATGCGCGTCATTGATCATCACATCGTCGGCTCTGGGAGCGCGGCAGGCGGGCGTGTGTCCGACGTTTACGATCCCAACACCGGGCAGATCCAGGCGCGCGTGACGCTGGGCACCCAGGCCGATCTCGATCGCGCGGTGGCAGCGGCGCAGGCGGCGCAACCGGCCTGGGCGGCGACCAACCCGCAGCGCCGCGCCCGCGTGATGTTCGCGTTCAAGGCGCTGGTCGAAGCAAACATGGACGAGGTCGCGCATCTCCTTTCGTCCGAGCACGGCAAGGTGATCGCCGATTCCAAGGGCGATATTCAGCGCGGCCTCGAGGTCGTCGAATTCGCCTGCGGTATCCCGCACGTGCTGAAGGGCGAATATACGCAGGGCGCTGGCCCGGGCATCGACGTCTATTCGATGCGCCAGCCGATCGGCATCGGCGCCGGCATCACCCCGTTCAACTTCCCGGCGATGATCCCGCTCTGGATGGGCGCGGTGGCGACGGCCTGCGGCAATGCCTTCATCCTGAAGCCGTCCGAGCGTGATCCGTCGGTGCCGGTGCGCCTCGCCGAGCTGATGCGCGAGGCGGGGATGCCGGAAGGGATCTTCCAGGTCGTCCATGGCGACAAGGAAATGGTCGACGCGATCCTCGATCACCCGGCGATCGGCGCGGTCAGCTTCGTCGGTTCGTCGGACATCGCGCATTACGTCTACAATCGCGGTGTCGCGGCCGGAAAGCGTGTCCAGGCGATGGGCGGCGCCAAGAACCACGGCATCGTCATGCCGGATGCCGATCTCGATCAGGTGGTGGCGGATCTGTCGGGCGCTGCCTTCGGCTCCGCTGGCGAGCGCTGCATGGCGCTCCCCGTCGTCGTGCCGGTCGGCGAGAAGACCGCTGTGGCGCTGCGTGAAAAGCTGCTGCCGGCGATCGAGGCGTTGCGCGTCGGCGTCTCCACCGATGCGGAGGCGCATTACGGTCCGGTGGTGAACGCCGCGCACAAGCAGCGCGTCGAGAACTGGATCCAGACCGGCGTCGACGAGGGCGCGGAGCTGGTGGTCGATGGCCGCGGGTTCAAGCTGCAGGGGCATGAGGAAGGTTTCTTCATCGGTCCGTCGCTGTTCGATCATGTCACGCCGGACATGCAGAGCTACAAGGAAGAGATCTTCGGCCCGGTGCTGCAGATCGTCCGCGCGCCCGATTTCGAGACCGCGCTTCGCCTGCCGAGCGAGCATCAATACGGCAATGGCGTCGCGATCTTCACCCGCAACGGCCATGCCGCGCGCGAATTCGCCGCGCGCGTCAATGTCGGCATGGTGGGCATCAACGTGCCGATCCCGGTGCCGGTCGCCTATCACACCTTCGGCGGCTGGAAGCGCTCGGCCTTCGGCGACACCAACCAGCACGGCATGGAAGGCGTGAAGTTCTGGACGAAGGTGAAGACGATCACGCAGCGCTGGCCGGACGGCGCCGCCGATCTGCCGCGCGGCAGCGAGGATGGCGGGCCCAGCCGCATCCAGGACGCGTTCGTCATCCCAACGATGGGCTGATCGATCGCATGGCTGGCAAGCTGACGGTCATCGCGGCGCTCGTTGGGCTTGCCGCGTGCCGTGCGTCCAAAGAACCGGAGCAGGCCGCCGCCATTGCCGCCGCCGTGCCCGACAGCCCGAATACGGCGGCGGCAATGGGTAGTGCGGGGGGCCAGCCCCTCCCGTCACTGA
Organism: Sphingomonas sp. IC4-52; assembly: GCF_020707225.1. Classification (NCBI taxonomy): domain Bacteria; kingdom Pseudomonadati; phylum Pseudomonadota; class Alphaproteobacteria; order Sphingomonadales; family Sphingomonadaceae; genus Sphingomonas; species Sphingomonas sp. IC4-52. The sequence goes on along the minus strand of NZ_JAJFEU010000001.1, from coordinate 771,397 downwards.
CGCCGACACCGACGCCGACGCAGATGTCGACGGCGATCACCGACGGGCGCCTGCCAACGGTTTTCGTCGGGCGCTGGGGGCTGGTGCCGGCGGACTGCACGTCCACGAGGGGCGACAACAAGGGTCTGATGACGGTCACCCCGGATCGCCTGGCCTTCTACGAATCGCGCGCCACCATCACGCGGTTGGAGGGCGTTTCGCCAACCGAGCTTCGCGCCACCCTCGCTTTTACCGGGGAGGGGCAGGAATGGCGCGAGGAAACCGGGCTGGTGCTGGAGGATGGCGGCCGCGTGCTCGTCCGCGTGGTCGATGGCGAAAGGCTTCGCTACACGCGCTGCGATGCCTGACCCTTCCATGACCGATCTCGCTATCAGCGCTCCCAGCTGGATCCTCACCTTCTCCTGCCACGATCGCCGCGGCATCGTTGCCGCGGTGACGGGGCGGCTGGCGGAGGCGGGCGGCTTCATCCTCGACAGCCAGCAATATGCCGATCTCGACACTGGCCGTTTCTTCATGCGGTTGGTGTTCACCGGGCCCGACATGCGCGATCGCCTCAGCGACGTGGCCGATCAGTTCGGCTTCGACTGGACGTTGGTGCCGGCCGATCATCGCCCCAAGGTGGTGATCGCCTGTTCCACCACCTCGCATTGCCTGAACGATCTGCTCCACCGTTGGTCGATCGGCGCGCTGCCGATCGATCCGGTCGCCGTCGTCTCCAATCACGAGGTGCTGCGCGGCCTTGCCGAATGGCATAATGTCCAGTTCCATCATCTGCCGGTTTCGGCCGCCAATCGCGCCGAGCAGGAAGCGGCGCTGCTGCGCGTGGTGGAGGATAGCGGCGCGGACCTGCTGGTGCTTGCGCGCTACATGCAGGTCCTCTCGCCCGATCTGGTTGCGGCGGTCGAGGGGCGCTGCGTCAACATCCATCATAGCTTCCTGCCGAGCTTCAAGGGCGCGAAACCCTATCACCAGGCGCATGCCCGCGGCGTGAAGCTGATCGGCGCCACCGCCCATTTCGTCACCACCGACCTCGACGAGGGGCCGATCATCGAACAGGCCGCCGAGCGCGTCGACCATCGCGCGACCGTGAACGAGCTGATCGCGATCGGCCGCGATATCGAGGCGCAGGTTCTTGCCCGCGCCGTGCGCTGGATCGCCGAGCGGCGCGTTCTGGCCAATGGTGCACGCACCGTTGTCTTTCGCTAGAGCCGGAAAATGACTGACCAGTTTGATCTCACCGACGACCAGCGCGAGATTCAGGATCTCGCGCGCCGCTTCACCGCGGATCGCATCACGCCCTTCGCTGCCGAATGGGACGAAAAGCACATCTTCCCGCGCGACACGATCAAGGCGGCGGCCGAGCTCGGCTTCGCGGCGATCTACGTCAGCGAGGAAAGCGGCGGCATCAACCTCGGTCGGCTCGAGGCGGCGCTGATCATGGAGGCGATGGCCTATGGCTGCCCCGCCACCAGCGCGTTCATCTCGATCCATAACATGGCGTCGTGGATGATCGACCGCTTCGCCTCGGACGATCTCAAGGGCCGCTATCTCCCCAGCCTCGTCACCATGGACAAGATGGCGAGCTATTGCCTGACGGAGCCCGGCTCCGGATCGGACGCGGCGGCGCTCAAGACCAGCGCGCGGCTTGAGGGCGATCATTACATTGTCAATGGATCGAAGCAGTTCATCTCCGGCGCCGGGGAGAACGAGGTCTATGTGACGATGGTGCGCACCGGCGCTGAGGGGCCCAAGGGCATTTCCTGCCTCGTCATCGACAAGGACACGGACGGCGTCTCCTTTGGCGCGAACGAGCGCAAGCTCGGCTGGCATGCACAGCCGACGCGCCAGGTGCTTTTCGATAACGTGAAGGTGCCGGTGGCAAACCGGGTCGGGCAGGAAGGCGAGGGCTTCCGCTTCGCCATGATGGGCCTCGACGGTGGCCGCCTCAACATCGGCGCCTGCTCGCTTGGTGGGGCGCAGCGCTGCCTGGACGAGGCGATCGCCTACACCAAGGACCGCCAGCAGTTCGGCCAGCGCATCGCCGACTTCCAGAACACCCAGTTCACGCTCGCCGACATGGATACCGAGCTTCAGGCCGCCCGCTACCTGCTCTACGTCGCCGCCGCGAAGGTGACCGCCAACGCGCCGGACAAGACGCGCTTTGCCGCCATGGCGAAGCGGCTGGCGACCGACACCGGGTCGTCGGTGGTCGATCGCGCGCTGCAGCTCCACGGCGGCTACGGCTATCTGATGGATTACCCGATCGAACGCTTCTGGCGCGACCTGCGCGTCCATTCGATCCTTGAAGGCACGAACCAGGTGATGCGGATGATCGTCGGCCGCGAACTGACGCGCCAGTAACTGTCCTACACGCGGCTCGTGTGAGAGAAGATAGGATCGCCTGCGAAACGAACGTCTTTATCTTCTCTCTCACACGCACAAGTTTCGGGAATTTTGCGGATGACCAGTGACGTTCTGACCTTTGTCGACGGCCCGATCGGCCGCATCCGGCTGAACCGCCCGAAGGCGATCCACGCGCTCACCACCCCGATGTGCGTCGGCGTGCTGGAGGCACTGGAGGCGTGGCGCAGCGACGATGGCGTGCGCGCGATCATCATCGACCATGCCGAGGGCCGCGGCTTCTGCGCCGGCGGCGACATCCGCATGCTGGCCGACAGCGGCGCGAAGGACGGGGCGGAGGCGCGCCAGTTCTTCCACACCGAATACCGCATGAACCACCGGCTGTTCACCTACGCCAAGGACACGGTGGCCTTCATGGACGGCATCACCATGGGCGGCGGCGTTGGCATTGCGCAGCCGTGCCGCTATCGCGTGGCGACCGAGAACACGAAGTTCGCCATGCCCGAAACCGGCATTGGCCTGTTCCCGGATGTTGGCGGCGGCTGGTATCTCTCCCGCCTGCCGGGGCGGATCGGGCAATATCTGGCGCTGACCGGCCATCGCCTCGACGGCGCGGAAACGTTCGCGCTTGGTCTTGCCACGCATTACCTGCCGGCCGATCAGGTCGATGAGGCCAAGCGCCGCATCGCTGCCGCTCCCACCGCGATCGCCGCGACGCTGGACGCCCTCTCCGCCGAGCCCGGCCCGGCCGCGCTGCTCGACAAGCGCGCCCAAATCGACCGGCTGTTCGCGTCGGACAAGCTCGAGGACATCTACGCCGCGCTGGAAGCCGACGGCGGTGAGTTCGCCGCCGCGACGCTCGCGACGCTCAGGACCAAGTCGCCACAGACGATGAAGGTCAGCCTCAAGCTGCTGCACGACGGCAAGGGAATGGCGACCTTCGCCGACGAGATGCGCCAGGAATATGCCGTCGGCGCCCGGGTCGTTCAGCGCCACGACTTCCTCGAAGGCGTGCGCGCGGTGATCGTCGACAAGGACAATGCGCCCAAGTGGGAACCGGCGACGCCCGAAGGCGTCAGCGATCATGTGATTGACCAGATCTTCGCGCCGCTGCCCGACGCCGAGGCATGGACGCCGCACGATTGACCAATGAACCCAGCGCCGCCGGCGGTGCCGCGGCGAGGGAAGGGGAGAGACCGATGACCGAATATGCCAACATCCTCGTCGAGCAGCGCGGTGCCGTCACGCTCGTCACGCTCAACCGCCCGCAGTCGCTGAACGCGCTCAACAGCGATGTGCTTGCCGATCTGTCTTCGGCGTTCGGCGCCTACGACAAGGACGGCAGCCAGCGCTGCCTCGTGCTCACCGGCTCGGGCGAGAAGGCGTTCGCCGCGGGGGCGGACATCAAGCAGATGGCCGACATGGCCGCGGCCGATTTCTTCCTGCAGGATTTCTTCGCCGGCTGGCAGACAGGCGTCGTGGCGACGCGCAAGCCGTGGATCGCGGCGGTGAACGGCTTCGCGCTGGGCGGCGGCTGTGAGCTCGCGATGATGGCGGACTTCATCTACGCCGCGGACACCGCGAAGTTTGGCCAGCCCGAGATCAAGCTGGGCGTCGCGCCGGGCATGGGCGGCTCGCAGCGGCTGACCCGCGCGATCGGCAAGGCCAAGGCGATGGAAATGTGCCTCACCGGCCGGATGATGGATGCCGCCGAAGCGGAACGTTCGGGCCTCGTCGCGAAGGTGGTGCCGCTCGCCTCGCTCCTTGAAGAGACGCTCAAGACTGCCGAACTCATTGCCTCGATGCCGCCGATGGCCGCGATGGTGAACAAGGAGATGGTCAACGCCGCGTTCGAAACGAACCTCGCGCAGGGCATCCTGACCGAGCGTCGCCTGTTCCAGATCCTGACCGCGACGGAGGACAAGGCCGAGGGCATGGCCGCCTTCATCGAGAAGCGCCAGGGGGTCTGGAAGGGTCGGTAAATCAGGTAATTAGCCCCTCTCCTTTAGGGGAGGGGTCGGAGTGGGGCCTGTCTGCTGGGCGGTCCTTTTGATCGTAGTCTTGGTGAGACTGAGACACCCCACCCCTAACCTTTCCTCTGAAGGAGAGGGACTTCGAGATCTGGAGAGTTTGGCATGGCACGCGTGGCATTCATCGGACTGGGCAACATGGGCGGCGGCATGGCCGCAAACCTCGCCAAGGCGGGGCATGACGTGCGAGCCTTCGACCTCAGCACGGAAGCGCTGGAGCGCGCGAAGAAGGCGGGGTGCTTGCCGGCGAGTAGCGCTGCCGAAGCTGTGGAGGGTGCGGAGGCAGTCATTACCATGTTGCCGGCCGGGACGCATGTCGCGGCCGTCTATGCGGATGCGGTGTTCCCCAACGCCGCCCCCTCAACGATCCTGATCGACTGTTCGACCATTGACGTCGCTACCACACGGCAGCTGGCGCAGGATGCAACGGCCAAGGGTCTCGAAGCGGTCGATGCCCCGGTTTCGGGCGGCATCGCTGCGGCTAATGCAGGTGCGCTGACCTTCATGGTTGGCGGTACCGAAAGCGGCTTCAGCCGGGCACAGCCCTATCTCGAAGCGATGGGCAAGGCTGTTATCCATGCTGGTGCCAGCGGCGCGGGGCAGGCCGTGAAGATGTGCAACAATCTGATCCTGGGGGCGACGATGATCGCCACCTGCGAAGGGCTCGCCCTGGCGGAGAAGCTCGGGCTGGACCCGCAGGTCTTTTATGACATCGCCAGCAAGGCCACGGCACAGAGTTGGTCGCTGAACACCTATTGCCCGTTGCCTGGTGTTGGTCCCGAAAGCCCCGCCGATCGCAATTACGAGGGCGGCTTTGCCGCGGCGTTGATGCTGAAGGACCTTCGGCTCGCCATGGCAGCGGCGGGAGAGGCCGGCGCTAACCTGCCGATGGGAACGCGCGCAACCGAACTTTACAGCGCCTTCAACGACGCCGGTCATGGCTCGACCGACTTCTCCGGCATCATCAAGACCTTTCAGGGCACGGCATGAGCGTTGCGTTTCGCCGGGAGAGCGACGAGGAACATCTCGAGCCTCGGTTCGAGTTGCCCTTGCCGGCCGGCCCCAATCTGGTCACGCCCCGCGGCCAGGCTCTGATCACAGAGCGCATTGCCGCGCTGGAGGCCGAGCAGAACGGCGCCGAAGAGGGGCGCCGGGAAGAGATCGCACGCGAGCTCAGATACTGGAATATGCGTCGGATTACGGCAATCTCGGCTCCACCCGCGCCGGATGACGAAGTGGCGTTCGGCTCACGAGTGCGGTTCCGCCTCAATGGTGCGGAGCGAGAAATTGCCATCGTCGGCGATGACGAGGCGGATCCCGCGGCTGGGCTTGTTGCTTTTTCGGCCCCGCTCGCGCGCGCGATGATGGGTGCGGGTGAGGGCGAACTGGTCGACTTCAATGGTCGCGCCGACGCCATCGAGATCCTTGCCGTCAGCCCGATCTGAAAAGCTGCTGGTGACGATCGGCCTCCAGCGGACGCCCGGTAAACGTCACCTGCGCAAGGCGCCAGGCGCTGTCGGGCCCACAAGGCCATAAATCTTCCCGCGACGGGGTTGGAGCCGGCGGCGCTACCCCGTGAACTTCGACGTGGATCAGGCGTCCGGTTTCACGCATCAGGATGGTCGCGCCGGGAAACCGCTGATCCAGCGCTTCGTGAAGCGCGCGTGCATCGCTCGCGACCTCTGGGGCATCAAGCGAGCGCGGGGCACCGTCAATCAGTTCCGCCGCGGCCGAGCGCATCGCCTTCCATCCGTCGTTGATGATATCCACGGATATAAGCGCCGCGGCAACAGCGTCCGCCCACCACCAGCCAAGGCCAAGCCCGATCACGCCGGCGAGGCCAGCGGCGCCGGTCAGCCAGTTCGCCTTGTTCATCATCGCATTGGTGTGAAGAAGCTTGTCGTCGAGCGCGCGTGCGAGCGGGAGCAGCTTGGCCCCGATCACCATTGGCGGGATCAGCGCGAACAGTTGAGCGGCCAGCATCAGCCAGCCCAGCCAGATATCGCGTCCGAACAGCTGGACCGAGGCGACAGTTGCATGCTCTTCCATCACCAGAGTCATGGCGGCGTTGATCAGCAGCAAGACGCCGACTGCTGCCAGGGCGACCGCTGCGACGAAGAAGCCAAGTCCGTTTGCCCGGGTGAAGCCGAATGGAAAACGGGCGCTTCGTGGTCGCTGCTCCAGGTGTGACGCGGCTAGAAAGGCGATCGGCGGAACGAAGCCGAGCATGTCCTCAATCCACGCCGTCTTCATCGTTTGGCTTTGGCCCATCACCAAACCCATCACGATCACGACTGCGGCAAACCAAACCAGTTGATGCCAGTTAAGCCGCTTGGCGCGATGTAGCGCGGCGGCAGGATCATGGGAGGAACTCATGAGCGCGCCCCGCTTACCTGTCGGCTGAGGCGCTCAACCTGCATGATCCAGCGGTTCTCACCGTTTTTCATCAGCGCCCGCCACTCAATCCTCTGCTTCCCGGCTCCTTCGATCGAAAGCGCAGGCCCTGGTGCGACAAGCTTCCTCCAAGGCGAATCCTTCGCCATGGGCGCTAATATGAGATCGAGTCGCCCGGCGTTCAGATCGACAATCAGCGGCTCGAGCGCCGCTCTGCGGATCGAGACGCGCGCGTCGTTGTGCTCCGCCAACTCTGCCACCAGACTTTGAGCTTGTGGCGCAACGGGTTCCCCGTTGATGCCGACACGCAAGATACGGCTTTGGCGAAGTCGATCGCTGGTACGATCCGGATCTCGAGGCAGGGCGTCACATGCCGCGAGCGAAAGGAGCAACAATCCGGCGATCCGTTTTTTCATTTCGCTAGCTAAACGTCCTGCTCGTCTGCCCCGTTCCCGCGGCACCAATTCGGGCGTTTCGACGTTCTACGGTCGTCAGCAATGATCGGGAGTATCAGCGTGAGCATCTTTGGCGCGATCAAGAAGGCCATCTTCGGGGACCGGGGCCCACTCGGTGGCCAGTTCTCCGGGAAACCCGCGCCTCAGGCGGCGCCAGCCCCGGGTGCCACGCCAAAGCCGGTGCCCACGCCTTCCGCCCCGACGCCTGCTGCGCAGCCAGCGTCGCCCGCACCTTCCCAAGCGACGGCAGCGCCGGCCGCCCCCGTGGATGTGGAGAAGGTGCTGTCTGACCTCGCTGCCAAACACGAGGGGCCGGCGCTGAACTGGCGTACCTCGATTGTCGATCTGATGAAGCTGCTGGGTATCGACTCGAGCCTCGCGAACCGCAAGGAACTGGCCACCGAACTCGGCTACACCGGTGACAAGGATGGCTCGGCTGAGATGAACATCTGGCTCCACAAGGCAGTAATGCGTGAGTTGGAGAAGAATGGCGGCATCGTTCCAGCAACCATGAAGGACTAGGCCTTACTTTGAAGACAGTCGTGCCGCGGCATAAGCCGGTGGCATGAAGCGCTGCGGTAGCGTCGAGCCCATCTCGCCGCTATCCGCCTGCGCATGAATGCACCGAACCGATTGCGGCTGGACGGGGCCGCCCTTGTTGAGAACTGGCAATCGCTGGCACGGATGAGTGGTCGCGCTTCATGCGGCGCGGCGGTGAAGGCTGATGGTTACGGCCTCGGCGCCGCAGAAGTGGTGCGCCGTCTCGCGAATGCGGGCTGCCGGGACTTTTTCGTCGCAACCTGGGCAGAGGCTGCGGCTCTTGCTCGAGCCGACGTGTCAGTGTCGGTGCTTCACGGCGCGCGATCCGCGGACATGGTCCTCGCGAAGAGCGTGCCGGCAAGGCCGGTTCTGAGCACGAGTGCGCAGATCCAGCGCTGGCGCGAGGCCGGTATGGGCGCGTGTGACGTGATGGTGGACACCGGCATGAACCGGCTGGGTGTGTCCACGGACGAGATTGCTTCTGGCTTGCTGGACGGGCTCCATGTGGAAACGCTGATGAGTCATCTCGCTTCGGCGGAGGAGCAGGATGACCCCATCAACGAGCGCCAGCGCGCGGGTTTGCAGGCCATCGCTGATCGCTCATCCGCAAGACGGATCAGCTTGGCAAATTCCGCAGGGATCGCTTTGGGCAAAGACTATGCCTTTGATCTCACGCGCCCCGGCATCGCCCTGTACGGTGGCGTGCCTTGCGCGGCTCTGGCGGGCGTGATCCGCCCCGTTGCGACGATCGAGGCAGAAGTGCTGCAACGCCGTGCGGTCCCGGCGGGTGGCCGTGTCGGATACAATCTCACCTGGGTCGCTGAGCGAGACAGCGTCGTAGCGGTTCTGAACCTCGGCTATGCCGACGGCTATCGACGAGCCTTCTCCAGCCGCGGAACAGCGTTCGTGGAAGGCGTCGCTGTTCCAGTCATTGGCCGCGTCTCGATGGATCTGACGGCAGTGGATGTCACTGGCCTCGACGTCGGTGAAGGCGACTGGATCTCCTTCGACTCCGACCTTCCTCATGCGTCGGCTGTATCGGAGGTGTCGCAGTATGAGCTGCTGACCGGCCTTGGTCGACGTTTCGACCGGATCTGGGTCTGATCAGGGAAGGGTAGCCAGCCAGTGGCGCAGCGGTTCCCAAAGCTGCTCTCTGGCGCGGCTCCCGACGACCATACCCACATGTCCAGCACCCAACTCTCGGCGATTGCTAAGGCCGATCGCCGTCGCGGCCGGTACGATCCGGTCGGCAAGGGAGACGAACTCGATAGCGGGGCACGGCAGGGTTTCAGGATCGATCGTCTTGCCCGCGACGTGCCACTTCCCTGAACCGGGTGCGTCCGCCAGGATCAGTTGCTCAAACAGTTCCGCACCGGCCGCATAAGTGAGCGGGGCGCCACTGTTCGCCCAATCTTCCATCGCAACAAACATCGCGGCCTCGTCACCCGACATTGTCGCAAACGCCTCGAATTTGGCGATCGTTCGCGCCGGATCGAGTTTCCAGAAGCCAGTCTGGAGTACCTCGATCGGGACAAGCCCTAGTTGCTCGCAGCCGGGCTGCGCAGCTTCCCAGAGCGAAGCAATGTCCCCGCGCGTGTCACCATATCCATTAAAGTGCCAAGGTGCGGCGATTACGGCCGTGCCCGCACAGGCCCCCGATACCGCCGCGGCAATGCTCATCGTGCCGCCAAGGCAATAGCCGACAAGCACCGGCGGAGTATCGAAGCGTCGCATCAGCGGGATCAGAACCCGCTCGATATGACCGCTGATGTCGAGGCCGCGATCCGTCGGTTGTGCCTCTCCCCAATCAAGTAGCCAGGCATGGTAGCCCTGCTGTGCGATCCACCGCATCAGAGATCGCCCTGGCATCAGGTCGAGGATGAAGGGTGGGTTGATCAGCGATGGTACAAAAAGCACCGGGCGCCCTGTGCCGCCATAATCCCGCAGGCGCGCGCGGCCCTGCCGCTTGACCGCTCTGGCCATTCGCCTCTTCGTACGGGGCGCTTCCTGATAGCGGCGCAGACCGGCGAGCGCACTACTCATTCTGGATGGGGATGCTGCAGTTTCGTTGCCCAGCATGTCGAGGAACAGGGGTAGTGGCCTTGGGCCGTGTTGCGGTGCCATAACAGATGCTGTAGCGCAGTAAGAAGTCATGAGCGGGGCATCGCGATGAAGAAGCAGCACAGCGGAGAGGGCGCGATCATCATCAAGAAATACGCCAACCGCCGACTCTACAATACCGAAAGCTCGTCATACATCACCCTTGAGCATCTCGCCGCGATGACCCGCGAAGGACGCGAGTTCAAGGTCGTTGATGCCAAAACTGACGAGGATATAACCCACAACATCCTTACCCAAATCATCATGGAAGAGGAGGGACGTGGGGAACAGCCGATGCTGCCGGTGAATTTCCTGCGGCAGCTGATCGCCATGTATGGCGATTCGATGCAGGCCATGGTGCCCGGTTATCTGGAGGCGTCCATGGACAGCTTCCGTCGCAACCAGGCCCAATTCAAATCCGCAGTTGAGGGCGCTTTCGCCGGCTCGCCTTTTGCCGAGATGGCGAAGCGCAACATGGCGATGTTTGAAGCCGCGACCAGCGCTTTCAAGCCGACCACGCCTCCGCCCGTAGCCAACAAGGATGACGAGATCGCCGCGCTGAAGGCGGAACTCGCTAGGCTGCAGGACAAGGTTGACAAGCTGGTTGGCTGATCAACCCGGTACGTCATCCCATTATCGGTGGCCGCCCCGCTTACCGTCACTTCCGTTAGTTCCCAAAGATCAGGCGCGCATCGCCACCAGCGGCTTCTCGTCGCTGCGCAGGGTGAGCACTTCCACGCCGCCGCTTGTGACCGCCACGGTATGTTCGAACTGTGCTGATAGCTTACGGTCGGTCGTCACCACGGTCCATCCGTCATCCTGAGTGGAAACCTTTCGGCTTCCCTGATTGATCATGGGCTCGATCGTGAAGGTCATGCCCTCGCGCAGCATCGGTCCCGTACCCGGCCGGCCGAAGTTCAGCACCTGCGGCTCTTCATGCATTTCGCGGCCGATGCCATGCCCGCAAAACTCTCGGACCACCGAATAGCCGTTCTTCTTGGCATGGCGTTCGATCGCGGCGCCGACGTCTCCCAGGCGAGCGCCCGGACGAACCTGTCTGATGCCCTTCCACATGGCTTCCTGCGCTACGCGCACCAAACGCCGGGCCGCCGGCGACGTTTGGCCAACCAGATACGTCTTGCTGGAATCGGCGATGAAGCCGTTCTTTTCCAGCGTAATGTCAAGGTTGATGATGTCCCCGTCGCGAATGATCTCGTTCGCATCGGGGACACCGTGGCAAACCACATGGTTGATCGAGCAATTCAGGACATAGGCAAAACCATACTGTCCCTTGCTCGCAGGCCGGGCTTGCAGGTCGATGGTGATGAACCGCTCAACAAGATCATTGACCTGTAGCGTCGACATGCCTGCAAGCTGCTGTTGATCCAGCATCTCAAAGACGGATGCCAGCAGCCTGCCAGATTCCCGCATCAGGTCGAGCTCGTCGGCGGTTTTCACCATGATTGATCGTTCTCTTACTTTGGCTTCACGAACTTCAGGGTGAACCGATCGCTTTCACCGACCGCGGCGTATTTGGCCCGGTCCACGTCCTTCAACGCGAAGGTGGGTGGCAGGGTCCAGACACCGCCGGGGTGATCGTGAGTATCCTTGGGGTTGGCATTCACCTCGCTCTCGCCCGCCAGCTTAAATCCCGCTGCCTCGGCCAGCCGCACGACGGTCGACCGCTTGATATAGCCGCTCTTCTTTTCGAGTGCGGAATCCATGGATTCCGGCAGGCGATGATCGACAACGCCCAACGTGCCGCCCGGCTTCAACATCGCGTAGAAAGCAGCAAAGGTACGCCCGGCGACCGCCGGATCGTCGTTCATCAGCAGGTTATGGACGTTGCGGAACGTCAGCACCACGTCCGCACTGCCTGCCGGAACGGTGCTGGTGCCGTTCGCACCGTCAACGGTTGCAACAGTAGTAGCGCCGAACCAGGCCTGTTTGTCGGCTAGCATCTTCTCCGTGCTGGCGACCCCGCGCGCACTGACCAAGGCCACGTAGCGTCCCTTACCCTTGGCCAAGGGCGCCAGGATTTCCGTATACCAGCCCCCGCCCGGGCTGAACTCCACCACCGTGTCGGTCGGCTTCACTCCGAGAAATGACAGTGTTTCTGCGGGATGGCGGTACTCATCCCGCTGCCGGTTGACGTCGCTGCGTTGCGGGTTCTGAACGGCCGCCCGGACCTCGGCGGAGATCGGCGCATGCTGCTGGGCCGCATGTTGTGCCGTGGCTGCCGCGGCGCTCGCAAGCAAGATGGTCGCAATGCCGATAGTGCGCATTATCTCTCTCCCTGGGGCAAGTTCATTGGCGTCGGTTTGGAGGCAGAAGAATGGCAACGCAAGCGGTGCTGCTCGGGGCGGCGGCATCCTGCGCAGTCGCAGCAGCAGGGGCGGCATGGGGGGACAGCCGACCGACGCGCCGGCACGATCCGGATGCGGTCGGCCTGGTCGATTGGCGGACCTTGCAGTTGATCGCGATCGCGGCAGCGCTCGTGCTCGGGGCACTCGCGATCCGCGCCTGAAATTGCATCCGTTTTGAATGCTCTAGCGACTTCATTCCTGCGGCTTCCGCTATCCAAGGCGTCAAGGAACGCAGGCGGGGGCGACAATGTTGAGCATGGCATCACGCGCCATCGAGCGGGCGAGGATCTGGCGATGGCAACGCGACCCGTTCCGCAGCATGGCGCTGCGGCGTTGGTTCTGCGAACGACACCGGATCGACGTTGGCCTGTACAGCTACGGCTGCTTCGATCAGTGGCGGATGCCGGGCCCGCTGATCGTCGGCCGTTACTGTTCCATCGCCAAGACGGTCCGTTCCGCGCCGATCAACCACCCTCTGGAGGCGATCACCACCCATCCTGCTTTGTATGAGCGCAAGTTCGGCGTGGTGGATGCCGACATCCACTATGATGATCCGCAGGTGATCGAGGACGATGTGTGGATCGGGCACCACGCGATCATCCTACCCGGCTGCCGACGGATCGGCCGCGGAAGCGTCATCGGGGCGGGCGCAATCGTCACCCGTGATGTTCCTCGCTACGCTGTGGTCGTCGGCAACCCGGCGCGGGTTGTGCGGGAGCGCTTCCCGCGCGACGTGCAGGCGGCACTTGAGCAAAGCCGCTGGTGGGAACTCGACCTTACCGACCTGCGTGCCTTGGTGCAGGACAATCCCGCGCTGATCTTCCATCCCACCAGTGGAATGCTGCGTGCATGGACTGGCCTCGCTGCGGCCGCGTAACGCTTATGGTCGAGGTCAGCGTCATCGTGCCGCACTACAATGATCTACAGGGCCTAGATCGTTGTCTCGCGGCTCTAACCGCACAATCGTTGCCCCGCGATCGTTACGAGATTGTCGTGGCAGACAACATGAGTCTCCGGGGTGAAGCCGCGGTGCGCGAAGTGATCGGACAGCGCGCGCAGCTGGTGTTGGCGCGTGAAAAGGGCGCAGGGCCAGCGCGCAACGCCGCCACTGCGGTGGCGCAGGGCCGATTGTTCGCTTTCACGGACTCCGATTGTGTGCCTGATTCTGGATGGCTCGCTGCCGGAGTGGCCGCCTTGGAAGCTTACGACATCGTCGGAGGGGCGATGTCATTGTTGTTCAGCGGCCGCGAGAAATCGGGCGCCGAAGCCTATGAGGCAGTCTTTGCATTCAATAACCGCCGCTATGTGGAGCGCGAGGGCTTTTCCGTTACGGCAAACCTGTTCTGCCGGCGCGACGTCTATTCCGCGACAGGGCCATTCCATGTCGGCATGTCCGAGGACCGGGATTGGTGCCTGCGAGCTCGTGCGCTTGGTTTTCGGCTCGGCTATGCGCCGGCTGCACGGGTCGCGCACCCGGCGCGGAGTGACTGGCGCGCACTGCATGCAAAATGGCACCGCCTCAACGCGGAGCTTTATGCCAACACGCTGATGACGCCACGCGGCCGGCTCCGCTGGCTTGCATCGACCGCAGCGATGCCGCTCTCGATCCTCGCCCACCTTCCGCGGGTACTGACGAGCCCTGCACTTGCCGGCACCGTTGAGCGGCGGCGCGGTGCCGCGACCTTGGCGCGCTTGCGATTGTGGCGGTTCGCCGATGGAATGTTGCGGTTGGTGGGAGCGCGCGCTTGACTCAAGTTGTCGTCTGTATCGTCTCCTTTCGCGATCCGCCGCTAATTGCGCATTGTCTCGCCGCCCTCGCACAATCGACGTTCACCGATTTCGAGGTGGTCATTTGCGAGAATGGCGGAGATGACGCGCGACAACGGCTTGCCGCAACGCTGCCGACCCGGCTGCCCGCCGGCCAGCCGATTGCGTTGCTCGAACAGGCCGCAAACCTCGGCTATGCCGGTGGCGTGAATGCGTGCCTGGCCGCGCGCCCGGATGCTGATTTCTGGTGGGTTCTAAACCCCGATACCCGAGCTGATCCAGAGGCGCTGGAGGCGCTGGTTGAGCGACTTCAGCGCGGCGACTGTGAAGCAGCGGGCGGAGTGCTCTACCACCCAAACGGCCGAGTGCAGGCCTATGGCGGGCGCTGGAACACCTGGTGCGCGCGCGCAGAGTCCATCGGCTTCGGCGCTCCTGTGACCGCGCCCGTGGATCCGCGCTTTGTCGAAAGCCGCATGAACTACCTGCTCGGTGCGTGCATGTTGATTGGGCGTTCCTTCGTGGCCACGGCCGGCCTGATGCGGGATGATTACTTCCTCTATGCGGAGGAGATTGAATGGTGTCTTCGAGCTCAGGCTAAGGGTTTGCGACTTGGCTTTGCCCCCGGCGCGCGTGTCTGCCATGGGCAGGGGGGCACTACCGGGTCAGCCGCGAGCCTTCGAGCGCGGCCGCCCCTGCCGATCTACCTAGACGAGCGTAACAAGCTCCACGTCATCAGGGACACGACGCAGTTCCGCCTCCTTGTAGCCGCACCAATGGCCTTCATCTTGGCTTGCGCGCGCTTTGCTCGGCGCGGGGCGATGCGGCAGTGGAAGCATGCAATGGCAGGCTGGTGGGCGGGCGTCTGCAACCGTCGGGGCGCTCCTACTTGGCTGCAGTGAGGGCAGTGTTCTCTGGTGGCACGCTCCCATTTTCGATCTGCGACTTTGCGTACCAATTGGTACGGAAAGCTGTTGACGCCGCTTCGGCTGTTCAATATACCGGTTGGTACACAAGGCGGTGACGCAAAGCGACATCTAGCCTGACGTCAGTCAACCAATGAACAGCGCATAGGCGAGCCTCTCTGCTCCCGCCTTGGTCATCCGGTGCGAACAACAGAAGGGGAAGCAGCATGGCTTACATGGCTTTTGACACGCTGGCCGCGAGCCTTCCGCCAAGCGGCGCTGCCTGTCTGCGTGTGGAGCCAATTACAACCGCAGCTGATCAGGCCAACGCTGGCACTTCGCCGCTGAGTGCGCTTGAATGGTCGGTAGTGGCGCTTGCCCGCAATGATAGCCTGTCGTCACTGCGACAGCCCGGCAGACTGTCGATGGCGATGGCCACGATCTTCCGCCAGAGCAATCCGCGGCTCGCAGACCCCAAGCTCGAAGCGCTTCGCCGAATGGCAGTGCTCGCGTGGCACCACAGCTTTCAGGTGCCGGCCAGTGAGTTGCGCGCCTTCTTCGAAGCCGGCTTCACGGTTGGCCATTACGAAACCATGATGGCGAGCATATCGGCGTCGCTGACGCGCGATCGTGGCGGTCGCCGCGGCCGTTGATCGCCTCGACCGTTCACGAGCGTTGTTCCATTCCCCTGGTGTTAGGCTCAACGCCGCTCGGGCGAACTCGGGTGTTCGCTGATTACTCGCCAAAAAGTAGCCCGTGAGCGCTAAAACGCAGATCGCGCATCGTGATCGTTCAGCGCTTCGGCTTGTCGCAAGGTCGAGCCGACGTCGGCAGTGCTGCTGAGATTCGCGATCGCCCACACGGCAGCAGCATCAGAATATCTCGGCAATAACGCAGCTTGCGCACCAAAGGTCGGAACGCGCAGGCGCCGCGCATCGTTGACAGGCCATTCACCAGGAGGATGAGATGGCCGAGACGATCGACCCGGCGCGCGCAGATGATGCGCCGCTCTCCACTTCGAAACATCACAGTGCGGCAATTGACGCCGCTACTCGCAACGTCGGTTCGCCGGACACTGGTGATCCAGATCAATTGATTGGGCGCACGGTCACCATCAATCGTCCTCGGGCCGACTTATTCGCCTTTTGGCGCGACTTCACCAATCTGCCCAGCTTCATGGACAATGTCGAGCGTATCGAATTGCTCGACGACCGCCGATCACATTGGACCGTAAAAGGTCCGGGAGGATCGCACGTGGAGTGGATCGCGGCGATCACGGAGGAGAGCGACGGCGAGTATATCGCCTGGGCATCGGAAGAAGGCGCGGACGTCCCTAACAGTGGCCGCATCGAATTTCGTGACGCACAGGCGGGACGGGGGACAATCGTTACCGCGACGATCCTTTACGATCCGCCGGCGGGGATCATCGGCAAGGTCATCGCCAAGATGTTCCAGCGGGAGCCCGCAATCCAGGCGCGACGTGACCTGCGACGCTTCAAGCAGCTCATGGAAACCGGCGAAGTGGCCACCGGCGCGCGCAATCGCCGCCTTCTGGAAGAGGGGAAGAACTGATGCGAGCGCTTACCTGGCATGGCAAGCACGACGTGCGCGTCGATACGGTGGATGACCCTGAGATCCTCAACCCGCGCGACGCCATCATCAAGATTACGTCGACCGCCATCTGTGGATCGGATCTTCACCTCTACGACGGCTACATCCCAACCATGCAGTCCGGCGACATCCTCGGCCACGAATTCATGGGTGAAGTGGTGGAGGTCGGCGCCAAATCAACGCTGAAGAAGGGGCAGCGCGTTGTTGTTCCCTTCACCATTTCATGCGGTGGCTGCTATCATTGCGGGAAGCACCAATATTCCGCCTGTGAGAATGGTCTGCCGGCGGAGAACCAGGATATCGCGCAGACCTTATATGGCCATCCAATGGCTGGTCTGTTCGGGTATAGCCACATGACCGGCGGCTATTCGGGCGGGCAGGCGGAATATGTCCGCGTCCCGTTCAGCGATGTCGGGCCCATCGTCGTTCCCGATGGAGTTGAAGACGAAAAGGTCCTGTTCCTCTCGGACATCCTGCCCACGGGCTGGATGGCAGCCGAAAACGCTGAGATCGAACCTGGTGATACCGTGGCCGTCTGGGGCTGCGGGCCAGTTGGCCTGTTCGCGGTTCAATCCGCGTTCCTGATGGGTGCCGAGCGCGTAATTGCGATCGATCACTTTCCGCGTCGTCTGGAGCTCGCCCGCAAGTTCGGGGCGGAGACCATAAACTTCGAGGAGAGCGCGACTTACGAGGCGTTGATGGAGATGACAGGCGGCATCGGGCCGGATGCCTGCATCGATGCGGTCGGCCTCGAGGCACACGGCTTCTTCGTCGACAACGTCATCGATCAGATCAAGGCCTCTACCTTCCTCGGAACTGACAGGCCCCACTCCATTCGTCAGGCGATCCTTGCCTGTCGGAAGGGCGGGCGCGTGTCGATGCCGGCCGTTTATGGTGGCTTCGTGGACAAGTTTCCGCTCGGCGCATTCATGCAGAAGGGCCTCACGCTCAAAACCGGACAGACCCATGTGCAGCATTATCTGCCCGGACTGCTGAACGCGATCATGGAAGAGAAGATCGATACCACTTTCCTGATCAGCCACACACTGCCGCTGGAAAACGCCCCGGACGGCTATCGCATTTTCCATGACAAGCAGAACGAAGTGACCAAGGTCGTGCTGAAACCCGGCCTCGAGCGCGTCGAACTCGATATTTGAGGAGAGACGAAATGGCTGGAAAGCTCGGCATCGTGACTGGTGCCTCCACCGGCATCGGCTTTGAATTAGCGACAATTGCTGCGCGGGAGGGATACGACCTTATCGTCGTTGCGGACGAGCCGCTGATCGAAGCTGCCGCCCGTGACTTCGAACAATTCGGTACACAGATCGAGGCGGTTGAGGCGGACCTCTCCACGATCGACGGCGTGGATAAGGTGCTTGCGGCAGCCGGCGATCGCCGCATCGATCTGGTATGCGCCAATGCCGGGATCAGCAAAGGCGGGCCGTTCCTGGACGAGAGCGTTGTTGACTGGCGACGATCTATCGACACCAACGTCACCGGTACCGTCTACCTGCTTCAGAAGGCGCTGCGCGACATGGTGGCCCGAAACTCCGGCAAGGTGCTGGTGACGGGTTCGATCGTCGGCTACATTCCCGGCAGTTTCAACGCGATCTACAACGCGACCAAGGCGTTCATTGACAACTTCACTGAAGCCCTGCGCAACGAGTTGAAGGACGTCGATGGGGTCACGTTGACGACGCTTATGCCCGGCGCCACCGAGACGGAGTTCTTTGCGCGTGCCGACATGCTCGACACGTCGGTTGGACAGAGCAAGAAAGCTGATCCCGAGAAAGTGGCCAAGGATGGCTGGGACGCGCTGATGGCAGGCAAGGGCCATATCGTATCCGGCTTGACCAACAAGCTCCAGGTGCTGGCATCTGGCGTCGTGCCGCAGGCCGCCTTAGCGGAGCTACACCGCGGAATGGCGGAGCCCGGGAGCGGCAAGGCGGACAAGGAAGAATAGGGTCCGTATCGAGGGCGCGCTCGGCCTCGAGCCGGCGCGTCGCGGATGCGACTGCCTGCCAGTCAGAGGGCGTCTATACGTTCGTCCAGCCGGGCCAGCATCGCCGTGACCAGCCGCTCATCGATCGACGGCCATCCACCGAAATCGAGTGCCACTCGCCGCGAAGCGCTGAACGCGCTGAAGCTCGAGAGGAGAAGGAGCGCTTCCAGCTTGTCCTGCTCCTCTGCCGCGCCGCGCCCCCGGGTCGCCGCGACCAGCGCGGCGACCAAAGAAAGCCCGGGCTCCCACAAGTCCCGGTAAAGTAGCTCATGTGCCAGGCCGGTTCCGTTCATCTCGCGGATCATGAACGTCAGCCAGCCCTCATTCCCCGTTGTGTCGAGCAGCATGGCGGCCAGTATCGCCATTACCCGCCGCAGGGCGCCGCGCGCAGCCGCCGGCGTCGTGGGCATCGTCAGGTCGCTCTTGATCGCGTCGGCACGCATCCGCTCGCGATATTGTTCGACGACGTGCTCGGCGCAGGCGCGGTAAAGGCCTTCCTTGCCGCCGAAGTGATAGGCGATGGCGGGCAGCGCAACGCCAGTCCGCGCTGCGATGTCGCGAGTGCTTGTCGCTTCGAAACCATTGCTGCCGAACAGGGCAAGGGCAGCATCGATTAGGCGCTGCCGCGTTTCCGCGCTGCTGCGATACGGCCCGCGAGGGCTGCTTTTCCGAGAAGCCGATCCATCCGTCACGCACGGCGCATAGAAGATGCCGGGCTTGCGGAACAGCCTGCGCCGGCATAAGCCAACTTCTATCGCATGATCGATTTTGAGGGGCGGATCTGATGGCGGTGGGATATAAGGGGTACCAGATTGACTATCGGCGGCCGTTGGGGGAGCCGGCCCTGGTTGCACCAACATCGCCGCAATGGCGGGTGTTCAAGAACCCCATCGCCATCGCAATCGGCGGTGTAGCCGCAGTCCTGCTGGAGTTCGCTGACGCGCGGATCCGGTCCGGTGTTTGGGACCATTCGACGTACAAGCTCGATCCGATCGGCCGGTCAAAGCGTACCGGGATTGCTGCCATGGCAGGCGTCTTCGGGCCAGCAAGTGCGGCGCGGCGCATCATTGGCGGCGTCAACCGAATGCACCGCAAGGTCGTGGGCGAAACGCCGAACGGGGAGGCTTATCGCGCCCTCGATCCCGAACTGCTGGACTGGGTCAGCGCTACCGCCGCATACGGCTTTCTGGAAGCTTACCATCGCTTCGTTTCGCCCCTGAGCGAGGAGGATCGGCGCACCTATTATCGCGACGGGGAGCCCATCGCCCGGCTCTACGGGGTGGAAAATCCGCTTTCCAGCGACGCTGACTTCTTCGCCATGCTCGACAGGCTGCTGCCAAGGTTTGAGGCGCATCCCATCAATCTCGAATTCCTTGCCATCATTCAGTCCGGCAAGGCAGCTTCGGCCGTGCCAAAGATCCTGCATCGCGCGCTCGCCCGCGCGGCCATTTCGCTATTGCCGGACGCCGTGCGGGACCGGCTGGAGCTGGGCGCGGAGTTTGACCTGACTGTGACCGACAGGTTGTTGCTGCGAACCGCCGGAAAGCTGGCGGACAAGGTGCGCAGCCGCCAGTCACCTGCGTGGCAGGCGGCGCAACGCTTGGGCTTGCCCGGGGAGTTTTCGTGGCTCTCGCCCGCGAAGCAACGAAAGATGGTTGGCGAGCGCGCATCGGTGCGTCCGGGGCACGCTGCAACCCTGACATAGGTGTCAGGGAGTGCGTCTGATCGGCGCTGCTACAGGAGATCAATCAAGACGCCCGAAATAGGGTGCTGGGCTACTATTGGGAGGGGATTTATGGCCAAGATGGGTCGTACGCGCACTGGGCTGCACATCGGCGCCAGCTTGCTTGCCGTGGTTATGGCCGGGACCGCACACGCGCAGGATGCCGCGGCGGATCAGACGAACACGGTCGCGGAGCCCGCGGCTGCAGGTACCGCCGGTGCCCCCGCGCAGCAGACGGCGCGCGATGATGTAGGGATCGGCGAGATCGTCGTCACCGCACAGCGCCGCGCGGAATCAATCAACCGGGTCGGCATTTCCGTTCAGGCGCTGGAGTCCGAAACGCTGCAGGAGCTGCGGGTCCAGAACGTGCGCGATCTTGCCGCCGTCGTTCCGAGCTTCACGGTTGCGCAAAGCTATCAAGGCGTGCCGACCTACACGCTGCGCGGCATTGGCTTCAACTCGATCAACCTATCCGCGCAATCGACCGTCGGCACCTATGTCGATGAAGTCGCGTACGCTTATCCGATCATGAATACCGGCCCGCTGATTGATATCGAACGGGTCGAGGTGCTGAAGGGGCCGCAGGGCACGCTTTACGGCCGCAACACCACCGCCGGCCTCATCAACTTCGTCACGGGTAAACCGAGCGAGGACGCCTCGGGCGCGATGAGCGTGGACGTCGGCAATTACGAGACGTTCAATGTCGGTGGCTATGTCACCGGACCGATCGCCGAGGGCATTCAGGCCCGCATCGGCTATCGCGTGGATCTCAGCAACGATGGCTGGCAGGTGAGCAACAGCCGTCCCAACGAGCGTCTTGGCCGCGTGAAGCGCTACGGCCTCCGCGGCTCGCTGGCGCTTCAGCCGGGGCCATTCGAAATCGATCTGTCCGCCACCTATTGGGTCAACAAGTCGGACACGGTCGCTGGTCAGGCGATCGGCTTCACCCCGGCGACTACGCCCGGCGGCGGCGGCGCGGCCAGCAACTTCAACGCACCCGGTGCGGCGGCCTATATCGCTGCCAATCGGCCAACCAGCGGCAGTCAGGCGGATTGGGCGCCCTATGCACGGCGTTCGTCCGACATCGGCCGCGGCGCAGGCCTCAAGGATCCGCTGGCTGAGAACAACTACTTCCTCGGCCTTAAAGGCCGGGTCCAGCTTGAAGTCGCCGACAACGTCCGGCTTGTGTCGCTCACCAGCTACAATGAGTTTGATCGCGACGCGACCTTCGACTGGTCCGGTATTCCCAACGAGGTCCTGATCCAGGAGGCGGACGGCCGCATCAAGAGCTTCGGTCAGGAACTGCGTGTTGAGGGTGACGGGCCGGGCTACAACTGGCTGGTCGGCGGCTATTATGCCAAGGACAAGATCGCGGACACTAACCGCACGCTGCTGGGCGAGAACGCGAACTCGGCGCTGATCCGTTTCGCCACGTCGCAGCTGATCAATACCCCGATCAACACGTTCGGCTACACGCTCGCCGATGCCGCAACGACATTCCGTACCTATCGCGACGAGGGCTCGTTCGACACGCGCACGTGGAGCATCTTCGCCAACGGCGACTACGCCTTCTCCGATCTGATCAAGCTGACGCTCGGCGCGCGCTATACGCAGGACTTGCAGAAGTTCACGGGCTGCTCGCGTGATTTCAACGGCAGCATGCTGACCAACATCAACCTGTTCAACCGCGGTCTTTATCAGCGTCTCTTCAATCCGACCGGGCCGCTCGCCGCGCCGATCGGGCTGAATGAGTGCAACACGTTTGACCCGGCCACGAACAGCTTCGGTGTGGTGAACTCGCGCCTGGAAGAGGACAATTTCGCATGGCGCGGCTCGCTTGACATCACGCCGAACTCGACGACGCTGATCTATGCATCGATATCGCGCGGCTATAAGTCGGGCACGTCGCCGATTAACGCTGCCAGCAACGCTCGTCAGAACTTGCCGGCCCGTCAGGAGCAGCTGACCGCGTATGAAATCGGCGCGAAGCTCGGTCTGCTGGATCGCAAGGTGCAGCTCAATCTTGCTGGCTTCTATTACGACTATAAGGACAAGCAGATCAGCGCCTACTTCGCTGATCCGATCTACACCGCGCTTGCCCGCCTCGATAACATCCCGAAGTCAGAGGCTTACGGCGTCGAAGGTGAACTCACCGTTCGTCCGGCGCGTCCCCTGACGCTGATGGCGAACGCGCTTTGGCTGAAGACGCGCATTAACGGCTATGTCGGCACCAACGCCGCCGGCCAGTCGCAGGATTTCGACGGCGCACGCTTCATCTACAGCCCGGAATGGACGCTCTCCGGAACCGCACTCTTCGATCAGCCGCTGACCAATGATCTCAGCTTCACGGCGAACACCAACGTGCGCTGGCAGTCGCGTCAAACCACGATCTTCGAACGCAACCCGCTTTACGACATCAAGGCATATACGGTGGTGAACGCTGGCTTTGGCGTTAAGGCGACCGATGAGAGCTGGGCGTTGAACGTCTGGGCACGCAACCTGTTCGACGAATATTATTGGAATGCTGTAGCCAGCAATGCCAACATTGTGGTTCGTTTCCCGGGCCAGGTGCGCACTTATGGCGCCACTGCGACATTCCGGTTCTGACGGCGAAAAGGAGCGGAAATCAGCATGACTGACTTGCCGACGACCTTTGGCGAAGCGCTGGCCCGGCACGCGGCGGAAAGGCCGCATCAGGTCGCCCTTCGTTTCGAGGATCGGGTTACCGATTATGCAACGTTTGACCGACACGTCACTCAGATCGCCAATGGCCTCCTCGCCATGGGCCTGAAGAAGGGCGATCGGGTCGCATATCTCGGCAAGAACAGCGACTGGGCGGTGGAACTGGCGCTCGGCACCGCCCGGGCGGGAATGGTGCTGGTGCCGGTGATCTGGCGGCTCGCGCCGGCGGAGGTGGACGGGATCCTCAACGATTCTGGCGCCGCCGTTCTGTTCGTCGAGCCGGCTTTCCAGCGCCAGTTCGCTGCCGAGCAGGTCGTTGTCATGGATGAGGGTTTCGCACGCTGGCGCGATATGCAGAGCGACGCGCCGCCACCTGTTTCGGTCGCGGAGGAGGATATCGTCCTCCAGCTTTACACCTCCGGTACCACGGGCGCGCCGAAGGGCGTCATGCTCAGCCATGCAAACGGCATTCGCCAACGCAAGAACCAACTCGAGGCGAAGATCGACTGGTTGCTCGCAGATCCTGGCGACACCACGATTATCGCGATGCCCTACGGTCATATCGGCGGCGTCGGTGTGGCGCTTGGTGCGGTGAACAGTGGTCAGGAACTGATCATCCATGCCGAATATGACGCTGGCGACGTCATGGGCGCAATCGCTGCCCATCGCGTGCGTCGCCTGTTCCTGGTGCCGGCTGCGATTGGCCTGATGCTTCAGCATCCAAAGGCAGCAACAGCCGACTTCTCCTCCATCGAAACCTTGTCCTACGGCGCCAGCCCAATCCCGCTACCGCTGCTTCAGCAGGCGGTCGAACGCATCGGCTGCGGGTTCGTGCAGGTTTATGGCATGACCGAAACATGGGGATCGATCGTGGCGCTGCCGCCCGAGGATCATCTCCCCGGGCGCGAGCACAAGATGACGGCCGCCGGCAAGGCGTTGCCCGGCGTCGAACTGAAGATCATTGACGAGGATGGCAACGAACTGCCGCCGGGCGAGATTGGCGAGGTCGCGATCCGCAGCCCCAACAACACAGGCGGTTATTGGAACAAGCCGGAGGAGACCTCCAAGGCGCTCATCGGCGACGGTTGGTTGCGCACCGGCGACGCGGGCATCCTGGACGAGGAGGGGTATCTCTACATCCAGGATCGCATCAAGGACATGATCATCACTGGCGCCGAGAACGTCTATCCGGCGGAGGTGGAAAGCGCGATCTATGGCCATCCCGCCGTGGCTGATGTCGCCGTCATTGGCGTTCCTGATCCGAAGTGGGGTGAGGCGGTGAAAGCCATAGTGGTGCTGAAGCCGGACACGCCTTGCGATGAAGCGATGATTATCTCTTACGCGCGGGAGCGGATTGCCGGCTTCAAATGCCCGAAGAGCGTGGAGTTCATCGAAGCGCTTCCCCGCAACCCATCGGGCAAGATTTTGCGGCGGACCCTGCGCGAGCCTTTCTGGGCAGGACACGAACGGAGAGTGAATTGACGGCTTTCGCACGAACCGACGAACAGCGGATGCTGGCCGAGACGCTGGATGCGTCTCTGGCGGGCGGGGTCGCTGATTGGGACGCAGCGGTGGTGGCGACAGGACTGGGCGCGCTGGGGATGCCGGCTGAGGAAGACGGACTCGGCACCGACTTGCGTGACGCCGCGGTAGTCGCGGCGGCGCTTGGCCGGGCGAACGTGGTGCTGCCCTGGGCGGAACATTGGGTGGCGACGCGGCTCGGTGCGAGGGGGGAGGACGGCCCACGCGCGGATACGCGGGAAGCGGTGCTCGTAATGGCGGGCGCAGACAGCAACCGTCGCTGGGCGGAAGACGCGCTGACGGTGCTGCATTGTGCGGAGATCGTTGGCCTCGGGCGCGCGATGTTGCGTGATGCTGCGCTGTTTTCCAAGGAGCGCAAGCAGTTCGGGGTGGCCATTGGTTCCTTCCAGGCATTGCGACACCGCATGGCCGACATGGCGATGATCCTTGAGCAGGCGGACGCGATAACTGCCCTCGCGATCACCGCCTTTGATGGTGAGGACGATGTACGGGCCCGCGCCGTATCCGCAGCACGTGTCGTCTGTGATGACGCAGCGCGGCTGGTGGGCGAGGGCGCGGTGCAGATCCACGGCGCCATGGGCCTGACCGCGGAATTGCGGCTGGGCGGCTATTTTCGTCGCGCGCGGACACTCGCGCAGGGCGATGGCACAGCCCGCGCCCATCTGCGTCGCTACGCAGCATAGCGAAGGAGCAGGGACCTGCCGGCGGCTTGCCGGCAGCCTCGTTCTGCCGTGGATCGGTAGCATACCTCGATACAGCAGGCAGACGGCGAGAAGCGGCCGAAGCGCGAACAACATGCCGGCCAGCGGCGCCTTGCTCTAACCCGCTGGCACCTCTGGAAAAGGCGAGGGGCAAGCAAGCTGCTCCGCGAAAGACGTAAAGGCGGGCCGCGGATCAGCCTCTCCGCAGGCGGCTCACCGGCTGGCTCATGAGTCTAAAGGTTGTCGCGGGGGTGAGGGAGCGCCTCTCCGGTCGGTTAAATCAGTAATTCCACTGCAATTGAGTGCGGATTAGCTGCCCTTCGGCACGCCCGAGGCGCCGTTCGTCAGGCTCGCGCCGCGTCATGTCAGCGTAGGCGATCGTGACTTCGAGTGGCTCGATCGGCTGAAATTCGATCCCGAGTTCCAGTTCGTTTGTTTCCAACCGCGGCGCATTCGTGATGGCCTTCCACCCGCCTCGGTAACGCTGCCACCGTAAATAGGGCATGAACGGGCCCAGCGGACTTTGCCGAACTCGCGCCATGCCTTGTATATAGCCACCGTTCAGGTCACGCGTGACGATCGTGCCACTCAGAGGGTCGAACTCAGGCCCACGGCCCCAATTCCATTCGGCCTGCAATCCGAACGGCTGGGGATAGAGGATGGCGTGAAAGCCAACCCGATCGTCCTGAAAATCCTTCGCGCTGACGCCTCCGGTCCGCACCTCCGGCCGCACGCGGTTCCGCATCACCGCACCACCCAGTTCCAGCACCTGCCCGTGGAAGGCGGGGCCCAGGCTGTCCAGCTCGAAGGGCCAGGTCGCCATCGCCACGGTCATCAGACCATTGTTCCGTTCCGTTCGATTGACGCCCTGGCCGTTGAAGAAGCCAACTCCAAAAGCGCCATAGTTGCCGAACAACTTCTGCCCGTCGTGCGCCAATCGATCCCAGGTCTGCTGGACGGAGGGTGGTGTGAAGAAGCCGACGACGCCCAAGTCGCGCTCCGATGGTATCGCGCTGTTGATGCCGTCGGACCGGTCGAGCGTCAGACGATTAGAAGACGATTGCAGGTTCTCCCAACCGAACGGTACCTTCGACTGCCCAACGCGAAGGCGGAAACGACGGTCGCCGTTGGGAAACCAGTCCACATAGGCATCCCGGAGCTGCGCGAAGCCTTCCCGACGCTCATCGTTTGACTGATTGCTGATCGCATTGGCGAAATCCGGCTGAAAGTAGAAGGACACTTCGTCCGAGATGTCGCCGGAGAATACGAGCCGTATGCGTCGGAAGGTGAAGTTGCCCTGATCGGTGATTCCGCTGTCACCGGGCGTGCGCAGGCGTGATCGGCCGGCAGGGGCGCTTGCATCGCCAGAAATGATTTCGTTCAGCCGCACCTGCGTGTAACCGCGCAGGCTGATCCGCTTGTACCATGGCCGCTTCTCTGCGGTGCCGGCATCCGCCAGGACGCTTGGTGTCGCCGTCGAAACCGGCGCTTCGGCCGTCCCCTCTGCGGTTTGCAGGGCGGTAGGCGCCCGCTCAGCGGTGCCCATAACCGGGGGCGGTGCGCTTGCGACAGCCGGGGGTTGCGACGAACGGACGCCCACCGCCGCCGCACTGGCCGGCTGCGATGATGATGCATTCGCCTCCGGCGAGGGCGCGCTGCCGATCTTCGCTTTCTGAAGCTCAATCAGCTCCTGCAATTGCGCCTTCAGGTCGTCGATTTGCCGCTGGAGATCCTGCACCGTCTGCGCCTGCGCCGGAACCGGCGCCACCGCCGTTCCCAGCATCAGCGCCGCGATTCGCAGGTGATGCCTCATCGTCCGATCCTTGACGCCATTGGAGAAGCCGCACTTCGACCTCTGCCGATCAACCACTGACGCAAGCCCTATGCCCGATTGCCGGGCCAGGCAATCGGGGCAGAAACGGTGCGGCTGATCAAGGGCGCGGCGAGGATGCTAAGCTGCCTGATCCACCGCGACGCGGGCGATCAGGTCGCGCTGGATCTCGTTCGATCCGGCATAGATGCTGGCCGCGCGGTTGTTCAGATATTTGGGCATGGCGATGGCAATCGCGTCGGGTGCGTCCTCGATGGGGCCCTCCCACCCTGCTGCAATTTCCAGTGCGAGCAAGTCGATGCGCTGCGACGTTTCCGTGCCCAGTACCTTGAGCATCGACGGGCGCACCGCATCACTCGGGCCGCCGCCTTCCAGGCCGGCGAGTTCGATGGCGCGAAGCGCGTCCACCGCTATTGCTTCCCGGGCAAGCCGCTCGCGATTGCCCTCATGCTCCAGCCAGCCTGTTGCCTGCGCCGCCTCGCGCACCATGTCGAGAAATGCGGCGAGCCCGGGCGCATATCGCCCGGAACGCTCAAAGGTGAGGAGGTGCTTGGCGACGGTCCAGCCATCATTCTCCTCGCCTAGCCGGCCGCTGACCGGCACCCGCACATCATCGAAGAACACTTGGTTGAATTCATGTTCTCCAGCGAGAGTGTGGATCGGCGACACGGTGATGCCGGGCGTCTTCATTTCGAGCAGCAGGAAGGTGATGCCCGTCTGCGGCCGGCCTTCGGTGCTGGTGCGAACCAGGCAGAACATGCGGTTTGCGAAATGCGCGTGCGTGGTCCAGATTTTGGAGCCATTCAGCACATAATCATCGCCATCGCGCACCGCACGCAGCTTCAGCGAGGCGAGGTCCGATCCCGAGCCCGGCTCCGAATACCCCTGGCACCAACGATCCTCGCCGGACAGGATGCGTGGCAGCAGCGTTGCCTTCTGCTCGGGCGATCCATAATGCATGATCACGGGCGCCACCATCTTCAGGCCCATCGGGGATAGGCCCGGCGCATGCGCGCGAGCATATTCTTCTGCCCAGATGTAGCGCTGGATTTCGTTCCAGCCGGTGCCGCCATATTCGACTGGCCAGTCGGGCGCCGCCCAGCCTTGCTGGTGAAGAATGCGCTGCCACGCGTCGGCGATGTCTGGGTGCAGGAAAACGCTGGTTCCCCGCCGTGCACCGCGGCGCAGCTCCGGCGTCAGCTTTTCGGATAGAAACTGGCGCACCTCCTCACGAAAGGTGCGCGCTTCTGCGCTGTTCAGGCTCTCCATGCACGCCACCGTGCGCCGCGGCGCTGGCCGGCGCACCTGACGCTCTTGTCAGGTTTCAGGATCCAGGCGGAATCAGCCCACCGTTCAGGCGTGCGGCCCGAGAAAGCCGTGGCCGGTCGCGATCTGGATCATCCGCGCCCGCGTGGTCGCCCCCAGCTTTTCGGCGGCATTGCGCAGGTGAAAGCGCACGGTGGAGACGGACAGCGACAGGATCGTGCCGATCTCCGCATTGGTTTTACCGGCTGCGGCCCAGCGCACGCATTGTGCTTCGCGTGCGGAAAGCTGCCCCGGCGGCTTGCGGGCGCGTCGCGTCGTCAATTCGGTGTGGGCCGCGAGAAATCGATAGGCGAGGGCGAACATCGATTCCGCGTGGCGCGTGAAGCTATCGGCGATGTCGATGGGCTCGGCGGCCACCCACAACACCGTACCCACTTGGCCGCCCGCCAGGTGAACAGGCGCGATGATCGCCCCGGTGAACCCGAACTCTTGCCAGACGTGAGAGCAATCTATCCCGTCCAGTGCGCTGGTATCACGCCATGAACCGAGACGCCCGTCGGCATACCAGATCGGCTCGGCAAAGATCCGCGCAGCGTGGAGGAAGGTAGATCGCAGTGCCAGACTGCGGTTGCGCCAATAACAAGAGGCGGAAGCCAGCCACGGCATGCGCTCGGCATAGGCTTGGCCGTTCCGGTCGGCCATGGGTGCCGCATCGCCCAGGTCGCTTTGCGCGGCCACGAACGGCAGGCCAGCGCGCTCGCCCACCGCGACCACTTGCGCGGCCAAGGCGTCGACATCATCCCATGACAGGCCTGCCGGCATGAAAGATTGCATGTGCGCTCCCGCTCCCGGGGAGGACCGCTAGACGCCGGCTCGCCTCGCGACAAGGCCGCCTCTTGCCTTGATCGCCAGATCGCGTCATCCAAGTCCGTAACTATAGTTATGGTGAGAAAGGGAGAGGCATGAGCGGAGACTTCGCAGGTAAGCATGTATTCGTCGCAGGCGCATCGAGCGGCATCAATCTGGAGATTGCGCACGGCTTTGCCCGCGCTGGCGCCAAGGTGACGGTGCTCAGCCGGAGCGCAGAAAAGATCGAGGCCGCTGCTGCCGGCATTCGCGAGACAGGTGCGGAGGCGCTCGGCATCTCGTGCGACGTGCGCGACTATGAAGGGCTGGAGGCCGCCTACGCCCAAGCAACCGGCAGGTTTGGCTCCGTCGACGTTCTGGTATCAGGCGCCGCTGGCAATTTCCTGGCGCCGGCCGTGAAGCTGTCGGCAAATGCATTCAAGACCGTGGTGGACATCGACCTGCTGGGCACGTTCAACGTCTTCCGCGCCAGCTACGATCACCTGACGAAGCCGGGCGCGTCGCTGATCGCGATCACGGCTGGCCAGGCTGTGCACCCCTCGGCCTTCCAGATCCACGCTTGCGCGGCAAAGGCTGGGGTCAACATGGTCACCAAGTGCCTGGCGCTTGAGTGGGGTCCCGCGGGGATCCGGGTCAACGGCATCTCGCCGGGGCCGATCGGCGACACGGAAGGCATGAAGCGCCTGGGCGGCGACCCGGCGCGAGAAGCGCAGATCAAGAGCCGCCTTGCGCTGCGTGACTATGGCACCAAGGCCGACATCGCCGAAGCCGCATTGTGGCTGTCGAGTCCGCAGGCGAAATACGTCACGGGCGCGATCATCAATGTCGATGGAGGCAGCGACCTCGGCGACGCCAGCGCAAACGCGCTCGGCTGATCTTTCGTTAATACGGGGTGCGGAGGGGCCGTCAGCCTCTTCGTACCCCCGCCGGGTCTCAGCCCTTCGTAGGGCCGATCCCCAGGTCAGCCGGGCCAAAGGCGTCCGGCAGCAACTGCGACAATAGATAGCTGTTCACCGCGTCGCCCTCGGCGCCGGCGCAGTGGACCCGAATATCTCGGCCGCCAATCTGCGCCGCCTCGTTGATCACTTGGCGGCATCGACCGCAGGGCCGTACCACTTCCTCGCCGACGATCGCACCGTCGCGGATCATGCCGCCGACGACGCCGATCGCCACCACCTGGGCAAGCCGCCCCTGCGCGTTGGCTGTGGCCAGTGCCACCGTTTCGGCGCACAGCGACAAGCCATAGCTTGCATTTTCGAAATTGGCGCCGTTCACGATGGAGCCGTCCGATAGCAGCACGGCTGCTCCCACCCCAAATCCGGAGTAAGGGGCATGGGCGTTGGTCGCCGCCGATCGGGCCAGCGCGATCAGGTGAGTCGCTTCGTCGTTCATGATGCTGCTACGTTCCAGTTCACCGGGCCCATGATGCCGTCGATCCGGCGGATGTCGCTCGCCCGCCACATGCGCCACGGTCGGGCGGCATAATCAGGCATGAAGAAATTGCCCATTGCCCAGATCGGACGGGGCAGCGCGCCGGCAAGTTCATATTCCTTCTCGAACTGTCGCGACACGCGCAGCAGCACTGGCTTTCCGGTATGGGCCTCGATCAGGTCCGCGGCACGCCGCACGTCCTCGATCAGCGCCTGCCGCTCGGGACGGGCAGTGCAATCCTCGGCAAAGTCGAAATCGATCGCGGCCGGCAGCGCATCATCATCGCGCGGCACCATTGTGTTGAACGCATTCGCCTGATCGATACCGGGCTCGCACAGCGACCATACGTGGACGGCGCCACGGCGCAGCCCGGCACCTGCCATGTTCTGCCAGTTCTCCTCGAACCGTGAATCACGGCGCCGCCCACCGTACGTGGCGACGGCATAAGCAAAGTCCGCCCCGCCGCCGGCCACGACCTTCCATTCGACGGCGCCATTGGTCTCGCTCACGTCGACACCTTGGACGGCGAACTTCTCGCTCGCTGGGCGCCAGCGAACGGCTTCGCGCCAACCGAATGCTCCCAGAACAGCAAGCATGGCAAAGATCAGGAGGAATCGCCTCACCCGAAACACGTAAGTTCAACCCTTGATGTGAAGGACGCAGATCAGCGTGAAGAGCCGCCGTGCGGTATCGAAATCCAGCTCGATCTTGCCCTTGAGCCGTTCCATCAGCAGCTCGGCACCCTCATTATGGATGCCGCGCCGCGCCATGTCGACCGTTTCGATCTGTTGCGGCGTTGCCTGGCGGATCGCTTGATAATAGCTGTCGCAAATGGCGAAATAATCCCGGATCGGACGGCGGAACCTGCCCATGCCCAGGATGTGCGCTTCCAGGTGCGACCCGTCCTCCCGCTTGATCTGCAGGATTAAACGGCCCTCCTCGACAGAAAGGGCGAGCCGGTATGGCCCCGCATAGCCGTCGGCATGCTGCTTCTGCGGTGCGAAATGATTGCCTTCGATCAGATCGAAGATCGCAATCCGACGTTCCTGCTCGATATCGGCCGAGCGCCACAGGATCGTGCGCTCGTCCAGTTCGATGTCGATGATCCGCGGATCGGGCATTAAGCCGCGATAGAGGCCAAAGGCGCCGCCGACAATTCTGGTAATCCACAGCCCCGCCGGTTCCCGTTTCGGCTCGGCGGCGATACAAGCAGATCAATCATGGCGACTCTGGCATTCCCGCAACCGGCTCCGGCCGAACCCGTTCAGCTGCCCCGCAACGTCGAGGCGGAAGCCGCGTTGCTCGGCGCGATGATGATCGACAACCGGCTTGCCGACGATATCGTCGACCGGCTCGACCCGGCGCACTTCTATGAACCGGTGCACGGCCGCATCTTTGCTGCGATCAAGACGCTGCGTACGAACGACATGCTGGCCACCCCGGTCACGCTGCGTCCGATGTTCGAGGCGGACGAGGGGATGCGGGAGCTTGGCGGCCCGGCCTATCTGGCGCAGCTCACGGGCTCGGGCGCGGGCCTCATCGGCGCGCGCCAGTTCGCGCAGCAGATCTACGATCTCGCCATGCTCCGCTCGCTGGTGACGGTCGGGCGTACTTTGGTCGAGCGCGCGATGGACACCTCGGAGGAAGTGAACCCGCGCGCCCAGATCGAACTCGCCGAGGAGGAACTGTTCAAGGTCGCCGCCGACGGCACGACCGAAAATGCCATCAAGAGCTTCGCGCAGGCCACCAAGGTCGCGCTGAAGATGGCGGAAACGGCGCTCAACTCTGGCGGCAAGGTCTCCGGCATCACCACCGGCTTCGACACGGTCAACGCGCGCATCGGCGGCATGCACCGGTCGGACTTGATGATCCTCGCTGGCCGTC
The DNA here is from genome assembly GCF_020707225.1 of Sphingomonas sp. IC4-52. Classification (NCBI taxonomy): domain Bacteria; kingdom Pseudomonadati; phylum Pseudomonadota; class Alphaproteobacteria; order Sphingomonadales; family Sphingomonadaceae; genus Sphingomonas; species Sphingomonas sp. IC4-52. Next base: position 738,942 of record NZ_JAJFEU010000001.1, on the reverse strand, counting down.
CCGGCATGGGCAAGACCTCGCTCGCCACCAACATCGCCTTCAACGCGGCGCAGCGCTGGATGATGGACATGAAGGCCGGCATCGCGCCGAGCGAATCGATCGGCGCCAAGGTTGCCTTCTTCAGCCTCGAAATGTCCGCCGATCAGCTGGCGACGCGTATCCTGGCGGAGCAATCGCGGATCACCTCCGAAAAGCTGCGCCGCGGTGACATCAGCCGGGCCGAGTTTCACCAGCTGGCCGCTGCGGCGGCCGACCTCGAGAACCTGCCACTGTTCATCGACGATACCGGCGGCCTCTCGATCAGCGCGCTTCACACCCGCGTTCGCCGCCTCCAGCGGCGCCATAATAACGAAATTGGTCTCGTCATTGTCGACTACCTTCAGCTTCTGTCCGGCAGCGGCAAGTCCAGCGACGGCAATCGCGTGCAGGAAATCTCCGAAATCAGCCGTGGTCTGAAGACGCTGGCGAAGGATCTCCACGTTCCCGTGCTCGCGCTCTCGCAGCTCAGCCGCGCGGTGGAGCAGCGCGAGGACAAGCGCCCGCAGCTGTCCGACCTTCGCGAATCCGGCTCGATCGAGCAGGACGCCGACATGGTCTGGTTCGTGTTCCGCGAGGATTATTACGTCGCCGCCAAGGAGCCCAAGCGGCCGACCGAGGGCGACGCGGCAAAGATCTTCGAGGATCACGCGCAATGGGCGAGCGACATGGAGCGCGTCTTCGGCCTTGCCGAACTGATCATCGCCAAGCAGCGTCACGGCGCGACCGGCAAGGTGACGATGAAGTTCGACCCTGCCGTAACCCGGTTCAGCGACTATGCCGGCTACTGATCCCCATCCGTTGTCCCGGACTTGGTTCCCGGATCCCGCTACGTAGCATTTCGCTTGTTGGGCAGTGGAACCCCGGCCCATGCCGGGGTGCCCGCTCCCTGAGGAAGGTGGCTCAGAAAACCGGTTCTTCGCCCGGCTTCTCCGGCACGTGAATGCCGCACTCCACCTTTTCCCAACCGCGCCAGCGGCCCGCACGCGGATCCTCGCCGGGCAGCACCTTGGACGTGCACGGTTTGCAGCCGATGGAGGGGTAACCATCTGCCTCCAGCGGGTGCCGCGGCAATTCATGCTCCGCGAAATAAGCCTCTAGCCGCTCCTTGTTCCAGTCGGCGAGCGGGTTCAGCTTCAATCGACCGTCATCGATCTCGAACCGCGGCAATGCGGCCCGCGTTGCGGACTGGAAACCCTTGCGTCCCGAAATCCACGCGTCGAACGGCAGCAGCGCGCGCCGAAGCGGCTCCACCTTGCGGATCTCGCAGCAGCCGTCCGGATCATAGGACCAGCGCAGCCCGGTCGCGTCCTTTGCGGCCAATATGCGGGGATCAGGCCGAAAGACGCGCAAGTCCGTCAGCCCCAGCCGCTCGGAAAGTTCATCACGATATTCAAGCGTTTCCCCGAACATCTTCTGGGTGTTGGTGAAGACGACCGGCACATCCTTGTCGACTTGTGCCACCATGTGCAGCAGCACGGCCGATTCGGTGCCGAAGGAGGAAACCGCGGCCACGCGGCCCTTGAGCTCGCCGGTAAGCAGGTCAGCGAGCATGTCTTGGGTAGAAACACCCGCGAAGCGCGCCTCCATCGCCGCCGCATCCGCGCTCGTAAAGGCGGGTGCGACGTCGATCATGTCGAGGCGGCGAGCGGCATTAGCCATGACGTAACTTCCATATGGGCACCGTCGGGTCGGCGGCGCGCTGATAAGGGTGATCGTATCGATTCAGACTGCGTTGCAGCGTCTCGCCATCGACCGGCGCCTCGGGGGCAAAGCTGTCGAAGCCACAGCGGCGCATATGCGGGATCTGGTCGACCAGCACGTCGCCGGCCGCGCGCAATTCGCCGGTGTAGCCGGCCTCGCGCAGGATACGTGCGGCGGAATAACCCCGCCCGTCACGGAACGTGGGGAAGCTGACCTCCACAAGGGCAAGCTGACCAAGCAGCGGGAGCAGCGCCCGCGCATCGTCGCCGGCCTCCAGCCGCACGGCCCCGGCGTTGGTCTGGCCGTCCAGGAACGAGTCCAGCGTCACTGCCGGCTCGTCATGGGCTTCATCGTCGCGAAAGCGCAGAAGATTGTCTTGGGTCATATCTGCCATGTTCTGATCACTTGCGCGATGAACGCGAGAGGAGCGAAGGGTGGGGCGTGTTCGCCGTTCCACAGGACAGCGAACTGACGTTCGCGCCGCTGTAGCCGCCGCCGGGGAGCGGCACGCGGTCAACCATAAATGGCTTCCTTGAACGTCTCGAAGCCAACACGGCGGTAGGTGTCGAGGAACCGCTCGCCAGGCTCGCGCACCTGGACGAAGCGGTCGGTGACGCGCTCGATCGCGTCGACCACGCCATCCTCGTCGAAACCGGGGCCGGTGATCTTGGCGAGGCTCACGTCCTCCGCGCCCGATCCGCCGAGCGATAGCTGGTAGTTTTCCTTGCCCTTCTTATCGACGCCCAGGATGCCGATGTGCCCGGCATGGTGGTGGCCGCAGGCGTTGATGCAGCCCGAGATCTTGAGCTTCAGCTCGCCTAGGTCACGCTGCCGGTCGAGATCGCGGAACCGCTGCGCGATCTTCTGTGCCAGCGGGATCGACCGCGCATTGGCGAGGCTGCAATAATCAAGGCCGGGGCAGGCGATGATATCGCTGATGAGGTCGAGGTTCGCCTCGGCCAGCCCCGCCTCGGTCAGCTTCTGCCATACCGCGTAGAGGTCCGCCTTGCGCACATGCGGCAGGACGATGTTCTGCGCATGGGTCACGCGCAGCTCGTCGAACGAATACTGCTCGCCCAGGTCCGCCATCACGTCGATCTGGTCGGCCGAGGCGTCGCCCGGGATGCCGCCCACCGGCTTCAGCGACACGTTGACGATCGCGTAGCCCGGCTGCTTGTGCGGCTTCACGTTCTGGTCCAGCCACACGGCGAAATCCGGGTCGCTGCGATCGACGTCCTCGCTCAGGCCCGTCTCGAACGCCGGCGGCGCAAAGAAGGCGCTGATGCGCTCCAGCTCAGCGACCGGCGGGTCGATGCCCAGCGTCTTCACATGGGCGAACTCCTCCTCGACCTGGCGGCGATATTCGTCCGGGCCCAGTTCGTGGAGCAGGATCTTGATCCGCGCCTTGTAGATATTGTCGCGCCGGCCGTAGCGATTGTACACGCGCAGGCACGCCTCGAGATAGCTCAGCAGCTCATCCGCCGTCACGAAATCGCGGATCTCGTGCGCGATCATCGGGGTGCGGCCCATGCCGCCACCGACGAAGATCTTGGCGCCGAGCACGCCATCCTTCTTCAGCAGCTCGATGCCGATATCGTGCAGCCGCATCGCTGCGCGATCCTCCGCCGCGGCGATCACCGCGATCTTGAACTTGCGCGGCAGGTAGGTGAATTCGGGGTGGAACGTCGACCATTGCCGCAGCAGCTCGGCCCAGGGGCGCGGATCGGTCACCTCGTCGGCGGCGGCCCCAGCGAACTGGTCCGAACTGATGTTGCGGATGCAATTGCCGCTGGTCTGGATGGCGTGCATCTCGACCGTCGCCAGCTCCGCGAGGATATCGGGCGCATCCTCCAGCTTGATCCAGTTGAACTGGATGTTCTGGCGCGTGGTGAAATGGCCGTATCCGCGGTCATACTTGCGCGCGACATGGCCCAGCATCCGCATCTGCCGGCTGCTCAGCGTGCCATAGGGCACTGCCACGCGCAGCATATAAGCGTGCAATTGCAGGTAGAGGCCGTTCATCAGCCGGAGCGGCTTGAACTGGTCCTCGGTCATCTGACCCGCGAGGCGCCGCTTCACCTGGTCGCGGAATTCCTCCACCCGGGCGTCGACGATCGACTGGTCATACTGGTCATATTGATACATCGTGTCTTCCTGGTCCCCGCCGCTCGCCAGCGGGATCGAGGGTCAAATTACCCAGCTGCCCGCATCGGGATCAGCCGGCTTCAGCGTCAGGTCCGGGCGGACGGTCGGGCCCAGCGCGCGGATCCGGTCCTTGATATGCGCCGGTCGCGGCCCCTCGGGCGTCGCCACCGCATCGATCACATAGGGCACGTTGACGCGGCGGGCGCCTTCCTCCGCCTTGGCGATCGCTTCGCCACGATCACCCACGTCGACGGCATCCTCGACATGGCGTGACCAGCCTTCGCCGGTCCACCATGTGACGTCGCCGGTCACCAGATCATTCCCCGTCAGCAATTTCATCCGTTCATGCTCTCCGCAGCACGCGCCCAGGCCACCAATTTGTCCTCCGCATCCGACAGTTCGACCACTTCGCCGACGACGATAATCGCCGGGCTCGCCACCCTCTCGCGCGTCACCATCGCGCCCAGGTCCGCCAGCAGCGTCTTGAGCGCGCGGTGGCCGGGGCAGGTGCCCTTTTCCAGCACGGCGACCGGCATGTCGGGCGCCACGCCATCGGCGATCAACTTGTCCGCAATCGCATCTGCCGTCGCGACGCCCATGTAGATCACCAGCGTACGACCCTGGCCGGCAAGGCCCGACCAGTCCTGCTCGGTCAGCCCTTTGCACTGGCCCGCAACGAAGCTGACCGCGCTGGAATGGTCGCGATGCGTCAGCGGCAGCATCGCCTCCGCCGCGCAGCCGAGCGCCGCCGAGACACCCGGGATCACCTCGACAGGCAGGCCGGCGGCGCGCACCGCCTCCACTTCCTCGCCGCCGCGCCCGAAGATGAACGGGTCGCCGCCCTTCAGCCGAACGACCACGCTGCCCGCACGTACATGCGCGACGATCAGCGCGTTGATGGCTTCCTGCGGCAGGGTGTGGCGCGCACGCCGCTTCGCCACCGAAATGCGGTGTGCGTCCGCCGGTGCCAGATCCAGCACGCGCATGTCGATCAGGCCATCGTGAACGATCACGTCCGCTGACTTCAGCGCTTCCACCGCACGCACAGTCAACAGTCCGGGATCGCCCGGGCCGGCACCGACTAGGATGACGCGCCCACGCGCATCGGGATCGAGAAGGCTTGCCATGCTCGGGAAGATGGCGTGCCCGCCTGTCCGCATCAACCGAGCGATGCTTGACGATGCCGTAGGATAGCTATGCCAAAAGGTTAAGTGCGCCTCACGCGCAGCCCTCGACATAGCCGAGCACTGGCATAGTCCCGACGTGGATCAGGCTGACCCGACGATCCTGTCCGATCTCGAAGCGCAACGCCGGGTCGCCGCTCCGCGCATTGGGCGCGGTCAGATATTTGGCTGGCGCCTGCTCATATTCGTGGCGTTCCTCACGGAACCCGCCAAACGCCCGCTTGACGTCCTGCTCGCTGGTGCCGACGCCGATGCCTTCGACCAGCTTGACGTCCGATCGTTCCCCAACAGTGATCCGACGGACCTTACCGGCGGTGACGATGGCATAAACACCGGGGAAGCGCGGTGAGCTGACGGTTCTGCAATCACCGTCGATCTGCGCGCCGCGCTCGGCCCAGCTGCCACCCGAAGGAATGGCGGCGCCGATGCGTAGATCACCAAGCCCTTCTAGGGCAAGGACCCTGTCAGGCGCACTCGACATGGTCGGCGTCGGTGTGAGCACAGGCGAAGATACCGGCGCAGGCGCAGGAGAGGGCGCCACTTGCGCGTCCGGCTGCGGCGCCGCCTCCGGCACGTCCTGCGTTGCGTCGACCGATTGGGCAGCATTCGACGCATCGGGCTCGGACGAGCAGGCAACGAGCGATAGGCTAAGGGCAAGGGCGCAGGCGAGTGTTCGCATGCCAACACAACCCCGCGAAGGCAAAGGTGGTTTCCCCGGCCACTCCCTGCCGCTCCCGCCCGACCCCGCGCCGGCCACCCCGGACGGGCTGGAAGACAGCAATTGCTGGACCACGGTGCGGCCGCGATCAGGCGTCGCGCAGCCCAATGCCGATCGATGCCCGCGCGGCATCCGCCTCGTTCGAGACCACTGGATAGGCGCAGTAGTCGGCGGCATAATATGCGCTCGGCCTGTGATTGCCCGACCAGCCGATGCCGCCGAACGGCGCCGAGGACGAGGCGCCGTTGGTCGGACGGTTCCAGTTGACGATGCCGGCGCGCGCGCCTGCCCAGAACCGATCGTACAGGGCAGGGGTCTGGCTGATCAGCGAAGCCGACAGGCCATACCGCGTGTTGTTCGCCTCGGCGATCGCCTCGTCGAAGGTGTTGGTGCGCACCACCTGAAGAATCGGCCCGAACAGCTCCATGTCGGGTCGCTCGGTCACCGCCGTCATGTCGATGATGCTCGGCAGCAGGAACGGCTTGTCCGGAACGAGCCGCTCCAGGTGGCGGATCGGCCGCCCGCCGCGCATCAACAGCGCAAGGAAGCTTTCGGTCAGCTGGTCCGCCGCTTCATTGTCGATCACCGGGCCCATGAAAGGGGCGGGGTCGTCGTGGGGAGCGCCAACGATCACGCGGTTCAGCAATCCGTTGAGTTGCTCCATCAGCGGCACACACAGCTTTTCGTCCACGATGAGCCGTCGGGCAGCCGTGCACCGCTGACCCGCCGTGGTGAACGCAGACTGGATGATGATGATCGCCGCTGCGTACAGGTCCGGCGTGTCCCAGACGACGATCGGATTGTTGCCGCCCATTTCGAGCGCCAGGATCTTCTCCGGCTTTTCCGCAAATGCCCGGTTCAGCGCGATCCCGGTGCGCGCCGAGCCAGTGAAGAGCAGCCCATCAATCCCGTCGTGACCGGCCAAGGCGCGGCCTTCATCGGGTCCGCCGATTACCAGCCGGATGCTATCCTCCGGCACACCCGCGGCGCGATAGCAATCCACCAGAAAGGCGCCGGTGGCCGGCGTCTTCTCGGATGGTTTGAACACCACGGCATTGCCGGCGATCAGCGCGGGAACGATGTGGCCGTTGGGCAGGTGGGCGGGAAAGTTGTACGGGCCCAGCACCGCCAGCACGCCGTGCGGCTTGTGGCGGAGCGCCATGCGCGATCCCATCGGCGCATCCAGGCGCCGCTGCGCGGTGCGGTCCGCATAAGCGGAGACCGAGATGTCCACCTTGCCGATAACGGTGTCCACCTCCGTCCGCGCTTCCCATAGCGGCTTTCCGGTCTCACGGGCGATTACATCGGCGAAATCATCCTGACGGGACCGAACCACATTGGCGAACCGGCGCAGGGTTTCGATCCGATAGGTCAGCGGCCGCGCCGCCCAGGTCGCCCAGCCGGCACGGGCAGCTGCGACCTCCGCATCCACGTCTCCGATCGCCCCGCGCCACATTTCCGCGCCGGTTGCGGGCTCGAAGGAGATGATTTCGCTCACGTACTGCCCTCAACATCCGATTATTCGGCCTTATGGGTATTCGGCCGCGTGAAACAAGTTCAGCGAAGAGCCTCGCCCATGGCCCGCACGGCCGCAATCTTCGCATGAAACGGCGCCCAATCGTCATGGTCGCGGATCGCTGACCAGATCGCTTCGACCTCTTCGATCAGCATGGAGCACGGCTCACTCGCCCAATAGCGATGCGACCGGTCGCTGCGTAGGGGCGCTGCATCCAGCAGCTTTCGTGCCTCGTCCCATTCCGAGCCATAGCTAGCTGGAAGTGGCTGGGCGAAGGCGTCGAAGAAGAAGCGGTCGATGCCGGCGTTGCTTTCGCGCAGCGCGCGCTCGGTTGCTTGCACCAACGCCCGGTCTGCCTCTGCCGAGACGGACGTGCGACCCAGCCGCCAGAGCATGGCATCGGTAATCGCCGGCTGATAGGCGGGCGCGAACTGCTCCAGGGCCGCGACGAGAGGATCGGCCTCAGCCAGCAGCCGCAGCGAAGAGGCCAGCTGCATGACCGCCCAGTGGATCGCTTCGGGTTGCCGGCCGAAGGCGTACAGGCTGTTGTGGTCGAAATACGCGGCCGTGAAGGCGGGTTCCCATGTCGGCGTGAACCGCCAGGGGCCGTAATCGAAACTCTCGCCGGTGATGTTGATATTGTCTGTGTTCAGCACGCCGTGAACAAATCCGGCCGCCATATAGCTGGCGGCAAGCCGCGCCGTGCTGCCGACCACCAGCTTCAGCAGCCGAACCGGATCGTCGCTGTCCTCGCCATACAGGTTGGCCAGCACATATTGTACAAGCCGCCGCATGTCCGCCGCGTTGCGCTCGAACGCCAGCCGTTGAAAGGTGCCCACCCGAATGTGGCTGTGGCTCAGCCGTACCAGCACCGCCGAGCGGGTTGGCGAGGGTTCGTCCTCGCGGCGCAGCTCTTCCCCCGTTTCGATCAGCGACAAGGTGCGCGATGTCGGGACGTTCAGCGCCTCCAGCATCTCCGTCGCCAGCGCCTCCCGAACTCCGCCCTTCAGCGTCAGGCGACCGTCGCCGAACCGGCTCCATGGTGTCTGTCCCGATCCCTTGGTGCCAAGGTCCATCAGCCGCCCGTCGAGGTCGCGAAGCTGGGCAAAGGTAAAGCCACGACCATCGCCTATATCGGGATTGTACGCGCGAAACTGGTGTCCGTGATAGCGCAGGGCGAGTGGCTGCTGGAGCGAGCCGGATAGCGGCCGAAAGCGGCCGAAATGCTCCGCCCAGCGGCCGTCATCCAGTCCATCGAGGCCGATCTCGGCCGCTGCCCGATTGTTGCGGAACCGGATGATCGTTTGCGGGAACGCTGCTGCCTCGACCACGTCATAGAACTCGTTCCCGAGCGATTGGATGGTCGTCTCGGGTCGGTACGCTTGCGGGTCGAAGGCCATGAGTGGATATGGGCCTAGGGTGAGTGAAGGTGCAAGCATGACCGCCTTTGAAGATGTATATTGGTGGTCCAGGGATGGTTTGCGGCTCCACGCGCGTGATTATCCTGGCGAAAGGGGCGCGCCGCCGGTGCTGTGCCTGCCCGGGCTTACGCGAAACGCGCGCGACTATGATTTGCTCGCACGGCGGATTTCCGCCCGCCATCGGGTCCTGGCGATCGACCTGCGCGGACGAGGCGAGAGCGCCTACGCGAAGGATCCGATGAGCTATGTCCCGCTCACCTATGCTCAGGACATCGCCGGCTTTTTGGAAGAGCAGAAGATCGACCGTTTCATTGCGGTTGGCACGTCGCTGGGTGGCATCGTCACCATGTTGCTCGCGGGCATGTTGCCCGGGCGGATCGCGGGCGCATTGCTGAATGATGTCGGGCCTGAGGTCGATCCTGTCGGCTTGGCAAGGGTACGTGGCCATGTTGGGCGCTCCAGCACGTGGCCGACCTGGATGCATGCTGCCCGCGCCGTTCAGGAGGCTCACGCCGATATTTACCCTGACTGGGGCATCGAGGATTGGCTGGCGATGGCCAAGCGGCTTTACAGGCTCAACAGTGCTGGCCGCGTAGTCATCGACTACGACCTCAAGATCGCCGAGCCGTTCCGCGTTCCCGGAAATGAAGCCGGTGCGGATCTCTGGCGCGCACTGGCTGCGCTTGGCACCGCTCCGGTCCTGGTGGTGCGAGGAGGCAGGTCCGACATCCTCACTACACGCGTTGCCGAACGCATGGTGGCGTCGCTACCGAATGCGGCGTTGGTCACCCTGCCGGGCATCGGTCACGCACCAACGCTTTCGGAACCCGGAGTTCAGGGGGCGATTGATCGACTGCTCGCCCAGGCGGCGGAACCGGCAAGCACTTGAGGCGTCAAGGAAGCTCCCGCTCAAAAGGAGCTTTCATGTCCGCTCGATCCGACGCGCATACCGCCGTCACGCCGCTGGCCGGCCGCCGCGTCCTGGTGACTGGCGGAACAACGGGTATCGGGCGAGCTATCGCCGTCCTCCTCGCAAGCGAGGGTGCGCGCGTCTTCATCTGCGGTCGCGACGAACAACATCTACAGGATGCCCTCACACGCATTCGCGAGGTCGGGGAGGGCGATGGTATCTCCATCGACCTTGCCGAGGAGAGCAACGTCGATCGCCTGTTCGACGCGGCCAAGGAATATCTCGGCGGGCTCGACGTTGCGGTGATCAATGCGGCACGCGGCGCCGAAGGTCTGACCGACATGAGCGAGGCGGACTTGCGCTATACGATCGGCAGCAACTTCACCGCCTATCTGCTCTCGGCTCAAGCCGCCACAAAGGCGATGGGTGCCCATGGCAAGGATGCTAAGGGGCAGGGGGACATCGTCCTGATTGGATCAATGAGCGCCTATGTTCTCGGCAAGGAGTCGACCGTCTACGCCGGCATCAAATACGGCATCCAGGGCTTCGCCATCGCGCTTCGGCGGGAACTCGGAACCAAGGGCATCCGTGTCTCGCTCGTGGAGCCCGGCCTGACGGGCAGCGACATGGTCGAAGGCACCAGCGAGGAGCAGGCCGAGCGTATCCGCAAGGAAGAAATGCTGCGCGCCGAGGACATCGCCGTCGGGGTTCACTATTTGCTCACCCAGCCTCGCCGCGCCGTTGTGCAGCAAGTGACCATCTCGCCGCGAATGCAGGATGAGGAATGACCTTCCCGCTCGATCATCTGGTTTTCACACCCAACGACGTTGATCTGTCCCGCTCGCCATTGGCGGGGCAGATCGATGAGGAAACCTACGTACTCGGCGCCTTCAACCCCGGCATGACCCGGTTGCCGAATGGCAATCTCCTGCTGATGGTTCGCATCGCCGAGGCTCTCCGGACTCCCATTCGCGACGGCCACGTTCGGGCGATCCGCTGGGATCGTGGCGCCTACAGGCTCGATCCTTGGCCGCTGCAGCTCGTCGACACGGCGGATCCGCGCAAATTCTTGATGCGGGGCGGCGGCTGGAAGGTGATGGCGCTGACCTCGCTGTCATGGCTTCTCCCGGTCGAGCTGGATGCGGAGGGCAGGCGGGTCGAAGCTGTTCACTACGACCGCGCCATCGCCCCGCGAGCCAGTTACCAGAATTATGGGGTCGAGGACGCCCGCATCAGCCGGGTTGGGGATCGCTACCTGATGACGACTTGTTCCGTCAGTCCGGAGCGCCACTCTACTACTCTCTATACCAGTGCCGATGCGGCCGACTGGCAGCTAGAAGGCATCGTCCTCGATCATCAGAACAAGGACATGCTGATCTTCGAAGGATTGATCGGCGACCGCTATTGGGCGCAGACCCGTCCGCTCGGCGACCTCTATTTCGCCTATTCCCCCGGCAGCGAATGGCGCGCCGGGCCATCGATCAATCTCGCGTCTTCGCCCGACGCCTTGCACTGGAAGCCCAGCGATCATCCGGGCATCCGCCCGCACGCTGCCACCGTCGCCACGGCACGAATGGGTGGCGGTGCGCAGCCCGTCCTGACCGACCAGGGATGGCTTACCTTGTGGCATGGCGTCGAACCGTCCGGCGTTGTCGGCATCTACCGGACATACTGGACCCTGCTCGACAAGGATGAGCCGTGGCGCACGTTGCACACGCAGCACCAAGCGCTCCTGGAACCGAACCCCGAACTCACCGCCCCGCTTAAGGACCAGATGTACCTTGATAACGTCGTATTCACGACGGGTCTCGTTGACGGTGGTGATCACTGGATCGTCGCCAGCGGGGAGGCAGATCTCGCCTGCCGAATCACTCACATCCCGAAGGACGTGATCTCGCCAGCGTAGCGCCAGGCAAGCGCCACGTTCAGGCGCAACTTGCCGCTGTTGAACGTTGATCAAGCGCCTTGATCGCCTATGCGGCTACGGTCAGTACCCGACCGGGAGCTGCGGCGCAGAGACGGATCCGCGCCGCGCCCGGTGTTGAATTGCTAATCAGCCGCGCGGTTCATTGGACCGCGGATCCGACGATGTCCGTTCCTCGGCAGTGCGGTCGGTTCCCGAGCTATTGGTCGAGCGGGTGCTCGATTGCGTCGTTGATGTACCAGAGCGGCGGGAGTTGCGTTCCGAGCCGCGCCGGGATGTCGAGGTCGTTGCGTCAGTGTGACCGTGCCGGCTCATCGTGGCGTCCGACGTCCCGGTCTGCCCCGCTCGATCGGTCATCGTGGGACTGGACAGATCCGTTTGTGGTGACGTGGTGCTCGTCTGACCAGTCGTGCTGCCCGTGCCGGTAAGCGGGCCCGTTTGGTTGATCGTCCCGCCGGTACCGGTCGGCGTACTTGTTTGGCCCATGTCGGTGCCCGTGGTCGTGCCGGTCTGTTCCGTCGAGCTTCCTGTCCCGCCAGTACCGCCAGTACCGCCAGTACTTTGCGCAATCGCAGCCGCTGGCAGGAGCAAGGCTGCCAGGCCGATCATCTTGATTTTAGGCATTTTGGCTCTCCTAAATAGCCTCAGCATCAACCCGGCGGGGACCGGCGCCGTTCCTGTCAAGAAGAGCGAAATTGCATTAACATGGGTATAGGTTCAGCCGCATCGGATCGTCGGTTCGATGCTCCGGACCCTGTTTCACGTGCATGCTCTGTGCGATGCCGAAGCTACGAGTATAGGCCGTACTCCCTGTTCCCGCACGAATGATGAGAACAATCCGCGAGTGTCTCAACTTTTTTGCTGTTCGCAGCTACATCGCGTCGCCTGATGCCTCAGCCAGTCTCCATCCTTCACCTCCACTCCACCTTCGATCTGGGTGGCAAGGAGGCTCGCGCCGTCCGGCTTATGAACGCCTTCGGAGATCGCGCGCGCCACACTATCGTTTCGGGAATGCCGGGTCGCTATGGCGCGCGGGATCGGATCGCGAAGGGGATCAAATATGAGATCGCACAGGATCCGCCCCCGCTGCAGGGGCGCCCATCCGTGGCCCGATACGACGCTCTTGCCCGCTACATGCGACGCTTTGATCTTGTGCTCACCTACAATTGGGGCGCCATTGATGGCGTGATGGCACGACGCGTCTTCGGCCGTGGTGTGCCGCCGGTGGTGCATCATGAAGACGGCTTCAACGAGGATGAAGCCGGTGGCCTGAAGCGGGAGCGCAACCTGTATCGCAGGTTGGCGCTGTCGGCCGCGCACGGACTGGCGGTGCCATCCTCGTCCCTGGAGCGGATCGCGCTGGAGACATGGAAGCAACCGGCGTCGAAAGTTCACCGTATCATCAACGGGATTGCCACCGGGCTGTATACCGGCAAGCCCGACCCTAAGGGCATCCCCGGCTTCGTGCGCAAGCCTAAGGAGACGGTGATCGGCGCGGTAGCTGGCTTGAGGGCAGTTAAAGACCTTCCCGCGCTCGTCCGTGCGGCGGGCGGGCTGTCCTCCCGCTTCCGGTTGGTCATCGTCGGCGAGGGCCCCGAAAGGGCGGCTATCGAAAAGGCCGCACTGGCAATGGGGATCGAGGATCAGCTGGTATTGCCCGGGTTCCTGGACCGTCCCTACCGCTTCCTCGGTCACTTCGACATGCTCGCACTTTCTTCCCGCTCAGAGCAGTTCCCTATCTCCGTGGTGGAGGGGATGGCCGCCGGCCTCCCGATCGTCTCACCACCCGTCGGGGACGTGCCGGCAATGGTGTCGGCCGCGAATGCGCCGTTTATCACTGAATATCATGGTGAGGTTCGTTTGCGTGATGCGATGCAGGCGCTCATCGCTGATCCGGAGCTTCGGCGCAGCGTCGGTGAGGCAAACCGGCGCAAGGCGCAGGCCGAATATGACGAACAGCGCATGATCGCTCGCTACGCCGCGTTGTACGAAGCGGCGATGGGCCGGTCGGGTGCGCTTTCCTGATCCACGTAATTTTCTCGCGCCACGCAACCTTTCCGGCTAGGGCGCCTTATCCGTCTCATTGGAGGTAAAGCAAAGTCGTGGCATCTGCCGTGTTCAAGGGGCTGCAGCCCATCGTCTACAACGGCCGCGAGGTTTGGCCGCTGGTGGAGGGCGGAAAAGGAGTTGCGGCAACGAACCACGCATCGGCCGGCGCATGGGCGGCGGCTGGTGGCATCGGGACGGTAAGCGCCGTCAATGCCGACAGCTACGATGCCGAGGGCAAGATTGTGCCACAGGTATACCACGCGTTGACGCGGCGGGAGCGGCACGAAGAACTGATTGCTTACGCCATTGAGGGCGCTGTGCAGCAGGTCCAGCGCGCCTGGGAAATCGCCGGCGGCAAGGGCGCGATCAACATCAACGTGCTCTGGGAAATGGGTGGCGCGCAGCGCGTGTTGCAGGGCGTGCTTGAGCGGACCCGTGGGCTCGTCGCGGGCGTCACCTGCGGCGCTGGCATGCCCTATAAGCTCAGCGAGATCGCTGCCTCCTACAACGTCAACTATCTTCCGATTGTGTCTTCCGGTCGAGCCTTCCGGGCGCTCTGGAAGCGCGCCTATTCCAAGGTCGCGGACCTTCTCGGTGCGGTGGTTTACGAGGATCCTTGGCTCGCCGGCGGTCACAATGGCCTTTCCAATGCCGAAGACCCGCTGAAGCCGGAGGATCCCTATCCTCGCGTGAAGGCGCTTCGTGAAACCATGCGTGAAGGCGGTATTCCCGATACCACGCCGATCATCATGGCCGGTGGCGTGTGGTACCTGCGCGACTGGAACCACTGGATCGACAATCCTGAACTCGGCGCGATCGCCTTCCAATATGGCACGCGTCCGCTGCTCACCCAGGAAAGCCCGATTCCCCAGGCTTGGAAGGAGCGGCTGATGACGATCGAGGAGGGCGACGTCCTCCTGCATCGTTTCTCACCCACGGGTTTTTATTCCTCGGCGGTGCGCAATCCGTTTCTGCGCAGCCTTGAAGCACGCTCCGAGCGACAGATCGCCTTTTCGACACAAGAGGCCGGTGATCACGTCTTCCAGTTGGACGTGGGTGTGAAGGGCAAGAACTTCTGGGTGACGCGCAACGACCTGCTCCGTGCGCGCGAATGGTTCGGCCATGGTTTCACCGATGCCCTGAAGACGCCTGACAACACGCTGGTCTTCGTCACGCCGCAGGAAAAGGCAGAGATCCGGAAGGATCAGGCGGACTGCATGGGCTGTCTCAGCCAGTGTCTGTTCTCAAGCTGGGCTGATACCGAAACCAATTCCACCGGGCGCCTGGCGGATCCGCGCAGCTTCTGCATTCAGAAAACCCTGCAGGAAATTGCCCATGGCGGTGACACGGAGGCCAACCTGATGTTCGCGGGTCACGCTGCCTATAATTTCAAGCGCGATCCCTTCTATTCCAACGGCTTTGTGCCGACGGTGAAGCAGTTGGTCGACCGGATCCTGACGGGCGATTGATCCTTTGGCAGCGGCAACGCCGTTTGGCTCAGGCAGGCAGAGGTGGGGAATGGCCCCTCATCTGCCTGTCAGCCGCGACATGCGGAATATGGTCCGCTGCCCATTATCTGATACTGGCGAGGCGCGGAGCCTCGGTCGCTAATTTCAGATCCAGCCCTCAAGCACTTGGTCGGGCGGTCGATGGCCGTCCGCCCACATCCGGATATTCGCGATAACTTTCTCGCCAGTGGCGAGCCGACCCTCGTAGGTCGCTGATCCCATGTGCGGGGTCATCACCACGTTGGGAAGTGCCAAGAGCCGTGGATCAATCACCGGTTCGTGGGTCCAGACATCTAGACCTGCCCCCGCCAGCTTTCCTTGTTCCAGTGCATCGATCATCGCGTCTTCGTCGACGATCCCGCCACGGCTGGCGTTGATCAGATAGACGTGTGATCGCAGAAGGCTGATCCGGCGCGCGTCGATCAGGTTTTCGCTATCTGCATTTCGGGGCGTGTGGATCGTCAGAATATCAATCCCGCTCAGCATCTCGTCGAGATTGGGATGCCATTGCGCCTGGAGCTCCGCCTCCACCACCTTGGGCAGGCGATGACGGTTGTGGTAATGGATGGATAGCCCGAAGGCTCGCGCCCGACGTGCGACCGCCTGTCCGATCCGTCCCATTCCGACAATGCCGAGCGACTTGCCGCCGATGCGATGGCCCAGCATGCCGCCGGGGCTCCAGCCCTTCCATTCGCCGGAGCGTACCAGCTTCTCTCCTTCGGCGAGGCGGCGCGGCACGGACACGATCAGCGCCATGGTCATGTCGGCCGTATCTTCAGTAAGCACGCCCGGCGTGTTCGTGACGATGATCCCACGGGCGCGGGCAGCTTTAAGATCGATATGGTTCACGCCCGCGCCGAAGTTGGCGATCAACCGCAGCCGTTCGCCAGCGCCCGCGATCAGTTCGGCGTCGATGGAGTCCACGACCGTGGGCACCAGCACATCGCAATCGGCCATCGCGGAGGCGAGTTGTTCTCGCGACATGGCGAGATCGGAGCGATTGTTGACGGTGTCGAACAGTGCCTCCAGCCGATTCATTGTGGTGTCCGGCAGCTCGCGGGTTACAACGACCCGAGGGTTGGGGCATCGGCGGGTTTCAACCATGGTTCTGGCTTGGCGAAGCTGTGCATCCGCGTCAACGATCGGTTGAATGCCCGCAGCCCACCGGGCTAGGGGAGGGTGTTATCGACAGGGGGGCAACGATGCAGCGATGGACCGCGGGACTGACGGCACTTGCCGTTATTGCCGCGTTGGCGGGGGGCGATGTCGCTGCGCAAGCCGGGAAAGAGCGGCCGAAGCCACCCTATTTCGCCTCGATCAGTGCCGGAAAGGCGCGGATGCGTTCCGGGCCGGGCCGATCCTACCCTGCAACATGGCTCTATGTGCGTGCCGACCTGCCGGTACGGGTGGTTGATGTCTTCAAGGAATGGCGGAAGGTGGAAGACCCCGGCGGCGAGCAGGGATGGATGCTGGGAACGCTGATCAGCAGTACGCGAACTGCGATCGTGCAAGGCGCAGTAACGGAGATGCGGGACCGGCCCGCCTTTGGCGCGCGCGTACTCTGGCGTGCAGAACCCGGCGTGGTGGGTCGGGTAAGCCAGTGCGCCCGAGGATGGTGTCGGTTCGATGTGCGCGGCCAAGCCGGCTATGTCGAGGCAACGCGCCTGTGGGGAGTTTCGCCTGAGGAGACGCTGCCGTGATCGAGGGCTTTGACATCAGCGCGTTTGTTCGCGCAACCTTGGCGGAGGATCTTGGCCCCGGCGTGGATGTCACGTCAGAGGCGGTCATCCCGGCTGACGCTCGCTTCGATGCGCTCATGGCCACGCGCGATGCAATCACCGTCGCTGGGCTCGACATCGCAGCGGCCTTTTTCCGGCACCTCGATCCCGCAGCTACGATAGAGCCGCTGGTTGAGGACGGCATGAGAGTATCCAGCGGTACTGGCTTGATGCGGATCAACGGGCTTGCTCGTGCTCTGCTGACTGCCGAGCGCTCGGCTTTGAACACTGTTCAGCATCTGTCTGGTATCGCCACCATGACGAGCTTGTACGTCGATCGTATCGCTGGAACCGGTGCTGTCTTGCTCGACACGCGCAAGACCCTGCCGGGCCTTCGCGTGCTGGAGAAATACGCGACCCGAATGGGAGGCGCCAGAAATCATCGCATGGGGCTTTGGGACGCTGCGATGATCAAGGACAATCACGTTGCCGTTGCAGGCGACGTTGCGGAAGCAGTCCGTCGCGCTCGCACCGCGGGTATCGCCGAAATCATCGTTGAGGTTGATCGTGTCGACCAAATCGAGCCCGCGATAAGCGCTGGCGCGACACGCCTCCTGCTGGACAATATGCCAGCCGCGGTTCTCCGCGACGCTGTTGGCCTCATCAACGGCCGCGTTCCTGCGGAAGCATCAGGAGGGGTGTCGCTCGAAACGATCCGCGAAATTGCCGGTACTGGTGTGGACTTCATCAGCGTTGGCCGGCTCACCCAGTCTGCTCCCGCCGCAGACATCGGTCTTGACTTCGCGTTGGCTTGAACGGCGAGCACATCGAGGTTGCGCAGCGCATGACGATTGTGGCCTTCACGTGGCCGCCGCACATGACAGGCTCGAGCCGTAGCCGCGGGTTAATCCGCATCGAGAGGGCCGTTGGCGACGCTGCAATGAGTGGAGTGAGGTAAATGATACGTTGGTTGGGTCTGGCGCTTGCCATGGTGCCGGGTGTGGCAACGGCGCAGGCGTACCAGTGCAATGTGCCGGACGCGACGATGCTGACGGTCCGACCGGACCTGCCAAGCGAACGTGAGCCACAGCGCTTGCTGCCGATCGGTCACTACACGCTCGCGATCAGCTGGTCCCCGCAATATTGCCGCCAGCCAGACCGGGCAGCGCGGTCCCGCTTTCAGTGTGGCGGCTCCAATCGCTTTGGCTTTGTCCTGCATGGGCTATGGCCTGATGGGGTAGGCAAGGAGTGGCCGCAATATTGCAAAGTCACTTCGCTGCTTTCTGAGCGAACCGTGCGGGCGAACATCTGCTCCACTCCTTCGGCACAGTTGCTGCAGCATGAATGGGCGAAGCACGGGACCTGCATGGCCGGAGAAACGCCGGACAGCTACTTCGCGAAGGCCACTGGCCTTTACCGTAAGCTGCGCTACCCGGACATGGTGTCGCTGTCCCGTCAGCCGCTATCGGCCGGAAAGCTCGCAACCGCCATCGCTCGTGTAAACCCCGGTATGCGCGCGGACATGATGAAGATCACCACCGATCGCCAGGGCTGGCTCGACGAGGTGTGGATCTGCATGAACAAGCGGTTTCAATATGCTCGATGCCCGGCGCATCAGGGCGGCGTGAAGCCGAACGCGCGCGTTCGGATCTGGCGCGGCCCGCGCTGATCCAGGCCCGCGCGAATTCAGAAAGAACAGTAGTGGAGCCGGACCGAGCTACGCTGGCCGGCTCCAAAAGAAGTTCAGCGCTTCCGCGTCAACTCCCGCATGGCATCGTCCAATCCTGCCAAAGTGAGCGGGTACATACGGTCGTTCATCAGTTCACGAATGACCTTCACCGATTGTGAATAACCCCATTGCGCCTGTGCGACGGGGTTCAGCCACACCGCAGCTGGATAGGTTGTTGTCAGGCGGTTCATCCAAATCGCGCCCGACTCTTCATTGAAGTGTTCCACCGAGCCGCCGGGATGGGTGATCTCATAGGGGCTCATCGAGGCGTCGCCGACGAACACCAACTTATAATCGTGCGGGAATTTGTGGAGCACATCCCACATAGGCGTGCGTTCGGAGAAGCGCCGCTTGTTATCTTTCCAGACCCCCTCGTAGGGGCAGTTATGGAAGTAAAAAAACTCTAGGTTTTTGAATTCGCTGGTTGCTGCTGAAAACAATTCCTCACAGAGCTTCACAAACGGGTCCATGGATCCGCCGACGTCGAGGAACAGGAGCAACTTCACGGCATTCCGGCGTTCCGGACGCATGTGAACGTCAAGCCATCCCTGACGCGCAGTCCCATCGATCGTGGCGTCGATATCGAGTTCGTCTGCGGCGCCTTCGCGAGCAAACTTGCGCAAGCGTCTGAGCGCAATCTTGATATTGCGCGTGCCAAGTTCGCGCGTGTTGTCGAGGTTCTTGAACTCGCGCTGGTCCCAAACCTTCAGCGCGCGCTTCTGCTTGGATTCGCCGCCGATGCGGACGCCTTCGGGATTGTACCCGGAGTTGCCAAAGGGTGAGGTGCCGCCGGTGCCGACCCACTTGTTGCCGCCCTGGTGCCGCTTTTGCTGCTCTTCGAGGCGCTTCTTCAGCGTCTCCATGATCTCCTCCCAGGAGCCGAGCGACTTGATCGCCTCCATCTCCTCCGGAGTAAGAAACTTCTCGGTGATCGCCTTCAACCAGTCCGCCGGGATCTCAGCGCCTTCCTGGGCGAAGCTGGTTTCGATGCCCTTGAATACCTTGGCAAAGACCTGGTCGAACTTGTCGAGGAGGCCCTCGTCTTTCACGTAAACCGATCGAGACAGATAGTAGAAATTCTCTGGCGTGCGATCGATCACGTCCTTTTGAAGCGCCTCCAGGAGGAGCAGGTGCTCCTTCATGCTTGCGGGTATCCCCGCCACGCGCAGCTCATCAAGGAAGTTGAGGAACATCGGCAATCCGCCCCATCATCTGCTTTTGTCATCCTGATGACAGAGTTGGCGGCATCGCGCCAGCGCATGAGGCGCTGACTAAGGGTTCAACGGCCGCTACAGCCATGTTCCATGGTGACGGCACCCACGCTTCCTCCGCCACCGGCCTTGATTTCGGCCGGTCATTGTCTCCTTCTGGATTTCGACGGCACGCTGGTCGACCTGGTCGACAGGCCCGATGCTGTTGTTGTGGACCGCGCCCTGATTGAGCTTCTGCAGTGCCTTACTGGAACCTTTGAGGGGCGTCTGGCCTTAGTGAGTGGGCGGTCGGTGGCGCAGATCGAGGGTTTCCTCGGGCATGCGGTTCCGGGGATCGCGGTTGTTGGCAGCCACGGCGCCGAGCTGCAGGTCCTCGGCAAACGGATCACTCCGGCCCGCCCCGCCGCCCTTGATGAGGCGGAGAGGACATTTTCCGCGGCCTTCGCGGACGAGCAGGGGGTGTTGATCGAAGTGAAATCCCTTGGAGTTGCAATCCACTACCGGATGGCGCCGGAGCAAGACGCGACCGCTCGCCGGCTGGCCCAGCAGTTTGCCGGCAGGGACGGGTTGGTTCTGCAATCCGGCAAGATGATGGTGGAGCTTCGTGCAGGTGGCCACGATAAAGGAACCGGCATCACCTCTTTGCTCACCCACCCGACCTTTGCCGGCCATATTCCCGTTTTCGTCGGCGACGACGTGACTGACGAAGCCGGCTTCGTCGCGGTTGCGGAGGCAAATGGCGTTGGGGTCCTGGTGGGGCCGACAAGAGCCACGGCTGCGAACCATCGGTTAGATGATGTGGCGGCTGTCAGGACATGGCTGGGAGCCGCTGCATGACCGCCACAATGGATCTCTGGCCAATCGGCAATTGCCAGGTCTCGGCCTTGGTTGATCGTGCTGGCCGCTTCGTGTGGGGCTGCTTGCCCCGAGTGGATGGCGACCCGGCATTCTGTTCGTTGCTGGACGACAAGCCGCCTGCAGGGCAGGATGCGTTCGGTTTCTGGGAGATCGACATCGATCGGCCCCGCGAAACGACGCAACGCTATCTGCGAAACACACCCATTCTCGTGACACGCCACGAGGATGAGAATGGTAGTGCCATTGAGGTGATCGACTTTTGTCCGCGTTTTGCGCGGAACGGCCGAAAGTACCGCCCTGTCGCCTTTGTACGCATCGTTCGACCAGTAGCCGGCAGTCCTCGGGTCCGTATTCGCCTGCGACCCGCCGCAAATTGGGGCGAGAGGCAAGCGCAGACCACACGCGGTTCAAACCATATCCGCTACCTCTTGGACAATGGCGTCGTCCGCTTGTCGACCACCGCGCCCGTTGGCTGGATCGAAGACGAACGAATGTTCAGGGTGGAGCGGCCGCTCTATTTCTTCCTGGGCCCTGACGAAAGCTTTTCCGACGACATCGCCATGTCGCTCGAGAACATGCTCGATCGTACCGTAGAGGAATGGCAGCATTGGACGCGGAGCTTGGCAACGCCCCATGAATGGCAGGAAGCGGTCATCCGCTCGGCCATCACCTTGAAGCTTTGCCAGCATGAAGAAACAGGCGCGATTGTTGCCGCTTTGACTACTTCCATCCCTGAGCATGCTGGATCCCAGCGGAATTGGGATTATCGTTATTGCTGGGTCCGCGATGCCTATTATACCGTGCAGGCGCTGAACCGTCTTGGCGCGCTGGACGTGCTTGAGGGCTATCTCGAATATCTCCGTAATATCGTGGACAACGCGAAGGACGGGCACATCCAGCCGCTCTATGGCGTAGGTGGAGAGGCGACGCTCATCGAGCGCGAGGCCCCGGCGCTCAATGGCTATCGCGGCATGGGGCCAGTGCGGGTAGGCAATCAAGCGTATGAGCAGATCCAGCATGATGCCTACGGACAGATCGTCCTCTCCAATGCTCAGGCGTTTTTCGATCATCGGCTGTTGCGTGTGGCCGGGCTTGATGACTTCGAAGCTCTTGAGCCGGTAGGCGAACGCGCATGGGAGAAGTTTGACAAGCCGGACGCGGGTTTGTGGGAATTGCGCACCAAGAGTCACGTTCACACATATTCGGCCGCGATGTGCTGGGCGGCGTGTGACCGGCTTGCAAATGCTGCCGAAGCCTTGGCCCTCTTCGAGCGTGCTATTTTCTGGCGCGACCGCGCGGACCAGATGCGCTCGCGGATCGAAGCGGCCGCCTGGCGTCCTGAAACGGAGCGGATGTCAGCTACGTTCGGGGGTGATGACCTCGACGCCAGCCTGTTGCAGCTTCTCGATCTCCGCTTCCTCGCTCCGGACGATCCGCGTTTCCGATCGACCCTCGATGCGGTGGAGGGAGGGTTGAGGCGTGGATCGCACATGCTCCGCTACGCAACCGAAGACGATTTCGGCCTGCCGCATACTGCATTCAATGTTTGCACGTTCTGGCTGATTGAGGCGCTTCATTTCACCGGGCGGGATGCTGATGCGCGCGCCCTCTTCGAGGAGATGCTGTCGCGGCGCACGCCCGCCGGCTTGCTATCCGAAGACATCGATCCGGTTACCGGTGAGTTGTGGGGCAATTACCCGCAAACCTATTCCCTCGTCGGCGTGATCAATTGTGCCGTGCTTCTCAGCAAGCCGTGGAGCGCAATCCGATGAGCCGTCTGATCGTCATTTCGAACCGGGTGTCAGCGCCCACTGCGCAACAACCAAGTGCGCAGGGGGGACTGGCCGTCGCTCTAACCGCGGCGCTGCGGGAGGCGGACGGGATCTGGTTCGGCTGGTCGGGCGAGACCGGTGATGCCGGCGAACTCCGCTTCGAAACCTATGACGGCGTTACCTCGGCCACGATCGACCTGCCCGAGCAGGACGTCGAGGAATATTACGACGGATACGCCAACCGCACTCTTTGGCCGCTCTTCCACTACCGACTTGGGCTGACCGAGTTCGAACGGGATTTCCAAGGTGGCTATGAGAGAGTGAACCGCCTCTTCAGTGAAGTCATCAGCCCTCACATCGAGCCGGATGATCTGGTGTGGGTCCACGACTACCATATGGTGCCGCTCGGATGGATGCTGCGGCAGAAGGGGATCAAGAACCGGCTCGGTTTCTTTCTCCACATCCCGTGGCCACCGACGCGGCTGCTGATCGCATTGCCGGAACACAAGCGGCTGGTAGAGGCACTGTTTGCCTATGATGTAATCGGCTTTCAGACCAGGGAATGGCTCGAGACGTTCCACGACTACGTGGAACGTGAAATGGGTGGGACGATTGGGCCGGATGACGATGTCACCGTTGGCGGGCGAACCATCAAGGCGATAGCCTGCCCCATCGGCATCGACGCTCGCGAATTCATTGCTGCCGCAAATGGAGAAAAGGCCGCCGCAACACTGAGCCGAATGGTTGAAAGCGTCAGCGGGCGTGATCTGATCGTTGGAGTGGATCGGCTCGACTATTCCAAGGGGATCGAAGAGCGCTTCAATGGCTATCAGCGCTTTCTCGAAACCCGGCCAGACCGGCGGACCAACGTCTCGCTGCTACAGATCGCACCTCCCTCCCGCGCTACTGTTCAAAGCTATCAGGAGATCCGCGCGAGCCTCGACGCGCTTTCAGGACGCATCAATGGCGCGTTTGCAGAGATTGACTGGGTGCCGCTTCGTTACGTCAACCGCGGTTTGCCACGGGACGTGCTCGCTGGCGTGTATCGCGCTGCTCGTGTCGCACTCGTGACACCGCTGCGCGACGGGATGAACCTGGTGGCGAAGGAGTTTGTCGCTGCGCAGGATCCTGAAGATCCCGGTGTGTTGATATTGTCGCGCTTTGCCGGCGCGGCAGAGCAACTGGGTGAAGCACTTCTGATCAACCCCTACAGTCCCGACGAGACGGCGGACGCCATCGAGCACGCGCTTGCCATGCCGCGGGACGAGAGGATCGCGCGCTGGCAGAAGATGTACGACAATGTCCGGCGTGAGGACGTAATCTGGTGGAGACGCCGCTTCACGGATGCTCTGGCCGCAGTCGAGTTGACGCCCGCTTAGATCCCGGGACCGCGGTATGGCTTGCGCTTGTTGAGCGGTCATAGGCAAGGCGCGGTCATGACCTGTCGAATCGGCGCATTTGGCGCTTTGCTTCTCGCCACTCCTGCCATTGGGCAAACTGCGCCCGACATCATCGTCACCGGACGCGGGCTTGACGATCGAGCTGGAGACCGAGTGGCCAGCGTGGTGACGATCGACGCAGGCCGCGTCGCCGCGAACGCGAGTGATCGGCTTGAGAGTGTGCTGGCGGACGTTGCCGGCCTCCAGCAATTCCGTCGCTCGGATTCTCGTTCGGCCAATCCGACGAGCCAGGGCATCTCGCTTCGTGGCATCGGCGGCAATGCCTCCAGTCGCGCGTTGCTAGTGCTTGATGGCGTGCCTCAAGCTGACCCGTTTGGCGGATGGGTGCCATTCCCCGCTTATGCGACAGATCGCATCGGCCGCATTCGCGTGACGCGCGGGGGCGGAAGTGGCTATTTCGGTCCTGGCGCACTCGCCGGCACGGCGGAACTGGAGAGCGCCAGCCCGCGCGAGCAGTCGATATATTCGGGCTCTATCGCTTACGGCAGCCGCGACTCTGTCGATGCCCAGGCGTCTGGCGCTTTTGTGGCCGGTCCAGGGTTTGCGTCGATCTCCGCGGCTTATGCAAGTGGCGACGGCTTCGAGCCGGTTGTTGCGCGCTCCAGAGGCGCCGCTGATCGTCCCGCGGCTTACGAGCAAGCATCCGCGGCTCTGAGGGGGGTGGTGCAGCTTTCAGCCGACACGGAGCTCCAGGCAAACGTCAGTGCCTTCACCGACAAGCGTGATCGGGGGACGGCATTTACCGCCAATCGCAGCGAGGGGGCGGATGCCAGCATTCGCGTGGTTGGTCGCGGCACTTGGGGCTTCTCCGCGCTCGCCTATCTGCAAGCGCGCGCGTTCGCATCGCAGTTTGCGAGTGTCCCTGCTGATCGCGCCTCCGCCACGCAGACGCTGGACCAGTACAACACGCCTGCAACAGGATTGGGCGCCCGCTTCGAGATCGTGCCTCCTGTCGGTGAGGGAAGGGACCTGCGGCTTGGCGTCGACGTGCGCGATGTCGAGGGGCGCACCCAGGAAAATTACACCTATGTAGCCGGCCTTCCAACCCGGCGCCGCATCGCCGGCGGGAACAGCCGCACCGCGGGGCTGTTTTTTGACAGCACGGTGGAGACCGGTGCCTTGACGCTCACACTAGGCGGCCGGGTGGATCGTTGGCGGATCGCCGACGGTCGGCTGAGCGAATATACGCTGGCGACTGGCGTTCCGATCACGATTGCGAACTACCGCGACCGTACGGGCACGGAGTGGACGGGCCGGGTGGGCGCCGCCTTTGCTGCTGCCGACAGCGTTGTATTGCGCGCGAGTGGCTATCGCGGATGGCGATTGCCGACGCTGAACGAACTGTACCGTCCTTTTCGCGTCGGCGCTGATGCCACTTCGGCCAACGCATCGCTGCGCCCCGAGCGTTTGACCGGCGTCGACGGGGGCCTGTCGATTACGCCGGTCGTCGGCCTGTCTCTTAGCGCTACCGCCTTTTGGAACCGGCTCGAAGACGCGATTTCGAACGTGACCGCTGGAAATGGCCCGGGCAACTTCCCCGGCGTCGGCTTTGTCAGTGGAACCTACCGGATCAGGCAAAATCTGGATGCGATCGAGTCCACAGGCTTCGAATTCGACGCTCGCTGGGCGGCGGGACCCGTTTCGGTCGCGGCCTCCTGGAGCCACGTGGACCCGCGAGTGCAATCGTCAGGTTCGGCGAGGGCGCTAGACAACCTTCGGCCGGCGCAGACACCTCTGGATCAGGTGTCCGGAACTTTGGGATTCAACAAGGACGGATGGGCTGCTTCTGCAACCTTGCGGCACGTCGCACGTCAGTTTGAGGACGACCAGAACAGTCGGACGCTCGCGCCCGCAACGACGCTGGACGGCTACCTGGCCGTACCCGTTACCCCGGGTTTGGCTATTGAGCTCCGCGGGGAAAATCTGTTCGACCAGCAGGTTGAGGCGGGCATCAGCGGCGCCGACATCGTAGAACGGGCAACCCCGCGTACGCTCTGGATTGGCATGCGCGTGCGACGTTAGATTGAGCCCTCGGGAGCGTTGCAGGTCATCCCGCATCCTCCCGAAGCTGGTCGATCTTGGCGTATATGCAGCTCATCAACGCGTCGATCACCGCAGGGCAGGGCTCATCGGGCTCGATGATCCGGCGGTGAAAAACGCCCGACGCGATCGTGTGGATCATCTCCGCCAGACGGTTGAAGCGCTCCGGATCGGTGCCGGCCGGCACCAGCAACTGCAAGGCGGCGGTAAGCTCACGCCGTAATCGCTGCTGCAGATTGCGCGCGATGTCTGCGATCCGCTCGTTTCGGGTGGCTTCAGCCATGATCTCCGCGACCAGGCGTCCCCCATCTGCCGGCTCTTCACACGCCACGAAGTCGCGGATCCAGCCGCGCACTGCTTCCGGATCACCGGACGCGCCCGCCGCGCACAAGCCGCTTTCTGACAGAAATTCCTCGAGATCGCGCTCCACGATCGCGGCTACGATCGCCTCTTTGTTGGCGAAGTCACGATAGATCTGCCCCACGGCAATTCCGGAGGCTTGGGCGATCTGAGCGATGCCCGTTCCGTGGAAACCGTGCGCGGCGAATGCCTGACGCGCTGCCTGGATCAAGTTTTCACGTCGTGCGTTTGCCCGGCTGGTGCGCGCACTAGGCGGGGCGGTGCTGCACTGGTTGATGGCTCATCTCCCGTACTTGACGCTTCACCTAGTTCGCAGTAGCAGCAAACGTGAGTGAACGATCACTCACATATCACAGAGAACAATATGTCATTCAAGAGGGTCGCGCTTTCGGCGCTGCTGCTGGCCTCCGTGTCTGCATGCGGGGGGCAGAACGACCAGGCGCAGCAGGGACAACAGCAGGCGGGACCGCCGCCCGTCAGCTTCGTGGCCGTGCGACCGCAAGCGGTGACGCTTACGACGACGCTGCCCGGACGGACTGCGCCGTATGAAACGTCCGAAGTGCGCCCGCAGGTGAATGGCCTCATCCTTGAGCGCTTGTTCCGTGAGGGCGATCAGGTCAGGCGGGGCGCGCCGCTCTACCGCATTGACACTCAGCCTTATCGCGCCGCGGTGGCTAGTGCCCGGGCGGCGCTGGCGCGTGCGCGAGCCGCCATTGCCTCCAGCGCGGCGCTACAGCGGCGTTATGGTGAGTTGGTGAAGATCAATGCGATTTCTCGCCAGGAGTATGAAAACTCGATCACTGCCGCTCAGCAGGCGCAGGCGGATGTAGCCGCGCAGCAGGCTGCGCTTCGAAGCGCACAGATCGACCTGGAGCGTACAACGGTGCGTGCTCCGATTTCCGGCCGCATCGGTCGCGCCCTTGCTACGACGGGCGCGCTCGTGACGTCCGGGCAGACGACGCCACTTACCACCATCCAGCGTCTCGATCCCATTTACGTCGATGTGCCTCAATCCAGTGCGGACCTTTTGAGGCTGCGTCAGCAGATTGCAGCCGGGAATCTTTCCCGGGACGGCGGCGCTGCCCGTGTTCGGCTCCGCCTTGAGGACGGCTCGCTTTATCCGATCGAAGGAACACTCCAGTTCGCCGACGTGACGGTTGACCCAGCTACGGGTACCCAGACGATCCGCGCCATCTTCGACAATCCGCGCGGTCTGCTGCTTCCGGGCATGTACGTCCGTGCCGAGCTGGTCGAGGGTACCGAGCCTGACGCCCTGCTCGTGCCGCAACGTGCCGTTCAGCGGGATGAAAAGGGCCAGCCTACCGTGATGGTGGTGGGGCAGGGCAACAAGGTCGAGCAGCGGACGCTTACGGCGCCACGCACGATCGGTGATAACTGGCTGGTCACGGCTGGCCTAAAGGCGGGCGATCGGGTGATCATCGAGGGTGGAAGCATGCTTCGCCCGGGCATGCCAGTGACGCCGCAGCCATGGAACCCTAACGCAAAGCCTGCGCAGCCCGGCGGTGGGGGACAGCAAGGTGGTGCGGGACAGCCGGCGCAGGGCGCCCAGGCACAGGCGAAGTAACCACACATGGCACGTTTCTTTATCGATCGACCCATCTTCGCATGGGTGATCGCGATCGTCATGATGTTGGCGGGCGTGATTGCCATCCGATCACTCCCGGTCGCGCAATTCCCTCAGATCGCGCCGCCGACGGTGTCGATTACTGCCACTTATCCCGGTGCCGATGCCCAGACCCTCGAGCGCACCACCACGCAGATTATCGAGCAGCAGCTTCGCGGCATCGATAACCTGCGGTACTTCTCGTCGTCGTCATCATCGGCGGGTGTGCTGTCGATCACGCTGACGTTCGAACAGGGCACAGACCCTGACATCGCTCAGGTCCAGGTTCAGAACAAGCTCCAGGCTGCCACGCCGCTGCTTCCACAAGAGGTGCAGCAGCAGGGCATTCAGGTGCAGAAGTCCGCTGCCAGCTTTCTCGTGATCGTCGGCCTGTATTCGCAGGACGGATCGCACACCGCGACCGATCTCGCCGATATGGTAGTGGCCCGCCTTCAGGATCCTGTCAGCCGTGTGACCGGCGTGGGTGAGCTCCAGGTGTTCGGGTCGCAATATGCGATGCGCATCTGGATCGATCCGATCAAGTTGAACAACTATCAGCTGACGATCGCTGACGTTTCGACAGCGGTGCGCGCGCAGAATGCGCAGGTATCGGCCGGTCAGATTGGTGCGAAGCCGGCGCCTGCCGAGCAAATGCTCAACGCCACTGTCTCCGTGCAGTCGCGTCTGCAAACGCCGGAACAGTTCGGGGCCATTCGTCTGAAGACGAATGCGGACGGCGCCGTGGTTCGGCTGCGCGACGTGGCGCGGGTTGAACTTGGAGCCGAGAACTACGGCTTTGATACACTGTTCAACGGCAAGCCGGCCTCGGGCTTCGGCGTGCGCTTGGCGGCGGGCGCAAACGCGCTGTCGACCGTCGATGCCGTGAAGGCAGAAGTGGAGTCGATCGCGAAGGGGCTGCCGGCTGACGTGAAGGTGGTTTACCCGTTCGATACGACGCCGTTCGTGCGGCTTTCGGTCGAACAGGTCGTCCACACGCTCGTCGAAGCGGTCGTCCTCGTGTTCCTCGTGATGTTCCTGTTCCTGCAGAACTGGCGAGCCACCATCATCCCGACCATCGCGGTGCCGGTGGTGCTGCTTGGCACCTTCGCCGTGATGTCGGTGGCAGGCTATTCGATCAATACGCTGACCCTGTTCGGCATGGTGCTGGCGATCGGCTTGCTGGTGGACGACGCCATCGTCGTCGTGGAAAACGTCGAACGCCTCATCGTTGACGAAGGATTGAGTCCCAAGGACGCCGCCCGCAAATCGATGGACGAGATTTCGGGCGCGCTGGTCGGCATCGGCATGGTGCTCTCCGCAGTGTTCCTTCCCATGGCCTTCTTCGGTGGGTCGACGGGCGTGATCTATCGCCAGTTCTCGATCACCATCGTGTCCGCGATGATCCTGTCCGTGCTGGTTGCGCTGATCCTCACGCCAGCGCTCTGCGCGACGATCCTGAAGCCGCACGATCCCAGCAAGCATGAGGGCAATGGCATCTTCGCCCGGTTCTTCCGCTGGTTCAACGCGACCTTTGAGAAGGGCACCGTCCGCTACGAGAGAGGCGTGAAGAAGACGGCGCGCAGTTGGAAGCGCTCGCTGCTGGTCTATGCATTGATCGTAGGCGGAATGGCGTTCCTCTTCATGCGTCTTCCCACCGCCTTTCTGCCGGATGAAGACCAAGGCACCGTCGTGGCGCTGGTGCAGGGCCCTGCGGGCGCGACCAGCGCGCGCACGGACAAGGGTCTGGATCTGATCCGCAGCCATTTCCTGGAGGAGCCCGGCGTCCAGTCGGTCTTCACGATCAACGGCTTCAGCTTCGCCGGCCAGGGGCAGAATGCGGGTCTCGCCTTCGTCAGCCTGAAGCCTTGGGACGAGCGTGAAGGCGCCGAGAACAAGGCGCAGTCGATCGTGGGCCGGGCGATGGGCGCGTTCTCTCAGTACAAGGACGGCATGATCTTCGCGCTGGTGCCGCCCGCCGTTCAGGAATTGGGGAACGCCACCGGGTTCGACGTTCAACTCGTCGACACTGCAGGGATCGGACATGAGCGACTGACGCAGGCGCGCAACATGCTCCTTGGCATGGCCATGCAGGATCAGCGGGTGGCGCAAGTGCGACCCTTGAGCCTGGAGGACGCGCCTCAGCTCAAGATCGACATCGACCAGGACAAGGCACGTGCGCTTGGGCTCGATATCGCGTCGATCAATTCCACGATCGCGACGGCCTGGGGCGGCGCCTACATCAATGACTTCATCGACCGTGGTCGCGTGAAGCGGGTCTATGTCCAGGCGGATGCCCCGTATCGATTGAAGCCGGAGGATCTCGCCAGCTTCTATGTGCGGGGCACCGAGGGGCAGATGGTGCCGTTCACCGCCTTTTCCACGATCTCATGGGCGAACGCACCGGTGCAATTGACGCGGTACAACGGTCAGCCCGCGATGCAGCTGCAGGGGTCGCCTGGCGCAGGTGTCAGCACCGGCGGCGCGATGGAAGCGATCGAGGAGATGCACGCCAAGCTGCCGCCGGGTACGGGGCTGGAATGGACTGGTCTGTCCTATGAAGAACGGCTGTCGGGCGGCCAGGCGCCGGCGCTTTATGCCTTGTCGCTGCTGATCGTGTTCCTCTGCCTGGCTGCGCTTTACGAAAGCTGGTCTGTGCCGATCGCCGTCATGCTGGTGGTGCCGCTTGGCGTCATCGGGGCGCTTCTGGCGGCCACGCTGACGGGGCTGAACAACGACATCTATCTTCAGGTGGGCCTGATCACGACAATCGGCGTCGCGGCGAAGAACGCGATCCTCATCGTGGAGTTCGCCGAGGAGCGAATCGTCGAAGGGATGCGGCCCTTCGATGCCGCGGTTGAAGCGGCACGGCTTCGATTGCGGCCGATCCTGATGACCAGCCTGGCCTTCGTCTTTGGCGTGCTGCCCCTGGCGCTCTCCACCGGCGCTGGCGCTGGCGGACAGAATGCGATCGGCCGCTCGGTTGTCGGGGGCATGCTGTCCGCGACGGTGCTCGCGATCTTCCTGGTGCCGATGTTCTTTGTCGTGGTCTCACGCCTGTTCGGCCACGGAAAGGAGCATGACGGCGATCAGAATGTGAACAATTACGAACCGTTGCGCGATCCCGAGGGTGATGGTGATGGTGACGGGGCGCGGGGCGATACGATCGCGCCGCGGGGAGCATGATTGACATGAAGAGCCGTTCCGTTCTGACAGCATTGGCTCTCGCCACCGCATTGTCGGGCTGTAATCTGGCGCCGAAGTATGAGCGTCCAATCGGGGCGGTGCCTTCTACCTTGCCTCAGGGGGGCATCTATCCGCGTGCCGCCAGCGATGCTCCGGATGTCTCGCAGATAGGCTGGCGTGACTTCTTTCTTGATCCCCGCCTGCAGCAAGTGATCGAGAGCGGCCTGGCCAACAATCGCGACTTGCGGATCGCCGCAGGCAATGTGCTGCAAGCCCGCGCGCAGTATCGGGTCCAGCGCGCCAACCAGGTGCCGAACACGACAGTCTCGGGCTCCGGCACCTACACCAACAACATCTTCGGAGCCGGAGGTGCGGGCGGGACCGGTGCGGTCGGGGGCGGTGTGGGTTCTGGCACTGGCGGCGGCGTCGGCGCAGGAGCCGGGGCAGGCGGCGCCGGAACTGGTGGCGGATCTTCCAACCTGGAGATTTATTCGGTCAACGCCGGCTTCTCGGCGTTCGAGCTTGATCTGTTCGGGCGGGTGAGGAACCTGTCTCAGGCCGCTCTGGAGCAATATTTCGCGACGGAGGAAGCGCAGCGGGCGGCTCGCATCAGCCTTATCGCTGAAATCGCCACCGCGTGGTTGACCATGGCGTCCGATCTCGAACAGCTGCGGATCAGCCGCGAAACGCTGAAGACGTTCGAGCAGTCGCTGAACCTCACTCGCGCTCAGTTCCGCATCGGCGTGGCGTCGGAATTGGAGGCTCGGCAGGCCGAAACGAACTATCAGGCGGCCCGGAACGACATCGCCACGTTGCAGACGCGCGTGGCGCAGGATCAGAATGCGCTGAACCTGCTCGTTGGCACCACGGTCCCAGCGGAGAGGTTGCCGCAAGGGCTGGGTGCTCAGCCCATTACGCGTGACGTGCTGCCCGGCAATCTTTCGTCGGACATCCTGCTGCGCCGTCCGGATGTTCTCCAGGCCGAACATCAGCTCATTGCAGAGAATGCGAACATCGGTGCGGCCCGCGCCGCATTCTTCCCCCGCATTTCACTGACGGCGACGATTGGAACCATTTCAACGGCACTGTCCGGGCTCTTTGCCGGTGGCAGCTTCACCTACAATGCGGCTCCGTCGATCGGTCTGCCGTTGTTCGATGGGGGACGCAACGCCGCAAATCTCGACTATGCCAAGGCGTCTCAACAGGTGGCTGTGGCGACCTATGAACGTGCGGTGCAAACCGCGTTCCGCGAAGTCTCGGACGCGTTAGCGCAGCGTGGGACGATTGACGAACAAGTCGCCGCGCAGACTGCCCGGGCAGAGGCCGCTAGCGTGGCGGCTCGCTTATCCGAAGCGCGGTACCGTGCAGGTGTTGATTCGTTCCTGGTGTCATTGGACGCGCAACGAACGGCATATGCTGCGCAGCAGCAATTAGTAACTGCTAGGCTGGCGCGCGGGAGCAATCTTGTTGAACTCTATCGTTCACTTGGAGGCGGGCTTAACTGAGTTCGGCCAGGCTCTTGCAAGTGGGAACGAATTCGATACTCTCCCGTAGTTAGGACGAGGAGAGAGCCGATGGTGCCGAAAGAGCGCGCGGGCGACGAAACACTGGTGATCTTGCAAAGCCTGCTTTGCCTGCTCCGGGAAAAGAACGTGCTGACCCGCGCTGACATTGAAACGCTGTGCGATCGAGTGGCGATGCGCGCCAGCCAGGCGGAACGCGATCCGTTCCCTTGCGCGGCGGAAGCAGCCCGCAATGCCGCCGCGGAGATGGCGCGGATCGGCGGCTACATTGGTGCGCACTACGGTGGAAAACACCGGCGTATCTGAACCGAGTCCCTGACAGCGGTGCTTGCCCGCGAACCTTCTTGCGGGCAGCGCGTTTGCCATGGCCATGAAACTCTTCCACGTCAGCGACGTGCACTTCGGCGCAGAAGACCCGAAGGCGCTTGATTGGTTCGCCCGCTGTGTCGCAGATGAGGCACCGGATGCCGTCATCATGACAGGCGACCTCACGATGCGCGCTCGGCCGAGCGAGTTCGATGCAGGCGGAAAGTGGCTGCAGTCGCTGGGTGTGCCGGTCACCATTGAGGTCGGCAATCATGATCTGCCTTATTATTGGGATCCGCTGCGCCGCCTGTTCAGCCCGTACAAGCGATACGGTGCCGCAGAGCGTCTGATCGAGAAAACGCTCGATTTGCCAGGTGTGTCGATCATTCCGCTGAAGACCACAGCGCGGGCACAATGGCGATGGAATTGGTCCAAGGGGCATGTGAGTTCAGGAGCGTTGCGCGACGCGCTCGAACTGGCCGATGCGGCGCCTAAGGGTAACCTGATCTTCGTAGCGGGGCACCATCCGCTGATCGAAGGCGGAACCCGTGGCACGGCAAAGACGCGCAATGGGGAAAAAGCCTTGGCCGCGCTGGCAGAAGCCGGCGTCCACGCGATCCTGTCCGGCCACGTCCACGACCCATTCGACAAGCCGGTTCAGCACGGAGAATGGACCGTACGGATGATTGGGGCGGGCACCCTGTCCAAACGACTCCGCAGTTCGCCCCCGGCCTTCAATGAGATCCGGATTGAAGCTGGCCGATTCGAGACCTTGGCGCGGACCTTGTCGCCTGAACCCAAGCATCCGATCAGCCAGACCTCTCACGCGGGCGCCCGCTGACGTCGCCGCAGGTTATCTGAAGCAAGCGGTACTATCGTCCACCACAGGTACAGGCGACCCGCTATAGATTGCGCCCTCTGCCAATGGAGGTCCGCGTGAATGAGCGATCCATCGCACTGAACCGCTTCGGACTGGGAGCGCGGCCGGACGAGCCGGACCTTGCTTCCGGATCTGACGCGCCTCGGACGTGGCTGCTTGCTCAGTTGGACAATTATGATCCCGAGCCTGCTCCGATCCGAAACGCTGCTCGTACTCCAGCGATCTTGAGCGACCTGGCTGATTATCAAGCTCAGGGACGCGCTATCAAGAATAGCCAGCCGGCGGGCGATCGCGCCGTCTCCGGTGTGACGGCAACGATGCCCGATGACTTCGGACCTGCCCTGGAGCTGCGGCGGCAGGCTCGCGGTAGCTTGCGGAAGCACTATGTGCGTGCCGTGAATGCGCGCGTGGACGCCGCCGTGAGTACGCCCACGCCGTTCGCGGAACGCCTGGTTCACTTCTGGTCCAATCACTTCGCTGTCTCTGTCGAGAAGATCAGCGTGTCGCCCTTGGCAGGGGCGTTTGAATTCGAGGCGGTCCGCCCGCATGTCATGGGGAAGTTCAGCAACATGCTGAAGGCGGTCGAGCGGCACCCGGCCATGTTGCTCTATCTCGATCAGGCGAGTTCCATTGGCCCGGGAAGCGCATTCGGACAGCGCCCGCGCGTGATTGCCCGTAACCGCGGCCTGAACGAGAATTTGGCCCGGGAGATCCTGGAACTGCACACCCTGGGTGTGCGGACGGGCTACGGCCAGAACGACGTGGTCGAACTCGCACGCGCCCTCACAGGGTGGACGGTGCCAGGGATCGGGCCGCGCACCAGTGCGGTGGGCATGACCGGCGGGTTTGAGTTCGTACCAGAGCTGCATGAGCCGGGCGCACGCACAGTCATGCGCAAAACCTATCCGGAGGAGGGGCAAGCGCAGGCGGAGGCGGTGCTGGAGGATCTTGCCCAGCATCCGGCCACGGCTCGCCACATCGCCACCAAGCTGGCGCGTCACTTCGCTGGCGACACACCTGCGCCAGCGATGGTTGCGCGTCTGGAGCACGCATTCCTTCGCTCGGGTGGAGACCTTCCAGCGGTATACCGGGCCCTGATAAGCTCTCGCGAGGCGTGGGTCGCGGCGCCAGTGAAGTTTCGCAGTCCGTGGGAGTGGTCCGTGGCAGTATTACGAGCGCTCGGTTCGCATCTTGCTGACGCAGGGTCGGCTGTTGGTTTGCAGGAGCAGCTTGGCCAAAGAGTATGGCGGCCCGGGCAGCCGAGCGGATTTGACGATATGGCTGCGACCTGGGCGGGATCGGATGCCTTGATGCGCCGCGTAGAGGCCGCTGAGCGTCTGGCTCAGCGCAGCGGCGCTGTTTATGCGGTGAGCCTGGCAGAGAAGATCTTTCCCGGGGCGGTCAGCGTCGCGACATTAGAGGCATTGAAGAGGGCGGAGAGCGGCGGTCAAGCACTCGCCCTTCTGCTTGTCTCGCCTGAAATGATGCGGAGGTAAGCCATGCTCGATCGCCGCTCCTTTATCATTCGCGGAACGCTCGCGACGCTGGCGGCGGGCACGATTGCTCCCATGGCATTCGCGCGCGCTGCGACTGAGCAACGCTTCGTGTTCATCATCCAGCGGGGTGCTGCAGACGGTCTGGGAACGGTGATACCGGTGGGAGATCCTGCCTTTACCGCAGTACGAGGAGCCTTTGCGGAAGATGCGGCAAGCGGTGCCAAGCTGGACAATCTGTTCGCCTTGCACCCGGCAATGTCCACGTCCGCGGAGCTGTATCGTAGACGGCAGGCGCTGTTCGTTCACGCGGTTGCGTCACCGTACCGTGATCGCTCGCACTTTGACGGGCAGAATGTGCTCGAGACGGGTGGGGTAAGTGCCTATCAGATACGCGACGGCTGGTTGAACCGGTTGCTCAGCTTGCTTCCGAATGATGCCTCTCGGGCGATTGCCGTTTCTGCAACCGTTCCGGCAGCGTTGCGGGGCGGCCACGAGGTGGCGAGCTATGCACCATCCGTGCTGCCGGACGCCTCGGACGACCTGCTTCAGCGGGTAACCATGCTGTATCAGGGAGATGCGCAGCTCCACGCGCTATGGAGCGAGGCGATGGACACGCGCCAGTTAGCCGGAGACCTGGCGGATCGATCCGGACGGGAGGCGGCTGCAACCGGCGCCTTGGCTGCCCAGCTGCTGGCCCCGGCGGACGGAGCGCGGATCGCGATGATCGAGACCGGAGGGTGGGACACGCACAGCGCGCAGCGGGGGCGGCTCGCCAATGGCCTCAAGAACCTGGACGCGATGCTGGCCGCGCTCCAGACGGGGCTTGGCCCTTCGTGGCAGCAAACCTTGGTGCTGGTCGCGACGGAGTTCGGCCGAACCGTGGTCGTGAACGGGACAGGGGGTACAGATCATGGCACCGGCGCTGCAGCCATGCTGTTCGGCGGCGGAGTACGTGGCGGTAGAGTTGTCGCGGATTGGCCCGGAATAGCGGCCGGCCAGCTGTATGAAGGGCGGGATCTTCGGCCTACATTCGGCCTTCACGACGTCATCACCGGCGCATTATCGGAGCATTTCGGCCTCGACGCCGAGCGGGCGGGAGCCGTGCTGTTCCCGGCGGTGGCGCGCCGGACACCCATGTCGGGCCTAGTCGCCTGATCGCGACAATGCTCAAATGAAAAGCCGCCCGCGTTGAAAACGCGGACGGCTCACGCTTTTCGA
This sequence comes from Sphingomonas sp. IC4-52, assembly GCF_020707225.1. NCBI lineage: Bacteria > Pseudomonadati > Pseudomonadota > Alphaproteobacteria > Sphingomonadales > Sphingomonadaceae > Sphingomonas > Sphingomonas sp. IC4-52. Next base: position 702,449 of record NZ_JAJFEU010000001.1, on the reverse strand, counting down.
GAGGGAAGTCTCGAACTTAGTTGGCAGTCAGAACCTGAACCGAGCCGTCCTGCGGTGCGCGGAACGCAACCGGGGTGCCGCCGACGTTTCCGGTCACGCGCTGACCGTTCAGGACCAGGCGGAAGCGATCGCCACCAATGCGGCGGCCGGTGATGACGGTGGCGCCGCCACGGCCTTCGCTGGTCTTGTACACATAGGTCTGCTTGCCATGCTGGAACGTCTTTTCAGCCTCGGCCTGCGCAGCGAGCGGCGCCAGGGCGGTCAGGACGGCGGCGGTGGTGATCAGCTTGCGCATTGGAGAAATCCTCGGTTGAAAACCTAATCTGTTCGCAGATGCACAATATGTGCTGCACTGCGGCGTGACGAGCGCAAAAATCTTTTTGACGGTTGCAACGGATGCAATCGCTCCGGCATTTGTCGGTTGCGGCGGGTTGGTCTATCGCGCGCGGCTTCACGAACACGATTGGTTGCCATGACGCTCTACTCACGTTTTGCCGCTCACATCGACGCGGCGCTGGACGCCCTTGAAACTGCCGGTGTGCTGACGCCCGGCATCGACCGGCGCGCCGTGACCGTGGAGCCGCCGCGCGACCCTTCCCATGGCGACCTTGCCACCAACGCCGCCATGGTGTTGGCCAAGGCGGCGAAGACGAACCCGCGCGCGCTTGCTGAAAAGATTGCGGAAGAGCTGCAGCAGCGTGACGAAGTGTCCGCGGTGGAGGTTGCTGGACCCGGCTTCATCAACCTGCGTTTGACCGATAACAGCTGGCGTGCCGAACTCTCCACCATTATCCATGGCGGCGCAGAATATGGCCGCTCCGCGCGCGGCGCTGGGACCAGCGTGAACATCGAATATGTTTCCGCGAACCCGACCGGGCCGATGCACATGGGGCATTGCCGCGGCGCTGTTGTCGGCGACGCACTGGCGGCCCTGCTGGAGTTTGCAGGTCATCGCGTTATCCGCGAATATTACGTCAACGATGCTGGCGGGCAGGTGGACGTGCTCGCCCGATCGGCGCACTTGCGCTATCGCGAAGCGCTGGGTGAAGACGTTGGTGCGATCCCGGAGGGCCTTTATCCCGGAGACTATCTGGTCCCGGTAGGCCAAATGCTCGCCGACGAGTTCGGCGATCGGTACGTGACGGCGCCCGAGGCGGACTGGCTGCCGCTGTTCCGCACCCGCGCGGTTGCGGCGATGCTTGACCTGATCAAGGCGGATCTTGCCCTGCTGGGTATCCACCACGACGTATTCTCGTCAGAGGCCGAGCTTCAGGCAGCGGGCAAGCCAGAGGCTGCCGAGGCGTGGCTGCGCGCTCGCGATCTGGTGTACGACGGCACGCTCGAGGCGCCCAAGGGCGAGACGCCCGAGGACTGGGAGCCGGTCGAGCTGCCGCTGTTCCGTTCCAGCCAGTTCGGTGACGATCAGGATCGCCCGATCAAGAAGTCGAACGGCCAGTGGACGTATTTCGGTGCCGACCTCGCCTATCACTTCCAGAAGGCGCAGGGCGCGGACGAGTTGATCGACATCTGGGGCGCTGACCATGCCGGGACGGTTAAGCGGATCCAGGCCGCCGTGGCCGCGCTGACGGAGGGCAAGACGCGCTTCGACGTGAAGCTCGTCCAGATGGTCCGGTTGCTGCGTGGCGGTGAGCCGGTGAAGATGTCAAAGCGCGCCGGCAACTTCGTGACGCTCGCCGACGTGGTGCGTGAAGTGGGCAAGGACGTGGTGCGCTTCACGATGCTGACGCGTCGTGCGGATGCCCAGATGGACTTCGACTTCGCGAAGGTGGTGGAGGCGTCCAAGGACAACCCGGTCTTCTACGTGCAATATGCGCACGCACGTGTCGCATCGCTTCGTCGCCGCGCCACAGAAGCCGGTATCGAAACCGGCGGCATCGACCTGTCCCGCCTTGATACGGAGGAACTGGGGCTGGTGAAGCTTGCGGCGCAGTTCCCGCGCGTTGTGGAGACGGCCGCTGCTGCTCGTGAGCCGCACCGCATCGCCTTCTATCTCTATGACTTGGCAGCGGCTTTTCACGCTCTGTGGAATGTGGGCAATGATCGACCTGACCGGCGCTTCCTGTTGCCTGACGATCATCAGCTGACTGCTGCGCGTCTTTTCTTGGCGGAAGGCGTCGGGCAAATTATTCGAAACGGCCTCTCCATCATGGGCGTGGAGGCGGTTTCGGAGATGTAAGGCATGGCGAGCAACGAAATCGACCTTCGGGACGAGGACCGGCTTCCGTGGCTGGAAACGGTCGAGGCGGACGAGCCGGAAGGCCCTGGTCTGTTCAGGGTCGTCGTTCTCGTGGTCGTCGGTCTCGTGCTGCTCGCTGCCATCGTCTTTGCGGTGCTGACCTTCCAGCAGCGCGCTCCCGACGGGCAGGGGGAACTGATCGCGGCGCCAGCGGGCGATTACAAGGTCAGGCCTGATGATCCCGGCGGCCTGAAAGTGGAGGGTGAAGGCGATTCTGCGATCGCCGTGAGCGCCGGTGCCAATGCGCCAGCGGCGATTGACCTGAAGGCGGTGCCCGAAACGCCGATCGACGGCCGCCGTGCAGAAGGTGCGCCGGCGCCTGTGACGGGCGGCAGTGCGCGTACCGTCGCCGAGGTGCCGGGCTCGGGCGGTCGCCTGACCGCCACGGCTCCGATGTCCGCACCGACCAAACCCGTGCCTGGGATGGCATCCGGAGGGTCGCTGGTTCAGCTGGGTGCTTTCCCGAGCGAGGCGGCCGCTAACGCCGCATGGAGCGCCGTGGCGAAGCGCTTCTCCTACGTCGCGACACTGGGGAAGACGGTTCAGTCCGCTGAGGTCAACGGGCGCAAGGTGTATCGCCTCAAGGTGAACGCGGGCAGCGCCGATGCCGCGGCGGATCTTTGCGGGCGACTGACGGTGGCTGGCGAAAAGTGCTTCGTCACAAGCTGACGACCAAGGGGCGGGCGGTTCGCCTGCCCCGATCGGCATAGCCGCCCGCCGCCAGGCCGGCTTTTTGCCGCGGCGAAGGCCCTGCTCCCTAGTGAAAAGCGGGCGAGCATTCGCTAACAGCGCCGAATGAAACCTGTGATCTTCGGCCTTTCGGGTCCGGTCCTGACTGCCGACGAACGCGCGTTCTTCGCGGAGGCGCGTCCGGCCGGATATATCCTGTTCAAGCGCAATTGCGTCGATCGACAGCAACTGCGTGCACTGACGGATTCGCTGCGCGAACTCGAAGGGCGAAACGACGTCGCGATCCTGGTCGATCAGGAGGGCGGCCGAGTGGCGAGACTGGGGCCGCCAGAGTGGCCGGCGTTTCCGGCAGGGCCGGACTTCGACCGCCTTTATGACATCGCACCGATGTCCGCGATCGAGGCCGCGCGCGCCAACGCCACCGCACTTGGCATGATGCTGGCCGAGGTTGGCATCACCGTCGATTGCCATCCGATCCTCGATGTCATTCGCCCGGAAACCACTGAGGCGATTACCATTCGCGCTTTCGGCAGCGAACCCATGCGGGTCGGCGCGATGGGCCGGGCGACGCTGGAAGGATTGGCAGCCGGGGGCGTGGTCGGCGTGATCAAGCACATGCCGGGCCACGGCCGTGCACTGGTCGATTCGCACCACCTGCTGCCCACTGTCACTGCAAGCGAAGCGGAGCTGGAGGAGGATCTGGCGCCGTTCCGAGCGCTCGCCAAGGCCCCGATGGGCATGACCAGCCATATCATCTTCGAAGCATGGGACCGCGAGCGGCCCGCCACCATGTCTCCGACAATCATCCAGGATGTGATCCGTGGACGGATCGGCTTTGACGGTCTGTTGATGACTGACGACATCGACATGAAAGCCTTGTCCGGCACACCGTCGGACAAGGCGGCCGGGGCGATCGCCGCCGGATGCGACCTGGTGCTCGATTGCTGGGCCCGGATGGAGGAGATGGTCGCGATTGCCGACCGTCTCGACGAGATCGCGCCTCGCGCTCGCCAGCGGCTGGATGATGCGATGCGCAGCGTGGTGGCGGAGGAGGGCGACTTTGCGGCGCTGATCGCCAAACGCGACGCACTGCTCGCCCTGGCGGCGTGAGCGGAGAGCAGCTGACGCTCGACCTGGAGGGGTGGGAGGGGCCGCTCGACCTGCTGCTGAACCTGGCGCGGGCGCAGAAGGTGGACCTGAAGCAGATCTCCATCCTGGCGCTCGTCGAGCAGTATCTTGTCTATGTGGAGCGGGCGCGAACTCTGAAGCTGGAGTTGGCGGCCGACTATCTCGTCATGGCGGCGTGGCTGGCGTATTTGAAATCGGCATTGCTCCTACCGCGGGATCCTGCGGTGGAGCCGAGCCCCGAGGAGCTTGCCCTTCGACTCCAGCTTCGGCTGGAACGGCTGTCGGCCATGCGGGAGGCCGGGGCGCGGCTGATGGCGCGTGATCGGCTTGGCCGTGATGTGTTCCGGCGCGGCGCTCCGGAGGGGCTGCGTACGGTGCGCAAGGCGAACTGGTCGACCGGTATCTTCGACCTCATCTCCGCTTACGGGCAGGTGAGCGCGCGAACCCGTCCCGTCATGCACGTGGTGCACGATCGAGAGGTCATGACGCTGGAGGCGGCGATCGCGCGAGTTGCGGCATTGATCGGAACGGCGATCGACTGGGCGGCGATCCAGAGCTTCCTGCCGGAAGGTGCGGCCGGATCGTTCCGACGATCGGCGTTGGCGTCCAGCTTCCTGGCGGCGCTTGAGCTCGCGCGACAAGGCAAGCTGGAGTTGCAGCAGCGCGGCCCCTTTGAACCGCTGTATCTGCGCGCACCGGCGTGAACCCGGTCGACGATTTCACGCGCGCGGTGGAAGCGGTGCTATTTGCCGCGGACGAACCACTTTCGATCGACAGCTTGCGTGCGCACGTGGGCGAGGGCGACGTGCGCGGCGCACTGGCCAGGCTCGCCGAGGATTATTCGGGGCGTGGGATCAACCTGGTCCGTCGTGGTGATCGCTGGCACTTCCAGACCGCGGGCGACATGGCACACTTGCTGCGCCGGAATCGGGACGAAGTGCGCAGGCTTAGCCGGGCGGCGATCGAGACTCTGGCCATCATCGCCTATCACGAGCCGGTTACGCGTGCCGACATCGAGGCGATCCGGGGCGTGCAGATCTCGAAGGGGACGCTCGACGTGCTGATGGATGCCGGCTGGGTTCGCCCGGCGGGGCGACGCGAGGTGCCGGGGCGGCCGCTAACCTATGGTACGACCCAGAGCTTCCTGGCGCATTTCGGCCTGGAGTCGCGGCGCGATCTGCCCGGCATCGAGGATCTGAAGGCGGCGGGCCTGCTCGACCCGATTGATCTCGCATTGGAAGAACTCGCGGTGGAAAAGCCTGACGAGGGCGACTAGATGGGCGGGACTTCAGGAGATTCCTTATGGGTAGCTTCAGCCTCCCGCATATTCTTGTTCTCGCCATCGTGGCGATCCTTCTGCTCGGCGGCGGCCGCTTCTCGAGCATGATGGGTGACGTCGCAAAGGGCGTGAAGAACTTCAAGAAGGGCATGAGCGAGGATGACGATGAGACGCCGGCCAAGCCGGCGCAGCGCATCGAAGCTCAGCAGGCAGCACGGCCAGCGTCCGAGACGGTCGTCCAGGACGACAAGGTGGCCCGCTGATCTGACGACTGCCGGAAGCATCGCGGCGCATGCTCGACTTCAACTTCTCGGAAATGGCGGTCGTGGCCCTGGTGGCCCTGATCGTCATTGGCCCTAAGGACCTGCCCAAGGCGCTGCGGGTCCTTGGCTATTGGGTCGGCAAGGCCCGAGGTGTGGCACGTCAGTTCCGGGCCGGCTTCGACGAAATGGTCCGGGAGGCCGAGCTCGCCGAGATGGAAAAGAAGTGGAAGGAGGAGAACGAGCGGATCATGCGTGAGCATCCGATGCTGACGCCTGCTCAACCCGTCGCTTCCGACCCGGTGCTGCCCGACGCTCCAGGCTCACAATCCGGTGCTTCAGAATTCCCGGGCAGCCAGGTTTCGCCTGCCGAGCCGGCAAGTTCAGGAGTGCATCATCGTTCGGCCGAAACGGACGAGCCCGTGATGGTTGAGCGACCGACGATCGTTGCGGCCCCCGTGACGAGCCCTGCGCCGCCCCAAGACAAGGCAGCCTCGTGAGCACCGCCGACGACCTGGACGACACCCGCGCCCCGCTGCTTGATCATCTCATCGAGCTGCGTCGCCGGTTGCTCTACTGTATTGGCGCGATCGTGGTGGCGTTTTTCGTCTGCTATTATTTTGCCGAGGCGATCTTTTCGTTCCTGGTTCAGCCGCTGCTGGCGGCAGGACAGACCCGGCTGATTTACACCGAAATCTTCGAGGCCTTCTTCGTTCAGGTGAAGGTGGCGTTCTTCGCCGCCATCATGGTGTCGTTCCCGATCATTGCAAACCAGCTTTGGCAGTTTGTGGCGCCCGGGCTTTATCGCAATGAGAAGCGCGCGCTGCTGCCGTTCATTCTCGCCACCCCGGTGCTGTTCCTGTGCGGGGCGGCGATGGCGTATTATATCGCAGTGCCGATGGCGCTGCATTTCCTGCTCAGCTTCCAGGGCGAAGTTGGCGGGGTAAATCAGGAAGCGCTGCCAGGCATCGGCAACTACCTGTCGTTCATCATGCAGTTCCTGTTTGGTTTCGGCGTGGCGTTTCTGCTGCCAGTGCTGTTGATGCTGCTGGAACGCGGCGGCATCGTGACCCGGCAGCAGCTGGTGTCCGCGCGCCGCTACGCCATTGTCGGTGCGTTTGCGATTGCCGCCGTGCTCACGCCGCCCGACGTTGGCTCGCAGCTGCTGCTCGCGATTCCGTTGTGCTTCCTCTACGAACTCGCGCTGATCGGGATCTGGTTCACCGAGCGGAAGCGCTCGCGTGAGCGCGAGCACTTGTCCGCCGAATAGCAAAACGGCGGACGCGACCTTCATCGCCCCCGCCGTTTCCAAAGGCTTCAGGCTTACTTAGCGTCGTCGGCAGTCTTGGCGACCGTGTCTCCGGCCGAGGAGACGTCACGACCGACGCCTTCGACCGTGTTGCACGCTGCGACCAGCAATGCACCCGCGACTGCAAGCATCCCCACCAGCTTCTTCATAATTCCTCCTGAGCGCAAATGATCTACCAAGATCGCAAATGCGCGATGGCGCCGTTCGTTCCATTAACGTTATGAGCGACCCCGGATGTAATAAGGCCCGGAAGCGTCACCGGGGGGGGGAGGGTTGACGCTTCCGGGCCTATGTCGTGGATAGCGAGAGCGGGGGGGCATAAGGTCGCTATCCGAAGTGTAGAACGCGACTTCTGAAGCGCAGTTCCAACAAAGTTCAGGTTTTTTTATCGCGTGGTTAACGCCGGGCGCTACCCCGCGGGGCAGATCAATCGCGGCCGAGAACTGCGATCGAGATTTCGTAAGCGCCCGTAAGCGGATCATGGTGAAGCGGCGCCCGCAACTGACGCGAGAGCCCTTCCGTGACCCTGCCGAAGCGCGTGGCCAGCCCCTCGCGCAGCGCGGGACTGTCGATGAGGGCCGGCGACGATACCCGCAGGGTGGCCCGATCGGCTTCCGCGCCTTCCTTGACCGACACGCGCAGGTGGGCAGCGGGATCACATGTCACCGCCAGTTCGATCAGTTCCGTGACAAGGAAAGCCACGGCGACCGCCACGTCCTGGGAAACCAGATACGGATCGGTATCCAGCTGGATGCGCAGCTGAATGCCCTCGGCTGCGGTGGCCCTGATGTTCGAGGCAAGCTCGCCCAGCATGGGGCGGAGCCCTAAACCGCGATTTTCTTCCATCTCCGCATAATGGTTGCGGTGAACCACGGCCAGGGCATCAACGCGCCGCTGGATGGAGGCATAGGCCTGCGCTGCCTCGGGTGAGCGGGCACCGCGCGCGTGGAAGTTGATGAGCGAAGAGATGACCTGAAGATTATTCTTCACGCGGTGGTGAACTTCGCGCGTCAGCTTCGTCTGTCGAACAAGACCTTCAGCCAGTCCGGCCTCGTGAATCGCGACGGTGCGGGTAAGCGCGCGGAAGGTGTCGCCGAGCTCGCGAAGCTCCTGAGCGGGGAGGGCGCGAATGGCAGCTGGATCCGGTTCCTCGCCAGGGGTGAAGGCCGCCACATGCGCCCGCAATTGCCGCAACGGGCGGATCAGCAGCCGGTCGACCACGAACCAGGCGATGCCGGCGGCCGCGGCCCACATGACAAGGGGCAGAAGCAAAGCAATGACCAGCGGCGAGGTGATCGGTGCCGAGCGCACCTGCATGGCAAGACCCAACTCGCCGATGCCGAGATCCGTCACATTGCTTTCGCGCCGCTCAAAGGCGTTTTCACGGGGCAATGGCTCGAGGATCAGTTCCTCGCCCTGCCTCGTCAGCTTGGCTGCATAGGCAGGGGTAAAACCGCTTGGGCGACTGAGGTCGGCAATAAAGTCCTTCGGGAAGAAGGCCGACGCAGCGACACGGCCAGTGCGGCCGACCACGCCCAGCAGCAGTCCGCTTCCCGCCACGATCCGGGCGGCGACGGCGGAGTCCCTGGCAGCGCGCGCTACCTCCAGCGCCTGCGGAAAGCCGCTGCCGCATAGCAAGCGGCCGCGCGCGTCGAACACGGCAAAGCGTGCACCGTTGAACGCCTGTTGGGCAAACACGCCCTGAACGCGGGCGCAGCTGGGCGTGTCGAGCGGATCGGCTTCAAGCGCGTCAACGGCTACCCGAAGCGCCGTCATGTCGCCGATCAATTCAATGGCGATCGCCCGACTGCTCTCCGCCGACGCGACGCGGAGGCTCGCCCGGGCCTCGGCGTCTGCGATCTGCGTGATGCGCAGCGTCGCGAAAACAGCAATGATCGCGAGGGGAAGGAGTGCGATGGAGATGATGACGAGCAGCTTTGCGCCCGTCGGCCACCGCATCATGAACGTCGGCGCCATCGCGCCGTCGCGCGACTCTTCTGGCGCCTTCGTAACCATAAGGTGGGTCTAGTCTAGCTTGCCTAAAAGGGAAATCATCTCGTCGGGCACGGCCTCGTCAATCGTCTTCTGATAGATCGATCGCAGCGCCGCACCCATGTCCCGGTCCTTGGACTGCACCGCCGTGCCGCCTTTCGTCTTGACCGTCTTTTTTGGCGCTTCCTTATCCGAAACCAACTCTAAGCCCCCTGAACCACCCGTTCCGCGTGACGATGAGATTTCCTTGGCCGGATACGGGCCGCGGCGCCAGCCTGTTGATCAAGGCTGACGACGGTGAAACCAAAAAGCCGCTCGTTGGTTCCACATATCGGCGACGAATTGCGTCGTCGGGCGTTTGGCGCCCGCGGGGGGTTTGTCGATGAAGTTGATCAATCAGGGCATGGCGCGCAAAGCCATGCCTTCATCTATTGGGAGTCGTTCCGCCTCATGTCGCTTGGACAACAGCTCGCCCCGCACCTGCCCTTCCTGCGTCGATATGGGCGGGCGCTCACCGGCAGCCAGTCGCACGGCGACAAATATGTGCGCGCCACGCTTGAGGCGATCGTTGCCGCGCCCAACGAGTTCCCGCGCGACGTGGATCCGCGGCTTGGTCTGTATCGCACGTTCCAGGTAATCTGGAATTCGACCAACGACGGCGAGCAGGCCGATCCAGGCGATGTCGACGATCAGGAGGCGATTGCCCGCGCCCGCCTGGCGCGGATGACGCCGCTGTCGCGCCAAGCCCTGCTGCTGACCGCCATGGAGGGGTTCACCGTCGAGGACGCGGCGTATCTGGTCGACGTGGCGCCGAGCGAGGTGGAAGCGCTGGTCGCAGAGGCGCTGTCGGAGATCGAGAAGCAGACCCGTGCACGCGTGCTGATCATCGAAGACGAGCCGATTATCGCCATGGATATCGAGACGATCGTTCGCGATCTCGGTCACGAGGTGACGGGCGTTGCCGTCACTCGCGACGAGGCCGTTGCGCTCGCCATGGAGGATCGCCCCGGTCTGGTGCTGGCGGACATTCAGCTCGCGGATGACAGCTCGGGCATCGATGCAGTGAAGGACATTCTGCACGAGTTCCAGGTGCCGGTGATCTTCATCACCGCGTTCCCGGAACGACTGCTCACCGGTGAGCGGCCGGAGCCGACCTTCCTGATCACCAAGCCGTTCCAGCGTTCCACCGTTAAGGCTGCGATCAGCCAGGCTCTGTTCTTCGATCAATCAACCGCGCCCGTTTCGTAATTCGATACGGAGCCAAAACGAGGCTGAGGGGTTGAGCACGCATGGCACACGAAAACGAACGGATCGAAGTAACGACGGACGAGGCGCGGGCCGGTAGCACGCCGCACATGACGCGCTACATCCTGCCGATATCGCTCGTCCTTGTTGTGGTGATCTTCGCCCTCATCCTGTTTGCGCGGCAGTAAGTAACAACCGATGCTAACGGAGCGGCTGGCAAAGCACGCCGGCGACACCTATCTTGCGCAAAGGACGCCGGAACATCCCGGCGCGGGGATCGAACGACACGACATGACCGAAGCTGAACCGCGCGCCACGGACGCGGCCGATGAGGTATCGGTCGAACACGTCTCCTTGTCCGATCCCGAGTTCAAGAAGCAGTTGGCGCAGGTGATCCCGCACCTTCGTGCGTTCGGCCGGTCGCTGTCCGGGAACCGCGATCTCGCCGACGATCTGGTGCAGGAAACGCTGCTGAAGGCATGGGCCGCTCGAAAGCGGTTCCAGGCCGGCACCAACATGCGCGCTTGGACCTTTATCATCCTGCGCAACCTGTATCTCTCCCAGATGCGGCGCGCTCGCTTCAAGGGCGAGTGGGACGATCTGGTGGCGGATCGCCTGCTGGCCGCGCCGGCCAGTCAGGACAAACATGTCGAGCTGGCCGACATGCAGCGCGCGTTGCTTCATCTGCCGCAGCCCCAGCGTGAGGCGCTGATCCTGGTTGGCGCTGGCGGGTTTGCTTATGAGGAAGCGGCGGAGATCTGCGGCGTCGCGGTGGGCACGATCAAGAGCCGGGTGGCTCGCGGCCGTGTCGCGCTCGAGACACTGATGAGCGGTAACGACATGACGTCGCGTACCGACCACACCATCGCCAGCGTGAAGCCCACGCTGGACGAGATCATGGACGAGGTGGACGAGCTCAGCAGGGATCGCTGAGCTGGCCTACCTTTGTCAGTGTTGCGTGGTAAGCCGGTCCAGCTGCGCCAGAATACGGGCGAGTTCATCCGGCACCCTGCGCGTTTCCGCATAGGCATATCGCAGCGACTCGCCCACCGCGTCGGTCACGCGCGGGCGGGGGACGTAATAGCCGCCTCCGCCGCGCTCTCCTGTGTGATGTTCATGTCCCATCATAGCCGCTAGAACGGGCGACGGAGCCATAAGGTTTCAACGTCTTTTTCGTGGTGGATCGTTTGTCAAGCGAAATTATTGCTGATCGAGCAGTAAGCGATGCGGTGGCGCGAGCCCGCGACTGTTCGCCATTTCTGGCGAATTTGCTTGAGCGCGAAGGGGAGCAGGGCGCGGGTACGCTCGCCGATCCGCCGCTGATCTCAGCTGACCTGGGGACTGGAAAGGCACTTCGGCTCGCACGTCGGCGCCTGGCCCTTCAGGTAGCGATCGGTGACCTCTCTGGCATGTTCGATCTGAGCGCGGTGACGCACCGCCTCACGAATTTTGCCGACCTGGCCTTGGATAAGGCAATTCACACGGCCATCCTCGAGCGGACGCCTGGTGCGGCCCCACAGGGGTTCGTGGCCATCGCCTTGGGCAAGCAGGGCAGTCGTGAATTGAATTATTCGTCGGACATTGATCCGATCTTCCTGTTCGATCCCCGCACGCTGCCGACCCGCAACAACGAGGAGCCGGTGGACGCAGCAGTGCGGATCGGCCGCCGCGTCATCGAGCTGCTCCAGGCGCGCGATGCGGATGGTTACGTTCTGCGGGTGGACCTTCGGCTTCGGCCCACGCCTGAAGTCACGCCCATCGCCGTGCCGGTCGACGCCGCCATCGTCTATTACGAATCGCAGGCGCTGCCGTGGGAGCGGGCGGCATTCATCCGTGCGCGCCCGGCCGCCGGTGATCTGGCGCTAGGCCAATCGTTTCTCGACGCGATCCGCCCGTTCATTTGGCGCCGAAGCCTCGACTTCGGCGCCATTGGAGAGATCGTCGAGATCACCCGCCGGATTCGCGACCACCATTCGCAGGGGCAGACGTTCGGGCCGGGCTATGATCTCAAGCGTGGCCGGGGCGGCATTCGCGAGGTGGAGTTCTTCGCCCAGATCCACCAGTTGATTCACGGCGGCCGTGATCCGGCGCTGCGCATTGGCGATACGCGCTCGGCGCTGGCTGCGCTGGCCGCTGCCGGCCGGATCGATCCGGCGGAGGCGCGTGCGCTGACGGACGCTTATGTTGCGCTACGCACCGCCGAACATCGCGTGCAGATGATCGATGACCGCCAGACCCACTCGCTTCCCACGGGGGAGGCGCTGGATCGGGTGGCGCGGCTCGACGGGCGCGAGGATGGTGCGGCGCTGCTCGCGCATCTGCTGCCCCATGTTACGCGTGTCGCGGAAATATTCGACCGGCTGGCTGCGCCCGGGGCGGCGGCACTCTCGACCGATCCCGACAAGCTGTGCGGGCAGTTGGCGGATGCCGGCGTTGGCGACACTCAGGTGGCGCTGGCGCGGATACGCAGTTGGCGTGCCGGTCGCTATCCGGCGCTCCGCAGCGCCGCCGCACAGACGGCACTCGAGGCAGTGCTGCCCGGCCTGATCGGTGCGCTTGCCGAAGCGCCGGAGCCCGAAGCGGCGCTCAACCGGCTGGATCGATTGTTCGAGCGGCTGCCAAGCGCCGTGAACATCTTCCGCCTGCTGGAGGCGCGACCCGCGCTGGCGGTGCTGCTGGTGCAATTGCTCAGCCATGCGCCGACGCTGGCGGACGAGCTCGCGCGGCGACCGGATCTGCTGGATGGCTTGATCGACGCGTCGGCATTCGAACCTGTGCCGGACATCGCCGAACTCGCGGCCGAGATGCGAGTTCGCAGGGGGAGCGACTATCAGGCGCAGCTCGATCATGTTCGCAGGATCGTCGCCGACCGGCGCTTTGCCTTGGGGGCCCAGATCATTGCAGGCGCTTCTGACCCGCTCGCGGTTGCTGCGGGCTATTCGCGGGTAGCGGAGGCCGCCATTGACGTGCTGGCGCAAGCCGCGGTTGATGAATTTGCCCGCCCTCATGGTTTGGTTCCCGAAAGCGAGTTCGTGATCCTGGCGCTTGGCCGGCTTGGAGGCGGGGCGCTGACCCACGCCTCCGATCTCGATCTCGTCTATCTGTTCACTGGCGACTTCGCCGCAGAGTCCGACGGCCCTAAACCGCTGGGCGCGACGCTTTATTATAACCGCCTGGCACAGCGAGTGAGTGCGGCCTTGTCGGTGCCTACCGCCGCCGGTCCGCTGTATCCGATCGATACGAGGCTCAGGCCCTCGGGCAACCAAGGCCCCTTGGTCGTCAACTTCGAGTCGTTCGCGCGCTACCAGCGGGAGAGCGCGTGGACGTGGGAGCATATGGCGCTCACCCGGGCGCGGCCGGTATTCGGCTCTCCCGCCGCCCGCGCGGCGTTGCAGGCGATCATATCGGATGTGCTTGCCGGCAATCGTCCGGAGCGGGACATCGTCGGGGACGCACTGAAGATGCGGGCCGAGATGGCGACGCACAAGCCGCCGGCCGGGCCGCTCGATGCAAAGTTGCTGCCCGGTGGCCTCGTCGATCTGGAGTTCGCGGTGCATGTGCGACAGCTGCAAACCCACCGCGGTTTCGATCCGCATCTGGGCCGTGCCATCGAGGCGCTTGATCTGGCGCCAAGCCTTGGTCCAGCGCACGACCTGCTGACACGCATGATCGTGACGCTGCGGCTGGTGGCGCCGGACGCGACCCAACCGGACATGCCGGCAACCCGCGCGCTGATCGCCCGCGCGCTCCGGCTGGACGATTGGCCGGCGGTGGTCGCGGCGCTGGACAGTGCACGACAGGAGGTTACGGCGGCATGGAAAGGAGTGACTGATGGACATGTTGCCCGACGTGACGGTGACCGCACCTGACGGAACGGTGTTGCGCCTTCGCGAGCGCCCGCTTCCGATGGTGGTCTATTTCTATCCCAAGGACGATACGACTGGCTGTACCCGGGAAGCCCAGGATTTCTCCGCGCTGGCGGCTGAGTTCGCCACTGCCGGCATCTCCGTGCTCGGGATCTCGCGCGATACTCCGTCGAAGCACCAGAAGTTCATCGCCAAATATGATCTGGCTGTTGCCCTCGCAAGCGACGAGGACGGCTCTGCCTGCGAAGCGTTCGGCACATGGGTGGAGAAGTCGATGTACGGCCGCACCTATATGGGCATCGAGCGGTCGACCTTTCTGTTTGATCGTGATGGGCGGCTCGCGCGGGAATGGCGCAAGGTGAAGGTCGCTGGTCACGCCGCGGCTGTGTTGGAAGCGGCCTGCGCCCTGTGAGCAGCGTTGCCGAGGCAGCGCGCCGCGTTCTTGAGGCTGCCGATCCATACGAAAAGGTGAAGGCTGCCCGAGCGGCTGCACGTGCATGGCGGCTCGGCAAGCTGGACCATTCGTTCGCGGTGGCCATGCCCGACGCACCGGCGCGTCCGTCGCTTCCTGAATTGCTGCCGCCGAACCGGATGCCCAAGCGCGGCAAGGGCGGTTCCGAACGCGGCCGGCTCGCCTTGTTGCATGCGCTGGCGCACATCGAGTTCGTGGCGATCGACCTCGCCTTCGACATGGCCGGGCGGTTCGGCGCCGGGTTCCCGCGCGCGTTCGTCGATGACTGGTTTTCCGTTGGCGCCGATGAAGCGATGCACTTTGCCATTCTCGAGCGGCGGTTACGGGCGCTCGGCAGCTTCTATGGCGCGCTTCCCGCTCATGCCGGCTTGTGGGAGGCGGCAAGCGTCACCGCCAAAGATCCACTTGCCCGACTGGCTGTTGTGCCGATGGCGCTGGAAGCACGCGGGCTGGACGTGACGCCGGTTACAGTGGAGCGGTTCCGCACCGCGGGCGACGAGGCGAGCGCGCGCATTTTGCAGCGCATCTACACCGATGAAATCCGCCACGTTCGCTTCGGCACGAAGTGGTTTGAGGCAAGCTGCCAAGAATTGGGCCTGATTCCCGCGGCTCATTGGCAATCTTTGATCGGGACGCACTTTCGCGGCGTGGTGAAAGGTCCATTCAACGACTCAGCGCGCGACTCTGCCGGCCTAACGCGGGATTATTACGGCGCTATTGCCTAAGAGACGTAGAAGGAGCCAGAGATCGGCGTCCGGGTGCGGGGGGCCGCAATCCAGACCAGTTTAGATCAAGCGCGTCGGGCGTGTCTCGACGGCTGCCGTATCAACGATCTCGTTTGGGGTTCGATGACTAAATCTTTTTCCGCGCCGGCTAATCGCATCGCTGCTGGCGCTCGCCTGCTGTTTTCGCCGCGGAACGTGGTTTTCCACGATGGCCGCTCGGTTCGTCGGATGCGGCTGGGCCGGGCGTCGCAGAGCGCGGTCGTCGGCGCTGCCGCCGTTGTAGTCGCCTTCGCTGGCTATGGTGCCGCAACCGCGACCGGCCAGGCTGCGGTCGCCGCTGGCCTGACGGCCGCTCCCAAGTCCGAACAGCGTATCGAGACCATGGAGCGCAAGCTGGCGCACATGCAGACCCGCGTCGCGACGATCCGCAAGTCCGCCGAACAGCATGCGACCCGGCTTGAGCAGCGCCAGGCGCTGCTCGCCGCTGCGCTGACCGGCGTCGGCGACGAAAAGAAGCTGGCGCTCGCGACCCTGAAGATCGATCCCACCGGCGATCGTCTCGCCGCCTTCGCCCTCGCGCCGTTCGGGAAGGTTGAGCGTCGGCAGGCAATGCTGGCCGATGTCGCGCTGGACCAGTTGCAGGAGCGCTACCAGCTCGCCACTCAGGAAATCCGCGAGCGTGGACTGCGGCCGGAACGCCTGGTGAAGGGCCGCAAGCAAGCCGCCATGGGCGGTCCGCTGATCCCCGCCGCCAGCGCCGAGGCGACGGCTGACCTGAACGCAGATGCGCAGTTCCGCTCGCTGTTCATGACCTGGAAGAAGCTCGACACGCTGGAACAGGGGGTGATCTCCATCCCGTCCGTTCAGCCGGTTCAGCATCTTACCTTCACCAGCAACTTCGGCGTCCGTAGCGATCCGTTCCGCGGTACCGCCGCGATGCACGCCGGCGTCGACATTCCCGGACCAACTGGCACGCCCATCTATGCCACCGCCGATGGTGTGGTGAACCACGCTGGCCGTCAGGGCGGCTATGGCAACATGATTGAAATCAATCATGGCAAGGGGATCACCACCCGCTACGGCCACCTGTCGAAGATCATCATCAGCGACAATGCGCGTGTACGTCGTGGGCAGATCATCGGCCTGATGGGTTCGACCGGCCGCTCGACCGGCCCGCACCTCCACTATGAAGTCCGCATCGACGGCGCTGCCGTGAACCCGGTGCCGTTCCTGACCACGGCTGACTATCTACTCGCGGCGCAGGACCGGACGGTCGGGCAAATCCCGGTGTCGACCGGCGGGCCCGCCGCTCAGGACGGGCTGGACCACTAAGCCACTGGCAGACCGCACCCGCGGTGATCGCGGGTTGCGGGCAGGGTGGGGGAGGCTTATCTCATCCCCATGGCTACTCTCGCCGCTGACATCGCCCTGACCCCTGCCGCAGCGGCTCGGGTTGCTGCCATTGCAGGCAAGCAGAACAAGCCCGCCATCCTCCGGCTTTCGGTGGAGGGCGGCGGCTGTTCCGGCTTTCAGTACCGCTTTGGTTTCGCCGATGCGCCGGAGGCCGGCGACGTAGTGGCGGAGACGGATGGCGTTCGCCTCGTGGTCGATGATGTGAGCCTGGATCTCGTACGGGGTGCATCGGTCGATTACGTGGAGTCGCTCGGCGGTGCCGCGTTCAAGGTCGACAATCCGAACGCTGCGTCGGGTTGCGGTTGCGGGACAAGCTTCTCGGTGTAATGCCGCTGGCGTGAAAATCGTCACTTACAACGTCAACGGCATCAAGGCGCGCTTGCCGCGCCTGCTGGAGTATCTCGCCGAGCAGCAGCCGGATATCGTCTGCCTGCAGGAGTTGAAATCCTCCGACGAGACCTTTCCGATCCAGGACGTGCGGGACGCCGGCTATGGCGCCTGCTGGCACGGGCAAAAGGGCTTCAACGGCGTCGCGGTTCTCGCGCGTGGTGCCGATCCGGTCGAGCAGCAGCGCGGGCTCGAAGGCGAGCCGGAGGACGAACACAGCCGGTATCTCGAATGTGTAGTCAACGGGCTGACGGTTGCGTCGATTTACCTGCCGAACGGCAATCCGCAGCCTGGCCCGAAATTCGATTACAAGCTGCGCTGGATTGAGCGTCTGTCGCGGCGTGCTCGCGAGCTGCTGTCGGCTGAGGTGCCGGCGGTGCTGGCCGGCGACTATAACGTCATCCCGAATGACGACGATACATTCTCCGTTCGCGCGATGGCGAGTGACGCGCTGATGCAGCCGGAAAGCCGGGCGGGATATCGGGCCCTCTTGGCGCAGGGGTGGACCGATGCTCTGCGGACGCGCAATCCGGCGGGCGGGGTCTGGACCTTCTGGGACTATCAGGCCGGCGCGTGGCAGCGAGATGCCGGTTTCCGGATCGACCATCTGTTGCTTTCTCCAGCCGCGGCGGACCGCTTGGCGGAAGCGGGCGTGGACAAGGAATATCGCGGCCGGGAAAAGGCGAGCGATCACGCACCCACCTGGGTTCGGCTGCGCTAGAAGAAAAGCGCGGCGGCACGCCCGCCCGAGCGGCGGTCAGCCAAATATTTGAATCAAGACGTTCGTGTGCGGACGCAATCGATGCGCGCGTCCGGATGCGCACAGTTGATATTTGGCAAGATCCGCCGCCACTTGGTGAACTTCGCCGAAGATCAGGATGGCCAGCGCGGGGCCATTTGCTAAGTGGTTGAAACTACGTCGGCAACAAGTTTGGCACGGTGCCTGCAATAGGTTTAGTGGCAGCGCAGTGGAGCGCTGCCGGACCTGAAAGGAACTGCCATGACGATGATCGCTCTCGCTGCTGCCCTCGCGTTCGGCACCGCTGCTCCCGAACCCGCGCCGGCCCCGGCTCCTGCGCCTGTCACCGCACCGGCTGAACAGCGACTGGCTCAGGGCATCAATCCGGAAACCGACACACGCCGCGTCTGCGTTGTCGACACGATCACTGGTCCGGGTTCGGCCCGCCGCTACTGCCAGACTCGCGCGCTTTGGGTTGCGCAGGGCACCGATCCGCTGGCGAAGCGCTGAATGTCGCCCCTCATCAGGGGCAAGACGGAGCCTGCCGCAAACAGGAGAAGAGAGGATGAAGGCGCTGGGGTTCGCGATGAGAGCAGCGGCTACGGCCGGTCCGGTGATCCATGTGGATGGGGCCGGACCGGAGAAGCGCCCCGCTCTCGGCCGCGGGCCTCAGCAAGCCCGGACCCCAGCCGATCCATGGGACGAACAGGGCTTTTACGACAGTTTGACAGCATCCCGCGATTTGCAAAGCGAAGGGCAAGATCGCGTAATGGATGCTGAGCGCTACAGCGTCTTTTCGTACACCTGATACACTTTGTTGACGCGGCTATCGATCGTCTCGGCGATTGATCGCATCCCCTGGTTGTCATCCAGGATCCAGCCGATCTCCCCACGGGTCGCCCCGTAGCGGGTCACGGAAGCGCGGCGGATATATTCGATCATCATGAAGGCCAGCTGGCTCGCCATGCGCGAGGATTGCAGTTCCTTCACGACGCCCATCAGCGGCACCCGCATCGTCCGTACCTTCGGGCGGCGGAGCCACAACAGCAGCTTCGCCCAGCCGAACGGCAGCAAAGAGCCGTTCAGCTTGGCAAGCGGCTCGTTCAGGTCGGGCAGGGTGATCATGAACGCGACGGGCTTGCCGTCGAGTTCGGCGATTCGGATGAGATCGTTGAACACGATTGGCTTGAGCTTGACCCCGACGTCCCGGATCTCCGGCGGCGTCAGCGGTACGAAGCCCCAATTGTCGCTCCAGGCATCGTTCAGGATCGACAGGATGATTGCCGCCTCTTCGTCGAACCGCGACTTGTCGACTTCGCGAACATTGATGCGGCCATTCTTCTCGCCCGACTTGATGATGCGCTGAACAATCGGAGGGAAGTCCTGCGTGATGTCCAGTTCATAGGTCATCATCTGCTTGGCTGGCCGATAATCCGCACCTTCGATCCACTCGCGATATTCGCGCTTGGCATGACCCATCATCACCGTCGGCGGGTGATCATAGCCTTCGATCAGAAGTCCCGGCTCCTCCCAGATTGATTGAGAGATCGGGCCCAGCGCGCGACTCATGCCCTGATCGCGCAGCCATCGTTCGGCGGCCTGAAGGAGGGCAGCAAAGACGCCGGAGTCCTCCGCTTCCATCAGCCCCCACTGGCCGGTCCCAGGTCCGAACCCCTGTGTCGCAGGCATTTCCAGCGCCAGCGTGTCGATGTGGGCCGAGATGCGGCCGACCACACGTCCATCCCGCTCGGCGAGAAAAAGCTGTGCCTTCGCATGGCTGTACCAGCCGTTCTTCTCAGGCGTGATCAGGCCCAGCGCTTCGCTTTTCAGCGGCGGTACCCAATTGGGGTCGTCGCGATAGAGGCGGAACGGCAAATCGACGAACGCACGGCGATCGCGCTTGGTCTGAACGGGGCGAATGGTGAGGGAGCCTGCCATGACCGGCCCTGTAATCGCCTGAAGCGATCATGGCGAGCGGCCTTTCCGCGACATGCGCCACTGTTGCAGCCACCGTGTCGCCATTATCTCCCGGTAATGGACATGCCTATGACGACCATGACTTTTGCCCGGACCAACGCTGCGACCACGCCTCGTGTGCCGATCGCAGATGATCGTGCCATGCTGAAGGCGGCGGCGGAGTTGACCCGCGACCTCAATGCGCCGCGGCCCGGCGTGTATTGGGCGGACTTCCTTGCGTCGGCGCTGGTCGGTTATGCCGCGCTGGGCGTGGCGATTGCTGCTGGCCCCTTGTGGCTGACGCTGGTGGCGGGCGTCGTCGCCATGCTCGCGCTGTATCGTGGTATGAGCTTCATCCATGAACTGACGCATGTGAAACATGCAGCGCTGCCGGGTTTCCGCCTCGGGTACAACGCCTTCATCGGCGTGCCGATGCTGGTGCCATCCTTCATGTACGAAGGGGTGCATAACCTGCACCACGCGCGCACCCGCTATGGCACGTCGGAAGATCCGGAATATCTGCCGCTGGCATTGATGAAGCCCTGGTCCCTGCCGGTGTTCGTGGTGATCGCCGCGCTCGCGCCGGTGGCGCTGATTTTCCGCTATGGCGTGCTGTCGCTCTTGTCGGTGATCATCCCGGGTCTTCGCCGTGTCGTGGTGGAGCGCTATTCGGCGCTGGCCATCAATCCGCAGTTCCGCCGTCGCATGCCGGAGGGTGATGCGGCGAGGCAGTGGAACCGGATCGAAGCGGCCTGCGCGATCTGGGCCATGTCGCTGATCGCGCTGGTGGCGACCGGAACCATGTCGTTGCGCGCGTTTGCGATCGTGATGGTGGTGGCTTCTGGCGTCGCTGTTATCAACCAGCTCCGGACGCTTGTTGCCCATCTTTGGGAGAATGAGGGTGAGGCGATGACGGTGACGGCGCAGTATCTCGATTCGGTCAACGTGCCGCCGCCTGCCACGCTTCCGGCACTGTGGGCGCCCGTCGGGCTCCGTTATCACGCGTTGCACCACCTGCTGCCGGGGCTTCCCTATCACGCGCTGGGCGAGGCGCATCGACGGCTCAGCGCAGTGCTCGAGAAGGACTCGCCTTACTACAAGGCAAACTACGCAGGCATGCCGGGGCTGGTCGCCAAGATCGCCCGCAGCACCATGCTGCCGCGGTAACGCTGGTCGGCGCTGCCGCGTCAGCGGACGCGGCGATGATTGGACGATGAGGCCCTGTCTGAGCGGATCCTCGGGCAGCTGAGCGGATCCTCGGGCAGGGTCTTTGCTTATTCACAACAAGGCTGCGCTCGATCGGGACGACCGCAGTGCGGCGATGGCCAGCCATTCCGCCCGCACCAGCGTACCGTCAGTGATTTGCGGCTGTGCGGTGCCTTAGCCGCGCAGAATTAGCCGCAGCAGGGCTATTCCTCGGTGCGCAGCAACACTGCTTCCCCAATCAGCAGGAACAGCAGGAACGGAGCCCAAGCGGCCAGGAAGGGCGGATAGGCGCCCAGGTTGCCCATCGCGAGCGCGAAATTGTCAGCCACGAAATAGGCGAAGCCCAGCGCCATGCCGATCACCGCGCGGATGAAGAGCTTGCCCGAGCGTGCGATACCGAACGCCGCCACTGCGCCCAGCAACGGCATCAGCACGGATGACAGCGGCCCGGACAATTTGTGCCACAAGGATCCCTCGAGCGCCTTCGTCGGTCGCCCCGCGGCGGCGAGATCGTCGATTGCCTCGTTCAGCGCGCGGAAGGACAGACCGTCGGCGTTAATGGTGGACAAGGTGAACTGATCCGGCGTGACGCCTTGGGCAACCACGACCGTGCCGAGATCGGTCATGGCTCCGCTCGCCACATCGAAGCGACGGGCCGGCCCGATCGACCAGCCCTCGCCGCTACGGCGGCCGTTCGGCGCCGTCACGATCGCCCTCAGCAATCCGCCATCCCGTTCGTACAGGGTGATGCCACCCAATTGTGCTTGGTCTCCACGGCCGCGGATCTGGTTCACCTGGATGAGATCGTCGCCGGTGCGAACCCACACATTGGCTCGGTCGCCCCGATCAATCGGCATCGGCCCGTAATTCACCTTCTGCCACTGCGAGAGCGTCGCCGTCGATCGGGCAACGATGCGTTCGTTAAAGGCGAAGCTCAGAACCGCGATGCCGATGCTGGCAGTGATCAGCGGCGCCAGCACCTGATGAGCGGACATGCCCGATGCCTTCAGCGCGACGATCTCGCTGTTCTGGTTCATCGTGATCAGCGTCAGGATGGTACCAAGGAGGACGGAAAAGGGCAGAAAGCGCGCGATGATCTGCGGCACGCGCAGCGACATATACTGCCATACCTGCGCGTCCGTGTTGCCTGGCACCGCCAGTATCTTCCCGGACTCTCCGAGCAGATCGAGCGCCTGAAGCACCAGCACCAGGCCGGCCAGAATGCCGAAGGTGCGGACCAGGAACATCTTGCCCATGTACAGAGCAACGGTGCGCGACGGGAAAAACGAGATCATGCGCGTGCCTCTCGCGGGCGGCGGCCTGGCATGCGCCGGGTGATCGCCTTCAGCGCCTTGCTCGCGCCACGCTCAAGCGCGCCGATCGGCTGCCCGCCGGGCACATAGGCGAGGGTGTAGTACATCCAGATGATCAGCGCGGCGAAGATCGCAAAGGGTGTCCACAGCGCGATGAAGGGATCCACGCGCCCCAGCTCGCCAATCGAGGCGGCATATTGGTTTACCTTGTGATAAGCGACGACCATCACGATCGAGACGAAGACGCCGAGCGCCGACGTTGATCGTTTGGGCGGCACCCCCAAAGCCACGGCGAGCAGGGGCAACAGGAACATCATCAGCACTTCCGCCAAGCGGAAGTACAATTCCGCCTGGCTGCCGTCGCGGGCTTCTTCATTGCCGCTTGTCGCGCCGATGCGCGCAAGCTCCGGAATGGTATATTCCAGATTGCGCCCCCCGCGCGCCCGGAATTGCTCGAACTTGGGCAGGTCGATCGGCAGGTCATGGGCGCTGAACGTCAGGACGCGCGGCGCCGGAAAGTTCGGGCGATTGTGGATCAGCGTGCCGTCAGTCAGGCGGAAGATGATCGTGTTGGGATCGTCCGTCGCGAAGAACTGACCGCGCTGGGCAGTAACGCTGATCCAGTCACCCTGCGGTGTCTGTGCGCGAACGAAGATGCCCGAAAGCTCACGCCCTTTGTCCCGGCTGCGCTCGATCCGCAGCGTCATGCGATCGCCGAGATGAGTGAATTCGCCCACCTTGATGGAGGCGCCCAACGCGCCGGTGCGCAGCTCGAAGCGCAGACCCTCATAAGCGTAGCGGGCCCGTGGCTGGATGAAGCCAACGATGGCCAGGTTGATGAGCGCCAGACCCACCGCATACATGTAAGGCACCCGGAGCAGCCGGCCGTAGCTCATGCCCACGCCGCGCATCACGTCGAGCTCAGACGAGGTGGCAAGCCGACGAAAGGCCAGCAGGACGCCCAGCAGCAGGCCGATCGGGATCCCGAGTCCGAGATACTCGGGAAGCAGATTGGCAAGCAGCTGCCACACCACGCTGACCGGCCCGCCCTCCGTCGCCACGAAGTCGAACAGGCGCAGCATGCGATCGAGCAGAAGCAGCATCGCCGCGATCACCAGCGTGGAGAACAGCGGCAGCGCGATCAGCCGGGCCATGTAGCGGTCGATCGATTTCATGGGCGCGGCTGGGAAGCTCGAACTAGCGGGTGGGGGGGCCGGGTATAGGCGACCAGACGGCAAGCGCCACCCCCTTTGCTATCGCGTCGTCGCCGCGACACTTCAGCTCATGGGGCAGCGAGAAACCGAACCGGTCGGAAGGGTAACGATGACACGGCGAATTGGTGCCGTTACTCCTGCGTCATTCCGCAGCCAGCCTGTGCGGTCCATTCGATTGGTGACGTGACATCGCCTCCGCGATGGCGGCTTCCAGGCCGGCGAGCGTGAATGGCTTGCGCAGGACATGGTGCCCGTTGAAGAGCTCCGGATCGCGGGTTTCGCCGGCAAATCCCGTCACGAACAGCACCGCGACCCCTGCGTGGCGGGGATCGAGCGCGGCAACCATCTCCGGTCCGGTCTGCCCCGGCATCAATACGTCGCTGATGATCAGATTCACGGGCCAATGAAGATCCAGCTTGGCAGGCGCTTCGGCCGGGTCCGAGCAAGGGATCGGCCGATGGCCAAGTTCCTCAAGCGCCCCGATCGTGGCCGAAAGCACGCGCGGATCATCTTCCACCACGAGGATCGTCAGCGACCCGATCTCGACCGGAGCGATTTCTTCTGCCGCATCGGCCTCGGACTCGGTCGCGGCGCTGGTGTCTCGCGGCATCCTCACGTGGACGGTGGTGCCGGCTCCCGGGGCCGAGTCGATCGCCACCTCGCCGCCCAGCTGGCGAACGAACGAGAAGATCTGGCTCAGCCCAAGGCCGGTTCCCTTGCCCACCGGCTTGGTGGTGAAGAACGGTTCGAACACCCGCTCTGCGACCTCCGGTGACATGCCACAGCCGGTGTCACGCACGGCGATGGCAACGAAGTCGCCGTCGTCGGACCATTCAAGCCGAGCGGTGATGGTCAACAGCCCGCGACCCTCCATGGCGTCGCGCGCATTGACTGCCAGGTTCAGGATGCAATTCTCCAACTGAACCTTGTCCGCCCGGACGTAAGCGCCCTCGGTGGCATCGATGATCTCGATCCGTATTCCATCCCCAAGGGTCCGATCCAGAAGATCGCGCATGCTGGCAAGCAGGGTGCCGATATGGATCGGCTGCGGATCGATGGCCCCCTCGCGAGCGAACGCCAGGAGCCGGCGAGTAAGCTCCGCCGCCCGAAGAGCGCCCTCGCGCGCACTTTCGACATGGCGGACAGCGTCCTCGGCATTCCCCGGCATTGAGCGCTGGGCAAGCTCAAGTCCGCCAATAATGATGGCTAGCATATTGTTGAAATCGTGGGCGATGCCACCGGTCAACTGGCCGACCGCGTCCATCTTTTGCGCTTGCCGGAGTCGAGCCTCCTGGGTGCGAAGCTCGTCGGTTGCCTCATCAACCGCTATGGCCAGTTCAGCGGCGCGTGCCCGTTGCGCGTCCGCTTCGGCCTGCGCGATCGCGCGTTCGGTCAGCGCGCGAACCGTGAGCCAGCCGAGCGCGATCGCACCCAGCAGCAGCAGGACACCGAAAACGGAGAAGACGAACGCCGCCTTGGTCGACCGGTTGACGAGCGCCATGGCAGCGGCGGTGCGGCGGCCCAGCACCGCCCGCTCGCCAGTGATGATCGCGTCGAGAACAACGCGGATCTCATCCAGCGATGGCGCCTTGCGGGCGGCGTAATAGCGCGAAAGCGCCTGCTCGTTCTTGCCATAGGTGGTCGAAAGCGCCGTCAGTGACAGTTCCTCGCCGCGATCGCGATAGGCAGCGCTCAGGCGCGCCACCAACTGCTGTTGCTCGGGATCATCGCGGGTCAGCGATGCCAGCCGCTGGATCTGATCTCCCGCGCGGCGCCAATCGTCGAAGTATAATTGCCCCAGCTGTTTGTCGCCTGAGATAACGTAGCGGCCCAGCGAGGCCTCCGATTGCGCGATCGTGCCTGAAAGTGTCCGCGCCAGGATCATCACGTCATAGCTGTGGGATTGCAGCGAAACCGCTCGGTCGCGTTGCCGATTGGCTTCCCCAAGCGCCAGGATCAGCGCCACCAGCACGCCCAGGCCCAGAACACCCATCACAAGCAGCGTGAGGGTGCGCCAGGCCGAGGCCACCCCCTCCGGGGCATCGACGCCCACGTCCGCGATCACGGGCACGGGACCTAGCAGATGCGTGGAACTGGCGGAAGCGCTCACCGGGTTCGGATCAGGCGATCACTCCGGTGGCGCGCCCGGCCGCCTCGAACATCGCCACCACCTTGGCCATCTGCTCGGGCGTATGTTCCGCGCAGACCGAGCAGCGCAGCAGGAACATGCCGGCCGGCGTCGCGGGCGGACGCGCGACGTTGACGTACAGCCCGGCCTCCAGCAGCCCGTGCCACATCCGCACCGCCTGTTCCTGGTCGTTCAGGATGACGGCGACGATCGCCGATTCCGGTTCTTCGGTCGGCAGGCGGAAACCAAGCTGCTTCAGCCCGCCGTGCAGCTGCCGCGTATTGGCCCACAGCCGCTCGCGCTTGTCCTTGGCGTGCATCAGCTTGCGGATCGATGCCGTGGCCGACGCGACCACCGCGGGCGGCAGGCTGGCGGTGAAGATATAGGGGCGGCAGACGAAGCGCAGGATCTCGAACTTCGGGTGGTTCGACACGCAGAAGCCGCCCACCGTGCCGACCGACTTGGAAAAGGTGCCGATCACGAAATCGACCTGGTCCTGCAGCCCCTGGTCCTCATAGACGCCGCGACCGTTGGGGCCAAAGAAGCCCATCGAATGCGCCTCGTCGACCAGCACCATCGCGCCATGCTTCTTGGCGACGGCGACCATTTCCTTCAGCGGGGCAATGTCGCCCAGCATCGAATAGACGCCTTCCAGGACGACCAGCTTGCCCGGCTCCTTGGGAAGGCGGCCCAGCCGCTTGTCGAGATCCTCGACCGAATTGTGGCGGAAGCGGACGATCTCCGCATTACCCATCGCGCATCCGTCATAGATCGACGCATGGCTGTCGGCGTCCAGGATGATATACTCGCCCTTCGCCGCAATGGCTGAGATGATGCCGAGGTTCGCTTGGTAACCCGTTGAAAAGACGATGGCGCCGGACATGCCATAGAAGTCGCGCAATGCCTGCTCGACTTCCATATGGTCGTGGAACGTGCCGTTCAGCGCGCGGCTGCCGTTGGTGCCGCTGCCGAACTTGTCGAACGCCTGCTTGCCGGCGGCGATGACGTCGGGATCGAACGTCATACCCATGTAATTGTACGTGCCCAGCAGGATCGTCTCGCGGCCCTTGATCACCGCGACGGTGGGGCTCTTCACCTCCTCCATGACGATGCCGAACGGATCGCGCACGCCGCTCTCGAGCAGCGCCTGCCGCTCGGCGATCAATGGTGCGAACTTGTCGAACAGGTCGCGTTCCGGAGCCACGGTGGCAGGCTCGACGGGCAGGGCTTCAGCCTGGAGGCCGGTTTCGGTCATGTGTTAGATTCCCAACCGTTCACATCGGGTCGTGTCATGTCACCGGGCGCGCCGCGCCCGGCCACGTTCCTGGTCATCCGTCGCGAAGCGCTGAGCGCCGCGCGGTACGCGGCGTTCAGTTCTTCAGCTTGGCGACGGCGTCGGCGAGTTGCCCCACCGTCTCGATCTCTGCCTGCATGTTCATCGTGATGATGATGTCGAATTCGTCCTCGATCGCGGCGACGAAATCCATGACGGTCAGCGAATCCCATTCGAGATCGCCCTGGAACGTGGTGGCCTCGGTCACCGTCACGCCCTTCTTGTTGAAGGGTTCGATCTGGGCCTTCACGGTGTCGAAGATGCTGTCGCGGTCGCTCATGCCGGGTCCTTAGCTGCAAGCGGGCGAGGTGCCAATCGAATGCGGCGGAAGCGTGGTCATCCTGCGATGGCGTACGCCCGCGCGGTCTGCGCCATGCCCTGGTCAAGCGGGATCTGCGGCGTCCACAGCGTCGCCGGCGGGCGATGATCGACGCGCGCCGTCCAGTCGGGGTGGCTGAGATACTCGACCCGGTCGAGTGTCAGCTTGGCGCCGTTGCCGCGGAATTTGCGGTCGATCCGCGCCGCGACCCGCATCAGCGGCTTGGGCAAATGCATCGGCATCACCCGCCGCCCCACCGCGCGGCCGATCGCGGCGGCAAGATCGGCGTGGGTCAGTGTCTCGCCATCGTCGACCTCGTACAATTCATGCCCGCCCGGTCGTTCGGCGAGCAGGACGAGCAGCCGCGCCAGGTCATCGACATGGATCAGCGACACGCGCCCCGGCGGCGGCAAGAAGGCAAGGCCCAGCCGCGCCAGCCGGAACATGTCGCGCATCTCGGTATCGCCGGGGCCATAGACGCCGGTCGGCCGCACGATCGTCCAGTCGCTCGCGCTCTCAGCAACGATCGTCTCGGCCTCGCGCTTCGACCAGCCGTAGATCGACAGCTGCGGCTCGCGGGCCGACAGCGACGACACGTGCACCAGCCGCCGCACGCCCGTCGCCGCCACCAGCCTGCGCGTGCCCTCGATATTACCGGCGACAAAGCCCGCTTTGTCGGGCGCATTGACCACGCCCGCGATATGGATGACCGCATCTGCGCCCTCGACCAGCGCCGCGAGGCTCGCGGCATCGTCCAGCGCGCCTGCCACCCAGGTAACGCCGTCGCGCGCCGGCTGCGGTCGGCGTGTGAGCGCACGGACCTCATGCCCCGCCGCCAGCGCCGCCTCGATCGTCGCCCGGCCGACAAAGCCGGTCCCGCCGGTAAGCGCCAGGATCACAGCAGCGCCATATGGTTGCGGTGGATCAGCGCAGATCGCGGCGCATAGCCGAGCAACGCCTCCTGCTCCTCGCTGCGCCGGCCGAGCAGGCGCTGCATCTCGCCCGCGTCATATTCCGCCAGCCCGCGCGCGATCGGCCCGTCGGGGCCGGCGATCGTCACCACGTCGCCGCGCGCGAAATCGCCCGAGACGGCGGTCGCCCCCGCCGCCAGCAGGCTGCGCCCCGCCGCCAGCGCCTGCGCCGCGCCGGCATCCACCGTAATGACGCCATTGGCGGTCAGCCGTCCCGCCAGCCAGGCCTTGCGTGCCCGCGCACGTTTCTCGGGCAGGAAGATCGTGTGCCGCGCCTGCGTCGACAGCGGCCGGTCAACCCGGCCCGAGGCAATCGCCAGCGAAACGCCTGCGCCGGTCGCGATCCGCGCCGCGGCGATCTTCGACACCATCCCGCCCGATCCCATGCCGGAGGCGGAGCCGTCGTCCGCCATCGCGGCGATCCGTGCGTCGATCTGCGCCACTTCCGGGATGTGGACCGCGCCGGGCTGCGCCGGATTGCGATCGTAGAGGCCGTCGATGTCGGACAGCAGCACCACGCCGTCCGCCCCCGCCGCCTGTGCCACCCGCGCCGCCAGCCGGTCATTATCGCCGAAGCGGATCTCGGCCGTCGCCACGCTGTCATTCTCGTTGATGACGGGCACGGTACCAAGCTGCAGCAGCCGGCCCAGCGTCGCCGCGGCGTTCAGGTAGCGGCGGCGATCCTCCAGATCGTCCAGCGTCACCAGCATCTGCGCCGCGGTCAGTCCGTTGGCGGCCAGCACCTCGGCCCAGGTCTGGCTGAGCGCGATCTGTCCCGTTGCAGCCGCCGCCTGCGCATCCTCCAGGCTCGCCCGACCGCCACGCGGCAGCCCCAGCCGCCGCGCGCCCAGCGCGATCGCGCCCGACGAAACGATCGCCACCTGCTGGCCGGCATCGGCGCGCGCCGCGACATCGGCGGCAATTCCCGCGAGCCAGTCCCGCCGCACCGCGCCCGATGGGTCGACAAGGAGCGCCGAGCCGATCTTCACCACGAGGCGCGGGCAGGAGGCGGGCGGAAACAACATGGCTCGATCCGTTATCGCGCCGCGCGCCAATGGGAAAGGCCGTGGGAAGGGCGGGCGGCGCCGTCAGCCCTGCAACCGCAGCGCCACGTCGTTCATGAACCGCACATCACCCCCGGCCGCCAGCGTCGGTGCCTCCGCAGCAAGTGCCCCCAGCAGATCGCTCAGCGGATCGACCTCATTCTTGGCGTAGTTACCAAGGACATGGCCGGTCACGCGGTCCTTGTGCCCTGGATGCCCGATGCCGATACGTACGCGGCGGAACTCCGGCCCCAGATGCTGGTC
This sequence comes from Sphingomonas sp. IC4-52, assembly GCF_020707225.1. Classification (NCBI taxonomy): domain Bacteria; kingdom Pseudomonadati; phylum Pseudomonadota; class Alphaproteobacteria; order Sphingomonadales; family Sphingomonadaceae; genus Sphingomonas; species Sphingomonas sp. IC4-52. Next base: position 672,940 of record NZ_JAJFEU010000001.1, on the reverse strand, counting down.
GATCGAGCGCAGGCCATTGTGCCCCGCCAGCCCGCCGCCCATCCGCACCTTCACCTTCATCGGCGCAAGGTCGAGCTCGTCGTGAAACACGGTCAGCGCCTCGACGCCCAGCTTGTAGAAGCGCAGCGCCTCGGCAACGCTGCGGCCGCTCTCGTTCATGAAGGTCGCGGGCTTCAGCAGCAGCACCTTCTGGTTGCCCAGCCGGCCCTCGCGCACCCAGCCCTGGAACTTCTTCGCCGTGGCGCCGAAATCATGCACCTCGGCAATCGCGTCGAGCGCCATGAAGCCCACATTGTGCCGCTGCATCGCATATTGCGGGCCCGGATTGCCCAGGCCGACCCATAGCTGCATCACCGATCCCATCGTATCACTGGCGTATCACTGGCGCCCAAACGAAAACGGGCGGGGGCGTTGCCGCCACCCGCCCGCGAAACCGCGCCGCCAACAGACGGCGAACGGCGATGTTACTCGCCAGCAGCGTCCTCAGCCGCTTCGGTCGACGTGTCGCCCTCGGCCGACTTCAGGGCCGACGGAGCAACAACGGTCGCGATGGTGAAATCGCGATCGTCGATCGCCGACTGCGTGCCGTTCGGCAGCGTGACGGCGGAGATGTGGAGCGAATCGCCCACGTCCAGGCCCTTGAGCGAGATGGTGACTTCCGACGGGATTTCGGCCGCGTCGCACACCAGCTCCAGCTCGTGACGAACGACGTTCAGCACGCCGCCCTTCTTCAGGCCAGGCGCTTCTTCCTCGTCAACGAACACCACCGGCACTGCAACGGTGACGGTCGTGTGCGCGGAAATGCGCAGGAAGTCGACGTGGACCGGACGGTCAGTCACGGCGTGGAAGTGCACGTCCTTGGGCAGGGTGCGCTCGCCGTTGATCATCACGACGGTGTTCATGAAGTGGCCGGTGCCCAGCGCCTTCACAAGCGCCTTTTCCTCGAGATGGATCGAGGTGGGTTCCTTGTTCTGGCCGTAGATCACGGCGGGTACGCGGCCTGCACGACGCAGTGCACGGGAGGCTCCCTTGCCAACCCGGTCACGCGTCTCGGCTGCGAGCGTCAGCTGGTCGCTCATCAATATTCTCCGAAACTCATGTTTGTCCTTCCGCGCCACGCCTCCAGGGATGACCATGGCCGGAAGCGGGCGCGCATAGCGGGGAGGGGCGCGAAAGGCAATCCTCCCGGCATGGCGTCAGCGGTCAGTACTTCACCCGTACCGCCTTCAGCTTGTACTTGCCCAATTGTGCCTGGACGCTCTGCGGCCCGGCCAGATGGCCGGCGCCGACCGCGATGAATACCCGGCCGGGGGTCCGCATCCGCTCCGCGATCCACTCGGCCCATTTGGCGTTGCGATCGACCAGCAGCGCCTTGCTCACCTCCGGCGAGTCCTTCAGGCTTTCATTCATGGTCGCGGCGAGGCCGTCCGGGTTGCCCTTGGCCCAATCCTCAACCATCCGGTCCATCGTCTCACCTGCCTTCGGCAGTTCCTCGACGGTGGAGCTGAGCAGTTGCAGTTGCGCCTTCTGCGACAGCGAGTCGAAGATCGACATCTGCCCCTCGAACGTTTCCAGGCCCATCACTTGTTTCTTCTGCGCCTTGGCCGCGCGGGTCAGCACCCCTTCCGGCCCGTTTCCGGCGTCATAGCCGAGCTTCTGTACGGGCAGCACGGACAGGCTGATCGCGGCGAACCACGGTTGCATCCGCTCGAACGAGGCACGCGGGAGCTTGTTGTCCTCCAGCGCCTTCACAAACGCCGCCCGTTTTTCCGCCGGCAGCTTTTCGACAAGCGTCGGGCCGACCGGATCGAATGCCTTGGAGACGACCACCTTCTGCTGGGTCTCCTGGTCCGGCTCCACCATTTCCAGCACCAGCGTGCCCGAACGATCGAACGCCTTCTTCACCGCTTCATCAAACCACGTCAGTCCAGGTTTCAGGACGTGGATGGTGCCGAAGAGGTAGATCGTCGTGTCCTTGTCCCGCACGACCCAGAGCGCGGGATCGGCATCCTTCTGCGGCGCCGGGGCGGGTTGTGCACATGCGGGCAGGGTGAAGGCGAGGCCGACGGAAGCGAACAGCGAGATGAAGGGACGGAACACGGGTTTATGCAACCTTCCTGATCGGGGCACGGACGAGCCTAGCGTGGCCCTTGCCTGTTGGCGAGCCATCCGCCATTGCCCGCCGCGCGATGAACGCCACCTCAACAGACGTGCCATTGAGCTTCCAGGACATGATCCTGCGCCTCCATTCCTATTGGGGAGCGCGGGGCTGCGCCATTCTGCAACCCTATGACATGCGCATGGGCGCGGGCACCTTTCACCCCGCCACGACGCTGCGCGCCCTAGGGCCCGATCCGTGGAACGCCGCCTTTGTCCAGCCCAGCCGCCGCCCGACCGACGGCCGCTATGGCGAGAACCCGAACCGGCTGCAGCATTATTACCAGTATCAGGTGATCCTGAAGCCCAGCCCGCCCGACCTTCAAGAGCTGTATCTCGGCTCTCTCGCGGCGATCGGGATCGATTTCACCCGCCACGACATCCGCTTCGTCGAGGATGACTGGGAAAGCCCGACGCTGGGCGCCTGGGGCCTTGGCTGGGAAGTGTGGTGCGATGGGATGGAGGTGACCCAGTTCACCTATTTCCAGCAGATGGGCGGCTTTGATTGCAAGCCGGTCGCCGGCGAGCTCACCTACGGGCTCGAACGGCTGGCGATGTACATCCAGAACGTCGACAATGTGTACGACCTGCGCTTCAACGATGCGGGCGTTTCCTATGGCGACGTGTTCCTCGAAAACGAACGGCAGATGTCGACCTGGAACTTCGAGGTCGCCGACACCGACACGTTGTTCGACCTGTTCCGCAAGGCGACGGCCGAGTGCGAGAATTGCCTCGCCGCAAAGCTGCCGATCCCGGCCTATGAGCAGGCGATTGAGGCAAGCCACATCTTCAACCTGCTGAACGCGCGCGGCGTGATCTCCGTCGCCGAGCGTCAGGCCTATATCGGCCGCGTCCGCGATCTCGCGAAGGGTGCCTGCACGGCGTATATGGAAAAGAACGGGTGGATGGCGTGACCGACTTCCTCCTCGAATTGCGCTCGGAGGAAATCCCGGCGCGCATGCAGGACAAGGCGCGCGAGGATCTCGCCCGCCTGTTTGCCGCCGAACGGGACAAGGCCGGGCTGAAGGCCGCCGAACTCGTCACCTATGCGACGCCGCGTCGCCTGGCGCTGATTGCGCGTGACCTGCCGGCCGAGACCGCGGCGGTCAGCGAGGAGCTGAAGGGCCCGCCGGCGGGCGCGCCCGACGCTGCGGTCGAAGGCTTCCTGCGCAAGGCCGGCCTCACCCGTGACGCGCTCCAGACCCGCGAGGTGAAGGGCCGTGCCACCCTGTTCGCGGTGATCGACAAGCCCGGCCGCGCCACCGCCGATGTGCTGGCGGAGGCGATCCCGGCGATCATCCGCGCCTTCCCCTGGCCCAAGTCGATGCGCTGGGGCGATGCCTCGATCTCGACCGAGAGCCTGCGCTGGGTCCGCCCGCTGCAGGGCATCATCGCGTTGTTCGGCGAGGATGTGGTGCCCTGCGCGATCGCCGGCGTCGAAAGCGGCGCGGCGACGGTCGGCCACCGCTTCCACCACCCGGGCGTCATCACCATCGGCAGCGCGGCCGACTATGTCGAGAAGCTGCGCGCCTGCCACGTCATCGTCGACCAGAACGAGCGCCGCGCGACCATCGCGCTAGGCGCGAAGCTCGCGGCGAACATGGCCGGCCTCACGCTGATCGAGGACGAAGGACTGGTCACCGAAAACGCCGGCCTCACCGAATGGCCGGTGCCGCTGCTCGGCCGCTTCGACGAAGCGTTCCTCGATGTGCCGCCCGAGGTGATCCAGCTCACCGCGCGCGTGAACCAGAAGTATTTCGTCTGTCGCGACGCGGGTGGAAAGCTCGCCAACGCTTTCGTCTGCACCGCGAACATCGACGCGTCGGACGGCGGCGAGCGGATCGTGGAGGGCAACCGCAAGGTCCTCGCCGCGCGCCTCGCCGACGCGCGCTTCTTCTACGAAACCGATCTCAAGACGAAGCTGGACGACTTACGTCCCAAGCTCGAAAAGATCGTCTTCCACGAAAAGCTCGGCACCGTCGCCGACAAGGTCGACCGCGTCGCGAAGCTCGCCCGCTGGCTGGCCGAGGAAGGCATCGTCAAGGGCGCCGACTCTGATCTCGCGGAGCGCGCCGCGCGCCTCGCCAAGGCCGATCTCGTTACCGGCATGGTCGGCGAATTCCCCGAGCTCCAGGGCCTGATGGGCGGCTATTACGCCGCCGCGCAGGGCGAACCCGCCGAGGTCGCCGAGGCGATCCGCGACCACTACAAGCCCGTGGGGCAGGGCGACGACGTCCCCACCGCCCCGGTGACGGTCGCGGTCTCGCTGGCGGACAAGCTCGACAGCATCACCCAGTTCTTCGGCGCCGATCTGAAGCCCAGCGGCTCCAAGGATCCGTTCGCGCTTCGCCGCTCCGCGCTGGGCATCCTTGCGCTGATCCTCGACAACGGCCTCCGCTTCTCGCTGTCGCGGATCGCCAACGGCGACGTGCTCGATTTCTTCGCCGACCGCCTCAAGGTCCAACAGCGCGAAGCCGGCGTTCGCCACGACCTGATCGACGCGGTGTTCGCGCTCGGCGGCGAGGATGATCTCGTCCGCCTGCTCGCGCGGGTGAAGGCGTTGCAGTCGTTCGTTGGGACCGAAGATGGCGCGAACCTGCTCGCTGGCTACAAGCGCGCCGCGAACATCCTGAAGAAGGAAGGTTATCTGGCCGACGCCGCGCCATCCGCGGCCGATTACGACCGGGAACCGGCAGAGGCGGCGCTGGTCGCCGCGTTGGATGCGGCCGAACCTGCGTCAGCCAACGCGATCGCGAACGAGGATTTCGAAGCAGCAATGGCGGCACTGGCCACCTTGCGCGCCCCCATTGACTCGTTCTTCGATCAAGTCACCGTAAACGATGCAGATTCGAACAAGCGTGCCGGCCGCCTGGCGTTGCTCGCGCGGGTTCGGGCTGCCGTTCACGGTGTTGCCGATTTCTCCCGCATCGAGGGATGAGCGGGTAAACGGTTACATCTACTTAGGTGCCGCTTTGCGCTTGCAATCCGGCGTCTGGACGTGTGTTGCGGCGCAATAACGAGATTCAGGAGGCGATAACCCATGGCAACCGCGGTTAAGACCCAGGCGGATGAACGGTACGTCTACCGCTTTGGGGGCGGCGTGTCCGACGGCGGGAGCGGGGACAAGAACCTCTTGGGCGGCAAGGGTGCGAACCTCGCCGAAATGGCGTCGATCGGCCTGCCGGTGCCGCCGGGCTTCACCATCAGCACCGCCATGTGCACGCGCTATTACGAGGAGGGCGAAGCCTTCCCGCAGAGCCTGCGCGACGAAGTGGCCAACGGCATCGCCCACATCGAGGGGATCACTGGCAAGAAGTTCGGCGATGCGTCGGACCCGCTGCTGGTTTCCGTTCGCTCGGGCGCGCGTGTCTCGATGCCCGGGATGATGGACACCGTTCTCAACCTCGGCCTCAATGACGAGACGGTTGAGGGGCTCGCCAGCGCGAGCGGCGACGAGCGGTTCGCCTGGGACAGCTATCGCCGCTTCATCCAGATGTATTCGGACGTGGTGCTCGGCCTGGACCACGGTGCCTTTGAAGAAGCGCTGGAGGTTGCCAAGGAAGACAAGGGCTTCACGCTCGACACGGAATTGTCGGCGGCCGACTGGAAGGCGCTTGTCGCCGAGTTCAAGGGCCTGGTCGAGGAACAGCAGGGCAAGCCGTTCCCGCAGGATGTGCACGACCAGCTCTGGGGCGCGATTGGCGCGGTGTTCGGCTCGTGGCAGTCGGACCGGGCCAAGGTCTATCGCCGTTTGAACGACATCCCCGGCAGCTGGGGCACTGCCGTTAATGTGCAGGCGATGGTGTTCGGCAACATGGGCGACACGTCCGCGACTGGCGTCGCCTTCACGCGCGATCCGTCTACCGGCCACAATGCCTATTACGGCGAGTTCCTGATCAACGCGCAGGGCGAAGACGTGGTGGCCGGCATCCGGACGCCGCAATATCTGACGAAGGCCGCGCGTGAAGATGCGGGTGCCAAGCCGCTCAGCATGGAAGAAGCGCTGCCCGACGCCTACACGGAGCTCGCTGCCGTGTTCGATCGGCTTGAGCGTCATTATCGCGACATGCAGGACATCGAGTTCACGGTGCAGCAGGGCAAGCTCTGGATGCTCCAGACGCGCTCGGGCAAGCGGACGGCGAAGGCCGCGCTGAAGATTGCGGTCGACATGGCGGCCGAAGGCCTGATCACCCGCGAGGAAGCGATCGCGCGCGTCGACCCGCAGGCGCTTGACCAGCTGCTTCACCCGACGCTTGATCCCAAGGCCGCGCGCGACGTCCTGACCAAGGGCCTGCCGGCATCACCGGGCGCGGCAAGCGGCGCGGCGGTTTTCGATGCGGACACCGCCGAGAAGTGGGCTGCCGAGAACAAGGCGGTGATCCTCGTGCGCACCGAAACCTCGCCGGAGGACATTCACGGCATGCACGCCGCGAAGGGCATTCTGACGGCGCGCGGCGGCATGACCAGCCACGCCGCCGTGGTGGCGCGCGGCATGGGCCGTCCCTGCGTGTCGGGCGCGGGTGCGCTCTCGATCGACAGCAAGGCAAAGATCGCCCGTGTCGGCGGACGTGAAGTGAGGGAGGGTGACCTCCTGACGATCGACGGCGCCACCGGAGAGGTGATGGCGGGCGAAGTCGCGACGATCCAGCCGGAGCTGGCGGGCGATTTCGGGACGCTGATGGAATGGGCCGACGAAGTTCGCCGCCTGAAGGTGCGTGCCAACGCTGAAACCCCGCTGGACTGCCGCACCGCGCGCGATTTCGGCGCGGAAGGCGTTGGTCTGTGCCGCACGGAGCATATGTTCTTCGAGGCTGACCGGATCACCGCTGTGCGCCAGATGATCCTGGCGGAGGATGAGGCCGGTCGCCGTGCTGCGCTCGAGAAGCTGCTTCCCGAGCAGCGCAGCGACTTTGCCGAGATCTTCGAGGTGATGGCTGGCCTGCCCGTAACGGTGCGCCTGCTGGATCCGCCGCTGCACGAATTCCTGCCGCATGAAGAGGCGGAGTTCAGCGAAGTGGCCGCCGCGGCCAGTGTCGACATTGACGTGCTGAAGCGTCGCGCTGCCGAGTTGCACGAGTTCAATCCGATGCTCGGCCATCGCGGCTGCCGGCTCGGTGTGACGTATCCCGAAATCTACGAGATGCAGGCTCGGGCGATCTTCGAGGCGGCGCTGGATGTCGCGGACAAGTCCGGCGAGGCGCCGATCCCGGAGGTCATGATCCCGCTGGTCGCCACCAAGCGCGAACTGGAGCTGATGAAGGCCGTGGTCGATCGTACCGCAAAGGCGGTTTTCTCGGAACGTGGGAAGACCATCGACTATCTGGTCGGCACGATGATCGAACTGCCCCGCGCTGCGCTGCGCGCCGGGGAGATCGCTGAAGCCGGAGAGTTCTTCTCCTTCGGCACCAACGACCTGACGCAGACGACGCTGGGCGTTAGCCGCGACGACGCTGGCCGGTTCCTCGGCTCCTATGTGGAGCAGGGTATTTACGCCAAGGATCCTTTCGTCAGCCTGGATGTCGAGGGCGTGGGCGAATTGGTGAAGCTGGCGGCTGAGCGCGGCCGGGCCACCAAGCCCAAGTTGAAGCTCGGCATTTGCGGCGAGCATGGCGGCGACCCTGCATCGATCGCTTTCTGCGAAAGCGTCGGGCTCGATTACGTGTCGGCATCGCCTTATCGCGTGCCGATCGCTCGCCTCGCCGCAGCGCAGGCAGCGTTGAAGGCTCGCGGCTGATACGAGAGGTAAGGGCGGGGGCCGTTCACCGGCGTCCGCCCGAGCGGTTGAGCTCTCTCAGCCGCGCGGGTGTCCAGTGCGCTTGACGCATCAGGCCGGGCGCACGCTCATCACGGCTTCAGGCGTAGTAGGCAGCGCAGCCGCGGAGCCCACGGCTCTCCGGCGGGCACGACCCTAAGTCACAAACAGGCTATTGCCGGAGTGAATGGCAGTGCCGCTCGGCACCAGCCAAAGCTCAGATCACGAACGGCCGCTCAGCCGTTCGCACCGACCCGGTTCTTCCAGTCAAACCACCGCGCGCGCATGGTGCCGGCGGGCCGTGCCGCGCTCTGCGCCACGGGCGCCCGCGTCGCCGCTACAGGAGCGGTCGTGGCTGTCGTCGCTGCAACCGGGACGGCGTGCGCCAGCCGCGCGTTCTCGCGTTCGAGTTCCGCAATGCGCGCGTCTCGTTCCGCCAGTCTTGCGTCCAGATCCTTGCGCGTGCGGCCATGCACATCACGCTCGTCGGCGTAGCGTTGCTTCCATTTGCGGCCGCCCGGATGGCTCGCCAGTCCCAGCAGCCAGCCAGCGATCAGCGCTACGGCGAGCGCCAGCCATTGCGTAGGCGTCGTGAAGAGCATCGCGTTCCTCCTGTTACGCAGGTCAAACGATGGTTCACGGTCCGCGTTCCGCCGGCGCGAGGCCTTAGAAGTTGCCGCCGATGAACGCGTCGCTGATCGAACAGGCCGCTGGGCCCAGGATGACGACGAACAGCACCGGAAGAATGAACAGGATCAATGGCACCGTCATGATGGCGGGCAGGCGGGCTGCCTTTTCTTCCGCGCGCATCATCCGTTCGTTGCGGAACTCGCCCGACAGCACCCGCAGCGCGCTCGCAAGCGGCGTGCCGTATTTCTCCGTCTGCACCATGGTGGTGACGATGCCTTTCACTTCCTCCAGCGCGACGCGGCCAGCAAGGTTTTCGAAGGCAAGACGTCGGTCGGTAAGGAAGCCCAGTTCGATCGCGGTCAGCGCGAATTCGTCACCGAGTTCGGGGTACGCTTTGCCAAGTTCCTTCGCCACCCGGTGAAAGGCAGCATCGACAGTAAGCCCAGCCTCCGCGCAGATGACGAGCAGATCCAGCGCGTCGGGCAATCCCTTGCGGATCGCGTCGGATCGCTTGGTAATCTGGTTTTTGAGGTAGATGTCCGGCGCTTTGTAGCTCAGGATGAACGTGCCCGCGACGACGAGGTAGCGCTTGAGCGCCGACCAATGGGCGAAATTTTCGGTGCCATAAACCAGGAAGAGCATGAAGCCGCCGAACACGATCGGCAGCATCATTCGGCCGAAGATAACGCCGACCGCCCATTCCTTCTTTCGAATGCCGGCCTGCAGCAGCTTGGTCTGCGCCTCCTTCAGCTGGCTGTCCTGAAGGACCTTGAGCGATTCCAGCAGCTGCCGGATGCGATCTGCGCTTTCGCTCTTCTGCACCAGTTTCGCCCGCCGCTTGCTGGTCGAGGCGGTGATGCCAGCCTTCAGCTGTTCACGGCGATCGTTCAGCGCCTTGATCCGCTTGGTCATCGGATCGCGCACGCTGACCGCGGCATAGATGGCGACGAACACCGCTGCCGCCGCGACCGCCGCGAGGATGGTGGCCACCCAAATTACGTCCACGCCAAGCAGCGTCGGGCCTTGTGTCGGATCCATCATCAAATCTCGAAATTGACCATCTTGGACATGATGAAGGCGCCGATGCTCATCCAGATGAGGCCGCCCACGCCGGCCACCATCAGGCGCTCGTCCATGAAGAACTTCTGCATGTAGCTGCCGTTGATGAACCAGATCAGGCCGAACACGATGAACGGCAGCGCGCCGATGATCATTGCCGACGCCTTGGACTCCGACGACATCGCGCGGATCTTCAGCTTCATCTGACCACGCAGACGAAGCACGGTGGCAAGGTTCTGCAACGTCTCCGCCAGATTGCCGCCGGTTTCGCGCTGGATGGCGATGGTGATGACAAAGAACTGGAATTCAGCGGTGCCGAGGCGATCCGCGGTTTCCTGAAGCGCCACGTCCATGGAACGGCCGATCCTCATCTTGTCGGCGACCGCGCGGAATTCCTCACCCACCGGCCCGCTCACTTCGCTTCCCACCACCGACATGGTTTCGGTGATCGGCAGGCCCGAGCGCAAACCACGGACCAGGAGCTCGATGGCATCGGGGAACTTGGCGTTGAAGGCCTTGATGCGCCGGCCGATGACATAACTCACGGCGAAGTGCGGGATGCCGCCGCCGGCTGCCAAGCCAAGGAAGAGGGCAAGTAACAGGGGAAAGCCCAGCAGCAGCAGGAGCAGCGATGTTGCGACGAAGATGCCAAGGGTAATGCCCCCGTAGCGGCCAACCGTCCACGGTTTGCCCGTCATGTTCAGGCGCTTCTGCAACTCTTCGGGCCGCGGCAGGAACCGCATGGCCGCGCGGTCTGCCTTGGTGGCGCCGCGTCCGGTGATGCGGCGCAACTGTGCCTCGACCGCGTCGCCGGGCGCCTCGGAATAACGCTGCCGCACGGCATCCAGGCGGCGCGATGCCACTCGTTCGGGCGAAGGGCCGGCCAGGGCGAAGTACACCAGCCCCAAGGTGACGAGTGCGCCGACCGCCAAGGTAATCACCGGTAACAGGGGCATGTCGGGTTCCGTTCTCCTACGTTCCGGGCCTGAGCGCGATCAGCTCTTGGCCGGCCTTCTGGGCATCAACCCTTTAAGATCCGCAAACTTGCCCATCAGCGACGTGCCGGCCTTGCCACGGCGGGCACCCTTGCCGAGCGTCGCGTCGTCCTGGGTGATGAAGCACAGGTGAGTTACGATCTCGGCGATTGCCGCGACCGTCTTGGTGGTCTTGCCAGCTTCGACGAGCGGCTTGCCCAGCTTCGCGGCCTGCGCGGCCAGCTTCTGGTCGAACGGCACGACATAGTCGATCTTGCGTTCGATGGAGGTTTCGAAGTCCTTTCGGCTGATTTCCAGCTGGGCCGACGGGTGCACCTTGTTGGCGAGCACCAGGACCTGTGCTTCGGGAGCGTTGGACTTCAGCCAGGAGAGCAGGCGGATGCTGTCCCGCGCCGCGGCAAGGGTCAGCTCGGTGACGATCACCACCGTTTGCATCTGGTTCATGAGCTGCGGATGGCTCACCAGCATGCTGCGCGGCAGGTCCACCACCGTGCATTCGAATGCCGCGCGCATTTCTTCCTGCAACTGCAGATAGGCGCCCCCATCGGACACGATGGGCGCGGTGATCGGTGCCTCTGCCGACAATACCGCCAGCTTTTCCGAGGCGCGGACCATCGCCCGTTCGATGAACAGGCCGTCGATGCGGCTGGGATTCTCGATGGCGTCGGTCAGCCCGCGGCCAGGTTCGAGATCAAGCGCCAGGGCGCCCGTGCCGAAATGGACATCCAGATCCAGCAGCGCGGTCGACCTGCGCTCGCGCTCACTCATCAGCCAGGCGAGGGAGGTCGCGATGGTCGACGCGCCTGCGCCGCCGCGGGTCCCGATCACCGCAACCGAGCAATGCGGGTGCTCGCTGGCGCTCTCCACGACCTTGGGCGTGTTGAGCAGCAACTGCGCGTGGCTGAACGCGTCGCGCAGCATGTCGGGGCTGAGCGGCTTCAGCAGATAGTCCTGGATCCCGCTGGAAACGAGATCGCGATACAGGCGGACGTCGTTCACTTGGCCAGAGGCGATGACGATCGTGCCGGGCTCGCAGACTTCGGCGAGGGAGTTGATATCGTTCAGTGGATCGCCGGATTCGGCAAGATCGACGAACAGGATCTGCGGCGAGGCGGATACCGAGAGTGACTGCACCGCGTTGCGCAGGCCGCCCTTGTTCACTTTCTCGGCGGACCAGCCCATCTCACTGACCACCGGGCGCAACGTCTCGGCGGTGTTCTCATCACAGACATAGGCGACGAACGGCTCCCGGTTCGTAGCGCCGGCAAGCTTCCATGGTGCGTTCATCTTAACGGCCCCCCGCGTTTCCGCTGGTGCTTTCGCCGTTGACGACGGTGCCGCCGCGTCCGGTCGGCTCTGCCCTGCGGAACCGGTCAATGGCCTTGCTGGCAACCGCCGGATCATAGGAGCTGTTGGTGCCCTCGCCGCGAACCAGGTCGGTCGGATTGGCGACCATGGCGGCCAGGTTGGAATTCACGGCGCAACCATGGTTGGAGGAGGTGTGCGCCCCGAAGTTCGGCTCGGACATGCGGCTGTAGTCGGGGCAACCCGGCACATAGGCGCGCGCACGGCTGACGACGACGCGAGCGGTGCCCTGGGCGATTGGCGCTGGTGTGACGGGCGCCTCGTCCGAAACCAGCAGGCCAAAGCGCGCAGCGGCAGCCGCCACGTCGGCGCGCGTCGCCGCGTCGCGGGCCGGATCGTCCACCGCGACGCGATCGCCGTAGCCGACCCTCAGCGAACCCATCCACGCGCTCAGCCGCTCTGCCTCACCCGGAGCAAGCCCGCCCGGACCAGAGCCAACGTCGAACGCGTAATCAGCGCGGGCAACGACCGGCTGGTGCACCGATTCCAGCCCGCGATTGATGGTGCCGCCGCCGCATCCGCCGATCATCAGAACCGGCGCCATGCCGAGGAGGAGAGTGCGCTTGAGCATGTTGCTGTTCCTCACCGTCACCATCAGTTCAACGAAAAGCCCGGGGCGGGCGCATCGTTTTTCTTGTTCTTCTTGCCCTTGCCGCCGTTTGCGGCACTGACGGCCTTTTCGTCCGCACCGCCGGCCAGGGGCACGGCTGCCGTCGGCATGATCGGCGTGGTCGCGCCGATCGCCGGTGCGGCCGGTGGCCCGGCCTCAATCGTCGGCTTGGGCCGTTCGCCACCATTGGTGCCTGATGAAAGCTGGCCAAGCAGCACCCGTTCCACGTCGGTCGGTGACTTGTATCCGTCCGTCGGCAGTTTGATGTCATTACCGTTCACCGGCTGCACGAGATAAGGGGTGATCACGATCACCAGCTCGGTCTCGTTGCGCTGGAACCCGTTGGAGCGGAACAGCGCACCCAGGATCGGAATGTCGCCCGCGCCCGGCGTCTTCTCGATCGAGTTGTTATGGCTGTTCTGCAGCAGGCCGGCGATCATGAAGCTCTGGCCGGACCCGAGTTCCACGGTGGTTTCAGTCCGGCGCGTGGTGAGGCCAGGCACCTGCGCGCCGCCGACCGTCACTGCGTTCGAATAGTCCAGCTGCGACACTTCGGGGCGCACGCGAAGCGAGATGCGCCCGTCCGACAGAACGGTGGGCGTGTAGGCGAGGCTGACGCCATATTGCTTGTACTCGACGCCAACGCCGCCCAGCCCCTGCGTGATTGGGATCGGAATTTCACCGCCTGCCAGGAACGTGCCGGTTTCCCCCGACAGCGCCGTCAGGTTCGGATTGGCGAGGCTCGTGACCTGGCCGATCCGCTCGCCCAGATCCAGCGCGCCGGCGAGATCGAGACCGAGGAGCTTCGTCAGGAAGCCGACGGTGGTGCGCTGCGTGCCCGGCGTGATGGTCGTGCCCGCCTTCTGAACCCATTTGATCGACGCTGGGTCGATTTCGCCGTTGGGAAGACGCGTGATCGCGGTTGGATCGATCGTGTAGCCCTGCACGGTCCCGCCAATGCCAAGTGGCAGACGCGGGTCGGTAGTAATGCTGCCGACCGGCCGGCCGCTGCCGATACCGAACTTGAACCCGCCAGTGCCGTCGATCGTGGTGAGGTTCGCGCCGATGTTCTTCACGAAGCTGCGATTGACTTCGGCAAATCGAACCTGAAGGTTGACCTGCAACGGGGTGGCGGTGCGCAGCCGGCTGATCACCTTAGTGTCCTCGCCAACGAATGCCTGCACCAGCCGTTCGGCCTCGGCGGCATCTTCGGGGCTGCCGACGGTACCGGTCAGCAGCACGACCCCGTTCATCGTGGTCGGCGTAATGTCCGCTTCCGGCATCGCCATCGACAGCATCTGCCCGAGCGAATCGAAATTGTTGCCCACCCGAACCGTCGCGGCATAGACCACCGCGCCCGCCTTTGACGTGGCCGAGATCGTCGTTTCCCCGGATTTCTTGCCGAACACATAAAGCTGCGTTGGCGAGCGGACCTGGACGTCGGCGATGTCTGGATTGGCCACGAACAGATCGCTCATGGGGCGGGGCAGATTGATCAGGCGGCCGCGATTGGTCGCGACCTGAAGCGTGGTGCCCGGAGCCGCAGCGGTCTGCGCCGACGCTGCCACTGGCACGATCGCGCTGGTCGTTGCTGCAAGCGCGATCGCGAGTGACAGGCGAACCGGCTTTGAAAAAGCGCGCATCTCAGTTCTTCCCTCCGACCGGCACTTCGGTCACGTTGTTGCCGCGCGCGATCCTCACGACCGGGCCGGACACGCGTGCCGGTGCGCCGGGGTAGGGCGTCGGTCCGACCGCGCTGGGGGCGTTTGGCACCATCATTGATTGCTGCTGCGGGCGGCCTGGAACCGTCCGACGCTGGAAGCGCGATACGTCGGCGCCAACGGCATAGGTGGGATCGCCGGCCTGGGGCGCGCTCGCAAGCTGCAGGATCATCGCGCGTTCGGCCTTGGGATCGCTGCCTTCCGGCACCTTCACGTCCCCCGACGCAATCGCCTGTTCCAGTTCGGCTGTGTTGTCCGCGATGGAGCGAAGCGACAGGGAGATGGTGCCCATGGTCTGGGCAACCGCAATCTGCTCGGCGATCTTCGGCGTCGCCTCGATCGTCACCGTGGAGAAGGCGTGGACCACCGTGTTGCCGGTTTCGTCCTTCTCCTGGTTGGTGCGCTGGTCGGTCGCGAGTACGCGCAGGTTGCGCAGGATCGTTTCCGCGACGCGCAGCGGCGGGCCGTCCCCGCCGCCTTCGACGCTTTGCGTCAGCAGCAGGTCGATCCGATCGCCCGGAAATACAAAACCGGCAACGGAGGACTGGGTCGAGACGGGAACAGTCACCGCCCGCATTCCGGGGCCGAGTGCCGCCGCCAGGAAGCCGCGATCGCCGGGCTTCACCAGCGCGCCCTGCGTGATCGGCTGACCGGCGGTGATCTGATTGCGCACCACCGTGCCGAGCACGCTGCGCATGTCGAAATCGGCCGTTTCCTGATAATAGGCGCCTTCGACGAGCTCGGCTGGCCAAGGCTGGAACTTCACCGAACCGGGGTCCAGGATGGTCCCGACGGGCAGGGCGCGCGTGGCGACCAGCACCTTGGGCCCGGCCGGGACCGGCGCCGGTGCGCCGGGAACGGCACCGGCCTGCGGCGCGCTGGTGCCCATGATGAGCGAGCGCGCCATGAAGGCAGTGATCGCTGCGACGAACAACGCGCCAATCAGCAATATGACCTTGCGACTATCCATGAATCATCGTGCCTTTCGCATCAGCGCTGGCCAGTGTTGCCCATGCTGGCGTATGATTAGGTGAAGTGGTTAAGAAGCGGTTCGCGCAGCCCGATCAGTCCGGCGATAGCTATCGCCACCCCATAAGGGATCTCGGGATTTCCGCTGTTTTTACGGATCCTGTGATCAATCAGCATCACTATTGTGAGAGCGCCGCCGATGATGGACATGACCAGCAAAAGCTGGACCAAAGCTCCCACCGGCATCCAAAGCGCCAGCGCAGCGATCAGCTTCACGTCGCCGCCGCCCATCTGGCCGAAGTGAAAAGCCACGCAGAAGAGCACAAGCACCACCAGCGCCACCCCGATCTGAACGACCATGCCGGGCCAGGGCGCAATACCGATCGCGAACCACCACAGCGGCGCGAGCAGCGCGATGGTTGCATTCTTCCAATTGGCGATTTCACGCACGCGGGCGTCTTCGATGCCAGCCGACAGGAGCAGAAGGCCGAGAATCACCGGCAGCGCCCAGGAAAGAAAATTCAACCCCATGAAGAGGCGGCACTAGACGGAATGGCTTGCGAAACCGTAACCAAGCCGCCTCGCCATGAATATGCCTGCTCCGATCCGCCGGGCCATCCCGGCCGACGCGACCGTTGCGTGCTGGTCCGCTCCGGACGGGTGGCAACTTCGTCGCTTCGATTGGCGCGGCTCCGGTCGTGGCGGGATCCTGTTTCAGACGGGGCGCGGCGACGTGTTCGAGAAATATCTCGAATCGTTCGAACACTGGCACCGGGCGGGCTGGTCGATCGCGGCATTCGACTGGCGAGGGCAGGGTGGCTCCGGCCGGCTCTCGCCCGATCCGCATGTCGGCCATGCCGAAGACTTCGCACCGTTTCTCAGTGATCTCGCCGCCTTCTGGGACGACTGGGACGTTGCCGGCCCGCGCGTCGCCATTGGTCATTCCATGGGCGGGCACCTTATTCTGCAAGCGCTGCTGGATCAGGTGATCGATCCAGACGCAGCGGTCCTGATCGCTCCGATGCTCGGGCTGAAGGCGCCGATCGCCGCGCGGCTTGGCGAAGGATTGGCGCAGATCATGTGCAGGTTGGGCGATCCGGCGCGCGCCGCCTGGAAGGGCAATGAGCGGCCCGCGAGCCGAAGAAAGCGGCAACAACTCCTGACCAGCGACGCCAGCCGCTATGCCGACGAGCAATGGTGGTATGATCAGGTGCCCGAGATCAGATTGGGGCCGCCCAGCTGGTCCTGGCTGGTTCAGGCGTTCGCCTCGACCCGCCGGCAGCGTAGTGACCCCCGCTTGGCGACGCTGAGCACTCCCATCCTCATGCTGATCGCGGCCGAAGACGGGCTGGTCGACCCTCGCGCAGCGGCGAGGGTGGCCGGCAAGCTCCCGAACGCGGAGTTGCGTGAGTTTGGTCGCGAATGCGCCCATGAGATCCTGCGCGAGGCTGATCCTGTCAGGAACCGCGCGCTCGCCGCTATCGACGAATACCTCGCGACTCGTCTGCCGTGACCTACGACATCGCCATCGTCGGCGCCGGCATGGCGGGAGCGTCGCTTGCGGCGGAACTTGGCGCGCGCGCCCGCGTGCTGCTGATCGAGGCTGAGGAGGTTCCGGGTTACCACGCGACCGGGCGATCGGCGGCCTTCTGGTCGGAAACGTACGGCGGGCCCGGAATACAGCCACTCACCACCGCCTCGGGCGAGAGCCTCCGGGCCGGAGGCTTCCTTGATCCGCTGGGCTCGCTTCACATCGGCCGCGCCTTCGAAGCTGCTGAGGCCGAGGCCTTCCTCGCGGCGTTCGCGGACAGCGGCGTTCCGCTTGTCCCAGTTGATCCGCGAGATCACGTGCACGGGCTTCGCCCTGGCTGGACCATCGGCATCATGGAGCCGACCTGCGCCTATATCGACGTGGCCGCGCTCCATGCCGAGGCCCTGACGCGCGCGCGCCGGGCCGGTGCGGAACTGGTCCTGCGTGCCGCGCTGACGGGTGCAACCCGCACTCGCGGCCTCTGGCGACTGGAGTCCACGGCTGGCGTGTATGAGGCTGCGGTGCTGGTGAACGCCGCCGGGGCCTGGGCCGACCACGTAGCGCGCTTGGCTGGTGCATCGCCCCTGAACATTCAGCCTTACCGACGCACCATGGTGCAGTTGAAGACCGATCCCGCGCCAGCGCCGGGTGTTCCGCACGTTGTTCACATCGGCGGGGATTTCTACTTCAAGCCTGAGGCTGGCGGTCGCCTGTGGCTCAGCCCGCACGATGAAACGCCTTCCGATCCTGCGGACGCTCAGCCGGAAGAACTCGATGTCGCGATTGCGATCGATCGCTTCGAACAGGCGGTAGACTGGCGGATAACCCAGCTTGAGCGCAAATGGGCGGGACTGCGCAGTTTCGCGCAGGATCGCTTGCCTGTTTATGGCTTTGCTGCCGACGCACCCGGCTTCTTCTGGTTTGCGGGGCAGGGTGGCTTCGGTATTCAGACCGCACCAGCCGCTGCCATGATCGGGGCCGCGCTTCTGCTTAGCGAAGTTCCTGCGCTCGCCGGTACGATCGACATCGAACGCTACGCCCCGACCCGCTTCGCCCGCGTCTGAGCCACGTTGTCGCGGCGAGGGTAGCGGACGGGGCCCGCCGGAGCGCCAGGGCCTTTCAGCCGCGCTTGCCGGCGGCCACCGCGGCGTCGCTCGCCAGGCGATCCGCGCGTTCATTTTCCGGATGGCCGGCGTGGCCCTTCACCCATTGCCACTCCACGCGGTGACGTGCCGCCGCCTCAAGCAGCGCCTGCCATAGCTCGGCATTCTTCACCGGTTTCTTGTCCGCCGTCTTCCAGCCATTCCGCCGCCAGCCGTGGATCCACTTGGTGAGCCCGTCCATCACGTAGCGGCTGTCGGTGTACAAGGTGACGTGACAGGGCCGCGTGAAAGCGTTCAGCGCCTCGATCGCGGCAGCCAGCTCCATCCGGTTGTTGGTGGTCAGCGCTTCGCCGCCGGACAGCTCTTTTTCATGCGCGCCCATGCGCAGCACCGCGCCCCAGCCGCCCGGTCCCGGATTGCCCTTGCACGCGCCATCGGTGAACGCCTCCACCTTCGTCATTTCGGTCATCGAACGCGTGTCACCAGTTCCGGATCATAATGTTTGAGGCGCCGCATATAGGCGAGCGGGTCCTTGCGAACGACCAGCGCGTCAGCCGGGGTGTTAAGCCAGTCCCATGCACGCGAAAGGGCGAAGCGGATGCAGGCGCCGCTGGCGAACGTGCCAAACCTTGCCCGCTCAAGCGAGGACAATGAGAAGTGCCGCTCGTACCCGGCGATGAGCGCATCGCCGACCTGTGCATCATAGTTGCCGCCCTTTGCATCGAACGACCAGGCGGTGTGCATCACTGCCAGGTCATAGACGCGGATGTCCGTGCACGCGAAATAGAAGTCGATCAGCCCGGTGACCCTGTCGCCAAGCATCAGGACATTGTCGGGGAAGAGGTCGGCGTGGATCGCGCTGCGCTCGAAGTCCGCGCCGCACCAATTCGCCTCCACATTGTCCAAGGCGAAGGCGAGATCGTCGTGGAGCCCCGGCGCGATATCATCAAGGCTGCGCCCGCACCGTTCGAACAACGGTCGCCATGTCTCCACACCCATCGAATTCGGGCGTGTCGGCGTGAAGTCGGCGACGGCGCGGTGCATCGCGCCCATGGCATCACCCGCCGCCAGCGCTTGCGCCGCGGTCGGATGAGACAGCGATACGCCCGACAGGAACTTGATCAGGCAAGCCGGACGCCCTTCCAGCTCCTGGATCTCGCGTCCGTCGCGATCCTTGATCGCCGGCGGGACTGGCAAGCCCTTGGCATCCAGATGATCGAGCAGGCTCATGAAGAAGGGCAGGTCGTCCGCTGCGACCCGCTTTTCGTACAGCGTCAGGATGAACCGCCCACGCGTGGTATCCACGAGATAGTTGGAGTTCTCGACCCCCTCTGCGATCCCCTTCGCGGAGACCAGCTCGCCAACGTCATAGCGCCGCAGAAAGGCGGAAAGTGCTTCCGCCGACACATGAGTATAAACCGCCATATGCGATCGTCATGCCGGCACGCCGGCATCCCCCTGACACATCAATAGGCCGATCTTCCGCTCGCCTGCCGGCCGTCAGGCGCAGCGCGTCAGGCAGCCGCGTCGAGCGCGCGCGGCAGCTTGAACGCGATCGTTTCGCGCGTCGTCTCTTCCTCGCGCTCGGTCACCTCGTAGCGGGTGGACAAAAGGTCCACCAGTTCGCGCACCAGAAGCTCGGGAGCCGACGCCCCCGCGCTGACGCCCAGCGTACCGACACCCTCAAGAAACGACCAATCGAGATCCGCGGCACGCTGGATCAGCCGCGCGGGTACGCCTTCGCGCTCGGCCACTTCAACCAGCCGCAGCGAGTTGGACGAGTTCGGCGCGCCAATCACCAGCACCGCGTCGCACGCACTGGCGATCGCCTTTACGGCCGCCTGCCGGTTGGAGGTGGCGTAGCAGATATCCTCGCCGCGCGGCGGCTGCATGTTCGGGAAGCGTCGCTGCAACAAGCGCACCACCTCGGCGGTATCATCCACCGACAGCGTGGTTTGCGTCAGGAACGCGAGGTTGTCGTGATCTGCGGGCTGCAGCGCTTCGGCGTCGGCCACGTCCTCGATCAACGTCATCGCGCCATCCGGCACCTGCCCGAACGTGCCGATCACTTCGGGGTGGCCGGCATGGCCGATGAACAGGATATGCCGGCCGGCCGCTACCAGCCGCTCCGCCTGGCGATGGACCTTCGACACCAGCGGGCAGGTGGCATCCAGATATTCCAGCCCGCGCGCCTCGGCATTAGCGGGTACCGACTTGGGCACGCCGTGTGCGGAAAAGACGACCGGCGCGCCATCGGGCACCTCGTCCAGCTCCTCCACGAAAATCGCACCCTTCGCCTTCAGCGAGTCCACGACGAACTTGTTGTGGACGATCTCGTGGCGGACGTAGACGGGGGCGCCGTGCTTCTCGATCGCCAGTTCGACGATGCGGATCGCGCGGTCCACTCCGGCGCAGAAGCCGCGCGGGGCGGCAATCAGCAGTTCGAGCGCTGGCTTGTCGGTCATCCCTGCCGCTTACGCGATTGCCTGCCTGCACGGAAGGCGGTTATGAGCGCGCGGGCACTTCGTACCCGTTCGCATAAGGTTTCTCCGCACGTGTCCTTTCGCACCTCCGCGTTTCGCCCCGCGTTTGGCGTTGCCCCGCTCGCCCTGGTCCTGCTCGCTGGCGGTTGCGCCAAGAGCGGCGACATCTCTCTGGAGGGCGGCGTCGGGATTACCGCGGTGCGTACCGCCTGCCCGGTTGTCGGCGTGCCGACCGGTACGGGAGACATCACCCTGTTCGACCCGGCGACCAGCCAGGACGCCAGCGCCATCGACGTAACGGCCGCGATCACCAATGTTCGCAGCACCTGCGACGACAGCGGTGCCGAAGTGGTCAGCACTGTCACCTTCGACGTTCGCGCTCGTCGCACCCGGACGGATGGCCCGCGTGAAGTGACCCTGCCGTACTTCATCACCGTCGTTCGCGGCGGCAGCCAGGTGGTGGCCAAGCGCGTCGGCGCCGTCGCGATCCGGTTCGAGCCGGGCCAGGCGCTTGCCAGCACGTCGGCTCAGGCGAGCGCCAATGTGAACCGCGCGGCGGCGACTCTCCCCGAATCGGTGCGCGAACAACTCACCCGCAAGCGCAAGGCGGGCGATCAGGATGCCGCCATCGATCCGCTTTCCACGCCGGAAGTGCGGCAGGCGGTGCTTTCCGCCAGCTTCGAGGCACTGGTCGGTTTCCAGCTCACACCGGATCAGTTGCGCTACAACGCGCAGCGCTGAAGGCTTACCCAATGTAGCGGCCGTGCGTGGGCGATTGACTCGCCCCGCGCACCCCGCCACAGGCGCAAATGTCGATGCCGGGCAACCGGCGTGGGCGCGCGGGAGAGCGCGGATGGCCTTTCAGGCACGATCCGCCGCCGAAGGAGCAACCACCCCGGAATCTCTCAGGCAGCAGGGACCGCGCATACCCATCGACGCTCTGGAAAGCGGCCCCGCCAGCGGCGTGGCCCACCGAAGGTGTAAGCACGGCACATCCGTGCGAAAGCTCTCAGGTTCCGTGACAGAGGGGGTCCGGTTCGTTTCGCCAGCAATGGCGGACGATCGCCCTTGAAGACGGACGATCCGCGATGAGCGATCACGACGACGAAGACGTAATCATCGAAACCATGACGCTGCCGCTCGACGGCTGGCATCGTGCGCGCGGCGGCCGGATGGTCGAGTTCGCTGGCTATTGGATGCCCGTGCAGTACGAAGGCATCATGGCCGAGCATCTGTGGACGCGCGAAAGCGCCGGCTTGTTCGATGTCAGCCACATGGGGCAGATCACGTTCCGCGGCGAGGGGCTGGTGCCCGCGCTCGAGGCGATGATGCCCGCTGACATCGCCGGCCTCGCGCTCAATCGCGCACGCTATTCGTTGCTGCTCGACGAGGGCGGCGGCATCCTCGACGATCTGATGCTGACCCGCCTGCCGGCCGACGAGGATGGCGAGCGAATCTACATGGTCGTCAACGGCGCGACCAAGTACGACGACATCGCGCACATGCTCGATCATCTGCCGGACGACATCACGCTGAACCTGATGGAGGACCATGCGCTGCTGGCGCTGCAGGGGCCCAAGGCAGTGGAGGCGCTGGTCCGGCTGGTTCCCGGTGTCGATGCGCTGGTGTTCATGCAGGCCGCACCCTTCACCTGGCAGGGGCATGACCTGTGGGTCAGCCGCTCGGGCTATACCGGCGAGGACGGTTTCGAGATCTCGATCCCGGCAGAGGCTGCCGAGGCGTTCGCCGATGCGCTGCTGGAGCAGCCCGAGGTGAAGCCGATCGGCCTTGGCGCTCGCGATTCGCTGCGGCTCGAGGCGGGCCTGCCGCTCTACGGCCATGACCTGTCGCCCGAGACGACGCCGGTGATGGCGGACCTCGGCTTCGCCTTGTTCAAGCGCCGTCGCGAGGAAGGCGGCTTCCCCGGTGCCGAGCGCATCCTCGCCGAACGCGAGAACGGCCCCGTCACCAAGCGGGTCGGCCTGCTGGTGGAAGGGCGCCAGCCGGTGCGCGAGGGCGCCACCGTGCTCGATGAAGACGGCAGCACCGTCGGCAACGTCACCTCCGGCGGCTTCGCGCCGACCGTGGGGGCACCGATCGCCATGGCGTACGTTCCGCGCGCGATGGCGACGCCGGGCACCCGCATCCAGCTTTCGCAGCGTGGCAAGGTCCACGCCGCCACCGTCACCCCCATGCCATTCGTCCCCCACCGCTACGTCCGAGGAGCGAAGTAAGATGAGCCGTTATTTCACCGAGGATCATGAGTGGATCGACGTCGACGGTGATGTCGGCACGGTCGGCATCTCGGATTATGCGCAGGGCCAGCTCGGCGACATCGTGTTCGTCGACGTGCCGGAAGCCGGCAAGTCGCTCGCCAAGGGTGACGAGGCCGCCGTGGTCGAAAGCGTGAAGGCCGCCAGCGACGTCTATTCGCCGGTCTCGGGCTCGGTGATCGAGGGCAATGCGGCGCTCGCCGATGAGCCTGGCCTGGTGAACACCGATCCGGAAGGCGAGGGCTGGTTCTTCAAGCTCACCCTGTCGGACGCGTCACAGCTCGACGGCCTGATGGACGAAACCGCCTACCAGGCCTTCGTCGCGAAGCTGTGATTGGCAACTAGCCCCTCTCCTTCAGGGGAGGGGTTGGGGTGGGGTCTCTCCGCCGGCGCTGTGCCGCGTGAGGGTGACACACCCTGTCAGCCCCTCCCGCTGGTGGGAGGGGAGGAGTGTATCGAATGCGCTACCTACCGCTTACCGACCATGACCGCCGCGAGATGCTCGCCGTCATCGGTGCCGGCTCGATCGACGACCTGTTCGTCGACGTGCCCGAATCCGCGCGCCTTTCCGGCCCGATCGCGAACCTGCCCGCGCATGCCAGCGAGCTGGCGGTCGAACGCCACATGACGAAGCTCGCGCGGCAGAATCTGTCCGCCGGCGAGGCGCCGTTCTTCCTCGGCTGCGGCGCGTATCGCCACCATGTCCCCGCCAGCGTCGACCACCTGATCCAGCGCGGCGAGTTCCTGACCGCCTATACGCCCTACCAGCCCGAAATCGCGCAGGGCACGCTGCAGATGCTGTTCGAGTTCCAGACGCAGGTCGCGCGCCTGCTCGGAACCGATGTGGCGAACGCGTCGATGTACGACGGATCGACCGCCTGCTGGGAAGCGATCGGCATGGCGCGCCGCATCACCAAGCGTGCCAAGGCGATCCTGTCGGGCGGTCTCCACCCGCATTACGTCTCCGTCGCCAAGACGATGGCGAAATATACCGGCGACGCGCTTGAAACCTCGCTTCCCGCGCTGACGGCTGAGACTGACGTCGACGCGCTGATCGCCAGCATCGATGACGATACCAGCTGCGTCGTCGTGCAGTACCCCGACATCCTCGGCCGCATCACCGATCTTCAGCCGCTGGCCGACGCCTGCCACGCGAAGAAGGCGCTGCTGATCGCCGTCGTCACCGAGCCGGTGGCACTCGGCGCGATCAAGTCGCCGGGCGAGATGGACGCTGACATCGTCGTGGGCGAGGGCCAGTCGATCGGCGTCGGGCTCCAGTTCGGCGGCCCGTACGTCGGCCTGTTCGGCTGCAAGGACAAATATGTCCGCCAGATGCCCGGCCGCCTGTGCGGCGAGACGGTGGATGCCGATGGGCGTCGCGGCTTCGTGCTGACGCTCTCCACCCGCGAGCAGCACATTCGCCGTGAGAAGGCGACCAGCAACATCTGCACCAACTCCGGCCTGTGCGCGCTGGCCTTCTCGATCCACATGACGCTGCTGGGCGAGGCAGGCCTTCGCCGGCTGGCGGGGATCAACCACGCCCAGGCCTGCCGTGCCGCCGATCGCCTGGCGAAGGTGCCCGGCGTTCGCGTCGTCAACGACAGCTTCTTCAACGAATTCACGCTCGATCTCGGTCAGGAGGCGCGCCCACTGGTGCGCACGCTGGCGGACCGCGGCGTGCTCGCCGGCGTGTCGCTCGGCCGGCTCTATCCGGGCGAGGGCGCGCTGGAGAATGGCTTGGTCGTGGCGGTGACCGAAACCGTGACCGACGAGGATATCGAGGCGCTGGCGACCGCGCTTCAGGAGGTGCTGGCATGACCATCAACCAGAGCGGCTGGAAGCCCACGTCGCCTGAGGCCAATGAAGGCGGCGCCCCCGCCACCTTCACCGGCAACAAGGCGCTGATGCTGGAAGAGGCGCTGATCTTCGAGATTGGCGACGCGCACACCACCGGGGTCGATTTCGCCGGCGGCGAGGTATCGACCGCGCGCCTCGGCAACCTCGCGCGTACCGCGCCGATCGGCCTGCCGGGCCTCAGCGAGCCCGAAACGGTCCGCCACTACACCCGGCTCAGCCGGCAGAACTACGCCATCGACCTCGGCCTTTTTCCGCTCGGTTCGTGCACCATGAAGCACAATCCGCGCCTGAACGAGAAGATGGCGCGCCTCCCCGGCTTCGCCGACGTTCACCCGCTCCAGCCGGTCGATACGGTGCAGGGCGCGCTCGGCGTCATCAACGAACTCGCCATGTGGCTGATCGAACTGACCGGTATGCACGGCGTCGCGATGAGCCCCAAGGCTGGCGCGCATGGCGAATTGTGCGGCATCCTGTGCATCAAGGCAGCGCTGGAAAAGCGCGGTGAGGGGCATCGCAAGGTCGTGCTGGTCCCGGAAAGCGCCCACGGCACCAACCCGGCGACCGCGGCCTTTGCCGGCTTCACCGTCGAGGACATCCCGGCAACGCCGGAGGGCCGCGTCGATACCGAGACGCTAAAGGCGCGGCTCGGGCCCGACGTGGCGGCGGTGATGATCACCAACCCCAATACCTGCGGGCTGTTCGAGCGTGACCTGAAGGCGATCTCCGACGCGGTCCACGCTGCCGGCGCCTATGTCTATTGCGACGGCGCGAACTTCAACGCGATCGTCGGCCGCGTGCGTCCCGGCGACCTCGGCATCGACGCGATGCACATCAACCTGCACAAGACCTTCTCCACCCCGCATGGCGGCGGCGGCCCGGGCTCCGGCCCGACCGTGCTGTCGGAGGCGCTGGCCCCGTTCGGCCCGCTGCCCTTCACCGCGCGGATGAAGGACGGTCATATCGCGTTGATCGAGGAAGAGACGGCCGGCGACGATCATCCCGACACGTTCGGCCGCATGACCGCCTTCCACGGCCAGATGGGCATGTTCACCCGCGCGCTGACCTACATCCTCAGCCACGGCGCCGATGGCCTGCGCCAGGTCGCCGAGGATGCGGTGCTCAACGCCAACTACGTCCTGCGCAGCCTAGAGGACACGCTCGACGCGCCGTTCGCCTTCTCGGGCCCGTGCATGCACGAGGCAATCTTCTCCGACGAAGGCTTCCCCGAAGGCTTCTCGACGATCGACGTGGCGAAGGCGCTGATCGACGAGGGCTTCCACCCGATGACCATGTATTTCCCGCTGGTCGTCCACGGGGCGATGCTGGTCGAGCCGACGGAGACGGAGTCAAAGGCGGCGCTGGATCAGTTCATCGGCGCACTGCGCTCGGTGGCGCAGCGGGCCAAGGCGGGCGACCAGAGCCTCAAGACCGCGCCGCACTTTGCGCCGCGCAGCCGGCTCGACGAAACGCTGGCCGCGCGCAAGCCGAAGCTGGTTTGGAAACCGCCGGTCGTCACCAGCGAGGCGGCCGAGTAAATGACGGGCAGGGCGGTGCTGGCGGGCACCGCCGGCCTTGTCGGCGGCGCAGCGCTTGGGCTGCTCGCCGCGCTCCTCTTCGTTCACCTGTGGCACAATGTGCTGCGCCTGCCGCCGCTCAATGATGATCCGAAGCCCGGCATCGCGATGCTCGGCGGGGTGGTGCCGATCTCGGTCGGGCTGGGTGCGCTGCTCGGCACGATCGGGATGGTGCGCCGCGCGCGGCGGGGGCAATCCTTGCGGACGTGGCTGATCCTCTTCGCGCTCGCGGTCGCCGTCACGCTGGCCGGCCTCGTCGCGATCATTTCCTGATCGGCCCGCCGGCGGTACGGGCGACCCTCAGTCGCTGCCTCGCCGCGGCCGCAGCGACGCCGCCAGTACGGTCCCCGCGCCGATCTGCGCCAGCCCGTACAGCCGCCGTCGTCCCGGATGGTTGCCGAACGGGCGGACCAGCACGTCCACCGCATCCACGTCCGATCGCCACAAGGCGACATGCCGCTTGGGCTGCAGCAACCCCAGCAGACCGTCGCCGATCATGAACACCGCGGCCATTTCGGCCGACCGTTTTAGGCCCAGCGCCAGATTGTCATCCATGCCGGGCCAAACGCTTGGCGTCAGGCGGCGGGTTCCTTGGGATAGGGCGAGGGCCCGCCTTCCGCGATGAAGCGGTCGACCCGCGCCTCCAGCACCGGGATCGGCACGCTGCCCAGGCTCAGCACCAGATCGTGGAAGTTGCGGATGTCGAACCGGTCGCCCAGCGCCTTCTCCGCCTTGGCCCGCGTCCGCTGCACCGCTAGCTGTCCCAGGTAATAGCTCAGCGCCTGCGCCGGCCACCCGATGTAGCGATCCACCTCGGTGGTGATCTCATGCTCGCTCAGCGCGGTATTTTCGCGGAAATATTGCAGCGCCTGGTCGCGCGTCCATCCCTTGGCATGGATGCCGGTATCGATGACCAGCCGCGCCGCGCGCCACGCCTGGTACGACAGCATCCCGAACCGCTCATAGGGCGTGCGATAGAAACCCATCTCGTCGCCTAGCCGCTCGGTGTACAGCGCCCATCCTTCGCCGAACGCCGAGATATAGCTGTTGCGCCGGAACGGCTTCAGCGTCGTATTCTCGATCGACAGCGGCATCTGGAAGGCGTGCCCCGGCGCGCTTTCATGCAGCGTCAGCGCCGGCAGCTGGAACAGCGGGCGCGACGGCAGGTCATAGGTGTTGACCAGATACGTCCCCGGCCCGCCGCGCCCGGCGGTGTAGAAGGGTGCGATATCGGGCGGCACCTCGATGATCGCGAACCGCTGCCGCGGCAGCCGGCCGAACCACTTGCCCGACATCGCGTCGAACCTTTTGGCGTGCCACGCCGCCTCCTTCATCAGCTCGTCGGCGGTCTTAGGATAGAATTGCGGGTCGGTGCGCAGGAACTTCAGGAACGCCGGCAAGTCACCGTCGAACTTCGCGTCCTTCTTCACCTGCTCCATCTCGGCGCGGATCTTGGCGATTTCGGCCAGCCCCAGCGCGTGGATCGCGTCGGGCGTCATGTCCAATGTGGTGAAGGCGCGGATCCGGCTGCGGTAATAATCCGCGCCATTGTCGTAGCGCGTCGCCGCCAGCTCGTCGGTCATGCCCGGGAAATACTCGCCGCGCAGGAACGTCAGCAGCGTCTTGTGCGCGGGTACGATCTGCTCCGCGATGATCGCGCGCGCTTCGGCCTGCAACGCGGCGCGCCGGTCCGCCGGCATCGACGCCGGCAGCTTGGCGAACGGCTCGTAATAGACCACCGTCGTCGGATCAGTCGCCGTCGCGATCGTCTCCACCGCCTTGTCGCGGCCCTTCATGATGACGGCGGGCGGGGTGAAGCCGCGCTTCAGGCCCAGCCGCATATTGTCGGTCTGCTGGCCCAGGTAGCGCGGCACGGTGCGCAGCCAGCTCAGGTAGCGGCGGTAATCCTTCTCGCCCCCGGCGAAGTTGCCGCGCGCGGAATAATGCAGGTCGCTCCAGAATGCGCTGTCGCCGTTCAGCGGCTTTTCCCACTCGCGGAACTGCTCCTCGTCGATCAGCGCAGCGATTTGCGCGCGATAGACCTGCCAGTCGATCAGCGTGTCGGGCGACAGGCGCTTGGTGTCGACCGCGTCCAGCTTCGCCAGCGTGCCCTTCCAATAGGCGAGCCGCTTCGCATGCGCCTCGGCCGACACGTCGGGCAGGCGGTCATCGACCACGCCCGGGCCGGCATCCGCCAGTCCTTCGCTTTGTCGCCATGCCCATTCGGCGCGCCAGATCGCGTCAAAGGCGGCGTCCGCGGGTGTGGCGGCAGGGGCAGGGGCGACGGCGGTGGCGACGAGTGCCAGCGGGGCAAGGAAGGGCATGGCTAGGCTAGGTGTCCGATCAGCGCGCCGATCGCAAGCGCTCACTCCTGCGGAATGGCCCCGCGCGTATCCTTTTGCCGCCGCACATGCTCGCGCCAAACGATGTACAGCCCCGACGCGATGATCACTGGCGCGCCCAGCCACGTGCTCGGCACCGGCAGCATCCCGAACACCAGCCATCCGAACAGGGTCGCCCACAGCAGCGCGGTATAATCCATCGGCACCACCAGGCTGACGTCACCAAGCTGCAGCGACCGCGTCATCGCGATCTGCGCCGCCCCGCCGAGCAGCCCGATGGCGAGCAGCAGCGCCCAGACGAGCGGCGGGTGCGCCTTCACCGACGCGGCATAGACGACGGACAGCGGCACCAGCGACAGGCTGGAAAACCAGAACACGGTGGTCAGCCCCGCTTCCGTCTTGCCGATGGTGCGTAGCAGGATCGAGATGCAAGCGGTGCAGAACGCCGCGCCAAGGCCGGTCAGGATGCCGAGCGGCGGGATATGCCCGTCGCCGGGCTGGGTCACGATCAGCACGCCGATGAACCCCGCCAGCACCGCCGCCCAGCGCCGCCACCCGGTCGCCTCGTGCAGCAGCAACGCGCCCAGCACCGTGGCAAAGATGGGCATCGAGAACCCAAGCGTCGTCGCCTCGGCGAGGGGGAGCAGCAGCAGCGTCCAGAACGTCAGCGACATCGCGGTGAGGCCGATCACGCAGCGCAGCACATGCGCCCCGAACCGCTGCGTCTTAAGCGAGGCGAACCCCGGCCCCGCGCCGACGATCGCCCCGACCAGCAACGCCGCGCCGAACTGCCGCCAGAACAGGATCTCTCCGAGGCCCGCCCCTTGGCCTTCCGCCACCTTGATCACGGCATTCATCGTCGCAAATAGCGCAACCGAGATCAGGCGCAGGCCGATGGCGCGCGAAAGAGACTCGGGAGGCGCGGGCATTGCGCTCGCGCATAGGCGACGATTGTTGCTTAGGAAAACTGTATCGCCGCTAGCATCCGCAGGATTTTGATTTCGGCGCTACGCGAGTGGTTCTGCGGACGCCGAATGGAGCGGTTGAGGGCTGCGGACCGGTCGCGATACATATTGAGTATGCCGACGGGCTATCTGCCACGATGGTCACCACAATCTTGGCTGAACTCACAGCAACCTCCTGATCAAGCCATAGGGCTATCGAAATGTGCCCCTTACGGATCAGAGTCGACGCAACGGAGAAAAGCTCCGGATTGGATCAGCTACCTGTTTGCGGCTGCCGGGGATGAACATACAAAGAACGTATGGAGAATTTAAGGGCAGTTCGGGTGTTGCTCACTGCGGATAGCGCGTGCTTCCCGAGGCCTGATTTCCGCCGTGATGAAGTCACCTACGACGTACTGACACCTTCGGCGGCACGGAGTATTCTAGATCGTGTGCACTGGCGTCCGGCAATCCGCTGGGTGATCAATGCGATCAGCGTTCTTCGTCCGATCTATACTTTCGAGGATCGCACCTCCGCAGATAGGCAACTTCACTCCCGCTCCATCATCTTGCGCGACGTGAGTTACCTTATCGACGCCCATTTCGATCTGACCGCGAGGGCCGGCCCCTCGGACGAACCGGAACGCCACCGAGGCATGTTCAGACGACAGGTTCGAAGCGGCGCATCCGTTTTCTTGGGGGGAGAGGAGCATCTAGGAGAGATACGATTACTGGAGGACGTCGCGCCGGAAGAGGCGGTGCCGATCAATGAGACGCGCGACCTAGGCTGGATGGTCCACGAGGCCGATTACCAGGATCGCAAGCGCCTTCGGTTCTTTCGTGCGCAAATGGTGGCAGGAATTGTGACCGTGCCGCCTCCAGATGATCCGCAACTTTTTGGTTAAGCGCGGCACGTGGAGACGTCCCATCTGGCACATGACGAGAACCACCGCTATCCGCGGCTGATGATCAAGCATGCACTCCCCGTCACGCGCGAGGCGGATTTCGCCGCCTGGTACCAGGCCGTCATTTCGGAAGCCGACCTCGCCGAGGAATCGGGCGTGCGCGGCTGCATGGTCATCCGGCCATGGGGCTATGGCATCTGGGAACGCATCCAGCGCCTGCTCGACGACCGCATCAAGGCGACCGGCCACGAAAACTGCTATTTCCCGCTCTTCATCCCGCTCTCCTATTTCGAAAAGGAGGCCGAGCATGTCGAAGGCTTCGCGAAGGAGATGGCGGTCGTCACTCACCACCGCCTCGTCGCTGACGGCAAGGGCGGCCTGACTCCCGATCCCGAGGCCAAGCTGGAGGAGCCGCTCGTCGTGCGCCCGACCAGCGAGACGGTGATCGGCACTGCCTTCTCGCGCTGGGTCCAGTCGTGGCGCGACCTCCCCGTGCTCATCAACCAATGGGCCAATGTCGTCCGCTGGGAGATGCGCACCCGCATGTTCCTGCGCACCAGCGAATTCCTCTGGCAGGAGGGGCACACCGCGCACGCCACCGCCGACGAGGCGCGCGACGAGACGCTCAAGATGCTCGAGGTCTATCGCGACTTCGCCGAAAACTGCCTCGCGCTGCCGGTGGTCGCCGGCGAGAAGCCGGAGAATGAGCGTTTTCCCGGCGCCGTCGCGACCTATTCGATCGAGGCGATGATGCAGGATGGCAAGGCGCTCCAGGCCGGCACCAGCCACTTCCTCGGCACCAATTTCGCGCACGCCCAGAACATCCGCTTCCAAAATGCCAGTGGCGAGCTTGAGTTCGCCAACACCACCAGCTGGGGCGTCTCGACCCGCATGATCGGCGGCGTCATCATGGTGCATGGCGACGACGATGGCCTGCGCGTGCCGCCGCGCATCGCGCCGTGGCAGATCGTGATCGTCCCCATGCTGCGCGACAAGCCCGAGGACGCGGAACTGGTCGACTATTGCAAGGCGCTGCAGGTGGCGCTGGCGAAGCAGACCGCGCTGGGCGAGCCGGTCCGCGCGCTGCTCGACCTGAAGCCCGCCAAGGCCGCGACGAAGCGCTGGGGCTGGGTGAAGAAGGGCGCGCCGATCATCGTCGAGGTCGGCCCGCGCGACATGGCCGGCGGCAACGTCTCGGTCGTCCGCCGCGACCGCCTCTATCGCGAGGATGGCAAGCTCGACAGCGCGATCGTCACGCAGGACACGTTCGTCGAACAGGCCGGCGCCATGCTCGAGGACATCCAGGTCGCGCTCCATGCCGAGGCGAGCGAGCGGCTGAAGGCCAGCATCAGCCCGGCCGACGACTGGGCCGGGGTCGAGGCGATGTTCGCCGACAGCGCCGCGAAGCCCGGCTGGGCCGACGTCGCCTGGTCGCGTCCGACCGGCGCCGAGCTCGACAAGGTGGTCGAGCGGCTGAAGGCGCTGAAGCTCACCATCCGCAACGCGCCGATGGGACAGACCGGTCACCCCGGCGCGCCTTGCATCTTCACCGGCGGACCGGCGGTCGAGCGCGTCCTGATCGGACGCTCCTACTGATGGCGATCTGGACCCGCCCGATCGACCTGGCGCAGCTCAACACCCTGGGGGAGGGCGTCCTCCCCGGGCTGCTCGAGATCGAGTTCACCGGCCATGGAGACGATTGGCTGCGTGCCCGCATGCCGGTCGGCAAGAAGGTGCATCAGCCGTTCGGTCGCCTCCACGGCGGCGCCTCGGTGGTGCTGGCTGAAACCGTCGCCTCGGTCGCCGGTGCGATGGCCGTGCCGGAGGGCAAGGTGACGGTTGGGCTCGACATCAACGCCAATCACGTCCGCGCCGCGCGCGACGGCTATGTCCACGCCACCGCAAAGGCGGAACAGCTCGGCCGCACCACTCAGGTCTGGACGATCCGGATCGAGGATGATGCGGGCAAGCTCATCTGCCTCTCGCGCATGACCGCCGCGGTGATCGACGCCGCGGCGGGGTAATGCGCCGTCGTGCTGCGGCTCGGAGGGCAGCCCTGAAATGTCATTCGGTTGGCTGCGTGGATCGGCGATCTACGTGCGTGATCGATTACGACCTGCGGCGTAGCTCCACGCGCAATCCGCCGTCGGCGGTGAGCGCAACTGTCTCGCGCTCAGGCAACGCAACGGTTTGGCGAAGCTCAACCGTTCTTAAGCCATCGCAGCCGCGGCCATCCCGACGCGCCCATTTGATGTTGATCACGAAGGTATCTTCGCCGTCCGTTTCCCTGGGTAATAGCGACAGGCTGAGCATCTCCGGCTCGCTACCGAATTGATTAGGCGCTGCCGGACAGTCGGCGGACGGCGGCTCGGAGCGGCTCTGAGACCAGTTGCTCTGCCGCCCCTGCTCGCTGACGCGAAGCGATCCTTGCCAAAGCACACCGGCCGGCCCGCGGATCACAATCTCGACATCTGTCGTTCGAGATGGCGTTTGCCGATCGAACGTGCTCCGTCCGGTTATAAACCGTGTCGTTGATACGGTGGGCGGCAACGCAGGTACGTTCGCCGTCTGAGCGGACAGACTATGAATAGCCAGTAATATCAACATCTTTGTCAGGCCCCCTCATGTCCGACGTTACAAAAGGAGCCTGAGGTTTGTCTGAAGAAACAAAGCTAACGACCGGGTAAACCGCCCTTTCCGCCGGCTATTCGCATCATGGTTCGATCCGGGCGTCAGTTGTTACCGCCGATCACGTCGCTGAGGCCCCCAGCGCCGGTCTTTCGCCGCGGTGATCGACTCCGCCGCTGGCTGAGGGATGCCGGCACGTCGAGCCGGCAGCGCGGGCGCGGTCTTCCGGTAGCTCCGACCCGCTGCGCGCCGGCTTTACCGCCTGCCGGTGCCAAATGGCGGCATGCGCCCGGCGGTCGCGCGCTTGTCCACGAACTGGTGCTGCAAGGCGGCGCCCACATGCAGGATGATCAGCGCGTAGGTCAGCTTGATGAGCGCGCCATGGCCGAATTCGAACGCGTCATGGCTCGATAGCGGCAGGCCCGGAATGAACGGCAGCGGGATGCCGCCCAGCATCGTGGTCGCGCTGCTCGTCGCTGCTGCCCGAACCGTCGAAATTGCGGCCCATCCCGTCAGGGGCAGGCCGATCATCACCACATAGAACAGCGTATGGTTGATCCGCGCCACCGTCCGCTCCCATTGCGGCAGCTCGGCGGGCAGCGGGGGCGGTGGGTTCATGAACCGCCATGCCAGCCGCGCCACGCTCAGCAGCAGGATCAGCATGCCAAGCGTCTTGTGCCAGGTGAACCACATGCCTTGCGAGGGGCCGCGCGGCATGTCCTCGAACGTCCAGCCAACATAGATTTGGGTCAGCAGCAAGGCGGCGATGATCCAGTGAAGGGCAATGGCGACATTGTTGTATCGCTGCACACCATGCCACCGGGCCATCGCATTCCCCCGCGCGTGATGCCGTCCGCTTACTTGCGCGATGGCGGCCGCAACGATGTCAGTCACAGCACCGCCAGCCCGGCAAGCGCCTCTGCCGCTCGTCAGAAACTGTGGTGAACGGCCTCCAGGTTGCATCCGTCGGGATCGAGCACGAACGCACCGTAATAGCCGGGGTGGTACTGCGGGCGCAGGCCGGGCGCGCCATTGTCCTGTCCGCCCGCCGCCAGCGCCGCCGCGTGGAATGCATCGACGCTGGCCCGGTCGGGCGCCGCAACCGCGATATGGATATTGCCGCTGATCGCGCGTCCCCTGGCGATCCACAGGAACGGCTTGGGTCCGACGCCATAGCCCACCTGGTCGGGCAGCTCATCGGTGCCACCCTGCACCATCACGCGGGTGATGCCGAGCGGCGCCAGCGCCTGGTCATAGAAGGCGAGGGAGCGTCGGATGTCGCCCACCGCGATGCTCACATGATCCAGCATGGTTACCTCCCTGAATAGCGGACGACGGCTCGGCCGCCGCCCGAGCTTTGACGTTAGCGGTTCCCCCCGATCAGGTCGCCGAGGCCCCCCAGCGCCGATCCTTCGCCGCGATTTCCGCCGCCGCCTTGCGCCGCCGACAGCATCCGGCCGGCAAGCCGCGCAAACGGCAGCGACTGGACCCACACCTTCCCCGGCCCGGTCAGCCGGGCATAGAACATGCCCTCGCCGCCGAAGATCATGCTCTTGACGCCGCGCACCATCTCCAGATCGAACTCGACCGATGGGGTGAAGGCGGCAAGACAGCCCGTGTCGACGTGCAACTGCTCGCCGGCGCGAAGCTCGCGCTCCACCAGCGTGCCGCCCATCTGCACGAACACCCAGCCATCGCCCTCCAGCTTCTGCATGATGAAGCCTTCGCCGCCGAACAGCCCGGTCATCATCCGCCGCTGGAACGCGACGCCGATCGACACGCCCTTCGCCGCCGCAAGGAAGCTGTCCTTCTGGCAGATCAGCGTGCCGCCCAGGTCAGCGAGGCGGATCGGCAGGATCGTCCCCGGCGTCGGGCTGGCGAAGGCGACCCGCGCCTTGCCCGATCCGCGATGGGTGAAGACGGTGGTGAACAGGCTTTCACCGGTGACGAGGCGCTTGCCCGCCCCCAGCAGCTTGCCCATGAACCCGCCATCACTGCCGCCGGACCCATCACCGAAGACGGTGGTCATCTCGATCGAGGCATCCTTCCACACGAAGGCCCCCGCCTCGGCGACCGCGCTTTCGCCGGGGTCCAGTTCGATCTCGACGAACTGCAATTCCTGTCCCTTGATCTCAAAATCGATATCGTCCGACAGCCCGGTGCGGGCGTGATGGGACCAGGGACTGGCCATGTGACATGCTCCATTCGTCTGTGTTGATCACTTAACACACATGGATACTCCGGCCGGGCATCGCCGGGGAAGGGGGGATCGTCGCACACGCCACTCGGTCTGGCGTCACGGCGATACCATCTTGGGGGATCGAAACCCTTTCTAGGTTCGCGATCGCGGCGCGAGGCGATAGCCTGTCTGCAACCAAGCCAAGGGAGAGTGTTCGTGAGCAAGGCCAATTACCGTCCGGAAACGCTGGCGCTGCATGCCGGTTGGCGCGCGGACCCCGCCACCGGGTCGGTGGCACCGCCGATCTTCCAGACGACCTCCTACCAGTTCCGCGATGCCGATCATGCCGCCGGGCTGTTCGCACTGCAGGAACTCGGCAACATCTACACCCGCATCGGCAACCCGACGACCGACATCCTCGAACAGCGGATCGCCGCGATCGAGGGCGGCGCGGCGGCGGTCGCGGTCGCCTCCGGACAGGCAGCGTCGGCCTATGCGGTGCAGAACCTTGCCCGCGCCGGCGACAATATCGTCAGCGCGACCGACCTCTACGGCGGTACCTACAATCTCTTCGCCAACACGCTGCGCGACATGGGGATCGAGACCCGTTTCGTCGATCCGAGCGACCCGGGCGCCTTCGCCGCTGCCTCCGACGATCGCACCCGCGCCTGGTATGTCGAGACTTTGCCCAATCCGAAGCTGGTTGTCTCACCGCTGGCGGAGATTGCCGCCGCGGGGCGTGAGCTCGGCATCCCGCTCATCGTAGACAATACCGCCGCCCCGCTGCTTGCCCGCCCGCTCGATCATGGCGCGGCGATCGTCGTCTATTCGACCACCAAATATATCGGCGGCCATGGGACCTCGATCGGCGGCATGATCGTCGACGGCGGCAATTTCGACTGGTCGGCCTATCCTGAGCGTCAGCCGCTGCTCAACACGCCCGATCCCAGCTATCACGGCGCCGTCTGGGCGGAGGCGGCAAAGCCGCTCGGCCCGATCGCTTATGCGCTACGCGCCCGCACGGTCCTGCTGCGCGATCTCGGCGCCGCGCTCTCGCCGTTCAACGCCTTCCAGATCCTTCAGGGGCTGGAAACGCTGCCGCTGCGCATGCCGCGCCACTGCGACAATGCGCTGAAGGTGGTCGATTTCCTGAAGAGCCGCCCGGACGTCACCCGCATCATCCACCCCTCGGTTCAGGAGGGGAAGCAGCGCGCCCGCGCCGATCGTTACCTCACCGGTGGCCTCGGCGGGCTGATCGGCATCGAGCTTGCCAGCGGTCGCGATGGCGGCCGGCGCTTCATCGATGCGCTGCAATTGTTCTACCATGTCGCCAACATCGGGGACGCGCGCAGCCTCGCGATCCATCCCGCCTCCACCACCCATTCGCAATTGTCGGAGGAGGAACAGTTCGCGACCGGCGTCTCGGCTGGCTACGTCCGCCTCTCGATCGGGCTCGAACATATCGACGATATCCTCGCCGATCTGGCGCAGGCGCTGGACGCGGCGAAGGGCTGATCCGCCGGTTATGGCGTCACGCCTTTCACGGTGTTGACGCCCCCGGCACCGAATCCGTATCAGGGCGTCAGGGCGGTCCCTGTTGGGCCGCCCTTGCTCTTTCAAGGAGACGCCCCGTGTCGATCACCGCCCTGATGCCCGTTTATCCCCGCTGCGGGGTGCGGCCAGTGCGAGGCGAGGGGTGCCATCTGATCAGCGAGGATGGCCGCCGTTTCCTGGATTTCGCCAGCGGCATCGCGGTGAACGCGCTCGGCCATGGCCATCCGAAACTGGTGAAGGCGATCGCCGATCAGGCCGCCACGCTGATGCACGTCAGCAACCTCTACGGCAGCCCGCAGGGTGAACAGTTCGCGCAGCGTCTGGTCGACAACACCTTCGCCGACACAGTGTTCTTCACCAATTCGGGCGCCGAGGCGGTGGAATGTGCGATCAAGACCGCGCGCCGCTATCACTTCGCCAACGGCAACCCGCAGCGCCACGATCTCATCACCTTCTCGATGGCGTTCCACGGCCGCACCATGGGCACCATCTCGGCCACCAACCAGGCCAAGATGCGTGATGGATTCGAGCCGTTGCTGCCCGGGTTTAAGTACGCCGAGTTCAACGATCTCGAAGGCGCACTGGCGCTGATCGATGAAAATACCGCCGGCTTCCTGGTCGAACCGATCCAGGGCGAAGGCGGCATCCGCGCCGCGACGCCGGAATTCCTCAAGGGCTTGCGCAAGGCGTGCGACGACCACGGCCTGCTGCTGGTGCTCGACGAGGTGCAGGCCGGCTACGGTCGCACCGGCAAGCTGTTCGCGCATGAACTGTACGGCATCACGCCCGACATCATGGCCTCGGCCAAGGGTATCGGCGGCGGCTTCCCGCTCGGCGCCTGCCTCGCCACCGAGGAAGCAGCCAAGGGCATGGTGATCGGCACGCACGGCTCCACCTATGGCGGCAACCCGCTGGCGATGGCTGCGGGCGAGGCCGTGCTCGACGTGATCCTGGAAGACGGCTTCCTTGATCGCGTGACGCAGATGGGTGAGCGGCTGCGCTCCGGTCTCGAACAGATGATCCCGAACTACGATCACCTGTTCGACAGCGTGCGCGGCCATGGCCTGATGCTCGGCCTGAAGCTCAAGAGCGACAGCCGCCGTTTCGTCGAATTCGCCCGCGACAACCACGGCCTGCTGCTGGTCTCGGCCGGCGAGAATGTCGTGCGCGTCCTGCCGCCGCTGGTGATCGACGAAAGCCACATCGCCGAGTGTATCGAGAAGCTGAGCGAGGCGGCGCGCGTCTACGTTCCCGCCAGCGACGATTGATGGAACAGGCTCCGGCGCACCGCGCCGGGGCCGTTCGACCTGATCTGGCCGACTCCCATTCGATCGAGGCCGATCTTCGCCGGATAGCGGCCGCCCATGATGCGCATGAGGCCATTGGAGGAGCTGAAGTGACCCGCCATTTCTTGAACCTGTCGGACGCCGGTGCCGATGGCCTCGCCGCCATCCTCGCGGACGCCCTCGATCGCAAGAACGCGCGCGCCGGCTGGACCAAGGGCCGCGTGGACGCCGACGCCCCGCTCGCCGCCCACGTCCTGGCGATGATCTTCGAGAAGAATTCCACCCGCACCCGCGTCTCCTTCGACATGGCGGTACGTCAGCTCGGCGGCCAGTCGATCGTGATGGAAGCGGGCCAGATGCAGCTCGGCCGCGGGGAGACAGTGGCCGACACCGCGCGCGTCCTGTCGGGTTATGTCGACGCGATCATGATCCGCACCGACGACCATGCCAAGGTCGAGGAAATGGCGCATTACGCCAGCGTTCCGGTGATCAATGGCCTGACCGACGCCTCGCACCCGTGCCAGATCGTTGCCGACCTCTTGACCGTGATCGAGCAGGGCAAGGCGCTGCCGGGCCTGAAGGTCGCGTGGTTGGGCGATGGCAACAACGTGCTCGCCTCGATCGTCGAGGCAGCCGGCCTGATGCACTTCGATGTGGTCGCCGCCTGCCCGCAGGGCTTCCAGCCCTCGGACGCCGATCTCGCCCTCGGAAAGGGGCGCGCGAAGGTCGTGGGCAATGCCCGCGAGGCGGTCGAGGGTGCCGATGTCGTCGTCACCGACACGTGGATCTCGATGGGGCAGGCGCACGCCGACACCAAGCTGGCGGCGATGATGCCGTTCCAGGTCGACGCCGCGCTGATGGCGACTGCCAAGCCCGATGCCAAGTTCCTCCATTGCCTCCCGGCGCATCGTGGGGAGGAGGTCACCACCGATGTGATCGATGGCCCGCAATCGCTCATCTGGGCAGAGGCGGAAAACCGCCTCCACGCGCAAAAGTCCATTCTGCGTTGGTGCTTGGGCCAGATCGGTTGATCACAGGCTGGCTGCTTCCCATCTAAGGCCAACAAGTTTCCGGTCCGCGCTAAGCTTGTCGAGGTGCTGCACTTCTCTCGTCGAAGTAAGCGGACGCGGTTTCGACAAGCTCAGCCCCAATGGTGGACATGCCCAACACAATCACGACCGATTTCGACCGCGCCATTGGCTTCACCATCCCGGCGCGTAACGCGCGCGGGCGGATGGTGCGCCTTGGTCCGGTGCTCGACACCATCCTTTCCGTTCACGCATATCCACCTGCGATCGAAGCGCTTTTGGCGGAGGCACTGACGCTAACAGCCCTGGTCGGTGCCACTCTGAAGGACGTGAACGGGCAGCTTACTCTGCAGACGCAGAGCGAGCAGGGCGTGGTGCGGCTGCTGGTTTGCGATTATCGTGGCGGCGAAATCCGGGGCTATGTTCAGTTCGATGCGGATCGCCTCGCCGAAGCGCCGGCCGACCCCACCTTGTTTGCCCTTTTCGGCCAAGGTTACCTGGCAATCACCTTTGACCTTGCGGCCACTGGGGAGCGGTATCAGGGCATAGTGCCGCTCGACGGTGACCGGCTTGCAGACGCCGTGCAAAGCTATTTCGCTCAGTCGGAACAGATCCCAACGCAGGTGCGGGTCGGATTTGCGAAACAGGATGGCCGCTGCATAGCAGGTGGACTGCTGCTCCAGCATCTGCCGGAGGGCGAAGAAGGCCGCGAGCGGCTACACGCTAAAATGGATCATCCCGAGTGGGAGCATGTCGCCGCACTGGGCGCTACGGTTGGCTCAGAGG
This sequence comes from Sphingomonas sp. IC4-52, assembly GCF_020707225.1. Taxonomy (NCBI): domain Bacteria; kingdom Pseudomonadati; phylum Pseudomonadota; class Alphaproteobacteria; order Sphingomonadales; family Sphingomonadaceae; genus Sphingomonas; species Sphingomonas sp. IC4-52. The sequence goes on along the minus strand of NZ_JAJFEU010000001.1, from coordinate 633,209 downwards.
AGCTTGCGGACGCGACACTGCCACTGGAAACGTTGATCTGGCGCTTGTTCAACGAGGAGGACGAAGTTCGCGTGTTGGCGAGCACGGACCTTTCCCGTGGCTGCCGCTGCGACGCTACATACATCCGTTCGGTTCTTGCGAAATTCCCGCATGATGAACGGCTTGCAATGGCGGACGCGAACGGGGTGATCGGCGTTGATTGCGCCTTTTGCTCGATCACCTTCCCCATCAAGGTCGACGAACTAGCTGAATAGGCGCAGAGCCGCGCTGGCTCGCACTGATCATGCGAGCCGGGCCGAGCCGACCGGGCGCGGTACCTGACGCGGAGCTTTCGCGCGCGGAGACCCTCTTTCGTCGGGCAGGACGGGCTAAGCTTTCACGTTGCAGTTGAACCGCTCTGGCCCGCGGCGTCAAAGTCGCGGCAGTGTGACCCCAAGCTGTCCCATGTATTTGCCGGCACGATCAGCATAGCTGATCTCACAGGGCTCGTTCCCCTGCAGGAACAGGAACTGGCATGCTCCCTCATTGGCATAGATTTTGGCCGGCAGCGGGGTCGTGTTCGAAAACTCCAGCGTCACATGCCCCTCCCATCCTGGTTCCAGCGGGGTCACGTTCACGATAATGCCGCAGCGTGCATAGGTCGATTTCCCGAGGCAGATCACCAGCACATCGCGCGGCACGCGAAAATACTCGACCGTACGGGCAAGGGCAAAGCTGTTCGGCGGGATGATGCATACGTCGGTCTTACGATCGACGAAGCTGTTGGCGGCGAAGTCCTTGGGATCAACCGTTGCAGAATCGACGTTAGTGAAAATCTTAAATTCGTCAGCAACTCTAGCATCATAGCCATAAGAGCTGAGGCCGAAGCTGATGCATCCATCCCGCCGTTGGGCTTCGACGAACGGCTCGATCATGCCGTGCGCAAGCGCTTGTTCGCGAATCCAGCGGTCGGATAGGATGGACATGTGCAGGCTCCCTTGGCGGCGCTCTTCGCTGTCCATCGGCCTGCTGGCAAGTCCCTGCACCAGTGTCGGCGCGAGTGCGCTCAGGGGTGCGCAGTTGGGGGAAGCGGTAGAGTGATAATCGCCATCAACCCGCCACCGGCTCGGTTGGAAAGGCGGATTGTACCGCCCGCGTCCTGTACAATGGCTTGAGCCAGCGCGAGACCAAGACCGATACCGCCGGTCTCACGATTTCGGGACGTTTCCAGGCGAGTAAACGGATCAAAAACGGATGTAAGGCCGGCCTCGGGAATACCTGGTCCTCGATCGGCTACACACACTCGGATGTGGCTTGCTTCCGGTGAGATCATCACTTCGGCAGATCCGGCGTATTTGATCGCATTCTCAATCAAGTTCCGTATTGCGCGTCGAAATAGAGTCGGGCGCAGCTGCATACGCAACCGCTCGCTGTCTTCGAACAGCACCTCTGCGCCCAAATCGCGAAAGTCTTCCACGACGGCATCGACCAACGCCGCCAGATCAACTTCGGTGATCGGTTCGCTGGGGCGTCCCAGTCGCGCGAGTGAAAGGATGTCGTCTAGCGTTCGGCTCATTTCCGCGATTGTTTCCGCCATTCGTGCACGATCCTGCTCGTCCTCGACCGATTCGATGCGGACGCGCAGCGCAGCGAGCGGAGTGCGGAGATCGTGCCCGATCGCTCCCAACATCCGATCTTTTTCATCAAGCATGGCGGCTACGCGCTGCGCGAGCCCGTTGAATGCAAGGATCAAGTCCCGCACGTCTCCCGGGCCTTCTACAGCTAGTGCCGGCATTCCCTTGCCCGGAGCAAAGGTTCGCGCTGCACCCGCCAGACCTCTCAAGGGGCGTGAGATCCGCCGCGCAATCCACAGAACCGGCAACAGAATAAGGATATAGATGATGAGAGTTTGGGATAGTAGGGCCCACAAAATTCGATTGTCTCGCCGGGGCCAGGATGAGTTCGTCGTGATCCATGTACCTGCACGCAGCTGCACGGCGATCATCAGCGTGTCAGAGGTGCGGCCGATCAAACGATGATCATGACGGCTTGGTCTTACCTCGCGTGGACGGATGCCTGTGTCGATGCGATCCACAGAGACGCCCAGTTCCGACAGCTGGGCTTTCAGTTCTGCCGCAACTTCGGGCATCCTCTGAAGTTCAGGTGGAATCGGATTGATGTTGTGCCGGCGCACGCGGCTACGCTCGGCAACGGCGGTCCGATTACCACTGTGATCGAGGGCATCAGCGATGCGAACCGCTGCTGGGCGCGTCGCTTGCGCTAATCGGAAGCTCGCTCGCTCCCGTAGTACCAGCGCCAGATTGATCGCCTGGGCAGCGAATAGCGCCAATGCCAGCAGAAGTGCCAGCTGACCCGAGAGATTACGAGGGAAGGGTAGTCTCACAAGCGAGTGACTTCCGTAGCCAACGTGTAACCGCCGCCCCATACCGTCTTGATCAATTGCGGATTTTTCACGTCGGTTTCGATCTTCTTGCGAAGTCGGCTCACTTGATTGTCGATGGCTCGGTCGAAAGCCGCGGCTTCTCGCCCTTGGGTGAGGTCCAGCAACTGATCGCGAGTGAGCACCTGACGAGGGCGTGTCACCAAGGCGTGCAGCAGGTTGAACTCCCCTGTGGAAAGCGGAACTGCGACGCCCTCCTGGTCCACCAGCGTGCGTTCACCGGTTTTCAGTACCCAGCCCGCAAACGCGTAAGCCGCGGCGTCGGGCGCGTGCTGGCGTGTGCCTCCGGCCTGAAGTCTCCTAAGCACTACCTTGATGCGTGCGGCCAGCTCGCGCGGCGAAAAGGGTTTTATCATGTAATCGTCGGCGCCCATCTCCAGTCCGACGATCCGGTCAGTTTCTTCTGTTCGAGCGGTAAGGAGGATAACTGGCGTATCGCTGGTCGCACGGATGTAACGACAGAGACTGAGCCCATCCTCGCCAGGCATCATAATGTCGAGCACCACCAGATCGATGGCGTAAGCTCCCAGCCGAGTGCGAGCTGCCTCGGCGTCGCCGACCTGCGTAACGCGAAAGCCCTGTTTCGTGAGATATTGCGCGAGTGGCTCGCGGATCGAACGCTCGTCATCCACGAGCAGCAGGTGAGGCGTATCGGACATGGGATTGCCGTCTAGCATGTCGCTCTCCGACGAAAAGCGCCGGGCGTTGTCGCCCGGCGCGCTGATTGTGATTGAGCTTATTTCGCTAGCGGGGCGTCGGTACTTGCGCTCGGCCGATGTCCCATCTTCGCGCGTGCAGCCCCGCGTTCGGATTGGTCGATGCGGCCGTCGCGATTGGTATCAACCCGGTCGAACATCGCGGTGGCAGCGGCAATCACCTCCGTCTTCGTCAGGACTCCGTCCCGGTTGGTATCAGCCCGCATCATCATTCCCATGCCGTGCTCACCGCGGCCACCCTGATGCGCCATGCGACCGCGGCGATGCTCCCCGCGCTTGCCTCGGAGGTCTTGGCGCTCCGCTTGATCAAGGCGACCATCGCGGTTGGCGTCAGCAAGTTCGAAGCGCTTCAGCGCCCGCTCACGAAACTGCTGCTGCGTCATCTCCGGCGCGTTTGCTCCACCACGGCCCCGTCGCTCGTCCGCGGAGATCTTGCCGTCGCGATTTTTGTCCATGCGCGCGAACATCGCATCTGCGGCCGCGCTCGCTTCCGCACGAGTGACAATGCCATCTCTGTTGGTGTCTGCCTTGGCTGGCCCACGTGCTGAAATGGTACCCGGCTGGGGCACGTTCTGTGCAACCGCCACCCCGGCAAGGGTTGTGGCGCTAAGCGCGGCGGCGATGATGAAGCGTTTCATTAACTACAGGTCCTTTGTCTGAACGGAGCAGATGTCCGTCGATGAGGCCCGATATGAAACCACTCTGTCGCACGACTGTGCCGTGCCGCATACAAACTGTCGCAACTTGTCGCGCCCAAGTCGGCCCTGGGAGGCGGGACAAGAGGGTCGCGACTGCGCGCGAACCCTCACCCGTTTAGGCAAACACGGCAACCGACTGCATCTGTTCCGCCACCATCTCACCCGCGCTATTCCAGATCCCCATCTGTTGCGATGAGCTTCCGGATCGGGCGTAGTCAGCGTTTGATCGTAACAGCCACCATCCGTCCTGCGTGCTAGGTGTCGGGCCGAGCACGTTGAGAATCCACGTCATTGAGCTCATCGGGACGTTCCGGCCGAGCAGACGCAGAGCTGCTGGGGGCAAGCAATCGCCCACCGCGATCAGCTCTACCATCGGGTCGATACCCTCACGCTCATTAAGGCGTGTCCAACGCAGCCACTCGGCCGGCTGCAGATTGGGACCTTCCCGGCGATCAAGGAACTCGAAGTTTTGGGTGAAGGCTACATGGGCATTGCCCTTGAAGGTCTTTTCCCCCGCACCCGGACGTGGGAAGTCCGGCACAGTGGTGGTGGCGTAATCGACTTCGCTGTCGATTGCGCGCATGAAGACGAAAGTACAACGCAGCCCAAGGCCGGCTTCGCTTTCTATGTCTGCCTGAATGAATGCCGCGTTTTTCCCACGCCTCAGTCGGTGGGTCGTTACCAGGATGGGACCGGCGAGTGGGCCAATGAAGCTGACCTGCGCGGACCTAAGTGGCGGTAGATCGACATCGGACTGCATCGCGCAATGAAGCGCCACTGCCGCTGACATTCCACCATAGGCCGTGCGGCCTTGCAGCCAGCTTTCCGGTATCTCGCCGCGCCACCCGGTGCCATCGGCCACTGGCACCAAATTGTCCAAAATCGTCTTCAGGCTTGTCATGCAGTCTTCCCCCGAAATTCCCCTGCCGCGAGCCGGTCGCGCAGCTCCCGCTTCAACACCTTGCCGATCGCGCTGCGTGGCAACTCGTCCGTGACGTAAAGCGCCGAAAGTCGCTGCGTTTTCCCGAGCTTGGCGTTCGTTGTTGCGCGAACTTCCTCCGGACTTTCGGTGGCGCCTGCTCGCGGCACATAGAAGCCGACGGGCGTTTCGCCCCACTCGTCGCTGGGCACCCCGACGACGGTGCAATCCGCCACGGCCGGGTGTTCGGCAAGGACAGCCTCCAAATCAGACGGGTAGATGTTGAAGCCGCCCGAGATGATCATATCCTTTTTGCGATCCATCAGGATCAGGAATCCGTCTTCATCGAACCTGCCGACATCGCCATGCCTGATCCACCGGTTCCCAGCGGCGTCATAATATTCGGCATCTCTCGTCGCGCCTTCGCGCTTGTGGTAACCGTTCATCATCGCCGGTGAGCGGCCCACGATCTCGCCCATTTCGCCGGGCGCAACTTCGCGCCCCTCGTCGTCCAGGAGGATCGCTTCATGTCCGGGCGACAGGCGACCTACCGTGTGAAGCTTGTCCGGAAACTCGTCCGCGACGAGAATGAATGAAGCTCCTCCTTCGGTCATACCGTAATATTCGACCAGTTTGCCGGGCCAGCGGTTCACCACATCGCGCTTCAGTTCGGCCTTGAATGGGGCAGACGTGCACGTTTTGAACCGGAACGATGACAGATCAAAGCTGCTAAAATCCGGCAGCGCCATGATCCGCTGATATTGAACCGGCACGAGCATCGTGTGCGTGGCGCGATAATGCTGGGCGAGCTCCAGATATCGATGAGCGTCGAACTTCTTCATCAGCACTGCGGTGCCGCCCCATGCGACGGTGGGAAGGAAGCTGACGAGCGTAGTGTTCGAATAGAGTGGCGTGGCGAGCAGTGTCACCGCAGTGTCAAAACCAGCTGCGCTGTTACGTGACAGATGCTGCCACCGCATTGCGTGGCTTTGAACGATCCCTTTCGGGATACCTGTGGTGCCAGAAGAGTAGATGATGTTGAAGCCATCGTCGGGCTTGATCGTCACTGCTTCCGCGCTTGTTCCCTCGGGGGCCAGCCAGTCCTCAAGCTCCTCCAGCATTACGACTTTCGCGTCCAGACTTTCGGAAGCAAGTGCTCCGGCATTCGCGGCATCAAGGAACACGAGGTTCGCGCCACTGTCCCTGATCATGCCCGCGATTTGTTCGGGGGTTGCCGACGGCTGAATGGGCGCGGCGATCGAGCCCGCTCTCACAGCTGCGAGGAACACAGCCGCTTGCGCTACGCTGGGATAGCTCACCATCGCAACTGCCTGGCCCTGAGTTGTGCCGTCGCGCTGGAGCGCTGCTACACCGCGATCCATCACCGAGTCCAACTCGCGATAGGTCAGTTCGTCATCGCCATCGGTTATGGCGATCTTGTCTGGCTGAACGGCGGCGTGGCGCCGGATCAGATCGGGCAGCGTGCCGAAAGGCTGTGCCAGCTGGTCTGCGATACTCTCCATGCGACGTCGCTAGCGGCAGGCTCTTCCGAATGCCATACGCGACATTCAAATTCATGGAGGGTGATATGCAGGGAGGGGTTGCGATCGTAACCGGTGGCGGAACCGGGATCGGTGCCGCGGTGGTCCGCCGGCTTGCAGCGCGCGGTGTGCGATGCGTCATTAACTACGCGCATAGCCGCGACGAAGCGGAGGCACTGGCGCGCGAGCTCGCGAACGGCTCCATCGCGGTTCAGGCCGATATCGCTGACGACGCGGAGTGCAGGAAACTTGCGGAGGCGGCCCAGGAGACGTTCGGGCGCATCGACTTTCTGGTGAACAATGCAGGCCGAACCAAGCACGTTGTTCATGAGGATCTGCATGGCCTCGATGCGGAAGATTTTGTCGATATCTACAGGCTGAACACCATTGCCGCCTTTCAGATGGTACGGGCGTGCGTGCCGGCCATGCAGGAAGGTCCAATGAGCGCCGTTGTGAATGTGGCCTCTATTGCCGGTCTTCATGGGGTCGGCTCGTCCATCGCCTATGCTGCGTCCAAAGGGGCGCTGATCACCATGACGCAAAGTCTGGCGCGCGTTCTTGCCCCAGCTATCCGTGTTAACGCCGTAGCGCCTGGCTACGTCGGAACAGGATGGTTCGAGAAAGCTTTAGGCCAGGAAGGAAAGGCCAAGCTGGACCAGACGATCGCCCGCCGCACGCCGATGGCAATGGCACCGCAGGCGGAGGATATTGCCGGGCCGATCGAGATGTTGCTGGATCCCGCAGGCAAGGCGATCACTGGAGAGGTCCTGCGGGTAGATGCCGGATTCCATCTGGATACCGGTGGAAGCCGACGACCTGGACGTGAAGGTTGAACAAGAGGCGAGGGCCGAAACTCACACGAAGGCAGGCGTGATCCACTGACGATGACCGCATCTCTGGCGTTAAGGAGATGCGGTCACCCTCCAGCTAGATCGCAATGCTTAGCGCCCAGTTTTCGCCGTCTGTCCGAACAGCACCTTCTTTGCCTCGTCGCTCATCGGCGATGGTTGCGGCTGGACCTCCTTGCCCTTGGCGTAGGCTCGTTCGGTCGCAGGCCGTGCTTTGATGTCGGCATGCCAACGAGCCACATTCGGAAAGTCGGCAAGGTCTTGCCCTTGCGCTTCGGGCAGGATCCACGGATAACTGGCCATGTCGGCAATGGAATATTGTTCCCCCGCCACGTACGGCCGGTCGGCCAATCGCCGATCAAGCACCCCGTAAAGGCGATTGGTTTCGTTCAGATAGCGTTCGATCGCATAAGGCACCTGCTCTGGCGCATAATTCCGGAAATGGTGGTTCTGTCCCAGCATGGGGCCCAGACCGCCCATTTGCCACATCAGCCACTGGTTCACTTCGGCACGGGCACGCACATCGCCGCCACCGAACAGCCCGGTTTTTTCGGCGAGGTACAGCAGTATCGCGCCTGACTCGAAGACGGACACCGGGGCGCCCCCGTCGACGGGCAAATGATCAACGATGGCGGGCATACGGTTGTTCGGAGCGATCTTCAGGAAGTCTGCCTGGAATTGCTCACCAGTGCCGATGTTCACTGATTTGATGGTATAATCGAGGCCAGTTTCCTCAAGAAAAAGCGTGATCTTGTGACCATTCGGCGTGGGCCAATAATATAGATCGATCATGCGTCCCTCCTTCACGTCTCGCAACAGATGGTCGGGCATGGTTTGTCAGGCAAGCTGTCTTCGCCGATGACCGACGCCAAACAAGAAGATGCAAAACGTAATGCAACACAGCGTGGAGGCGAGGATAAAGGCGCTGCCTGGCTGCCCTCGTTCCGCTCCGAACGCCAAAGCCTGAGTCATTGTCAGCGGGCCGACAATCGCAGCGACGCTCGCGAGGCTGGCCATTCCGCCTTGAAGCGCCCCCTGGTTCGAAACGTCGACGCGGGAGGACAGGAGCGCGTTGACTGACGGGAAAACGAGGCCGGTGAGCGCTCCCGCGCCGATCAGAGTATATATCTGCCAGTCCTGGCGCGCGAAAACGTATCCGCCAAATACAAGTGCGCCGCTGACCAACCCGATGAGCACGGTGCGCTCTTCTCCGAAATGCTTGATGGCCGGACGGATCAGGGCGACCTGAGCGAACATCATTGCCAGCCCGCTGGCGGCGAGCGACCAGCCGACCGCTTTCGCGTCCCAGCCAAGTGCAATTTCGGCAAAGAAGGTCCAGGTGGAGGGGTAAACCATATGAGCGATTTGCCAAACAAGTGCGCCCGCGAGCAGGGCGGTGGCTCCCCGGCTCTGGAACAGTGGAGCAAAGGCGCCGATGGCGTTGGCGCGCTTCCAATCAAAGGGGCGACGACGCTCTTCCGGCAGGGTTTCCGGCATGAACGCCACAATCAGGCCCATGTTGAAAAACGCCAATGAGGCGGCGGCCAAAAACGGCGCTCGCGAGCCGAAATCCGCCAACAGTCCGCCGATCGCCGGACCGAGGATAAAGCCCCCTCCGAATGCGGCGCCCAGCAGGCCGAACGCCGCGCCGCGCTTTTCGGGAGGGGTGACGTCAGCAATCACCGCATTTGCCGGCCCGTAGGTAGCCCCTGCGATGCCAGCGATCGCGCGCCCCGCAAATAGCCAGCTGAGCGAAGGTGCGGCCGCCATGAGGGCATAATCTATGCCGAAGCAACCCAAGCTGGCGAGCAATACACGCCGCCTACCAAATCTGTCCGAAAGACTCCCGATCACCGGCCCGGCGAAGAAGTGCGTGACCGCATAAACGGCCAACATGTAGCCGCCGATCCGAGAGGCGTCCGCAAGGGATACCTGCCCGAGCTCAACGATCAGTGAGGGCAGTACCGGCAATACGATCCCGAAGCCTATCGAGTCGATCAGCATGGCAATGACAGCCACCGGGACGGCTCGGTGTTCAAATCGCATCGCTCTGGCGCTCCCATGGTTCCACTAGCCGAGCAGGCTTACCTTGTCTCTTTGCTTGGCACGTAAAACGTGCCATGTCTCGACCATACCCGATCTTCAGAATGGGCTCCGGAGAACCGATTGATGGCAAGTGCCGCCGAACTAGACCGTCCGACCGACTCGCTCGATAGCTTCCGCCAGGAAGCGCGCGCGTGGTTGGAGGCCAATTTCCCGCAAAGTCTTCGCGGGAAGGACAACGCTATGTCCGCGGTGGATGGGCCGACGGATGAAACTCCGGAGCAGAAGGCCTGGCGCGAAGCGATGGGCGAAAAGGGCTGGGGAGTGCCGACCTGGCCGAGCGAGTACGGCGGCGGCGGGCTGACGCGTGAGCAGGCGCGGGTGCTTGGCGAAGAGATGATGCGCATCGGGGCTTGGAACCCGATCGGCGGCATGGGCGTGATGATGTTCGGCCCGACGCTCCTCGAATATGGCAGCGAAGAACAGAAGCGGCAGCATATTCCTGGCATCGTTCGCGGTGAGGTGCGCTGGTGTCAGGGTTATTCCGAACCGGGCGCAGGTTCGGACTTGGCAAGTCTCCAGACTTTCGCCGAGGACAAGGGCGATCATTATATCGTCAACGGCCAGAAGACCTGGACCTCGGGCGGGCAATGGGCCGACAAGTGCTTCGCGCTCGTTCGTACCGACAAGACCCAGAAGCACGCTGGCATCAGCTTCCTCCTGATTGATATGGACGCGGAGGGCGTTGAAACTCGGCCGATTAAGCTGATTTCCGGCGCGTCTCCCTTTTGCGAGACGTTCTTCACCAACGTGAAGGTGCCGAAAGAAAACCTGGTTGGTCATGAAGGTCAGGGCTGGGAGATCGGCACTCGCCTCTTGCAGCACGAGCGCAACTCGCTCTCCGGCGGCGGCGGCTCGCAGGGTCGCATGAATCAGGGTGAGCAGATTCCGGCGATTGCCAAAAAGTATCGTGAAGTTGATGCCGAAGGCAGGCTCGCCGATAGCGATTTGCGAACGCGCATCATCAAGCATGAGATGGATCAGCGCGCTTTTGCGCTGACCCTCCGCCGCGCGGCGTTGGAGGCCAACGGCAATGCTGGCCCATCTGCGGCAACCAGCGTCATGAAAAACGTTGGAGCTCGCATCACCCAGGATCGTGCCGAGCTGGCCATTGAAATCATGGGCATGCAAGGTCTTGGCTGGGAAGGGGAGGGCTTCAGCCAGGAAGAGCTTGCCCAGACCCGTACCTGGCTGTGGGGCAAGGCGGTCTCGATCTACGGCGGTTCGTCCGAGATCCAGAACAACGTGATTGCGAAACGCATCCTCGGAATGCTCGATCACCAGTGAGTTCGGTTAGGCGCGGGAAGACACGCGTCGGAGAGGGCCGGGTCGAGGAGGAGTGCGCCAGATACTCCTCCTCCCCGGCAAGTCCTTTGAGTGGGGTTTGAAGACATGGCGGTGTTGAACGACGAACAGGTGATGTTGCGGGACATGGCTCGCGAGTGGGCGGACAATGAGTCCCCCGTCTCTGCCTTCCGCAAGTTGCGCGACGCAGCCCCTGCCAAGGGGTTTGACGCGGAGGCTTGGACGACGATCGGTCAGATGGGCTGGGCCGGCGTGGTTATCCCTGAGGAGTTTGGCGGATCAGCCTTTGGTTATCTTTCCTTGGGGCTGGTGGTTGAGCAGCTCGGCCGGAACCTTGCGGTGTCACCGCTTGCCTCGACCGCTGTTGCGGCAAGCGCAATCGTGATGGGCAGCTCTGATGCTGCCAAGAACGAGTGGCTGGCCAAGCTTGCGTCCGGAGAGGCGGTCGCAACCCTAGCGATCGACGAGGCTCCGGTTCACGGTGGCCAAATCTCGGCTTCCGTTTCGGCGGGCAAACTGACCGGCATGAAGCGCTTTGTGGCCGAGGGCGACGGCGCCGACGTCTTCGTCGTGGCGGCTGAGGATGGCTTGTACCTGGTCGCCAAGGGCGAGGGCGTATCGGTTTCCACGCGAAAGATGGTGGACAATCGCAGCCATGCGGATGTGACCTTTAATGGTGCGCCCGCGGAAAAGCTTGGCGGCACTGAGCTGACCCAAGCGATTGTTGATCGCGCAACGGCAGTCAGTGCTGCTGAAATGCTGGGAATGGCCGATAGTGCGTTCAATCAGACGCTCGACTACCTGAAGCAGCGTGTCCAGTTCGGACAGGTCCTTTCCACTTTCCAGGCGCTGCAGCACCGCATGGCGAAGATGAAGACCGAGTTGGAGCTCATGCGATCGGCGGTTGAAGGCGCGCTGGAAGCGATTGATGCCGGGCGCTCCGATGTCGATCAGGCCGTGAGCCTATCAAAGGCGATCGCAAATGACACGCTTCGGCTTGTCAGTCGCGAGATGGTTCAGCTTCACGGCGGCGTCGGCATGACTGATGAATATGATGCTGGTCTCTATCTGAAACGCGCAGCGACGCTCGAGACCATGTGGGGTACGGCGTCCTACCATCGTGATCGTTTCGCGCGGCTCAATGGATATTAATACGCGTTCCAAAATAAACGGTATGGCGGCGGCGGTCTCATCTGACCGCCGCCGCTTTTTTATTTCAACTCGGATATTCCCGTACTTTCCTGCTTGACGTGGCGGAACCCGCGTCGTCTATTCGATGACTGGGTATGGCGCACATAGATGCCAACCAACATTGGGAGAGAAGGAATGGCGAAAGCGGCTTTCGTCCGGGTGAGTGCGTCGGCGCTTGCCTGGGTACTCGCGATGGGCACGGCACAGGCGCAGATTGGCGGTGATCCAGTCCCCGCGCAGGCCTCTCCTGATGTAAACGAAGCCACATCGGCGCCCGATATCGTCGTTACTGGCACTTTGATCCGCGGCACGCCAGAGAACCTCGCCGTTCCAGTTGACGTGATATCCAGCGAAGAGCTCGCAAAGCAGGGCGCCCCAACCGCAGTCGATCTCCTGAAAAATCTCACTGTCGCGAACGGCACGGTTGGTGATGCAAACCAGTTCGACAATCGCGCGCAGGGCTCTGAAGGCGTCGCGTCAGTTAACCTGCGCGGCCTCGGCCCTCAGCGCACGCTGGTGTTACTAAACGGCAAGCGGATGGTTCCCTCCGGCCTGGGTATCCCGATTGTGGACGTCAACATGTTCCCGGCGGCGGCAATTGGCCGGATCGAGATCCTGAAGGATGGTGCCGCGGCGACCTACGGCTCGGACGCGATCGCGGGCGTGGTCAATTTCATCACCCGTACTGATCAGGAAGGCTTCCTGGTTTCGGGCGACTACCGGTGGATCGATGGTTCAAAGGGGGACTATGGCGCTGCTGCCTCCTTTGGACACAAGCAGGACGGCTTCCGCATGTTCGCTGCTGTCGGGTATCAGCGTCGATCCGAGCTGCGCTTTACCGACCGCGATTTCGCGGTTCAGCCGTACCCGACCAATCCTCAGGGCGCTTGGACCGGCGGCGGCAATCCGGGCAACTTTGACTTCAACGGCACGGTCGGGGGGATCAATCTGACCACGGACCTAGGTTGCGAGGGGCTGGGCGGGTTCCGCAGCGCGCCTGGTTCAAATACGGACCGCTGCTTCACGCAATTCGGTCAGTTCGACAATCTTGTCGAACCTGAGGAGCGGCTACAAGCTTATGTGGAGAGCGAATTCGACGTAGCAGACAACGCGTCTCTGCGTTTTACTGGCCTTTACGCCTTCACCAACACACGCGTCACGAGCTCGCCCAGCTACCTGCCGACGCTGCCTCCGTCCCCGAACGCCGCGTTCGGGAATAATTCGCTCTTCGTGATCCCTGGCTATGCGCCAGCTCTTCAAGATTATTGCGCGCTTTATGGCGCCCAGGCTGGATGCTCGCGAAGTGGATCAGGCGCTCTAGATAGTGCCATTGGCTTGCCTGTGTTGTTCCGGCCGTTTCTGCTCGGCGGCAACCCGTTGTTTAAGAACGGAAGCAATGATCGCGGATCGGCTGTTTCAAAGCGTGATACTGAGGCGCTTCGTTTTACTGCTGATCTGAATATTCAGCTTACCAGTGATATCGACTTTGCTACGGGGTTCACCTTCAGCCAGTATCATCGCGATTACGACGGTACCGACGCGTTTGGTGACCTACTGCAGAATGCGTTAGCCGGATTTGGTGGGCCGAACTGCGCATACGCAAGCACCGCATCCCGAGCGGGCCTTACGCCGGCACAGCTTGCGGGGTTGGCAGGTACGAACGGTTGTACGTTCTTCAATCCTTTTTCGACCGCCATCTCCGCGAATGCAGTGACGGGAGTCGCCAATCCGAACTTTGCCGGGTCGCGTAATCCCGCTGGCTTCAGCCTCACGCCGGGCGCTGGGCTGATCAACGACCCTTCAACCATCGACCTGTTCTTCCGAACGCCGAATACACAGCTGCGGACCCAGCAATATGTTGGCGACGTGTCTCTTTCCGGCCGTACTGGGCTTCGCCTGTGGGCTGATGAAGCGATCGGATTCGCGGTTGGTGGCCAATATCGCAAGAACACGTTCCAGCGACGTCTGAACGCCGACGCGAACATCGCGATCAATCCGTGCCCGGGCACGCCGCTGAATCCCAACGCGACCTGCAACCCGCAGACCGGCGCGCTTGGCTTCCTCGGAACCAACCCGCAACAGGACGCAGAGGCGGATGTTTACGCGCTCTTCGCGGAACTTCAGGTGCCAATCACCAATGCGGTGAATCTGCAGCTTTCGGCGCGGTATGAAGATTATGGTGGCGCGGTGGGCTCCACGTTCGACCCCCAGGCTCGGCTTAAGGTTGAACTGACCGACTGGCTCGGCTTGCGGGGTGGTGTTGGTACGAGCTTCCGTGGCCCGCCGCCTCAGAATCTCTCGGGTTCTGTGGTGTCGCTCCAGGTGATCGGGACCGGTTTCCGTGCGGTGGAGGTGTTTGGCGCTCCCAACCTGAAGCCAGAAAGCGCGACCACGTATAATGCCGGCGTTCTGATCGACCGTGGCCCCTTTAACGCCAGTCTCGACTACTGGCGCTATGAGTTTGCAGGCCCGATCGAGTCCGAACCGGTCTCGGGTCTGACCAACGCGTTGTTCGGCGCTACAGGATCGGCCAATTGTGACAATCCGGCTTATGCAGCGCTGAGGGCTCGCTTCACGTTCAACGCTGCCGGATGCGGCATCAACAACGTCAGCCGTCTGAGGGCGCAGGTGTTCAACAGTGCCGATGTCAAAACCTCGGGCCTCGACTTCAATGCCAACTACCGGGGTGAGCTTGGCCCCGTCGAGTTGCTGGTCGGCGGCGCCGCTACTTATGTCATCGATTTCAAAGTCGACGACCTTGTGGTGGAAGGGGTGTTGGTTCAGCCGGCGTTTGATGCAGTCGGAAAGCTGAACTTCCAGACGACTTCCTATCCAATTCCGCAGTGGCGCGGAAATTGGTACGTTCAAGGAGACAGCGGACCGCATTCGCTTCGGCTCCAGTTCAACTATGTCGATGGCTACACTGATCAGCGCGGTGCCGCGATTTTCGGGCCTAACCTTGGCGCGCTCGGTGGGGCTGCGAACACGCGTGGGAAGGAGATCGGCTCGTGGCGCACCTTTGACGCGACCTACCGTTTGGCGCTGGATAGCGGAACGACCTTCACGCTGTCCGCCGTGAACATCTTCGATCGCGATCCGCCGTTTGCACGACTGGATCCAAACTACGACAGCTTCACCGCGTCGCCTCTTGGTTTCACGTTGAAGGCGGCAGTATCGCAGCGATTCTGACGAATGGAGCGGCGAAGTTCGTTTCGAAACATTGCTGCCAGGTTGACAGGCTGACTTGTCGCGGGGGCTTGTTTAAGCCGTCGCGACGAGGTCAAGGTTTAGGAGAATGACATGGATGCCAGCACCACGTGGTCGCACGATGAGCGCGACGCGCGGGCTATTCGCAGGAGAGGTTGGACGCTGGCACTGCTGACGATCGCCTATTTCTTCAGCTTCATGGACCGGCAGATCCTTGCGATCCTGCTGGAGGCGATCAAAGCAGACCTGAAGCTTTCGGACACGCAGTTGGGGTTGCTCTCGGGGCTCGTGTTTGCGCTTTTCTACGCCACCTTGGGTTTGCCAATAGCGCGTCTGGCGGATCGCTCGAGCCGTAGCAATATCATCGCGATAAGCCTTGCATTCTGGAGCGGAATGACTGCGCTTTGCGGGCTGGCGCAGAACTTCACACACCTGATGCTTGCCCGTATCGGCGTCGGCATCGGCGAAGCGGGATTTGGCCCGCCGAGCCAATCCATCATTGCCGATCTGTACCCGCCGGAAAAGCGCGCAAGCGCGATGGCGATCTACTCGCTCGGCGTGTTGCTCGGCGGTGGGCTTGGCATGGTGATCGGCGGTTTCGTGGCGCATTCTTACGGTTGGCGCGTTGCTATGATGGTCGTGGGTCTGCCCGGCATCGCGCTCGCCGTTATCATGAAGTTGTTCGTGGTCGAGCCGCGCCGTGGGCTAGCGGACGGCAAGGCCCCCGCTGGACCGGCCGACGCGCCTACAATTGGTCTTTGGAAGGGCATCGCTTCGATCTGGCACAATCGCGCGGCGTTCCACTTGGTGGCTGCGATCACGATCACGTCGCTGGTCGGCTATGCGGTCACGGGATGGGGCCCAAGCTACATGCAGCGTTCGCTGGGCATGTCCATGCTCGACGTCTCGAAATACGTGGCACTTCCAGCCGCTTTCGTCGCTGGCTTCTCAGCAATGATCGGAGGCTGGCTTTGCGATCGGGCCGCGAAAAACAAGGGCATTTACGCTCAGAGCTACGTCGTGGTGGTCATGAAGATCCTGGCGTTCCCCTTCGCGCTGGCCTTCTACTTCGTTGATCATCTGTGGCTCGCGCTGAGTTCCTACTTTGTCGCGGCGATCTTTGCCGGCGCCTATATCGGGCCGACCTATGCGATGATCCAGCACCTGGCGCCGTTGCGGCTTCGCGCCACCTGGGCGGCTCTCACGCTGCTGGCGACCAGCCTTTTGGGCTTGGGGCTTGGGCCGTTCGCGGTTGGCCAGATCAGCGACGCACTGAAGCCTATGTACGGGGCGGAATCGCTGCGTTGGGCGATGTTCTCCGTGGCGATGCTCACGCCTTGGGGCATCTTCCATTATTGGCGCGCAGGCGTGCTGATGAAGCGCCAGGAGGCGCCAACAGCGTAGGGTGTCTCCTCTTAAGATCTTGCGAGATTGGCAAACCCCGGGGCACGGCAGCGCTCCGGGAAGGTGCAGGTCGCTGGCCGATTGCATGAAAACGGACGTTCAACGAGGAAGAGCCGTTGACTAGTTATCCGCCGATTTCTTGCATCGTATCGCTCGTGGCGCGGCCAAGTTTGATGCTGCGCGCAAGTTAGCTCATCAAGGCGAGCGGCTGTGCCGCTCTTCAATCCTGATCAGTGCCGGATGACTCGATCATCGAACATGCCGAACGCCAAGGTTGAGGCGTAAAGGGCGATTGCACGATCACGTGGCATCGCCCAAGCCCACTTCCGCATGTCAAACGCAGCGTTAAGGAACGCCATCACCAACTGACTGGCGACTAGCGGATCAATGGCGCGGACCGTTCCCTCGGCGATCCCGTCGGAGATTGTGCCGGCAAAGCGCCGGGCGATCCGGTTAGACCGGTCAACCATAGTGGCGCGAACAGACATGGGGAGACCACTGAGCGCCGTCGTCCGCAACAGTGGCCCTGTCTCGGAAAACTGTACTTCCAGTAGCGTCGCGAACATCGCGCAAAGCCGCTCCCAGTGGGTTCCGCCCTGCTCGTCCGCCATTCTCTGCGCCGCGGAAATCGTATCGAAGCTCCTGCGATAGCAGGCAATAACGAGGTCATCCTTGGCATCGAGATGGTGGTAGAAACTCCCTTTGGTCACGTTGAGTTCGCTAGCGATCCGCTGCACCGAAGCGCCACGATAGCCAAGCTCGTTGATCAAACGGGTGGCGGCGTGAAGGAATGCATCGCGGCCTTCAACTGAGTCCTGCGGCAGCGAAAGGGTGCGCGGTTCCCAGCCCGCGGGGCGGGCAGCAAGGCCGCCACGAAACACATCCATCACGCAGGCCTCGACCCGCGCAATCTGGTCCATGTCGTAGCGGCTCAGCCAAACCGGCAGCCAAAACGTGTTTTCCATGAGAACGTGCGCGCGCGCGCCGTTCAGATCCGTCTGTGCGCGAGTGTCCGCCGGTCCCCACAGTGCCCGGGCACGCCGGAACACCTCCCGCCATCCCGCCATGAGGCGGCTGCGAACCGGATCTTCCATCGCGCGCAGATCGGACAGCCCAGCGATCTGGCGTTCCTCACCCCGTTGCACCCGCGCCAGGCGGGCCATGTTTAGAGCGAGATACCGCTGCACCCGCTGCTCCGGCGTGTCTGCCTCCATAGCGGTGTCGAGCATGACCAGGAGATAGTCTAGCGTATGCTCGAACGCTGCGGCCGCAAGATCTTCCTTGCGCTTGAAGTAGTAGGTGACGCTTGTGGTATTCAGGCCTACGCGCCGCGCTACGTCCGCGAAGGTCATCCCCTTTGCGCTCTGTTCGTTGATCGCGTCGGCAGCTGCGGCGAGGATGGCTTCACGCTTCGCTCGGAAGCGGCGCGTGCCGATCTCCTCTCCGTCGCCGTCCGGTTCCCCCCGAGCCTGCATCCGACTGATCCTAGCGCCTATTTTTCGAACGAACAGTCCCTTTCTTTATCGCTGGCCACCTCTTCCTCACTAAGGAAGGCTCGACCGATTCGCGCGCTTGTCCGAAGATGCGGTACGCTTTACAGCTTTGATGAAATATCGAGCGGAGGGATGCTATGGACTTCACCCTGACCGAGCGCGAAACCTATTTCAGGGACCGCGTGAAGGCCTTCATCGACGCCGAGATCGCGCCGCGGCAGGCCGAGTATCACGAACAGGCGCACACTGGCGATCGCTGGAAGGTGATCCCCGTTATCGAAGAGGTGAAGGCCAAGGCCAAGGCGGCCGGGCTGTGGAACTTCTTCATGCCGCCGCACTCGGGCCAGACGCATGTCGACGAGACGTTCGAGTTCGAAGGGACGCAGCTCACCAACCTCGAGTATGCGCTGTGCGCCGAGGAAATGGGCAAGATCGGCTGGGCCAGCGAGTGCTTCAACTGCTCCGCGCCGGACACGGGCAACATGGAAGTGCTGCATCGCTATGGCACGCTGGAACAGAAGGAGAAGTGGCTTCGCCCGCTGATGAACGGCGAGATCCGCTCCGTCTTCCTGATGACCGAGCCGGCGGTCGCCTCGTCCGACGCCACCAACATCGAGACTCGGATCGAGCGTGACGGCGATCATTACGTGATCAACGGCGTGAAATGGTGGTCGTCGGGCGTGGGCGATCCGCGCTGCAAGATCGGCATCCTGATGGGCAAGACGAGCTTCGAAGGTTCGCGCCACCAGCAGCAGAGCCAAATCCTGGTGCCGATGGATACGCCGGGCATCAAGATCGAGCGCATGCTCTCGGTCTATGGCTATGATCATGCGCCGCACGGCCATGGCGAGGTGAGCTTCACCAACGTGCGCGTGCCGGTCGAGAGCGTCATCCTCGGCGAGGGCCGCGGGTTCGAGATCGCGCAGGGCCGGCTCGGGCCGGGCCGCATCCATCACTGCATGCGCACGATCGGCGTCGCCGAGGTGGCGCTGGAGAAGATGGCGAAGCGCCTCCTCAGCCGCGTCGCCTTCGGCAAGCGGATTTCCGATCACTCGGTATGGGAGCAGCGCGTGGCGCAGGCCCGGATCGAGATCGAGATGACCCGTCTGCTGTGCCTCAAGGCAGCGCAGACGATGGACGCGGCGGGCAACAAGGCGGCCAGCCAGGAAATCGCGATGATCAAGGTGTTCGCGCCGAACATGGCGCTGCGCATCCTCGACGATGCGGTGCAGGCGCATGGCGGCGGCGGTGTGGCGGAGGATTATGGCCTCGCGCATGCGTGGGCTTCGCAGCGCACGCTTCGCCTCGCCGACGGCCCGGACGAGGTTCACGCCCGCGCCATCGCCCGCAACGAATTCGGCAAGTACGGCGACTGGAAGGCGGAGATCGCGAATGATCGCGGCGCGCCGCGCGGTGCCGAGATTTCGAGTGGTGATATCGGCGTATCGCGCTGAGCCTTTTCGTCACAGGACCGGACCCGGAGCCCGCTGCCAGCCATCGCGGTTGCGGGCTTGGCGGCCGGGTGACGATCATTCGTGAGAATAATGGAGAGAGACCGTGAAAGCCGCCGTCATCTTTGAAACCAAGGCGCCGCTCCAGATCGAGGACGTCGTCGTATCCAAGCCCGGCCCGCACGAGGTGCTGATCCGCACCGTCGCGTGCGGCGTCTGCCGTTCCGATCTTCATTTCGTCGACGGTGCCTATCCGCATCCGCTGCCGGCGATCCCGGGGCACGAGGCCGCCGGCATCGTCGAGGCGGTGGGTGATGAAGTGCGCACGGTGAAGGTTGGCGATGCGGTCGTCACCTGCCTCAGCGCCTTCTGCGGCCATTGCGAGTTCTGCATCACGGGCCGCATGTTCCTGTGCGTCAGCGCCGAGACGCGCCGTGGGCCAACGGCGGAGCCGCGGCTTCGCCTGGCGAACGGCGGCAACGTCAACCAGATGCTGAACCTGTCGGCCTATGCCGAACAGATGCTGGTGCACGAGCATGCCTGCGTCGCGATCGACCCGGAAATGCCGCTCGACCGTGCCGCGCTGATCGGCTGCGCCGTGACGACGGGCGCCGGCGCCGTGTTCAACACCACGGACGTGACGCCGGGCGAGACGGTCTGCGTCGTCGGCTGCGGCGGCATTGGCCTTGCCGCGGTGAATGCCGCGAAGATCGCCGGCGCGGGCAAGATCATCGCCCTGGATCCGGTGCCTGAGAAGCGCGCTGTCGCCGAGAAGCTGGGCGCGACCCATACCTTCGATCCGATGAAGGAAGGTGTCGTCGGCGAAGTGGTGGAACTCACCAAGGGCGGCGTCCATCATGCGATCGAAGCTGTCGGCCGGCCGCAGTCGGCGCAGACCACGGTCGACGTGCTTCGCCGCGGCGGCACCGCGACGATCCTCGGCATGATGCCGCTCGACCAGAAGGTTGGCCTTTCCGCGATGGAGCTGCTGTCGGGCAAGAAGCTGCAGGGGGGCATCATGGGGTCGAACCGCTTCCCGGTCGACATCCCGCGCCTGGTGGATTTCTACATGCGCGGCATGCTCGATCTCGACACGATCATCGCCGAGCGCCTGCCGCTCAACCGCATCAACGACGCGTTCGACGAACTCCGCAAGGGCGATGCGACGCGCAGCGTGATCGTGTTCGATCAATGAGCACGGCCGTGGCGGAAGATACCGGCCTCCAGGCGGAGATCAGCGAGCGCGATCGGCTGGACACCGATCGCCTCTACACCTGGATGGAAGCCCACGTCACGGACTTCGCGGGTCCGCTGACCTATGCGAAGTTCGCCGGCGGACAATCGAACCCGACGTACAAGCTGATGACGCCGGGGCGCAACTACGTGCTTCGCCGCAAGCCGATGGGCGAGCTGCTCCCGTCCGCGCACCAGGTTGATCGCGAATATCGCGTCATGGCCGCGCTCCACCCGACCGGCTTCCCGGTGCCCCGGCAATATGGCCTGTGCGAGGATGACAGCGTCATCGGTTCGGCCTTCTACGTCATGGAGATGGTGGACGGCCGCACGATCTGGGACGGCGCCTTCCCGGGCATGGATGCCGACACCCGGCGCGCGCATTACAATGCGATGATCGATACCCTGGCGGCGCTCCACAATGTCGATCTGAAAGCGACGGGGCTCGAGGATTTCGGGCGGCCGGGTAATTACTTCGAGCGGCAGGTGAGCCGCTGGACGAAGCAGTATCGCGGTGCCGAGACCGAGCATATGCCGGCGATGGAGCGGCTGATCGAATGGCTGCCGCGTACCATTCCCGAGCAGACCCGCACCACGATCGTCCATGGCGATTACCGCTGCGACAATATGAAGTTTGCGCCCGGCCTTGAACCGCGCGTCGCCGCGGTGCTCGACTGGGAACTCTGCACGACGGGCGATCCGCTCGCCGACCTCAGCTATTTCCTGATCAGCTGGGTGACCGAGCCGGAGGGCCGTTCGGGCGTGATGGGCCTGACCGGGCCGGAGACCGGCATCCCGACCGTCGAGGAAGTCGTCGCGCGTTATTGCGAGAAGACCGGGCGGGATGGCGTTCCGGATCTAAACTGGCTGTTGGCGTTCAACCTGTTCCGCCTTGCCTCCATCGTCCAGGGTATCCGCAAGCGCTTCCTGATCGGCACGGCGTCCAGCGCCAATGCCGAGGCGACCAGCGCACGCGTGCCGATGCTGGCCGATGCGGCCTGGCAGTTCGCACAGAAGGCCGGCGCAACCGCGTAACGCCTGCCTGTCGGCGGGCACGGATCGGGGAGGGGCATGCTCCTCCCCCTTTATGCATTCACTTGCGGGCCGGCCCACCTTCAGCCCTTCCCGCAAGCGGGAGGGGAGTGAGCCATGAGTTTGTTCGATCTGACCGGCAAGGTCGTCCTGATCACCGGATCCTCGCGCGGGATCGGCAAGGCCAGCGCAATCGCTTGTGCCGAGCAGGGCGCAAAGGTGGTGATCTCCAGCCGTAAGCAGGATGCCTGCGAAGAGGTGGCGGACGAGATCAACGCGCGGTTCGGGCCGGGCACGGCGGTGGCGATTGCCGCGAACATCTCCGACAAGGCGGCGCTGCAGCATCTCGTCGACCAGAGCCGGCGCGAGTTCGGGCGGATCGACTGCCTGGTCTGCAACGCCGCGTCCAACCCGTATTACGGGCCGCAGGAAGGGATCGCGGACGAGCAGTTCCGCAAGATCCTCGACAACAATATCCTCTCCAACCACTGGCTGATCACGATGGTCGCGCCCGAGATGAAGGAGCGCGGAGAAGGCTCGATCGTCATCGTCTCTTCGATCGGCGGACTTCGCGGATCGACCGTGATCGGCGCCTATTGCATCAGCAAGGCGGCCGACATGCAGCTCGCCCGCAACCTGGCGCATGAATATGGCGCCCACGGCATCCGCGTGAACTGCATCGCCCCGGGCCTGATCAAGACAGATTTCGCCAAGGCGCTATGGGAAGACGAGGCGGCAGTCGCCGAACGCAATCGCACGACGCCGCTGCGCCGCATCGGTGAGCCGGAGGAGATCGCGGGCGCGGTCGTCTATCTCGCGTCGCGCGCCAGCGGCTTCATGACCGGCCAGACGATGGTGATCGACGGCGGCGTGACGATCTGATCCCGCCGCTCCTCAGGTGAGGGGCGCGGAAGTATTGATAAAGCGAGGCACGGGGGGCGTTTCTTCCACGCCGGCGCCAACGGAGTGAGACATGGCTAGGTTCACCGACAAATCGATCATCGTGACGGGTGCCGGCTCCGGCATCGGCCGCGCCGCCGCAACGCTTTTTGCCGCCGAGGGTGGCCGGGTCATCGCGGCCGACAAGAAGGGGGCGGAGGAGACGGTCGAGGCGATCCGCGCCGCCGGCGGTACGGCGCATGCGATCGAGATGGATGCCGGCAGCGAGGAAGATGTCGTGCGCACCGTCGCGCTCGCCTGCGACAAGTTCGGCGGGCTCGACGTGATGTTCGCCAATGCGGGCATCTCGGGTGGCATGGCCAACATCTTCGATACGGACGTAGCGCTGATCACCGAAGTGCTGCGCGTGAACCTGATCGGCCCGTTTCTGGCGATCAAGCACGCCGCGCCGCGCATCGCCGAGCGCGGGCAGGGCGCGATCATCCTGACGGCAAGCGTCGCCGGCATCCGTTCGGGCGCCGGGTCGCCAGCCTATTCCGCGTCCAAGGCCGGGGTGATCAACCTCGCCCAGGTGTCGGCGCAGCAGCTGTCGGGATCGAACGTGCGCGTCAACGCGATCTGCCCTGGTCTGACGGAGACGGGGATGACCAAGTCCGTCTTCGATTACGCCCGTGACGCGGGCAAGATCGACCGCGTCGGGCGGCTCAACCCGCTGCGGCGCGGTGCGCAGCCAGAGGAGCTGGCGAAGGTCGCGCTGTTCCTTGCCTCGGATGATGCAAGCTACGTCAACGGCCAGGCGATCGCGGTAGATGGCGGCCTGTCGTCGAGCCACCCGGTAACCAAGCAGGAATACGGCCGCACTACGGCCTGATGCTCCCCGGGGTTTCAAACGCCACGTCTATCGGAAAGGGGGCATTCTCGTTTCCGATACGTGACGGTATGAACATACCGCCTTTCTTGAGGACGCGGTTACGGCGGTCAGGTACGTTCCGCCGCCACCCACCGATCGACTACTTTGGCAAGAACGCCAAGCGGCATCCCGCCGGCTTGCACCACAACATCGTTGAAGCCCCGCACATCGAAACGTCCAGCAAGGCGAGCTTTCGCGTGGTCGCGCAGTCGATTGATCTCGTTATGACCCGTCTTGTAGCCAAGCGCTTGTCCTGGCCAGATGCAGTAACGGTTGATCTCTGAACGGGCGCGGCTTTCAGTGTATCCGGTCGCTGCCATGAGCCAGCGCACGGCCTGATCGACGCTCCAGCGCTTGTGGTGAAGCCCCGTATCTACCACGAGGCGTGCCGCTCGGAAGTTCATCGATTGCAGGTAGCCGATCCGACCGAGTGGATCGTCTTCATAATAACCCAGCTCCGCCCCAATCTGTTCGGCGTACAAGCCCCATCCTTCCGAATAGGCATTGAAGCCTAGGAGAGTTCGGATCAGGGGCAAGTCGAAAGTATATTCGCCCTGCCAGATATGGCCCGGAATACCCTCATGGAAGGTCAGCGTTGCGAGTTCGAACCGGGGCCAGTTCGCCGTGTCACGCAAATTGATGTAATAGATTCCCGGCGTCGAGCCATCGAGCGCGCCCGGCCCGGCATACCCGTTGGGCGCCCCGTTCTGAATGGCAGGCGGCACCCGCTTGATAACGAGATTCCCGCGTACGAGCTTGCTGAAAGCTTGCGGCAGGCGCGGTCGAAGCCGGGCGACGACGGTATTTAGGTATTCCAGCAATTCCGCGCGCCCTGCGTCCGTGTTGGCGTAGAGCAGGTCCGGCCGCTTGCCGAGCGCCGCCAGGCGCTCGCCCGGTGTGCCTTGCGCCAAGCCCTGTGCGCGGAGCAGCGGATCTAGCTGGGCGGCATAGGCGCGGCATTGTTCAACCCCGGATTCGTGTATCTCATCCGGCGTGCGCTTTGTTGTGGTGGCCGCCTCCGCCAGCCAGGCGTAGCGATCCGCCGCGTCGGGCATGTGCCACATTCCCCCATCCTGAGGTGCGCGAGGGCGTAGGGAAGCGAGGGCATCCGCCTGATTTGCGAGGGCGGGAGCAATGCGGCGATCGACGATCGCCGTGGCGCGAGCCGTCCAGTTGCCGGTCAGGCCAGCCTTGGCGAGCTTGTCGGCGAAGCTACGGATCATGCCCTGCTCGGCGGCTGGTTGCGCGGCGCCGGCGCGCAGTTGCGCGACGGTGATGTCGTTGAAGGGAGCTGGCAGCAGCACGTTCTGGCGAGCATCGGCCTGTATCCGGCGCGTTTCGGCCTCGAGCTGGCCAGCATAGGCCTCAAGCCGGCTAAGATAGGCCTCGGCATCTGCGCGATTTGCGATTTGATGCTTGTTCTCAAGTAAATCGGGCGTGTCGACGAACGCGCCATTGCCCTGCGTCACCACATAGGGGGTCGAGCGGTAGTTGTTGTTCGACAGGAATGCCATGTCGCCTACCGGCATCCGGCGCCAACCTTCGAGCGCGATTTCATGGGCGGCGATCACGGTTTCGACATGGGTCGCGACGGTGGGCGAGAGAGCGGCCCGATTGATGGCTTGGAGTTGAGCCAGCCGCTTTGCTGCGTCATCCCTGCGAGCCGCCTCTGCGGTGGCACTGCGGTCGGTCAGCTTGCCCTTGAGCGACATCCGCTTGCCGCTGTCGAGACCAAGGTATGCCGCGCCGTCCGGGTAGGCAGCGAGGAGGGCTTCTGCCTGTTGATTGAGGATCGCCAGCGCGGCGGTGTCGGCGCTGCTGCTGGCACCACCCGTCTGCGCATGTGCTGGGGCAACCAGGGCGCTGCTGACGGCAAAAGCGGCAGTGCCGGTGAGGAAGTCGCGTCGATCGATCGTCATGCTGACACTCGAAACAGGAGGGAGCGGGAGAAAGCACATGTCCGAAGCCGGGTGACTTCCCACGAGAAGAGGGCGTCGTAGGCTGGACGACGTATGGCGCGCAGCTACTCCGCGCGCGGGGTGCGCTGGCGGATCAAACCTTCCTGCGCGACGCTGGCGACGAGGCGGCCATCCTGGGTGAAGATCTGTCCGCGGTTCATGCCGCGGGCGTGGCCGGCCCAGGGGCTGTCGGTGGCGTAGAGGAGCCATTCGTCGGCGCGGAAATCCTCGTGCAGCCAGACCGAATGGTCGAGGCTGGCGCTCTGAAAGCCGGGCGTCGTCCAGTTGACGCCGTGCGGCAGCATGCAGGTGCCAAGCAGCGCCATGTCGGACGCGTAGGAGAGGATCGCGCGGTGCATCGAGGGATCGTCGCCGACTGGAGCGACGGCGCGGAACCAGCTGTGCTGGATCGGCTCCGTCGGCGTCGGGTTGAACCACTTGCGCGGGTAGACCGGGCGGATCTCGATCGGGCGCGGGCGGGTGACCATGCGCCGCTGCTTCTCGGGCAGGTTCACCGCGTCCTTCTCGCGCAGTTCCGCCTCGGTCGGCAGCGCTTCGGGCGGGGGCACGTCGGGCATCCGATCCTGATGGTGGAAGCCGTCCTCCGGCACCTGCAGCGAGCAGGCGAGGTTCAGGATCGGGGCGCCCCGCTGCATCGCGATGACGCGGCGAGTGGCAAAGCTGCGGCCTTCGAAGTCGCGCACGACGCGGTAGACGATCGGGAAGTTCTCGTCGCCCGGCCGCATGAAATAGGCGTGCAGCGAATGCGCGACCTTGGGTGCGTCAGTCGAGCGCTGCGCAGCCTGGAGCGCCTGGGCGATCACCTGGCCGCCGAAGACGCGGCCGACGCCGCCCTTCGACCGGCGGCCGCGATAGAGATCGGTGTCGATTTCCTCAACGTCGAGCAGATCAACGAGATCGGCGGCCAGAGCCTCGGGGGTGGGGGGAATGCGCGTGTCGTTCGAGGTGTCGCTCATCTAATCCGGTCCCTGTGCCTGCCGCGATGGAGCAGGCAAGCAGGGCGGCCGTGGATCACGACTGGCACACCTGTTGCGACCTGCCCCTGATGTCGCTCCCCTCCCTCCTGCGGGAGGGAGGGGAAAAGCGTCAATAGCCGGCCGCGCGCGCGAGGCGATCGGCGTGGAAGTTCGCGTCTCCGAACAGTTCGGCGAGCACGCGCTGGCGCTTCATGTAGAAACCGATGTCATATTCATCGGTCATGCCGATGCCGCCGTGCATCTGGATGCCTTCCTGCACGCTGAGCATCGTCGCGAGTCCGGTCATCGCCTTGGCGACCGAGACGGCGGCGTCGGCCTTCTCGTCACCGGCGTCGAGCAGCTGCTGCGCCTTCAGCACGGCAGCGCGCGCCACTTCCATCTCGCTGTAGAGGTGCGAGGCGCGGTGCTGGAGTGCCTGGAAGCTGCCGATCAGCACGCCGAACTGCTTGCGCTCCTTCAGGTAATTGACCGTCATGTCCATCGCGCCAGCGCCGACGCCCAGCATTTCGGCAGCGGCACCCGCGCGACCGGCGCGCAGCAGGCGATCGAGCGGCGTGCGGCCGGCATCGACTTCGCCAATCACGGCGTCGGCATCGACCTCGACACCGTCGAACTCGATCCGCGCGGCGAGGCTGGCGTCGGTAAGGCGCTCGGCCTTGGCGGTCATCCCGGCGGCATCCCTGGGCACGGCGAACAGCGTGACGCCATTCTCGTCATCGGCAGCGCCGGCAGTGCGCGCGGCGACGATGACGACGTCAGCGACATGGCCGTGGTGGACGAACTGCTTGGCCCCGGTGAGCTTGAAGCCGTTGCCGGCGCGCTCCGCCTTCATCGCCACCGAGGAACGATGCTTTGCGCCTTCGTCGATCGCGAGCGCGGCGACGGTTTCGCCGGCGAGGATGCCGGGGAACCAGCGCTCCGCGTGCGGCGTGCCCTTCATCGCCTCGACTGCGGCGACGGCGGTCTGCAGGAACGGCGAGGGCGACAGGTTGCGGCCGATTTCTTCCAGCACGACGCCCGCCTCGACATGGCCGAGGCCAAGGCCGCCCTGGGCCTCATCGATGAGGATGCCGGTGAAGCCCATGTCGGCGAACTGCTTCCACAGATCGCGCGAGAAGCCGGTCTGGTCATTGTCGTCGCGCAGCTTGCGCATGTGGCTGACGGGGGCAGAATCGGCCACGAAATCGCGCGCGGTGTCGCGCAGCATGGTCTGATCTTCGTTCAGGAAAAGAGGCATCATTGGTCCCTTTTACGCCCCGGCGCGCGTGAGCGCCGGAGGAGGTGGAAAGGGGCGGCTGCCGCCTGCGGCCGCGCCGCCCGCTTCCCGTCGATGGTCTGGCGAGCGCGCCCTTCCTCAGCAGGGAAGGGCGACCCGATCACGCGCCCGGCAGCTCCAGGATGCGCTTCGAGATGATGTTGAGTTGCACCTCGCTGGTGCCGCCCTCGATCGAGTTCGCCTTCGTGCGCAGCCAGTCGCGTGCCGGCGCGCCGCTGCGCGAACGCTCGCTTTCCCATTCCAGATTGTCCGAGCCGCCCGACGCCATCAGCAGCTCGTGGCGGGCCTTGTTCAGCTCCGTCCCGTAATATTTCATCATCGACGGCTGGGCGGGATGCGCGCGGCCAGCCTTCAGCTCGTCAATGAAGCGTTCGGACTGGGCGGCGAACGCCTTGGAGCGAACCTCGAACTCGGCGATCTTGGCACGGAGCAGCGGATCGGCGAGGCGGCCGTCGTGATCGAGGCCGATGGTGGCGATCGCGCCCTCGATCAGCGGGTTCCTGCCGCCGCCGCCGAGGCCCATGTTCGAGATCATTTCACGCTCATGGCCGAGCAGGTACTTCGCGACGTCCCAGCCCTTGTTGAGCTCGCCCACAAGGTTCTCCTTCGGCACCTTCACATTGTCGAAGAAGGTTTCGCAGAAGGGCGAATAGCCGCTGATCAGCAGGATCGGCTTCGTCGAGACGCCCGGCGTCTGCATGTCGAACAGGACGAAGCTGATGCCCTTGTGCTTGTTCGTCTTGTCGGTGCGCACGAGGCAGAAGATCCAGTCCGCGTAATTCGCGTAGCTGGTCCAGATCTTCTGGCCGTTGATGAGGAAGTGGTCGCCCTTGTCCTCCGCCGAGGTGGCAAGGCTGGCAAGGTCGGACCCGGCGTTCGGCTCCGAATAGCCCTGACACCAGCGGATCTCGCCGCGCGCGATCTTGGGCAGATGCTCCTTCTTCTGCTCCTCGGTGCCGTATTTCAGCAGCGCCGGCCCAAGCATCGAGATGCCGAACGAGGAGAGCGGGTTGCGGCACCGCAGCTTCGCCATTTCCTCGCGCAGGATCTTGGTTTCGGCAGCAGACAGCCCGCCGCCGCCATATTCCTTGGGCCAGTCGGGCACCGTCCAGCCCTTCGCGCCCATGGCGTCCATCCACTGCTTCTGCGCCGGGGTCATGGCGCTCTGGTCGCGGCCACCCCAGACGCTGTCTTTTTCGCTGCGGATCGGCTCGCGCATCTCGGGCGGGCAATTCGCCTCGAGCCACGCGCGCGTCTCGGCGCGGAACTGATCAAGATCGGTCATTCGCTTGCTCCTTCGCGGGTCTTCTCGCGCAGATATTGGATGAGTTCGATGGTGTGGCCTTCCGGATCATCGAGGAAGGCGATGCGCATGCCGGGGAGATCCTCCGGCGGGCGAACGGCGGTGGCACCGGCGGCGATCGCGCGATCCCAGGCGGCCTGGATGTCGCGCGTCGAGAGGCCGAGCGGCCCGTGATTGTCCCCGCGCACAAGGGCGCGGCCGTCGGTGTGATGATAGAGGACGAGGGTGAAGGGATCATCGGGAAGGCCGATCAGCACCTCCTCCAGGCCCGGTAGCGCGATCCGCCTGCGTTCCGTGAAGCCGAACGCTTGCTCGTAGAAGGCGAGCGCGCGGGGCAGATCCTCCACGACGAACTTGGTGAAGAGGATGCGGCCGACGGTCATTGCGCGCCTCCGGCGGCGTCGTGAATGTCGCGTGCCGCGGCGATCGCGGTGCGATCGGCATAAAGGTCCGCGATCACCTGGACGCCGATCGGCAGCCCGTCCGCATCGTTGCCGATCGGCACGCTGGTGGCGGGCAGCATCGGGAAGGTCGCGAGGCCGGGGAAGACGAACTGGTGGAAGAATTGCGTATCCTCGCCGTCGATCGAGAGGCGGCGGGTGGCGAGTGGCGTGGGATCGTGCGGGAATGCCGTCATGCCGACGGTTGGCGCGATCACCGCGTCGTAGGTTTCGAACAGGCGGCGCCACTGGCGCTGGTTGCGCGCCTGTTCGTCATGGAGGTGGAGCCAGGGTTCGAGCTCGGGCGCAGCCTCGCTCTCCGGTCGCGGTGCACGGCGTGACATGGCGATGTTGAGCATCTTCCAATAGCCGGCGTGCTGGCGTTCGAGGTCGGGCAGGAGATCGCTGCTGGTGTCGACGGTCGCGCCGGTTTCGCGCAACGCCGCGGCCACCCGTTCGAGGGCATCGACGATCGATTGCTGCACCCGTGCCATCGGGTGGCTGGTGAGGAGCAGGAAGCGCCAGTTGCTGCCGTGGCGGCGTGCCGGGGCGAGCGGGTGATCGGCGACGATGCCGAGCGCCGTTTCGAGATCGTCAGCGTCGCGTGCCATCGGGCCGAGCACCGACAGGACGGTGCGCGCCCCGTCCGTGCCGGGCATGTAATGGCCCTCAGTGGGGATCACGCCCCAGGTGGTCTTGTGCCCCCACACGCCGTTGAAGGCGGCGGGCACGCGGATCGAGCCGCCGATGTCGGAGCCGAATTCGAGCGGGACCATGCCGGCGGCAAGCGCCACCGCCGATCCGCCGGACGAGCCGCCCGCAACGCGATCAGGGTTCACCGCATTGTTGGTGCGGCCATAGACCGGGTTGTCGGACTGGAGATCCGACAGGGCAGGCGGGACGTTGGTCTTGCCCAGGATGATCGCGCCGGCGGCCTTCAGGCGTCGAACGGTGACGGCATCTTGCGCAGCGGTGAAATCGCGATGCTCGGCAAAGCCGAAGGTCGTCGGCAGGCCGGCGACGTCATAGCTTTCCTTGATCGTCATCGGCACGCCGAGCAGCGGGCCGTCGAAGCCTTCGGCGATGCGCGCGTCGAGGTCAGCAGCGGCGGCGCGGGCGCGATCGAAATCACGCACCACGACGGCGTTGAGCGTGCCATCACGCTCCTCGATCCGGGCGATCGCCGCCTCGGTTTCCGCCAGCGCCGTGGTGGCGCCGGAGCGGACCGCGGCGGCGGTTTGAAGAGCGGTGCGTTCAGTCATCAGCGCGTGCTCCTGTGCCCGCCTGCCCGGCGCGCGTGGTAACGCCAGCCCCAAATAGGGAGAGGCGGCACCGCGCGGTGACGGGCAGGGCGGAACACAATGCGGTCACTTCAGTGCAGCGCCCGTCTCGGCGGCGGTCTTGAGGCTTTCGGCGACCTTGAAGCCATGCTTTTCAAGCCCTTCAACGATCTTCTTCAGGCCGACTTCATGCTGCGCCCAGAACATCGGGCCGCCGCGATAGACCGGCCAGCCGTAGCCCATGATCCAGACGACATCGACGTCGCTCGCCCGCTGCGCCTTGCCCTCTTCGAGGATCAGCGCACCTTCGTTGACCATCGGGTAGAGCGTGCGCTCGACGATTTCCTGATCGGTGATCTCGCGCTTGGGCAGGTTCGACTTGGCGCGGAATTCCTCGATGATCTCGAGCGCGCGGGGGCTCGGCGTCGCGTTGCGCTTTTCGTCGTAATCGTAATAGCCCGCGCCCTTCTTCTGGCCCCAGCGACCCTCGGCAGCGAGCGCATCGCGGATGCTCTCGATCCGGCTCGGGTCACGGTGCCAGCCGATGTCGACGCCGGCGAGATCGGCCATCTGGAACGGGCCCATCGGCATGCCGAAATCGGTGTGGACCTTGTCGATCTGCTGCGGGGTCGCGCCCTCCATGAGGAGCTTGTTCGCCTCGATCTGGCGCGGGCTCAGCATGCGGTTGCCGATGAAGCCGTGGCAAACGCCGGCGACCACCGCGACCTTCTTGATCTTTTTCGCGAGCGCCATGACGGTGGCGAGCACGTCCTTGGCGGTCTTCTCGCCGCGCACCACTTCGAGCAGGCGCATGACGTTGGCCGGCGAGAAGAAGTGCATGCCGAGCACGTCCTCGGGACGCTTCGTCACCGCGGCGATCTCGTCGACGTTCAGGTAGCTCGTGTTCGACGCGAGGATCGCACCGGGTTTCGCAATGGCGTCGAGCTTGGTGAACAGCTCCTTCTTGACGTCCATGTTCTCATAGACCGCCTCAATGATGAGATCGCAGTCGGCGAGATCGTCCAGGCTGAGCGTCGGGGTGAGCAGGCCCATCGCCTTTTCCGGCGCGTCCGGCTTGATGCGGCCCTTGGCAGCCGATGCCTCGTAATTCTTGCGCATCACGCCGGTGCCGCGATCGAGCGCCTCCTGCTGCATCTCGACGATCGTCACCGGGATGCCGGCGGACAGGAAGTTCATCGAAATGCCGCCGCCCATCGTGCCGGCGCCGATCACGCCGACCTTGTTGATCGGGCGAAGCGGGGTCTTGGGATCGACGTCGTCGATCTTGGCGGCCTGACGCTCGGCGAAGAACAGGTGACGCTGCGCGGCAGACTGGGTGCCAGTCATCAGCTTCACGAACTGTTCGCGCTCGAACTTCATACCCTCGTCGAACGGAAGCTCGCTGGCGGCGACGACGCAGGCGATGTTGGCGGCCGGCGCATCGAAGCCGCGCATACGGCGGCCGTGCTTCTTCTTGAACTCCTCGACCGCCTCCGGGTCTGGGGCGACCGTCTTGTCGCGGACGCGTGGGATCGGCTTCTTGTCGGCGATCTCGCGCGCGAAGGCGATGGCGTCCACCTCCAGGCTGTCCTCACCAACGACGCGATCGACCAGGCCGACTTCGGCCGCCTTCTTGGCGGGGATCGGATCGCCGATTGCGACCATCTCGATCGCGGCCTTCACGCCGACGATGCGCGGCAGGCGCTGCGTGCCGCCGGCGCCCGGCAGCAGGCCGAGCTTCACTTCGGGCAGGCCCATCACCGCCGAGGGGACGGCAACGCGATAGTGGCAGGCAAGCGCGACTTCGCAGCCGCCGCCGAGCGCGGTGCCGTGGATGGCGGCGACGATCGGCTTCTCGCTCGAATCCATCATGTCGATGACTTCGTGAAGCGATGCGCCCTTGGGCGGCTTGCCGAATTCGGTGATGTCGGCGCCGGCAAAGAAGGTCTTGCCGTCGCAGCGGATCACCATCGCCTTCACGGCGGGATCGTTGATCCCCTGGCTCACGCCTTCCTTCAGCCCGTCACGCACGCCGGCGCCAAGGGCGTTCACTGGCGGCGAATCGGAGATGATGACGAGAACGTCGTCGTGGCGTTCGAAGCGGACGGGGGAAGTCATTTCTTTCTCCATTCGTCATCCCCATACGGGCGGGGATCCATATTTCTCGAACCGAGCCGGTTCGGTTGATAAGTCCGCCGGCCGACTCCCCCGATCGCGGAGACAACGGCCGACCGATGATCAGGTGAGCGCCGAGTAGATCATTGTCTTCAGCTCGCGCCGGATCGGGTAAATCATGCTGGGCGACAGCTGAGTCATGAACACCATCGTCAGCCGCTCCACTGGGTCGATGAAGAAGGCGGTGGAGAACATGCCACCCCAATAATATTCGCCCACGCTGCCGGGCATCATGGAGCGGGCGGTGTCGATCGTCACAGCAAAGCCCAGGCCAAATCCGGTGCCGGCGTTCTGGGTCTCGCTGAACAGCGACTTCGACATGGAGGACAGGTCAGCGCCGTTCGGCAGATGATTTTGGGTCATCAGGTCGATGGTCTTGCGACCGAGAATGCGCACGCCATCAAGCGTTCCGCCGTTGAGGCACATCTGGCAGAACCGCTGGTAATCCAAAGCGGTGGAAACGAGCCCGCCGCCGCCCGAGACCAAGGTGAACGGCTTCGACCACATGCTCTCCTCGGCACGGTCGAACATCACCCGGCCCTTGCCGGGCACCAACGTGTAGCAATCGACCAGCCGGTCCAGCTTTTCCGCGGGCACGGTGAAGCCGGTGTCGTTCATGCCCAGAGGCTTGAAGATGCGTTGTTCGAAGAACTCCGGCAGCGACATGCCGGACACGCGCTGGACCACCGCGCCGAGCACGTCGGTGGACACTGAGTAATTCCAGCTCGTTCCGGGCGAGAACTCCAGCGGCAGCTTGCCGAGTTCAGCGACGAAGCCGTCGAGATCGTAATTGCCGTGCCAGTTCTCCAGCTTCAGCTCGCGATGCGCGGCGTCGATGTTGGAGCGGTTCTGGAAGCCGTAGGTGAGGCCGGAGGTATGCCGCAGCAGGTCAACCATCCGCATTGGCTCTTCGGTCGGCCGCGTCATGAACGGCACGCCAGCGCCGCCGCCGGCGTAGACGCCAAGCTTCTTGAACTCCGGAAGAACGTGGTGAACGGGGGTGTCCAGTGCGACCTTGCACTCTTCCACCAGCATCATGAACGCAACCGACGTGATCGGCTTGGTCATCGACGCAATGCGAAACAGGCTGCTCTCGTCGATCTGCTTCGAGCCACCTTCGCGCGCGCCGCCCTGAGAAGAAAAGTGCACGATCTCGCCATCACGCGAGACGAGCAGCTGGGTATGGGGGAATTCGCCCGAATCGAGGTACCGTTCTTTCAGGAAGGTATCGATTGCGGCGAGGCGCCGGCCGTCAAACCCATGCTTCTCGGGTGATGCGATGTTCATTGCCCCTCCATACCCCGGCTTCTAATTCCCGCTCTTCCTATCGCTTGAGCGGGCGTTGAATCAATCCTAACGTGAGCACCTGGAAACCGATTTCGAGTGCGGGGAGAATCTGACGTGGCGACGCAACCCTTGGCTGCATCATGGCCGGCCATGTCAGTGAAGCAGGCGGAAGTCGTGCTCACCGCACCCGGCGCGAAGTTCGAGATGGAAACGGTGGACATCCGGGGTGTGCCCACGCGTGTGTGGAAGAATGCACCTCCCCATATGGCGGCCTTGGTGGCGCTGTCCCGAACGCATGGCGACCACCTCGCGACGATCTATGAGGATGAGCGTGTCAGCTATGACGCGCAGTTCCGGGCTATCGCCGCATTGGCCGCCAATCTCGCTGCGCGCGGGGTTGGCAAGGGCGATCGCGTCGCCGTCGCCATGCGCAATCTGCCGGAATGGATCGTCGCGTTTTTCGCGACAACGGTGCTCGGTGCCATTGCTGTGCCGCTCAACGCGTGGTGGACCGGCGAGGAGCTTGCCTATGGCCTTTCGGATTCCGGTGCCAAGGCCCTGATCGCGGATGATGAGCGCTGGGAGCGGATCGCCCCTTTGCGCGCGCAGCTTCCCGGTCTGGATCACGTCCTGGTGAGTCGCGCCAGCACCCCGCTGCAGGATGCCGAGCGCCTTGAGGACGTTATCGGCACTCCGCATGGCTGGTCGAGGCTTCCGGCCGGCGAATTGCCAGCCGTCGCGCTGGCGCCAGAGGATGAGGCGACGATCCTTTATACCAGCGGCACGACGGGTCAGCCGAAGGGGGCGCTGGGCACGCACCGCAACTTCATGACCAACATCCTGTCGACCGGTTATGCCATGGCCCGGTCGATCCTGCGCCGCGGCGATCCGCTGCCGGAGCCGAGCAAGAAGGTGGCGCTGACGGTTATCCCGTTGTTCCACGCCACTGCCCTGTCATCCGGACTGATGGGCGCGATGGCTGCGGGCCACACCATCATCTACATGCGCAAGTTCGAACCGGTACGCGCGATGGAAATCATCGAGCGTGAAAAGGTGAACTCCACTGGCGGGGTGCCGACGATCGCGTGGCAATTGCTCGAGCATCCCGAGCGGCATCGTTACGATCTCTCGAGCCTCGAGACGATCGGATATGGCGGGGCGCCCTCCGCACCGGAGCTGGTGCGTAAGATCGCCGCGGAGCTGAAGTCCGCGCCCGGCAACGGTTGGGGCATGACCGAAACCACCGCCACCGTCACCACTCACTCGGGCGAGGATTATCTTCATCGCCCGGAGAGTTGTGGACCGGCGGTAGCGGTTGCGGACCTCAAGGTAACCGGAGCTGACGGCGAAGAGCTTCCGCCCGGGGAGATCGGGGAATTGTGGGCGCGCGGGCCGATGATCGTGAAAGGCTATTGGAACAAGCCCGAAGCGACGGCCGCAACCTTCGTCGATGGTTGGGTGCGCACCGGCGACCTGGCGCGGCTCGATGAAGAGGGCTTCTGCTATATCGTCGACCGGGCGAAGGACATGGTCATTCGCGGCGGCGAAAACATCTACTCCAGCGAGGTGGAGAACGTGCTCTACGATCACCCGGCGGTGACGGATTGCGCGCTCATCGGCATTCCCCATCGCACGCTGGGCGAGGAGCCAGCGGCAGTTGTCCATCTGGCGCCGGGAGCAACGGCCACCGAGGCGGAGCTCCAGGCCTGGGTCCGTGAGCGGCTCGCCGCCTTCAAGGTGCCGGTCGCGATCCGCTTCTGCGAGGAGATGCTGCCCAGGAACGCGAACGGCAAGATCCTCAAGCGCGAGCTGAAAAGCTACTTTGAGGATCGCGCGGCTGCCTGAAGCGTTGCATCGGCGAAACAAAGGGCCGTCGATGCGTACAAAGGATTTCCTCAGGGGCAGGCGTCGTCACGAATTGTCTGCCGAGGAGTTGGCCGTTTTGGAAGCGGCGGTGGATAGCGTGGAGGTGGTGCCGGCCCGAAGGGTGCTGGCCCACCGCGGCGAGCGGCTGAGGCGCAGCACGCTGATCGTCGAGGGCTATGCCTGTCGATACATGGATGCGCGGGACGGCTATCGGCAGATGCTGTCGTATCACGTGCCCGGCGATTTCGTTGACCTTCACAGTTATCCGACGCGGTATATTGATCACGCTGTGGCCACCATCTCCCAAGTGACCGTCGCTTACGTCCGTCATGATCGGCTGGATGGGATCATGAGCGAGCGACCCCATCTGGCCTCTTTGCTTTGGTTCAGCACGTTGCTCGATGCGGCGCTACATCGGGAATGGATCTTCCGCATCGGCAGGCTCGACGCGGCAGGGCGCGTGGCCCACTTCGTCTGCGAGACCTATTGCCGCATGCGCGCGGTCGGCCGGGCAGCAGAGGGGCGGTGCGACTTGCCACTGACGCAGCAGGATCTCGGAGATATCGTCGGCCTGACCAGCGTTCATGTGAACCGCGTTCTTCGACGACTCCGCGAAGAAGGCCTGGCGATCATCGGCCGCGGGACGCTGCAGATACTCAATATTGACCAACTCGCCCGGTTGGGGGAGTTCAAGGCCGATTACTTGTACCTTGAGGATGGACCCTGGCGGGAATGATGGACGGCGCTCTTCCAGGATCCAGTCCTCCGCCGGTACCCATCCGG
Organism: Sphingomonas sp. IC4-52; assembly: GCF_020707225.1. Taxonomy (NCBI): domain Bacteria; kingdom Pseudomonadati; phylum Pseudomonadota; class Alphaproteobacteria; order Sphingomonadales; family Sphingomonadaceae; genus Sphingomonas; species Sphingomonas sp. IC4-52. Next base: position 596,452 of record NZ_JAJFEU010000001.1, on the reverse strand, counting down.
TTCCTGCTCACGGCGCACGGGCTTGTCGGGCGTGGTTGAGGCCGCGCCCGCTTCGTCCGTCTCGACCCTCAATGATCCGGCGGAGCAGATCGAAGCAGCCAACTCGGCCGATGAACCGCGGGTGGCGCTACGCCGCGACCGATTGCTCGCGGCACTGACGCTTACAGCGGGGTTGGGGCTCATCATCGGCTTGCCGTTTGCCCTGAAGGCCGGTGCCGAATTCTTCATGCCGACGGCGGTCGCCATTGTCGTCAGCATCGCGCTTATCCCGCTGTTGGAATGGCTCGAGGCGCGGCGTCTGCCGCCGGCGATCGCGTCGCTACTTTGCGTGATCCTGTTTCTGGTGGCCGCGAACGTGGCGCTTGCCGCTATTGTCGTCCCTGCGATCGACTTTTTCCGGCTGCTTCCCAAGCGCATCGACCGCATCCAGGAAAATCTGGAGCCGCTGCTCGACCTGTATTCGAATCTGGAAGGCTATGCGAATCGTACCTTGCGGCGGCTTGCGGCCACGCCGGTACGTCAATCGCCAACGGCCGCCGTGGCGCCGCCGAGTTCGATCCTGGAACTGGCGGCGACCTCGGCACCCGCGGTGATTATCCAGATCTTGTACGCCGTCCTCGTCACCTTCTTCTTTCTGACCGGCTGGACGCGCACCAGGACGAGGATGATCACCAGCCGCGAGAGCTTTGGCGGGGCGATGGCGACCGCCCGAGTGATCCAGGACGTGGTGGACGATGTCTCTAGCTATCTGGGAACGATTACCGCGATCAACATCGTGCTCGGCCTGGTGACTGCCGGCGCGCTCAATCTGCTCGGCATGCCGTTTCCGCTGATGTGGGGCGGAATAGTCGCGCTGTTCAATTACATACCGTATTTCGGACCGGTCATTGCAGCGCTGCTTGTCGCGCTGGGCGGGCTCATGACATTCAACGACGTGGCGACCGCACTGGCAGCCCCGGCGATCATGTATGGACTTCACCTGATCGAGGCGAACGTCGTGACGCCGCTGATCGTGGGCCATCGACTGACCATCAGCCCGGTGCTGATCCTGGTGTCACTCAGCTTCTGGGGCTGGGTCTGGGGAACGATCGGCGCGCTGCTGGCGGTGCCGCTGTTGATCATCATCCAGACGATCATCAAGGGCGCGGGCAAGCCGGACATCGCCGGGTTCCTCTTCGAACATGGCACTTTGGTGCGGCAGACCGTGAAGAGATCGCCAGGATTTGAGAAAAGCGATGATGAGGTCGTTGACAGCCCCTCGCCGGTGGCATAGTGGCGCGCCTCCACGCTGATCCAAGCGGGTGTAGCTCAGTTGGTTAGAGCGCCGGCCTGTCACGCCGGAGGTCGCGGGTTCGAGCCCCGTCACTCGCGCCACCTTCAAGGTGGAGGATCCGTTCCGTGGTTGTCGGTACAAGCTTGTGCTGGCGGCTGAGGAACGTAGAAAGCGTTCGGATAGTTCGAGCGGGTGTAGCTCAGTTGGTTAGAGCGCCGGCCTGTCACGCCGGAGGTCGCGGGTTCGAGCCCCGTCACTCGCGCCATCCGGCAGGATGGCATCGACCCAGCGGCGTTTTGCCGCGGTCACCATAACTCATCGGTATACATCGGTCTGCTTGCCTCGTCAGAGGTAAATGGATGGGTGCTGCGGGCTTGCCTGATCGGCGGTCCGCCAGCGCGTTTCTGTGTCTGTAGCGCGCGGCGACGGAGTCGGTGGCGGACCGCAGCCGCGTCCAGTTGAAGCGCGTGCAGGATCAGGACCGGCCATCGCGCGATCATGGGCTTACCTCCGGGCAATTTCCCGTTAGTGTCCCGGCAAAGCTGGGGTGTGGAGCAAGCGTAAATGACGGAAGCTATCGCGCGGCGTGGTTGGGGCGCCGCGATGGGGCCGTACTTCCGGCCGCGGCCATTTGCCGCCTTTCTGCTTGGCATTTCCAGCGGGTTCCCCCTCACGCTGCTGCTTGGCACCATGACCTTCTGGCTGGCGAAGGTTGGCATAGACAAGAAGACGATCGGCTTCGCCATCGGTCTGACGACCCCATACACCCTCAAGTTTCTGTGGGCGCCGCTGATCGATCGCACGCGCCTGCCGTTTCTGACGAAGCTGGTGGGGCAGCGGCGCGCGTGGCTGTTCCTTGTTCAAGCACTGCTTCTGGTGTCGGTATGGATGCTGGGCGCAAGTCAGCCTGAGCTGCACCTGGGCGTCTTCGCGTTCTGGGCGATCGTAACCGCCTTTCTTTCGGCGACGCAGGACATCGTCATCGATGCCTATCGCATCGAGATCCTTCCCGACGCCGAGCTGGCGCATGGCACCGCCATGAACCAGTTCGGATACCGCACCGGTAACTTCATCGCTGGGGTAGGCACCATCGCGATCGCTTCGGCCGAGGGGCTCGGTCTCGGCTGGGGCTTGGGTTACGGGCTCACCTCGCTTTGCCTGATCCCGGCCGCCGTCGCGGCGTTGTGGATTGGGCCTGGCCTTCACGAACAAGCGGTGAAACGAGGCGGGCGCGGCTGGTTCACCGATACGGTGGTCAGCCCGTTCCGTGAATTCTTCCGTCGCCGCGGCGCTTTGCTGATCCTGCTGTTCGTCCTCGTCTACAAGCTTGGGGACGCGATGGGGCAGGGGATGCTCAATCCCATGATCGTGGAACTTGGCTTCTCCGACACGGAGTTCCTCGCCATCAACAAGGTCGTCGGGCTCTGGGGCCTGCTGATCGGCACGGCGCTAGGTGCGCCCTTCCTGGCGTGGCTCGGCATGGGACGAGCGCTGTTCATCTCCGGGCTGCTGATGATGCTCTCCAATGCCACCTTCGCAATTCTGGCGGCAAAGGGCCATTCACCCACATGGCTGTTCATCGCGGTGGCGACCGAACAGGTGACGAGCGGCATCGGCTTGACGGTGTTCGCGACCTATCTTTCGGGGCTGGCCAACCTCGCTTATACCGCCACGCAGTTCGCGCTGCTTTCCTCCTTTGCGGTCGTCGGCCGCACCTGGCTGTCCACGCCGTCCGGCTATGTGGCGGAGCAGTTCGGCTGGGTCGGGTTCTGGCTCGTCACGATGGTGGTCGCGCTACCTGGCCTGCTGTTGCTGTGGATCCTGTGGAGGCGCGGCTTCGTCGTGGAGCAGGCACGTCAGCCGATCGCTGACGATGAACCCGGGGCTCCTGTTCCGGCCACTCCCTAGCCCCGTGGGACGCGTCAGGCCGTGATCGGCCGGCCCTCGTCCGCGAAGGCCACAGCTACAGCCGCCGCGCTGGAGAGAACGCCCTCCACGGCCTTGATGCCCAGGAGGTCGGCCATCAGCAAACGCGCAGCTCCGGTCTGAACTTCCACTCGCGCGAGGATCGTGAGCAACGCAGCCTCCGCATGGGTCATGCGGCCATAGCAGCAAGGCGCGATCGCGATCGGCCCGGCAGCAGCGGTGGCGAGGTCCACCATCAGGCCGCGCATCAGGATCAGCGGCCGCCGAAAGCTCGCGCCAAACGCCGTGAAGAAGGCGTGCGCCGCCCGAGCGTCGGTTAGCCCGTGTGCGCCCATCCGGCGCATGGCGAACAATATAATGCGTGCGTTGCAGCAGGCTGGCAGTGGGTGCGGCAACAGCGCCAAAGTGGCAGGTGCGAACATGGTCATGGAAGAGCCTCCTCTTCCCGCAGTCTCGACCAGTGTGCTATTGCAAGTCAATCGCAACTTTGGGTCTAGGTGGGGATCTCGTCGTTTCGGAGGAGCACCTCACCAGCCAGGTAGAGCGAACCTGCGACCAGAATCCGGTCCACATCCGCAGTGGCGAGCGCAAGGAACGCTTCTGCGATCCCTTTCGCTGTCGCCGCTTCGACAGCGCCATTCTCGATCGCCAAGCGCGCCAGCTCCTCGGGCTCGTGGTGCGCGTGGCCCGGAACCGGGATGGCGATCACTCGTGTCGATACCGACATGGCGATAAGATGGCGCAAGACGGAGGCGGCATCCTTGTTGGCCAGCACGCCGATCACGATCGCGGTCTTGGCACTTTGCGGCCAAGCGTGGGCGATGGCCGCAGCCGCCGACTCATTGTGAGCGCCGTCGAGCCAGACGCCGCCCGGCGAGGTGCGGTCCAGCAATCGGGTAAGTGGTCCATCGTTCAGCCGCTGCATCCGTGCCGGCCAGAATGCGCCACGGATGCCTGCTGCCATATCCTCTGACCTTACGGTGACGGCCGTCTGGTGACGCAGCATCGCTACGGCGAGTGCCGCATTATCGGCCTGATGCCTGCCAGCTAGTGTCGGCAGCGGCAAACGCAGTGACCCGGCAGCATCCGCATAAGTGAAGCCGTCAGCATCAACGGCGCAGGTCCAAGCCTCGCCAATCTTGGTCAGGATTGCGCCCTTGGCAGAAGCAACTGCCCGAATGGCATCATTCGCCGCGGGGGGATATTCCAGGGTCGCCAGCGGCGCCCCGGGCTTGGCGATCCCCGCCTTTTCAAACGCGATACGGGCAAGGGGCTCTGGCGGCGTGCCGGCTTCCTCCGCCAACAGGAACGCTTCATGGTCTATGCCGAGCCCGGCAATGCCGCAGACCAGCGGCTGCACGACATTGGTGGCATCCAGCCTGCCGCCGAGTCCCACTTCGATCACACAGGCGTCCGCTGGCGTGCGTGAGAAGGCGAGGAAGGCTGCGGCGGTCGTGACTTCAAAGAAGCTCGCCCGGATGTCGCCGCCCGCGTCCAGCACCTCCTCCAGCACCGCTGCAAGCGGAGCATCCTCGATCAAGGAGCCCGCGACCCGGATCCGCTCGTTAAAACGAACCAAGTGAGGACTGGAATAGACGTGCACGCGCTTCCCCGACGCTTCCAGCATCGCGCGCAAGAATGCGCAGGTCGATCCTTTCCCGTTCGTGCCCGCCACATGGAATGCCGGCGGCAGGCGCAGGTGTGGGTCGCCCAGACGAGTGAGGAGCGCCGTGATGCGCGACAGGCCGAGAACGTCGGCGCCTGGCGACAGCGACCACAGTCGTGCCAATTGTGTCTGCACGGCGGGATCAGTCGAAACGGCATAGTCGGGCATTGTCGCTCCAGCTTCCCGCGCGCTGAAACGCGGCGGGCCGATGCAGCCCGCCGGCGTGATGCTATCATTATCCTCTGCTTCGGGCAGAGGTCGAGTGTGTCAGGCCGCCTTGCGCTCGGCGCAAAGGTATCCGATCACCGTCGCCAGTTGATCGCGCAGATCCTTGCGGTGGACGACCATGTCGACCAATCCGTGCTCCAGATAATATTCGCTGGTCTGGAAATCGTCCGGCAGCTTTTCGCGGATCGTATTCTCGATCACGCGCCGTCCCGTGAACGCCAGCGTTGCGCGGGGTTCGGCGATGTGAATGTCGCCGAGCATCGCATAAGCCGCCATCACGCCGCCTGACGTGGGATCCGTCAGTACGACGATATAGGGCAGGCCGGCGTCGTGCAGCATCTGGATCGCGACCGTGCTTCGCGGCATCTGCATCAGGCTGAGAATGCCCTCCTGCATCCGCGCGCCGCCGCTGGCGGTGAACACCACATAGGGCGCGCGATCAGCAATTGCCGCCTCTACGCCCTGGATGAATGCTTCGCCAACCGCTTGGCCCATGGACCCGCCCATGAACGCGAAGTCCTGCACGCCAATCACCACGCGATTGCCCTTGATGGTGCCGCGCGCATTGATGAAGGCGTCCTGCTCACCGGTTTCGGAGCGAGCGGCTTTCAACCGATCCGAGTAGCGCTTCGAGTCGCGGAACTTGAGCGGATCTTCCGGCGCAGCGGGCGCGGGCAGGATGTTCGCGCTGCCTTCGTCCAGCAGCTGCGCGAAGCGTGCAGCAGGACCGATGCGGCCGTGGTGATCGCAGGACGGGCAGACCGATAGATTCTCCTCCCACTCCTTGGTGAACACCATCGTCCCGCATCCCTTGCACTTGTGCCAAAGATTGTCGGGAGTCTCCTTCGTCGCCGGAACAACGAACGACAAAGCGTTGCGAACGCTGGACAACCAGCTCATGCGATTTCCTTCCGAGCGGCACGGACGGCGGCCGCCAAGCTTTCAACATAGGTGCGCACGTGGCGCGGTGCATCAGTCGTGTGGCGCGCCACGAGTTCCACGATGGCGGAGCCCACGACAACGCCGTCGGCGATCCTGGCAATCGCCTTCGCCTGTTCAGGTGTGCGAACACCGAAGCCGACAGCAATTGGCAGGTCCGTCGCTTCCTTGAGGCGCGTGACGGCGGCATCGATCGAACCCTGCGCTGCCTGTTGCAGGCCGGTGATGCCGGCGACTGACACGTAATAGACGAAACCGGAGGCTCCGTTCAGCACCGTCGGCAGGCGCGCGGTATCTGTCGTCGGCGTTGCCAGGCGGATCGGATCAATGCCCGCCTGCCGCAATGCCGGCCCCAGCGCATCGTCCTCTTCCGGGGGGACGTCCACACAGATCACCCCGTCCACGCCGGCTTCCCGCACTGCCGAGGCAAACCACTCTGGCCCGCGTCGCAGCATGGGGTTGGCATAACCCATCAGCACTAATGGCACATCCGGATGCCGCCGGCGAAAATCGCCTGCAATCCGAAGGATATCGGCGGTTGTTGTGCCCGCTTCGAGGCTCCGGATGTTTGCAGCCTGGATCGCAGGGCCGTCCGCCATGGGATCCGTAAACGGCATGCCGAGTTCAATGACGTCGGCGCCGCCCGCGACCAGCGCGTCAAGCACTCCAGGCGTGTCCCCATCCCCGGCCGTCACAAAGCAGACGAGCGCCGGGTGGTCCTTAGCGAAGGCCTTCGATAGCCGGGTCATCGGATGTCACCGGTGGATGCAGCGATCGCACAGGGTCGGTGAAAACCCCTCATATCGCCACTCCCAACGCATGAGCGACGGTGAAGATATCCTTGTCACCGCGGCCGCAAAGGTTAGCCAAAATAATCTGATCACGACGTAATTCCCGTGACTTGCGTGTCACGGCTGCGATTGCGTGGGAGGGTTCCAGCGCAGGAATGATACCTTCCGTCCGGCACAGGAGCTGGAACGCATCGAGCGCCTCCCCGTCGGTCACCGACGTATACTCCACGCGGCCGATATCCTTCAGCCACGCATGCTCCGGACCGATACCCGGATAATCCAGCCCGGCCGAAATCGAATGCGCCTCGGCGATCTGCCCGTCGTCGTCTTGCAGCAAATAGGTCTTGTTTCCGTGCAGCACGCCGGGGAAGCCGCCGGCCAAGCTGGCCGCATGCTTCTTTTCCAGACCTTCACCGGCTGCCTCTACGCCGAGCATCTGCACGTCGAGATCGTCCAGGAACGGGTGAAAAAGTCCAATGGCGTTCGATCCGCCGCCGATGGCCGCCACAAGCATGTCGGGGAGGCGCCCAGTGCGGGACAGCATCTGCTCGCGAGCCTCACGACCAATCACGCTCTGGAAGTCGCGGACGAGCTCCGGATAGGGATGGGGGCCGGCCGCTGTGCCGATGATGTAGAAGGTGTCGTGCACGTTGGCGACCCAATCGCGCAGCGCCTCGTTCATCGCGTCCTTGAGCGTGTTCGCACCCGAAGTAACCGCCCGAACTTCCGCACCTAACAGCTTCATGCGAAACACATTTGGCTGCTGACGCTCGACGTCCTTCGCGCCCATGTAGATCACGCATGGAAGACCGAAGCGGGCGCAGACGGTGGCGGTCGCCACGCCATGCTGACCAGCGCCGGTCTCGGCGATGATGCGCGTCTTGCCCATCCGGATCGCGAGGAGGATCTGGCCGATGCAATTGTTGATCTTGTGCGCGCCCGTATGGTTCAGCTCGTCGCGCTTGAACCAGATCTCGGCGCCCATTCCATCTACCGCATTCTCGCGCAGCGCCTCCGTCAGCCGCTCTGCATAGTAGAGCGGCGAGGGGCGTCCGACGTAGTGCTCCAGCAGATCGTCGAACTGTGCTTGGAAGGCCGGATCGTTTTTTGCCGCGCGATATTCGCGTTCCAGATCCAGGATCAGCGGCATCAGCGTTTCGGCGACATAGCGGCCGCCGTAATCGCCGAAATGGCCGCGCTCGTCGGGCTGTGCCCGGAAAGAATTCGGAGCGTTCATGATGCGGCGACCGATTGCAGGAAGGCGACGATCTTGTCCACGCTCTTCACACCGGGCGCGCTCTCCAACCCCGATGAGGCGTCGACCAGCGGTGCGCCGGTGCGCCGGATCGCTTCCGCAACATTGCCGGCATCGAGCCCCCCGGAAAGCGCCCACGGCATCCGGTGACGGAAGCCGTCAAGCAAGGACCAGTCGAAGCGAATACCCATGCCGCCCGGCAGAGCGGCGTCCATCGGCGTCTTGGCATCAAACAGGATACGGTCGGCAGCGCCTGCATAATCGCTGGCACCGTCTAGATCCGAGCGAGTCTTGACCGCAACGGCTGCCCAGGTTTCCAGGCCGGTGCGTTGGCGCAGGTGAGCGACCCGCTGTGGCGCCGTGCGATGCAGCTGCACCGCGTGAAGGCGCCCGGCCTGAACCGCATGCTCGAGCATCTCGTCGTTCGGATCGACAAAGACGCCCACCCTCCGAACATGATCAGGAGTTCGAGCCGCAAGGCTCGCGGCCGTATCAAACGAGAGATTGCGGGGCGAAGGGGCGAAGAAGACGAAACCGACATGAGTTGCGCCGCCGCCGATCGCAGCGTCCAAGGTCTCCACGGTGCTAAGCCCGCAGACTTTCACATCAGTCATCGAATCGTCCGCGAGAGAGATGGACGTTGCACTGTGACGGTGCGCATGTTCCGGCTTCTAGATGTCGGGCGGCGCATCTCGCGTCAAAGCGTCGCGCCGATCGCGCGAGCCGCTGCATCGGGATCATCCGCCTGAGTGATCGGACGGCCAACGACCAATACTGACGCGCCGCGATCGAGTGCTTCGCGTGGCGTCACCACCCGCTTCTGATCGCCGGTCGCACCGTCAGCTGGTCGCACGCCCGGCACAACAAAGAAGCCCTTAGGCCAAATCTGGTGGGCGGCCTGCACTTCCTCGCCCGAACAAACGATTCCGTCCACGCCGGACCGCATGGCAAGCTCGGTCAGTCGCAGTACATGGTCATGCGCGCGGCCCTGAACGCCGGTAGCTGCCAGATCCATGTCATCAAGGCTGGTCAACATAGTGACGGCGACCACCTTGGTGCCGGCAGGTGCCGCGGCCTTGGCATCTTCCAGCATGGCCTGCCCCCCGGATGCGTGAACGGTGAGGATCGCGGGTTCCAGCCCGCCAAGTGCCTGGATCGCCTTGGCCACCGTGTTGGGGATGTCGTGCAGCTTCAGGTCGAGGAAAATCGGAAGTCCGACGTGGCTCATTTCCCGCACGCCATGCGCGCCATTGGCAACGAAAAACTCGAGCCCGAGCTTAAGGCCGCCCACATGATGCCGGACGCGTGTAGCCATCTGCTTCGCGCGCTCGAGATCCGGCGTGTCGAGAGCTACGAAAATGCGATTGGACATGCGTCAGGCGACCTCTGGAGAAGCGGAAACAGGCTGGAGCGGTGGAGCCGCCTGCGCTGGCGAACTCGCCGGCTGGACCGGAGGGAGTTCCAGCGCGCGAAGATCGGCAACGGTACGTTCTGCAGCCGCGAGCCGTTGGCGCAACCGCCAGCGAATGGCCCGCTGATACAGGAATGTTGGCAGGAACCCCGCCAGGAACGTCACGAGAAGCAGAACCGGCAGGTTCACTTCAGCAACCAGATTTCCGAACAACGAAATTGGCACCCATTTCCAATTGCCGAAGGTGAAAAGGGCCGCGGCAAAGGCGATCAACGCCCAGAAGAGAATTTTCAGGAACTGCATGAACAAGGCTCCGGCATGGCGCGGACGCTATTACGGCGCGCGCCCTTTGGCCAGCCTCAGCCGATCTCGCCACGCAATGAGGCGATCAGTGCGCCGGCCGTCGTCAGACGCGGTTCCTCCTCATCCAGGATCGCGTGGAATGCGCGACGCTTTGCCGCGGCAACGCTGCCCGGCTTCAATCGGGCGTCCGCCGGGAGCGCCGAGATGATGATGTCGATCATCCGCTCGGCCCCGTGCAGCCTACCCCAGAGATAGTCGTTCTCGCGATAGGCGCGGCTGAAAAACGCACCGAAATTGCTGAACTGGATGCCCTTCAGGGTTGCTTCCGCACCGCCCTGACGAATGGCGACGCAATCATCGGGCGCGATGCGGTCGATCTTCACCGGGTCGAATTCATCCACGCCTGCGCCTTGCAACAGCGGCATGGTGGCAAGATCGACATAGGGAAAGCCGAGATAATGCAGAAGAAGCGTGCGCCGCGGCGCGCGCGGCAAACCGGCCAATGCCTCGGCGATCCGCTCGTCCGTCTCGGCATCGACCCGAGTCAGCGCCAGCGAATCGGCGAGTTGGTCGAGAAGCTCGGAAGCGTCGCCCTTTAGCGAACGGACCTTGGCCCGTAGTGGCCGATGCGGCTCCGGCATCTTGCGTTCAATATAGGCAGCCAGCGAATCATAGATGGCGTGGCGCACCGGGAGCAGGACTTCCTCGTCATGTTCCGGTTCAAGCTCCACCAAGCGGCGCGCCAGCAGGCGCAGGCGGCGGATCCTGAAACCGATGTCGAAGGTGCGGAGGAAGTCGATCGATGCTGCGCTGGACGCATCTGAAGGACGTGCCTCGTCATAGCCACGCGCCAGCAGCGCAGCCTCGATGCGGTTGCGGATCTTGGCCCAGCGCTGCGGCCCGGGTTCTCCGCCCGCGGCATGGAGCAGGGCAGTAATCGTCTCCACGACGCCCGCGATCTTCAAGTGCGCATAAGCGGCGTAGCTGAAGCCGGCGCGGTCGGCCGCGGCCATTTGCGCGCGACGCCGCCACCCGGAAAGCCGCGCAGGCGTCGGTCGGTCCAGGAAGAAGGTTCGGCCGAACAGCGCCTCTACTTCGGCCTCGATTGCCGGGCGCACAGCGTCGGTGATGGTCCGCATCTGCTGTATACGGCGGGATCGAGCGGCAAGCGCCTCCAGATTGTCGCGGATCGGCTGCTTGCGCGGCAATTCGCTGATCGCGCCCAGGATCGTCTGAAAAAAACCAGGCTGTCCGTCATCGCCGCGGGTCAGCCGAAACTTCATGCCGGGCGACGGGTCGATATAGACGAAGCGGCGGTCCACTTGTCGGCGGGCAGGGCGCTCATCGAGCGCTTCGATCGCTGGCCGGAACGGCGCGTTGGCCAACACCGACCCGTCGATAAGATACGCCTTCTCCGCCGCATTAGCAGCAACGTGACGTGGCAGCGCGCGCTGCAGAAACGCGCCACGCCCCGGCCAGTGAGCCTCACGCACGCCCAGAACCGTGTCCAACTCGGTCACACTGAACGGCGGGAACGCGCCGGGAAAGCTTGAGGTGGCTCGCGCCGCAAACGTCAATTCAGGGGAGGCGGCCAGCGTCTCACATTCGCGGCCATGATCGGTGAACGAAAGGACCAGCCGGTGTTCGGTCTCAAGGACCTCCGGCGGCGAATGAAGCTGCAGGCGTTCGGGATGGCCGGTGAAATCCGTAACCGTGACAAACAGATCGAGCGGCTGCCCCTCTGGAAGGAGACGCGGACCACGGGGCGCCGCCGCCATGGCATCGAAGGCGTCCAGCAGCATCGAGGTGAAGCCGGCGCCGTCAAACGGCGGCTCGAACCAGCGCGACCGCACAAAGTGCGAAAGCTTCGCCTGCACTTCATCCCGCGTATTCTCGTCTAGTGCGTCCAGCTTGTCCGCGCTGCGCCCAGCAGCCATCCATGCCAGGGGAAGCGCCCACGCCTTGGAAAAGCGGGTCGCGGGTGCGGTGCCAGGCGCAATCAGCGCCTCCGCGTCGGCTTTCTCGAGCCACAGGTCGGTCAGCGGATCGAGTGACTGGCCGGCGCTCAGTGCCTGGGCAAGGAAGATGCCGTTGATCCCGCCGGCGCTCGCACCGGCGATGATGTCGGGCAGCACGCGTAGGCGAGTGCCCGTCTCCTGAACGATGTCCTCCATCAACGAAGCGTATACCGCTCCGCTTCCGGACAGCGCTTCGCCCGCATGGCTGGCGCGGCTGGCGCGCGCGACGTGCCAGATCTCCTTGGTGATCCCATGCATGTAGACGGCGAGGCTAATTCCGCCGTAGCAGACCAGCGCGAGCCGCAGTTCGCCGTCGCGGATCATGTCGGGCGAACGTCGGCCCAAATGGGCAGGTGGTCGCTTGCTTTACGCGCGGCGGCGCTTTGATGGACGCCGCACTCGACCACCTTGAGATCCTCCGAAACCATGATCCGGTCCAGCCTGCCGACGGGCCGCCGAGCGTGGTAGCTCGGCCCTGTTTCTGCGAAGGAGAAGTCCCGCGAAAAGTCTCGCAGGCACCCCGCCGCGCGAGTCCATTCGTTCAGATCACCCATCATCACCGTTGGGCGCGGGTGAGTGCTGGCGGCGACATGGGTGAGGATCGCTGCCGCTTGCCGCCGGCGCCAGAGCCCCGACAGGTCCAGATGCATTCCGATGATGCGGAAGATCGTGTCCCTGATGCGCACGTCCGCCATGACGGCGCCGCGCGGCTCCAGGGCCGGCAGGTGGATCAATTCGCAGTCCACGACCTGGCTGCTCTTGCGGACAAGCAGGGCGTTGCCGTGCCAGCCCATCGAACCCGCGCGTACGCCGAAGCCGACCGACTTCCAGTCGCTGTGCTCGTCCAACAGGTGCGGCGTGATGACGGCAGCGCGCGCACCGAAGCGACGGTCCGCCTCCTGCAGCGCGATCACGTCTGCGTCCACTTCGCGCAGCACCTCAAGGATGCGTTCGGGATTGCGGCGACGATCGGTGCCGATCGCTTTGCGCATGTTGTAGCTCGCGACACGGATCATTGCGGTGGTGAAACGCCCTTATCGCCGGCTGGTTGCCGCCACTTTGTCGCGCGCCGGTCGCAGCAGCGATGCCCGCTCAACCCTGATGGTGCAATGGCCTGAGCGGTAGGGGCCGGGGAAGGGAGGCGCGCTGTGATTGCGGAAACCATATTCGTCATGCCCTTGATCGGCCTTGCAGTATTTTCTGCGCGCGCCAGCCGCCGCGATCCCGCCCGGCGCGCGCGTCAGGAGGCGGTATGGCGTGACATGATCCGCGCCGCTGGTCATGCCGATCGTTGAGATCGGGCGTGGCCAGTCCGACCGCGCAGGTTTACAGCAGCAGGGATGTTGTTCGATCATTTTGCTGGCGCGCAGTCGGGCTGGCGCATCGAAGCGAAGATCCGCGCTCGCCGGGTCATGGGTGAGCAGCCTGACGACCCGCTAGGCTATGTCGACCGGCGGCTCGCGCGCACGCGATTCGCTTCTTTCGAGCGGCGGCGCTGGAAGCACATCCGCACGCTGGTGCTCCAGTTGATGGCGGAAGAAGCGCGGAGAATACGTCCGACCAAGTCCAAGCGCCGCGTGAAATGATGGTGCCGGTTGCAGGGAACTTCCCTTAGCACCAAAACCCACGGTTTTGCGCCACTTTTCAAACGTGCGAAGCGGCCGTTATGTACCTTATATTGTACCTCTTTGCTCTGTGAAGCAAGCCGCATCGACTGGGTACCGCGCACCTGACGAGAATTGTCGCCCCTGCAGGAGGAGTGCGCCGGAACGGTTCAACGCGATCTTAAACGCAGCTGGTGTTCGCGCTTCTCAAGCCTTGAGTGGCCGCTCATAGAGGTCTTTGCAGCGGCAAGATCGACATGGGCCGCGATCAACTTTTCGGGACGCCCGAGCGACAGCAAGCATGGCAGGAGGAAAATCACGATCGCCAAACTAAGCTGGCGATCTCCAGCGGCACCGTTCGAAATGCGTAAGACAAGGTGCGAGCAATCGGGCGGGGCAGTGCGTGTAGCACGGCGGAGCCCCGCGAGAGCCGATATCGAAGCCTAATGTTGAGGCGGGCCGTGTGATTGCTGAGGGTCGGAGTGGCGTTGGCGCGGCTGCAGCGAAGGCGCCGTTTTGAGCGCGGATTGGCCGATCGCCAGCGGGTTCCCGTCCAGCCCCCGGGGGGACCCGCGGTCAAAGTCCCCCCACGACAAAGTCCCCCCACCCTGCAGGAACTGGCGGTTTTCTGCGGGTTTGCACTGGATGAGGAAGCCGATGCGCCTACCTCACTCCTCACTTTGAACCCAGGGCATTGCGCCTTCTCCGCGGCCCGCCGCGCCATTGCCGGGGACATTCAGGGCCGTGTGCTGGTCCGGGAGACAGTTGCCGAAGCAACGATTCGACGAGGGACTAACAAACTAGTCGTTCTCCGCGAGGAGGCGAGCGGCCGTGTACCCGCGGTGCCACGCGGCACTCTCGTCGGAACCTTCAGGATACGTGCAGGCACTCGGCAGCACCCCGTCCGCATAGACCTGCTTGCCGGCCACGAGAGCCTCGGCGATCCGCAGAGGCGACTGAACATACGGGGAGTACCCGCTGCGTTGATCCGACATGAGGAAGCTCCGTCTGTGCGGCAGCTCTCCAGTTGCTGTCAGTCGATACCGTGCAGGGCAGAAATACCGATAACCCGCCTATAGCACGGATCGGCAAGAACACCTAACACGCAGGCCTCGCCGGTCTCTCGTGGTGCTTGAGAGGATGAAATGTCGAAATTCCACATCGACGTCCGAACCCCGTCGCACATCGGAGGGACGGTCACAGTCGAACGCGATGATCATACGGCTCTTCGGATCGAGATTTCCCGCTATGTCGCGCAGTTACTTCGGGATCACGCCGGAGAAATCTGGGCCGATGAGGAGTGGCAGATTGATGTCACCGACGAAAGCGGTCTGATCCTCTACGTACTAAACGTAAGTGCTTATCGCGCCCCAGCAGTGACGGGCCCAACGCGGCCCACCTACGGCGCCTAGCAGGTCCTCGAAGCCTGCCAGTCCACCTACCGGGACACGGGCTCCACGCCGCAGGGTCCAAGCGTTCCGGCGGGGCTGTGAGGGCCTGAATGGACTGCAGGAAACAGGACGGGCACGATCCGCGCTTAATGGCCGAGATTGGGAGGAAAGCGGACCTAAAAACGAATGTCATTTGAAGGATCGCGATAGCTGCGAACGATACGAGCGCGACATTCTCAAACCTGCCTCCTATGTCCATCATAAGGACGAGGAAGGCGGGGACGGCGACGCTGATGGTGAGCACCTTCACCCAAATCGGCTGAACCTTCCAATGACCGTCCCGAACCGATAATACGTCGTCGTCGCTGCTCATGCTGTGGATCATCACACGGTCAGTCAACGGCCGCAATTGGGCGTGAGCGGAATGGCGGCTTTCTGGATCGACAGCGCCGATGCGGACCGGCCGAGACTGGGAGGGAAGCGGACCTTCGCCGAGATCAGGTAAGCATCGCAACGATCACAAGAGGGACCGCGAACAAGAGCACCAACCACGCAGCAAACCGAATGGACAGATGCCGTACTCGCCACTTCCAGAGGATTGCTATTGATCCAAGCGCGAGGACTACGCAGCTTGGGGTCAAATAGCGAACCTGTACAGCTCCATTAGGATGGTGCGGTGTTAGCGCCAAGATCACGACCAAAAGAGCCGAGGCCATTGCAGATCCAACGCTCACGTCCCGATACATGCGCCACCCGCGCTGCACCTCCGTGCCCTCGTTAGCTATCGTCTTCTGCTCGGCGTGCAGCCACTCGTAGCGATTAGGCTTCATGCAGAAGGTATGCGCGTGTCGGTGAGCGTCCACAACTGGGAGGTTAGCGGACGTTCGCACAGTTCTCGCCGACGGAAGAACCAAACGACCTAATACGCTTTCGACGGGAGCGCTTCGCAACGCGTTCCGAACGGATTGAAGAGCAATAACCTAAGCCGATCATTCTTCGCACATGTATCCACATGATCAGTCCGCCGTACAAGAAGAGGCCAACGAAGAGGATCGCCGCACCGGCACCGTACGACCATTGCTCAACTACCATTGACGGGACGAGCAAGCAGATCATGGGTGCAACTGCGATTAGATGGTGGCGCAGTGTCGGCATCCCGGCCCAACCGAATCTTATCCATTCGCGATCGATGATCCGTCGCAGACGGTGACTTAGCTGCGCCATGCCTCGATCCTGATCAGATTAGCGAATGTCCGCAACTGGGCGGAAGCGGAATGTCCGCTTTTCGCTCCTCATGCCCCATACGTTCTCACCCAGGCATACCGCAGGACCGCATAGGTCAACAGGACCAGCAAGGTAACTGCCCAGACCGGCATTGTTCGTGAGGGCCTCGGAGGCATCATACAGGCCCGCCAGGAGCGCCCACGAGGGCCATAACGATCTCCAGGCCCTCCAGGTACTCGGCGGCTATCTACGGTCGCCTGTGCGCTCCCGCTGCACCGCGTCGTCCCAGTCGAGCCGGTGGAGATACCAGTTTCGGAGGACCTGATCCATGAACAGGCGCAGGCCCTTCAGGATCGAGAAGACGGCGACCCACACCGCGACCCGATCAATGATCTCCATGTGCCGGGTGAGGACCAGGACGGCGCCGAGCGTGAGCAGGTCGAGCACGCCCACCGTTTTGGCGTCGCGCTGGAAGTGCTGACCAATCGCCTTTCGCACCTCGTCGGTGGAGTGACCCTCCGCAAACATGCTCATCTAGCCGTCCTTCTTGGGCTTCCAGTCGGGCTCGTCGACCTTCATCCAGTAGGGCTTCTCGCCGCGCTCTCGCTGCCTCGGCGGGGGAAGGATGACGACAACGCCCGCCGGATCAGCGAGGTAGTAGGCCGACATGTCAGGGCCGCGGACCACGAGAAGGTCCAACCAGCGCCCCGCAGTGTCCACCGGGATCGGCGCCGAGACGCCAGGAAGGGCCACATGGACCTCCCGGCCTCCGTCGATTTCCCGCCGCATCACTCCAGCCAAGGCATCGGCCCAGTGCATCGGGGGCGATCCGGGGGGACGAGGCGGCGTGTTCATGCTCATGTGGGGGACAGTATGGCGTACCCGAAAAGCCGACAAGGCGCCTGCGGACCACGCGCTACCTGAAGGTTTCCTGCAGCACCTGCGAAAGGACCGCACGGGTTACCGCCAAGCACCTGGAGGGCCGAACGCTACGCTGCCCAGATACGGAGTGCGTGGGCGAGCTGGCGCAACCGGAATAACGACTAGCTGGGCCGGTGCGATCGGTCCTGAATGTCCGAGTCTGGGAGGGAGGCGGACGTTCGTCACCCGCTATGTTCTGACAATGGAAGTGAGGTGGCTGCAACCGCCATCGCGATTAACACCGCGTAGAACAGCGCAACGAAAGACCAGAAAGCGAGCGGCCTTTCGTGCCGCCTAATTAGGAAAATGGGGCCATCAGTATCGAACACCCTAATTGATCCCGACTGAAACATGCGGAAGGCACGCCAGCCCGCCAAGAGGAGTGCAAGCACAACGCCAATTTTGGCTAGCCAGTTCATGCGTCTTCACGCTGCACTATCCGCGCAATGTCGGCAATTGGGCGAGAGCGGAATGTCCGCTTTTCGCTCCTCAAGCTCCATACGTCCTTACCCAAGCATACCGCAGGACCGCATAGGCCAACAGAGCCAGCAAGGTCACAACCCACACGGGCATGGATCGGGAGGGCCTCTGCGGCATCATGCAGGACCTCTACGAGCGCCCAGGAGGACCGGAACGACCCGCCCAGGCTCTCCAGGTGCTCGGCGGTAGCCTCAAGGTCCTGGGCGAGCTGCAGGAGCGCGTTCTCGGCCCCTAGCCGTTCCAGGCCGTCTCGCTGATCTACCGATCTCGGCGGCTGGGCACGTGATCGACATAGGCGTGCAACAGCTCGCAGGGTCTCGGGGTCGTGCTCGGGAGTCTCGGGCATCTAGCGGTCCTTCTTGGGCTTCCAGTCGGGCTCGTCGACCTGCATCCAGTAGGGTTTCTCGTCGGGGCCTAGCTGCCTGGGCGGGGGACGTTTGACGACAACGCCCGCCGGATCAGCGAGGTAGTAGGCCGACATGTCGAGACCGCGAACCACGAGAAGGTCCAGCCAGCGCCCGGCAGTGTCGACTGGGATGGGCTTCGAGATGCCTGGGAGCACCGCCTTCACCTCACGACCTGCGTCAATCTCCCGCCGCATCAATCCTGACATGAGGTCGGCCCAGTGCATAGTTCCCGGGGGGCACAGCGGCTTTGATCATCGCAACAGTTTGCCACGCGTCCAGTGAAACAACCATGACTCACAAGTTGTAGGTTCTGAGTCAGCCCGCAACAGCGGCTTTGAGTGTGTCTCAAAAGGTACTTGACGGGCTTTGCGTCATGTCTCAGAAGTGTGGTATACCTTCTGAGCCACTGGAGCTGGGACCATGAGCCGGATCGCCTACTATCGCGTGTCCACGGGCGACCAGTCGGTTGCCGCTCAGCGGCAGGCGCTTGGCGATGGGTTCGATCGCGAGTTTGAGGACGTTGGGGTAAGCGGCTCAGTGAAGGCGGAGGATCGGCCAGGCTTCGCTAAGCTCCTCAGCTACATCAGGGAGGGCGATACTCTCTACCTGTACGCAATCGACCGCCTTGGCCGCGATGCCTTAGACGTCCAGGCGATGGTACGCCGGCTGTTGGAAGTGGGCGTCACGCTAGACGTGCGGGGCCTCGGCGTGATCGGCCGAGGCGTGGGGGAGCTTATCGTCGCCGTCTTGGCTCAGATGGCCGACATGGAGCGCCAGCGCATCAAGGAGCGCTGCGAGAGTGGACGACAAGCGGCCCGTGCAGCCCTGGCGGCGACTGGGCGGACCCACAAGGGTAAGGAGAGCCTAGGGCGCCCCAAAGCCGCGAACGCCGCCGAGGTGGCTGCATGGCGCCGGGAGAATGGCGCTTCCATCAAGCAGACCATGGAGCGCTTCAACATCTCGAAAGCGACAGTGGCGCGTTACTGTGGCGCCTAATGGCTCCGGAACTAGGGTCTGGGCGCAACCATCATCGCGAAGCGCCTCGGGATCGGCCGAGCGAGCGTTTACCGGGCGCTGGAAGGTACCGAGCAGCCTCCGAAATAATCGGCGGACAGGTACAGCTCGGACGCGGAGATTTCTGCCGTTAATAGTCCGCTTCGGCCATTTATGTTGTGTTGTGATGCGCGTTTAAGCGCTTTCACGGACGACATGCAGGAGGGACGCAGAGGGACTTAAAGCCCTTTATAGGCCCTCTAGGGTTGGACCCAGTCATTCATCAATCATGATCCCTTATGGGCCTTGAAGTAAACAAAAGCCCCTTTAAGGGAGTAAAGGCCCGTGAATATGTTTACTCCGTCATCTCCTCATGGCTCCGATAGCCAGTGGGTCCTCTCCGAGAAGGCCTTCAAGGACCTTAAAGTAGCGCTTGGCTCGTACGGCTCCAGCCTCAGTCCTGAAGCCCACGAAGCCCTGTGGTCCGTGCTCACGACGATGGAGTCCGGCTTACGAGGCGAGGTGCCCCCGTTCTTCTATCTGTCCTCGATCGATCCAGGGTCCGGTAAGTCGCTCACAGTCGCCATATTCCTCCGGGCCTATAAGGCCGCTGGCTTCCTGCCGGCTACTGGGGTCCTGGTGTGCGTTTCGCGCCTCGCGGAAATCGAGACGTACCTGGCCGCCGCTGGCCTCGATCGGGACGAAGTGGCCGTCCTCACGAGCGATGAGCGACTCAATGCCCTTGGAGCGCCTGAGGGTGTCCACGACGCGGCGCCTGTGCTGTTTACTACGCAGCAGCGCCTAGCCGCCCGTGGTGCTCAGGCAAGCATGGAGGACCTTTCTGCGTTCTTCTATTGCGGTAAGCCTCGTGCGCTCCGCATTTGGGATGAGAGCATTCTTCTAGGATCGCCGAAGACTGCCAGAATTGATGACCTGGGCGCCCTTCTGAGCCCGCTCCGTGCCGCGAAGCCCCAGATGGCAACCGCAGTACAATCGTTAATGGTGGAGGCTTGGCAGGCGAGTCCGAACGATATCGTGAGGCCCGCCCCGATCCTTGGCGGAGGCTGGGGGAAGCTCGGGGACCTTGAGGTCGTGAGGGACCTTTCCGGACTCGCGGGCAATGACGCGCGTTTGGTGAGCGCCGGGACCCACCTTTGGCTCTCTGGAGCGGCTCCGACCCTTCCGGCCGACTTTGCGCCAGTAATAATCCTTGATGCATCGGGTCGGGTTCGCGAGACCTACAGGCTCTGGGAAAAGCGGAAAGGTGGCCTCAAGCGTTTCTGGCGGTTACACAGGACAGGGTGTGACCATCTCAAGCGCGGTCATCACAGAGCTTCGGCCGGATGGTCCGGTAGGCTCTGAGCCGATCAACCTGGGCTACAGCGACGGCGGGGCGATCACCGATGACGATCCACGGTCGGCTTGTGAGCTGGAGGGCAAGATCACGAACGTCGAAAAAGACCGGAGCTTCGATGTCGCCGTAACGGGGACACTCAGCGGACGTGACCGCTACGTGAAGCAAGGAGGGAAGTTCGTGCCGGCCCGGAAGCGTGACTGGGATCT
Source organism: Sphingomonas sp. IC4-52 (assembly GCF_020707225.1). Taxonomy (NCBI): domain Bacteria; kingdom Pseudomonadati; phylum Pseudomonadota; class Alphaproteobacteria; order Sphingomonadales; family Sphingomonadaceae; genus Sphingomonas; species Sphingomonas sp. IC4-52. Next base: position 576,059 of record NZ_JAJFEU010000001.1, on the reverse strand, counting down.
GCCGTGTGCATCGACCCGATAAGGCCGTTTGGTTGGGTCCAGGTAAGAAGCGGTGATGACACCTGATCTGCGCAAGACCCTCTCAGCAGTCGCACAGGCCATGCGGTCCGCCCACGATCCTTGGTGGATCATCGGCAGCGCTGCGGCGGTACTTCATGGGGCTGCGCCGATCGAGGTAGCTGACGTGGACGTGGTGCTCAGCGTCCCAGACGCCACCCGCATCCTCGCGCTGATCGGTCTTGAGCCTGCGGCAGGAGGGGGAAGCGACCAGTTCCGCTCTGAGGTATTTGCGACTTGGCACGACAATGCGTTGCCAGTCGAGTTCATGGCGGGCTTTCACGTCCGCACAGAGAACCGATGGTCCCCTGTGGTCCTCAAGACCCGCGAGGCCATCTCGGTCGATGGTGCTGAGGTGTTCGTTCCGGGCCGTAGGGAGCTGCTGGAGCTGTTCGCGAGCTTTGGACGGTTGAAGGACCTGGAGAGGGCCCGATTGCTGCTGAAGGGGCTGTGAGGGGCTTTACGGCCGTCTGAGCGGGCGTCCTGCTGATCCCGCTCGCTATGTGTCTTTCGAGTTGCCCATGTGGCGGATCGTCACGCCTCTGGAACATTGGCGCTTCTGGATTGGTTTGCTCATTGCAACCAAGGTGAGGGTGCATGGGGGGAAAACGTCGACGCAGACCGGCCGCCGTTGGCAAGATGTGGGCGATTGCAGCAAGCTGCCCGCTCGCAGGTGCGGTTCTGGGGGTGATCATCGCCGAGGTTGCGGTTGGCCGTATAAGTCCGGTCTATCGAGAGGGGCTGGCCGCTTCCGACACACGCTTGCCGCCTCATCTGAGAGGTAGAGCGCTCACGGAAACGGATGACTGGGGCACTTACGACGCTCCGCGTGCCACCTGGGGTGGGCCTCTGTACGGCGCGTCCTATCTCCCCGTCGCATCTCCCCCTCAGTCGGGCGCTGAGGAAGATTGGGAGGGAAGGGTCGAGCGACTGGAGGCACGTTGGAGGGCCGAAGAACGTGCATGGGCCAAGCAGCAAAAAGCCGACGTCCACATGCCCTCCTTTGAGGACGGGTCAGCCGAGTTGGAGGTTAAAGCCCAAGTGGCTCCCCTCGCGGCTACCTTGGTTTCGAAGGCGCCTTTGGTCCGTTCGAACGATGGCGCATCGTCCCCAGATCAACCGGCAGCACAAGTGGAATACTCCGAGCTTGAGGCCGTTACCCAGAACGGCAGCTGAGGAGGCGGACACAAGCTGTTGAGCTTGGCGCCTCCCAGCGGATCATTTACTTCTCGCCGTTATCCTTCACACCAACAACCGGCACGTCGACTTCTGCCTTCTTGGTGCCGACCACGACTTCCTTGCTGTCGAGATCAACCTTCGGAAGTGCGCCACCCTTTGCGCTAACGTCAACATCCGGCAAAGAGCCTTCTTTCACATCTGCGCTCCAGAACCCAGTTGCGAAAAGCACCGCAGCGATGATGGCGGCAATTGCGAGCACAATGGCAATCGTTCGTCCAGGACCGCTGCGCCGAACAACAACCCGTTCGTCAGTTGTGCGATAGTCTGCCATGTTGCTCTCCCGTTACAACGTGTTTCTTCTGCGACGAACCGATGTTGACGAGGATTGTTCCAGGTTAAGGCGGGCTCGAAACTTCGAGGTAGATCCCGAGACGCTCAGGCGTGTGGCTCGTCTGGCACGCGGGCGCACTCGCCGCGCGGTGTCGATCATCGGGACGGGTTGGAGAGGTTAGGAGCCGAGAAGGCGCTCCGGCAGCTTGCCGAGGACCTTGAGGCCACCGCAGACCATTTAGAGGCCACACGGCGACGGATGAGGCCACAATGACCGTCTGGCTCCACAGCAACGCGGAGAAGCTATACGCGCTGACTGCCGACGAGAAGGGCGCATCGCTCCCATCGGACCTCGGGCCTTGGGAAGCCTTGCGATCCCTGTCGATTTCTGACGAAGCTGAAGATGAGGCCGAGGCGCTCATGCTTATCCAGGAGCACGGCTATTGCTGCTTCAAGTAACCGCGTAAGCCCACTGGACGATGGGCGCTCCTAAGCAAAGTATGCCGGTCTGGATTGTGACCTTGCTGGTGCTGTTGGCCTACGCAGTCCTGCGGTATGCCTGGGCGAGGACGTATGGGGCTTGAGGAGCGAAAAGCGGACATTCCACTGCCGCCCTATTGCGGACATTGCGGACCCTATGTTGAGTTAGCGGACGTATTGCCATGCCGCCGCAAGTACTGCGCTAGTGTTGCGATTGGCAGGAGGTAAACAGGGGATAGCATCCAGATGCCCCACGGACTTCCCTCTGCGGCCATGCTGAATACGGCTATTGGAAACATCAGACCATCGCGGAAAGACGCCGTCAGAATACCAAACATTACCATGAAGCACGCGAGGCAGACCGCGACAGCTACAGCGTTAAGCGAGTAGATGCGTAGCGCCCAGAATACCAGCCTGCGCTGAAGGTCGGTGTCCCTTGCCACAGCCTATGCTGTCAAAAGATGATGTCGAGCGCAACGCCCGCCCCCCCTTTAAATCGCTGCTATTCACGCTTGCGTCAGCGGCACCAAAAAGCGGACCGGCGGCAGGCGCCCACTATCCGACGTTCGTCGGTTCTGCGATCTTTGGCTGCATGAAGCGAAAGAAGCTCTTGCTTGCCGTCAACGCAGCTTTCGGGCCCGCCCTCGTGGCATTGGCATTGAACGCTTGGAATTTACCGCGATGGCGGTGGCTCGTTGCGCGGGACGACGGCGGGATGCACGGAGTTTTGGCGATCATGCTCGCCGTCGTGATGGTCTACTCGCTGGGCTTTCAGCTGTGGTTAGTGAAACTCTTTTTCGAACCGTACTTAAGGCGGGCTTTCGATGCCGCCCGGCACCGTTAAACGGATAGGCGAAGGGCAGCTTTCCTTGCCAATCCCAGCCGCTCGCGAGGAGCACCGACGATCCAAAAAGCGGACCGACTGCTAACGCCCACTTGGTGACATTCATCTGCCAGTGACGAGCGAATGCAGAGAGGCAACAGGGGCGGTCCAACAGGACACCCGATCTCGTTCCCGAAGTAGCGCTCTGGCTGCACCTTGGCGGGTCAAAGGTTGGCGCGGGTCACGGAACATCTGCTCGAAAACGAGCAAGCCTGTTGCGGTCGGCACGACGTGATACGCCTTTGACGCTCTGACCCCTACGTCCGTGTAAAATAGAACCGGACGGCGTGTAGCTAAGCACCGTTTCGCAGCAGCCACCCAGTGACGCTCATATTCATCGGCGGTCCAGACGTAGGTTCCAGACCAGAATGGCTCCTTGAGTTCGCCCAGCGTAACCTCGCCATATACGTACCGACGACCGGGCCTGGTCTGCCCAACGGGCACCTTGAGGAAGGATAGAGCCTGCTGCGTCATCCAGCCAATTTACACCGCCGAGCGAATGTCAGCTATCCACCCAATCTCGGACATTAAGCGCGGACCGTGCCCGTCCTGTGTCCTGCGGTCCATTCAGGTCCTCACAGCCCCGCCGAAACGCTGAAGTCAGGCGCCCTCGACCTCAAAGCGCGGGAAGCGCTCCATGGCCGCCGACAGGGTCTTTACGGACGCATGACCGTAGGTCTGGCCTACGGACGACGGCGCATGGCCCTGGAGCGCATCAGCGACCCGCTCCTGAATACCAGCCTCCAACGCCAAGGTCTTGAAGGTCTGACGCCAAGCGTGGTTGGGGGCTATGCCCGGATCGTTGATGCCCACTTCGTTACGGACCCAGCCTGCCAGGCGTTCACCGATTTTCTTGTGCTGCCGGCTCTCTCCCGCACCTCCGCGACGCCGATCGGCGTCGAAGAACAGCGGCCCCTCTCCGGCCTCCTGGACCACCTTGATAAAGCCTTGGTCAACAAGGTGCGCATGGACGGGGACGAGCCGAGCTTCGTTGGTCTTCACACGGCCTGCCTCGGGAGTGATCCGGATGAGCCACACGCCTTCCTGCTGCTGAACGTCTTCCTTCCGGAGCTGAGTGATTTCGTTGACCCGAGCGCCGGTGTACGCGCACAGCCAAGGAACCCAGCGCCGCGCCAGAGCCGATCGGGATGAGGTGCGGGCAGGGGGAGGCGCAAGAGCGGCCTTCAGCACCCTCCGGGCCTCCTCGGTCGTATAACTCTTCTCGCGTAGCTTGGCGGACTTGGGGACCCTGACGACCACGCCCTTAGCGACGTTGGTATCCAGTTTCTGCTCGTCCACCGCCCAAGCCAGAGCGGCCTTGATGGGCGTCAGGTACTTATTTCGGACCGTCCTTGCGGACCTCAGAGTTCCCTTGTCAGAGGGCTCCGAACACCAGATTGTTGAGCGCGCGCCTTGGCGATGATTGCGTCATATTGGCGCATCGCAGCGGTATGCCGGGTGCCAACCTCGGGGTCTCCGAGCCGACCTAGCGAAATCTTGAACTCGCGGGCCTGCTTCGGGACGAAAGGCCTCAGTGCGACCGGATAGACTCGACGATAGATGACACGGCCGGATGGCAGCGTGTGGGTGTTTTCCATGACAGCAGGCATAGCGCCGATGTACCTTCCGTTGTACCCGCTTCGGGGCCGGAAGTGGCGGAAAACCGCGAAAAGCGCGGAGAATAGCGCCTTTCAAGAACTTTGGTGCCGGTTGCAGGGATCGAACCCGCGACCTTCGGTTTACAAAACCGCTGCTCTACCAGCTGAGCTAAACCGGCATGGTCGGCGGCTCATGCGTCAGGATACGCCGAAGGTCCAGCCTTCCGTGTATCGGATTTTCTCATTCAAGCCTCGCGGGTGCCACAAATCGTCGCGATCGGCCCTCGTGCGCAGCCACGCGGCGGCGAGGATCGCATCGGTTGCGTGATCGTCGTAGCGGCTGAGTGGACGATGCGGTGCGCTGCCGATCATCGTTAGTGCAGCGTCCAAAGCGACGGCATCCCGGAGCTTGCTTCTCCCGCGGGGTAGGCCGGCGGCGCGTGCGGCAATTGCAGTGTAGATCTCGACCAGCACTGCGCCATTCTGCGGCAGCGGGTCAAAGGGCCAGACGGGGACGCGGCCCGCGAGATGATGGAGCATGCGCATGCCGGCGAAGCTCGCCTTGGCGACCTGTGCCGCGCCAATCGCGTCATAAACGGTGGTCGGCTTAGTCGCGTGGCCATCCGCCATCTCGCAGGCGCGCCAATGCAGGAAGTCTCGCTTCGGACCGTCCGCCGCGCCCAGGTAGAAGTGGCGGCCGCGGCGCTGCTCCAGAAAGGATGCGGCACCCAGATCTTCGTCGCTGCTGTGAGAGTCGACATAAGCCCAAAGTTCTTGCGCGCTCGCCGTCGTCGTTTCGCCGGGAAGATGGGCCCCTCGCACGACAAAGGGCGCGGAGAAGCTGCAGTCGATTCCAACTAGCAGCGGCTCGTCCGCTTGCGCCAGCAGCCACTCCAGAATTTGCGAGCGCGACCAGGCACCTTCGGGCGGCGCGATCAGCTGCGGGGCATCGTCGCCGGCGTGGCAGAGGGCAAGGGCAATGCCCTTGTGCCGTCGCCCTTTCGCGCCGGACCAGTCGATGGCAGCGAATTTGCGGAAGTGGGTCAGGGCCTGGGTCCAAAAGCCTGGCGCTGCGCCTTGGTCGCGCGATCCCACCAGGCGCGGCGGATCACAGTGCGGACACGTTCCGGATCTCCGGCCGCGTAGCGGACCAGAACACCTGGCCAGCCCTCATAGTGAGGGGTCTGCCAATATGTGTCCGGCTCTGTCTCCAGCAGCACCGCCTTCTCGTCGTGAGGGGTGGGGACATGAAAGCTTCCCGCCTCACGCCCGGGCGAGACGAACGCCTTGCCGTTCACCTTGGGACAGGGGAAGCCGTAATAAGGCGCCATGGTCACGTCCGGCAGGCCGCACGAGAACGCCACAACGTCCTCCCAGTCCTTCATTGCAGGTCGCGGATGACGTCTGCGGTGAACCGGGCGATGTCGAACCGTCCGTTTGCCGTGTCCTCACCCCGGCGCACGATTACCAGCTTCCGCGAGGGAACAACCATGACGTACTGGCCGCGGTTACCCTGGGCCGAATAGCTCCCGACCGGAAGCCCCTGTTTCGGGCCGAAGAGCCACATCGTCGCGCCGTAGCCGGGGCCATCCGCGGGCTGTGGGCCGCTGGGCGTGGTCATGTAGCGCATCCATCCCGCCGGCAGCAGGCGCTTGCCCTGCCATACGCCATCCTGAAGCCAGAACTGGCCAAGTCGGGCAAGGTCCCGCGCCGTCGTGTAAACCTGACTGGAGAGGATGAAATTGCCCTGCCAGTCCGTACCAGCCGTCGTGTGCTGCATGCCAAGCGGCGCGAACAGGCGTTGTGGCCAGGCAGAGTAGCGCTTGTCGTTGTTCATCGCCGCCCTGACCGCTCGCGCGGCGAGCATGATGTCATTGTTTGCATAGCGGAACCGCGTCCCCGGCTTGACCTCTAGGGGCCAACCCGCAGCCTGCTCGGTTACGGTCGTGCCGCCGAAATAGATTGCGTCGGTCCGATTGCCATAGTGATCGCTGTGCAGGCCGGACGACATCCGCAGCAGATGGTCGAGTGTGATGTTGCGTCGGGGATCACCGGATACGCGCCATTCCGGGATCTGCGCCGGCTTAGTCGTGTCGATGCCATGTTCTTGCACGGCAATGCCGACCAGGGTGCCGGCGATGCTCTTCGCGACCGACCAGGTCCGGTTGGCGACGAAAGGGCCGAAGCCGCTGGCATATCGTTCCCCGAGGACACGGCCGTCCCTCATCACGATCACGCCGACGGTTTCACCCTTGTAGGTGGAGCGGTCGAAGGCCTTGTCGATCGTGGCGCCGAGTGCGGGGGTGGGGCGAGGCGAGATGCCGGCATCTCCCAGCGGCCAAGGACGAGCATCGGCGGATGCAGGCAATTGGCCCTGCCAAGTGCCGGCCGGCCAGAGCCGTGAGGTTGCGCCGATAGGGGAGAGCACACAGCCGACACCGGGAGCCCAGTCCGCTCTGCGAGGTGGCAGATCACCAGGGAAGGAAACCAGCACGCTCCGTGCGCGGCGATCCACGGTCGCCTTCAGTTTCGGCAGGAGTGGCTGATATTCGGAGTAGATTCCGCGCAGCTCGAGCGCTTCCACCTGCGCCTCGGTACGGCCAGCGGCAACAACGCCTTCGCATAGTGCGAGCGCCTTGTAGCCGGCGGCAACAGCATTCTCATACGCCGTTGATCGTTCCGCGGCGATCACCTGGGCCGAAGCCGGCGTAGCAAGAAGACCAAGAGCGAGGAGCCCCGGCATAGAAAGTTTGGCCAAGCAATGCCGAGCCTCTGGCCGATCACTCACGCGCCCAGCCCGAGTCTTGGTGATGGTAAGACAAGACGCGCCGACCTTGAGCACATGGACATCAAGCTTCAACTGCCGATCCTCTTCCGATTGTAAGCGACGATGACCCGATAGCCTGCCGGTTGGCAGCGCCCGCACATGCGCTGCCATAATCGATGCGCTGGCGAAACAGCGTAGATCAATGGCCGATTAGGCTACGATGCGGACCGGCACGCTCTTTCCCGCCGGCGTCTTCGACTCTTCGTCATGCCAGCTCAGCGGCACGAGCGGGTTCATCTCTGGATAGTAGCCGCCAATGCATCCCCGTGGCAGCAGGAATGGAGTCACCGTCAACCCACCCACCTTACGGTCCACGCCGTCCTCGGCGTCGCTGGCAAGGCCGACGATCTGCCCATCTTGCAGCCCCGCGGCGGCGATGTCCTCGGGGTTCATCAGCAGCACATCGCGCGTCCCCTCGATCCCGCGAAGTCGATCGGAATAGCCATAGATGGTCGTGTTGAACTGATCGTTGGATCGGAGGGTCATGAGCCGCCAGCGGCCTTCCTTGTCTTCCGTGCCCCAGCTGTTCAACTTCTTCGGCAGGGTGAAATCTGCCTTGCCACTTTCCGTCTTCCAGACTCGCTCCCGCGCCGAATTGCCGCGGTAGAACCCGCCGGGCGTGAACACCCGCTTGTTGAAGTCGTGGAATTGCTCGGGATAGGTTTCCTCGATGGCGTCACGGATCAGGCCGTAGTCAGCCACCCAATCATCCCAGGGCACCTTCGGGTTCGGCGGCAGCGTTGCCTTCGCCATGCCCGCAACGATCGCTGGCTCGGATTTAAGGTCCGGGGAGGCCGGCGTGGCCCGGCCGATCGACCCATGGATGCAACTCAGGCTGTCCTCCATCGTCACCGCCTGCGCGCCGGTCACCTGGACGTCCTCCTCCGATCGGCCGAGACACGGCAGGAGATAGGCCACCTCGCCGTTGATGAGATGGCTGCGATTGAGTTTGGTGGCGATCTGCACGGTCAGGCGCAGCTTGGTCCAGGCAGCCTCCATCCGCTCGCGTTCAGGAATGGCGCGAACGAAATTGCCGCCCAAGCCGATGAAGGCTTTCACCTCCCCGGTCTGGATCTTCTTGCAGGCGTGAACGGTGGTAAGGCCCTCATCGCGCGGCGGCTCAAAGTCATATTGCTCGGCCAGCTTGTCGAGCGGCACCAACTCGGGCTTCTCGGAAATGCCCACTGTGCGCTGGCCCTGCACATTGGAATGGCCGCGCACCGGCGAAATGCCCGTGCCGTCGCGGCCGATATTTCCCTTCAGCAGGAACAGGTTCACCAACTGCTTGATGTTGTCGCTGCCGTGCACGTGCTGGGTCAGCCCCATACCATACATTGCGATCGATCGTTTCGCCTCGATGTAGATATCGGCGGCCGCCTCGATGTCTGAGCGCGCGAGGCCGCTTTCGTGTTCGATCGTCTCCCAGCTGGTCGCGCCCACATGCGCCTTCAGGGCGTCGAACCCGGCCGTATGCTGTTCAATGAAGTCGACGTCGAGAACGTGAATTTTCTCGGCCGCCCAGCGCTCCGCCTCCTTGGCGAACACATGCTTCATCATGCCGGTGATCGCGGCGATATCTCCACCCGTTTTCACTTGAAGGTACAGGGCGGAAATCGGGGTCGCCGCCGGTGTCAGCATCTCCTTGGGGCTTTGCGGGTTCTTGAAGACCTCCAGCCCTTTCTCCCGGATCGGATTGAACGTCACAATCTTGCAGCCCCGTTTCACCGCTTCCTGCAGCGGGTGGAGGAGGCGCGGGGAATTGGTCCCAGGGTTCTGCCCGAAAAAGAATATCGCGTCGCAGAGCTCGAAATCGGAGAGCACGCAGGTGCCGACCGGCGATCCCGTCACCTCCTTCAGCGCGACTGAGGTCGTTTCGTGGCACATGTTCGAGCTGTCAGGCAGATTGTTGTGGCCATAAAGTCGCGCGAACAATGCGTAGAGATAACTCGTTTCCAGACTCGCCCGTCCAGAGGAGTAGAAAACGGCGGACTTAGGATCGATCGCCTTCAACTCACGCCCGATCGCGCTGAACGCCTCTTCCCAACTGCACGGGACATATTTGTCGATGGCATGTTCGTAGCGCATCGGGTGGGTCAGCCGCCCGGTCTGCTCCAGGTCATAATCCTTCCACCCCTTCAGCTCCGTCACCGTATGTTCGGCAAAGAACTCAGGCGTGCACCGCCTGCTGGTGAGCTCCCACAAGGTCGCTTTCGCGCCGTTCTCGCAGAACTCGAAGGTGTGTGGGTGCTTTGGCTTGGTCCAGGCACACGACACGCACATGAAGCCACCGGGCTTGTTCTGGCGCCGCAGCGCGTCGAGGGCGGCCGGCTTCGGACGTTCGCGAAGGGCGGTCTCAACGATGCCGCGCACAGAGCCCCAACCGCCTTCCGTGCCGGAGTAATGGACGGTGCCCTGTTCCTCGCCCTTGTCCTGTCCCTTGCGCATCACCGTCTCCTCGCTTGAAGGCAGAACCATCGAGCAAGGCCGAGGATGCATCGCTTACCATCCATCAGCTGAGGATATCAGGTGAACCGTTAGCGACCGGACTCGCGCCGCGCCGACCAGAAGGCCAGGCGCTTGCGGATCTCCCGTTCGAACCCGCGCTCGTTTGGTTGGTACAGCGGTTCTGGCCGGGCCGCGGCAATGTCGTCGGGGTAGAATTCCTGGCCGGAAAACGCGTCGGGCCGATCGTGATCATATTGGTAGCCCTCGTGGTAGCCCAGCTCCTTCATGAGGGCGGTCGGCGCGTTGAGGATGTGCTTGGGCGGCGGAAGCGAGCCCGTTTTCCGCGCCAGCGCCGTCGCCTTGTCGAACGCCAGATACGCGGCATTGGACTTCGGCGCGGTCGCGACATAGGCGATAGCCTGTGCGAGGAAGAGCCGCCCCTCGGGCAAACCGGCCCGCTCGAACGCCTGCCAAGCCGTGAGCACCTGAACCATGGCTTGCGGATCGGCCATGCCGACGTCCTCAGACGCGGCGCATAACAGACGGCGAAAGATCACGGCGGGATCCTCGCCGCTCGCCAGCATCCGCGCGGCCCAGTACATGGCGGCATCAACATCGCTTCCACGCAGGCTTTTGTGAAAGGAGCTGAGCATGTTAAAATGCTCTTCCTGCCCCTTGTCGTACAATGGCGCGCGAACCTGCACGATCTCCGCGAGTTGCTGCACGCTGAGCGGCTGATCGGTGCCAACCGCGAACAGATCGTCGCAAAGCCCCAGCAAGTAGCGCGCGTCGCCGTCCGCCATCCCGATCAATGCGCCGCGCGCGACCGGATCAAGCGGTAGGGGCCTTTCGAAATGACCCTCCGCGCGGACGATCACCTGCTCGAGATCATCCTCGCTCAGCCGCTTCAGCGTGAACACTTTGGCACGCGACAATAATGCCGAAACCAGACTGAAACTCGGGTTCTCGGTGGTCGCGCCGATCAGGGTGAACGTGCCATCTTCAAGCGCGGGTAGCATCGCGTCCTGTACCGGGCGGGAGAAGCGGTGCAGCTCGTCGATGAAGACGGCTGTTGGGCGCCCCGTGGCGTTCCGCAGGGCCGCCGCCGCGGCGATGGCCTTTCTCAGATCGGCCAGGCCCGTCGTCACGGCGGATAGCTGCATGAACTCGTATCCCGCCTCTCGCGCGATCAGGCGCGAGATGGTCGTCTTACCGACCCCAGGCGGCCCCCACAGGATCATGGACGAGAGGCGACCGGCTGCGATCATCCGCCCGATTGCGCCTTCCGGTGCTGTCAGATGTTCCTGCCCCACCACATCGGCAAGACGGGAAGGGCGCAGTCGATCGGCGAGCGGAGCATTGGCCGCTGGCACCGAAGCGGTCTCTGGCATCCCCAAGCCAGCGAAGAGATCAGCCATGCCGGATCACATAGGCGTTGCCAGTGAACTTTCCCAGCATGCTTGACGGCAGCGTCTTAAGATATATCTTGTAAGTATCTTAAGGAGTGTTCGACATGGAAACCGAAGAAGGCCAAGGCAAGGGCGCCAATCGCGGTGGGCCGCGGCGCGCCGCAGCCCTGCGAAAGGCTGCGCGTGCAGCAGGCGCTGTCGAAAAGAAGCGGCTGGCTCGGGCCGGTCGCGCGGCCCGTGGAGCGGTTGCTGCGGAGGCGGGCCCCGGTGCTGCCACTGCGAAGCGCGGGGCAAAGGCGCGCGGCGCAAACGCCCGTGCTGGTCGTGAGGGACGCAGGGGCATGGCAAAGGTTGGTGGCCTGCGCCGCCGCCGCATGTTCGACAGCGGTGAACTCCGTCTCGTTTTGTTGAAGATGATCGCGGATGAACCGCGCCACGGCTACGAACTGATCAAGGCGATCGAGGAACTGACCAGCGGCGGCTATGCGCCCTCGCCGGGCGTCGTTTACCCCACCCTTACGATGCTGGGCGAAAGCGGCCATGTGACTGGCGAGGAAGACGGTGATGGTCGCCGTCGTTTCTCGATCACCGGCGCGGGCAGCGCCGAACTGGTCGAAAGTGAGGATCAGGTCAGCAAGCTGTTCGCTCGCTTGTCCACGGCCGGTGAAAAGCACAAGCAGACTGACGCGGTGCCGGTGCGGCGCGCAATGAGCAACCTGCGGGCCGCCCTTCAGGATCGCCTGAGCCGCGGGGATATCAGCGACGAGACGCTGCTGCAGGTCGTCGCCCTGATCGACGAGGCCGCGCAGAAGATTGAACGGCTCGGCTGAGGTCCAATGGCCCGGCGGCGACTCTCGCTGCCGGGCTATTCCTGCGGCGGAATGGTTGCGGCGGCATCGCCCGCCTGCAAGCCGTGCCGCATCAGCATGGGAACGTTCGCAATCGCGAATATCAGCGTCAGCGGGATCGCTCCCCATAGCTTGAAACCGACCCAGAAATCCGTGCTGGTCGTCCGCCACACGATTTCGTTCAGCGCAGCCATGAAGACAAAGAACAGCGCCCAATTACGGGTGAGCTTGCGCCACCCTTCGCCGGTCAGGCCGGGATAGGCACTTTCCAAGAGCATCTGGAGCAGCGGCCGCCCGGTGGCGAGGCCAATGCCAAGCGTCGCGGCGAAGATGCCATAGACGAACGTGGGCTTCATCTTGATAAAGCGTTCGTCCTGGAACCAGATCGTCAGACCACCGAACACGATCACCAGCGCGCCAGACACCAACAGCATGGGAGGTATGTGCCGCGTCTTCCACCATGACAAAATCAGTGCCGCGACCATGGCCGCCATAAAGGCGCCGGTTGCCGCGATGATCCGCGCGATCGCGGGACCGGGCGTGAGGAAGTTGACCGCGAAAAAGACGATCAACGGTCCATAATCGAGCGCCAGCCGCAGGCCGGGCGAGGATTTGCGCGCGTCGGTCAACTCATACTCCGTTCGTCCGCTGCCAGACAGCGGGCGTTCTTTCGCCATTCCGCGCCACATCCGCGGTCTCATATCTTGTCAGAACGGTCGGAAAGGGTCGCGGTTCACGAGCCCCGATCGACACCGGCAATGATCCGGCTGACTTCGTTGGGGTCGAACGGCCGTAGATCGTTCATCGACTCACCAACGCCAATGGCATGGATGGGCAGGCCATAACGCTCGGCGGCAGCGACCAGCACGCCGCCACGCGCGGTGCCGTCGAGCTTCGTCATCACGAGGCCGGTCACGCCCGCCACTTCCTTGAACACCTCGATCTGGCTGAGCGCGTTCTGTCCCGTCGTCGCGTCCAGAACGAGGACCACGTCGTGCGGTGAGGCCGGGTTGATGCGGCCAAGGACACGCCGGATCTTCGCCAGTTCGTCCATCAGCTCCCGTTTGTTCTGGAGGCGCCCGGCTGTGTCGACGATCAGCACGTCGATGCCTGTTTCGGTTGCTTTCTTCACGGCATCCCAGACGATGCCGGCCGCATCGCCGCCTTCAGGCCCGGTCACGATCGGCACGCCGACCCGTTCCGCCCAGGTGGCGAGCTGGCCAATCGCCGCGGCGCGGAAAGTGTCGCCAGCGGCCAGCATCACGCCATAATCCTGTTCCATGAACAGGTGGGCCAGTTTGGCGATGGTGGTTGTCTTGCCCGAACCGTTCACCCCGATCACCAGGATCACCTGCGGCCGCGGAAAAGCGTCGATCTCCAGCGGCTTGGCGACTTGCGCAAGTACCTTCTCGACTTCCTCGGCCACCACCAGGCGAATGCCGAGTTCCTCCATGTTCCGCTCGAAACTCCCTTCGGCCAGCCGGGTCCGGATCCGGGTGGCCGTTTCTGGCCCGAGGTCCGACGCGATCAGCGCTTCCTCGATCTCGTCCAGCGTTTCGTCATCCAGCCGCGCCGTGCCCAGGCCTGCAAGATTGCCAACCAGCCGGTCGGACGTGCGGCGGAAACCGCCGAGAAGCTTGTCGTGCCAGGAACGCTGGTCAGTCATGCAGGAATTCCAATGAGGTGATCGTGGGCAGCGCCAATGATGGTGACCGATTGGATTGCTCCAACCGTCCCCATCCGAAGGGTCGATAGAGCAGCGGCATCGTTCGGCAAAGCCGGTGAGGCATGCGCCGAGGCCGTCGGTGCAGGGTTGACCAGCCGAACCTCGGCAAAATTTTCCGCATGGCCGCGATCGCCCGGCTTTTCGATGACGATCCGTTGCGTCGTGCCGATCAGCGATCGTAGCCAGGCCCCACGGCGTTGGTCGGCCGCCTCGCGCAGCCGCGCGGCCCGCGCCTTGGCCGTTGTAGGCGCAACCTGCGGCATCCGCGCCGCCGGCGTGCCCGCGCGCGGCGAATAGGGAAAGACATGGGCATGGACGATGTCGCAATCGTCGATCAGCGCCAGGGTGTTGGCAAACGCCGCTTCGTCCTCGGTTGGGAAGCCGGCGATCAGATCCGCCCCCATGGTGATATCGCGCCGCGCCTTCAGGCGCGCCACCACGGCCACCGCTTCTGCCCGGAGGTGCCGGCGCTTCATTCGCTTCAGGATCAGATCGTCGCCCGCCTGCAGCGAAAGATGGACATGCGGCATCACTCGCGGCTCCCCGGTGATCAGTTCGAACAAGCGCTCGTCGATCTCGATCGTGTCCAGCGAGGACAGGCGCAGCCGAGCCAGCCCCGGCACGCCCAGCAGCACCGCTTCGACCAGCCGACCGAGGCCGCCCTCGTAGCTTGTCAGGTCTACGCCGGTCAGCACGATTTCGCGCGCGCCTTGCTCCACCAACTCCGCGGCTGCGGACACGACCTGGCCCACCGGCTCGGAACGGCTTGGCCCGCGCCCCTTAGGAATGGCGCAGAAGGTGCACGAATGATCACAGCCGTTCTGCACGCCCAGAAATGCGCGGGCATGTCGCCGCGGCGGTCGCCTGTTAGGGAAGGCGCCCCAAGTCGCGGGCAGTAGCTTCGCTGCGTTCGGCACCACCCGGTCAACCTCCGGCATCGCCACAAATGCGTCACGGTCGATCTCCGATGCGCAGCCGGTAACGACGATCTGCGCGTCTGGCCGATCGCGGCGCGCGCGGCGGACGGCCACGCGCGTCTGCTTCATTGCCTCGTTTGTCACACCGCAGCCGTTGATCACTACCATATCACTCGCACCGACGAGCGCGCGAATCGCTTCGCTTTCGGCAAGGTTCAATCGGCAGCCCAGCGTAATCACATTGGGCGAACGGGAGGGAAGCATGATGGGCGATCTAGGGAGACAGCACGCGATAGTCCACGATGCGGCACGTGACGTACTAGACTTCTGGTTCGCGCTGTCGATGGAACAGCAGTTCGCCAGAAATGCCGCACTCGATGCGCAGATCGCCGGCCGCTTCGGGCCTCTTCGCGATCAAGTGCTGCGAACCCGAGCGATGGAGTGGCGCGACGGCCCGGATCAGCTCCTCGCCGCGATCATCCTGCTCGATCAGTTTTCACGTAACATCTACCGCGATTCGCCGCGTGCTTATGAGGCGGACGCGCTTGCGGTTGAGCTGTGCCAGCTAGCGATCGAACGTGGGTGGGAGGGGCGCTACGCCCCAGAAGAGCGCGCGTTCCTCTACATGCCGCTGATGCATGCCGAAGACCTCCCACTGCAACGGCTCAGCGTGGCGAAGTTCTCGGAGCTTGGCGGCGGCAATCTGGCCTATGCGGTCGGTCACCTTGAGGTGATCGCCCGGTTCGGGCGCTTCCCCACCCGCAATGCCGTTCTTGGTCGCGAAACGACGCCCGGGGAGCGCGCCTATCTCGATGACCCCGACGATGATTTCGGCCCCCCAAAGGGATGATGCCCTGGGCTGATCAGCCTGCCACTGCCCGCCGTGCGGGGTCGGGGAGTGGCAGATGGGCCAACTCAGTGGTCATTCGCCCCGGAACACTGCCTCACGCTTCTCAAGCAAGGCGGCCACGCCCTCGCGGTGATCAGCCGTCGCATGGCTCACCGCCTGCGCGGTGGATGCCGAATCAAGTGCCTGATCATAGCTGCTCGTCTGCCCCTGGCGCAGCAGGGACTTGGTGAGGCGAAGCGAGTGCGGGGGCAGGGCAGCGATCTTGCCGGCAAGCGCCAGCGCCTCGTCCATGAGCGCTTCGTGAGGAACCACGCGGCTTACGAGACCCCAATCGGCCGCCGTGTTCGCATCGACCACATCCCCGGTGAAGAACAGCTCCGCCGCCCGACTCATCCCGATCGCGCGTGGCAACAGCCAGGACCCACCGTCGCCCGGCACCAGCCCCAGCTTGAGGAAGGTAACGCCGAACTTCGCCTTGTCGCTGGCGATGCGGATGTCGGCCATGCAGGCGACGTCGCACCCAAGGCCGATCGCAGGGCCATTCACCGCCGCGATCACCGGCATGTCCAGGGAGAACAGCGCCCGTGCGATACGGTGGATGTTGCGCTGATAATGGCTGCGAATGCCCAGCCCCGATCCGGAGAACGGTCCCTGCGGATCAGCCATCTTCTTGATGTCGCCACCCGCCGAAAAGGCTCGGCCTTCGCCAGTCAGGATCACGCAGCGGATCGACATGTCGGCGTTCAGCGCGTCGCATGCGGCACGCACCGCCTCGCCGTCGCCGTCTGCGCCCAGCGCATTCATCGCGTCGGGGCGGTTCAGCCGCAGGATGGCGATCGGTCCGCGGATCTCGGTGGTAACGACGGTCATTGATGATCTCCGGTCAACGCAGGCCCAGGCCGCGGGCAATGATGCCGCGCAGGATCTCGCGCGTGCCCCCGCGCAGAGAAAAGCTGGGGGCGTTCATAGTGATATGGGCAAGAACGGCGATAAAGTCGGAAGTGGATCCGGCGTCCGGCTCCGCGTCGATCAGGTTGCGCGCGATATCGGGCAGGTCCTGCTCGAACGTCGCGCCCAGATCCTTCACGATGGCGGCATGCGTGCCCGGGTTCTCGCCGGCCTCCAGCATCGCGGCGACGCCGCGCGATAACCGCCGAAGGGTAACGAGATGAGCCGTAAGGCGCCCCAGCGCCAGTTCAGCGGCTTCGCTTGTTGAACCCCGCAGGGCGCCGATCAACTCGATGAGAAGCTGCATCGAGGACAGGAAGCGCTCCGGCCCGCTGCGTTCGAACGCAAGTTCGCTCATTACCTGTTCCCAACCCGCGCCTTCGCTACCGATCAGGGCGGAGGAGGGCAGAAACGCTTCTTCGAAATGCACTTCGTTAAAGTGATGCTGTCCCGCCAGGTCGATGATCGGACGGATGGTGATCCCGTCCGTCGCCTTCAGGTCGACCAGCAACTGACTCGTTCCTGCCTGCCGATCGGCCGGCGTTCCGCTCGTTCGGCAGAACAGGATCATGTAGTCGGCATCATGGGCGCCGGTCGTCCACAATTTCGTCCCAGTCACCCGCCATCCCCCGTCCACCGGCGTCGCCCGCGTGCGCGTGGCTGCCAGATCGGAACCAGAATCGGGTTCGCTCATGCCGATGCAGAACACTGTCTCGCCAGCGGCGATGCCGGGCAGGATGGACTGCTTCTGATCCTCGGTGCCGTATTTGAGCAGGCTCGGCCCGCTCTGGCGGTCGGCGATCCAGTGCGCCGCCACCGGGGCACCAGCTGCCAGCGTTTCCTCGACTACGACATAGCGTTCAAACGCGCTGCGCTCATGACCGCCGTATTTCTTCGGCCAAGTCATGCCGAGCCAACCGCGCTGGCCGAGCTTGCGACTGAACTCCCGGTCGAAGCCGTTCCAGCTGTCGGCCCGGCGCAGTGGCGGGCGGTCGGCCAGCGCATCGGCAAGAAAGGCGCGAACTTCGGTGCGTAGTGCTTCTGCGGCTCCATGGACCGGCGGGGTGGGGAAGCGAAGTGTTGTCATGCTGCCACCACCATCAGCCAGTAGCCATCCCGTCCGGCGGTCAACGCGCGCTTGCCCAGCGCCAGCGTCCAATATCGTTGCGTGCCGAATTCATCTCGCCACGCCCACAAGGCAGTCGTGAAGCGATGGAGCGCATGTTCACGCGTAAAGCCGATCGCCCCATGCAACTGATGGCCGATGGCTGTAGCCTTGCTGGCCGCTTCACCGATCCTCGTACGCGCGACGGCGACGGCAAAAGTCAGGTCGCCGCCAGTCGCATAGGTGTCGGCGGCATGATCTGCCGCGGCCGATGCAGCCGCAACTTCCCCGGCCAGCTTGGCGAGTTCCTGCTGGATCGCCTGAAACTTGGCGAGGGGGCGTCCGAACTGAACACGGCTTGATACATGCTCGATGGTCAGTTCAAGCACGCGCTCCAGCGCGCCTGCCATCTGCATCGCTCGGGCAAGTGCGCCAAGCTCCAGGAGCGATAATTCGGCCCTCGAACCAGTCTGGCCAGGTAGTACCGATATCTGGTCGCGGGGATGTCCGGCGACATTAGTGCTTTCGGCTGCGACGGGCGACGCCCCATGCCGCTGTACCCCGGTCTCGCTTCCCACGACGATGGTCTTGGCGAAACGGCCCCATGGCACGCGTGCCTCGGCATGTTCGGCAAGTCCGACCGGCCCTTCGGCCAACGGCAGTCCTGCAGAAGCGAGAACGACATTGCCGATCATCGTTTCGGCAAGCGGCAGGGCAAGTGCGTGCCGGCCGATTAGGCGTATCAGCGCAAGCGCTTCGCTTGCCGGAATGCCGAAGCCGCCATGCTCCTCCGGAACCAGCGCCAGCGGCAGGCCGCTTTCCTCGATCGCAGCCCAGGCCGCATCCGCCCATGTTCCGGCGCGCGCCGCGCTCTCGATCCCCTCGGCATGGGTGGCGAACAGCCGCTCGGCCGTATCGGCGAGCATTGCGCTGACGTCGTTCATCTCCATCGCCACAGCCGGTCCTGCTCTTGCATGGCCGCTCCTCTCCGTTTGGCCTGTCGCTAAGCAACGATCTGATCCTTGTCCACCTGACACTGCGGCTGGTCGGATCGTGGCGCCACCGGTACTAAGGGGCACTCGGTGGAGAAACATCCGTGCGCTTGTTTTCCGCATTGCTCCTGCTGCTTGCGCTTTTTTCCCCATCGGCTTCGGCGCAAGAGCGCGGGCCGTTGGTTCTCGCGGCAGCCAGCATGCAGGAGGCTCTGAGCGCCGCCGCCGACGCGTGGGAGAAACAGGGCCATCCCCGGCCAGTGCTCTCCTTCGCTGCATCTTCTGCGCTGGCTCGACAGGTAGCGGCTGGCGCGCCGGCCGACCTATTCGTTTCGGCTGATCAGGAATGGATGGACGATCTCGCCCGGCGCCGCTTGCTCGTGCCAGGCACCCGGGCCAATCTCGCCGGCAATCGGCTGGTCGTGGTGGCTCGCGCAGGACGGGCGCCAGTCACAAGCCTGAGCGGTCCCGCTCTCGGCCGGCTTCTGGCCAGCGGTCCGCTGGCGATGGCGGATCCCGATGCGGTGCCGGCGGGGAGATATGGCAAGGCAGCGCTCCAGCGGCTCGGCGCATGGTCGATGGTTGCGCGGCGCGTTGTTCGGGCGGAGAGCGTCCGCGGGGCGCTCGCTCTCGTAGAAAGAGGGGCGACGCCCTATGGCATCGTTTATCTGACCGACGCGCGTTTGGTCCCGAACCTGTCGGTTGCCGGGATCTTTCCACCGCACAGCCACGCCCCGATCATCTATCCGATTGCCCGTTTGAAGAGCGCGCGGCACAGCGAGGCCGAAATGTTCCGAAAGTTCCTCATCTCCGGCCGCGGACAACAGATAATCGGCCGTTTTGGCTTCACAAAGCCTTGACGGACGACCTCCAAACGGTGGTCAGACTCTCCTTGTTGATCGGGGGAGTGGCGACCGCGGCGACGCTGCCCTTGGCATTCGCGCTGGCCTGGCTCCTGGCGCGCGGGCGCTTTCCCGGCAAGATCTTGCTCGATGGCTTGGTTCACCTGCCCCTGGTAGTGCCGCCAGTGGTCACCGGATGGATGCTACTCCTCGCCTTCGCTCCCAGCGGGCCGTTGGGCGCGGTGCTCGAGCGATGGTTCGGGATCAGCATCCTGTTCCGCTGGACGGGCGCAGCGGTGGCTGCCGCAGTGATGGCATTGCCGCTGATGGTCCGCGCAATTCGCCTTTCGATTGAGGCTGTTGACCGGCGTCTTGAACAAGCTGCGCTAACTTTGGGGGCTGGGCCGTGGCGCACGTTCGTGACCATCACCCTGCCATTGGCGCTGCCCGGTATCCTCGCCGCTGCGATGCTCGGCTTCGCGCGGTCCTTGGGGGAGTTCGGCGCCACCATCACCTTCGTTTCCAACGTGCCGGGCGAAACACAAACGCTCCCGCTGGCGATATACGCTGCCTTGCAGCGGCCCGGTGGCGAGGCGATGGTGTGGCAGTTGGCAACGATCTCGGTCGCGCTCAGTCTTGCCGCCTTGATCTTTTCGGAGTTGCTTGCCCGTCGTCAGGAGCGCCGCCTTCATGTCCTTTGATGTCGACGTCACCGTTCGACGCGGCGGTGCGATCCTGAGCGCGGCGTTCCAGACGGGCGCGGGTAGTAGTGTCCTGATTGGCCCCTCGGGAGCTGGTAAGACCAGCGTCTTGATGATGATCGCCGGCCTGCTCCGACCCGATCGCGGCCATGTGCGTGTCGCGGGTCGAGCGCTTTTCGACGCGGCGGATCGGGTCAATATCGCTCCGCAGCATCGGCGTGCTGGCATCGTATTTCAGGAGCCGAGGCTATTCCCGCATCTCTCGGTTCGGCGAAATCTACTGTATGGCGCTAGGCACACGGGGGCGCTGGATGATGTAACGGCACAGCTCGACATCGCCCATCTGCTTGAGCGTTGGCCAAGAACATTGTCCGGTGGGGAGGCACGACGCGTTGCGATCGGAAGGGCGCTGCTGAGCGAGCCCGATTTTCTGCTGCTCGATGAGCCGCTTGCGTCCCTGGACGGCGCGCGCCGCGCGGAAGCAATGCGAGCCATCGAGCGCGTGCGGGACGAAGTCCGCCTTCCCATGTTGATCGTCACTCACGATTCCGGGGAGGCCGAGCGATTTGGCGGCCGGCAGATTATCCGGATGTAACTTCCTGAGGATGATGCGGCACCAGGATCAGCGTGCGCCCCTCGACCCGCCATGATTTCAGTCGTGAGAGGAAGTTCATCCCAAGCACGTCCGTGTTGCCAAACGCTGGTGAGACAACCACCGGCACATCGCGGGCAACAACATTGCCGAGCTTCAGTTCGTCAACGCCCGCGGTCTGTGCCCTGATCGTGCCGTTGGCCGTCCGCAACAGCATCGGGAACAACGCATCACGCACCTCCAGCCCGGCCTGCGTGGCCGTCTCCAACGACAATGCCGTAACCGTCGCGCCACTGTCGATCAGCATCCGGCGGGTGATCCCACCGAAGCGGACGGACGCCCAGAAATGCCCGTCCGGACTCATCCGGATGCGCGTTTCTTCACCCACCACTTGTTGTCCGGAAAGATCCAGCAACTCCGCGACGCGCCCAAGATATGGATCAAACCGCTCCCGCTGACCCAGCACCATCACCGCGGCCCCAAGCAGGACAAGCCAGGTAAGAACCCCAACGATGCGCCCGATCACCGGAATACGACGCAGGATGCCTGCGACAAGGATCACGGCTAACAGCGTGAGGATAAGGGGGAGATGCGGTGCGAGGTCGGCCAGAACGGGCATGACCACGATATAGGGTGATGCCGCCGGCTCTGCGATGATGAGCCCGCGCGAATTTGATGCGTTGTCGCTCAATCATCACGCTCGCGTCGAAACGCGCAACATCAGAAAAAAGGGGGACCGCCCAGAACGAGCGATCCCCCTCTTTGCCTTGCAGGCCAGATCCGGAGCCGCCCCGCGGCTCGGATCGGCTGATTAGCGCTTCGAGAACTGGAAGCTGCGGCGTGCCTTGGCGCGGCCATACTTCTTACGCTCAACGGTACGGCTGTCGCGGGTCAGGAAGCCTGCGGCCTTTACCGGAGCGCGCAGCGCCGGCTCGTACTTGGTGATTGCCTGGCTGATGCCATGCTTCACCGCGCCGGCCTGACCCGACAGACCACCGCCCTTGACGGTGCAGATCACGTCATACTGACCTTCGCGCTCCGTGATGCCGAACACCTGGTTGATGACGAGACGCAGCGTCGGACGTGCGAAATACACTTCCTGATCACGGCCATTGATCGTGATCTTGCCCGAACCCGGCTTCAACCACACGCGGGCAACCGCGTCCTTGCGGCGGCCGGTCGCATAGGCGCGACCGTACTTGTCAAGCTCCTGCGCGCGCAGCGGCGTGGTCGGCTGTGCCTGGACCGGTGCCTCGGCAGCGGGAGTGCCTTCGGCGGCAGGCGCAGCGGCCGGCTGCTGAGCGGCCTGCTGCGTCAGCGAGGCGAGATCAGAAAGCGACTGGCGATTGTCGGACATTATGCGCCCACCTTGTTCTTGCGGCTCATGCCGGCGATGTCGAGGACCTCGGGGTTCTGCGCTTCGTGTGGATGCTCGGCGCCCTTGAAGATGCGCAGGTTGCGCATCTGCTGACGGCCAAGCGGGCCGCGCGGGATCATGCGCTCAACAGCCTTCTCGAGCACGCGCTCGGGGAAGCGACCTTCCAGCACCTTGGCGGCAGTGATGCCCTTGATGCCGCCGGCATAGCCGGTGTGCTTGTAATAAACCTTGCTGCCCAGCTTGTTGCCGGTGAAGCGCACCTTGTCCGCGTTGATCACGATGACATTGTCACCGCAATCGACGTGCGGGGTGAACGACGGCTTGTGCTTGCCGCGCAGGACGTTGGCGATCACGACCGCTGCACGGCCGACCACCAGGTCGGTGGCGTCGACGATGTGCCACTTCTTTTCCACCTCTGCGGGCTTGGCCGCCTTGGTGGTCTTCATCAGCGCCTTCATGGGCTATGGACCTTTGCAATAAACGATGACGCCGCGCCCGGTGAGAGTGCGTCGTGATGTGGGCGCTGTGATTGAAGGGACAAAGAAAGTCAACGATTCCGCCCCTCCGGTGGCGGGTACCAGGATACCTGCGCATCCGGTCGCTGACGGAAGTCGGCTTGTCCCTTTGGCGCGTTAGAAAAACAGCTTCCGAAAACTCAGCCTTACCGAGCGACCAAGCGGGTCCAGCAGGCTCGGCTGGTATCCGATCGGGACAGCCCGCGCCGCGTCACGCACCTCCAGTCGTTGGTTGAACAGGTTGTTTATCGCGAGGGTCACTCTGGACCCTCGGAAGAAGGGCGCCTTTTGCACCAGTGCTCGCTGTTGGCTCAGGTCGGCGAAAAGCCGGAGGTTGGCCGTGAACAGCGAACCGAACGTCAGATCCTCAGGGGAGGGCGCCCCGCCAGGGTTGGCGAGAAGGGTAGTGCCGCTTTCCCAGGTGCCATTCAGCCGTACGCCGATCCCGTTCCGGTTATATCCGGCATTGAACTCGATCTCGTGCCTTGGCCGACCCCCGCGTGCTCCGGTGGCTGATCCGTCCAGCAGATCCAGTTCCGGAACGCCAGGTCGGATCCTGATAGTGTCTTCGAGGCGCCAGGTATGGAACGCACTGAACTGCACGCGCCCGGTTCTTCCGCCCCCCAAGCCGCGCCCGCCGAAGCCGCCGGCGCCGCCGAACCCGCGCGAGCCAGCAGTACGGACGCCGCTTTCGCTTGTTCCGGAGCCTCGCTCCTGGCGGAACCGTTCGCGCATGGCGGAGCGGCGCTCCTCAATCTGCTCTGGCGTGAGCGGCTGGCCATCTGGGCCCGCGGGCGGCGGTGCCTCAAGGGTCTCCGACCAGTTGAAGCCCCAGCGGATTTGCCGCTGCCGGCTGCTTTCGAAGTTGACCGGGCGATTGTCGATGCGAATGAGAGCGCCGGCTCCGTCACGATCGAAACGATCAGGGAACGCGGCTTCGATCTCGGGCGTGGCGGTTGGAAAACTGGCGATCGGGTTTTCGATGCGGCTGTCGGTGTAATTCACCAGCATCGTAAGATCAGTGCCGGAGATCGGTTTTGCCGTTAGTCCCAGCTTCAATACACGCCGCTGATCCGCGAGCAGGTTGGGGTTCCCGCCCTCGAGCGTGATGGCGTTGACCGTCTGCCCGGTGGTCAGGTCGAACACCCGTACGTTCGGTGTGACGATCACCGGGTTGCCGAGTTGCTGGATGGTCGGTGCACCATCCTCATATGTCATGGAGCCAATCACTCTGATGGCCTCGACAGGACGCCAGTTGAACCCGTAGCCGACGGCTCCAAGGGTGCCGAAGTCGGAAAGCTGGTCCACAGCGCCATTCACGTTGATGCTCAGGGCACCAATTGGGCCATTTCGGAAGATCGGAACGTCGACGTTCGCTTGGCCGCTGACCTGATCGCGCGAAAGGTCGGTAGCGGTAAACACGTCAGCTCGCCGGGACTCGCTGTGTATGTCGCGCATGGAGGCGCCCGCCTTCAGCGTAGCAGTGATCGCGCCGGCCGGCAGGTCCGCCAGATTGCCGCTGAGCGTCGCTTCGGTTTGCAATAGCTCAGTGACGGATCGTGCCCGGTCGCGCTGGACCCCGGCGGCATAGTCGCGATCCGTAAGGGTTGTCGTCCAGTCGCGCGTATATCCACCGTCCAGCGACCAGCGCCATTTCGATAGATCGCCGTTGAACGCGTAGCTCAGTGCGCCGGTCCGGGTTCGACTGTCCCGCAGCAGCCGTTGGCCATTTGCCGCACTGCCCAGGCCTGCCAGCGAATTCGTCCCCTCCAACTCACCATTAAGTGTGGCGGAGACATTGCCGAATATCGTGCGGTTATATGTGGCGTTCAGCTTGGCCGTATCGCTGGCGGCCAGCAATGTTCGGTTAGGGTCTGCATTGGAGATGTCACGTTCGGTTTCGAACAGGGGGTTGCTGTGTGTGTACTCGCCGTCCACGCTGAACCGGCTGCCGTTGGCGAGGCGCAGATAGTTGACGTCGGCTTCATGGACCTGTCGACCGCCATCGGTCGCCAGGTTGGTTTCGGCCTCGGCCGTGATGGCGTTGAAGCGACGGCGCAGCACGATGTTCACCACCTTCTGGTCCGGTCGATAGCCGTACTTGAGCGCCACTTCCTCCGGCAAGATGTCTACCCGTTGGATGGCCTCGGGCGGCAGATCGCGTATTTCCCGGAAGCCGCTGATCCGGCGTCCGCTCAAAAGGACGACTGGGGCTCCTGCGCCGCGGCCTTGGATGCTCCCGGTCAATGGCGCGAGTTCTTCCAGCAGCTCACCAATGTTGCTGGCGCCATAGGCCCGGATGTCTCGTCCGCTAAGCACCACCTCGGGCGTGATGTCGCCGATCACGGATCCGCGTGGCACCCGCGAGCCCGTAACGACGATGTCTTCTTCCAGTTCGGGATCCTCCTCACCCGTCGACGCTGGGGACTCCTGACCGGTGGGCGCCTGTTGCGCGGGAAGACTGGCCGGAGGCAGGGTGGTGGCGGGGGCGAGGCTGACGAGAGGCAGAAGCCATGCAGGCAAGGAAGTGCTCCCAAACAGGGTTGAAACGAATGTGAGCGGGATGAACGATGCTTGTGGCCGCTATGTCCCAGGCGAGGTCGTTAATCGTCGCAAGATGTAACGGCGAGCCGCAGGTTGGGACGCGCGCAGCCTGGCGCCGCGGCCACAAGGGATCAGAACAGCGTCAGCGGAGGAGCAACGGTCGATGGATGATGACACACCGCCAGCCGAGTCGAAGTTGACGCGATCGAAGCAACGCTGGGCGACGGAACGGAAGTTCCTCACCGATGCGCCGCGTGAGCCTGCGCGTGATCGCCTGCCGCCCGGCCAGCACCTCGTCCGGAACTGGCCCGTCCTTGATCTGGGGCGTCAACCGCACATCTCGACTGACCGTTGGCGCTTGAACGTTCGGGGTCTGGTGTCGCGGCCGCTTACGCTGAATTGGGCCGAATTCCAGGAGCTACCTCAAACCACGATCCGGTCGGACATTCACTGCGTCACCACCTGGTCGCGGTACGACAATGACTGGACCGGCGTCGCAACACGTTCGTTGCTGGATCTGGTCGAGCCGCGCGACGAGGCGACGGCGGTGATGCTCCACGGATATGACGGGTACACTACCAACGTGACTCTGCCCGATTTCGCGTCATCTGACGCTATCATCGCCCACTCTTGGCAAGGCAGACCGCTCACCCGGGAGCATGGAGGGCCCGCTCGGCTCATCATTCCGCATCTCTACTTCTGGAAAAGCGCGAAGTGGATCAACGTTATCGAGTTTCTCGGTGCCGATCGTCCAGGTTTCTGGGAGATGAACGGCTATCACATGCGCGGTGAACCCTGGCGCGAGGAACGGTACAGTTAGCCGCTGATCAGCCGACGGTAGTGGCGCGTGAGCCGTTAGGCCCGGCGCCGCCCAATAGTATGTGCCGCCGCAACGACTGCGATCAACAGGACGGCCGCATTCACCTGATGAGCGACGGCAATGGTGATTTCCACGCCGGTGAGCAGAGTCGCAATGCCCAGCACGATCTGCAATCCGACGAGGAGGATAACAGCTCCCCAGGCCGCCACCGCGCCAAGCCTGCGAGCCGCGGTTGCCAGCCACACGACAGCGACTGCCGCCAGGAAGGCGAACCAACGGTGCACGAACTGCACAACCACAGGATTGTCGACCACGTTCCGCCAGGCAGGATCGATCATTGGCGTCTCGGCAGGGAATAAAGTGTCGCCCATGAGCGGCCAGCTGCTGAAGGCATAACCTGCGTTAAGCCCGGCCGTGAATGCACCAAGCACGATCTGGAGTCCGAGCAACAGCAATGCGGCGGCAGCCAAGGGCGTCAGACCTGCCGGAGGTGAAAGGGGGTCGCGTGCAAGGTCCCTAAGGTCCAGCGCGGTCCACACCACGCCGCCAAGGATCAGCAACGCTGCGGACAGATGAACTGCCAGTCGCACGTGGCTGACATCAGTACGGACCGAAAGCCCGGACGCGACCATCCACCAGCCGATCGCGCCCTGCAAACCGCCAAGCGCAAGCAGCGCCAGCAGCCGGGGTGCGTAGCCGCGCGGGATCTGTCGGCGAACGGCAAACCACAACAGTGGAAGCGCAAAGGCGAGACCGATCACACGGCCGAGCAATCGGTGCACATACTCCCAGAAGAAGATAGTTTTGAACCCGCTGAGGGTCATGCCGTTGTTGATCTGCTGATACTCGGGAATGCGCTGGTAGTTGGCGAATTCCGCTTGCCACTGTGCCTCGTTCAGCGGCGGGATAATTCCGCTGATTGGCTTCCATTGCGTGATTGACAGCCCCGATTCGGTCAGGCGAGTGATGCCCCCGACAGCCACCATCAGGACGATCAGCGCGGCGACGACATAGAGCCACCGAGCGAGCGCGAGCGGGCGGGCGGAAACACGAAAGCCGGGGCTGGGCTTGAGCATAAGGCCCTTTAGGATCGTGGAAGGACCGGGGCAATGGCGCATCGTCTTCCGAAAAGTTGCCAGTGTGATGTTGTAACCTCGCGACGCCGGCGCTATCTGCCGTTCAGATGCTGACCGTCGCTCGCCCTGCATTGTCATCCCGGCTGGATCGCATTGCGATCATCGTGTCTGGTCTATGCGTGGTGCACTGCGTCGCGAGTGCAGTCTTGCTCGCGATGCTTTCGGCAGTCGGCGGTTTGTTCGTCGATCCGCTGGTTCACGAGCTCGGCCTCGCAGTCGCAATTGGCCTTGGCGCCTTCGGGCTCGGACGCGGCGCTCTTCAGCACGGTTATCTGCTCCCGATTTCTGTTGGCTCCCTTGGTCTGGGTATCATGGCCGGCGCCTTGTCGCTTCCTCATGAAGCCGGTCTGGCGCACGATGGCGAGGCGATCTGGACCATCATCGGCGTCGCCATCCTTGCCTTTGGCCATGATTTGAATCGCCGCGCCGTCGGCTGACGATCAGCGCAACTTGCCTAACTCGGTGGCCAACGATGCGGTGGCACTGCCGCGACGTGCCGGCTGCGGCTGATCTGGGGAGGGCGCCCAGCCAGTAAGAAAGATGATCTCGAAACGTTCGGCCGTCCGACCATCGGGATCGGATGCCGCTGCAAATGCTTCTGCTGTTCGCGCCAGCGTTTCGCGTCCTAGTGGCTGGCGCTCAATTAGGAGATTGGTCGCCGCCATCCCTCGCAGATCGTCGATTAGCTTTCCGACGCTGCCGTATCTCACGCGCAGGCTCTCTGTATCGGCGACCGGAAGGGCGAAGCCCGCGCGCATCAGGAGGTCGCCCGCCGACCGCACGTCAATTTGCGGGTGGAGCCGCGCGACGGGGCGCTCGCCCTCGGCCGCGCGCAGCGCCGCGCGCAGTGTGGAAAGCGATCCGGCCCCCAGCAGCGCCCCCAAGAACAGGCCGTCGGGACGAAGCACTCGCCGGGTCAGTGAAAGCGCGCCAGGCACGTCATTGACCTGATCGAGCACACCGGCCGAGATCACAAGATCGAATGAGCCGTCCGCGAAGGGAAGGCGGTCCTCGTCCGCTTGAACGCCTTGTCCACCCTGAACAAAGGAATGTCCTGCATCCATTCGCGCGATCTTGGAGCCGGGCGGCGGCACGAAGCTGCCGTCAAAGCTTCCAAGATCGAGCACATCGGCAAAGGTCCGCTTCACGGTTGCGAGCCGTTCCTGGATCCCGTCCAGCATCGCCGCCCGGATGAAGTCATGTGCGCCGTACTTGGGGGCTGCCCGGTCGCGGCGGTGCCGCCGGGCGGCTCGGTCGAATATTTCTGATGCGCTCATGCCGACGGCTTGTGCGCGGATCAGGCAATCGCGACAAGGCGTGACGATGCTGTCTACACTCCTCCGGCCCGTGGTTGCTTACGCGCTGCCACCGCGTTGTGCAGGATGTGGCGCCATCACCGACACTGATCACCGCTTTGTGTCACGTGCTGGACGTCGCTCCGGTTTCTTGGTCCACCCTGGTGCGCGGCGTGTCACCTGCCCTTTGAATATGATCATGGGGAAGATGCACGCTGTGCGCCTTGTCATGCCAACCCGCCAGTGCACGGGGGCATCAACGCGGCGGTGGCTTACGGTCCGGTGGCTCGCACACTAGCCCTGCGGCTGAAGTATGGGGGGCGAGCGTCGTTGGCTCGCACAGCGGCCAACCTCATGATCAAGCACCTTCCTTGCGATGCTCAGATCCTAGTTCCGGTGCCGCTGTACCGGTGGCGAATCTGGTCTCGCGGCTACAATCAAGCCGGGTTAATCGCGGCTGCGCTCGCGAAGGAAAGTGGAGTTCCCTGGGCTCGGGATCTGCTAGAGCGGACGCGCTCGACGCCGGCGCTGCGCAACATGGGCGGCAAGGCGCGGCGTCAGGCGGTGCGTGGCGCGTTTGCGATAAAGAAAGAAAAACGGGCCGACGTCGCCGGGAGACATGTCGTGCTGGTGGACGACGTCTATACCAGCGGCGCCACGACGGACGCTTGCGTCAGTGCGCTCCGCAAGGCGGGGGCGGGGCGCGTCTCCATCCTGTGCTGGGCCCGCGTGATTGACGCGGAGCCAGATTGACAATCGACCTTCGCAACCACACGTCAAGTTCATGGCACAGGTAGAAATCTACACAAAGGCGTGGTGCCCATATTGCGTGCGCGCCAAGCAGCTGCTCTCGAGCAAGGGTGTCGAGCCGACGGAGTTCGATATTACCCTGGGCGGGCCGAAGCGCGGTGAGATGATCGATCGCGCCGGTGGACGCACCACAGTGCCGCAGATCTTCATCAACGGCCGGCACGTCGGCGGATCTGATGACCTCGCGGAGTTGGAGCGCGCCGGTAAGCTGGACGCATTGCTCGCCGCCGCGCCATGAAGGCAGCGATACTGCAGATGACCAGCGGGATTGATCCCGCGGCCAATGCTGCAACGCTGACGAGGGCGGTTCAAACGGCGGCCGAGCGTGGCGCGGCGATGTTGTTCACGCCCGAAATGTCCGGGCTGCTGGATCGGGATCGCGCCCGCGCTGCCAAGTCCATCGCGCGCGAAGAGGATGATCGCGTCCTGGCGGTCGTGCGCGATGCGGCAGCAAAGAGCGGCGTGTGGGTGCATCTGGGCAGCCTCGCGCTACGCGACGAGCATGATCGGCTCGTCAACCGCGGCTTCGTCATTGATGGGGCCGGCGCGATCCGCGCCCGCTACGACAAACTTCACCTGTTCGACGTGGATCTTCCCAGCGGGGAGAGCTGGCGTGAATCGTCCGCTTACGCGGCAGGCGACCGTGCGATCGTTGTCGACACTCCACTCGGCGCGCTGGGCATGTCGATCTGCTACGATCTTCGCTTTCCGGATCTTTACCGTGCGCTGAGTGACGCTGGCGCCACGATCCTATCGGTGCCGGCTGCATTTACTCGGCCCACGGGCGCTGCGCATTGGCACATCCTGTTGCGGGCCCGCGCGATCGAGTGCGCCTGCTTCGTGATTGCCGCGGCTCAGACCGGCAAGCACGCGGATGGGCGCGAGACGTTCGGTCATTCGTTGGCGGTCGATCCATGGGGCGAAGTATTGGGTGACATGGACGATGGGATCGGCGTGGGCTTCGTGAAGCTAGACCCGGCCAAGATTTTGGACGTCAGACAGCGGATTCCGGTGATTTCCCACCGGCGGACCATCCCAGCGGTAACGGTAGCGCGATGATCGTCTTTGATCTCCGCTGTGGCCGGGGGCATGTCTTCGAGGCCTGGTTTGCTTCGTCCGCAGCATTCGAAGATCGGCGCCAGCGCTCATTCGTGCGATGTCCCGTTTGCGCTGATACAGGGATTGAGAAAGCCGTGATGGCACCGAATGTTGCTGCGAAGAGCAACTCCCGACCGGCAGTCACCCCCGAAACGGTAAAGGCAGCTTTACATGCGCTTGCCACCGCGCAGCAGCAGGCGCTTGAGGGCTCGCGATGGGTCGGAAAGAGCTTTGCGACAGAGGCACGGGCCATGCACCTGGGTGATCAGGAGCAGGAAGCGATCCACGGCCAAGCGACCCTTGCTGAGGCCAAAGCTCTGGTAGAGGAGGGAGTGCCGGTCGCCCCACTTCCGTTGCCGGTGCTTCCGCCGGAACAGTCGAATTAAACGGGCTTTCTGCCGACATCCACTGGATTGACCGGCCCGCACCCGCACCGTAGCTAGGAGCAGTGCCCCCGTAGCTCAGCAGGATAGAGCGACGGTTTCCTAAACCGCAGGTCGTGAGTTCGAATCTCGCCGGGGGCACCAGCGCGGCGCCGGTGGTGTGATGCGGGTTTGCGGCAAGGCCGCGCGAGGACGGGCGCCGCGGTTCCGGGCGCCCGTCGGCTACTTCACGCCTTGACGTGGGCCGAGATGTACTTGTTCATCTCGAACATGGTAACCTTGTCCTTGCCGAAGACCTTCTTGAGATTGTCGTCGGCGAGAATTTCGCGCTTGTTCTCGGGATTCTGAAGGTTGTTCGACTTGATATAGTCCCAGACCTTGCTGATCACCTCGCTGCGCGGCAGCTTGTCGGTGCCGACGATCGCGCCGAGCTCGGGCGAGGGCTGAACGGGGGCGTGGATGCCGCCGGTCTTGGCCTTGCCCTCCTCGGTCTTGGTCTTCGTTGCCATTGCTGTCCTTCCTGTTGCGCCGGTCATTCGGCATCTCGCGGAATCACGCCGTTTCGAAGGCGTGACGTCCTTTGTGCGCTGCCACGCGGCGCTTGTCACGTCCTGACGGTTAAGGGATCGCCTCGGACAGGTTGGCGGCCACAGAGGGGCTACGCTAAGCGGTGGCCGATCAGCCGCAGCGGAGAAAGCATGGAAACGCTTAACGAGAGCCGAGCGTACGGTGGGACCCAGGGTGTGTATCGCCACACCTCCACTGCTACGGGTACCGAAATGACCTTCTCGGTTTACGTGCCACCGCACGTATCAGGGGCGCGCCTTCCGGTACTCTGGTATCTATCGGGGCTCACCTGCACCCACGCCAATGTGACGGACAAAGGGGAGTATCGCCGTGCTTGTGCCGAGCACGGCATCATTTTCATAGCGCCTGACACCAGCCCACGCGGCTTCGGCGTTCCCGACGATAGAGACTGGGATTTCGGTCAAGGGGCGGGCTTCTACGTTGACGCCACGCAGGATCCTTGGGCAGCAAATTTCAGGATGCGTAGCTATATCGAAGACGAGCTACCTGCTTTGGTCGCGAGAGAGTTTCCCATGGCCGATCTGACGCGACAGGCAATATCCGGTCATTCGATGGGCGGCCATGGGGCGCTGACAATCGCGCTTCGCAACCCGATCCGATTCAAGAGCGTCTCTGCTT
Source organism: Sphingomonas sp. IC4-52 (assembly GCF_020707225.1). NCBI lineage: Bacteria > Pseudomonadati > Pseudomonadota > Alphaproteobacteria > Sphingomonadales > Sphingomonadaceae > Sphingomonas > Sphingomonas sp. IC4-52. The sequence continues at coordinate 544,145 of NZ_JAJFEU010000001.1, read as the reverse complement.
TTGCACCGATAGCTTCGCCGCTGTCCTGCCGTTGGGGAGAGAAGGCACTCGGTGGCTATCTGGGGCAGGATCGAGCCAATTGGAAACAATATGACGCATGCGCCTTGATCGAAGGCGGAGCCCGCATCGACGCGCTTCTGGTCGACCAGGGCGATGCCGACAGCTTCTTGAACGACCAGTTGAAACCTCAACTGCTGCAGCAGGCCTGTGCCAAGGCAGGGGTCAATCTGACCCTGCGCATGCAACCCGGCTATGATCACAGCTACAACTTCGTGTCGACGTTCATGAGTGATCACATCGCGTGGGCAGCCGCGCGGCTATAAAAAAGTGCGGGCCCGACCGGGCCCGCGGAGGGAACCTCTTTAGGATGCCGGACAGCGGAAGCCGCCCGGCACTACCGCTTAGAACTTGAACCCGGCGGCCACGCCGTAGCGGCGGGGCTCAACGGTAAACACGTTGGTGTAAAGGCCCGACGACTGATCCGTCACGAACAAGCCCGTGATGGCATCATTGTCGGTCAGGTTGCTGACGAACGCGCGGACGTAAAAGCGGTCGTCTGGCCCATTCAGCTGGATCTGAGCGTTGACCACTTCATATCCCGGGATCCGGTCGATCGGATTCAGGTTGAAGATCGTGCCATATTGATCACCAGTGTAGTTCAGGTCTGCACGCGGGACGAGCGTGTAGTCGCCGATGTCGATTGTGTATTGAGCACCGACCGACCATTTGTAGGTCGGGCTGTTCGGCAGTCGATTGCCCTTCACATTGACCGGGTTGCCATCAAGCAGGACGGAGACCGGGGCGCCAGTGGCGAGTTGCTGGGCTTGAAGGAACTTGCACGCACTAAATGCGCCGTAAGTGCCGTTGGCGAGCAGCGGAACGGTGCCGTTGAGACCCAGCAGTGCGTTGCTGGCGTCCACGAACCCACGCGAGGCGGCGGCGTTGCCGGCCGTAGTCGGCAGAACCGCGCAGTTGTACGCGCCTGCCAGATCCTTCACGATCACCGCGTCGTTGCGGCCACCAGACACATCGCGCGGATTGGTGAGCAGACGATCCTGCGCCACTTCCGTTTTCAAGTAGCTGATGTTGGCGTTGATCACGAAAGCCGGGGTGGGACTGATAACCGCTTCAGCTTCCACGCCGTAAATGTTTGCCGTGATGTTATCGTTCACCGAGGTGCGCGCAACAATACGAGTGAGCTGAAGGTCCTTGTACTTGTAGTAGAAGCCGGTGACGTTGAGGCGCAGTGCTCCGTTGCCGAAGGTGTTTTTGCTGCCGATCTCATACGAGTCGACCGTTTCCGGTCGGAAGGTGGTCGGCACCGCGAACAGAGGCGACAGCGGCGGATTGATGCCGCCCGATTTGTACCCGCGAGCGTAAGACGCGTAGATCAGGTTATCAGGCGTGATCTGATAGTCGAGTACTGCGCGTCCGGTCATGCGTGAGTAGCGGACGCGTGCTTCCGCCCAAGGCTGGATGCCGGGAATGGTGGCATCGAAGTCAGCAGCACCGCCATCAAACGCCGGGTTGGCATCTGTTGTGCCGATCGGAAGCAACGCGTTGGCGAAGGTGGTGCGGGCGCGAACGTATTTCTTGTCGTTATTGTACCGGGCGCCGAGCGTGAGCTTCAGCTGATCGTTAAACTCGAAATATGCTTCACCGAAGATTCCGTAGGAATCCAAGGTGAACTTGTCCGAGTTGCTGCGGAAGAACGGCGAGGCCAGGAACGAGCTGCTGGTGCGACCCGCAGTAGAGCCCACAATGGTTCCGACCAATCCCGAGAGATAATCGAGGCCAACGTTGTTGACGTAATAGTCAACGTCACGCGCCGTGGCCTTGGTGTAGATGCCGCCCAGAAGGAAGTTGAACATGCCGTCGAACGAACTGTCGACATGTACTTCGCCGACCCAGCCCTTCGAACTTGACCTGGATCGATCGAAGTCGAGGCTTTGCGCGAAGCAGCCGATCGTCTCGCCGCCATAGACGCCAACTCCGCTCGGCCCGCCGTTTGACTGGCAAACGCCTCCTTGCGGGCCATTGGGGATCAGCGCGTTACGCAATCCAGCGAACAGCGGGTTGTAAAGCGGGGAGGCCGGGTTGCCCACGGCTTCAAGCGTGGCGAAGCCGGGAGCGCTTGCTCCGAGGCCATTTACCGCCAGGTTGTAGTCGGATGTGGCGTTCAGTTTGCTGCGTGAGTGACCTGCGGTCAGGCTCACGGCGATGTTGCCGAAGTTGTGGTACGCCTTAAGCGTGTAGATCTGGTCCTCGGTCTTCCAAGTTGGCAAGTAGTCCGCCGTCACCGTGCGGAAATCTGGCGGGTTCACGGCGTTCGCGAACGCGTCAGGCGTTGCAGGAATGCCTGGGCTGCCGATGCTGCCTAGCCCGAAGGGGGCCAGCAAAGGCCGCGTCGCAGCAAGCGTGCCGAGGAAGGTCGGGACGTAAGCGGGGTTGCTAGTAGCAAGCGTTACCGAAGCATCCGCAAGGAACAGCGGAAGGCCTTGGATCGACTCCGTGGCGCCGCCCAGAGTCGCGTTGGCATTCGGGGTGCCGAACGCCCGGCGCGTCGGCAGACATCCAAGGACACCAGTCGGATCTCGGTCGCAAAGTTGTTTCTGCAGGCGCGAACGGTCGTCGTCTTCACGGCTGTAATAAGCGATAAAGTCGACGCGGGTATCCGGAGACGGCTCCCAAGATAGAGTTCCGCGCAACGAGTACATGTCGCGGCCATCGAAACTGGAATTGTTGTAGGTGTTCTTGATGTAGCCATCGCGGTTGAGGTAGTATCCTGCAACCCGAACCCCGATAGTGTCAGTAAGTGGAAGGTTGATCATCCCCTTCACACGCTTCGAATCGTAATTGCCGTACTCGAATTCACCCGCGGCGTGGAAGCCTGACAGATCCGGTTTGGCCGTGATGATATTCACCACGCCCGAAGTCGCATTTCGACCGAACAATGTGCCCTGCGGACCACGCAGAACCTCGATCCGCTCGATGTCGTAGAATTCGCCTTCGAGAATACGACCACCAACTGGCTGCTCGTTCAGCGCGATGCCCGTGGCGGAGTCGCAGGTGACGCCAACGCAAAGGTCACCGATACCGCGGATGGTGAAGGTATTGGTAGCGAACTGGCCTTTCGTGAATGTCACGTTCGGCAGAGTTTGCTGCAATGCCAGCGGATTAACGATCTGCTGCCGCTCTAGGTTTTCAGACGTGAACGCGGAGACTGCGATTGGCACGTCCTGCAGGCGCTGTGACTGGCGCTGCGCCGTAATGACGATGTCGGCATAGTTGCCGGCATTGGACTGCGGATCCGAGGTGCGCACCTCCTGTCCGGGACCATTAGTGGGCGCGGTATCCTGCGCCGAGGTGGTAGCGCCAGTCTGCGCATGCGCTGGCATTGCTGCAACGATCACGATAGCGGAAGCGGCAAGCAGATAGGATTTTCTCATCGATCTCCCCTCCTGGGACCCATGCCCGCTCTGTGGCGGTGTCACGGTGTTTGATGGTCCGGCATGGAAGTTAGCGTCAGAAAATTTCGTTCGTCAAACGGAATTCGAAAGGAATTAATTGCAGGTCGCGTAGTTGTGTCGGAAATGAAACAGTAGCTGAGTTGAACCTATGCTTCGGTGCAGCATAGGATACGCCGCAACGCACAAGGGTGAATGTTCATGAATTTCAGTAGCTCTCCGGAAGATGGCGACATAGTCGGCGATGATGGCAAGATCATCGTTCCAGATCATGTTGCAGATGCGATAAAAACGCTGATCCGCTGGGCCGGTGACGATCCCGCCCGTGAGGGTCTGATTGATACGCCGCGGCGGGTGGCGCGTGCATGGAGAGAGTATTGCGCAGGCTATTCGGAGGATCCGTCGCACCACCTTTCCCGAATCTTCGAAGAAGTAGGGGGCTATGATGAGATCGTCTTGTTGAAAGACATTCCATTCCAGTCGCATTGCGAGCACCACATGGCCCCGATCATCGGCCGTGCCCACATCGCTTACCTCCCCAAAAACCATGTAGTCGGGATCTCGAAACTAGCGCGTGTGCTTCACGCGTTCGCCCGGCGCCTCCAGGTGCAGGAGAGGCTTACGGCCGAAGTTGCCGACTGCATCTGGAACGGGCTAAAGCCGCAAGGGGTCGCGGTCGTCATTGAGGCGAGCCATGCCTGCATGACGGCGCGAGGCGTTCGCACACCTGGCGTGTCGATGGTTACCAGCCGGATGATGGGCGTGTTCCGCGAGGATGAGCGCAGCCGTAAGGAAGTGCTCGCGCTCATGGGGATGCAGGGACGCGCATGACGCGAACGGTTCTGGTTACAGGCGGGGCAAAGCGGATCGGGGCAGCGATCAGTCGGGCCTGCGCCGAAGCGGGCTGGCGCGTGGTGGTCCATTACGGCACCTCAGAGAAGGAGGCACAGGCACTTGCGGCGGAGCTAGGCGGTGCAACGGTCAGCGGCGATCTTGAGGACACCCGGGCTATCGATGCGCTTTTCGAGCGCGCCCGTGTGGCGGCGGGCGGCCCTATCCATGCGCTCGTCAACAGCGCATCGCAGTTCGAGGAAGACCGGCCCGAACGGGTTGATGGTCGCCTCGCGGCGCGCTTGTACGCAGTAAACTGCACCGCGCCAACGTTATTGGCCGGCGCCCTTGCTGGTCAGTGTGAACTCAGCGCAGGCGCGATCGTGAACCTCCTGGATCAGAAACTCGGCAATCCAAATCCGGACTTCTTTTCCTACTCCCTGAGCAAATATGCGCTCCGGGGAGCGACGGAAATGATGGCAATGGCTTTCGCTCCTCGGATCCGGGTCAACGCCGTTGCACCCGGCCTGACGCTGCCAAGCGGAGATCAGAGTGCCGCTGAGTTCGACCGGGTGGCTCGCGAGAACCTGCTCAACCGGCCGGTGGGTGCCGATCAGGTTGCGGCTGCCGTGCTTTACTTGCTGGACGCGGTAAGTGTGACCGGGCAGACGCTCTATGTTGATAGTGGACAGCGCTTCCTGAAGCGGCAGGGAGATGTGATGTTCGAGGGCAGGGAGCGGATGGGCGGCGAGTGACTGAGTACACGATACTTCTTGATCAATTCGACGTCGCGATGCGCCTGGGCATACATCCGCACGAGGCAGAGCCGCAACGGGTGAGGCTCTCGGTCGAGATGACGATAGTGTATCCCGCGCCACTGGCGGGAGATGCGATTACGGAAGTTCTCGACTACGACTTTCTTCGCGATAGCATCCGTGAGCTGGCGCGAGGACCGGGCTTCGCCCTCCAGGAGACGCTCGTAGACGCTATTGCGGCGTTGTGCCTGTCCGACAGCCGAGTCCGCCAAGTGAGGGTGCGATCGATGAAGTTGGACGTTTATCCTGACGCTGTTGTGGGATGCGAAATCGTGCGTCGTCGCTGAACGATCAGCTCGCGGCAGCATCCGCGGCTTGGGCACCGGCTGTGAGATCGAGGATCTCGTACCCTCCCATCAGGACACGCCGTGAGATGAGGCTGCCGCTCGGCACGACGTACTCGGAACGAAGGGTGAACCGCTGGATCTTGTACACTCCTTGTACCTGATCCGAACTGGAGGGCTCCTGCGAAGAATAGCGCCGCCCGGAAATCTGCTTCAACAATGAGGTCGCCCAAGAATTTTTGGGCGAAGACCGAAGTACCTCCACCTCGGCGGTTCGTCCCTCGGGGCGGATCCAGAAGCCGATGTCCGCCCATTGGATAGCACCAACATCGGTGGAGCGGATTCGAAGCGGATCTTCTTCGCCAAACCGCCGGGCAAGTGCTCGTGCATCAGATGCGGCGGCCGCCGCGTCCTGCGCATATGGAGGAGCCCAGATCAGTATGGGATCATTTCCTTGCCCTTGCCCGACAAGGCCGGCGAGTTCCTGCATCTCCTCGTCGCTCGCGTCCCGCGCTCTCATGCGCAGACGCAGCACACGCAGGGCAGTTCCAAACCCCTGTTGCCGGGCGAGGGGTCGTGCCTCGAGTTCCCGCAACTTGCTGAGCGCGGCCGAAGTTCGCTGCATGGTAGAGGCGAGCCAGACGCGCTTCATTCCGGCGAGCATTGCAGGCTGATCCTGCCCCGTCGCCAAAGCGTCTTGCTCTACGCTTCGGTACACCAGATCCGCTTGTCGATAATTGCCGAGCTTCAGCCACATGTCGCCCAACGCGGTCGCGGCCGATACGACGGTCGGATCACTTGCAGGCAAATTGTCTCGGAGCGTTCGCACCTGTCGCGCGACGGCTGAACGATAGGTCTGCTTATCGCCGTCGTGCAAGGCAACCGTCGCATAAGCCTCGTACAGCGCAGCAACCGGCTTGGGATCTGTTCCTGCCTTGTCCCTGTTCCGCGTCACCGCGGCCGCGAGCAGACGTTTGGCATCCCGGTAGGCGCCCTCCCGAAAGCGGGACTCAGCAAGCGCGATGGTTGCCTGTGCGTCGCGCAAAGGTGTGCATTCCCCCTTCACGCAGGCAGCATGAGCTTCGGCCAAACGCTTACCGGTGACGACAATGTCGCCGGTTGCTGCTTGCAGTATGAGGAGAAGAGCCAACATCCGCAGTGTTCCCAAGGAGATGTTGATGCTCAGACGTCACTGCTCTTTTCGCAAGAGCAGTGACGTAAACTATCGTGACCGGTTTAAACCGTTGTCGTGCTGAGCCTAGTTCGATTAGCGGCGCTGAGGACTGCGCGGACACTTGCGGTCGCTATGTCAGTATCTATGCCAACGCCCCACACGGTCTGCCCGTCTGCACTGCGGCATTCGATATACGCCGCCGCCTGCGCACTGGCTCCATGGCCAATGGCATGTTCGGTATAATCAACCACGTCCAGCGCAGGTCCCGTGGTGTCCGCCAGCGCCGCGATCACGCCAGAGATAAGGCCGTTGCCACGACCTGAAAGCGAGCGCTCCTCGCCGTCGATTGCCACCCGGCCCACGAACAACCGGTCGCCTGCGGTCCCCGTTTCGTCATAGTCGCGAAGCACGAAGCGATCGCCTGCGCCCGGCAGGTATGTGCGTGCAAACGCGCCCCAGATGTCCGCGGCGTTCAATTCGCGGCTGGTTTCGTCGGCGAGCGCCTGAACATGCCGGCTGAAATCAGCCTGAAGCCGCTTCGGCAGCTTCAAGCCCTTGTCCTGCTCGATTACCCAAGCAACCCCGCCTTTCCCGGATTGCGAGTTGACTCGGATTACCGCCTCGTAACTGCGACCGAGGTCTGCGGGATCGATGGGGAGATAGGGCACCTCCCAGAAATCATCATTGAGCGCGGCCTGCGCGGCAAAGCCCTTCTTGATGGCGTCCTGGTGACTGCCCGAAAACGCCGTGAAGACCAGATCTCCCGCGTAGGGGGTGCGCGGGTGCACCGGTATGTTGGTGGCATATTCCACCGTTTTCACGACACCATCGATGTCCGACAGGTCCAGTCCCGGATCTACCCCTTGGGTGTACATGTTGAGCGCGACCGTGACCAGGTCGCAGTTCCCGGTCCGTTCGCCATTACCCAGCAGGCATCCTTCGACCCGATCAGCGCCAGCCATCAGGCCCAGTTCAGCCGCTGCAACACCAGTGCCCCGATCATTGTGGGTGTGAAGGCTGATCACCACCGTTTCGCGGTTGGGGATGTGTCGGCCGAAATATTCGATCTGGTCGGCATACACGTTTGGTGTTGCACACTCCACCGTCGCGGGCAGGTTCAGGATCAGCGGGTGCTCGGCGGTTGGCTCGAGAATGTCCATCACGGCTGCGCAGACTTCGATGCTGAAATCCACTTCCGCCGTCGAGAAAGTTTCGGGACTATACTCAAAATGCCACTCCGTTCCCGGGCGCTTGGCGGCTTCATCGCGCAGCACCTTGGCGCCCTCGATCGCGATGGACTTCACTTCTTCGCGGCTCATGCCGAAAACGATCCGGCGCCACGTAGGGCTGACCGCGTTGTACAGGTGAACGATCGCGGACTGCGCGCCCTCAAGGCTGCGGAAGCTGGTCTCGATAAGGTCGCGCCGCGATTGTGTCAGCACCTGGATCTTTACGTCATCGGGGATCCGATCCTGTCTAATCAGGCCGGAAATGAAGTCGAACTCGGTTGCACCGGCAGACGGGAAGCCGACCTCGATCTCCTTCAGTCCCACCTTGACGAGTAGGTCGAAGAATCGCGTCTTCTTTTCGGCATCCATCGGATCGATCAACGCCTGATTGCCATCACGCAGGTCGGTGGAAAGCCAGCGCGGCGCACGTGTGATCGTCTTCGATGGCCACTGTCGGTTAGGCAGGTCTACTATAGGGAACGGGCGGTATTTCGTCGATGGATCGCGCAGCATAAGTGGGCTCGCTCTGCTGATGAGGCTTCTTGGTTCGGCTGGCCCTTAGGCGCATCGCGGTGCCCGCCGGCACACGTCGTCGTTCGCGCCTAAGGGCGCGTAAGTCGAAGAAGAAGGCCGACCGCCTGGATCATTGCCAGTTGCTTGCCTTATCGCGTCGCTGAAGTCCAGCGGCAAAGAAATTTGACGCTTTCGTAATCATTTGCACTGAAATGGCGATCTGCCCGTGGGCGAAGCAGCGAAGGATTTTGCGTGAGGCAGCTACTCTACATCAGTACGGCGACGCCTGGCGCGGCAATAGATATCACTGGCATTCTCGCGACGTCGCTGCGAAACAACCGTCGGGAGGGTGTAACCGGCCTGTTGTGGACGGATGAGCGCCGTTTCCTTCAGGTGCTGGAGGGCAGCGACGATGCTGTTCAGGCCGTTCTTGGCCGAATCAAGATCGATACGCGCCATCGCGCGATTGTGGTTCTTCAGGATCGCACCATCGCGGTCCGTGAGTTCGGCGCCTGGGAAATGGCCCGACGGGGTCCAGCCGATACTGCCGATGCATTCGACGTGCGGATGCGTCAGTATCTCGCCGGAGCCTCACCATCGGTGCGCGGCACGTTCGAAGGGCTGATCGCCGCCCGACGCGCCGCGTAGACCCTCACTTCTGAAACGCCGCCGTAATCTTTAGCTTCACTTCATCGGACACCATGGGGATGCCGTAGCCGATGTTGAATTCGCTACGACGAATGGCACCGGACGCGGTGAAACCGACATTTTCCTTGCCGCCCATTTGTGCCGGCATCTTGCCTGCGCCGTAGAAACTTGCATCGAGGGTGACGGGACGGGTTACGCCGTTCAGCGTCAGATTGCCTTCGACCCGGGCATTCTCGCCATTGGGAGTCACTCGCGTCGAGACAAATCGCGCCGGCGCCGGCGCGGCACCGAAGAAGTCAGCTTGCTTGCCCGTCTCTGCCGGCTTCATCAGATGCTTGGTCAGACCTGCGCTGGCCGTTGTCACCTCGGCAACCGGGATTGTCACGTCTACCTTGGCGGCAGCGGGGTTCTTAGGATCTAGCGTCAGCGTGCCGGTGACGTTGCCGAACATCCCGAAATAAGGGGAAAAGCCGAGGTGATCGACAGTCCACTCCACCAGGGTATGGCCTGCATCCGCGGTGTAGGTGCCTCCGGTGATAGCGGTGACATTTTTCGAACCGGGGGCGCCGCTGGGCGCCTGCTGCGCCACAACTGCCCCGGTCAGAAGGGCGGAGAATAGGAAGGCGTGTGCAATGCGCATGATGATGGCTCCCGAACCGTTTCGCGTTTGAAACCACAACGCGCTAGGCGGGGAAAGCTCCTCACCCAAATAACTCGTTTGCGTTATTTTTCGATCCCGACGGTCAGGTCAAATTTTATTCGCACCCATGCGCCGATCAACGGTTTGTCATTTACGCGGGGTGGGCGGACCAGGAACTGCCATGACGCTCTCCGTAACCCGCGCGCGATGCCGGAGCCCGGCGTTTCGCCCATCTCCCGGCAATCCTCCACGCGATTCCCCTCCGCCGTTCGGCACGCGATGATCCCCCAGCCGCTCTCCTGACGCGCTGGCATATAGGTCACAAGCTCGGCACGAGTCGGCTCACGTACCCATTCTGCGGCGTATAGCGTCTCACCACCCGGGCCCGCGCCAGCTACGCCTTGATCCCCTAGGCCACTGCCTTGACCCTCGGATCCGCCGGAACCTTGAGCGCTTGGTGGCTGGGATGGTGCGATACGCCCAATGTCTGACCCCGCGTAGTCGGCACGCGAGAGCTTGATCACGCCCGGCAGTTCGATGGGGGGCGGCGGCAGTGGTGCGGGAGCGGGCAGCAGCGGCCGTGCTTCGGTGCGTTGTGGCCGCTCGCTCTGGCGCAGATCGGTACGTTGGGGGCGGCTTTCGTGCGCAGGTCCAGCGGCGCTGACGTCGAACGTCGAAAGCGGGCGTCCGTCTCCAGGAGGAAGCAGCGGCAGCGCGCCCATCTTGATCAGAACCCAAATGAGCAGTCCGACCAGCCCAAGCGCCACAGAAGACGAAACCAGGCGGGTGCGCCACGAGGGCCGCGCACGGTACGTCGCTTGGGAATAGGACGCCGTGCGCATCGTCATGCCGCCTAGTCGCTATCGGCGCCGGGAACAATGCGGCCCAAACTATGGTGAGACGACGAATTCGGCTCGGTCGGGAGTCAGCCTGCCGGGGAGAAACATGATGCCGTACCGGCCTCAAAAGCAGTGTCGTTCCCAGTAAGTGTATTTCCTGCTCCCTGTGCGATGGGTGGTGCGACGGTGCGCGCCGTCGCACCACCCGGTCGTGAGGGTCAGGTCAGTTCTTTTCCTTGTCGACCAGCTTGTTCGCGCCGATCCACGGCATCATCGCGCGCAGTTCGGCCCCGGTCTTCTCGATCGGGTGCGCTTCCGCGGCCTTGCGCGCCGCCTTCAGCTCGGGTTGGCCGGCGCGGTTGTCGAGCACGAAGTTCTTGACGAAGCGGCCCGACTGGATGTCGGCGAGGACGCGCTTCATTTCCGTCTTGGTCTCGTCGGTGATGATCCGCGGGCCGGTGGTGATGTCACCATATTCGGCGGTGTTGCTGATCGAATAGCGCATGTTGGCGATGCCGCCCTCATACAGCAGGTCGACGATCAGCTTGGTTTCGTGGAGGCACTCGAAATAGGCCATTTCGGGGGCGTAGCCCGCCTCGACCAGCGTCTCGAACCCGGCCTGGATCAGGTGGGTGATGCCACCGCACAGCACCGCCTGCTCGCCGAACAGGTCGGTTTCGCACTCTTCCTTGAAGTTCGTTTCGATGATGCCCGAACGGCCGCCACCGACGCCGCTGGCATAGGCGAGCGCGATATCATGCGCGTTGCCGCTCGCGTCCTGGTGGACGGCGATGAGGCAGGGGACGCCGCCGCCCTTGACGTATTCGCTGCGCACGGTGTGGCCGGGGCCTTTGGGCGCGATCATGATGACGTCGATGTCGGCCGGCGCCTCGATCAGGCCGAAGTGGATGTTGAGGCCGTGGGCAAAGGCGAGCGCGCTGCCGGGCTTCATGTTGCCCTTCAGGTCATTCTCCCAGATCGCCGCCTGATGTTCGTCGGGCGCCAGGATCATGAGGATGTCGGCCCAGCCCGCCGCTTCCTTGTTCGACAGCACCTTGAAGCCGGCGGTCTCGACCTTCTTAGCCGTCGCCGAGCCTTCACGAAGCGCGATCGCGACGTCCTTCACGCCGCTGTCGCGCAGGTTCTGGGCATGGGCATGGCCCTGCGAGCCATAGCCGACGATGGCGATCTTCTTGGAAGAGATCAGGTTCAGATCAGCGTCGCGATCATAATAGACACGCATTGGTAGCTACTCCCTTGCTCGTACATCCCGGCTCCGCGGCCGGGGCCCGGCGTGCGGCCGGGCAAACCTTTGGTTGGTGATGGGGCGGTGGAAAAACTCAGGCGGTCTCGTTGCCGCGGCCGATCGCGACGATGCCAGTGCGGGCCACTTCGATCAGGCCGACTTCGCTCATCAGTTCGACGAACTTGTCGATCTTCTCGATCCCCCCGGTCACCTCGAACACGAAGCTGGAGGTCGTCGCGTCGACCACGCGGGCGCGATAGACGTCGGCCAGGCGAAGCGCCTCGATCCGGTGATCGCCGACGCCGCGCACCTTGACCAGCGCCAGCTCGCGCTCGACGTGCGGGCCCTCGGCGGTCAGGTCGCGCACCTTGTGGACCGGCACCAGCCGGTCGAGCTGCGCCACGATCTGCTCCAGCATCGGCTTGCTGGCGGAGGTGACGATGGTGATGCGGCTGACCGCCTTGTCGGCGGTGATCTCGCTCACCGTCAGGCTTTCGATATTGTAGCCGCGCGCCGTGAACAGACCGGCGATCCGCGCCAGGATGCCCGGTTCGTTGTCGACGATGACGGCGAGCGTGTGCCGCTCCGCAGTTTCGGATTTGATATGCACTGTTCTTGTCCTTCTCCCCTCTCGCGCGAACGAGAGGGGCGGGGAGGAGGAATGGGGGCGGGCGGCCGGTACAGGCCGCTGCACGACCGGATTAGACGAGCGCCTTGGCCTCGTCGTCCATCGTCCCCGATACTTCGTTCGCCTGCAGGATCATGTCCGTATGGGCGGCGCCGCTGGGGATCATGGGGAAGCAATTGGCGAGCTTCGCCACCATGCAGTCCACCATCACCGGGCCGTCATGCGCGAGCATGTCGGCGATCCCTTGGTCGAGCTGGACGGGATGCTCGATACGGATGCCCTTCCAGCCATAGGCCTCCGCCAGCTTCACGAAATCCGGGAGCGAGTCCGAATAGCTTTCGGCATAGCGGCTCTCATAGGTGAGCTCCTGCCACTGGCGCACCATCCCCATATATTCGTTGTTGAGGATGAAGACCTTCACCGGCAGGCGATATTGCGTCGCCGTCGCCAGTTCCTGGATGTTCATCTGGATCGAGGCTTCGCCCGCGATGTCGATAACCAGCGCGTTCGGGTTGCCGAGCTGCGCACCGATCGCAGCGGGCAGGCCATAGCCCATCGTGCCGAGCCCGCCCGACGTCAGCCACTTGTTCGGCTTTTCAAAGCCGAAATGCTGTGCCGCCCACATCTGGTGCTGGCCGACCTCGGTGGTGATGATCGGATCGCGTGCCTGGGTCGCCTCCCACAAGGCGCGGATCGCGCGCTGCGGCATGATGACCTGGTCGTCCTTGGGGAAGTTCAGGCATTGCACCGCCCGCCAGCCGGAAATGCGACGCCACCATTCCGCCGTGTCGGGCTTCGGGTGCTGGCGGCCCTTCCACACGCGAATCATGTCCTCCATCGCATGGCCCGCGTCAGCGACGATGCCGAGGTCGATCCGCACCGTCTTGTTGATGCTCGACCGGTCGATATCGATGTGGACCTTGCGACTGTTGGGCGAAAAGGCGTCGAGCCGTCCCGTCACACGGTCGTCGAACCGAGCCCCGATCGCGACGATCAGGTCCGCCTGGTTCATCGCCATGTTCGCCTCATAGGTCCCGTGCATGCCAAGCATGCCCAGGAACTGCGGCGAGGTAGCGGGGAAGGCGCCAAGTCCCATCAGCGTCGAGGTGACGGGCGCACCGGTGATCCGCGCCAGCTCGCGCAGCAGCTGCGACGCGGCCGGGCCGGAATTGATCACGCCGCCGCCGGTGTAGAGGATCGGGCGCTCCGCCGCTGCCAGCATGTCGACGACCTGTTCGATCCCGCTGCGCTCCGCCTTCAGCGCGGGGCGATAGGTCTTGTGCTGGATCGGGCCGGGCTTGGTGTAGCTGGCGGTTGCGACCTGCACGTCCTTGGGGATGTCGACCACGACCGGGCCAGGGCGGCCGGACGTCGCGATATGGAACGCCTCATGGATCACCTCGCCCAGGCGGGCGGGATCCTTCACCAGGTAATTGTGCTTGGTGCAGTGGCGCGTGATGCCGACGGTATCCGCCTCCTGAAAGGCGTCCGATCCGATCAGCGCGGTCGGCACCTGGCCGGTGATGACCACCATCGGGATCGAATCGAGCAGCGCGTCGGTGATGCCGGTGACGGCATTGGTCGCGCCCGGTCCCGAGGTGACGAGCACCACGCCCGGCTTGCCGGTGGAACGGGCATAGCCCTCTGCCGCATGGGTTGCCGCCTGTTCGTGGCGTACAAGAATGTGACGAATTCGCTTGGACCGGAAAAGGGCGTCGTAAATCGGTAGGACCGCGCCGCCAGGATAGCCGAAGATGACCTCCACGCCGAGATCGCACAGCGCCTCGACCAGGATGTCTGCTCCGCTTTTCTCAGTCACGTTGAAATTCCTTTCTCTACTATACGCACCCGCTGGATGGGTCGGGCGGCGCTACGGTCGCAAAAGTTGCGCGTCAAGGCTCCGTCTTGAAATAATATTCCAGATCGATCGTATCGCTGTTGTTTATGCGTGGCCAGTCCGGCGGCGGCTGGTGCCTGAACCAGGTATATTGCCGCTTGGCATAGCGGCGGGTGGCGAGCGCGGTCCGCGCCTTCGCTTGATCGCGCGACAGGTCACCGGCGAGCATCGCTGCAATGTCCTCCACCCCGATCGCCCGACGGACAGGCGCGCTGGGATCGACGTTGCTGCGGCCGAGCAGCGCCGCAACCTCCTCGATCGCACCGCCATCGAACATCGCGTCGAGCCGGGCATCGATCCGCTGGTTGAGCAGGTCACGATCGGGCAGCACGACCAGCGGGGCGAGCGTGACGGCGTCGCCGATCCCGCCGCTGCGCGCGGCCTGCCACGCGGCCAGCGGTCGGCCGGTCGAGCGCACCACCTCCAGCGCGCGGGCGATGCGCGCCGTGTCGCCGGGGGCGAGCCGGTCGGCCGCGGCGGGATCGAGGGATTGCAGCTCGCCATAGGCGATCGCCACCGGCATCGCGCGGGTCTCTTCCCGGATCGCAGGATCAATCTCCGGCACGGGCGCGATGCCGTCGAGCAGCGTGCGAATGTAGAGCCCCGTGCCGCCGGTCAGAATCGGCAGGCGGCCGCTGCCATGCGCCTCCGCGATCACCGCGCGCGCATCCTGCGCCCAGCGGACTGCCGACCAGCCTTCCGCGCCGTCGACATAGCCGTAGAGGCGATGCTCGGCGCGGCGCTCGTCCTCCGGCGACGGCCGCGCGGTGATGACCGACAGGTCGCGATACACCTGGCTCGCATCGGCGTTGATGATGACGCCGCCGGTGCGTTCGGCGAGCGCGAGCGCCAGCGATGACTTGCCGCTGGCCGTCGGCCCTGCAATGAGCGCCAGCGTCGGAAGGGAGTGCCGTTTGTTCACCGCAACGCTGATAGCAGCAGGGCGTCTGTCGCCCCAGACCCTCACGGATGCCGTCGCCCGGCTGGCGGACGCGGGATGCGCGCCCGGCACGCCCGAATGGCTGGACGAGGGCGACGCGGCGGACATCGCCATCAACGCCAATCCGGCGGGCGCGCGCGCCGCGCTGGAGGGGGCGGTCGACGGGGTCGATTTGGTGGTGCAGCCCGCGGCGGGGCGCGAGAAGCGGCTGCTGGTCGCCGACATGGATTCGACGATGATCACCGTCGAATGTATCGACGAGCTGGCCGATTATGCCGGTCTGAAGCCGCAGATCGCCGAGATCACCGAGGCGGCGATGCGCGGCGAGCTGGATTTCGCTGCGGCGTTGGACGCGCGTGTTGCGCTGCTGAAGGGGCTCGATGCCTCGGCCATCGAGCGCTGTCGCGAGGAGCGGGTACGTTTGATGCCCGGCGCCCGCACCCTGGTTCGCACCATGCGATCTCGCGGCGCAACCACCGTTCTGGTGTCAGGAGGCTTTACGGCTTTCGCAGAACCGGTCGCGGCAGAAATCGGATTTGATCGCGCGATCGCGAACATTCTAGAGGTGGATGACGGACGTCTGGCTGGGACAGTGACCAAGCCGATCGTCGACTCCTCTACGAAGGAGAGAACGCTGCGGGAAACGCGGCTGAAGCTTGGCATCTCCGACGATCTCACGCTTGCGGTCGGTGACGGCGCGAACGACCTTGCCATGATCAACATTGCGGGTCTGGGCGTGGCCTATCGCGCCAAGCCTGTGGTCGCCGCGGCAGCGGCGGCTCGCATTGATCACAACGATCTGACGGCGCTGCTCTGGGCGCAAGGCATTTGTCGTTCAGCGTGGGTGACCAGCTGACGGCGCCATGTGCCGGGCTCACGCCCCCAAGTTCTCAATAGCCATTGCGCCCTTGTAACCGGTTACCTAGAGCCGGGGCATTGAAGTTAGATAGCTAGGATGGGGTGAATGACTGAGGCCACGATCCGGGACGTGGCACGACGAGCCGCCGTGTCGGTTGCATCTGTTTCTCGAGCCTTGAACGGGGCGTCGAATGTTCATCCGGACACGCGTGCGCGCGTCCTCGCCGCGGCGGATGAGCTTGGTTATGTGCCGCATGCCGGCGCCCGCAGCCTCAGTCTTGCGCGGACGCATGCCATTGGGGTGGTGCTGCCGGATCTTCATGGCGAGTTCTTTTCGGAGATGATCCGTGGCCTGGATCGTGAGGCCAGCGTGCGCGGTTACCATTTGTTGCTTTCGAACATTCAGCCTGACCGCGATCATGCCGTTCAGGCGCTCCGCGCGATGCGCGGGCGTGTCGACGGGCTGGTGATCATGGCGCCGCATGTGGATCCGCCGGCGCTTGCTCCCATGCTGCCGGCCAGCCTGCCTACCGTCATGATCAACACGCACGCGGCCCCCGGCGCCAGCATGCTGCGGGTCGACAATGGCGCGGGTGCGGAGGCAATGATACACCATCTGGCGCAAATCGGCCGCAGGCGCATCGTTCACATCGCTGGGCCGGCCAGCAACTCCGACGCTCAGCAACGGCTGCAAGGTTGCAAGGCTGCACTGCCGTCTCATGTGGATCTCCGGGTGGTGGAGGGCGACTTCACGGAGGTGTCCGGGGCGGAAGCGATCAAGAGATTGCTGACGAGCAATGCCGATTTCGATGCTGTGTTCGCGGCCAATGACATGATGGCGCTGGGCGCGCTCCAGGCATTGCGAAGCGCCGGTCGCCGCGTGCCGAAAGACGTCGCGGTCGCCGGCTTCGATGACGTGCCGCTTGCACGTTACCTCTCGCTCACGACTATCCGCGTTCATATGGCGGATATCGGCGCCCGCGCGGCCGCCCGACTGATCGAGAGGTTGGGAACTCCGGGCAGTGAGCCGTTCGACGAATTGATCGTTCCTGCACTCGTTGTGCGCGGGACGACCGTGCCGGAGGCGTGAATGCTGGATCGCCGGACACTCCTCGCGAACACGTCACTTGGGCTTGCGGGTTTGGCGGCCGGGTGCGCGGATCCGGCCATCCCGGTGACGCCCAGTCCCAAGCTGATTTCGCTTCCCGATTTCTATGAAGAGATCGAGTACCGAACCTTTCGCTATTTCCGCGACACCGTGAACCCGGCGAATGGCCTAATCCCGGATCGTTGGCCGAGCCAAAGTGGGGCAAACGTCGCGGGTGTCGGCGCCGCTCTCGCGATCTGGCCCATTGCCGTGGAACGGGGTTGGATCAGCCGCAGTCTTGCGCGTGACTTCACCCTGGCGGCGTTGCGCTTCTTCAATGCCGCGCCTCAGGGCGACGGCGCGACCGGCATGACTGGGCACCGCGGCTTTTTCTATCGCCTGCTCGATATCAAAACCGGCGTCCGTCTCAGGAACTCGGAGCTCTCCAGTATCGCCACGACCATGCTGCACCTTGGCATGCTCTTCGCGGCCGGGTGGTGGAACGGCGATACGGCAGAGGAACGTGAGATCCGACGCCTTGGCGATGACATCGTCGAACGTGCCGAGTGGCTCTGGTTTCAGAACGACAGTCAAGAGCTGCGGCTCAGCTGGCGTCCCGAAGGTGGTTTCGCTGAGGAGACCCTCCAAGGCTACAACGAAGGCATGATGGCTGTCCTGCTCGCGCTCGGTTCCGCCCGCCACGCGGCGGAAGACGGTGCTTGGGAGGCGTGGACCGCCTCCTACCCGCGGGTCTGGCGAGGCGAGGGAGATACACGTCACTTGGCGTACGCACCGCTGGCCGGTCACCAGTTGAGCCACATGTGGATCGACTTCCGAGGTATTCGTGACACCGTCATGCGCGGCGCCGGCTTTGACTATTTCGAGAATAGCCGTCGGGCGACTTACGCGAACCGGGCCTATTGCATTGCCAATCCGCTGCGGTGGGACGGGTATTCGGCGGATACGTGGGGGCTCACGGGTTGCGATGGACCCGGCAATTTCCAGCTGCCGTTCAAGAGCGAAACCCGCACCTTCTTCGGCTATTCGGACCGGGGTCCGCTCGACCAGCCGGGGGAGCGCGACGACGGCACCTTGGCACCGGCGGCAGCACTTGGCAGCCTGCCGTTCGCGCCCGAGATCGTTGCCCCAACCGCGCGGGCATTCATGTCCGTTCCTGGCCTGTACCGGGAGTATGGATTTCTGAACGCGTTCAACCCGAGTTTCCGCTTTCCGGACAGGACGTCGGAGACAGGCAGCATCAACGCACAGACCGGCTGGATGGCGCGTGATTACCGCGCGCTGACCCAAGCGCCGATCCTCATCCAAGCTGCGAACCATCGCAGCGAGGCGGTGTGGAAGGTGATGCGCGCCAGCCCGGTTCTGCGACGTGGGCTGACCCGGGCGGGGTTCACAGGCGGGTGGCTGGATTAAGCGCCGGGCCTTTCTCCGGACCTGTTCGACCGACGCTTGTGTCAACGCCCGGGACAGCCGAAGGTAGTACGGATCGAGAGGTCTCGCCGAGCGAGCGGGAACAACAAACGACAACAAAGAGGAGAGGATGGATGCGAGCCATTCCGGCGATAAGCTCGAGACTGGATGGGGCTGGTGCGATCGTCACGGGTGCAGCCAGCGGGATGGGAAGGGCGACCGCCATTCTCCTGGCCCGCGCAGGTGCAAGTGTCGCCCTTACCGACGTCGGGCTGGAACAGGCGCAACGTGTCGCCGACGAAATCGCGGGCGAAGGTCTGCGCGCAAAAGCCTGGGCGTTAGACGTGGCTGATCAGGGACGGATCGAGGCTGTCGTTCAGGATGCCGTCGCAAGCTTCGGCGACGTGTCGATCATCGTCAACAATGCCGGCATTTCGGCCAATCTGCCGATCGATGATCCCAGCTACGATCAGTCGTGGGACCGGCACCTTTCGGTCCTGCTGACGGCACATCAGCGCCTGATCCGCGCCGCCCTACCGTACCTGAGGCGCGCCGCGCATCCTCGGATCGTCAATATCGCGTCAACAGAGGGCCTGGGTGCCACCGCTGGGTTCAGCGCTTACTCCGCCGCGAAGGCGGGTGTAATCGGCTTGACCCGAAGCCTGGCGGTCGAACTCGGCAAATCAGGCATCACCGTGAACTGCATCTGTCCCGGCCCGATCGAGACCGGCATGACCGAAGCCATCCCCGATGAAGCGAAGCAAGTTTACGCAGCCCGGCGCACCGCCTTGCGGCGCTACGGCTTGCCTGAAGAAGTGGCCTTCATGACAGCCAGCCTCTGCGCGCCTGCCGCGAGCTTCGTCACCGGCGCAATCATTCCGGTGGACGGTGGCCTAATGGCGCGCAACGCCTGAAATCAGCTTGATGAGGCCGCTGCGGAGGCTTGTTCGACCCGCTGGCGTGAAGCAAGCATCAGGGTGGAACTGGCCTTCGCCAGCACTTTGCCGGCCGTGTCGAGCAGGCGTCCCTCAAAGAAGCAGGTGCTGCGCCCGCGACGTTCGACCCATCCTTCTGCTATCACCAGCCCCGGTCTTGCGGGTGCGAAGAAACTCACTTTCAGTTCAAGGGACATAGGGACAACGTCAGGTCCGCCCATCGCGATTGCCGCGTGCGCCATGGCAGCGTCGATCCAGCCGGTAACAAACCCGCCCTGAACCACTCCGCCCGAATGGCACATGTGCTGACCGGCACGATACTCAAGCCGTGCCCGTCCCACCGGGTCCATCTCGATAACCCGCACCAGGCCAAGCGTGCGGCTCAATTCGTGAATGGTCTCGTCCTGATCGCTCATTCGGCCCTCTTCCTCACATATGCAAACACAGTGTTCGTTGGCGTGGGCTCTAGCAAGTCCAACCGGTCAGGCGGCGAGAGCCAGTTGATCGCGACCTGCGTGCTTGGCCCGGTACAAGGCGCGATCGGCCACCCGCAAAATGTCCTCAGAGGATTGATTGCGCAGATAGGGCGCAACGCCCCCGCTCACCGTCACGGAGATGAGGCTCTCTCCCACCTGGACACTGGTGGAGGCGATCGCATGGCGAAGGCGTTCGCACACCAGGGCTGCCTGGCTGATCGTGGCCTCTGGCAAGACAACAGCAAATTCCTCGCCGCCGAGGCGCGCAACCAGATCCTGCTCGCGGACGCTGGCCCGTGCGAGCGTGGCGAAGCGGCGCAACACCTCGTCACCGGCGGCATGGCCGTGGGTGTCGTTGATGCGCTTGAAATGATCCAGGTCGAACAGTGCGACGCAGCCGCCCGAGCCGGTGGAAAGCCGGGCGCCGAGTTCCTCGTCCAGTCCCCGCCTGTTGGCGAGACCCGTTAGTGCATCGGTCAGCGCGGCACGAGCAAGGCGCTCCTCATGTGCCTTTCGGTTCGATACATCACGGATGGCACTGACGACCCCAGTGACGTTGCCGATGTCATCCGTCACAGCCCGGCTATGTGTTTCGAACCAACGCACATCTTCACCGCCGATTACCCCGCGGTACTCGTTGACATGGGTCTTGGTCGGTTCCGCAATGATCCGCCGGAACGAGGTCTCAGCACGAGCGGCGTCGTCGGGGTGCAGCAGACGGCTGACGCGGCGCCCGATCAACTTGTCTGGCTCGAAACCGCTGATCTGGGCGATTGACGTCGACGCGAACTGGAGACGCCCCCCTACGTCAAGGTTGATCACGATGTCCGTGGAGTTTTCCGTAAGCAAGCGGTAGCGCGCTTCGCTTTCCCGGAGCCGGCGGAACAAACAGGCGCGCTGCTGCAGTTCTGCATTGGCTGGCAGGATGGTCAGCATCGCACACGCGATATAGAGTTGGAGAAACTGCATTTTCGCCCCGATCGGCGCATCGACCAGCGCGAGCGGGCCGTGCCCTTGAAGCGTCAGAGCGCCTCCGATCACCGCGACAATGACGATCGACGCCGCGGTGGACAGCGCTCCTCCGCGGAACGTGGCCAGCACCATCGGCAGGATCGGCAAAAACAATAGCGGCAATCGATCTTGGGCGAAGCTAGCGTAGGTGACCGTTCCCACGAGCGCGACGAGGGCGGCGAATTCGACGAGTTTCCGCTGATCCATCTGCTTCACCAGGCGAACTGCGTCACCTCGCATCACGAGCATGAAGATCGGCATGAAGGTGAGCGTGCCCAGGGCATGCCCGCTATACCAATTCAGCCCGCTTCTCAGAAAGGGCTGTTCCGCAGCACTAGCGAGGATGGATGCCGCAAGCGCAGCAGAGGTCAGTGGCGCGATGACCCCCGTCGCAAGTGCGAAAGTCAGCAGCCAGCGGTGAGAATCCAGCACCGGGCGCCAAGGGGCAAACCGGTGCAAGATGGCTGCGCCCAACGCGCCTTCCAGCATGTTAATGGCGGCAAATGGCAGGGCCATGCTGGGCCCAAAGCCCCACAGGGATGTCGCCAGAATGCTCGCGACCGAGCAGATAGCCAGCGGCGCGGCCCAGTGACGCATAGGCATTGTTGTGAGCCGCGCCGTGAGAATTGCGGTGGCGATCCAAAGAAACGCGACGCCGCCATCGAACCGCGTGAGACGCATGGTTGCCGCGGATACGACGAAGTAAGCGAGCCCTAGGGAGATCAAAGAAGCCGGTCGGAGTGCGGGCGCGTTCACCATGACGCCGCGGGTACGTGGAGATTGTAAACGCCGCGTTGCGAAATACGTAATTTCAGGGTCCGTTGGCGGCCAGTTCCTCAAGCCAGGAGGTAGCCGTACCGTCAGCAGGCGCGCGCCAGTCGCCTCGCGGTGAGACGGCTCCGCCCGGCGACACTTTGGGAGAGTTGGGCAGCGCCGAGCGCTTGAACTGGCTCGTCTGGAAGAACCGGACCAGGAACTTCTGCAGCCAGCTCTTCACCGTTTCCAGGTCATAGGCGGTTCGCGCCTCTTCCGGATAACCGATCGGCCACCGGCCTGCCTCCGCATCCCGCCATGCATGCCAAGCCAGGAACGCGATCTTCGACGGAGCTAATCCGTGGCGGATAACATAGTGGGTAAAGAAATCATTAAGCGGATATGGTCCGATCTTACTTTCCGTACTCTGCATTGCCCCGCTTTCGTCAGCTGGGACAAGCTCCGGCGAGATTTCCTGCGCCAGAATTGCCTCGAGAACTGCATCTGTCTCGGGATCATATTGATCGGTCGCGATGCACCAGCGGATCAGGAACTGGATCAACGTCTTAGGAACGCCGGCATTGACCCCATAGTGGCTCATGTGATCGCCAACGCCGTACGTGCACCATCCAAGCGCCAGTTCGCTAAGATCGCCGGTGCCGACCACGATGCCCTCGCGTTGGTTCGCGAGCCGGAACAGGTAGTCGGTACGAAGCCCTGCCTGAACATTCTCGAACGTCACGTCATACACGGGCTCGCCGGCTGCGAACGGATGCTTCAGCCCTTCAAGCATGGTGCGCGCGGCAGGGCGGATGTCGATTTCCTCAGCCGTGATGCCCAGCGCGCGCATCAACTTCCAGGCGTTGTCCTTCGTCCCTTCGCTGGTCGCAAAGCCTGGCATCGTGATCCCGAGGATGTCCGAACGTGGGCGACCCAAACGATCGAGCGCCTTGGCGGCGACAATCAACGCGTGGGTCGAGTCCAGTCCACCAGACACGCCGATGACCAGCCTTTTCACTCCGGTGGCCTTCACCCGTTTCAGCAGGCCTTCCACCTGGATGTTGAATGCCTCGTAGCAATCTTCATCGAGGCGTGCGGGGGTGTCGGGCACGAACGGGAAGCGCCGAATTGCCCGTTTCAGCCCGACATCGGCATAGTCGGGTAAGTGCTGGAAGCCGATGCGACGGAAGCGGGTTTCGGGATGGCCGGAGAACGTCGCTGCATCGCCGAACGTGCCCATGCGCAGACGCTCCTGAAGAAGGCGCTCGCAGTCCACATCCGCGAGGACGAGCTCAGGAGTGAGTGAGAAGCGCGTGGATGCAGCAAGGGGCTCGCCAAGTTCATGGATCATGCCTTGGCCGTCCCAGGCAAGATCGGTGGTGCTTTCCCCCGGACCCGCCGCAGAATAGACATAGGCACATACGGCCCGAGCGGACTGCGCCGCCGACAGCATCGCACGCTCTCGCGACTTGCCGATCACCACGTTGGAGGCGGACAGGTTGCAACACACCAACGCGCCCGCGAGCGCGCCCATTGTCGATGGAGGGGTGGGGGACCAATAGTCTTCGCAGATCTCGGCATGGAAGATGAAGTGCGGCAGGTCCGAAGCTGCGAAGATGAGATCGGTACCGAAGGGAACAACGTTCCCACCCACATCAATGCTCAGTCCGGTGAGGCCCGCCCCGCTGCTGAACCAGCGCTTCTCGTAATATTCGCGATAGTTTGGAAGAAAAGTCTTTGGGACGACGCCGATGATGTTGCCCCGCGCGATGACGACCGCACAATTATAGAGCCTGCCGTTACGCGGCAGCGCGGCACCCACGATGAGCAACGGGCGAAGATCCTTTGTCCCTTCAGCCACGGCGAGAACGGCGTCGCGCGCGGCTTCGTGCTGCGCCGACTGCAGGTGAAGATCATCAATGGCATAGGAAGTTATGTTGAGTTCGGGAAAGACGACCAGGTCCGCCCCTTCTTCATGCGCTCGCTTGGCCAACTCCAGCGTCGCCTGCGCATTGGCAACGGTATCTCCGACGCTGGCGCGAGGGGTGGCCGCCGCAACGCGAAGCATGCGGTGGTGGTGGATGGAGGGGAAGCGCTCGTTCATTGCAGGAACCGTTATCCTTCTTTCTGGCGCGGAGCCAATGAGGCTCTGCTCGCTTCCCGGCTGCCGAACTGCCGTAAGCGAAACCAAACCGCCCCGAGACAACGGCCGTCTCGCCGCTTTGTTCGCCGCCATCGAAAGCTAACGGTTCGCTCGGGCATCAAGATCGGTCAACAGCGCGGTGAGCCAGGCAACCTGTCGAGTCTGGTTGCCACCAACGCGCCTCCGAAAGTCTGGCCGCGCAACCCATCTAGGTGAGGGGCCGGTGAGGCGCTGGCCAAAGTGGGCAGTCAACCGTAATGACGCGGGGTATCGTAACACTGTGAGGGGAACGCTGATCATGACTCCTGCTGAGATGACCGCGAAGATTGCAGATGGTGAAGGCTTCATCGCCGCGCTGGATCAATCGGGTGGTTCAACGCCCAAGGCGTTGAAGGGCTACGGCATCGAAGAGGGTGCGTGGTCGACGGATGAGGAGATGTTCGGCCTCATCCACGACATGCGGGCGCGGATCATCACGTCGCCTGCCTTCACGGGCGATAAGGTGATCGGCGCGATCCTGTTCGAACGCACAATGGACGGCGAAGCGGGTGGGAAACCTGTTCCGCAGGCACTGCAAGACCGCGGCGTGGTGCCTTTCCTGAAGATCGACAAAGGTCTTGAGGACGAGAATAATGGTGTTCAGCTAATGAAGCCGATGCCCGGCCTGGACGCGCTGCTGGAGCGGGCCGCGAAGCTCGGCATCTTCGGCACCAAGGAGCGCTCGGTCATCAATCTTGCGAACCGCGACGGTATCGCCGCCGTCGTGGCGCAGCAGTTTGAGGTTGCGCAGCAGGTGTTGTCCCACGGACTGGTCCCGATCATCGAGCCGGAAGTCAACATCAAGAGCGCCGAGCGCGCCGAGGCGGATGCCATACTTCTTGAGGAGCTCGGTAAGGCGCTCGATTCGATGACCGGCGATGCGAAGGTCATGCTGAAGCTTTCGCTGCCAACGAAGCCCGACCTGTTCCTCCCGCTGGTTGAGCATCCGCGCGTGTTGCGGGTGGTTGCGCTTTCGGGCGGCTATGCACGTCCCGAGGCGTGCGTGGAGCTCGCTCGTAATCATGGTGTTATCGCCAGCTTCAGCCGCGCGCTGCTGGAGGATCTGCGTCATGGAATGTCTGACGCGGAGTTCAACGAATCCCTCGGCGCGGCGATTGACGAAATCTGGGCAGCCTCCGCCAAGAAGGCGCCCGCCGCAGCGGCGGCCTGAAGCTAGCCCGGCCGATCGGCTGACCTTCAAGCCCCGCGGGGTCGCTGACGAGCACATCGTCGGCGGCCCATGCACAGGAAGAAGCACCGATCGTCGGGCTTCGAGAACTCAGAGCAACTTTCTATCCGCTCCCGGCGATCGACCTGGTTGACCGAAGGCAATCGATCGTGGCAGTGGATGCCCCGCGGTGAGATCGCGGGTATAGCACAATGGTAGTGCAGCAGCCTTCCAAGCTGAATACACGGGTTCGATTCCCGTTACCCGCTCCACCGCAGCTCCGCCGATCGGATGGACCTCACCTTCCAAGCACCAAGAAGGGCATTCGTTGCCCCGGACGCAGGTCACTCAGGCCGCGCTGCCGCGTCCCTTAGTCGTTTTTCAAGTGCCGAAATTCTGCGGTCCATGGAAATGATCAGGTCCAGCAACGCAGGAACGACCACTGCGGGGGCGGCATGTTGAGGGTCAATCGCCGGGCCATCCGAAGGTGCGGAAAGTACGAGCCCAAAATCCCGCGCAAGCGTCGCGTTCTCTGCGTCGAATGAAGCGGCGAACCTTTGCCACTCTTGTCCCGTCGGAAGCGTGGATCGAGGGTCAACGTCGCGATACCGTTTTTTCTCGACGCCATTTACGGCCAGCGTGCGCTGCAAAGCGCCGGGAAGGGCCTCCTCGTCGCTCTGGCCCTGATAGAGCCGATATAGCGTCATGATCGTGGGATCAGGCGTCTGATAGTGCCGCGTCGTGCCTTGGCTCTCCGGCGGGAGTTGCAGACCCGCCGTGATCAGGAAGTCGGTAACAACGTCCGCGGCTTGGTCGTAGGATCGCAGGTGGAGTTGGCCCGGCATGATAGAAGCGCACCAACTCTCGATAACGCGGCGGTAATCAGCGCCGCGTGATTGCGCCTCCGGTAGCCATTCGGCGAAGGTCCTGATGGGTCCGACCGACGCTTTGTGCTTCACTCCCCATTGCAAGTAAGCCGAAACCAGCCAGCTGGCCTGATGCCGAAAGTAAAGGACGACCTCGGTTTCGCAGATAGGCGACAGTCGTGCGATCACGCGGCCAATCAATCCGGCGTGAACAGCCAATCCTATGTGGCTCCACACAAAGGTGTTCAGCGCCGCACGGCTCTTCAGCCGCTCCGTAAGCAGCGCGACCAGGCGGTCCTCTATTGTAGGATCTTCACTCAGTGCTCGTTGAAGATCGTCTGCCGATTCGAAGTCGTAGGGCGTCGCCTCGCCGCGCTCCAAATACATCCCTAGGTAAAAGGCACCGGCGGAGCGCAGGACGGCTGCATGGTCGCGACAGTATTTTTGGATTGCCGATGAGCCAGACTTGCCCAGGCCGGCATGGATGATCAGCCGCCGCCGGGATGATGGGTCCGCTTCAGACATCAGGATACTTTGCCTCTTAGTAGAACCTGTCAGCTGCCTAACCTAAGTTATGGAGAAAAGGCCACTTCGTTGAAGACCTGTAATAAACCGCCGCGGCTTGCGAGCGTTCGGGGGAGGGCTCCAGCAAGCAGCGAGAGGTTCTCCATGTACTATCATGATCGACGGCTTCAGTACCCGGTTCGGGTCGAAACGCCTAACCCTCAGTTCGCCCGAATGCTTCAGCAGGCAATCGGAGGCGTCGAGGGAGAAATCCGCGTCGCCATGCAATATTTCTTCCAGGCGTGGGGCAATAGAGCGCCCACGACGAAGTACCGTGACCTGTTGCTGAACACAGCGACCGAGGAGCTGGGTCACATCGAGATGTTGGCGACCGCAGTCGCGTTGAACCTCGAGACTGCCCCCACGTCAGCGCAGGAGCAGGGCGCAACGGACAGTATTGTTGGTGCCGTGATGGGCGGCGGCAATGCCAAACACGCCATCGAAGGCATCATTCACAAGAACCTTCTGTCATCCGGCATGGCGGCAATGCCGGTCGACTCCGATGGCGTACCTTTTGACATGAGCCACATCTACGCCAGCGGAAATGCGGCGGCTGACATGTTCTGCAATGTTGCCGCAGAAAGCACCGGACGTGTACTTGCGGTGCGCTTGTTCAACGCGACGGAAGACCCTGGCATGAAGGATATGCTCCGCTTCCTTATCGCGCGCGACACCATGCACCAGCAACAGTGGCTCGCCGCCTTGGAGGACATGGGCGGCTTCCGCGCGGCTATGCCGATCCCGAACAGCTTCCCGCAGGCAGAGGAGAACCAGGACCACAACCACGATTTCTTCGTGACATCGCTTGATGGCAGCTTCCCAGAAGGCCGGTGGACCGAAGGCGCTACATTCGACGGCAAGGGAGAGTTCAGCGTATTTCGGGCGCAGCCGCTCGGCGAGGAGCCTGTCCTTGGCCCTGCGCGGCCTGACAGCGGTGCACAAGCGGAGCAAATCGGGGGTTCTGCGGCCGCAACGGCGGATAAATGATTCATGGGGGCAGGCGGGCAGAGCGCCCGCCTGCCTTTCTTGTCTTCAGGCCGAAGAAGCTGGCCGGGATAACAGAATTGGTCCGCGACTGGCCCGTGAGCCCGCATATAATGCCGGCCGCTTCCGGTCATTTACTTCTGAACTGCGTCTTTCCCGCTCCCCGGCCTCCACGCGCCTGGCTTGCGAGACGGGTCTTCGCCCGTGTCCGCACCGCTACCCTGCGCTTCACCGGTATCGGGATCTACAGATGCAGCGGTGCCGGCACCACCGGGACCGCCCGTTTCGCCATTCACTGCTCCAGATGGGTCTGCTGCCCGCAGCGCAGCTTCGCGATCTCGAGAATATGACTGGCCAGTAAGACCCTCATCGTGATCGAACGGATTCTTGGGAACGCGACGTTCCGGATCGACCAACTGGTGATTGCGCCTGTCGTCCATCGTGCCCTCCGATCAGGCTGCGCTAGTGCCGCCTACTCGAAGACTGAACGCTACCGTCGGTCCAGCGATCCATCCCGCGTTGCGGGATGATGGTGGAAGGGACTGGATTCGAACCAGTGTACACTTGCGTGGGCAGATTTACAGTCTGCTGCCTTTAACCACTCGGCCACCCTTCCACAGGGCCGCTTCGTCAGAGCGAGGGCGCCCAATGCCGAAGCCGCGGCGACCTGTCAACGCATGTGATCACGGTTGCACGAAGGAATTGTCGCGCATAGCAGGCCGCAACCACTTTCCAGGAGTTTACGAGGGCGATGCGCCACCTTTTGCTCGCCGCGGCGGCTATCGTCACGCCGGCTCACGCCCAGGATCACGCCGCCACGGTGCGAATCATGGATGAAGGTCTTGCCCGCTCACAGGTGATGGTGACCGCTCAGCACCTGACAGATGTGATCGGTCCGCGCCTCACCAATTCACCGCAGATGCGGGCCGCCGAGGTCTGGACACAAGCCCGGTTCAAGGAATGGGGCTTGAAGAACGTCCACAAGGAAGGTTTCGATTTCGGTCGTGGCTGGTGGATTGAACGGTCCAGCGTTCGGATGGTGACGCCAAGGCCATTGCAGCTGACTGCGATCCCGATCGCGTGGACACCGCCGACGGCTGGAACGCTGAGTGCACCGATCAAGGTCGCGCCTATGAAGAAGGCGAGCGACTTTGCGCAATATCGGGGCAAGCTGGCGGGCAAAATCGTGCTTGTCTCCCAACCCGGCGAGGTGTCGGAGCGGAAGCGGGCGATTTTCGAGCGCTTGAGTGACGAGGATCTTGGAAAGCTCGACTCCTATGACCTGCCGAACCACGATCCCCACGCAGATGCCCGTGAGCTGAAAAACGCGGATTTCGAGAAGCAGCGGGACGCCTTTTTGAAGGCGGAGGGTGCGCTCGCCTACGCGACCATCTCGTACCGTGATGGCAAGCTCGTTCATGGCGAAGGCTATATGTTCGAGGCTGGGAAGTCTCCGACGTTGCCGGGCGTACAGATCGCTGCCGAAGATTACCGTCGCTTGGCGCGCCTCGCCAAGATCGGGCAGACGCCGACGTTAGAGATCATCAGCGACGTTCGATACGATGACAGCGATCAGCAAGCGTATAACATTTTTGCTGAGATACCCGGGACTGATCCAAAGGCCGGTTATGTGATGGCCGGAGCGCATCTCGACAGCTGGGTGGCTGGCGACGGGGCTACCGATAATGCTGCGGGATCCGCTGTCGTCATGGAAGCGGCGCGCATCTTGGCGAAGCTGAACGTGCGTCCGAAGCGAACAATTCGGTTCGCGCTTTGGTCTGGTGAGGAGCAGGCTCTGCTGGGAAGCCTTGCTTGGGTCGAAAAGAACCTCGCGACGCGTGGTAATGCTGGCGATCCGCCGCTTACCGGCGAAAGACGCTATTACGAGTGGCCCAAGCGCTGGCCGATCAATCCGCGTCCGGGTTATTCAGAGCTGGCGGCTTATTTCAACGTCGACAATGGCTCGGGACGCTTTCGCGGAATCTATGCGGAGAACAATCCGCAGGCGGCGGCGACGTTCCGCGAATGGATGGTGCCACTCCAAGGCCTCGGAATGACAACCGTGGCGGCGGGCCGCACCGACGGTACGGACCACGTCTTCATGCAGTCTGTCGGCGCACCAGGGTTCCAGTTCATTCAAGACCCGCTCGAATATAGCAGCCGGACGCATCATTCCTCCGCCGACACGTTCGATCACCTGAAGGCGGAGGACATGCGACAGGGCGCTACCGTGCTGGCTGCGTTCCTGCTTAACGCGGCAAATGCGGCCAAGCCGCTTCCGCGGCCGCCGCTGCCTACGCAGCCGGCGGTGACCAATCCTTTTTCCTATCCTGATCCGGAAGAGACAAACTGATGGCGCGTCGTGGACATCGCCCGAGCCAGGCACCAAGCAATCGCCCGCGGTTTTGGGGGCGGCATGCTGTAACAGCTGCACTGGCCAACCCCGAGCGGACGGTTCGCAAGATTTGGGGAACGCGAGAAGCGCTCGCAAACCTTCAGCTGCCCCCATTGTTGCCGGTCGTTTTCGCGGATGCGGCTGATCTTGGTCGAATGGTGCCGTCTGACGCGCCTCACCAAGGCCTTGTTGCCGAGGTGGACCCGCTGGAGGAGATCTGGCTCGGAGACCTTCTCGAGCAAGGGCGCGACGACAGCCGGCCCCTGATCGTTCTCGATCAAGTGACCGATCCCCATAATGTGGGTGCGGTGCTGCGATCCGCCGCCGCTTTCGATGCCCTCGGCATCGTCACGCAGGATCGCCATGCGCCGCCGGAGTCCGGTGCTCTTGCGCGCTCGGCCTCGGGAGCGCTGGAGTCGGTGCCATGGGTTCGCGTCGTCAATCTGGCTCGCGCGCTGGACGAGATCGCTGAAGCAGGTTTCTGGCGCATCGGTCTGACCGGCCACGCATCGCAAACGCTCGGCGACACGATGGGGCAGGGACGTATCGCCCTGGTGCTAGGTGCTGAGGGCGAGGGTATGCGCCAGAATACCGAGGCGCACTGTGATCAGCTCGCGAAGTTGCCGATCAGCCCGAAGGTTGAAAGCCTTAATATATCCAATGCCGCGGCCATCGCTCTCTATGCGATCGCCACTCGCTAAGGGCACTTACTGATCATCGCGTCCGGGCACCCGTCCTCCTCCAGGCGGGTGCCCGACGCTATGTCGACACTCAGTCTTCCTCGGCGATCCGCACCTTCAACCCGTCGAGCTCCGGGCCAAAAGGCAGCTGGCAGGAGAGGCGGGAGTATTCGTCACGGCTGCTGGACGACTCAAGCAGGTCATTCTCGTCCTCGGTCATGGGCGGGAGTTTGGCCGCAAATTCCGGGTCGACATGGATGTGGCAAGTCGCACAGCTGCAGCAGCCCCCGCAAAGCGCAAGGATCTCGTCAATGCCACCGTCGCGGATGACTTCCATCACCGACAGCCCCGCTGCACCATCGATTACACGTTCTTCCCCGTCGCGCAGCGTGACGATAAGCTTCGACATCATGCTCTCCCCGCAAGTTCCCCGCTCCATTGCCGATCTTGTGGGCCGCCTGCAATGGGGCTGAGCGAAGAGCAGCTCCGCGCCGACGTCGACGCGCTTGTGCAGATCGAACCGCTGTTCGGGTCGGCATTGGCCCGCGTCGGGTATCCGCCCACCCGGATTCGCGAGCGCGGGTACGTCACCCTGATGCGAACGATCGTGGGACAGCAGGTGAGTGTAAAAGCCGCCGATGCGATGTGGCGGAAACTGACCGATTTGGTCGGAGAGCCGATTGACCTGGCTCGGATCGGCCGCGCCAGTGACGACGAACTGCGAGCTGCGGGCATCTCTCGGCAGAAGTCGGCCTATTTGCGAAGCCTTGCGGAGGAGGTTCTGAGCGGTCGGCTGGACTTCGCGAACCTGCCTGAGGATGATGAGGCGGCGATCGCCCAGCTGGTGCAGGTGAAGGGCGTCGGGCGCTGGTCCGCCGAGATCTATTTGCTCTTCGCGGAAGGACGACGGGACATTTGGCCCGCTGGCGATCTGGCGGTGCAGATCGAAATTGGGAAGATCCTCGGTCATGAGGCTCGACCGAGTGAGAAGCTGACACGGGCGTGGGCAGAAGCGTGGCGGCCGCATCGCGGTGCGGCTGCGATTTTCGCCTGGCATCATTACGGCGCAAAGGGCGGTGCGGCGCCGGTCTAGAGATGGTGGGCCTTTCCTTTGCGTCTCTTTAGATCTCACCAGCTGCTGGACCTACCCGGCTGCGCAATCGGAATTATGGTAGCGAGATGAGCATCGAGCGACGGACCTTTCTGATCGGGACTACAGCTTTCGCTGCCGTGAGTTCAGCGCAGGGTGAGAAGCTAGAGGCCATGTACGGCCTCATCGGAAAGATGAGGGCGCAGCGGGGAAAGCGGGACGCGCTGATCGCAATCCTGATGGAAGGAATCGCGGGCATGCCGGGGTGCCTAAGCTATGTGATCGCCAATGATCCGGCCGATCCCGACATCATCTGGATAACAGAAGTCTGGGCGTCGAAGGCTGCGCATCAGGCGTCACTTCGGCTACCCTCGGTTCGAGATGCGATCTCCAGAGGAAGGCCACTAATCGCCGCTATGGAGAACATCGCCGAGACCACGCCCGTCGGAGGAACAGGTTTAGCCCGGTAAGATCGTCCGGCGGCGCAGGCGCTTCCCGAGAGCCGCTGGCCATTAGCCGAGAGCGATGACGTGACCGACCAGCAGCGCGTACTTTCAAGCAGGAAACCGGCAGCTGTTCATGATTGCCCTGAAGCTTTCTGCCTTCTGACCAGTTGGTCGCGACGGGTATTTGTCCGTCGGGCGATTGGACCAACCACCAACCAGTCTCCGGTAGTGGGTTAGCGCGCCGCTTTCCACACCTGTGTCTGGCAGATGAAGGATATGCAGCCCTTCACCCGCAACGTGCCGTTCTCCCCGCGAGTGACAATGGACTTGTAGCTCTTGCCGTTTCGCGGATCGTAGATGCGACCGCGCCATTCGTTTCCGGCATCGGTGAAGCCGAAGAGGATGGGAAGACCGACCATCGACCGGTTCCGCAATGACGGGTCGGGATTGTTCACATCGGTGGTCGGGGCGCCCGGTCGCGGCTTTACAACAGCAGCGATTCTTCCGCAGGTGCTGGTGCCACAGGGCCCCACTTGAATGATGGCGGAGCCGTCTTCGGTAAGCCAGCGCCCGGCAATCGGTTGTGCGGCGTGCGCAGACCCGGCAAGGGAGAGCGCGAGAAGAGCGGCTGCAGCGCGAGTAATCGTCATGCGCCAGCTTATCGGAGGACCGCGATGAACACGCAATGGACGATCGGGATCATCGGCGGCTCCGGATTGTACGCGATAGACGGACTGGAAGAGGCTGAGTGGCGACATGTTCCAAGTCCCTGGGGTGAGCCGTCAGACGAGATATTGTTCGGCAGGATCGGCGACGTGGCGATCCGCTTCTTGCCCCGGCACGGGCGTGGCCACCGTTTCTCACCAGACCAGATTCCGGTTCGGGCCAACATCGACGCGCTGAAGCGGGCTGGGTGCACCGACCTGATCGCCATCTCATCGGTCGGCTCGCTTCGGGAGGAGCTGGAGCCAGGCCGGTTTGTGATCGTGGATCAATACGTTGATCGAACGGTGGCCCGGCCAACCAGCTTCTTTGGCACCGGTTTGGTGACGCATGTTTCGATGGCCGACCCGGTGTGCGAGCGACTGTCGGCGTTTGCCGCTGCCGCTGTTCAGGCGGCGGGCGGTAAGGTGACGGAACGCGCCACCTACCTGGCGATGGAAGGGCCGCAGTTCTCCACCCGTGCGGAAAGCCGCATGTACCGCGACTGGGGCTGCGATGTGATCGGGATGACCGGTATGCCGGAGGCACGGCTCGCGCGTGAGGCGGAGCTGCCCTATGCCCTGATCGGAATGGTGACCGATTTCGATTGCTGGCGAGAGAATGAAGCTGCCGTCGAGGTAACCGCCATTGTGGCGCAAATGGCGGCGAACGGCGATATTGCACGATCGGCAATCAAGGCGTTTGTGGACGCCCTGCCGGCGCACCGAACTTCGTCCCCTATCGACCAGGCACTGGATGGGGCGATCATGACGGCACCTTCGCAGCGTGATCCCATCCTGGTCGAGCGCAACACCGCCATTCTCGCCCGTTTGAACCGTTGAAACCGAAGGACGAGTTCCGCATTGCAGCAGGGATGACACCTCCCGCCGCCGAGTTGATGCGATCGCTGCCCGAGGTTCACGCCTCAATACGAGTGCCACAAGGCGCGAGCTTCTGGCGGAGACTGTTCGCCTTCGTTGGGCCGGGGTGGCTGGTCGCGGTCGGATATATGGACCCTGGCAACTGGGCCACGGACATCGCCGGCGGGTCGGCGTTCGGCTACACGCTGCTGAGCGTTATCCTGCTCTCTAACCTGATGGCGATCATCCTGCAGGCGCTCTCTGCCCGGCTGGGGATCGGGGCGGGCATGGATCTGGCGCAGGCGTGTCGGCAGCAATATTCCCGGCCGGTATCGCTCGTCCTGTGGGTGTTGTGTGAAATAGCGATCATCGCATGCGACCTGGCGGAGGTGTTGGGCACTGCGATCGCGCTCAAGTTGCTGTTCGGACTACCGCTCGTTGCGGGTGTTTGTGTAACGGCGCTTGATGTCTTCTTGATCCTGGCACTGCAACGCTACGGCTTCCGACGCCTGGAAGCGTTTGTGGCGTCACTGCTGATCGTGATTGCAGGCTGCTTTGCCCTGGAACTGGCCTGGGCAGGACCGGACTGGGGAGCCGCCGCGGCGGGACTGATCCCCTCCGCGGAGATCGTCAGCAATCCCGCGATGCTTTACATCGCGATCGGCATTCTCGGCGCCACTGTGATGCCTCACAACCTGTACCTCCATTCGGCCATCGTGCAGACGCGGGCAGTAGGTGACGAGGTCGCCGACAAGCGCGACGCGCTGAAGATGGCGACAATCGACTCCACAGTCAGCCTGGGACTGGCATTCTTCATCAATGCAGCAATACTGGTGCTCGCCGCCGCGACGTTCCACGTCGCGGGGCGGACAGAGGTCGCCGAAATCGAGGAAGCGCACCGGTTGCTCGCACCGATGCTGGGCGTCGGCGTGGCGAGCATTGTCTTCGCCGTGGCCTTGCTGGCCAGCGGTCAGAACTCCACCGTTACCGGAACGCTCGCGGGTCAGATCGTGATGGAGGGTTTTCTTGACCTTCGCCTGCCGCTTTGGTTGCGGCGCATGATCACTCGCGGGTTCGCAATCATCCCGGCGGTGATTGGCGTTGCGCTTGCGGGGGACAGCGGGGCAACCCAGCTGCTGGTGTTGAGCCAGGTGGTGCTTAGCTTGCAATTGCCCTTTGCCGTGCTGCCGCTGGTGGCGTTTACGGGGAGCAGGCGGCTGATGGGGCCGCTGGCAGCGCCACGTTGGCTGGCGGCGCTTGCCTGGGGCATTGCGGCGGTGATCGTTGCCCTGAACGGCTGGATGCTGTGGGGTTTGGTAACCGGTTGAGCGGCCGGTTGCCTAATCAGGCGATCAGTCGTTCGCGCAACGCTTGACGACGCGCTGCGTCGACACCCAACACTTCCTCCGCATAGCGTTCCGTTGATCCATAGCGCTGCTTGATTGAGCGGGTCGCGGCGTCAAGGTACGTGGCGTCCACGCCCATCAGCGTTTCGATGGCCTCATCGGTGATCTGCGAACCATAGCGCTGGCGGATCGAGTCGCCCGCCGCAGCGATACGACGCTGTTGATTGCCGGCAACGTTAGTGAGCAGATAATCCGCCATCACGTCATCCTCGTGCACGCCGAGAAGACGATGCAGCAACGCCGCTGCCAAGCCGGTCCGATCCTTACCGGCGAGACAGTGCAGGAGGCTGGAGCCGTCGCGCGTCGCCAGTGCTTCGAAATACAGCGTGAGCGAGCGGATAAGCACTGTGCGAAACGGCATGTTCTCGTACAGCCGCGTCATCGCCGCGCGCGCTTCATCGGCCGTGGTGATGCCGCGGCCCGCCTCTTCATGCGGCGCGAGTTCCGATCCGGCAGTTTCCCCGGGCGCGAAAAGGACGAGGCCATCGAAACCATCGTGGCGGAGGCACGGCATCAACTGCCGCTCGCTGTCACCACGAAGATCAATTACCGTGGAGATGCCCAGATTGGCCACGGTCGCCAAATCCTTCTCCGTCGCGTCGCCATGTTGCCCGGAGCGCCAGAGCACACCATTGCGGAGACGCCCGTCACTGCCGGTGTAACGGCCGTAATCGCGGAAGTTATGGATACCTTCGAGGACGAGGACACGATCGTTCATGCGTGATTGCTAACCCAACAACATGACAATGTCGCGTCGATTAAGCGTGTTGGCTTAAAAAGCCGGCTGTCGCATGGTGTCACACCGCGAGCAGCCGGCGCGGATCAGGCCGGGTCGCCGTCCTTATACTTCATCTCGAGGAAACGCCCGCGTGTCTCCAGCGAATCGAGATCACTGCGTGCCAGTTCCTCGCTTAATTGGCCGATCTCACGCTCGATCAGCTCCAGACCTTCGACGAGCTGCCGATCGGGTGTCTTTCCATTGCGTTCCGCGCCCCGGAGTTCAGATGGTACGCGTTGATAGTCGCGGATGAACTCAGGCAATTGCTCGCCCACCAGGCGCCTGATATCGGCCGCCGCCGGCGTATCATCTTCTACCGACGCCAGCTGCTTGCCGAGCGTGTCCAGACGCAGGCCGATGCGGTCCGTCACCTGAACCGCCGGGGCTGGCAATGCAGGGCGCTGCGCATCAAGCCAGCGTGTCGTTTGCGTCGGCAACGCTTTCAACTCGCTTCTGGCGAGCTTCTCGTGAGTCACCGGGCGGGGACCCGGTGCAAAGGCGATGGCGAGCGTCACAGCCATCATGACCATCATGACCGCAAGTGCGCCGAAGATGCCGAGCGGCGCCACGGCGAGGCCGATGATCGCGGCTACAATCAGGATCGCGACATTGGCAGCGCCGATTGCCGCCACCCGTTTTGCAAGACCGCGGCCGTTGTGTGCTCGCCGGGCGGTCGGCAAGCCCTCGAATGACTGAAGTCTAACCCTGTCGAGCGTGCCACGGGCGCGCGCCAGCGCCTCGTCGGTGTCGTGAGAGATCACAGCGCCTCCAGCTTGAAGGTCTCAGGCGAGGAGCCAACGCGGTTCTGCGCCGCGCCCTCCGCCCGGGCGATGTAGCCGCGTGATTTTTCGACTTCGCCGGACAGCGTGTCGACAGTGGCCTTCATGGAGTCGAGGGCCTTCAGCTTGAAGGTGTCGATCGCATCCATGGTCTCGTAGATGTTCTGGAACGCCCGCTGGAGCGTTTCGAGCGGGATGGCCGAACTTGCCGCTTGCTCATGGATACGAGCGGTATTCGAACGCAGCAGCTTGCCCGTCGAGTCGATGATGCTCGCGGTCGTATTGTTCAGCTGGGTAATCTGTTCCAGCACGAGCTTTTGATTGGTCATCGCCTGCGCGACCGTCACGGCAGTGCGCAGCGCCGCCACAGTCGTCGTGGATGCCCGATCAACGCCCTTGATGAGCTCGACGTTGTTCTTCTTGACGAGGTCGAGTGCCAGATAACCCTGGACGGTCACCGCCATCTGGGTCAGCAGATCCTGGGTTCGCTGCCGCGCGTAGAACAAGGCGCTTTCGCGGATCGCCTTGGCCTTTGCCGGGTCGGTGGCGTCCAGTTCGTTGGCCTTATCTTCAAGCTTCTGATCGAGCATCTTCGAGAGCTGGATCATCTGCTCCAGCTTGCCCATGGCGCTCCACAGATTAGCGCGTTCGGTGTCGATGGAGGCATTGTCCATCAACAGCTCGTCCTTGCCCGAGGCAAGGCTCTTCAGGATCGAGGCGATGTGGGTCTGGCTCGATTTGTAGCTGTCGAAATAATTCCGCATCTTGTTGCCGAACGGAATGATGCCGAACAATTTTTGGGGCGCCGTCAGATTGCCCTTCTTGCCGGGATCCAGATCCTCCACCACCCGGCGGAGCTGAGCGAGGTCCTTACCCACGCCGGTTTCCTGATCCATCGCGCGTACCGGGCGATCAAGGAAGCGGTTCGACTGGCCCGCAGCGTCGCGGATCTCCTTGGCCCCCATGTTGGTGATCGCATCGACCACCTTGCCGAATTCAGGGCTGTTCGCGTCCCGCTCGATCAGCTGCTGAACGGCATAGTCAGCGCGTTCCTCCAGCTTCGACTTCGTGCCGTCGTCCACCGGGACCAGGCCAGCCGCCTTTTCCGCGGCGACGGTCGGCACCGGATCGGGTGGTGTGAGCTTCAGCGCCGGCTCGGTCGCGGTGATCGTGTCGGGGGTGCTCGCCATTTGTTCCTCCAGCGTTGCCGTCACGATGACGGCAGACGGGTCTTCGTTCAAGTGTATCAGGGATATAATACGCGTCCCTGTCTTGCGCAAAGCCCGGCCATTGCACAGGAACGCTTCATCCGAGTTCGACGCACCACGAGACGAGAGAGGAAGTCACATGCGCGCTGTCGCTTTCAAACAGCCGGGACCGCTGAGCCGCGAAGACTCGTTGGTCGACATCGAACTTCCCGATCCCGTGGCGACTGGCCGCGATCTGCTCGTCCGGATCCATGCCGTTTCGGTGAATCCCGTGGACGTAAAGGTGCGCGCCGGAATGCGCGGCGGCGGCGAAGATTGGCGGGTGCTCGGCTTTGACGCGGCAGGGGAGGTGGTAGCGGCCGGGCCCGAGGTAACTGGGTTTAAGGTGGGTGATCACGTGATGTATGCCGGGCAGATCGATCG
The DNA here is from genome assembly GCF_020707225.1 of Sphingomonas sp. IC4-52. NCBI lineage: Bacteria > Pseudomonadati > Pseudomonadota > Alphaproteobacteria > Sphingomonadales > Sphingomonadaceae > Sphingomonas > Sphingomonas sp. IC4-52. The sequence continues at coordinate 505,915 of NZ_JAJFEU010000001.1, read as the reverse complement.
TCCCGGCAGCAACGCGGAACTCCAGCTCGTTGATGAGCGAATCGTCGGACGAAAGCCTGCTTCGCTCGATTGGGCGGCCGCCGCAGCGCTGCCGCTGACGACAATCACCGCCTGGGAAGCGCTGTTCGACAAGCTGGATGTGCGCCGGGCGATTCCAGGCGCCGCACCGGCGGTGTTCATCCTCAATGGCGCAGGTGGCGTCGGATCGATCGCCATACAGTTGCTACGGGCGCGGACCGATCTGACCGTCATTGCTTCCGCATCGCGGCCAGAGACGAAAGCCTGGGTCGAAGAGTTGGGCGCTCACCATGTGGTGAACCATCGTGGACCGATGGCGCCGCAGATCGACGCGCTGGGGCTCGGCAAGCCGGGCCACGTGTTTTCCACCACGCACACGGACGAACATCTCGCCGACATCACGCGCCTGATCGCGCCGCAGGGTAAGCTTTGTCTGATCGACGACCCAAAGACCCTCGACATCATGCCGCTGAAAGCGAAAGCCGTGTCGGTTCATTGGGAGCTGATGTTCACCCGGCCGCTCTTCAAGACGCCCGACATGGCGGAGCAGGGAAGGCTGCTCAACGAAGTCGCCAATCTCGTGAATGCGGGACGCATCCGTTCGACGGTGACCGAAACGATGGGTGCGATCACGGCGGCTAACCTGAAGCGCGCTCATGGCCTAATCGAGAGTGGGACAGCGCGCGGGAAGGTCGTGCTTGCGGGCTGGTGATGCTGCGGACGCGAAGGCTGGCGCTTGCGGGTCATTTCGGCTATGCGCGCCCGCAATGCTGCCGCGCCGTGGCGGCCATCCAGGAAAATGTATGAATCTGCGCAATATCGCCATCATCGCGCACGTCGATCATGGCAAAACCACGCTTGTTGACCAGCTTTTCCGCCAATCGGGTACCTTCCGAGACAATCAGCGCGTGGAAGAACGCGCGATGGACTCGAACGATCTGGAGAAGGAGCGCGGGATCACCATTCTTGCGAAGCCGACCTCGATCGAGTGGGAAGGCACTCGCATCAACATCGTGGACACCCCTGGTCACGCGGACTTCGGCGGTGAGGTGGAGCGCATCCTTTCGATGGTCGACGGCGTGATCCTGCTGGTCGATTCGTCCGAAGGCGCGATGCCGCAGACGAAGTTCGTGACTGGCAAGGCGTTGGCGCTGGGGCTTCGCCCGATCGTCGTCGTCAACAAGGTCGATCGTCCCGACCAGCGCATTCAGGAAGTGCTGGATGAAGTTTTCGACCTGTTCGTCAGCCTCGATGCCACGGACGAGCAGCTCGACTTCCCGGTTCTCTACGCCTCGGGCCGCAACGGCTATGCCAGCGAGGATCCCGATCGTCGTGAAGGCACGCTGACCCCGCTGTTCCAGAAGATCGTCGATCACGTGCCGCCGCCGGCGCTGGATGTCGATGCGCCGTTCACGTTCCTGGTCACGCTGCTCGATCGTGACAACTTCCTGGGCCGCGTGCTGACGGGCCGCGTCAACTCCGGCACGGTCAAGGTCAACCAGCCGATCCATGCGCTCGACATGGATGGCAAGGTGATCGAGACGGGCCGCGCCTCCAAGATCATGACCTTCCAGGGACTGGAGCGTGTGCCGACCGACGAGGCGCGCGCTGGCGACATCATCAGCCTTGCCGGCCTGACGGTCGCTACGGTTTCGAACACCATCGCCGACACCAGCGTCACCGAAGCGATCCAGGCGCAGCCGATCGATCCGCCGACGCTGTCGATGCGGTTTGCGGTGAACGATTCGCCGATGGCAGGCCGCGAGGGCAGCAAGGTGACGAGCCGCATGATCCGCGATCGCCTGTTCCGTGAGGCGGAATCGAACGTCGCGATCAAGGTGACCGAATCGGCCGACCGCGACAGCTTCGAAGTCGCCGGCCGCGGCGAACTTCAGCTCGGCGTGCTGATCGAGACGATGCGCCGCGAAGGCTTCGAGCTCGGAATCAGCCGCCCGCGCGTGCTGTTCCGCGAGGACGAGAACGGCAAGAAGCTCGAGCCGTATGAAACCGTCATCATCGACGTGGACGAAGAGCATTCCGGCACCGTCGTCGAGAAGATGAACCTGCGTAAGGCTGAGATGACCGACATGCGTCCGTCGGGCGGTGGCAAGACGCGCATCACCTTCTCCGCGCCCAGCCGCGGCATGATCGGTTACCACGGCGAGTTCCTGTCGGACACGCGTGGCACGGGCATCATGAACCGGCTCTTCGAGAAGTACGGCCCCCACAAGGGTCCGATCGAGGGGCGCAAGAACGGCGTGCTGATCTCCAACGGTGCCGGCGAGGCTCAGGCCTATGCGCTGGGTCCGCTCGAGGATCGCGGCATCCTGTTCGTCGGTCATGGCGAAGCCCTCTACGAGGGTATGATCATCGGCGAGAACGCCAAGACGGATGACCTTGAGGTCAATCCGATGAAGGCGAAGCAGCTGACGAACTTCCGCGCGTCGGGCGGCAAGGACGATGCGATCCGCCTGACCCCGCCGAAGAAGATGACGCTGGAACAGGCCATCGCCTACATCGATGATGACGAGATGGTGGAGGTGACGCCGAAGACCATCCGTTTGCGCAAGCGCTTCCTCGATCCGCATGAGCGCAAGCGCCAGAAGCGTTCGGCCGAGGCAGCTTAATCGTGCCGCCGATCAGTACCGCACCCGTTCGGGTGGGACTGATCGGTTTCGGTTATGCGGGGCGCACGTTCCACGCCCCGCTGATCCGCGCGACCGAAGGTGTTGCGCTTGTCGCGGTCGCCTCCTCGCGTCCGTCTGAGGTGCGTACAGCGCTCGGTGATGTTGCGGTTACTGATACTGCCGAAGCCCTTGTTGCACGCGATGACATCGATCTAATCGTCGTGGCCAGCCCCAATGACAGCCACGCGCCGCTGGCGCTGGCCGCGTTAGCGGCTGGCAAGCATGTCATCGTGGAAAAACCGTTCGCCCTGTCAATGGACGAAGCGCGTGCGGTGATCGTGGCGGCAGATCGTGCCGATCGCCTGCTTGCGGTATTTCACAACCGTCGGTGGGACAGCGACTTTCTGTCCGTGAGAGCGGCAATTGATCGGCAGGCGATAGGGCAGGTCGCTCATTTCGAAAGCCGATTCGATCGATTTCGCCCGGTCGTGCGCGATCGTTGGCGCGAGCGGGCGACCCCGGGCGGCGGGATATGGTATGATCTTGGTCCCCACCTGATCGATCAGGCTCTGCAACTGTTCGGTCTTCCTGAACGGGTGGAAGCCAATCTGGCCATTCTTCGGCGCGGTGGCTCGGCGCACGATTGGGCGCACGCAGTCCTTGAGTATGCGGACAAGCAAGTCGTTCTTCAGGCCAGCATGCTCGTTGCTGGCGGCAGCGCCCGTTTTGTGGTGCATGGAAGTGCCGGCAGCCTGGTAAAGGAGCGGGGAGACCAGCAGGAAGCGCAACTGCTCGCGGGACTGCGGCCTGGCGAGGCGGGCTGGGGTGAAGACCATGATCCGCTCGTTGTGCACGATGGGCAGAGCCGCCATGTACTGCCAGTGATCGCGGGAGATCAGCGCGACTTCTATCGCGCCGTGGCCGCGGCGATCCGCGACCACGCGCCAAACCCGGTTCCTCCCGCGCAAGCCCTCGCCACGATGGCGGTGATCGAAGCAGGTCTGCTCTCTTCGAAGCAGCGCCGGGCGATAGCTTTGCCACTCACGCCGGCGGAGCGGGAGTCGTTTAGCGGGCGTTAGCCGCAACTACGGTTTCTACAGGCACGGGATCGACAAATACTCGCGCCGGACCTCCAAGCTTCGGTACTGCTCAGGACAGTCCGCCGAGTTCCATCAATGCCGTCCATTCCTCCTCGCGCACCGGCGTGACCGACAGGCGGCTTTGACGAAGAACCTCGAGACTTGCGAGGCGGGGTTCCGCCTTGATCGTTGCCAACGGCACGGGCCTGGGCAGCTTTTTCAGCGGCCTCACGGCCACAGACGCCCATACGCCCTTTTCGCCATCCGGCCGCCACGCCCGCACGATTTCCATCGTGCCGACAGCCGCCTTCTCCTTGTTCGAGTGATAAAAGATCGCCTGATCGCCCGGCGTCATTTCCTTGAGGAAGTTACGAGCGGTGTAGTTGCGAACGCCGTCCCATTCCGTTTCCCCGTCGCGGATAAGATGGTCCCACCCATAGACATCAGGTTCCGACCTCAACAACCAGAAGCGCATCGAATCTTAAACCCATTATGAACGCGACATTCCGCGCCGGTTAAGCCCGACTCGCGCATACCAGCAAACACGCTCATGGCATCGTGCGTTTACACCTTCAGAGCGGACCGAGCGTATGTGTTAGGAGGTTCGAGATGAACGGATTTCTGATGAAGGCCGGATTAGGTACTGCGCTGGCAGCCTCGGCGCTTGCCACTGCGGCACCGGCTAGCGCGCAGCGTTGGCACCATCGCTATGATCGCGGTTCGGACGTCGCTGCCGGCGCGCTGATCGGCGGCGTGGTCGGGCTGGGACTTGGTGCGGCGATCGCGTCGAGCAACCGCGGTCCTTATTACGACTATCCGCGCTACCGCGAGTACCGGGGCTACTACCCGCGGTCCTACTACAATGACTATCGTCCGAGGTGGCGAGGGCCAAGGTGCTTCCGCCAGTGGCAATGGGATCCCTATTACGGTGAACGGGTTCCTGTGCGGGTCTGTCGTTAACTAGCTTCAGCGAGCACGCAGGGGGCGGCGCGGGGGATCTATTCTCCCGCGCCGCTTTTTCTGTTGGGAGTGGCGCGGGGATCGTTTAGTCGCGCAGCCATGACTGAGACACCGCCAGATCACCTCTCCATTGATCCTTCGAGCCCTTATTTCGATCAGCCGACGCTCGAGCGCGGCATCGGAATCCGCTTCAAGGGCGTCGAGCGGAACGATGTCGAAGAGTATTCGATTTCCGAAGGCTGGATCCGCGTCGCCCTAGGCAAGAAGGTCGATCGTCGGGGACGGCCGCTCACCATCAAGCTTTCCGGTCCCGTTGAGGCGTATTTCCGGAGCCCGGCTTCTGGCGACGATGCAGACGACGCGGCGACCGCCTAGAGCCCTGTCGGCCGGCTGCCCAGCTGTGCGGGCGGAGATCAGCGCCCCCGGGGTAGTCGAGGATGGGTGCTGCGGACACCGTGCCTCTCTGATGAGGGGTGGGTCCGCAGCGGTTCTCCGCAATCAGGAATGAGGTTGCAGCGCTTGCTGCAACCCAATTGATCAAGCCGCCACGAGGCCGATTCGTGCCTTGGCGGCGTTGTACTCGCGTTCCATACGGTCGATCCGGTCGGCGACGCTTTCCACCTTTTCCACCGCACCAATGCCCTGGCCAGAGCCCCAGATGTCGCGCCATGCCTTGGCCTTAGGCGCATTGTCGCCCTGACCGAAGTTCATGGTCTTGTAATCACCCTCGGGCAGATTGTCTGGATCTAGTCCTGCACGCTCGATTGAGCCGCGCAGATAATTGCCGTGCACGCCGGTGAACAGGTTGGAATAGACGATGTCGGAGGCGCGACCTTCGACGATGCCGTTCTTGTAACCCTCATCCGCGTTAGCCTCGAGCGTGGCGATGAAGGGTGATCCGATATAGGCGAAGTCGGCGCCCATCGCTTGCGCGGCCAGCACTGCGTCACCGGTAGCGATGGAGCCGGAGAGTGCCACCGGGCCGTCGAACCATTGGCGGATTTCGCTGACGAGAGCGAATGGAGAAAGGCGTCCGGCGTGACCGCCCGCGCCCGCAGCTACCGGGATCAGACCATCCGCACCCTTTTCGATCGCCTTGCGCGCAAAACGGTCGTCGATAACGTCGTGAAAGGTGATGCCGCCCCAATTGTGAACAGCCTGGTTCAACTCCTCGCGTGCGCCGAGGGAGGTGATGGTGATCGGAACCTGCCACTTCTCGCAAGTGGCGAGATCAGCCTCCAGCCGATCGTTCGACTTATGTACGATTTGGTTGACGGCGAAGGGCGCGGCCGGGCGATCGGGATTGTTACGATTATGCGCCGCGAGTTCTTCGGTGATCCGGTGCAGCCATTCGTCAAGAAGCCCCTGCGGGCGCGCGTTCAGGGCAGGGAAGGAGCCGACGATGCCGGCCTTACACTGCGCGATCACGAGATCCGGACCGGAGATGATGAACAGCGGCGAGCCGATGACCGGCAAGCGCAAGCGGGAGAGGATCGCTGGGACTGACATAAGTCAGGTTATGTCGGGAGAGTAACCACCTGTCCAGCAGAGCGCGCTACAGCCCACCAACCGGTCCGGATCTTTTTGAGCCGTTCAGTCGACGCGCTTTAGGCCCGATGCTGCCGCTCTGCCGTTCTCCACATAGTGCGCAGCAGATACCTTCAGTCCGGCGACCGCTTGGTCGTCCAAGGACCGGACTGCCTTCGCCGGGCTTCCCACGATCAGACTGCGCGGAGGAAAGGTCTTGCCTTCAGTGACCAATGCATTGGCGCCGACGATGCAATCGTCAGGGATCACGGCTCGGTTCAAGATCGTAGCGCCCATTCCGATCAGGACGCGGTCGCCGATCGTGCAGCCGTGCAGGATGGCACGATGGCCGATGGTGCAATCCTCTCCAACCGTCAGCGGCGAGCCTGGATCGGAGTGGAGCATCGCGCCCTCCTGAATGTTGCTGCGCGCGCCGATCGGGATGGTCGTGTTGTCGCCGCGGATCACCGCCCCGAACCACACGCTGGTGTCTTCAGCCAACCGTACGTCACCTACGATGTCAGCACTGGGTGCAACCCAGGCGGTTTCGTGACAGGTCGGGCGCTGCCCGCGAAACTCATAAAGCGGCATGTTTCTCTCCTGTACCAACATCGGACACTGGACTGGTTACTTCTTCAGGGCAGTTCCAAACCGTAAACAACTCGTTAACCATGGCGGGGTGGAGAGACGCCTCATCAGTGACGAAGCCGCTGGCCATCCGATCCGCCAGATGCTGGCGCGCGCCGAAGCACGGCCGAAGCGGAATGACGATCAGGATCTAAAGCTCTTCGTGTTGAGCTTCACCGCCTTCTTCATCTGCTTTTATACCCTGATCATGTAGCTCACCGCTTAATCGCAGGCGCGATGAAGGCGCTGGGCGATCCAGGCGGAGACGACGCACATCCCTGCCACAAGCAGCAGCAGCTGGCTGGCCGTGGCGCCGAGTGCCGTTATTCCTGCGACCGTTGCCGAGCCGATCGTCATCGCTCCGGCATTCACCACATTGTTCGCAGCAACAGTCCTAGCGGTTTGATCCTTTGGCACCGTGGTGGTGAGAAAGGCGTAAAGCGGCACGACGAACATGCCGCCGAAGATCGCCACGAACATGAGGGTTACAAGAACAAGCGGCGCGCCGGGATGACTGACAAATCCGGCGATGTCATAAAGCGTACCTGTGGGGGCTGGCTCCCAATTCGCCGCCACGAACCAGAACGCCAGAACCGCGGCGCCCATGGCAATCACGGAGGCGGGGGAGAAACGAGCCGAGATATGGCCGCGGAGCATCAGGTTGATGACCACCGACCCGATCGCAACACCGACCGAAAAGATCGCCAGCACCAAGCTGGCCACGCTGGCATCGGAAGTGAGAACATTCTTCACCAGCGGCGGGAAGATGACCACCAGGACGGACCCGATCGTCCAGAAGAAGCTGATTGCGCAGATTGCCAGGAATAGGCGGGGAATGTGCATGGTGCCCGCAACCAGGCGCCACGATGCGCGGAATGGATTATAGTCGAGCTTTAGCGCGGGCCCGAGCCGCGGCGCGGGAGGAACCATGCGAGCGCTGAGATAACCGAAGAGCGCAACAAGGAAGGTAAGACCGGCGATCAGCGGGATCGATTCGTAGATAAAGCCCGCCAATATCGTGCCTAGAAGGATGGAGAGGTAGGTGCCTGCCTCGACCAAGCCAGTGCCGCCGAGCACATCCTCATCCTCGAGATGCTGTGGCAGGATCGCGTATTTGATGGGGCTGAAAAAGGTCGAGTGAATGCCAAGCCCGACCACCGCGCCAAGCATCATGACCACCGGAAGCGTTACCTGACCGGCGCGAGCCAGCAACAGGCCGCCGCAACCAAGCGCCATGATCCCGAATTCGACAATTTTCACGACGCGAATGATCCGCGCCTTGTCCATTGTATCGGCGAGTTGGCCAGCCAATGCCGACAATAGAAAGAACGGCAAGATAAAGAGGCCGGCCGCCAGAGCGTTGAAGAAACTTTCCTGCTTCTCGTTCGCGAATATCTGGTAGGTTGCAAAAAGAACCATCGAGGTTTTGAAGAGATTGTCATTGAAGGCACCCAAGAATTGGGTGACAAAAAGCGGCAAAAAGCGCCGGCGTTTGAGAAGCCCGAGGGCATTGATCATGGCAGAAGGTGGCCCGGCTGTGGCAGATTGAAACTTCGGCATAGCCGCTGGCCGTACCTGCTGCCAACCCCGGCAGGGTTGCGCCACGGGTCCGCTAAGCTAAGTCATCATTCGTGCTTACGTTGCCCAACCTGCTCACCCTATCGCGAATCGTCGCGGTGCCCGCGCTGGTAGCGTTACTCTGGTGGCCTACCTGGCAGGCCGGGTTCGCCATCGCGTTCGGCCTGTACTGCCTGATGGGCATCACGGATTATTTCGATGGCTACCTCGCTCGTGCGCAGGGCGCCGTGTCGCGCCTGGGCGTATTTCTCGATCCCATTGCAGACAAGATCATGGTGGCTGCCGTGATCCTGATGCTGGTGGGCACACGGCACAATGACACGGCGGTGATTACCGGCGTTCATATCATCGCCGCTCTCGTCATTCTGCTCCGCGAAATTGCGGTTTCTGGCCTTCGCGAGTTTCTGGCGGGTCTGCAGGTCTCCCTGCCTGTGTCTCGGCTGGCGAAGTGGAAAACGACCCTTCAGCTCGTCTCTTTGGGAGCGCTCATCCTAGCGGGCGCGCTCCCGGAGTTCAGCTGGGTGAAGCTGACGGGGCTGGTGTCGCTATGGGGTGCCGCTGTGCTGACGATCGTGACCGGCTGGGATTACCTGCGCGTCGGCCTGAAGCACATGGATTGACGGCGATGCGTGTCCTCTACTTTGCATGGGTGCGCGAACGGATCGGCAGCGCTGAGGAGGAGGTGGATCCGCCGCCAGAGGTGGATACCATCGCCGCGCTGATCAGTTGGCTTGCCGTGCGATCGGCCGGCCACGCAGCAGCTCTCGCCGACTGTGATCGCTTACGGGCGGCTCGGGATGAAGAGTTCGTTCCGCTTCAAACGGCGATCGCGGGCGCGCGCGAGATCGCGATTTTTCCGCCGGTGACGGGAGGATGATCCGCGTTGTCGTCACGTCTGCGCCAATCGTGCTTGCGGACGAGCTGGCGATGGCGGAGCAGAGCGGCGCCCTCGCTACATTTACGGGCATGGTGCGCGCGGATGATGGCGTCACCGAACTGATGCTGGAACATTATCCCGGCGCGACCGAGCGCGCGTTGGAGGCGCTGGCCCGGGTGGCGTTTCAGCGCTGGAGCTTGTCCGGAGCGACGATTGTTCATCGGGTGGGATCCATGGTGCCGGGTGACCGGATCGTGTTTGTGGCCACGAGTGCGGCTCACCGCGCGGCGGCGCTGGAGGCATGCGCATTCCTGATCGATCGCCTGAAGACCGATGCGCCGTTCTGGAAGCGGGAGCGGTTGGGCGATCGCCATCGTTGGGTAGAGCCGCGCAAGAGCGATGATGCCTCTGCAGCGAAGTGGCAGCTTTAAGAAGGCGTCTCGGTTGCGATCAGGCCAGCCGCGGAATCATTACTCCATTGATGACGTGAAACACGCCATCCGACTGCTGCACGTCTGGCGTTTCAACATAGCTCTTGTTGCCATTGGCGTCCGTCAGCGCAACTGCCGCGCCCTCCTTCCGTGCCACCAGGGGAGCGCCTTCAACGGTGGTCAGGTGAGCGGTGCCGCCCCCTTGGTCGATGCGTGCACGAAGTTGGTCGAGGGTGATGGTGCCGGGCACGACGTGATAGTTCACCAGCTTGTTCAACGTGGGCCGGTTCGCAGGCGAAAGCAGTGCATTCACGGCATGCGGGGACATACGGCCGAAGGCCTCGTCGCTTGGCGCGAAAACGGTAACTGGTCCGGCGGTGCTCAGAGCGCGCCCTGCGTCGCTTGCAGTCAGGGCACGGGTCAGGATCTGCAGGTTCGGGGCTGCTGCGCAGTTCGCGGCGATCGTGCGGGTGCCGAGCATATGCGCACCGCCGATCTGCGGGTTGATGGCGGTTGCTGCCATGGCCGCCAGCTGATTGACGGGTTCTGCCGCCAACCGCGACGGGGCCGCGACATGATCGGCGGTGCCAACATTACGCGCCACGCGCGTCGCTTGCGGAGCACATGCCGAAACAAGCGCGGCGAGGCCGATGGCCGGGACTATTCTTGTGGAGAGCATAAAATCGCCTACTTCCAACGTTGTGTGACAACACCAACGATCGTTGGTTCGGGTTGTTGCGCCAGATGACCCGCTTCCGCTTCCGTCCATCGTTCTTGACCGCTAGGTTCAGGCGATGATTGATGATCCCCTCGGCCCACTCGATCCCGAATTTGCAGCAGCGTTCCAGCGGGACAACAGCCGCCCGGCCTGCCAACTGTACCTGATCTCGCCACTTGAGGTGGGAGGAAGTTTCCCATCACGGCTGGAGCGTGCGCTGGACGCCGGGCCGGTGGCGGCTTTTCAGTTCAGGGTAAAGAACCTCAACCAGCATGAGGCAGCGCGGCTGGCGGAGCCACTTCAGCGCATATGCGCGGATCGGGAGGTAGCTTTTATCGTCAACGACAGCGTGTCGCTTGCCAAGCGGCTGGGCGCCGACGGCGTTCATTTGGGGCAGGACGATGGTGATCCGCGCGAGGCGCGGGCCGCGTTAGGGCCGAATGTACAGATCGGCGTGACGTGCCACGACAGCCGGCACCTGGCGATGGAAGCCGGTGACGCCGGAGCGGATTATGTCGCCTTCGGCAGTTTTTACCCGACGACGACGAAGGAGGTGAAGCATCACCCCGAGCCGGTTGTCCTGTCCTGGTGGTCAACGCTGTTCGAGCTCCCCTGTGTTGCCATTGGCGGCATTACGCCTGCGAACGCATTGCCGTTGGTCGCGGCGGGTGCTGATTTCATTGCGACCTCGGGCGCGGTCTGGAACGGCGACGAAGCGGCTGCTATCCGGGCCTTCAGCGAGGTGCTTGGCTGACGATCGCCGCTTGGTTGGCGAAACCTGGCGGCGGCACGGCCGTTCGGCGCTTCGGCGGATCAATTCGAGGTGCCGGAATGACGGTGACGTCGCATCAACGGGTTTTCGGGAGTGCTCTGGATTGAGTACTTCCGTCGACCTGCGGGGTGGGGCGGCAGACGCTTGCCGTCGGGCTGGGTCAGCAGGGCCCACCACCCGCGATGGTCAGGCCCTCCGGAAGATACGAGAGGCGCGGATGAATGCCGCTCAGGAAAACTGTCCGAGGGTGACGCGGGGCAGGCAATCCTACAGCGCACCTCGCGCACGCTCAGCCAGTGGCGCCTTTGAGGCGCTAATTGGCTTCCCTATCGTCCTCCAGGTCCGTCAATGACCAAGCTGGGCGCCACGATCCTCGCCCTCATCGGGCTGGCCGTGATCGGTTTCGCGTCAATGCTAACCTTTGGTCCGGAAAACACACCTCGCTCCGCAACACCGAACAAGGCGCCCGCGGCTCGCACGCCTGAAGTTGCTAACATTCCGCTGAGCATCCCAGTGGCGGGTATCACGGCGAACCAACTTACGAACACCTGGGGCGATACTCGCGGTGGAGGTAGTCGAACGCACGAAGCAATAGACATCATGGCGCCGGCCCATACGCCAGTCCTAGCGGCGGGGCCTGGATCGATCGAAAAGTTGTTTTACAGCAAGGCAGGTGGGACAACGCTGTACGTGCGCTCACCTGATCGGCGATGGAGCCACTATTATGCTCATTTGGCCGATTACGCGCCTGGCGTGCGAGAAGGAATGACCGTCACCCGCGGCATGCTGCTTGGCTACGTCGGCGACACCGGAAACGCCGGGCCGGGCAATACCCATCTTCATTTTGGCGTCAGCAGAATGGCGCCCGGCGATCGATGGCATCAAGGAACGCCGGTGAACCCGTACCCACTGCTTGCCGGAAAGCGCAAGGTCCGTTAGGGCAGCCGCCTTCCAGTTCAACACTGCCGTTTGCCCTGAGCTGGTCGAAGCCTGCCCTGACTACCTGCATGTCCAGGATAGCCGAACAGGGGCGCCTCCTCTTGGGGAAGGGGAGCCGGGTATTCGACACGCTCAGCCCGAACGGAGAATGGGCAGTATAAGTCATGAAGATCAGCGGTGTGGACATCCGTCCGGGCAACATCATCGAATATGAAGGCGGCATCTGGCGTGCCGTGAAGATTCAGCACACCCAGCCCGGCAAGGGCGGGGCCTATATGCAGGTTGAGCTGAAGAACCTGCGCGATGGCCGCAAGAACAACGTGCGCTTCCGCTCGGCCGAAACCGTGGAGCGCGTGCGGCTCGACACCAAGGACTTCCAGTTCCTGTTCGCGGATGGCGACGGCCTCGTGTTCATGGATAAGGACACGTACCATCAGGTGACGTTGCCGCGTGACCTGCTAGGCGATGCCGCTGCCTTCCTGCAGGATGGCATGGACGTGGTCATGGAACTCTATGAAGAAGAGGCAATCAGCGTGCAGCTGCCGGACACGATCGAGGCAACGATCGTCGAGGCTGATGCCGTAGTGAAGGGCCAAACGGCTTCCTCCAGCTACAAGCCGGCGATTCTCGACAATGGCGTTCGCGTGATGGTGCCGCCGCACATTTCCAGCGGAACCCGGATCGTTGTGGACGTTTACGAGCAGACTTACGTTCGTCGCGCAGATTGATTGTCTGACCTCCCTGTCGGGAGCGACCGGGACGAGGCGAGGCTTCTGCAACGTATGGAAGCTTTCGTCGACATTTGTGCCCGAATATTGATGCCCACCCCCGTCCCCTCCTGTGTCGGAGGGGGGAGTTGTTGAAATGCCTTCCCATTCCGGTCTGTTCACGATCATCGAGCGTGCCGCGCGCAAGGCGGCCCCACGGCTGCGGCGTGACTTCAACGAGGTCCAGAACCTTCAGGTGAGCCGTAAGGGGCCGGCCGATTTCGTTTCAATGGCGGACAAGCGGGCCGAGCAGACGCTGTTCGAAGAATTGTCCAAGGCGCGCCCCGATTGGGGCTTCGTGATGGAAGAACGTGGTGAAGTCGCTGGCGACCCGTCCAAGCCGCGCTTCATCATCGATCCGCTGGATGGGACCACCAACTTCCTGCACGGCATTCCGCACTTCGCGATCTCCATCGCCGTGGAGGAGCCTCTGCCGAACGGTAAGCGCGAGATCACGACAGCGCTGGTCTATCAACCGCTTACGGATGAAAGTTTCTGGGCCGAGAAGGGACGTGGGGCCTGGCTGCAGGATCAGCGCCTTCGTGTGTCTTCCCGCCGCGAACTGACCGAAGCGGTGATCGCCACCGGTATCCCGTTCATGGGTCATGGCGACTTTGCGGAGTGGACGCGCATCTTCGGTTCGATCGCACCACAGGTGGCGGGGATCCGGCGACTGGGCTCTGCCGCGTTGGATCTCGCCTGGGTCGCCGCAGGCCGTTTTGACGGCTATTGGGAGTCCAAGCTCAAGATCTGGGACGCGGCAGCCGGCATGCTGTTGGTTAAGGAAGCCGGCGGCTTCGTTACCGATTTCAGAGGAGGCGATCGGTCCATCGAACGCAGCGAGTTCCTGGCTGCGAATGATGGATTACATTCCAAGCTGCACAAGCTGCTGGCTGGAGCCCTGCGGTAAGCGCGTAGCGGGACCTTGTCGGGAATGGGCGCCACCACGGCGAGCGGTGCGCTCAGAAGGTATAGACGAGCGATGCTCTGCTGGTCGTGTCTGTGGAGACACGACCGATCGGCGGCTCGCTTTCGTATTGGACGGTATAGCTTACCTGCGCCGAAAGCGGGCCCACCAACTTCGCGGCAAGGGCCGTCGTGCTGCTCACCGTTGAATTGAAACGCTGAAGGTACGCTGAGGCGTCTTGGCTGACAGACAGTCCCGGCGACAGCTTGAGATCAAGGTCGACGCTGCCGCGCGCCGCGATGCTGCTTTCGACCGTGCTGTCGGTGAACTGCGTGTGCCGAAAGGCTGGGCCAAGCTCCAGATTAAGGGTCAGGGCGCGCGTCTGGACCGCACTATAGCCGGCACCGGCCGAGGCCGAGTAGCGATCCGAGTAACCAAAGAACCGGTCGCTTTCATACTGAAGAGCGCCATACACATATTGCCGGGAGTCAATTTTCCAGTTCGGCTCGTAGGCGGCGAGGTAATGCTCGCGCGTTGTGATGCCTAGGCTGCGTTGGAAGTCCGCCTGTCCGCGCAGCTTGTGGCGCCAATCGAGGCCCTCGCGGGTGAGATCAAGAATGCCGGTTACGCCGGCGGTGCTGGAATTTCCCGTCGTGATGAACCCGCCCACTTCGGCTCGACCAGTCCACAGGTCGGTCCAGCCCGCCCGTACGATGCGAGCCTCGCGATCCTTTGCCCGGACCGCGCGCCATTCCTCAGCAATGCGAAGCACCGCGTCTCCGCTCGCTGGATCGGCAGCACGGGCGTACTTCACGATGGTTGAAACTTCGCCCTCATTGCCGGAGGCGATTGCGGCGTCGAGCATTGCCCGAATGGGAGGCGGGATCCGAACCTGATCCGCCTCGACAGTGGCTCCGTCGTTAGGCAAGCTTGAGGCGGCGAGAAAGACGGCTAGGATCACGGGCAAGCGCTACTTAAGGCTGCGAGCGACGTGAAGGCGCCCCGGGCGGATGGTGTCTCAGTTGAGATAAGCGGAGAACGCCGTCAGGACTTCTTCATAGAGCCCGCGTTTGAAGGGTACGATCTGCATCACCAGATCTTTCGGGTCCGCCCAGCGCCATGCGCGGAATTCGGGATGCGCCGTTTCAATGCGAACGTCGCTGTCTTGGCCAAGAAAGCGGAACAGAAACCATCGCTGCGTCTGTCCTCGATACTTCCCCTTCCAGACCTTGCCGATCAGATCCGAGGGAAGGTCGTACTGGAACTTCCCCGGCGCTTGGGCGATCAGCTCAACAAGGTTTGGGGCGATCCCCGTTTCTTCCCTGAGCTCCCGGATAGCCGTAGCGAGGGGATCCTCGCCCGGATCGATCCCGCCTTGCGGCATTTGCCATGCTTCCAGAGTCGTATCGAGGCGCTGGCCGACAAATACCTGGCCTTGCCGGTTCAGCAACATGACGCCCACGCAGGGCCGATACGGGAGATCGATGTTGTCGGTCATATCAGTTACTTCCGGCCAACGAGTGATGGGCAAGCACTTCATAAGCCATGACCGCCGTAGCCACCGCAGCGTTCAGGCTGTCCGCCTTGCCCAGCATCGGCATCTTCACAAGCAGGTCGCACTCCTCTTCCATCTCGGCCGGAAGGCCCTGAGCCTCGTTGCCGGTCAGGAGAAAAGTGGGCGCTGCATAAGGCGCCGTGCGGTAGTGATTGTCTGTTCGCAGGCTGAGGCCGACGAGCTGCCCGGGACCTGAGCGAAGCCAAGGCAGGAACGACTCCCAGCTGGCCCGAATGAGCGGCACGGTAAACAATGCACCCATGCTTGCCCGAACTGCTTCGGTCGAAAACGGATCGACGCAATCACCGATGAGGATCAACCCGCCAGCACCAACCGCATCGCCGGTACGCAGGATGGTTCCCAAGTTGCCGGGATCGCGCAGCCGCTCGGCGACGAGCCAGATCGTGCTCGCCGATCGGTCAAGGGACGACAATTCTGCATCAAAGACGGGGAAGGCACCCACCACTGACTGCGGGTTGTCCTTGCCGGAGAGCTTCGACAGGATCGCTTCCGTGGTCTCAATCGCCTCGCCACCAGCCGCCTCGACATCCTTGACGAGCACAGTGACGAGCGGATGGCGTGCGCTTGCCTCAGCGTAAAACAGAAACTCCGGGATACGCCCCGTTTCTCTGGCCTCAGTGAGGATGCGCAGGCCCTCTGCCAGGAACATGCCCTCTTCGCGGCGATGCCGCTTGTCGCGCAGTGCCTGAATGCGCTTCACCAGCGGATTGGAGAAGGCGGTAATGATACGAGGCATTTAGGTTTCAGCCGTCAGTCTTCGCCAAACTTGGCTTCAACGAGCGCACACATGGCCGCGACAACAGTTTCTGCATCGCCGCCCTGCGCGCTGATGGTGATCGTGTCACCCTTCGCGGCGCCCAGCATCATCAGCCCCATGATTGACGTCCCAGTCACCGTGGAACCGCCTTTCGCAACCTGAACCGTCAGCGGTTGCTGCGTCGCGAGCGTCACGAACTTGGCACTAGCTCGAGCGTGGAGACCCCGTCGATTGGTGATGAGAACATCGCGAGATACGATCACGCAGCCGCCTCTCCAACGCCGAGGACCTCGGAAGCAACCGAGATATACTTGCGCCCCGCTTCGCGCGCAGCAGCGACCGCAGCGGCAACTCCCATCTTCCGGCGAGCCGATTCCAGCCGGATCAGCATCGGGAGGTTGATCCCGGCGATTACTTCGATTCTACCGCGCTCCATGAGCGAAATGGCCAGGTTTGAAGGGGTTCCGCCGAACAAATCGGTGAGGACGATAACACCACGGCCGCTGTCCACCTCTGCAATGGCGCTGCGGATATCCGCCCGACGAGCTTCCATGTCGTCATCAGGGCCAATGGCAACGGTCCGGACCTGCTTTTGCGGGCCCACCACGTGCTCCATCGCCGTTACGAACTCATCGGCCAGCCGGCCATGAGTCACGAGCACAAGCCCGATCATCTGCGTCGTCAATCCGTTCATTGCCCGTCAGGCCGTCCCTCGAGCCTATCTTGCGGCACTGCCGCAAGATCACGATGAGTGACCGTGGGCGAAAATGCCGCATTGCGCAACAGTGCTGCAATGCGTTCTGCCACGTGCACCGACCGATGTCTCCCGCCGGTACAGCCGACAGCTATGTTTATATAGGATTTCCCTTCCGCGCGATAGCGGGGAAGCAGGAGCAGAAGGAGGTCCTCTATACGGCTCAACGCCGGCTCATAGGCCGGATCCTCAGCCACGTAAGCCGCCACCTCGTCATCTTTGCCCGTACCGGGACGCAGATGTGGAACCCAATGCGGATTACGTAGGAACCGCATATCGAAGACCAGATCTGCATCGGGCGGCAGACCGCGCGAAAAACCAAAAGACATGACCGACACCGCCGGTTCGCTAAGCCCAGGCTGCCCAAACGTCCGGCGGATCTGCTTGGCCAGATCGGCGCTGCTATATTGGCTGGTATCGATCAGCCGAGGTGCCCAGCGCCGCAGCGACTCCAGCAAATCGCGCTCTTGAGCAATGCCCTCACGTGCCGGCCGGTCAACGGCGAGCGGGTGGCGTCGCCTCGTTTCATCATAGCGGCGGGCGAGTTCGTCCGCGGCGCAGTCCAGGAAAAGCGTATCGATGTCCTGCCGACCGGCAGCGCGCAGACTATCAATCTGGCGAGTGATCGCCGCTGCATCAAAGTCGCGGGTTGTCGCCCCGACGCCGATCGCCAGGGGACGTGCCAAACCCGATTGACTGGGCCCGGCATCGGTTCGGAGCAGACGGTCGAGCAAGCTCAGCGGCAGGTTGTCGACGACCTCCCATCCCAAATCCTCCAGGGTATTCAGCACGGTTGATTTGCCTGCTCCCGACATGCCGGTGACGAGAAGAATCTCAGAAGGGAAACTCATGGCAGATCGTGTCTCAGTGCATGCTCTATCACGAGCGGGGCGGAGGCCGGGCGGGGATCGAGAACTAGAGTACGAACGGAGACGCTCGCGAATTGCTCCGTCTGCCGTTCGGGCATTCGCTCGGTAGCAGGTTTCAAGCGAACGGCCAGCACAACGGGTATGCTGTCCACATGTTCGACGAGAATGATGCCGAGGCTTCGCACCTCAATGCGGCCGGCAATTGTCGGCGGCGCGCTCGCCACCAGCATATCTCCCGATCGCTGAAGATGCGTGTAATCGTCCGCCACCAGCACAGCGCCTCGGTCAATCAGGCGTAACGCGAGGTCCGATTTGCCGCTGCCGGATGGGCCAAGGAGCATCACAGCGCGGCCACCAATCGACACCGTGGTCGCGTGGATCGTCTCCGTGTCGCTCATTTCATGGCCGCCGAATGAGTGGGAGATGAACCAGGAAACGTGCGCCGCTCAAGCGATCCTCCCGCGACTCCACGTGAATGGAACCCCCATGCGCCTCCACGATCGTGCGCGCAATCGCGAGCCCTAGCCC
The DNA here is from genome assembly GCF_020707225.1 of Sphingomonas sp. IC4-52. Taxonomy (NCBI): domain Bacteria; kingdom Pseudomonadati; phylum Pseudomonadota; class Alphaproteobacteria; order Sphingomonadales; family Sphingomonadaceae; genus Sphingomonas; species Sphingomonas sp. IC4-52. The sequence continues at coordinate 487,604 of NZ_JAJFEU010000001.1, read as the reverse complement.
CGAGTGGCGCCCGAACCCTTCGTTGCTCGGACGAACGGAATGGAACCGCCGGAATATGGCCTCGCGAGCCTCTTCTGGCACCCCTGGCCCTTCGTCTTCGAAACGAAGCTCTAGCTTATCGTCGCGCGCGAGCGCTGCGATCGAAACAAGGCCGTCGTCCGGCGAGAACGAAACTGCGTTATCGATCAGGTTTTCGAACACGCGTTCGAGGCGGGCGCCCTCACCCGAGACGAGAAGCGATCCGCCTTCTTCCTGATCGAAGCGCAGCCTCACACCGCGCTCAATACCACGCTCCTCACGCTGCATGAGAATGCCGCGAAGCATGGCGGCCGCATCAACGATTTCGAACTTGGCGCGACTTAGCTGCGCGTCGATGCGCGAAGCATCAGATATATCGCTAATCAGGCGATCCAGTCGGTGAATGTCGTCTCGAACGATCGAAAGCAATCGCTCCTGCAAGGCAGGATCGTGAACGCTGCCGAGCCCGTCCACAGCCGAGCGCAGCGAAGCCAATGGATTCTTGAGTTCGTGCGTGACGTCTGCGGCGAAGGCCTCTGTCGCGTCGATCCTGGCGCGCAGTGCCAAGCTCATGTCGGAGAGTGCCCGCGCCAGCAGGCCGATTTCGTCCTTTCGTTCGGGAAGGCGAGGAACGACCACTTCGCGGGCGCGGCCTAGCCGAACGCGAACCGCAGCACGCGCGAGCCTGCGCAAAGGCCGCACGATCGTACGTGCCAAGAACAAGGACAGGAACACCGAGACGAGGGTTACCCCCAACAACACGACGCTAAGGCGGAAGCGTTCGACGCGGACGGTCTGGGTGATGTCCCGGGCGTTCACCGTGGTCATTATCGCGGCTTGGCCGCCGGTGATCTTCGCCGCGGCTGTGATTACTGGGGTACGATCAGGAGCACGCCAGACTGTCGCTGACGGATAGCCGGTGAGGGCGGTGCGCACATCCGTCCATCGATGACCGCTGGCCTTCTCTCGATAGAGTGGGGGGCGCTTGGCCCCGACTACGGTGTCAATGCCAGCATCCAGGAAGCGGGCTATCCGTTGCCCTGCGCCGTCCTTATCCGGATCGCGCAACCGGAAATTGCGTTCACCAAGAAGGCGACTGTCGGCGAGGAGCGCACCGCTCGGCGAGTACAATCGCAATCGAGTGCCAGTGTCTCGGGCCAGCTGGCGTATCAGTTGGGCGCGCTGATCCGGCGGTACAACCCCGAGCGCTTCGGCAATAAGCTTCGCCTCCTGCATCGCTTGCTGCGTTCGGTTGTCGAGAATGCGAGCCCGATAGCTGTCGAGATAGAAGAACCCGCCCGCGAGCAGAAGCAACGCGAAGATATTCACCGCAAGGATGCGCCGCGTCAGCGATACGCGGCCCGACCAACGCAGCGTCAGGTCATTGCTGTCACTCTTCGGAGAAACGGTATCCGGCGCCATACAAGGTCTCGATGGCGTCAAAGGTCGGATCTACCTGGCGGAATTTCCGACGCACGCGCTTAATATGAGAGTCGATGGTGCGGTCGTCGACGTAGATGTCGTCCTGGTAAGCAGCGTCCATCAACTGGTTGCGCGTCTTCACGATCCCCGGTCGCTGTGCAAGTGTTTCGAGGATCAGGAACTCGGTGACGGTGAGCGTCACGGCCTCGCCGTTCCAAGTTACGCGGTGACGCGCAGGGTCCATGGCCAGCCGCCCGCGTTCGATGGGCGATGCGGCATCCGGCTCCCCGGCGTCTTGTGCCTGCGCCAATTCGGTGCGTCGCAGGATGGCGCGTATGCGAGCGATCAGCAGCCGCTGGCTGAAGGGTTTGGAGATGTAGTCGTCCGCCCCCATGGCGAGCCCGAGCGCTTCGTCCAGCTCATCGTCCTTACTGGTCAGGAAGATTACCGGAACCTGGCTGCGTTCGCGCACGCGACGGAGCAACTCCAACCCATCCATCCTCGGCATCTTGATGTCGAAGATGGCGAGGTCAGGGGGATTGTCCACCAGTGCTTTGAGCGCCGTTTCGCCATCGGGGTACAAGCGGGTCAAGAAACCCTCAGCCTGGAGCGCGATCGAAACGGAGGTAAGGATGTTGCGGTCGTCATCGACGAGCGCGATCGTTGCCGTCATGGAACGGCGTTAGTGCAAACGGCCGCCTTGCTCAATGCCAGCGTTGCGGCTCGCCCGCTTCACGCCTCGTGGCATCACAATGTTGCGCTGCGGCGGAACCACACGCGTTCCAGTCTCATTACTTGGTCATGGATGCGTATTGGAGCGGCTGGGAAGTGCCGGGCATGATCGCCAACATCGCGATCGTGTTTGGTGCAGTGACGCTCGCGCTGGTTCTGCACGCCTTGTTTATGGCGTTGGGCCGGCGCATCGCGGGGAGAACGCCGGACTCGGTCGACGATGCCGCGCTTGCCCTATCTGCCAGACCTTCCCGGTGGATCGCCGTCGCGGTTGCGCTCGCGATATCGCGCCGTTTCCTCATTTTGCCGGGTTGGCTAGATGACCTGTGGCAGCTTGCGGCGGGCTTTATCGTACCTGGGCTGATCGGATGGCTGATCATCACGGTCGTTCAGGTTTACATCCGCGCTATTGAGCTTCGCTACGACATTGCCGTTGAAGACAATCTTCGTGCCCGCCGCCGTCGCACGCGCGCAGCGATCCTGGGCAGGATCGTGATAATCGGTGTGTCGATCGTGACGGTCGCGCTGATGCTTCTCTCCATTCCAAGCATCCGTAGCGTCGGCATCACCTTGATGGCGTCGGCCGGTCTTGCGGGACTTGCCGTTGGCGCAGCAGCTCAGCCGGCGCTAAAAAACCTGATCGCCGGCGTGCAGCTCGCATTTACCGAGCCGATCCGTATCGACGACGTACTGATCATCGAGGGCGAGTGGGGAAAGGTCGAGGAAATCCGATTGACCTATGTTGTGGTGGCGCTGTGGGACGAGCGGCGGCTTATCGTGCCGGTATCCCGCTTCCTGGAGATGCCGTTCCAGAACTGGACCCGGAACACGAGCAAGTTGCTGGGAAGCGCCTTCTTCTGGCTTGATCCCACAGCTAACGTCCCGCGCTTGCGTGACAAGTTCGAGGAGATCGTGCGCGCCAACCCACGCTGGGACGGGCGCGCGTACGTACTTCAGGTGACCGATACAAAACCGGAGGCAATCGAAGTGCGCGTCCTTGCAACCGCCAAGGACGCATCAACGGCCTTTGACCTGCGATGCGATATTCGAGAGGCAATGCTCGCATTTATCCGCGACGAGATGCCCGAAGCCCTTCCGAAGCGCCGGCTCATCTATGCGGATCAGGTCTCCGGCGGGCGGCTGGACGACAGCCGCGCCTGATCAAACCGGTTCGACGACCAAGACCCCACTGGCAACGGATATGATCCGCATGCGAGCGCCAGCGGGGGCGTCCGGACCTGATGCCGGCCACTCGCCATCGCCAACACGGACGCGTCCTCGGCCAGCGACGATCGGATCTGCCACTGTAACAGTCTCCCCGACCAAACGAGCGGCGCGATCGTTCAGCAGCGGATCGCTCGTTTCCACAGGGTAATCGATGTACCATCGCCTTCCGATCAAGACCGCGACAACGCTCCACATCGCGAACGCGCCGAGCTGAGCGGCGATGGGCAGATCAGGGAGAACATAGGTGGCAGCAGAAACGATCGCAGCTGCCACTCCCAGGAATCCCAGAAACACGCCAGGAACGGCCAGTTCGGCAGCCGCGAGCATGACAGCCACGAGCAACCAGAAGACCGGCGCATTTGCCGTTAAAGCCGTGATCGTCATTGCGACGGTTCCCCGCGCATGGCGGTTATGGGTGGCTTCGCCAGCGGTGAGCCGGTGGGCGAATTGTCACCAAATGTCGCTTTAGCCAATTCGCCAATCCCGCCCAACGTACCGATCAACTGGGTTGCTTCCACGGGGAACAGGATGGTCTTCGCATTCGGGCTGGTCGCGAACTTGCCCACCGCCTCCACGTATTTTTGCGCGATGAAATAGTTCAGGCTCTGTGTGCCACCACTTTCGATCGCTGCCGAGACCACCTGGCTTGCCTTGGCCTCCGCTTCTGCCGCGCGTTCGCGTGCCTCGGCGTCGCGAAACGCCGACTCGCGACGTCCTTCGGCCTCCAGAATGCGAGCTTGCTTTTGCCCTTCGGCGCGCAGGATCTCTGAAGCGCGCATGCCCTCCGCCTCTAAGATATTGGCGCGCTTCTCGCGCTCCGCCTTCATCTGGCGACCCATAGCGTTGACGATGTCGGCGGGCGGCCGGATGTCCTTGATTTCGACCCGCGTAATCTTCACGCCCCAAGGGGTTGTGGCATGATCCACAACACTAAGCAGGCGTGCGTTGATCTCGTCCCGCTTGGACAAAGTTTCGTCCAGGTCCATCGAGCCCATCACGGTGCGTAGGTTGGTCGTGGTGAGCTGAAGCAGCGCCACATAGAGATCCGACACCTCATAGGCGGCTTTTGCGGCGTCAAGCACCTGGAAGAATACGACCCCATCGGTGGAGATCATCGCATTGTCTTTGGTGATGATTTCCTGCCCAGGGATGTCGATCACCTGCTCCATCATGTTCACGCGTCGACCGACGCGATAGAAGAAGGCGGGATAGAAGTTGAAGCCGGGCGCGGCCGTTGTCGTGTAGCGGCCGAAATGCTCGATTGTGTATTGATAGCCCTGACGCACGATCTTGATGCTGACCACGAGGTAGAGCAGCACCAAAGCCAGGACCAGCGTGGCGGCGACGAGTGCCATGCGCGTTTAATCCTCCCCGAATTTGGCTCAGCTTAGCAGCGGGCGGCGAGGGGGCCTAGCGGATCGTCGCTGTCGCGGTTACATGGCCCGCCACCCCTGCGCGACACGGAAACGGCACTTCATGGATATTCGGCTCGGCCTCACCTTCGACGACGTTCTCCTCGTTCCGGCTGCATCCGAGGTGTTGCCGAGCGAGGCCGACACCAGGACCCGAGTGTCGCGCGACATTTCGCTCAACATCCCGATCCTTTCTTCCGCGATGGACACGGTCACGGAAGCGGACATGGCGATTGTCATGGCGCAGCTTGGTGGGCTGGGCGTGCTGCACCGTAACCTCACCGTGGAAGAACAGGTTGCGGCGGTCCGGCAGGTAAAGCGCTTCGAAAGTGGAATGGTGGTCAACCCGATCACGATAACGCCGCAGGCGACCCTGGCCGAAGCGCAGGCAATGATGGCCCAGAACCGGATCAGCGGCATTCCGGTAGTCGAACATGACGGGAAGCTGGTCGGCATCCTCACCAATCGGGATGTCCGGTTTGCCGAAAACCCGATGCAGCCGGTCTCGGAACTGATGACCCGCGACAATCTGGCTACAGTGCGCGTCGGCGTGGGACAGGAAGAGGCTCGGCGTCTCCTTCACCAGCGCCGGATCGAGAAGCTGATCGTCGTCGACGAGAGTTACCGGTGCGTTGGCCTGATCACGGTCAAGGACATCGAGAAGGCGGTGACCTACCCAGACGCGACAAAAGACGCGGCCGGGCGCTTGCGGGTCGCTGCAGCGACCACCGTGGGGGACAAGGGCTTTGAGCGCACCGAGGCGCTGGTGGACGCGGAGTGCGACCTCGTCGTCATTGACACCGCGCACGGGCACAATCGTGACGTGGCGCGCGCGGTGGAGCGCGTGAAGAAGCTGTCCAATTCGGTGCAGGTCGTCGCTGGCAACGTAGCCACCGGAGAGGCGACGCGAGCCTTGATCGACGCCGGCGCGGACGGGATCAAGGTGGGGATCGGCCCGGGGTCGATCTGCACGACTCGCGTCGTTGCCGGCGTGGGCGTTCCGCAGCTGACGGCTGTGATGGATTGCGCCGAGGCGGCAGCGGGAACCGGTGTTCCGGTAATTGCGGACGGCGGACTGCGCACGTCTGGTGATCTCGCCAAGGCACTGGCCGCGGGCGCCTCGACCTGCATGGTTGGCTCCCTGCTGGCCGGGACCGAAGAAGCACCGGGCGAGACCTTTATCTACCAGGGGCGCGCATATAAATCGTACCGTGGAATGGGTAGCGTGGGCGCGATGGGGCGCGGCTCCGCGGATCGTTATTTCCAAGGCGAAATCAAAGATCAGCTGAAGCTCGTACCTGAAGGCATCGAAGGACAGGTGCCCTTCAAGGGGCCGGCGCGCGACGTGATCCATCAGCTAGTTGGAGGCATCAAGGCGGCGATGGGGTATACGGGGTCGGCCACACTGTCCGACCTGCGCGATCGTGCAAACTTCGTCCGCATCACGGGCGCGGGGCTGAAGGAAAGCCACGTTCACGATGTGACGATCACGCGCGAGGCGCCAAATTATCCGACGCGCTGAGGCAAGATGACGCCAGCCGCACGGACTCAGGCGGCGATCGAGCTGCTCGACGCCGTTATCGCCGCTGCCCGAGATGGGGGAGCGGCGGCCGATACGCTAATCGCGCGCTATTTCGCATCCCGGCGATATGCGGGTTCGAAGGACCGTCGCGCTATTCGCGAGCTGGTATACACCGCGGTCCGGCAGTGCGGCGAGCCGCCGAGCAGCGGACGGGCGGCGATGTTGCTTGTTGCCCAGAGCGATCCCAAGCTGGCAAGTCGATTTGACGGCTCCCAACATGGCCCCGCCGCCATCGAGCCCGGAGAGCCTGTGGCCGAGAAAGGGGTTGTTCCGGCCTGGATTGCGCGCGAACTGGAACGATCCGGAATTCAATCGGCCTCATGGCCCGCGCTGGTCGAACGAGCCCCCTTGGATGTTCGGGTCCGCCGCGACGTTGACGCTCGAGAGCTCCTGTCTGCGTTTGCAGATGCGCAGTCTATTGCGGGTCTTGAACGGGGCTGGCGATTGCCGGCGGGATCCGATGTCGCAAGCCTTGCCGGCGCGGTCGAAGTGCAGGACGCAGGCAGCCAAGTGGTGTCGCTCGCGGCGCAGGTGGGCCCGGGTATGACCGTCATCGACCTGTGCGCCGGTGCTGGGGGCAAGACGCTGGCGCTGGGCGACGCGATGGAGGATCGCGGCCGCATTGTCGCGTGTGACGTGGATCGGGGGCGGCTGTCCCGCCTCGCACCGCGGGCCGAGCGGGCGAACCTTACCATTGTCGAGAGCCGGTTGCTGGACCCTGGCCGGGAGGCACAACGACTTGGCGACCTGCAAGCAGGGGCAGACCTGGTATTTGTGGACGCGCCCTGTTCGGGAACGGGCACGTGGCGGCGCAACCCGGAGGCGCGTTGGCGCTTAACGCCGGAACGACTGAGCCGGTTCGTCGCAATGCAGGCACATGTGCTGGAAGTGGCAGCGCCACTGGTGAAGCCTGGTGGCGCGATCGTTTATGTCGTGTGCTCGTTGCTAGATGCCGAAGGCAAGGACCAGGTCGACAACTTCCTCTCCGCACATGCTGGGTGGACGGCAGCGGATCCGATGCTGCCAATCGGCGCAGCGCACGGCCGGGGAGTTCGCCTGTCGCCGGCGCAGGATCAAAGCGACGGTTTTTTCGTCGCGCGCCTAGTGGCACCGTGCTAACTCCAACTACGCCGTGCCGAAGCTGGAGCCCTTGATGCGTTACACGTCTGTCGCCGTAGCCGCCGCGCTTGCGATGGTCTCGATCTCGACGTCGCTCCACGGCCAGCGGCCTGACGACCAGATCGATGCCAAGTCGCTCGCCCTGCTGCAGCAAGGCAAGGCTGCCCGCGCCGCAGGTAACGTGGAAACCGCGATTGACCTGCTGGAAACGGCGGTAGCCGTGGATCCGCGCAACCGTCAGGCCTTCATCGTGCTCGCCGAACTGTCGGAAGGGCGGGGGCTACCTGGCAAGGCGATCCGGCTGTACCGCGAGGCGCTGTTGCTTGAGCCCAACGACGTGGATGCGCTGAAGGGTCAGGGGCAGGCGCTGGTCGCCAAAGGGGCGATCGCACGCGCGAAGGAAAATCTGGCGCGGGTCAAATCGATCTGCAAGACTACCTGCCCGCAGGCAACCTCGCTAGCCGCCGCGATTGCCAAGGGACCGTCAGTTTCGACGGCACAGGCGAATACGACCAAGCAGGTGCCGGCGAAAAACTGACGGTTCGCAGCCTGCCGGCCGTTCAGCAGTGATGTCTCCGCTTGATCGCAGTAGATGAGAGCCGCGGCGTTGCGGGCGCAGCGCCGGACTCAATGTCTAACGCTGGCGGGCGCGTGACTCAGGCTTCCACGTTGCCAACCCGCCACCCGTCCCAGGCGAGCAGGATTGCACGTCCTTCGGTGTAACCGTTCTCGTTCGTTTCCAGAGCCTCCAGATCGTCACGACGGCGATCAATCATTTCCAGCCACTTCTCACGCACAGCGGGCACCCGATCCGGCAACAGATAGCGATGCCACAGGCGAGCCACCCGACGTTCCTTCCACAACCGCTCCAGCACGGGGCGCACATGCGCCCCGGGGATCGACGGTAGACGGCGACGCAACTCGCCAACCAGATGTGACGGGTAAATTTCGGTACGTTCGGCCAGCACGCCGAGGATCGCCAGTTCGATCAGCATCTCATCCATGCGACGCTGATGCGGCTCTGTTACGACGGAAGCGGTCATGGACGTAACTCACTTTGATAAAGCGATAAGTTGGGCGAGGCCGCTCGCCCCGGTCTTGGCAAGGACCGAGGCGCGATGATCCTCGACGGTCTTCGGGGAAAGGCCCAAGCGGTCGGCGACCACCTTGTTCGGGTGCCCCTGTACGAGCAGGTCGAAGACCTGTCGCTCTCGAGGAGTAAGATTGGCTGTGCGGGCGGTGACTGCGCGGCGATCATGGCTCCAAGCCACTCCTTCCCGCACTGCGGCGAGCAGGCGATCCTCGTCGATCGGCTTTTCCAGATAGTCCAGCCCGCCATAGCGCCGGACCGAGTCCACGGCGTTTGCCGTGGTGGGCCAAGCGGTCATGAAAACAATTGCGACGTCTGGATCGAGCACGCGGACCCGATCGGCGAAGGCGAAGCCGTCCAGATCTCCCATCATGACATCCGTAACGATGCAATGTGCTGGCGCTTCAGCGTAGACGTGCAGCAACGCGGCGGGATCGAGGATAGGCTCGGCAGCATAACCCTGTCGCCGCAGCAACCGGGATACGCTCGCGGCAAGATCCGGGTCGTCATCGACGACGTACACGCTCTCGCATTCCCTCACCCCGGTTCCCCCACGAGCGGAAGCGCGATTGTCGCGCGTACGCGGCCGCTCTGTTCCGTGACTCGAACCAGCGTGCCGCCGTGAGCCTCCACAATCGCCCGCGCGATCAGCGTTCCTACCCCCATGCCGGGCTGAGCGGGTTGTCCCGGCAAGCAGGTGTTCTGGACGCTCAGGCGCACGAGATCGCCCTCCTGCTCGGCCGCGAGCGTTACTTCTCCGCTCGGTCCACATGCTTGCGCAGCGTTGCGGATCAGGTTCATCATCGCCTGGGCGAGCTCTACTTCCTGCCCGAGCACGACAAGATCTTCGTCGCCCCGGCTGACGCTGAGGGTGACACCGGCGGCGGAAACCTCAGGCCGGGCGAGGGCAAGAACGCTGTCCATCAGCGCACTGACCGGCAAAGGGGTTGGTTCATCAACGGCGCGGCCGCCATAGCGACGCAAGCGACGGACAAGCTCCGACAGTTGAGTCGCCTTGGCGTGGATCAGCGCCGCCGTGGCGGCTACCTCCGGTGGGGCGTCAGCAGCGGATTCGTGAAGGTGGCGTGCCTCGATCGAGAGGGTCGACAGCGGCTGCGAAATTTCGTGGATCACCGCCACGGACATCGCGCGCAGCGTCTTCAGTCGCTCGGCCTGGAAAAGCAGCCGATCACGCCGGGCAAGATCCTCGCGCGCCCGCACTTGGGCATCTGCGAAGCTTCCGGCGAGATAGCCCGTCACCACAAGGGTGGCGAGCCCGAGGTGGAGATGAAGGCGCGCGGCTGTCGTCATCTCTCCCGCGGTGAACGGCAGAACGATGGTGGCGACGGTCAGCAGCGCGCACCATGCTCCAAAGCGCCCCAGGCGAAGACCGACCCAGGCGATGGCGACCAACACAGGTGCCGGCTGTAACCCGAGGCCGATCCAGGCGAGACCGACCGCCAGGAGGATACCAACAGCGAGAACCGCCGCTCCCTCAACGAGGACCCGAACCTTACGCCGGCGGATCGCGAAGCGGTTCCGGCCGCTGACATGGTCCGCGGCCCAGAGCAGAGGCGGGGCCACCAGGAGCACACCCAGCAAGTCACCAATGGCGAAGGCATTGAGCGAGAGCACAACGGCGCGCAGATCGGTGACACCCGTCAGGTCAGGGCGCAGGAGGGCTTGGGGAACCGCAGCAAGAGCAGCGGCGATGGGTGCCAGCACGCTGCCCACAGCGAAGGGCATCGGCGCCGTGAATAGCACGCCGCGGCTTTCCATGCGCCGGAGCAACCGGCGGATAGCAAATACCGTTAAGCCATAGGCAAAAACCGGCCTCACGACTGCGGACACGGTCATCAGCCAATCCGAAGTGGTCAACAGAACCGCGCCGGTCAGGACGTCCATACCAAGTTCGACCAGCGCGACAGGCAGCGTGAACCGCGCTCCGGCGCGCCACAGAAGCGCAAAGCGTAGCCCGGCAGCAGGAAACCATAACGAGTAATAGCCGTCACCATCCCAAGCAGCGGCAATTCGGTGCGTGATGACGAAGCCGATGGCATAGAGCGCCAGCAGCGCCGCATCCCGCGCATATCCCTTAGGGAGCGTCAACGAAGAACGCCGTGTGGCTGGATTACCAGCATGATGGAGCGCGCGGCTGGCCATGGCATTCCCGAACGGCGGGCCCTTCCTCAGTGGTTTTCGTAAGTCCCGTACGTAGCACGGAACATTCGAGGCGTACCGTTGGCCCGTGAACTGGGGTCGGCCAAGCAGGGAAATACCCGGTATGGCGGTGACTTACCGGGTATTTCCCGGATAACCATGAGGCGGCGGGCGGGGCATTGCTGCTCTCGCCTCTGAGGGCGCGACGGATAGTGACGGACCGAAACGGGGGGCCGTCACAGCAATGATGATGTGGAGCTGCGCAATAGGGGGCCGGCTTCACATCAATCGTCCTGCGTGCCGTGCGGGCAATCGTCTGGGTCGAGGAGGGAGCGGCCCGGCGGGAGCGGCTGCATAGCCGGGCGAACGGGAGGCCGGATGACTGGGGAGTTCGCGCCGGCCTCCCAAGCGCACTCTATCCTTCGGTAATAGTCGCCTGCTCGGTCGTGCTTGCGGACAGGCGGCGCGCCAAAGCCACAAACTCGGACACGGAGACGGTTTCCGCACGGCGCGTTGAGTCGATACCTTCGGCCTCCAAGGCAGTGAGGGCACCAGACACGCCTCGCAGACTTTGCCGCAACATCTTCCGCCGCTGCCCGAAAGCCGCACTCGTAAGCGCTTCCAGCTTCGCCAGCTGCACGCCAGCGGGCGCTTCGTCGGGAACGATGTGCACCACGGCCGACATCACCTTTGGCGGCGGTGTGAAGGCGGAGCGGTGCACCGGCAGCGCGATGCGCGGTGTGCTTCGCCATTGCGCGAGCACGGCCAGCCTGCCGTAGGCATCGGTACCCGGCGCTGCGACGATGCGATCGGCGACCTCGCGCTGGAACATCAGGGTAAGCGACTGCCACCAAGGCATCCATTCCGCCGAGAGCCATCCGACGAGGAGGGCTGTGCCCACATTATACGGGAGATTGGCGGCAATGTGCGGCTTGCCAGCGAAGAGCGAACGCGCATCGATCGCGAGCGCGTCCCCTTCGATGACGGTCAGATGGCCGGGGTAGGCGTCGCCAAGCTCCGCGAGCGCGGGGATGCACCGTCGATCGCGCTCGATTGCGGTGACCTTTGCACCCGCGGCGAGCAGTGCTCGGGTCAATCCGCCCGGGCCAGGCCCGATCTCTAAAACTTCCTCGTTATCCAGATCACCCGGAATGCGGGCGATGCGGGCGAGGAGTTGAGCGTCGAAGAGGAAATTTTGGCCGAGCGCCTTGGAAGCGCTGAGACCATGCCGCGCGATCACCTCGCGCAGCGGCGGCAGGTCCGTCACAGGTTTGGACAGGCGGCTCGCACCGCCGCAGCCTTTGCCGCCATAGCGATTGCCGCGATCATCGCGCCCGGCTCTGCCCTGTTTTGGCCGGCGAGTGCGAACGCTGTGCCGTGATCGGGCGAAGTGCGCACCACGGGAAGGCCCAGCGTGATGTTGACACCCTCATCGAAATGAAGCGCCTTGAGCGGGATGAGCGCCTGATCATGATAACAGCAAAGCGCCGCATCATATTGCTCGCGAGCGCGACCATGGAACATCGTGTCCGCCGCGAACGGGCCGACGGCGTTGATCCCCTCCTCCCGCAATTGAGCGATGGCGGGCTCCAGAACGTCAATTTCCTCACGGCCCAACGCGCCGGACTCTCCCGCATGCGGGTTGAAGCCGGCGAAGGCCAGGCGAGGCTCCTCCACCCCAAAGTTCCGACGGAGCCCGCGTGCCGTCGCACGCCCCTTGGCGACCACAAGGTCAATCGTGAGCAGCGATGCGACCTGCGCCAGCGGAACATGCGTGGTCATCGGCACGACACGCAGGGAAGGGCCAGCCAGCATCATCACGGCATTCTCCTTGGCGACGCCGAACCGCTCCGCCACGAATTCCGTCTGGCCAGGGTGACTGAAGCCGATGCCGTAGAGTTGTGCCTTTGATACCGGCCCCGTGACCAGTGCCGACGCCGCGCTTGAGCGCGCGAGACCAACCGCGAGCTCGAGCGAATGGAGTGCGCAGCGTGCGCCGTCTGCATCCGGCCGACCTGGCACGATTTCCCCGGCATCCTCGACGGTGAGGACCGGAAGCGCGTTGCCGAAGGCCGCCTCCACCTCACGAAGATCAGTGATCCGCGCCACGGGGCCGTTCCAGACACGTTCGATCGCGCGCGCGTCCCCTACCGCGAAAAAGGGCGGCAGCGATGTCGCTTTGCGGACGGCCCATGCCTTGGCAATGACCTCCGGCCCGATCCCGGCGGGATCACCCATGGAAACAGCGAGAGGTGCCACGGTCGAGATCTCAGCGATACTCCACGATGGCGTCGCGACGCAGGTCACGGAGCGCCTGTTGCGCGCGAAGGTTCACGCGCTGTTGCTCCAGCTGGTTCTGGATCTGTTCGGTGCCGGGGAGCTGGGCCGAAGCCGTATCGTCGCGCCCGCAGAGGACAAGGGTGCGCACGCCTTCTTCCGGGTTGCCGAATGGCGGCGTCGCTTGGCCGACCTGAAGGTTCAACATGATCTCCTGCAAAGGCGCGGGAAGATCGCGGATCCGAATGGCGTCGTTCTGCACGACTTCGGCGTTGATCGTAGCAGCGACCTTTTCAACAGAGCCGCAGCCCTGAAGCTTCGTGAGGGTGGACGCGAAGCTCGCGGTTCGCTGGCTCGCCTGCGCCTGCGTGGTTCCACGTGGGAACTTGATCGTCATCTGCTTCAGGCTGAGACGCGCGTCACGCGGGTTTGCGGTCAGTACCTGACGCTTGTCCACCAAGTGAAGGATCGAGAACCCGCCCGGCACCGGGATCGGACCGACGACCTGACCGACCTGCATCTGCGCAGCGGCTTCGGCTAGTTCGGCCGGCAACTGCGCGCCACGCACCCAGCCGAGATCGCCATTCACGCCGCGCGTTGAGGCTTCGGAATAGTTGCGTGCGAAATAGCCGAACGGTGCCTGACCTTTCTGGATCTCACCGATCAACTGGCGTGCGGCGGCATAGACCTGTTCGGTGCGGTCAGGAGTTGCGGACAGGTAGATTTCGTTGAGGTGAAACTCGTCCGTGCCCTTCGCGGCTTCCAGACGATCGAGGATCGCCTTGACCTCTTCCTCACCGACGTTAACGAACGGCTCGACACGGCGACGCAGATACCGCTGCCACGCCAGTTCTCCCTCGATCTGGCGCTTGATCGATCGTTCAGACGAACCCTGCTCGCGCAGGAAGACGCGGAACTGTTCAGGCGTGCGATTAAAGTTCGTCGCGATGCGATTGAAGCTCTGGTTCAGTTCATCGTCCGTGATCGTGATCTCGGCCGTTTTCGCTTGCTGGATCTGCAGAACCTCATCGATCAACTGCCGCAGCACCTGAAGGCGAAGCCGATCGATTTCCTCCGGCTTCAGCTGAACATTGTTCGCAGCGAGGATCAGCGCCACCCGCTGGTCCACGTCAGTGCGTGTCAAAACATTGTCGTTCACGATCGCAGTTGCCTTGCGAACGTTCGGATCGACGCTGCCGAAGATTTCCAGGTTCTGGGGGATGTTCAGCCCGGTGTTGTCCGGCAGAGACTGATCGTTCACCGTCGCAGGTCCCGCCTGCTGCCCGGTCGCCGCACCTGCAGCGGCCAGCGCCAGCACCATGCCCGCGACGCGGCCGAACCGCAGCGCCTTGTTGCCCATCGTCGTCACTCGTTCAGGAATCCCATCTTGCGCGCCGTTGCTGCCGACCCGGCACTGCATTCATGTAGCTGAACCGAGGCTTAGCGCCCGAGGTTCTTGAACGCCAGCGTCAACAGGAAGCTGCTGCCGCGGCGGGCGTCGCCCGTGGTGCGATAATCCTGCCGCCAGGTAACGCCGAGCGTCAGACAATCGTCCTCATACTGCACGCCAAGCCGGTGCCGGATGGGATCGAACCCATCGGAGAGCGAGAATACGTCGTCCGTACGGTCGGTAAGATCGATCAGGCCTGATGCAAAGGCCGACCAGAAGCGCGCGAACTGTACGCGGCCACCGACGCGGATTTCCTCCCGATCCTGCAGATCCTCAAGCTCGTCAATATCGCGGTTCAGCCGGAGATAGCCAACCAGAAGATAAGTATCGCGCGAACCTACGGTTGCGTCGATCTCGTTCCGGCGCACCGCCAGCCCATCCTTGTCCAGGCGGTAGCGATGCGTGAGGGACAGGAAGTCGCGGAAGCGAATGTTCGTACGGCCAACGATGTCAGAAAAGCGATCGCTGAGCCCAGTTCCGGATGGCAGGATGGTCGCGCGATTGTTCAGGCGATAGCTTTGGCCGATGTTGGTGGCGATGCTGAGCCCTGGCAGATCGAGATTATATTCGATGCCGTAGGTAGCGCGGGATGAATCCTCCCAACGATCGTAGCCCGCGAACCGATTCAGCGCGAACAGGTTCGAGTCCTCAAGATCGATCGCGCGGGCATCCTCATTCGGAAGCTCCAAGTTCTCAATTTTCGGGGAGGCGACGATTTGCAGCCGCGGCGTGATACGCTGCGTGCCGCTCAGGAATGTCCCGATGAACGGCCAGCGAACGTCTACTGCCACGGACCCGATGCCCCGCGACTGAAAGCCCTCGATACCGCGGTAGCTGGCGATGTTGGTCGCAGCGGTATCGTTGGTGTTGTAGGCATCCGCTCGAGCAAAGGCCGTGAACGTGACTTCCTGTCCCCAATTCGTGAGGCGGCGCAGATCCCAGCGTGCACTGGCGAAGGCTCTCTGGGTATCCTGGCCAGCCTTGCGGCCGAGGGCCAGCGTATTCAGCTGGAACTGAAGGGTGCCGCCCAACAGGCCTTCGCTGACGCGGCGTCGATAATCGAGCTCCGGCAGGGCGACCGGTTGCAAACCCTGACGTTCGCCGACACGCAACGTTTGTGTTGCCCAGCCCGCAAGCGAGAAATAGCTGTTCTGATCGATCCGTTCGAGCGCGAAGGTCGTCCGCAGACGATCGGCCTTCGAAATGTCATAACGGCGCAGGAAAGTCCGGTCCGTAGCCAGGCGAAGCGATCCGGAAAGGCTCCAGTTTTCGTCCAGCTGAAACCGGCCGACGCCGTCGAGATAACCGCGGAACGCCTGCTCGGTCGATGAGGTGAAGCCACTCGACAGATCATCGCTACGGCGGCTCACGGTTCCGAAGCCGGTAATGCTGAACGCACCCAGTTCGTTCAGGTGCTCGTAATTGGTTTCCAGCATTGGCAAGACCGCCGAATAGACGTGCGGCGTCACCGTCAGCTTCCGATTGGGCGCCAGACGGAAGAGGTAAGGCGTCGCGACCTCAAACCCATTCACGCGATCATAGCGGACGTTCGGAGTCAGGAGGCCGCTTGCGGTGCCTTCGCCGATCGGATGTGAGAATTTCGGAAGCGGGATGGATGGCAGTCCGAACAGGTGGACCTGGCCGCCGGTATAATACACGCGCTCACGATCCGGTCGGTAGGTGACTTTCACCGCTGTCACCTTCCACGTCGGTTCCTTCGGGCAACCATCAGAATCGACGACCGAACAGGCAGTATAGGCGGCGCGCTCCAGCGAAATGGTGCCATCCTCGAACCGGGTGCCGCGGTCCGCCGCCAGCCGGCCGCCACGCTCGAGTACGACAAGCATGTTGTCGACCAATCCGTCCTTCAGCGAATCGGTCAGCTCGATCGAATCGCCATAGGCGGTGTCGCCCTCGGGATTGGTGACCGCGATGTTGCCGCTCGCCACGACCTTCCCAGTCTTGCGGTCCCACACGACCTTGTCGGCGCGCAGCCGCTGGCCAGAACGGAACATGCGCACGTCCCCGGTGGCCGTAACGACATCGCCTTCATAATCATATTCGAGCGTACCAGCGCTGAAATTCACCTGGTCGTCGGCCGCGCCTGGCGCCGGATCGGTCGCGACCTCCGGTGCAGGCGGTGGCACCGGCCGGTCCTGAAGATCCTGCGCGGCGGCTGTCCCGGAAAGCAATGCCACCGGAAGCGCGCAGCTTGCCAGAAGGTCGAGACGCGTCACTCGCTTACTCGCAAAGCTTGAACCCCTTTTCGCCGCCTGATGGCGCGTCAGCCATCGGCCCTATCGCATCGAAGGCGCCCGGCGCAACGCTTTGCCACCGGCGGGTGGAATGCCTATCTGCATGGCGAAACAAGAGGAACAACCATGAACGTAACCTTTGCTGCCAGCCGCCCAGCAGAAGCGCCGGTTCTGGCGCTGCCGGTCACTAAGGCGAGCGCTGGATCGCTCTCGCCTGCAGGGCTGGACGAATCAGCTCGGGCGATCGTGGCTGCAGCCGCGGCCGGACAGCGCTTTGCCGGTGAGCCAGGCAGCGTCGCGGAAGCGTATGTTGCCGCTGGGCAGGGAGCCACCCGCATCCTTCTCCTGGGTGTCGGCGAGGGTGACGACGCCAGCTACGAACGGGCGGGCGGCGCGTTGACTGCGAGGCTGCTCACCTCAGGGGTCAAGGCGGCGACGGTTGATCTTTCGGACACCGGCGCAAGTGCCACGGCCGCAGCCCGGCTGGCGGCTGCAATTGCGCAGCGCTCTTGGCGTTATGACGTTTACCGCACGAAGCTGTCCGAGGAGGCAAAGCCTTCGCTTACCGACGTGACGATTGTCGGGGCGCCGGAAGGAACAGATAGCGAATGGTCGATCCGCGATGCGGCGACGCAGGGCCTCGCCCTCACGAAGACGCTGGTGACACTGCCGCCGAACGTTCTTTACCCCGAGAGCTTCGTTGAGATCGTCACCAAGGAGACGGAAGGTCTCGGCTTGGAAGTAACGGTGCTGGACGAGCCCGCCATGCGTGAACTGGGTATGGGAGCGCTGCTGGGCGTGGCGCAGGGCTCGCGTCGGGCGCCGCGCATCCTTGCGTTGCGCTGGAACGGTGCGGGCGAGGGTGATCCTGCGTTGGCGCTTGTGGGCAAGGGCGTGACGTTCGATACGGGCGGCATCTCGATCAAGCCCGCCGCCGGCATGGAAGACATGAAGTGGGACATGGGCGGGGCAGGCGCGGTGGCCGGTGCGATGAAGGCGCTGGCGCTTCGCAAGGCGAAGGCCAATGTCATCGGCGTCATGGGCCTTGTCGAGAACATGCCTGACGGCAATGCCCAGCGTCCGGGCGACGTAGTGACGTCCATGTCAGGTCAGACGATCGAGGTGATCAACACTGACGCCGAAGGACGGCTGGTGCTCTGCGATTGCGTCACCTGGGTGCAGCGTACGTACAAGGTGAAGACGATCGTTGATCTCGCGACGCTGACCGGGGCAATGATCATCAGCCTGGGCAACGAGCAGGCCGGGCTGTTCGCCAACGATGACGGCCTGGCGGATCAATTGCTCGCGGCAGGCAAGGCGAGCGGTGACCAGCTGTGGCGCTTTCCATTGGGAACAGCGTACGACAAGCTGATCGATAGCCCCATTGCCGATATGAAGAATGTCGGACCGCGGGGTGGCGGCTCGATCACCGCGGCGCAGTTCATCAAGCGCTTTGTCGAGGATGACGTTCGCTGGGCGCACCTCGACATCGCCGGGACCGTCTGGTCCGACAAGGACGGCCCCACATGGGGCAAGGGCGCGACCGGCTATGGTGTGCGGCTGCTCGACGCTTTTGTCGCGAGCAACTTCGAAGGCTAATGCAGGTCGACTTCTATCACCTGACCCTGATGCCTATCGAGCGCGTGTTGCCGCGGATCGCGGAACGCGTGCTCGTCAGCGCACAGCGGCTGTTGATCGTCGCAGCTGACGAAGGTCAGCGCGCGGCGATCGACAAGCTTCTTTGGGAATATGCGCCGGAGAGCTTCCTTCCTCATGCGTGCCTGGGCGCAGCAGACGATGCGAGCCAGCCGATCCTGATCGCGGCGGACGTCAATGCTGCCAATGCCGCGCGTCACATCGCCTTGGTCGATGGAGAGTGGAGGGACGAAGCGCTAGTGTTCGACCGGGCGTTTCATTTCTTCGACGAAGACCGGATCGCAGCCGCGCGGTCGGCATGGAAAGCACTGGCCGGGCGTGACGGGGTGGAGCGTCGCTATTGGAAGCAGAACGAGGACGGGCGGTGGGAACAAGCGGCTTAGGCCCGGTCCGGCGGGCGGTTGCGCTTCACTCTTCGCCCCGCTAACGGCGCGGCAGTTTCCAGCATTACAAACACAGGAGCAAGCGACCATCATGGCCGCCAATCGTACTTTCTCGATCATCAAGCCCGATGCGACCCGCCGCAACCTGACCGGCGCCGTTACCAAGATGCTGGAGGAAGCCGGCCTGCGCGTCGTCGCTTCCAAGCGCATCCAGATGACCAAGGAGCAGGCCGAAGGCTTCTATGCCGTCCACAAGGAGCGTCCGTTCTTCAACGACCTGGTTTCCTTCATGATCTCCGGTCCGGTGGTTGTGCAGGTGCTGGAGGGCGAAAACGCCGTGCAGCGCAACCGTGACATCATGGGCGCCACCAACCCCGAGAACGCAGCACCCGGCACGATCCGCAAGGAGCTGGCCGAGTCGATCGAGGCGAATTCGGTGCATGGTTCGGATTCCGCCGAGAATGCGGCGATCGAGATCGCCTATTTCTTCAAGCCCGAAGAGATCGTCGGCTGATCCGATGACATATGACTGGCGGCTGCGCCGCGCCGCTTCGGCGGATGCGTCGGCGGTGGCAATGGTGGCTGCCGCCAGTTTTCTAGAAACGTTCGCCGGCATCCTGCCGGGGAGCGATATCGTTGCGCATTGCGCGCGAAATAGCTCGCCCGAGAAGTTCGCCGGCTGGGCTGGTGATCCTGCCACCGTAGTGACGATAGCGGAACATCCCGTTGGCGAGGCGCCGGTCGGCTATTCAGTGCTGACCAGCCCGGATCTTCCCATAGACGTGCTACCCGGCGATATTGAGCTGCGTCGCATCTATACGCTGTCCGTGGCCCGCGGCACCGGCTTGGGCCACCGGCTTATGGCGCTGGCCCTAGCCGATGCGGCGGCGCTTGGCGCGAAGCGGGTGCTACTGGGGGTGCTGGGCACCAACGTCCGGGCGCGCACCTTCTATGAACGTGAAGGCTTCGTGCTTGCCGGTACGCGGCGGTTCAATGTTGGCGCGGGCTGGTATGACGACGTGATCTACGCTCGGGATCTCTGACTCTTCATTTCCGCCGCCCACAATGCGTTAATCCGCTTGCGGTCGCCCCCGGATTCACGCACCCGCACGGCCTCGATCGTCAGCGTTCGCCCGCCAACCAAGCGGCCATGCGTGCGCCAGATTATCTCGACAATGGCGCGTCCCTCGCGCGGCGAGTCTCCCACCATATAGCGGGCCGTGACCAAGACAGGCAGACGACCTTCGCGATCGTCCGCTCCACCGTCGGTCGCCCCCAACACGGCGCGTTCGAACCAGTGACGATCGATCCGCGCTGTGGCAGGCGTTTGCCGTTCGATCCGCAGCGCGGCGGGAAATTCGACAGCCGTATCGATCAGCTCATGCCGCGCGTCCGAGAGCCGGATCTCCCGCCCGCCACTTGCCAGGTCTGCATCGAGGCTGAGACGGACCTTCGCGGCTCCGGCGGCTGCGGCAGCTGCAGCCTTTTCCTCCGCCGCCTCTCGCTTCTCGCTCCAATTCAGGCCGAGGGTGAGGGCGCCCACCACGAGCCCAAGTACCGCAACCATCTCGGGAAGCGTCACCAGGCGACGACGCGTCTTCGGTTGATCAGGAACATCGTTCACCGTCCGCCCATCTCCAGCAGGCGGCGAGGAGCGACCATTTCCCAGCTTGCCGCAATCCGGTCTGCCACATGATCCCAATCGGTGCCCGGCGCGGCCACGCGTATGGCGATCCAGCCGGACGGGCCGAGATAGGGCGGCTTGTAATAGAGGTCCGGATCCGCCTCGATCAGCATTCCCTGTTCCTCCGCGCCGCTTGTTTTTACGAGAACGGCTGTCTCCCCGCTGCGGTGATGATCGTGCGAGAAGTAGGCAAAGAACTTGCCCTTCACGATGTGGAAGCCGGGGGCGCCATGCGACAGGCGCTCCGCAGCTTCAGGCAGCTCAAGCGCGATCGCACGCACGCGAGCAAGCGCCTGCTCGACAGCTTCTACCGACTCAACCATTCGGCTAGAACGCGTGGATAGAGGCGATGCTCCTCGGCCAGCACGCGCGCCGCGAGGCTCTGTGGTGTATCGTCAGGGAGGATCGGCACCTCTGCCTGACCCAGCACCTCTCCGCCATCCAGTTCCTCCGTCACCACATGCACGGAACAGCCCGCCACCGTATCGCCCGCTGCGATAGCACGCGCGTGGGTATCGAGCCCCTTGTACTTGGGAAGTAGCGAGGGGTGGATATTGATGATCCGATTGCGCCATCGGGCAACAAATTCGTCGGACAACAAGCGCATGTAGCCGGCCAGCGCGAGATATTCCGCGCCAGCTGCCCGCAGAGCTGCATCAAGTGCGGCCTCATACGTCGCCCGCCCAACGTCCTTGGGCGACAAGGCAAAAGTGGGAATGCCATGTTCAAGCGCCCAGGCGAGACCCGGTGCCGTCGGACGGTCTGAGGCTACGACCACAACTTCGTAGGCTGCACCTGCATGGGTAACGAGCGACTGCATGTTCGATCCCCGACCGGAGATCAATATGCCCAGCTTGGCCGTCATGCGTTGTGCGTGGCGGTCCAGGGTGCCCGCGCGCTCCACGTCTCGGCTGAACCGGAAACGGTGCAACCGCGCTGGCCTGATTCGATGGCGCCGATGCGGAACACCTGCTCACCGGCCGCTTCGAGTTCGGCGACGACGGTATCCGCCTGGTCGGCGGCCACCACCACCGCCATGCCGATGCCGCAGTTGAAGGTGCGGGCCATTTCTTCGGGCTCGATCGCGCCCTGAGCCTGAAGAAAGGCCATCAATCGTGGTTGCGGCCACGCATCCGCGTCGACCCGCGCATGCGCCTCAGCCGGAAGCACGCGCGGGATGTTCTCCAGCAGGCCGCCGCCGGTAATATGTGCCAGCCCCTTGATCCGCCCCGCTCCGAGGAGCGGGAGAAGGCTCTTCACGTAAATGCGAGTCGGGGCCATCAGCGCCTCGATCAACAGCACTTCCGGATCGAAGAGCGCAGGCCGATCCAGTTTCCAGCCCTTGTCAGCGGCAAGCCGTCGAACCAGCGAAAAGCCGTTCGAGTGCACGCCGGACGAGGCCATACCGAGAATGACGTCGCCTGCGGCGATCCCGCTGCCGGTCAACACACGATCGCGCTCGACCGCGCCCACGCAGAAGCCGGCAAGGTCATAGTCGCCGTCCGCGTACATGCCCGGCATTTCTGCTGTTTCGCCGCCGATCAACGCGCAACCGGCGATCCGGCACCCGTCAGCAATGGACGCGATAACGCGCTCGGCAACGGCACCGTCGAGCTTCCCGGATGCATAATAGTCGAGGAAAAACAGCGGCTCCGCGCCCTGAACAATCAGATCGTTTGCACACATGGCGACAAGATCAATGCCGACGCCATCGTGCCGGTCATGCTCGATCGCCAGCTTCAACTTGGTGCCGACACCGTCATTGGCGGCGACCAGGAGCGGATCGGTGAAGCCGGCAGCCTTCAGATCGAAGAATCCGCCGAAGCCGCCAAGGTCGGCATCAGCCCCCTTGCGCCGCGTCGCCCGTGCCAGGGGCGCGATCGCCCGCACCAATGCATTTCCCGCCGCGATCGACACGCCGGCCTGCTCGTAAGTGTACCCGCTTTCGCTCATGTGGTGCCGCCTAGCCACAACGCGCTTGGATTTCCACGCCTGCTTCGCCAAAAGAGGCCAGCTTATGCGCCTGAAGCCTTTGTTCCTTGTTCCTGCTGCCGTGGCGCTCATGCTCGGGGCAGGCGTCAGCATCGCCCAGATCGAGGGCAGCGGCCGGGGCGTGGCCCCGGTAGATAGCTCCAGCGACTATGAAGTTTCCGGCGTACGCGTCGATGTTGCAGCGAAAGATGCCGACAGCGCACGACTAGGCGGGTGGCGGGTAGCGCAGCGCAAGGCGTGGCTTCAGCTTTCAACCCGGCTTGGGGCGGGCAGGGGATTGGTGCCCGATTCGACCCTGGACTCGATCGTCACCGGCATCGTCGTAGAAAACGAACAGATCGGGTCGAAGCGCTACGTGGCGAGGCTGGGTGTGCTGTTCGATCGCAATCGGGCGGGCGCAATCCTTGGCATCTCCAACTATGTGTTGCGGTCGCCGCCAATGGTGGTGATCCCGATCGTATGGTCAGGCGGCGTGGCAACAGGGTTTGAACAGCGGACCCTTTGGCAGGAGGCCTGGGCCAGGTACCGGACCGGCGGAAGTTCGATCGATTATATTCGGCCAACGGGCAGCGGTCCTGATCCGCTGCTGCTGAACCTGGGGCAGACGCAGCGCCCTGGGCGCGGTTGGTGGCGCGCGGTGCTGGATCAATATGGCGGGACGGACGTGCTGATCCCAACCGTCAAACTGTACCGCCAATGGCCGGGCGGGCCGGTGATCGGCGTCTTCCAGGCGCGCCAGGGACCGGACAATCGCCTGCTGTCCCAATTCACGCTGCGGGTCGGCAGCGTCTCCGGCGTCCCGGCACTGCTGGATGCAGGCGTGAAGCGTCTGGACGAGACGTACCAGTCGGCATTGCGGGCCGGATACCTGCGCAGTGATCCCGGCCTGTCCTATGTGCCGCCGAGCGAAGTGCCGGTCGACGATGACGAAGCCGGCGAGACGCTGGTGACCGACGTGCCGGCGCAGCCCGTGGTGTCCGTCTCCGTTCAGTTCGACACTCCTGGGGTAGCGGCCGTGACGGCCGGTGAGGCGGCCCTGCGTGCAGTGCCAGGGGTCTCTTCCGCGACCACCAGCAGCCTGGCACTGGGCGGTGTATCGGTGATGACGGTGGGCTTCACAGGTACGCCGGACGCTCTCAAGGCAGCGCTGGAGGCGCGCGGGTGGCAGGTGTTCGGATCCGGCACAACGATTCGGATTCGTCGCGCGCCACGACTGCTGCCTCCCGATCTCGTGCCAGACAATTCCACAGCTGGATGATGGCCGAACGATGAGCCAGATCGCGCTGCCACTGGTCTGGCCCGCTGATCCGCGCGACGAAGAATTTGTGGTTTCTCCCTCGAACGAGCGGGCAGTGCATGCACTGGACCGCTGGGCGACGTGGCCGGTGATGACCTCGCTGCTCGTGGGACCGCGGAAATCGGGACGTAGTCTGCTCGCGCGTATCTTCGCGGCGAAGAGCGGTGGCACCATCATCGATGACGCGCCCGGCCGGCCGGAAACCGAACTGTTCCACGCGTGGAATCGGGCGCAGGAGCAACGCCGGCCGCTTCTGCTGGTCGCGGACGTCGCGCCTCCAAGCTGGGATTTGCAGTTGCCCGACCTGCGCTCCCGGCTGTCGGCAACGCCGCTGGCTGAGATCGGTCCCCCCGATGACATCCTGATGCGTGCACTGCTGGAGCGCGAGTTCACCCGCCGCAGCCTGGATGCTAGGCCCGATCTGATCGAGTGGCTGGTGGCCAGGATCGAGCGGAGTCATCTGGCCGTCATACGTTGCGTCGATGCCCTTGATCAGGAGGTGATGGAACGTCGGAAGCGGCTGTCCATTCCTCTGGCAAGGACAACGCTCGCGGCAGCGGCGTTGATCACGACACCGCCGGAGCCATGATGAACCGATCTGTCCGCCAAGCTCGTCTCGATTCCGATGACGATCCGTTCGAGGAGCGGGGGACCGATCGTTACTTCAATCGCGAACTATCCTGGCTGGCGTTCAATCGCCGCGTCTTGGAAGAAGCCCGGAATCCGGCGCATCCATTGCTTGAGCGGCTACGGTTCCTCTCGATCTCCGGATCAAACCTAGACGAGTTTTTCATGGTCCGAGTGGCGGGGCTCAAGGGGCAGCAGCTGCTTGATGTGGACGCGCGTTCGGCGGACGGACTGACGCCATCGCAACAGCTTGGTGCAATCACCGCAGAAGCAGACGCGCTGCTTGCCAGCCAGGAAACAGTGTGGCGGGAAATACGGCACGCGCTTGGTGATACTGGCATTCAGGTATTCGGATCGAGCCGGATAGACGCGATGCTCTCCCGAGACGAGATCGGATGGCTGGAAACTCATTTTCGCGAGCAGATTTTCCCGGTTATCACGCCGCAGGCGCTTGATCCGGCACATCCGTTCCCGTTCATGCCGAACAAGGGCCTTGCGGTCATGTTCGACCTCATCCGCATATCCGATGAGGAGCCCATTCGCGAGCTCGTCATGGTGCCGAACGGGATGTCGCGCTTCGTCCGCCTGCCTGGCATTCCGGCGCGCTACGTTGCCGTAGAATCAATGATCAAGCGGTTTTCCGCCATGCTTTTCCCGGGCTACCGAGTTGAGGGAGCCGCCGAGTTTCGGGTGCTGCGGGATAGCGATATCGAAATCGAGGAAGAGGCAGAGGATCTGGTCCGCTACTTCGCCAATGCCATCAAGCGCCGGCGGCGGGGCCGTGTCATCAGGCTGGAACTGGAAAGCGGCATGCCTCCTTCCCTCGCCAAGGCGTTGCGGGACGAGCTTGGCGAGCAGGCACTGGTGACCGAATCCGGATCGTTTCTCGGCATCGGCGACTTGGACCAGATCGTTGAAGAGGATCGCCCGGACCTCAAATTCGTCCCGTTCACCCCTCGATTTCCGGAGCGAATTCGCGAGTTTGGAGGCGATTGCTTCGCGGCGATTAGCGCGAAAGACATTATCGTCCATCACCCATATGAGACCTTCGACGTGGTGCTCGCCTTCCTGAAGCAGGCGGCCGCTGATCCGGATGTGGTGGCAATCAAGCAGACGCTCTACCGTGCGGGCAAGCAATCGGCTGTTATCAACGCGCTGATCCAGGCTGCCGAAGCAGGTAAGTCCGTCACCGCAATCGTGGAGTTGAAGGCGCGCTTCGACGAGGAGCAGAACCTGCTCTGGGCCTCCGCACTGGAAAGGGCGGGCGTTCAAGTGGTGTATGGGTTTATCGACTGGAAAACCCACGCAAAGGTTTCAATGGTCGTGCGGCGGGAGGCTGGGCAGTTCCGCACCTACTGTCACTTCGGCACGGGTAACTATCACCCGATCACCGCCAAAATATACACTGATCTCAGCTTCTTCACCGCCAATCCTGCCACCGGTAGAGATGCAGCCCGGATGTTCAACTACATCACCGGCTACGTCGAGCCGGACGATATGGAACGGCTCGTGCTGTCGCCCCGGTCGCTGCGAACCCGATTGATCGAGGAGATCGATGCCGAGATCCAGCACGCCCGCGCCGGGCGACCGGCGACGATCTGGGCCAAGATGAACAGCCTCGTGGACCCCTCAATCATCGAGAAGCTGTACGAAGCCAGCGGCGCGGGTGTTCAAATCGATTTGGTGATCCGTGGTATCTGCTGTCTGCGTCCGCGGATCCCGGGTTTGTCCGAGAACATACGGGTGAAATCAATCGTTGGCCGCTTTCTCGAACACAGCCGTATCGCCGTATTCGGCAACGGTGCGCCGCTCCCGAACGACGATGCGCGCGTATACATTTCTTCGGCAGACTGGATGCCGCGCAACTTTGATCGCCGGGTGGAATATATGCTGCCACTGGAAAGCGGGACCGTTCATGATCAAGTGCTGGACCAGGTGATGCTCGCAAATCTGATCGACACCGAGCAGAGCTGGGACTTGTATGCCGACGGCACCTACATGCGCACCCCGCCCGGTGACAAACCATTCAACTTGCACCGATACTTCATGACTAACCCGTCGCTTTCCGGCCGCGGCGCCGCGCTTGCCGAAGGCGGCGCCGTGCCGAAACTGTCACTGCGGGGCTGATCGAGTGGACGGCAAGCGTACTGCCATCATCGACATCGGGTCGAATTCGATCCGATTGGTTGTTTACCAGGGACCGCCGCGCCTGCCTGCCATCCTCTTCAACGAGAAGGTTCTTGCGGGACTCGGTCGCAGCCTTGCAGAAACGGGCACGATCGACAGCACGGCAATGAACCTGGCAGGCGCCGCGCTTCAGCGCTTCAGTGCGCTGGTCCAGCAAATGGCGTGCGATGATGTTCGCACCGTCGCCACGGCAGCGGTGCGCGACGCGACTAATGGCGCGGGCCTGATCAGCGTCGCGGAACGACTCGGGCTTTCCGTCGAACTGCTATCGGGTGAGCAGGAGGCAAAAGCGGCCGGGTTGGGAGTGTTGTCGGCCATGCCTGAGGCGGACGGGATCGTCGGGGATCTCGGCGGCGGCAGCCTGGAGCTAGTGCGGATTGCCGGGGGGCAGGTCCATGAGCATGTGTCTTTCCCTTTGGGAGTCCTCCGCCTCGGCGGCCTGAGGGGCAAAGGCGGCTTCGCTCGCAGGGTAGAACGTATTCTCGAAGATGCCGGCTGGCGCAGTCTCGGGTACGGTAAGCCGCTTTATCTCGTGGGAGGATCCTGGCGCTCCCTGGCGCGCGTGGACATTCATGATCGGGGGTATCCGCTACCCGTGCTGCATGGTTACACCATGCCCGCGTCTCGCATCGACCTGCTAAGTCGCAAGCTGCCGGCGCTCGACAAGCCGTGGTTCAAGGCAGTGCCAAACCTTTCCACCGGACGAGTTCCAACGCTGAGTGCCGCTGCGGACCTGCTTAGCGCTATTCTACCAGTGCTCGGCTGCTCAGGCACAGTCGTCTCGGCGTTCGGACTTCGTGAAGGACTGCTGTACGAGCGCTTGTCTCCGGAAGAAGCGGGCTTGGACCCGCTGGTCGTGGCTGCGCGGGACGAGGGAAGACAACTTGGGCGCTTCCCCGAACACGGCGATCTCCTGAACCGGTGGATCACACCCCTGTTCCACGAAGAGCCGCATGGCGATTCGCGACTGCGCCATGCCGCCTGCCTGCTTGCCGACACGAGCTGGAGAGCTAATCCGGAGTTTCGCGTCGAACTCGGCATCGAGACGGCACTGCATGGCAACTGGGTGGGAATCGATGCACGCGGACGGGCGATGATGGCGGCAGCCCTTGCGGCAAGCCTGGGCGCGCAGGCGCCGTATGCAGACCCGATCCCGTTGCTCGCGACCCCAAAAGACATCGCGACAGCCACCTCCTGGGGCTTGGCCATACGTCTGGCCCAGCGTCTGTCCGGGGGGGTCGCAGGTCCGCTTCACCGGACCGGTGTGCGGCGCGGCGCAAATGGCATCGAGCTGATCTTCGACGACGGCGACCTCGCATTGAGCGGAGAGGTCGTAGAAAAGCGATTGAAAGCGCTGGGCGCGGCGCTTGGCCTCCAGGTGAGGATCAGCCAACGCCGGTAGGTGCCGTTGCCGACTACTTAGCCGCAGGATAGCTTGACGATCGTGCCCGCGGCGTCCGTCTCGATGTTCAAGCGGTCTTCCCAGTAGTCCATCGTCAGGGGCGAACCGGTTTCGTAGCTGCGCACGATCGCGGCGCCGGCGCGCTGCTTTGCCTCTGCTTGGTGAGCTGTCAGTGCCTTTCCGACGAGATCCTGGACATTGGCCGCATTGCACCGCCCCTCCGAGGGCGCCGTAGCGGGAACAGTGTCCATCGTAGTGCATCCTGCCAACGCCACCGCGGCAGCTACGATCGCCTTCATGCGGCATCCTCCGTTCTGGTCATCTTGAGCTTTCCACCCACCACAGCAAAGCCAAGCCGCCCTTCGACAAGATCGAGCGCGTCGCGCCCGAATTGATCGAAGCGCCAGCCTTCGAGGATCGCCAGCTGACCACGCTGCCCGGCTGCGAGCGCTTCAAGCTCCTCGCTACGCGCCAGCAGCCGCGGCGCGACATCGATGTCACGAGCGCGGATCTTCAGCAGGAGCTTGAGGAGGTCAGCGACCAACGCGCCATCCTTGCCTAGGCCCGGCTTGCGGTCCTCGCGCGGAGGCATCTCGTCAGCCGACAACGGCTCCGCCGACTCGATCGCCGCCAACAGTCGCTTGCCGATGTCGTTCGACGCCCACGTCGCCGAAAGTCCGCGCACCTTGGCGAGGTCTCCCTGCTTGCGAGGAGGATGTCCTGCGAGGTCAGCGATCGTTTCATCCTTCACGATGCGTCCGCGCGGCAAATCCTTGGCGCGCGCCTCAACCTCGCGCCAGCGGGCAATGGCCTTTAGCCGGCCGAGAACGTCAGCCCGCCGCCCGGAAATACGGACTCGCTTCCAAGCGAGGTCGGGATCGTTGGCGTAATTGGCGGGGTCGGAAATCCGCTCCATCTCTTGATCCAGCCACTGACCGCGCCCAGTTTTCTTCAGGCGGTCCAACATGCGAGGGAAGATCTTAGACAGGTGGGTTACGTCGCCAATTGCATAATCAACCTGCCGCTGATCCAGCGGACGGCGTGACCAGTCCGTAAAGCGGGCGCCCTTGTCCACCTGAATACCGAGCCAGCTGTCCACCAGGTTGGAATAGCCGATCTGCTCCCCTTGCCCCAGCGCCATCGCTGCAACCTGGGTGTCAAACATTGGATGCGGCGTCTTGCCGGTCAGATTGTAGATGATCTCTATGTCCTGTCCGCCGGCATGGAAGACCTTCAGGACATCCTCGTTGTTCACGAGGAGATCCAGCAACGGCTGCAGATCAAGATCGGGCGCTTTCGGATCAATCGCGGCCGCTTCTTCTGTGTCGGCGATCTGAATCAGGCATAGTTCCGGCCAGTAGGTATTCTCCCGCATAAACTCGGTATCGACGCACACGAAGGGGGCGTCGGCGAGACGGGCGCACAGATTGGCAAGTGTGGCGCTGTCGGTGATTAGCGGGTGAACATGCATAAGCCGCGCCCCATAGACCCGAGCGTGCGGGTTGACAAAGAGGGTATGGAAGGGGAGGGGCGCGAGCCATCGCCTCGCCCGTTGTACCGACATCTGTTGGCGCTTCGCGGCGGAGAGCGCCACCCTTGCTGCACGATACCCCAGCCTTCGCTGGGGTGACGAGAGAAACGAGACATGCACGCTTATCGTTCGCACACTTGCGCCGCGCTCACCGCCTCTGAGGTCGGCTCTGAGGTTCGCCTGTCAGGGTGGATCCACCGCAAGCGCGATCACGGCGGCGTGCTCTTTGTCGACCTGCGTGATCATTATGGGATCACTCAAATCGTCGCCGACACCGATTCGCCGGCGCTGCCGATCCTGGAAACGCTCCGCGTCGAATCGGTTATCACTATTGACGGGGTGGTGAAGGCGCGTGCCCAGGGAACGGTGAACCCAAACCTCGCGACAGGCGAGATCGAGGTCTTCGCACGCGGCGTGACGGTGCAGAGTGCCGCTCAGGAACTGCCGATGCCGGTCGCCGGCGAGCAGGAATATCCGGAGGACATTCGCCTTCGCTACCGCTTCCTCGATCTGCGTCGTGAAAAGCTCCACGCCAACATCATGCTGCGCTCCAGCGTGATTGCGTCGATCCGCCGTCGCATGGTGGATCAAGGCTTCACTGAGTTCCAGACGCCGATCCTCACCGCGTCGTCCCCGGAAGGCGCGCGCGACTACCTTGTTCCCAGCCGCGTTCACCCGGGCAAGTTCTACGCCCTCCCGCAGGCGCCGCAGATGTTCAAGCAGCTGCTGATGGTGGCTGGCTTTGATCGCTACTTCCAGATCGCGCCGTGTTTCCGTGACGAGGATGCTCGCGCCGACCGTTCACCGGGCGAGTTCTACCAGCTCGACTTCGAAATGAGCTACGTCACTCAGGAAGACGTGTTTGCAGCCATTGAGCCAGTGCTCCACGGCGTATTCGAGGAATTCGCCAACTGGCAGAACAAGGGACGCACCGTCAGCCCGCTGCCGTTCAAGCGCATCCCGTATCGCGAGTCGATGCTGAAATACGGCAATGACAAGCCGGATCTGCGCAATCCCTTGGTCATCTCAGACGTCAGCGGCTTCTTCTCTGGCTCAGGCTTCGGGCGCTTCGCCTCGATCGTTGAGGCGGGCGACGTGGTGCGGGCAATTCCGGCGCCGAATACCGCAGACAAGAGCCGCAAGTTCTTCGACGATATGAACGCATGGGCGCAATCCGAGGGCTTCGCTGGCCTGGGCTATGCCACGCGCAAGGGTGGCGAGTTCGGCGGCCCGATTGCCAAGAACCACGGCGACGTGGGCATGCGCGAGCTGGCAGAAGCACTGGGCCTCGGCCCGGATGATGGCGTGTTCTTCGCTGCCGGTAAGGAAGCGCAGGCGGCGAAGCTGGCTGGTCTGGCCCGTACCCGTATCGCAGAGCAGCTCGACCTGATCGACAAGAACCGCTTCGAGTTCTGCTGGATCGTCGACTTCCCGATGTTTGAATATGACGAGGAGGCGAAGAAGATCGACTTCAGCCATAACCCGTTCAGCATGCCGCAGGGCGAACTGGAGGCGCTGGAGAGCAAGGATCCACTCGATATCCTCGCCTATCAGTATGACATCGTGTGCAACGGCATCGAGCTGTCGTCGGGCGCGATCCGGAACCACCGTCCCGAGATCATGTACAAGGCGTTCGAGATCGCGGGCTACAGCCAGCAGGATGTCGACACAAACTTCGCGGGCATGATCAACGCGTTCAAGTTCGGCGCGCCGCCGCACGGCGGTTCGGCACCGGGCGTCGATCGCATTG
Source organism: Sphingomonas sp. IC4-52 (assembly GCF_020707225.1). Classification (NCBI taxonomy): domain Bacteria; kingdom Pseudomonadati; phylum Pseudomonadota; class Alphaproteobacteria; order Sphingomonadales; family Sphingomonadaceae; genus Sphingomonas; species Sphingomonas sp. IC4-52. Next base: position 456,351 of record NZ_JAJFEU010000001.1, on the reverse strand, counting down.
TGATGCTGTTGGCGGACGAGCCGAACATCCGTGAGGTCATCGTCTTCCCGATGACTCAGAAGGCCGAAGACCTGATGATGGGGGCGCCGAACTTCGCCACCGCAAAGCAGCTGCGCGAGCTCAACATCCGTGTGACTGCCGAGCAGCCGAGGGACGTCACCAAGGCAGTAGCGCCCGACGCGGGCTAAACTGGGGGAACTCGGCGGCGACGCATGCGCTAAGTCAGCATGTCGCTGACCGCATCGCGCGCCGCCTTGCTCCACGTCGCCCTCCAGGATCTGCGCGCCGGCAAGCAATTGCTGATTGAGCGATTGTTGCCGCTGGCCGAGACAGCGTCCGACCCCAGCCTTCAGGACGTGATCGAGCGTGATCGCGCCAATGCCCGGCGCCACGCCGCCCGGCTCGACGGAATAGCGGACCTTGCGGGTGCACCCGCCAATCTGTGGATGAGCGGCATCCTTGATGACGCGGAGCGCGACGCGCGTAGCCACCAGAGCGGCGCCATTCTCGACACCGCATTGATCGGCGCGCTGCGCAAGGCAAAGGCGGCTGAAGTCGTATCCATCGAGACAGCTATGGCCCTGGCCGGCAGCGAATCACCGGCCATGCTGCCGGCGCTATCGGCAAATCATGCCGAAGATCGGGCGATCGAGGCCCGTCTCGCCCGTTTGCTCGCTACTATCGGCGGCCAGGTTCCGGTGGCCTGAGCCGGCGGAGGCATCGTCCTTGCTGCTAATGAGATGACCCTTTTCGACTCTTAGCTGGCCGGCGCGAATTCTCCATTCTCGTCCATTACCCAGAGCACGCCCTCGCGGATCGAGAACCACGCACCATGGAGCGTCAACTGTCCGGCGGCTTCCGCTTCCTGAACGAACGGGAAGGTGCGGAGGTTGGCCAGGCTGACCCGAACCGTCTCCAGCTCCAACGCGCGAACTGCGTCTTCGCCGTGGCCGTGCTCGGTGGTCACGCGGTCTCGTGCCTCATCGAGAAGGTTGATCCAGCGGGCAATGAAGCCCCCTTCACCTGGGTCAGCCTCGGCGAAGCGCTTGGTCAAGGAGGCGTGAACACCGCCGCACATGCCATGACCCATGACCACGACTTCCTCGACCTTAAGCTGCGTAACCGCGAATTCCAGTGCGGCAGACACGCCGTGACGGCCCCCGCCGATTTCGAACGGCGGAACGAGATTGGCCACGTTTCGGACAACGAAGATCTCGCCCGGCGAGGTATCGAAAACGGTCGCCGGATCCGTACGGCTGTCCGAACAGGCAATTACCATCACCTTGGGAGACTGTCCCTCGGCAAGGTGCGCCCACCGTTCGCGCTCTTCTGCCCAGCCATGTTCCCGGAAACGGCCGTAGCCAGCGACAAGATCGGAGAAGACGGTCATGTTTGCCCTATACGCGTTGTTTCAAGCCGTGGCAGTCGCTATCTCGCGCCGCGACATGACCGAGATTATCCCGCTCGCCCGGCCAGAACGCGCCCGCAAACCCGATTGGATCCGCGTCAAGGCGCCGACATCGGTCGGCTTTGCCGAAACGAAGCAGCTGATGCGACGGCTGAACCTGGCCACGGTGTGCGAGGAGGCAGCGTGCCCGAACATCGGTGAATGCTGGACGAAGAAGCACGCCACGGTGATGATCCTGGGCGACACCTGCACGCGAGCGTGCGCCTTCTGCAACGTGAAGACCGGTATGCCACGTGCGGTTGACCCGCTCGAGCCGGAGCATGTTGCGGTCGCCGCTGCCGAGATGAGCTTACAGCATATTGTGATCACGTCCGTCGATCGTGACGATCTGCCGGACGGCGGCGCATCGCAGTTCGTCAAGGTGATTGAGGCACTTCGCCGGAACACGCCGACTACAACCATCGAGATCCTGACTCCGGATTTCCGCAACAAGACCCAGGCAGCGGTAGAGTCGATCGTTGCGGCGCGGCCTGACGTCTACAACCACAATTTGGAAACAGTACCGCGGCTGTACCCGACCATCCGTCCCGGCGCACGGTACTATGCCTCGCTCCGCCTGCTGGAGAGCGTGAAGCGCCATGATCCTTCGATCTTCACGAAATCCGGTGTGATGCTCGGGCTTGGCGAAGAGCGCCTGGAGATTCATCAGGTGATGGACGACATGCGTTCCGCCGACATCGATTTCCTGACGATGGGCCAATATCTGCAGCCGACGCCTCGCCATGCCAAAGTGGCGGAGTTCGTCACACCCAAGGCGTTTGACGCATATGCCGCAATCGCCCGCGCCAAAGGCTTTTTGCTGGTGGCTTCGTCACCGCTGACCCGGTCGAGCTATCACGCCGGTGACGATTTCGCGAAACTGCGCGCAGCGCGCGAGGCCCAGCTTGCCAAAGCATAGCGAAACGAGAGGGATGCCCTACACGCCGGAGCAGATGTTCGATCTGGTGGCGGACGTGAAGGCGTATCAGGACTTCCTTCCTTGGGTCATCGCCATGCGGGTGCGCCGCGATGCACCCGAAGAAACTGTGGCCGACATGATTGTGGGCTTCAAAGGGTTGCGAGAGACGTTCACGTCGCGCGTGGAGAAGCAGCGGCCGGAGCGGATCCACGTCGACTACGTGGACGGGCCGCTGAAGTACTTGCACAATGAGTGGCGTTTTCGGCCTGATGGCGACGGGTGCCTAGTGGACTTCACCGTCGACTTTCAGTTCAAGAACCGCATGTTCGAAATGCTAGCGGGCCAGGTCTTCACCATGGCCCTGCGCAAGATGATCGGAGCTTTCGAGGAGCGTGCACGAAAGCTCTACGGGTCCGAAGGCTCCTCAGACGGCGGCATCAGCAAATCGAGCGCGCATAGCGCCGCCTGAAGCCGGATCCCGGCGCGACCGAGATCTCCGAACTCGCGCCGGTCCGCCACAACATTGGCGGGGTCGCCGCCCTTTTCGGCGCGAGCGAATACCACGGTACCCACCGGTTTCTTCTCACTGCCGCCGCCCGGGCCGGCGATCCCGGTAATCGCAACGGCGACATCTGCGCCGGTTACTTCCAGAGCGCCCTGCGCCATGCTCCAGGCGGTTGCGATCGAAACTGCGCCGAATGTTTCAATCACGTCCTGGGACACGTGGAGGAGGCCCATTTTCGCTTCATTTGCGTAGCTGACGATCGAGGCTTCCAGCACGTCAGAAGACCCTGGCACCTCCGTGAGTGCGGCAGCGACGAGCCCACCCGTGCAACTTTCGGCCACAGCGACACGGCGTCCCGCGGCCCGATTCGCTGCGATGACGCGTGTAGCCGAAGCGATCAGCGCTTCCGGAAGAAGGCTATCGCTCATCGGCCGGGCGCCGGGCAAACAGGGAGGTCAGGCACCTCGCGAAGGGCCGCAGTACCACGAGCCTTCTCGGCTTTAAGATGCTGTAGGCTGGCCACAACAATCCCCGCGATGTTCCGGGCCGGTAGCGGCTCCAGCAGCGTCATCAACCGGTCAATGGTGCCGCAGTCGGATGTCTGAACCCGTCCAACGATTTGGGGCGCGATGAGCGACGTGATCAATGGCCGCGCGTAGTCCGACTGAAGCAGCAGCATAGACACGCGCGGATCACTGAGTTTGGCGATAGCTCCACGTGCGGTGGGCCAAGCGCGATCTGCCTCTGCCTGGTAGCGGCTGATGAACGGGCCGGACGTCCGGCGGACCAGACTCGAGGCGGGAAGGGTGGTACAAACCCGTCCGGTCTCCAGTATGATATCGGGCAGGGCGACCAGCGTCACGGCCTCTGCCTCTGCGCGGGTGAGGCATGGCGTCTGGGCGAGTGCTGCGCTGGGAAAAGCGAGCAGGGCAACTGCAGCAAGCAAACGCTTCATGGCTGCACTCCGGGCAGGCGGACGGTAGCCACGGCTTGGGTTGCGATGCCTTCCCCCCGGCCGGTGAAGCCCAGTCGCTCTGTTGTAGTCGCCTTCACGCTGACGCGATCGGTTGAAAGCCGCAGAAGTTCCGCGATCCGGTTGCGTATCGCTTCACGATACGGCCCGATCTTGGGCGCCTCGCAAATGATCGTGACATCGACGAAGATGATTTGGCCGCCCCGTGCTTCAACCAAGGATGCAGCGTGGCGCAGGAATTGGCCGGACTCTGCGCCTCGCCATTTCGGATCACTGGGCGGGAAGTGGAGCCCGATGTCGCCTTCTGCGATGGTCCCCAGCACCGCATCAGTGAGCGCATGGAGGGCCACATCAGCATCGCTGTGGCCGGAAAGTCCCTGCGTATGAGGAATCCGTACGCCGCCCAGCCAGAGCTCTTCCCCGTCCGCCAGACGATGCACGTCAAAGCCGGTCGCCGACCGCGTGTCCCACCCGATCCGCGCCTCTGCAGCCGCGAAATCAGCAGGCCAGGTTACCTTTTCTAGCATGGCGTCGCCCTGCACCAGTGTTACCGATCCGCCAAGCGTGCGAACCATCTGCGCGTCGTCAGTAGGTTCGCTACCCGTCCATCCCACGTGAGCACGGCGAAGCGCATCGAAGCGGAACGCCTGCGGCGTCTGTACGCGCGAAATCCCGTCGCGCGGAACGTTCACGCCGTCAGCAGTGACCAACGTGTCGGCCACAGGGAGCACCGGAACTGCACCATCGGCCTGGTCGAGCGCCGCGAGAAGCCGGTCGATGACCTTGGCACTCAGGAACGGCCGCGCGGCATCATGAACCAGGATCCGATCGGCTTGTCCGATCCCCTCCAGGCCACGTCCCACGGACTCTCGACGTGTCGCGCCACCGAGAACAAAGCGGGCGGAAGGCAACGCCGAGCCAAGGAGCGGCTCCTGACCGTCGCCGATCACGACAAGCACGTCATCGATAGCCGGGTTGGCGGACAGAGCAGCATAGCTCCAGGCAAGCATCGGTCGGCCCGCCAGAAGGGTGAATTGCTTGGGCAGCGTACCGCCTATGCGCTCACCCTTGCCAGCAGCCACAATCAGCGCAACGGTCTTCATCGTCGCGGCCGTAGCCGGATCAGAGCCGCCTTGCCAGCGCTGCAATCATCGCTTACCTGCCTGTTTTTCAGGCAAACGATTGATGCGCACGCTCGCTCCCATTCACATTGGCCCCGTCCGGATCGATGAGCCGGTGGTACTGGCGCCGATGACCGGTGTTACCGATCAGCCATTCCGCACATTGGTGCGCCGCTATGGCTCGGGCCTCAATGTCACGGAGATGATCGCGAGTCAGGCTGCGATCCGGGAGACGCGCCAGTCCATCCAGAAGGCGGCTTGGCACCTTTCGGAAGAGCCTGTCTCCATGCAACTGGTCGGCTGCACGCCGCACGAAATGGCCGAGGCAGCGAAGCTGGCTGAGGAAAAGGGTGCAGCGATCATCGACATCAACATGGGATGCCCGGTCCGTAAGGTTACGAGCGGCGACGCCGGCTCGGCGCTGATGCGCGACCTCAAGAACGCTGGCGCCATCATCGATGCCGTGGTGAAAGCAGTCGCGGCACCGGTGACCGTGAAGATGCGCATGGGCTGGTGTCACGACAGCCTGAATGCGCCGGAGCTTGCCCGCATCGCCGAAGATCTGGGCGCTAAGATGGTGACCGTGCACGGGCGCACGCGGAACCAGATGTACAAGGGCTCGGCGGACTGGAGCTTCGTTCGCCGGGTGAAGGACGCGGTTACGGTGCCCGTCATCGTCAACGGCGATATCTGCTCGGTTGATGACGCCCGTGAAGCTCTTGATCAATCGGGCGCAGACGGCGTGATGGTCGGGCGCGGTGCCTATGGCCGGCCTTGGCTGCTCGGCCAGGTTATGGATGCGCTAGTAGGACGACCCGTCCGACCGGAGCCTTCACTCGATGAGCAATACCACCTGATCGTCGAACATTATGAAGCGATGCTAAGCCATTATGGCGAGGTCACCGGCGTCAACATGGCCCGCAAGCACATCGGCTGGTACACCAAGGGTATTCACGGTTCGGCGGAGTTCCGCAACGCGGTCAATAAGGAGCCCGACGCGAAGGTCGTGCTTCGAATGCTGGCGGACTTTTACGCGCCATATCGGAGCCGCGCGGCAGCCTGATGCTGACGCGGCGGGGCCCCGAAGCGGCGGAACTGCTGAGCGCATTGCCGGTTGCCCTGATGGTTGTTGATGCGGAAGGTCGCATCGCTCAGGCAAACGCAGAATGCGAACTGCTCCTCAATCTGTCGGAACGCGCGATGCGGGGACGATCGATCGGCGATGTTCTGGCGCTGCCGGAAGAAGCGGTCGGGCACGATGGAAGGGCGTTTACCGCTTTCGATCTGGCGCTCGAGACGGTTCGCGGCCATCGACTTCGGGTAGACTTGGCCGCGGTGGAGTTGGTTGAGCATCCCGGCTGGCGCATGATCACGCTTCACAATGCGGCAAGTTCCCGACGGCTGGGCGTCTCCGCAGATCGTGCCGCGGCGGCGCGCTCGGCCGTCGGTGCAGCGGCCATGCTCGCCCATGAAATCAAAAATCCCCTCTCGAGCATTCGCGGCGCGGCTCAATTGATCGCTGATGGGGTCGATGCGCAGGTCATGACGAAACTGGTGATTGACGAGGTCGATCGGGTTGCTGCGCTTATCGATCGAATGGAGGATTTCACGGATACCCGGCCGCTGGTCGTCGAGCCGCTGAACATCTATCCGCTACTTGCGCATGCGCGCGATGCGGCACAGGCTGGTTTCGCACGTGGGATCACGATCGAAGAGCGGTTCGATCCGTCGCTTCCACGGGTGCTCGCAAATCGCGATGCGCTGCTTCAGGTGCTGATCAACCTGATGAAGAACGCGGCCGCTGCTTTGGGCGATCGCGGCGAGCGGCGTATCACACTCACGACCTCTTACCGCCACGGCATGGCGATCGCGCCCGGACCGGGCCGACCCCGGCTCCCCTTGCCGATCGAGATCTGCGTGGTTGATACCGGCCCGGGGGCACCCGAAGACATAGCGGAGCACCTGTTTGATCCGTTTGTGTCTAGCCGTCCCGAAGGGAAGGGGCTCGGATTGGCGCTGGTCGACAAGCTGGTGCGCGACATGGGTGGTATTGTGCAATATTCGCGCGAGGGGACGCCAAACGAGACCGTTTTCCGCGTCCTTCTGCCCAGAGCGTCGCAGCGATGAGCGGCGGCAACGTTCTCCTCGTCGATGACGACGACGCGATCCGCACGGTGGTCGCCCATGCGCTGCGCCGTGCCGGTCACCGCGTTAGAACGGCAGCAAGTGTTGCCGATCTGGACCGCGAGCTCCAGCAGAGCGTACCCGACGTCTTGCTAACCGATGTCGTGCTTCCTGACGGCGACGGCATCGAGATAGCCGCACGCCTGAACGCGGTGTCACCGGAGGTGCCGGTGATCGTCCTTTCAGCGCGCAACACCTTGACCACAGCGGTGCGTGCGAACGAAGCAGGGGCCTATGATTACCTGCCCAAGCCGTTTGACCTCGACACTCTGACACGAACGGTTGCCGCCGCCCTGGGCCGACGCGGCGCAAGCCTGCCCTCGCAAGTAGAGGATGAGGATAAGAGCCTGCCCCTGATCGGGCGATCACCCGCGATGCAGGAAGTCTATCGCGTGATCGCACGGGTGGTTTCCAACGACCTCACGGTGCTCGTGTCCGGTGAATCTGGGACGGGAAAGGAACTGGTCGCTCGCGCGATCCACGATCTTGGGCACCGTCGCACGGCGCCCTTCGTGGCGATCAACATGGCGGCAATCCCGCGCGAACTGATCGAAGCGGAGCTGTTCGGCCACGAGCGCGGGGCGTTCACGGGTGCGGCCCAGCGCACGGCTGGCCGATTTGAGCAAGCGGCAGGCGGAACGCTGTTCCTGGATGAGATTGGAGACATGCCGACAGAGGCGCAAACGCGGCTTCTCCGCGTTCTTCAATCGGGAGAATTTACCACCGTGGGCGGTGCCCGCACGATACGCGCCGACGTTCGCATCGTTGCCGCCACCAATCGGGATCTTCAGCAGGCCGTCGCGACCGGGCAGTTCCGTGAAGATCTCTACTATCGCCTGAACGTGGTGCCGATTGCTTTACCCGCGCTGCGGGAGCGCAAGGGCGATATCGCCATGCTGGCGCGGCATTTCCTGGAGCGCGCCGCGGAGTCTGGCCTGCCGCGCAAGACCCTAGATGAGGACGCAGTAAGCGCACTGGAGCAACACGATTGGCCCGGGAATGTCAGGCAGCTCGAAAACCTGATGCGGCGTCTGGCGGCGCTGTCCCGTGATGACCGGATCTCGTCGTCTGAGCTTGCCGCGATGTTGGGTTCTGGCCAGCACGTTGCCTGCCCGGTGCCGGATGACGAAAGGCTGAGCACAGCAGTGCGTGCCTATCTCGAACGACTAGCGCGGTTAGAACCGACCGCGCTGGATAACGGAACCCTCTACGATCGGCTGCTCGCCGAAGTTGAGCGGCCGTTGATCGAGACAATGCTGGCCCGCCACGGGGGCAACCAGTTGCGCGCAGCCCGTGCGATCGGTCTCAACCGCAACACCCTGCGCAAGCGCCTGGACATGCTCGGCATCGATCCGGGGCCTCGACCGCCTGCGCAAGAGTTGCGGTGAACGCCTCAAATATGTGTTTTCTCTGCAACACTCTTGTTGTAGCCTTGCTTCGATGAACGCCGGTTCGGCACCTGGGATTGATCCGGCCTCTGTGCCGCAGCGCCCGACCGTGACGCCTGTTATGGAAGCAGGCGTGCTAGGGATCGCTGTCGCCATCGCGGTAGCTACCTATTACGTCATTGCGCATACGGGTCGACCGGAGGGCTTGATAGCGCCCGGCATCATCGCGCTTCTGCTCGTCGCAAACCTGGTGCCCGGTGTGGCGCTGATGATGCTGCTTGGCCGGCGGATCGCCCGCCGTCGCGCGGCACGCTCGCCCGTTGGCGGCGAGGGACGGCTGCACGTCAGGCTCGTCGCGCTGTTCTCAAGCCTCGCTGCAGTGCCGATGGTGCTTGTGACCATCGCCGCGTCGCTTCTGTTCCAATATGGTGTACAGTTCTGGTACTCCGACCGTGCGAGGGGCGTGTTTGAGAACGCCGCGTCCCTGACTCGGACGTCGTACAACCAGATCCTTCAGCGCTGGGAAGAAGCCACCGTCACGATGGCGACGGATATCAGCCGCGAATTGGAGGAGCGGGCCATCGATGACCCCCGCTTTGGGGCGTTCCTGTTCCAGCAAACCTACTTCCGCAGCCTGTCAGAGGCATTGCTGTTTCAGGTGTCGCCGAATGGCGAGCTCCAGACCCTGGCCTTCGTGAACCCTTACGACCTTGATCTGGCGCGGCAGGTGTCCGCCGATGCCGTCGGGCAGTTGCGACGGGGCCAGCGGAGCGTCGTGACGGTTACCGGTGATCGTATCCAGACCGTTACGCGCTTGCCTGGCTCTGCAAGGGTGTACCTCTACGCCGCGCGGGTCACCAATCCCAAGGAGATGACCACTCAGACGGAGCGAGCGGAGGCGGCTCTCGCCAATTACCGCAGCCTGCTGGTGCGCGCGCGGACCTTGCAACTTCAGTTCAATGCCGCCCTGCTACTCCTGTCTCTCTTGATCGTTGGTGTTGCAGTATGGATCGCCCTCGCTGTTGCTGATCGCCTGGTGCGGCCCGTTGCGGAACTCGTCGATGCCGCGCGACGGGTGGAACGAGGCGATCTTTCCGCACGGGTTCCGGAAACCCGCGAGCGGGACGAAGTGGGCACCCTGTCTCACGCCTTTAATCGCATGACGGAGCGGTTGGAGGAGCAAAACACGGCGCTTGTCACCGCGAACTCTCAACTCGACAACCGGCGCGCGCTGATCGAGGCGGTAATGTCGGGCGTGTCCGCTGGCGTGGTGTCGATTGCGCCTGACCGGACTATCCGGCTGATCAACAGTTCCGCTCAATCGCTTCTAGGATTGACGGACACTCCGATCGGCCGCCCCCTGGCAGTCGTGGCACCCGAGCTGAACGCGCTGCTGGAGGGCACCGCACGCGAAGCGATCATCCAGCTGAACGCGGCTGGAGAAGCTCGCACCCTTGCAGTCCGGATCGCCCGAGACGGTACTGGGCCGATCCTGACGTTCGACGACATCACCCAGCAACTGCTCGATCAGCGCCGAGCCGCCTGGTCCGACGTAGCGCGACGGATCGCGCACGAGATCAAGAACCCACTTACTCCCATTCAGCTCGCGGCCGAACGACTACAGCGGCGCTACGGCGCAAAGGTAGAGGAGGGGGATACCACTTTCGCTCGTCTGACCGAGACGATCGTTCGCCAGGTCGGCGACCTCCGCCGGATGGTCGACGAGTTCTCCTCATTCGCTCGAATGCCGAAACCCGAGTTCCGCGAGGAAGCGCTGGTCGACATCGCCCGGCAGACGATGTTCCTTCATGAGGTGGCACATGCCGCCATTCACTTCGAGCTCCGGCATGACGAACCTGGCCCCACCTTGGTCTGCGATCGTCGGCAGATCGGCCAAGCGCTCACCAATATTGTCAAGAACGCCGTCGAAGCGATCGAGGGGACCGGTCGCGGAGCCGGTGAAATCCTGATGGAAGTGGCAGAGGTGGGAGGACGGGCAGTGATCACCGTGGCAGATGACGGTGTGGGCCTGCCGGCCGAGCGCGACCGTATCGTCGAACCTTACATGACCACACGTGCCCGGGGCACGGGTTTGGGCCTCGCGATCGTCAAGAAGATCGCAGAAGAACATTTCGGAACGATTTCGTTCGCCGACCGTCCCGAAGGCGGAACGCTCGTGACAATGACTTTCGACACAACCATGCTGGCCGGCCTGATCGGCCGGGAAGATGACTCCAGCGACAACGACGGCGGAGAGCTCGCCGCGCTTACCCGAAATCGGACTGCATAATCATGGCGCTAGACATCCTCGTCGTCGATGACGAACTTGATATTCGCGAACTGGTATCCGGCGTACTCGAAGACGAAGGATATGAGACACGCAGCGCGGCGGACAGCGACGCGGCGCTTGAAGCCATCGCAGCGCGCCGCCCCAGCCTCGTCATCCTGGACGTCTGGCTTCAGGGGTCCCGGCTGGATGGACTAGAGCTTCTCGCCGAAATCAAGCGACGGGATCCGTCCATTGCGGTACTGGTGATCTCCGGGCACGGCAATCTGGACACGGCCGTAGCCGCCATCAGGCAGGGCGCTGCCGACTTCATCGAGAAGCCGTTTCAGGCCGAGCGCTTGCTGCTGATGGTGGAGCGCGCGACAGAAACCGAGCGTCTGCGCCGTGAGGTGGCGAGCCTGCGTCTCTCCGCCGGCCGCGACACGGATCTGACCGGAAGCTCCGGCTCTATCAACACCGTCCGGGCGACGCTGAAGCGGGTGGCCGCAACCGGCAGTCGGGTCATGATTGTCGGCCCGGCCGGCGTCGGCAAGGAAGTGGCCGCGCGGCTGCTACATGGCTGGAGCCAGCGCGCGAGCAGCCCCTTTGTCGTGGTCAGCGCCGCCAACATGACCCCCGAGCGAGTGGAAGAAGAATTGTTCGGGGTGGAAGAGGGCGGGGACCTGGTTCGTCCCGGCCTGCTCGAACAGGCACATGGCGGCACGCTGTTTCTTGATGAAATCGCCGACATGCCGATCACTACGCAAGGTCGCATCCTGCGTGTGCTGACGGACCAGAGTTTCACCCGGGTTGGCGGTACGAGGATCGTGAAAGTCGACGTTCGCGTGGTGTCAGCCACGGGACGTGATCTGACCCAGGAGATTGCAGAGGGGCGGTTCCGAGAGGATCTGTACTACCGGCTCAACGTTGTTCCCGTCTCGATCCCGCCGCTGTCGGAGCGGCGCGAGGACATACCTGCGCTGGTGGAGCATTTTGTAGCACACTACGCCGCCGAACGCCGTGTAAGCACGCCGGAGGTCGCCACCGACGCCATGGTGGCTCTGCAATCCTACGACTGGCCAGGTAACGTGCGCCAATTGCGCAACGTGGTGGAGCGTACGATCATCCTCGCGCCGGGTGACCGGATCGGGAGGATCGACGTCGACCTGCTGCCCGCCGAGGTTTTGGGGGATCAGGGCAGCGGCGGCGGTTCCAATACCATCATGGGCGCGCCGCTCCGCGAAGCGCGTGAAACGTTTGAACGCGAGTATCTGAAGGTTCAGATCCGTCGCTTCTCTGGAAACATTTCGAGGACGGCTACCTTCATCGGGATGGAACGCTCCGCGCTGCACAGGAAGCTGAAACTACTCGGCATTACGGAAACCAAGGACGATTGAGCCGCTGGACCATAAGCGAGATGGTTCCTACATAACGGACAGCGTGCTGCATGAGCCGCAACCCGACGCCGGGCACCGGCGCATCGCGGAGCAAACTCCGCCAAAAAAGAAAGGGCATCGACCAATGGCCGACAAGCAAAGCTCCCTGCAGGATCTGTTCCTGAACGCACTGCGAAAATCAAAGACTCCTGTGACGCTGTTCCTGGTGAAGGGCGTCAAGCTCCAGGGCATCGTGACCTGGTTTGACAATTTTTCGGTGCTGCTTCGTCGCGACGGGCAGAGCCAGCTGATCTACAAGCATGCGATCTCGACAATAATGCCCGGAGCGCAGATCGACGTTCAGTCCATTGTTGATCATCTCGGCGAGCAAGGCCGAAAGCAGCCGCTGCTGCAGGAGATCTTCCTGAACGCTGTGCGCAAGTCGGAAGACGCGGTCACGATGTTCCTCGTGAATGGCGTTATGCTGCAAGGGCAGATCGCGGCGTTCGATCTTTTCTGCATGCTGCTGCAGCGCGATGGCACGTCGCAGCTCGTATACAAGCATGCAGTTTCCACTATCCAGCCGGCGCGGCCGCTGAATTTGGCGGATGAGACTTCAAGTTCGGAGGAAGATTGAGTACAGGTTTCGATCGCGATCGTGAGGAGTTCGCACGTGGCGCGCGCGCCATCGTCGTTTATCCTGATCTCGGCGGATCGTCGCGCGACGCCGACGCTCGTCTCGAGGAAACGGCTGGTCTAGCGGCTGCCATTGGTGTGGACGTGGTCGATCGGCAGGCAGTGCGTGTGCGTTCCCCGCGCGCTGCCACACTGATAGGCTCCGGTCAGGTTGAGCAACTTGGCGTCCTGGGGCGACAGGAGGATGCTTCGCTGTTCGTCTTCGATGCTGCCTTGTCGCCCATTCAGCAGCGCAATCTGGAAACTGCGCTCGAGGCCAAGGTGATCGACCGCACTGGCCTTATCTTGGAGATTTTCGGCGAACGCGCAGCCACGGCAGAGGGGCGGCTTCAGGTTGAGTTGGCTCACCTCGATTACCAGGCTGGTCGCCTGGTGCGCAGCTGGACCCACCTCGAACGCCAGCGCGGCGGCTTCGGCTTTCTGGGGGGGCCTGGTGAAACACAGATCGAGGCGGACCGCCGGCTCATTCGCGATCGCATGGCCCGGTTGCGGCGAGAGCTTGATCAAGTCACCCGTACTCGTGGCCTCCACCGGGAACGCCGACAACGCGCGCCTTGGCCGGTGATTGCACTGGTTGGCTATACGAACGCCGGCAAATCTACGCTCTTCAACCGGTTGACCGGCGCCCATGTGATGGCCGAGGATCTCCTGTTCGCCACGCTGGATCCCACGCTTCGGCAGATCAGCCTGCCGGGGATCGAAAAAGCGATCCTCTCCGACACAGTGGGCTTTGTTTCCGAGCTGCCCACGCAGTTGGTGGCGGCGTTTAAGGCGACGCTCGAGGAAGTAGTCTCGGCCGATCTGTTGATCCATGTGCGCGACGTGGCCCACCCAGACACGTTGGCGCAAAAGGCAGACGTAGAGGCTGTGCTGGCCGAACTCGGCGTGTCGGAGACGACACCGCGCATTGAGGTTTGGAACAAGGTCGACCTGATCGAGCAGGATGCGGGTGAGGAAATGCTAAGCGAGGCAGCGCGCCGGGACGACGTGGTCGCCATGTCTGCTTTGCGCGGTGAGGGGGTTGATACGCTCGTTCGGCTGCTCTCCAACCGGTTGACCGAGGGTCATCAGCGCTATTCCATCGCCCTCGACATCGGCGATGGTGCGAGTGCCGCATGGCTGCATCAGCACGGCGAAGTGCTCCATCAGTCGGTAGATGCCGATCAGGCCATGTATGAAGTGCGCATGTCCCCAAAGGACTACGAGCGCTTCGCGGAACGTACGGGTGGGATCGACGACGCTTCTTAGCGGCGTCCAATGAGGTCAGCGCGGCAACATACGCACAGAGGAGAGTAGGGCGCTACTCTCCTCGTTCCTGCCGCTTTGCAGCCAACCAGAGCTCCTCTTGATCAGAGAGATTGAGGCCGGCGATGGAACCGCCTGCAGCTTTCTCCATAGCCACAAAGCGCCGCTCGAACTTTCCATTCGCGCTTCGCAGTGCAGCTTCTGCATCAACACCGAGATGCCGCGCCCAATTCACCACCGCGAACAACAGGTCCCCGACCTCTTCAGCACGTGTCGCGTCGCTCGCCGTTGAGACCTCCTCGAGCTCCTCATCGATCTTTGCGCGCGGGCCCGCAGCGTCCGGCCAGTCAAAGCCTACGCGGGCTGCACGCTTTTGAAGTTTCTCAGCACGGAGCAACGCTGGCAGACCCAACGCCACGCCGCTAAGAGCGCCAGCGTCCGACTTTTTAGCACGTTCCTGTGCCTTGATGATCTCCCAAAGGTGATGACCACCTTCCTCGGCATTCCCGAAGATATGCGGATGGCGTCGCTCCATCTTCTCGGAAATCGCGTTTGCCACATCATCAAACGTGAATTTTCCTCGCTCCTCCGCGATCTGGCTATGGAAGATCACCTGAAGCAGCAGGTCACCTAGCTCGTCCTTGAGGTCACCCAAGTCGCCCCGCGAGCATGCGTCTGCAACTTCGTAAGCTTCTTCAATCGTGTAAGGCGCGATGGTTTCGAAAGTCTGCTCCCGATCCCACTCACAGCCTGTATCGGGATCACGTAAGCGCGCCATAATGGCCCGCAACCGGATTATGGGGGAGAGCTCCCGATCATTCATTCACATTCACCGATAATAAACATTATGTTAAGCCTGAGCTAGGTTTCAGGAACTCACCAGCAGGACCGCCCCGGTGACTATGGCGAAGATCGCCGCCCATATCACAGCGAACCACACAACTCTGCCAAGTGGCAGCCGCCGGACGAGCAATGCGGACACTGGTAGGACGAGCATCAACAGCAGCAACAGCGCCGCGGCGCTGTCGTTCACAGCATGAACTCCTGACCATCAAAACATGGCTCCACACCCGAGGGCAGCTCCGCGAGCAAAGACGCGTAATCCATGGAGTGATCCATATGGGTCAAAGCAGCGCGCCGCGGCTGTAGCTCGTTGATCCACCCAAGGGCCTGTTCAAGGCTCGGGTGCGTCGGGTGGGTTCGACGACGCAGCGCGTCGACAATCCATAGATCCAGCCCGCTATAAAGAGAGCGCATTTGCTCCGACATGCCACTAATATCAGTGGCATAACCGAATGCCTTACCATCGGCTTCGAACCGCAACCCGGCGGAGGTGATCGCCCCATGCGGTTGGTCCACGACCCGCAGGTTGATCGAGCCAATCGTGAACGCGTCGGGCAGCTCGTGGAGTGACACCGTAGGCGGATACTCGTCCTGTCCAGCAAAGACGTAGCCGAACATTGTCTTGAGCTTCGCACCGGTACGCCGGCGTGCAAAACCGGTGACTGGCCGGCCGATCTGGTGATAAATCTGTCGCAAATCGTCGATCCCAAACACGTGATCGGCGTGTTCGTGAGTCCAGATTACCGCATCCACCGTACCGACGCCTGCAGCCAACAACTGCTGGCGCATGTCCGGTCCCGTGTCGACCAGGATACGGGTACCCTCATGCTCCACCAGAACCGAGACCCGTGTTCGCCGGTTTCGAGGTTCCGACGGATCGCACAGGCCCCAGTCATTGCCGATCCTCGGCACTCCTGAAGACGTCCCACAGCCGAGGACACGGACCTTCACGCGGTCGTCTTATCGAACAAGGCATGAAAGTTTCGAGCCGTAACTTCTTTGAGACGCTCGACGTTCTCGCCTCGAAGGTCAGCCAGGAAATTGGCGGTATCGGCGACAAAGGCGGGCTCGCCAGTCTTCCCTCGATGTGGAACGGGCGCAAGAAACGGTGCGTCTGTCTCTATCAGCAGGCGATTGAGAGGAAGAGCGGCAGCGGTCTGCTGAAGGTCGCGCGCGCTCTTGAACGTCACGATCCCGGAAATCGAGATGTAGAAGCCGAGTTCGATCGCGATGGCAGCGAAGGTTTTTGTGCCAGTGAAGCAGTGGATTACGCCCGAAAAGGCGCCCTTCCCCAACTCATCCCTCAGTATCTCGGCCGTATCATCTTCGGCCTCGCGCGTGTGGACAATGATCGGCACTCCCGCGTCCCGTGCCGCAGCGATGTGAGCGCGAAAACTCGCTTGCTGCCTGCCCCGGTCGGAATGATCGTAGAAATAGTCGAGCCCACTCTCGCCAATACCCACCACACGCGGATGACGTGCTCGCTCCACGAGCTTGGCTGTGTCGACGTGCGGATGCTGATCTGCCTCGTGCGGGTGGATACCCACCGTAGCCCAAACGTCCGGTTCTCGCTCGGCTGTCGCGAGAACATTATCCCACTCGCTCTCTCGTGTCGCAATGTTGAGCATCGCGGTCACGCCGCGGGCGCGTGCTCGTTCAAGCACCGCCTGCTGTTCTTCGGCCAAGCCCTTGTAGTTGAGGTGACAATGGCTGTCAGCGAGCATCAGGCAGTCTCCACCGGCATGTCAAGCCGCGGGAAGGCTGGTGATGGCACCGACAAGGCTGCGCCGCTGCTCACCCGACGCTCATACCAGCCATCATCGTCGATCGCGGCATGATCGCGTTCCGCCTCCGCCACGCCGAGTTGATCGAGGATCGCGCCGGCGCCCGCGGGAACCACCGGAAGGATCGCGATCGCGAGCATCCGGATTGCGCGGACCAGGGTGCGCAACACGGCGTTCATCCGCTCAGGATCGGTCTTGCGAAGGCTCCAGGGTGCCTGAGCGTCGATATACTGGTTGCAGGCGAACACGCCGCGCATCCAAGCTTCGATCCCCTGACTCAACATGAGATCACCGAAAGCAGCCTTAAGCCCGGCTGCGGCAACGATAACTTCTTCGATCAACACACCATCAGTGTCGTCAGCGCGGCCACCCTCCGGGAGGCTGCCGAGGTTCTTCGCGATGAACGATAATGTGCGCTGCGCGAGATTGCCGAACGAATTTGCCAGCTCGGCATTAACGCGAGTTACAATGGCTTCTGCCGAATAGCTGCCATCCTGTCCGAAACTCACCTCACGCAAAAGGAAGTAACGAAGCGCATCGACACCGAAGGCGGACACTAGGTCAGCAGGATCGACGACGTTGCCGACGCTCTTCGACATCTTCTCACCGCGGTGAAGCACGAACCCGTGCCCAAACACCGACCGCGGCAGTGGTAGCTTCGCCGACATCAGAAATGCCGGCCAATAAACGGCGTGAAAGCGGACGATATCCTTTCCGATCAGGTGCAAATCGGCCGGCCAGTGGCGCATTTCGGCCTCCGGATAGCCGGCGCCGGTCAGGTAGTTCGTGAGTGCGTCCACCCACACATACATGACATGCCCGGGACTGCCCGGAACCGGCACGCCCCAGTCAAAGCTGGTACGCGACACCGACAAATCCGACAGCCCGCCTTCCACAAACCGCATAACTTCGTTGCGCCGCGATTCCGGACGAATGAAATCGGGATTGTCGCGATAGAGGTCGAGCAGTGGCTGCTGATATTTGGAAAGGCGGAAAAACCAGGTCTCCTCCGCCGTCCACGTCACCGGCGTCCCTTGCGGCGAGAGCTTCTCACCTCCCTCACCAGCGACGAGCTCCTTCTCGTCGTAAAAGGCCTCGTCTCGCACAGAGTACCAGCCTTCGTAGCGATCGAGGTAAAGATCTCCGGCAGCCTCCATTGCCTGCCAGATCGCCTGACTGGCGCGGTAATGATCGGCATCCGTAGTGCGGATGAAGCGATCATAAGAGATGTTCAGATTGTCGCACATAGCACGGAAATGAGAGGACATTTCCGAAGCGAGGTCGCCTACCGCCATGCCGCGATCCCGGGCGGTCTGCACCATCTTCAGACCATGTTCGTCCGTCCCCGTCTGAAAACGAACGTCGCGCCCGGACTGGCGCTGGAACCGCGCGATGGCGTCGGCAGCGATCGCTTCATAGGCATGGCCGATGTGCGGCTTTCCGTTGGGATAGCTGATCGCGGTGGTGATGTAGAAGGGTTCGCCCATAGGAGTTCGCCTCTACTATCGAGCGAGCCGCGCGACCACCCCCGCCAGTTCAAACACGGTTGTCCCGGGATCAAGGGAGAGACCGCGGGCACTGGCTGCGATCCTCCGCCCCTCGTCATACGCATCCAGGGCCGTGCGCAGCGCGGTGCCGGAGCGGTAGGGCGCCTGTTCCGCGATGAAGGTGGGCACACGATCGAGGAACGCCTCATACCGTGGCTGCGCCGCCTTCAACGACAGCGCGCGCATCAGCTTCACCCGCTCAACGTTGTCGCGGTCACCATGTTGCGCGATTGCGGCCAGCGCCGCGTCGATCCTGTTGAGTTCAAGCCCAGCGAAGCGGAGCGCCCGCCCTGGCGACCCAGCGCCCGCCCGCAGCAACGACTCGCGTTCATCCTGGCTGGCGTCGGGCAGGAGATCCGAAAGGGCAGCCTGCATGTCGGCATCACTCAGCGGGTCAAAGCGCAACAAGCGACACCGCGAGCGGATCGTCGGCAGGAGGCGGCCGGGTGCATGGCTGATCAACAGGAAAACAGTGCCGGCAGGCGGCTCTTCCAGATTCTTCAGCAGCGCGTTCGCCCCAGCGCGCTCGAGATCGTCAACGGCGTCGATCACAATAACCCGGCGCGGACCGAGCGACGGCGTGGTCGCGAACAGGGGCTGGAGCCCGCGAACCTGAGCGATCGTGATGCTGCGCGCGAGATCACCATCGGGCTTGCCGTCCTTCGGCAAACGCTCAAGCACGCGAAGGTCGGGATGCGAGCCCGCCTCGACGAGCGCGCGGGTCCGTTCGGGCCCGAGATCACCGGACGCCCGCGCCAGAAGGTCGACGGCCGCCTCCCGAGCAAAGCTGCCCTTCCCTATCCCTTGCGAGCCGGCGAACAACCAGGCGTGGTGCATGGTTCCGCCAGCCACCGCTGCCTGAAATGCCTCCCGCGCCGCGTTGTTGCCGCGCAGGGCGATCACGGCAGCAGATCGCTCAGTTCGGACAGCAGCAGCGCCGTGACGTCGCCGGGCGAGCGGCTAGCATCGACCACCCTGAACCGGCCCGGCTCACGGGACGCAAACGCGCGAAAGGCCCGGCCAACGTCGGCATGGAAATGCTCGCTGCGCATCGAGAAGCGGTCCGTCGCATCGCCATCGCGCAGAGCAGCACGACGAACGCCTTCGGCCACCGGCAAATCCAGAACAAAGGTACGATCCGGGAGAAGGCCGCGAGACCCGAAGCCGTGGAGCGCCAGGATCGCCGCGTCGTCTATCCCGCCCGCTGCGCCTTGGTAGGCGCGGGTCGAGTCGATGAAACGATCGGTGATCACCCATGTGCCTGCTTCAAGCGCCGGCTTGATAACCTTTTCGACGTGGTCCGATCGCGCTGCGGCGAACAACAGGGCCTCCGCACGAGCGCCCCAACGTGTAACGTCACCTTGCATCAACAAGGTGCGTATCGCCTCGGCGCCCTCGCTTCCGCCTGGTTCCCGGGTGACGAGCACGGACAACCCACGCGATTCGAGCGCTGCAGCCAGCGCCCGAACCTGCGTCGACTTACCCGCTCCCTCGCCGCCCTCCAGCGAGAGGAAGCGTCCGTTCATCCGAACAACCCGGCGAGACCAGCCCAGGCACGACCGAAGAAGCCAGCTTCCTCGACATCCTTTTCGGCAACCAGCGGCATGGTCTGAACCGGCAGGCCAGGTGAGGTGATCACAAGATCGGCGACATGCGCGCCAGCCTTGATTGGTGCCTTGATCGGCCCCTGATAGACGACCTTCGCGCTCATGGCCGGTGCGGCACCTGACGGCAGCGCAACCTTCAGGTCACGTGGCGCAACAAGGCCCACGGTGGACGCATCGCCAAGCTGAACTTCAGCCTCGGTGACCTTGCGCCCCTGCTTCACGACCGGCTTCGCCTGCCATGCGCGGAAGCCCCAGTCCATGAAGCGCACCGACTCGCTGATGCGCTGATTGGAGCTCGTCAGCCCGGCGAGCACCATGACCAGGCGACGGCCATTCTGTTCCGCAGATCCGGTGAAGCCATAACCGGCCTCTTCGGTGTGCCCCGTCTTAAGCCCGTCGGCACCGGCAACGCGGCCCAGCAGAGGATCGCGATTCGCCTGGGTGATGGCGTTGCCTGATCCGAGCGTCTTGCCCCAGGTAAATTCGCGCCGCGAGTAGAACTGCTTGTAGAGACGCGGGTGATCTTCGATCGTGGACGCCGCCAGTTTCGCTAGATCACGCGCCGTCACATAGGTGACGCCATTGTCGGGCCAGCCATTGGACGTACCAAAGTAGCTGTTGTTGAGGCCCAGCTTCTTGGCAGCTTCATTCATCCGCTGCGTGAAAGCTTCCTCGGTGCCGGAAATGCCCTCAGCCAGCACGACGCACGCATCGTTACCCGAAAGCACGACAATGCCGTACAAAAGGTTCGCAACGGAAACCCGCTCGCCCGGTGACAGGAACATGGTCGAGCCTGCCGACGGACCATGCCACTTCTGCCATGTTTCCGGTCGGACTTCGAACTCTTGATCCAGCTTCAGCTCGCCGCGCTTGATGAGATCAAACGCCACATAGGCCGTCATCATCTTCGCCATCGATGCGGGTGGCATCCGGCGATCGGCGTCCTTGGCGAAGAGCACGGCGCCGGACGACAGATCCTTCAGGAAGGCGACAGGCGCCACGGTCTGGAACTGCGGCGCAGAGGCGGCGGAGGGGTAGGCGACAGACAAGGCAATCGCCGGCACCGCAAGATAGGACAGAAGCTTGGTCATGGACGCTCTACTCGGTGCTTTTCTCAAGGCTGAACAATGATTGCGGCACCGCCATAGCCGCGGCGCTCGGCTGCGTCACGTGCGCGTTGGGCGGAATTCTTATCGGCAAATGGCCCCAGCCGAACTCGGTGGAGTCCGCCGGTGCCTTCGACATAGCCCCCCAGCGTTTCCGCCAGTGCACGGGCGCGCGATTGGCTGGACAGCGCCGCCACCTGCACGAGATATCTCCCTGATGTCGCCATGCGTGGGACGGCGGGCGTCACGCGGGACGGAACGGCCGACGTACGCACAGCGGTGGGCATAGCGGAAACTGCGGGAGATCGGGTCTGGGAAGCAGTGATTGCTGCGGCAGAACCGAGTTCGAGCTGGTTGCGAAGTGCCGCAAGCAGTCCGGGCGGTGCATCAAGTCGCCGTCCGGCGGGACGACCGGCCCTCAGTTCCGCCAGATCGGCCGCACTGGCGGCGACTCCGCGGACACGAACCGGCGCGGAGAGCCTGTCGGCCAGACCGAGCAACCCCGCTGCGGCCGGCGAAAGCTCAATCTCTGCACCGTTCCCGCTTGGCGCCATGTGGCGATCGATGAGGACAAGGATCGTGCTGCCGGTGTCCAGCGACGTGACCTCCGCCACGGACCCTGGAGTAAGCTGGTGGTGGGCGGCAACGATGGCAGTCTGGCTGGCCACGCCTCCGGCCGCGCTGGTGGTTGCAGCCGCATCAGGCGAGCGCCTTCTTGCGGGCCCCACCTGATCATAGCGAGGCTGGCCCATGCCGGACGTCGCAGCCGGTCCCGCCGGCGTGCCCGCCTCTGGCGGAAGCGGCACGCTCGTTGATGCGGGAAGCTGAGCCGGAGCGGGATTGGCGGCGGCAATTGATGCCAGGGCAAGTCCAACCAGCGTTGGCCTGGCCCTATTGCTCCACGGCATCAGCCAGCAGACCGACCGAAAGCGCATAAAAATTCGAGCAATTATAGTCGAGGATCACCCGGTAATTGCCGGTCAGCAAATAGGCCGTCTGGCCCGGACCATCCGGCTCCATCAGGGTGGCGAGGACGTCATCCGCGGGCCAGGCGCGTCCCTGCGGTACGATGCCGAGCGCACGCCATTCGGCCATGGTTCGCCATGTGCTGTGCCGTTCGAAGACGCGTGGGCAGCGAGGCGAAACCAGCCGGTTGCGCTGGCTCGAACGATCGAACCCCGCGGGTACGGAGACGGCAAAGCCCCATGGCTGACCGGGGCGCCAGCCCGCGTTGACGAAGTAGTTGCCGATAGAGGCAAGCGTATCCGCCTGGCTGTTCCAAATGTCTGCACGGCCGTCTCCATCGCCGTCCTTGGCGAGGCGCAGATAAATGGAGGGCAGGAATTGGGGGTTACCCGTGGCCCCTGCCCAGCTACCCTTCAACGTCTCTCGCGAGATCCCGCGTTCCAGGATCTTGAGCGAAGCGATGAACTCGCCTGCGAAGAGCGAGCGGCGGCGCCCCTCATAGGCAAGCGTCGCCAGGCTGCGGAGCAGGTCGAAGTTGCCGGTATAACTGCCGTAATTCGTTTCGTGGCCCCAGATCGCCACCATGATCGATTCCGGCACGCCGGTCTCCGCCTCCACGCGCGCCAGTCGCCCCCGGTTGGCGACATAGGCCGCGCGGCCGCGGGAAATGCGCGCCGCATCCACGTGGCGCGCCTTGTACGGGGCGAACGGCGGGCTGGCGGTGGATTGCGGATTGCCGGGCTGCGCACGGTCAAGCTCCACCACGCGCGCGCTATAGGTAAGCGTCGGCAGTATCGCATCGACGGTGGATGGTCGCACGCCTTCGCGCAGTGCCTGCGCCCGCAGTTCGGGCAGATAGGCCTGAAAGCCCGCCTCGTCCTGAGCAGCTGCCGCACCGGCGAAGGTGAAGCCCGCCGCCAGGGCGGTTGCGATCCGAAAAAAATGACTGGTGATGTTGAAGCCCCTCACCCCTGCTGTGTGACACAGCCGGCCATTATTCGGAACCGTCAATCATCGACGGGCTTGCACGTATCGCCGCACCGCGCCACAGGGCGTTCCGGACGGATGGGTGGCCGAGTGGTTTAAGGCAGCGGTCTTGAAAACCGCCGTGGGTTCACGCTCACCGTGGGTTCGAATCCCACCCCATCCGCCACCCCTTCTTTTCTGACTGTATCAGAACAGGTCAAAAACGCCCGCATTTCCGTCGATTTTACCTTGTGTGTCGTGTCACGGCACCTCACAGCGGGGCCATGCATCGTAGCGACTTTGGGGGCACTTCAGGGGCATCGCACTCACGGTGTGGGGGCATCGGAGAGTGCCCCTGACGGATCGAGCCTGCAAACAGGCGAAAGCGCAAGACAAGCCGTACAAAATGGCGGATGCGTTCGGCCTGTATCTCTACGTGACGCCGAACGGATATCGCAGCTGGCGCTGGAAGTATCGGTTCGCCGGCAAGGAAAAGCGGCTGACTTTCGGGCCCTATCCGGATGTGACACTGGCCGAGGCTCGCGACCGGCGCGAAGAGGCGGCACGGCAGCTACGCTCGGGAGTGGATCCCGCACTCGAGAAGAAACGCCAACACGCGGCGCGGTCGCTACAGGCGGATGCCACCTTCAAGAAGATCGCCGAGGACTGGATCGGCAGCCAGACGGCGCGGTGGTCGAAGCGGCACTCCGCGTTGGTGAAGGCCAGCATGGAGCGGGACGTCTATCCCAAAATTGGCAAGCTGCCGATCGATGCGATCACGACGCCGATCGTGCTGTCCGTGCTTCGTCCGATCGAGGAGCGCGGGGCGATCGAGACGGCGCATCGAACTCGGCAACGGATCTCGGAGGTGTTCGCCCGAGCGATCGGCAGCGGCTTGGCACTGGCGGACCCTGCAGCGATCGCCGGCCGGGCACTGGCGCCGGTTCGGAAGGGCAAGTTCCCGGCCGTTCGGACGGTGGAGGCAGCTCGCTCGGTGCTCGCGGATGTGGAGGCCAAGCCGGCACATCCAATGACGAAGCTGGCGTCACGCCTGCTCGCGCTGACCGCCGTTCGCGCGGGCGTCCTTCGTTTAGCGGAGCCAGCAGAATTCGAGGGGTTGGATGGCGCAGAGCCAATCTGGCGCATCCCCGCGGTCAAGATGAAGCTCGTCGTGGAACGCAAGGAGGATGCGGCCTTCGAATTCATCGTGCCGCTGTCGAGGCAGGCGGTGGAGACAATCGAGGTGGCGATCGCCCTCTCCGGTGGCGCGCCGCTCATCTTCCGGAGCGTACGGCACCCGCGCCGGCCGATATCGGACAGCACGCTGAGCAAGGCATATCGGGATGCCGGCTATTCCGGCATCCACGTCCCGCACGGCTGGCGGTCGACCTTCTCCACGGTGATGAACGAACTGGCTGGCACCGAGAATCGTGTTGGCGATCGTGCAATTATCGATTTGATGCTGGCGCACGCGCAGGGCGGCGTGGAGCCGACGTACAATCGCGCTGCGTATATGCCACGTCGGCGCGAGCTGGCGCAGGAATGGGCGGATCTGCTGACCGCCACGCTGCCGCACCCCAGCGCGTTGCTCGAGGGTCCGCGACGGGTCTGAACCTCCCGAACGGGAGTGCCGCGGCGTGAGCGGCGGGGCATCGATCTCGCGTGACGTCCACCGCCTGCTGAAGGGCGCTACCGCCAAGCTCGCCGGCCGCAACCCGCGCGGCCCGGACATTGGAGAAGGGCGGCGTGTTCCGCACCGGAAAAGCTTCCTCGAGACCACCCCAGAAGCGAAGCCTTGGGCTCGCATCGGTGACGGCTCGGTGGCTGCCGGCCTAGCGCACCGCGAGGCCATAATCGAGACGGCCGAGCAACTGCGGGTGGATCAGTGGCGAAAGTTCCCGCTGCAAGAAGTCCGCCAGGCACGCTTGGAGCGGGATGCGGCGGCAACGGAGCTGGAGGAGCTGGCAACCCGCTCGCCGGCGGAACTGCCCGTTGGCCGGCCAGCCGCGCTGCGCCAGCGCATCGAGCAGCTGGACGCCAAGATCGAGGCGGCGGATCGCCGGCTACGTCGCACCGACCTAACGGTGCTGAAGGCATTGCTCGCCTTTCTGGACTTCAAAACCGGGAAGCTATTCCCCGCGCATGAAACAATCGCGGAAAAAGCCGGCTGTCACCTAAACACGGTCAAAGCGGCGTTGAAACGCCTCAACAATCACGGCTTCATCGACTGGGTTCGGCGCACGGCGCGAACCGGCAATGAAGGTGAATTCGCACCGCAGCTCGAGCAGACGAGCAACGCCTACTTCTTCGATAACCGACGGAAGATGGCCAAGACGACCTGGTCGCGATTCGTGCAGATCCTGACAGCTAAGATGCGACGGATCGGTCGCACGCCGCAGGGGCTGGCTGCAGCGCCCGTCAGCGATCCCTCTCCGCCCCCGGCCCCGGGTAGTCTGGCTGCGGCTATCGCCGACCTCGGCGCAGCGGTCTCACGCGCGAGTACATAGAATGTCTTCTATCCGGCCTTCAGAGCTTAAGAGCAAAAGGGATGGCATCGCTGGAGCGATGCCATGCGCTGATTTGTAGTTCCCCCCGGCATCAAAGGATCACCACACGCAGTCGACAGCCAAGATCCGGCTGTCGGCGCGTGGCGGCTTGCGCCGCCCCGGGGGTATGCGAGGGGGAAGAGCACGAACCATGCCACGCCCTCGCCGGCGTTGCGCTTCCGGTAAGGAGGGGATGCGGCAAGGGACGGGCTTCTCCCTGTCCTTCCCCTGCCGCACTCCCCTCACCTGACGCTCGCTGTCGAAGGTTTACGCTTCCGCCCCGAACGTCGACACTTCGGGATTGACGGTAGGGATGTTTCCGGAAGGACGAACCTTCGGGCGGGCTCGGACGAGGGCGAACTTTTTACTTTGGATTACCTTCCGCTGCGCACGGTCCCACTACGCGGTGTCCGGCCCCTCTCGGCCCTGACTTTCGACCCCCGCCGCCCTATCTCGGCCCCGATGCCCGCCCAGCCGGCCCCTCCCGACGATGACGCGCCCACCTGCGACGGGATCGGGCATGCCTGGCGGATCCTGCCGGGCGACTGGCATGAGCAGCACGCGGTGGCGCGCTGTTGCGGGATCCGCTGACGCAACCGGCGGGCAGTCTCCCGCGCACCGCGGCGCTCCACGGCGCGCAGCAGCTCGAGCACGTCGGCCGGCGCGATCGCGCCGAGCGGCTGGGCGCCGATCGTCGGGAAGACGTCGCGCTCGAGGCTGACCAGGACGTCGGCCGCGTGGACCGGTGTCCAGCCCTCGAGCTGGACGGCGTGCCAGGCGCGCGCGGCCGCTTCGAATGTTTCGACGCGAGCCGATCGGGTGCGCGGATCCTCGCCGCGGGCAAGCTGCTCACGCGCCGCGTCGGCGCGAGCCCGGGCGGCGACCAGGTCGAGCTCGGGATAGCTGCCGAGCGTCAGCAGCTGCTCCTTACCGGCGAACCGGAAACGCCACCGGAAGCTCTTGAGCCCGGTCGGTGCGACATAGAGGTGCAGCCCCGCCCCGTCGGCGAGCTTGTAGGCGCCATCAGAACAGCGCCGAATGGCCGTCAGCGCTTACGTGCAGCGGAGCAGCGCTCGGGCGGCGAGCGTTCCGGCCGCGGAAAGCGGCGACCAGTTCGTCAGCGAACGCTTGCGCATCCTCCTCGAGCTGATGCGTTTCCCGCTCGGATCGGGTGGCCAGCGCCGCCCGGCGGACAATATCGTCCCAACGGGGAGTGAGACGATCCAGTTCGTCCAGCCTCGACGGGCGGCGCTGACCGGTCGCGCGCATGGGGCTCAGAAGCTCCCGGCGCGGCCCAGCTCGGCACGACGGCGTAGCCGGCGGGCGAGCTTGGACGGGCCGCGGGCGCAGCGACGAAGGGAACAGGCAAGCCGACGCAGCGGCAGCTGGTCGATGGTCAGGCGCGCGATTGTCCGGTGACGATAGCGGCTGAGAGCCCGGGCCGTGGCGGTGAATTCATCATCCGGCCGGGCCAGGTCGATTGCGATCTGGGTCATGTCAAAGCCCCAAAACGAAAGCGCCCGCTCACCCCGTTGTAGGGCGGCGGGCGCAACTATGGCGGGGTCGTTTTTGCCGTTTGCGTGACCGTTTTACCGGCTGCTCACTCGCGCAGTGCGCAAATGCGCACCCCCCTTCAGCGTCGCCGCCAACGATCGAGTGAGCTCGCCAGCATGGTACGCGCGCGCCGGTTCGACATGCGCCAGCGGCGAGCCGCGTCGGTTATGCCTACGTCGTCGACGATGATCGCCAGCAGCATGTCGGCGTGCGGTGCTACTGCGGCTCGCCAATCGGTATAGGCGCGTTCCAACAGTACCCGCCCGATCGGGACGGCAGCTGCCGCGTTGGGACCGCCACCGGTGCCGCGCTCGAGCTTGGCGGTACGTACGGCAACGTCGGCCGTGATGAGGGTATAGGCCGTCGCGATCTCCTGCGCCGCAGCCAGCTGGTGAGCATCGAGAGCGCCGGTCTGAACCAGTCGGGCAATCGCACCTTCACGCTTCGCTTCCCGTGCAGCGAATTCAAGTGTCTCAGGCGTGCCGGCAATACCGCGCCACGTTTCGCTAAGCGCCACACGCTCTTCGATCCCCGGGGCCAGCTGCGTACCTTCCTGGCGCAGCCGTTCCTTCATCGCTCGCCACTCGAGCTTGGAAATGCCCTTAGGCTTCTTCGGCAGGTCCGGCTTCGGTCGCGGCGCGCCTAGCACCAGGTGCGTGATCCGATGCTGCTCCCGCAGCTCCGCAGCGGTGAGCTTGCGGGCAGTTGGTGGCGCGTCAGCCCGCTCGTGTTGCATGCGTGTCCCCGTCATTCTCAGGGACATGCTGGAGAACTGCGACGATCGGCAGCTGCGCATGCCCGCAGTACCCCATCAGCTCGCCAAGCGGAGCGGCCGCCATGCCGCCAATGCGTCGAAACACCTCCACCACGATCTCCCGGGCATGGGTGACATCAATCACGACGAGGTTGCGCTGCAGCCCGGCCGTGCGGCCGATAACTTTGGCGGCGACGAGCTGATCCACCAGCTGGCGAGCGCGTGTCTCGCTCACTCCAACTGCTTCGCCAATTTCCTTGTAGCTAGGACAGCCTAGCCCGCGGGCCAGTCGCTCGACGATGAAGGCGAATACCTCCTCCCGCCGCAGCGGAGCACGAGCCGCGGTGCGGCTCAGGCCCGACGATGCAGGTGGTACCGCCGCTGTGGTAGCGCCCATCAATCCCCTCACGCCCCCACCAGGAACATAAGGAGAAATGCCAGAGATTGCTATCCAGCGCTCTTCCGGAACGCTTCATCGTCACCGTAGCTCGGCCGGAACGGCGTAGCCGCGCTTCAGAAGGCCACGGACGAGATCCGCGAAGCACCCGCCTGGCGTGGCCCATGGATGCTCACTCGTTTCGACATAAGCTGCCCAGAACCGTTCGAGCATGCCACGATCGCAAAGGTGCGGGTGCAGCGCGCGAAGCGCCAAGCGGACCGCTTCGACTGGGACGGAGTCGCGTGACCCAGAATACGACGCCCGCCGCAGGATGATCAGCGCCAGCTCGATCGTGATCAACTCGGCGCGTCGCCTACGCAGTTCGGGAAGATCCTCAGCGAATGCCTCGATCTCGACCTTGACGTCGTGACTGGTGCAGTAGCCGCAGAGCATCTGGCGCGAAACTGTCGGCCAATCGCATGACTGTAGCCCAGCAGATCGAAGCTGGATCAGCTCCTCCCGATCGTGAAGCGTGGCTCGCTTGCAGGTCCGGCACGTAACGCGCACTGCGCCGTCAATGCGGCGGAGATCTTGCAGCGTTTTCGGCGGGCCAACCATGGGCTAGCCTTAAATCGGAACATACCGCGAACGCTAGTCGTGAGCCCCGGAGGAACACCGCGTTGCTAGAAGAGGACCGATGCGGGGGGCGGGTTTATTCGCCTGACCGCCTTAAGCGATCCGCCGGGGAGAATTTGCACCCCTGTTCGGGTGACAACGATGAATGATTTCGCATCTTGGTCGAGGGGCAAGCCAATCACCTGACCCGCGCTGCTCACGTAAACGAAACAAGATTTGCAGCCGTCTTCGACGCGGTCGAAATAGCGAGCTGCGTTAAACTCTGCCGCGATCACACCGCAGAGGAAGCCCGCCAGCAATACGATGAAGAAGTGGTAAAGCATTGCCGCTGCGCGGGAAACGTTGAAAAGGGTCAAGCGCGCACCGGGAGTCCGGCTAGTTACCTTGGCCGCGGTTCGGTTCATCCAGAGAAGGAACCACGTGGCAAGTATCAGAAATGCAGGAACGTAAAAGCATTGCAGGACCGCCGCGTATCCGTCTGCCATGGTCTGCTGGATGCTCTTCTCCACAACGCCCGACGACAGCCCAAAAAAGCGAAAAACGTAGTGCTGGTAAATCGAACCGGTGAAGTAGAGCGTGGCAGCTCCGATGATCGTGACCGGAGCCGCAATCGTCGTGATTATAGTAAGCGGCGAGCTCCGCTCCTCCTGATCTTTCATCTTGGCCCCCACCGAAGTCGTTTGAAGTTTGGCCTCTACGGCTGCCATGACGGCGGAGATACCCTCCGCCGCGGTGACGCTTTTGAGCGGCATACCGTAGCCATCTTACCCGCACCGATCGAGCCCATACCCGAGGCAAATGCCCGAAAGTGGGAAGTGGCCCGTCCAGCCTGCATGTCGGCCATTGGAAGGAATGCCGCCATTCAAGGCCACGGGTGAGAGCGGCCGCTAGCTCGAGAACTGGATTCTGGGCTGCTCTAGCCGCTTGCAAGCTCGAGTGAAAATGGATCTTATAGGTCTTATCGCGTGAGGAGCGGTCATGCGGCGAGTCGGAAGCCGGGTTTGTGTTGGTAACCTATCGCACGCTGAGTCGGTCGATCACGGGGCGATTACGGCGCTCGAGCGCGATAGGCTCAAGCTGGAGCGGCAAAAGCTCGCCCTAGATGTCATGCAGAAACGTCGTGAACTCGCTTCATCCAAAAAGAACCCGTGGCAAGAGCTCATCTCCAATCCGCTAACGCTCGCTATCGTCGGCGGTTTCATCAGCGTCATGACAACTATCGTCGCGGGCAGTCTCACAGCTTGGGCAAGTCGCGAGGCAGAGAAGCAGAAAGCCGAACTCGCCCGCGCAAGCGCTCAAGACGAGCTTCAGGCGGAACTCATCAAGAAGTTTACTGAGGGCTCCCGACCCGTCGTGCGAGAAAACCTTAGGTTCTTGATCGATGCCGGCCTGCTACCCAAATATAAGGAAGATATTCGCGCCTACCTCGAAGCCAATCCTGATGTAGCGCCGCAGGCATCATTTGGATATAGGGGTGGCATCCAAGGATCCGACGACGCAGTCGAACTGCCGGAGCTGCCCGCGACCGATCCTCTGGCGATGATGGGACGCGCTGTAGGACAGGTTCAGCTTGGCCCGGGTAGGACCTGCACTGCGTTTCTCATCGCGCCCGATCGCGCGCTATCTGCCGGGCATTGCGGCACCGAGTTGAAAGGCAAGGTAGCCAAGTTCGCCATTAATGGCAGGTTGCTTAATGCCAGCATCTTGCGCCAGCAAGCGCTCGGCTTTTATGCAGGCGGATACACCATCTTTGCTCTGCGAGGCTCGACGGAGGGCCTTACCAGTCTCAAGCTGGCAAGCGCGCCGGCAAGGAGCGGTGCGCGGTTGAAGCTGGTGATGTTTCGGGCGGCCAACGTTCCGCTGGCAGTGCAGTCTCCCGACTGCCGCGTCTTGGCAATTTCAACCAGGACTTTCACACATGGCTGCGACACGGGACCAGGTTCTTCCGGTGCGCCGTTGCTTTCTGAGGATGGAAAGGCCGTGCTCGGCATCCATGCCGGCCGCAATGCCGATGGCACCGGTTGGGCAACGCTGGCGAGTGTGGTGGCCACGGGCATCGCGCACTGATGTTGCCAGTGGAAATGCCCGCTCGGCACGGCAGTCACGCTGGAGCATCACTCCAAATAGATTTCGATCAAGCTTACCGCAGCTTCAGGAATTGAGCAAATTCATCTGGCAGAACTGAGCCTTGTCGAGTGGCTGCGATTCCGCTTGTGGGAGGTTAGCGGAAGTCCGCACAATGCTCGCTGAGCGGCGATTGTGGGCGAGATCGGAATGACCGCTTTTCCCGAGGATCATGGCGGAGACATCCTCCGCCGTGCTGGCGGACTTTTGCGGCTCAGCGCAGCTGCTGTACCCGCCCGCGAGGGAGCAATACCCTTCTCGCTTTCGCCAGATCGCTCCGACCGTGAGCCGTTTCACAGCCGCTGCCGATGGAAACATCACCTGTTACCTCGTTCAACCCCATTTCTCGTTACCCCCAGCCTCTTGCCTGCGCAATATTTGCGCATATATTACACTCATATCATGGAGACGATCATGGCAAAAGTGCGCATGAATATCGAGGTTAGTCAGGACGTTGCTGCGTTCCTTGACCAGCTGGCTACGGACGAGGCCACGACCAAAACTGAAATAGTGAGGCGGGCTCTGTCGGTTCTGAAGGCCTATCAGCAACAAAAGGCGAAAGGGAGGAACCACATTGGCTTTACTGCCGACGCAGACAAGCTCGATGCCGAGCTCGTCGGCATCCTTGACAGTCAATGAGCACTAGTCTGCCGCCTGATCACCGACCGGAGATCATCGTCTCAGACAGGCTAATCCGCGACAGTGACGTTGGGGATGTTGACTTGGTGAAAGTGCGAGCATCAGTCCGCATAGCCTACGTTTCGCTCGGGATCGCCTGCGCTGTTTTGATGTACTCGCTATATGCCGGCGATGGAGACCTACGGTCTTGGGCGTCCGGGCTGATTTCATCAATTGCTGGCGCGGCGCTCGCGTATGGATTTGTCACGCGTGGGAACGGGAAGTGACGTCGACTGTAGCTTCAAATCTCACCGGCATGGTGCTCGCGGGCAAGAAGAGCAACCGGAAGTGGACGGTTGGCGAGATGATCTCAGTTCCGGTCGACAGATCTCAACCCAACTTCTCCGTCGGTTATCACGTCACCAGTGACGATGGTGTTCAGGCATTCCTCAAGGCGACGGATCTCGGTCTTCTCACTCACGACGGCGGTAGCGTTTATGATCGAGTGCGAGCGGCCATGGACAGCCATGGCTTTGAGCGGTCGATCTTAGATCATTGCCGCTCTAGGAGCATGGACAAAGTCGTCGTCGCGATCGACTACGGCGACGCAATGGTTACGTTTGGAGGAGTGCAAGACGCTCTCTTCTACCTTGTGTTCGAGCTTGCGAAATACGATCTGCGCAAGCACTACGATAAGACGGAGGGGTTTGCTCTATCCTGGGCGCTGGGTGCCATGCATCAACTTGCAGTTGGGGTATCGCAATTGCACGATGGCCAGGTTACTCATAATGATATCAAGCCGGCAAACTTTCTGGTTTTCGCAGACGATGCCCAAAAGATATCGGACTTGGGGTGCGCAACATCTCCCCTGATAACTGCTCTTCATCAAGATAAGCACGATCCCGGAGACATAAAGTACGCTGCTCCTGAGCTTCTGTATGCTGAAACCGAAGGAAGTCAGCGCGCACTATGTACATTCGAAAATAGGCGCGCCGCAGACTTGTATAACCTCGGGAGTATGGCATTTTATCTGGTAACTGGAACAATGCTGACTCCGCAAGTGATCGGACGCTTGGCTACTGAGCATCGCCCCGTGAGTCAGAGTGGGGGCTGGAACGGATCTTGGGCAGATGCTATGCCATACTGGCGGGAGGCCTTTGCGCGGGTGATCTCAGAGGCGTCGGATGATTACGTTCGCGACAGCACCAGTGCAGTCCACTCAGTTGTTCAAGAAGTTTTTGCCATTATCAAACAACTGTGTGAGCCAGACGCCACAATACGGGGACACCCTCTCAATCACTCTGGACGAAGCGACCGATACGGGTTGGAGCGCTATATCTCTTCATTCAATCGGCTGCGCTTGCGGTCACTAGTTAATAGAGATGGATGACGCCTATCAAAACTCGCCGCGCCAGGTTCTTCCGCGGTGGAGGAGTTTGGCCCGCACCCCGGGAGCGGAGCTCGCATCGTTGGGGCGGCGCCATCGCACGGCGATAGGCTCCAGCTCAAGCGGTCGCGTGGGCCCGACGGAGCGCCATGCTTGGCTGGCGACTCCTGGCGTGGGTCCTGCGACGGAGTTGCTCGAGGCCGCTATTGTAGGGGGTGACCCGTCACTCGCGGAGGACGCTGCCTACTGGTTGCTACGCAACTCTGATCGAGCTCGTCCAAGCCAGATAAGGTTGGCGAAGCTGTTGCTGGGCATCGAGGCGCCCGTTCAAGACACGTCGCCAAGCGAGCTTTTCACTCAACCTGATGAGCTCCACGCAAGTGTACGGCGACTCAAGCAGCGGTTAGTCGAACATCCTAGGGATGCTATAGCCGGCGCTGAATTGGCTCGCTTTTACTTGCTACTTGGCCAGCCTACTAGCGCTCTCGCTGCCATGGAGAGGGCTGTGTCCAATGCCCCCGATAACCGGTTTGTACTGCGGAGCGCAGCCCAGCTGTTTGCAACCACGTCCGAACCGCAGCGCGGTCTCGACCTTCTTTGGCGGAGTGATGCAGTCAGATCTGATCCGTGGGTCCAAGCGGCAGAGGTGGCGCTTGCCGACCTGGTGGGCCGCGGGCCAAGGTACGGGTCGAAGAAGTTAGCATCACTGCTCGCAACCGACGCTATCGGGATCAGCTACAGCGAGCTAAGCGCCGGGCTGGCTTCGCTTGAATGGAAGTCTGGTGTAAAAAGAAGTAAGGTTAAGAAGCTTCTTCAAAAGAGTATACGATCGCCAACCGAGAATGCACTAGCTCAAGCGGTGTGGCTTGAGAACGAGAGTGATATATCAGTTAGCACAGACAACCTGATAGCAAATAATGGATCAGCATACGAGGCGCGATCACGAGCGAACTACGAAGCGGGAAACTATGCTGGCTCAAGTGAGGCGGCGCTTCATTGGTTGAATGACCAGCCGTTTTCTCTGGATGCGGCTCGTGATTACGTGTTTGTAACATCAGTACATTTAAGCCAGTTCTCTAAGTCTATCGAAGTCGCAGAAGCCGCTGCACGCTTGCACCCACGTGACTTTAACCTGATCAACGGGCTGCTCTATTCACTGGTAATGGACGGGCGACACCAGCGTGCTCGCGAAGCACGGGTGAAGTTGCGGCAGATAAGAAGCAGCGGTGATCAGCTTCCGTTTCTTCATGCAGCAGATGGCTTACTAGCATTTTCAGACGGGAACATTGAAGAAGGCAGGCAATGTTACCTCAGAGCGATGACATCTGCGCGCGAGGTGAAGCGTCCCAATCTCGTGATTAATGCCGGCATATATTGGCTTGAACAAGAGACACTAAGCGGTTCAATGGGAAAGGCCGATATACTAGAAAACATTGGAGATCTAGATAAAGCGATAGCGGAGTCGGCAAAGAACGTCTCTGTCGACGCATCTCCCACTTGGAAATCTAAGAGGCAGCACATTCTGGACCTTCTCTATAAGAGGGAAAGCAAGGTTACCCGCCAAATTGAAATAGGCGACGGAAAAAAAGTGTCGTACACCATCTCGGCGAAGCACCTCACAGCCGCGATGCGCGACAAATGAGAAGGCGGGGCTTTCTCATCTCTTGAGAGTTAGACACGCGACGCGGCGGAGGTGCCCTCCGCCGCGATCATGACAGACGACGCACTTCAGCCGTCATACCGCCTGCGCAACCGCGCGATACCCGACCGATACCCGGGCCCCATCTCTAGAATGGCCCCTCGCCCTCGCCGCTCGCTAGGGCGTTTCACTAAGTCGCTGGCCGAATTGACGCCGCAAGGGTTTCGGCGTCGAATCTCCTCCTCGTGATCTGGCGTGAACCGGATCTTGAAGAATGGAGGCCAGCAACGTCTATGGAAACGCTGATGACGCGGCGAGCCATCCTCGCCGGTGGTGCCGCAACCGTTATCGCCGGCACTTCCGCGAGCGGCGCGTCCACAAAGGCTTGGGTGAATTCGCGAGCGATCCCATTGAGCAGAGTTGGCGAAGCCACCCAATGGCTGCTCTCCAATTTTCGAGGAGAGATGGAGCGCGCGACGAGTGGTACGCCATTCTCTGTGGAATTGGCCTGTGCCATGGCTTGCCAGGAATCGGCATACGCGTGGATCGATCCCAACTTCCGCAAGGGGCGCTCCCCTTCGGGGGTGTTGCGGCTGATCGTCCTCGATGCTTCAGACAAGCGCGGCGCGTTCCCAAGGAACGAGAAAGAGTTTCGCCGTCACCCCACGCTTGGCAAGATCACCGACGAGCTGATCGCCGTGGCAGACGAGGCGCGCGATGCGCGAGGCGTTACGAAGAAGCGCGGGACACTGATGTATGGGTACGGACTGTTCCAATATGACCTACAGAACAGTCTGACCGACCCTGAGTTTTGGCTGAGCCCAGCCCCCGGTTCTTCCGCAGCCAGCCGCCAGCACGGCCTTTGGGGGAGCATCGACGCTTGCGTTGATCGCTGGCGGAAGGAGATGGACGGTAAGTACAAGGCTGCCCGCGGTGACCTGTGGGAGGCAGTAAAGCGCTACAATGGAAGCGGTTCGGACGCTGACCTGTACAAACAGTTCGTGTTCGACAACTTTACCGAAATTCGACGTCTCAAGATCGTCTGATGGGAGGCGGTATGATGGTCACGCGCATCGCTCGACCCGTCGTTCAGGCCTTCGTCGCCTTCGTGTTCGTCATCTCGCCCCCAGCAAAAGCAGAGGTCATCTGGGAGGATAGCTCGGACCTTGAGATGCGCATGGACACAA
The DNA here is from genome assembly GCF_020707225.1 of Sphingomonas sp. IC4-52. NCBI lineage: Bacteria > Pseudomonadati > Pseudomonadota > Alphaproteobacteria > Sphingomonadales > Sphingomonadaceae > Sphingomonas > Sphingomonas sp. IC4-52. The sequence continues at coordinate 420,588 of NZ_JAJFEU010000001.1, read as the reverse complement.
CCATGCGCGAGATCCTCCCTGCCACGTGTGTGCCCTCGCCGAACGAAGCACCCGAGTCCGACGATCCCGCCAATCGATCCGCGCTGATTGGATACAATCAGGCCTACTCGTTTGAGCCGTCCATCATCCGCTACGAAGTGGTCGTTCACATCACAAAGCAGTGTTTCGACCTCGCGGAGGCGCGACTCGATCAGATGGTGAAAGAGAAAAAGCCGATTTTTTCCAACAAGGTCGCGCAATCACTTGAGGCTTACTACGATGCCGATGGTGGCCCTACGTTCATATTGCAGTTCAAAGTCGCAAAGCGGGAGTCGGATCGAGTCGCACAATAACCGCTGATCCTGGCCCCGACCCGAATTTTGATCGGGCGGGCGAAGGTGACCGAACAGGCCGGCGCTGCGCACCGGCTTGCCATTCCTTCCCAGCCGCAAACGGGCGATGCGTCTCAGGTTCGAGCGGTGTGGCTGCGATGATCGCCCCCGCCGGCGAACGGACAACAGGACGACTGTTGCTTCATCGCGCTAGAAGGAACGTCGAGAACCGGACAATCAAGGCACACAATCCACACGCCGGCGACGATGGTGGAGCCGAAGACACCTGCTAGTGCGACTGTTCTCACGGGCGTGAGATACATCTTCGTGATCATCGACCCTACCGAGAGCCTGGATGCTTGATCATCCGGTTCCTCGATGGAGCCCGAACGAACCGGAATGATCAAAAACGAGGCAGTCAGCGCTACAACCAACAGACTGGCAAGGTTCCACCACATCGAGTTCCTCCCCCCTTCCCTCTCGCAGATCAACGCTCAACGGGCCGACCGGCGGCGTCGTCAGGTTCTTGAGGGACATCTTTTATCCGCGCCTCCAAAATAGTCGCTGGAGCTGGATAATGAATGAGGTCGTATATCGCGCAACGCCTGGATGCCGGGACGCATGTTTGCCTTGCGACGTCATGTGTGCGGTCGTCACTGCGGTTCGCGAACGGGAATGGTCGGCTCTTCGAGCTTTGTGGCGCCGTCCGGCTGGGCCGACGCGGGAAGCAGATCTCGCAGTTGCGCTAGACCGATGGGGAGCCGCTGCGCGAGAAGCAGAGCTTGTTCGTCCAACGGCGCGTCCAGATCCATCACCCGCAACAGGCCCTCGAACATTCGTGCCAGCGCGTGTTCCGGAGGCAGCTCGATCTGCGAGGGAATAAGAGCAGTTTTCGGCCGAGCCCTGCCAGACAGTGACCTCGCGAGCTGGGTCAGCGCAGCGTGGTCTTCTGGCGACAGGGCTCGGAAGCAGTTCAAAAGCTCTTGCTCACCATGAGCGAGCAATGGCTCCGGTGGCGCATCCCGATCGGGATCGTCCGTTTCGCCGGTCAAGTATGCCGGTGTGGTGAGAAGCTCACGAGCGATCTTGTGAAGATGCCTCGTGCCGTAGCTTTCGCCCACGAGCAATTTGTAGATCGTAGCCTGTGAGACCCCCACGCGGCGCCCCAATTCGGACTGCGAAAGTCCGCGAAGCTCCATCAGCTGCTTAAGGCGAGCGGACACAATCACGAGAGCAAATTAAACGCGCCCGTGTAAGCCGCGACCGACGAATACGTGTTGACTCATCTAAACGGTTCCGTTTAACTACGCGTCATGGACCAGGCACCCGCCTCCGAGCCGATGGACGCGCTGCGTCGCGCTGTTGACCTGAAAGGGTCACAGTCCGCGCTCGCGCGCGAAATCGGCTTCACACAAGGCTCCGTTTGGCGATGGCTGAACGGCACACAGGTGCCGGCAGAAGCTGCGATCGCGATCGAGAAGGCAACGGGTATTCGGAAAACGGAAATCCGCCCTGACCTGTTCGGCCCGGAGCCGACCGACAACACGGATCCGCCGCCCCCTTTTCCTGACCTGCTCCCTCGCACCGTCGTTCCGGCACCCGGGGCTGACGCAGCCTTCACGAACCCAAATGGGCTAGAACCTTCGGGAAGCGACCCCACCCAGGCGGAGAAGGTCGCTTGAACGGCGAGAGCGTCACCCCATCCGATCCCGAGCTCACTTTCGGTCGCTGGCATGCCGGCCGGAACCCGTGCGGGGCCACCCACCCCGATCAGAACACGCGGGACGTCCGTATGCTGCATTTGGAAGAGCCCCCCCAGGAAGACGGCGCCGGTTTCCGCAAGCGACCGGCGTCGTCTTTTTCAGTGCGCACCGCCAAATGTCTCTTGGAAACGAACCTCACTTTTCCAGCCGAGGTGCAATCATGACGATTGCACGTGCGCCGGGCTCGATCGAGCAGGCCCTGGACAAGATTGCCGGCGAGCAGTTGTTGGGCGGCTGGGCAGGAATGGCGGGTGTCGTCGACCGCGCCGAGAATACCGTCCGCAACTGGGCAAACCCAAACACGCCCGAATCCATCCCTCTCGATCTTGCGCTGAAGCTGGATCTCGCTTGGCAAATGGCCGGTCTGATCGGTGCGCCGATCCGCGACGCGTATAACGCCCTCGCCGATCAGCTGCGCGAGGCCGAGTTCGGCTGTCAGTTCGAGCTGCTGCGCGGCGCTGCCGCCTTCGCAAAGGAAAACGGCGAGGCGGAGGAAGCGCTGATGCTTCTGGCGCTGCCCGGCGCCGACGAGGCGGCGATCGCCAAGGCTGAACGCGAAGTCAGCCAGGTCGTCGCACTGGCAGACAATCTCCGCGGCATGATCAGGCGCCTGCGGCGCTCACCTAACCGCAGCCCGCCATAAGTTCAGCGGGCCGCGCTCGGCCGCCGCGCCCGTAACTGTCGAGACTTCCCCACTACCGCACCTCCGCCCGCGTCGCCTCGAGCTTCGCGGAGCGGCTTTGTGCTGCCTGGACAACATAACCATCATGACCGCAGTCCCGAAGAGTTGGATCCGCCGGATAGATTTTACCCCGGGCTCTTACCTCAAGACGCGCCGCGTGGCGCAGCTGCTCGATCTGCACCAGGTCGCCGCGAAGATCCGCACCCAGCCGCACGTGCCCGAGCACGATCTCGTCGCTTGGCTCGAGGGCATCGAGGCAGACGTCGTGCCGGCTTCAATCACCACGATCGACGTGCTCCACGCCGCCTTCCGCTTCGATCGCTCGGTGCTCGCCGCATTAGACGCGATCGTGAAGGGCGAGCGCGATCCCGAACACACGCCGCGGATCTGCCGCATCTGCGCTTGCAGCTGGCGCTTGCCCTGCACCCGCAGCGGCGAGGCCTGCGCTTGGATCTCGGGCGAAGACCTCTGCAGCGGCTGTGTCGACGCGCTCGCGGCGCCGGTCGCCGAGGGCGCTGCGGCATGAGCCGCTACCGCGCCCGCCTACGGGTGGCGATCGGCTTGGGTGCGCTGGTGATCTGCGTCGTGATCGCTGCCGCCAGCAAACCCGAGGACGTCGTCGTCGTCACGATCATCCTCGTCGCGATCGTCGTGGCCGCCGCCGCGGCCAACCACCTCATCCTCATCAAGGGAATTCGATCATGATCCCTCTACGCCACCCGATCGAAGGGCAGCCGTTCCAGCTCGACCTTCACCCGTACCACTGCGATTGCCCGAGCTGCGGTGACATCGCTAACGAAGCTCCCCTCGCCCGCACGCTCGCAAACTGCGCAGTCGCCGCCCTCGGCGCCGTGCTGCTCGGCCAGCTGATTGGCGTGGTGCTCGAGCGCACCGGCTTCCTCGCCATGATCGGGATTGGCTGATGGCTGAGGAACGCGGCGAGGGCATGGGCGGCGGCCAGGTCGCTGCCGAAGAACTCCGCCTCCTAATTGAGCGCGCGGAGCGCCTCGAGGAGGAAAAGAAGGGCATCGCGGATGATATCCGGGACGTCTTCGCCGAGGCCAGAAGCCGCGGCTACGACCCGAGAGCGATCAAGAAGATCATCTCCATCCGCAAAAAGAAGCGCGAGGAGTTTCAGGAAGAGGAAGCGATCCTCGAAACCTACATGCAAGCGCTGGGCATGCTCTGATGAGACGCCCCCCCATGAAGGTCGCCGAAGCGAAACGGGAAGGTCGCCCGGCACGCGGTGGTCGCTTCATGCGCCTGCCCGACGTGATTGCGACGACCGGGCTTAGCCAGGCGACGATCTACCGCCTGATCAGGCGAGCGGAATTCCCCCGGCAGCACCAACTCACCGTTCGGAGCGTCGGATGGTGGGAAGCGGACGTCGAGGAGTGGCTTCGCAAGCGAAGCCCCGATGCAACTCACGTCAGCTGATCAAGCCGCGCCGCGGGGGCACCCGCGGGGGCATCATACAAAAGTTCACCGAACGAACCCGAGTGAAAGCAGTGACATATGACCCGCAATTCGGCAGCCACCCCATCCGCCAACCCAGCCTGCGCAAAGCGTGTCGGCGTTACCTTCGCTACCCGGATCTTGGGACAGGCACGGACGTGATAGCTACTTGGCGGTCGCCAATAGCTTCTCTGGGGTAGAAAAGCTTAGATGGGGATCCGTCTACAGATCAAACCATGCCGGCGAGCAGTTCGATACCGTCGATCATCCCCAGCTCATGGCTCAGGCGGCGATCAACAGCGGCTTGATGAAGCACGTGCCCGAGCTGTTCATCGGAACACCCTACCCTCCGGGCATCCGGAGCTGAGTCCACGCTTACGTCCTCACAAGACCAGCAACTGCTTGAAAATGTCGGGTCGGAGGGGCTTGTTGAAGCGGCAGCCTGCCGTGAAATCGTCAGCCCACATCACATCTGCTGAAAGGGTGCCGGCGAGAGGCAGCGTGAGCCAGATGCTACTCCCGACACGCAGCGCAGAGTGCGTCTGCATCCGGGCTCCATCTATGGAGATGTCCACGATCTTGCATAACGTGCGCCGCAAGCCGCCATCGCCCACCCGCACATCAAACGAAACCGGCGCACGCGGGCTGCGGCGCCGGCCAGTCGTTTCAGCTGGTTCATATTCCGCCGCGAACATCAGGCAAATGCTAGGCTCGCGGCGGTTAACCAGTCGTTTACTTGCGAAGCGTGAGCCCGCCGAAACGCTTGTTGAAGCGCGCGACCTGACCACCCTGGTCAAGCATCTGACCGCGACCGCCGGTCCATGCCGGGTGCGCCAGCGGATCGATTTCGAGCGTCATCGTGTCGCCTTCCTTGCCCCAGGTGGAGCGGGTTTCGTACACAGTGCCGTCCGTCATCTGCACCTTGATCATGTGGTAGTCGGGGTGGGTGTCTTTCTTCACGTCTTCTTCTCCGGAATGGCTGGTTCCAACCAGCCTAAAAGGAAGCGGCGCGCCTAGCAGACGCGCGCTCCCCCTGCAATCCACAGCTTTCGGCCTAGACCAAGCTCACGCAGAGGGCGGATCAGCGATCATGGCCGTGAACTCACATTCGGCGGCCAGGTCATCACCGATCAGTGCCCTTCCCGCAAACTTGCACACCCGGGCGCGCTTTTGCACGAAGGAAACCTGAAGCCGCAGCAGAACCCCGGGCTCCACCGGCTTGCGAAATTTCACGCCGTCGATCGACATGAAATACACCAGCTTGCCGGTACCCGCGAGACCGAGGCTCTCGACCGCGAGGACGCCGGCGGCCTGCGCCAGCGCCTCTACGATCAGCACGCCCGGCATGATCGGACGCCCTGGGAAGTGCCCTTGGAAGAACTGCTCGTTCATCGTCACCGCCTTGATGGCGGTGATCGACTCATCGGGCACCAATTCTTCCACCCGGTCGACGAGCAGCATCGGATAACGATGCGGCAGCGCCGCCATCACCCGAGTGACGTCAAAGGGCCCGAGTGCCGTCGAGGTGGGCGTATCGGTCATGACTGGGATCAGCGACCCTGCGGCTGGTTACGCTGCGGCTGGGCTGCCGGCGCGGCCTGTGCCTGACCCTGTCCGCCCGGCTGCCAGTTTGCCGGCGGCGTGATCCCGACGCTCGGCACCGACTTGTCGAGTTCAGCGGTGATCGCCGAGGTGATATCAGCGGCGGGCTGTGCATAGAGCGCAGCCTCGGGACGCAGCAGCAGCGTCACGTTGCGCGCGCGCACGGCAGCCTGCACCGCATCCGACAGCTTCGCGCTGATCTGCTCAATCGCATAAGCTTCGGCACGCTGAGCCGGCTCGGTCAGACGGGCGAGCTCCTGCTGAGCGGCCTGCTGCTTGGTCTGAATGGCCTGTGCCTGAGGACGAAGCGACGCTTCGCTTGCGCCAGGCGCCCGCGCGGCCGTCTGATAGGCGGTCACCAGCGGCTGCAGCTCGGCCTGGATCGCGGTGCGCCGCGTGTTCGCCTGATCGAGCTGGGTCTTGTACTGCGTCTGGATCTGCGAACGGGCAGTCGTCCAGGCCTTGGAATTGGCAACAGCCTGCTCCGGGTTGGCGACAGCGATGCCTGACACCTGCGCGGTGGCGGTACCAGCGGAAAACGCAACCGGGGCCGCGAGTGCTGCGGCGAGCAGCATGTGCTTGAACTTGGTCATCAGAACTGAGTCCCTACGTTGAAGGTAATAAGCTTGTCGTCGTCGCCTTCCTGCTTGATCAGGGCGCGAGCGATGTCGATGCGCAGCGGGCCGAATGGCGAGGTCCAGTTGACGCCGAAGCCGACCGACAGACGCGGCTTGGCCGAGTTGCCGAGGAAGCTTTCCTTGAACGGCTGCGACGCGATCTGCGCGGTATTCGGGATGATGCCATTGCAGTTCCCGCTGGCATCGGGGATGCCGGCCGCGCAGGTCGTGGTGACCGGAACCCCGGCCGGGTTCGTGTAGTAATAGAGCGGGTTACCAGCGGTATCCGTCTGCGGCAGCGGCAGCACGATCGTGTTGCCATTTGCGTCCGTCGTCGTCGGGAACACCGCTGTCGGACGCGGACGGGTGATGTTGAACAAGCTGCCCGCCTGAACATAGACCGACGGACGGAGGCCAAGCTCACGCGCGCCCGAACCAAGCGGAATCTCGAGCTCGATACGGCCGAGGTAGTAAGCCGTGCCGCCAAGTGCGTCATCGACGATTTGATCACGATCCGTGATCAGCACCTGAGCGCCGCTCTCGTTTGTCGTATAATATTGCCGCAGCACGCGCGGCCCGACGCCGCGGATGTCGAAGCCGCGGAACTGCGGCTCGCCAAGGTAGAAGCGGTCGGTAATGCGGATCGGATCAACGCCCTCGTCCGGGCTATCCTCGAGCGGATGGATGTAGCCGCCCTCCGCCAGCGCGGAGAGGACGAAGCCGCCGCCAATCCCCCAATATTTCGCCGCATCGGCACGGGTGCGCAGATACTTCACATCGCCGCCAAGACCCGCAAAGTCCTGGCTGAAGGTGAAGCGTTGGCCAGCGGTCGGACGCAGGCGGCTGTTGAGGCTGTCGTAGATCAACGAATAGCCGACGGACGAGGTCAGACGGTTGCCCAAAGCGTCACACAGATAGCGCCCGGCAAGAAGCGGGTCGCACCGCCCGTTCCGGAAGAACTGATCGCGATCCAGGCTCACTTCATCATAGGACAGGCCATAACGCGCCGACAAAGACCAATATTCGGTCAGCGGAACGCCAGCGCGCACCTGGAAGCCGGTCGACACCTGGCTGTAGGTCGTCTCACGATTGTTATTGATGAAGTTGAAGGCATTGTAGTCGCGGCGGAACACATCAACGCCGACCGCGATGTTCTTGTCGAATAGATAAGGTTCGGTGAACCCGGCCTCGATCGACTTCGAATAGCTCGAATAGTTCACGCCGAAGCGAAGTTCCTGGCCCTTGCCGCGGAAATTACGCTGGGTCAGGTTGAACTGCAGAATGAAGCGTTCGAGGCTCGAGAAGCCGGCCGACAACTGAAGCTCACCGGTCGCACGCTCTTCGACGTTCGCGCCGAGGATGACGCGATCAGGTCCCGTGCCTGGCGTCTGCTTAATCTCGAACTTGTCCTGGAAATATCCCAGGCTGTTGATGCGGTCTTGCGAACGACGCACCTGGAAGCTGTTGAACGCGTCGCCTTCCGCAAGGCGGATCTCGCGGCGGATCACCTTGTCCTGAGTCTGCGTGTTGCCCGTGATGTCGACCCGCTCAACGTAGGTCCGCTTTGCTTCCGCGATGTGGAAGTTGATGGACATGGTAAGCGATTCACGATCGCGCTGGAACTCCGGATTGATCTCCGTGAAGGCGTAGCCGAACAGGCCCGTCGTCTGGCTGAGGCTGTCGACGGTGTCTTCGACCAGCTTCGCGTTGTACCAGTCGCCCTTCTTCACAGCGAGCGTCTTGGCCAGCGCCTTGTCGTCGAAGTCGCGAATGTCGCTGTCGACGGTGACGTCACCGAACTTATAACGAGGGCCTTCCTCCACCACGTAGGTGATGATGAAGTCTTCCTTGTCCGGCGTCAGCTCGGCCACCGCGCTCGTGACCCGGAAGTCGGCATAGCCCTCGGTCAGATAGAATTGGCGCAGCTTCTGCTGATCGTACGCCAAACGATCCTGGTCGTAGGTGGTGTTGGACGACAGCAGGCGGAAAAGCCGTGCCTGCTTGGTCGCCATCTGCTCACGCAGCTTGTCGTCGTCGAACACCTCGTTGCCGATGATGTTGATCTGCCGAACCTTGGACTTGGGGCCTTCGCTGATCTCGAAGACCACGTCGACGCGGTTCTGATCGAGCGACACCATCTTGGGCTCGACACTCGCGCCAAACCGGCCCTGGCGGCGGTATAGCTCCACGATGCGGGCGACATCCTGGCGAACGGCCGAGCGGGTGAAGACCTGGCGCGGCTTAAGCCGGATCTCCTTGGTAATCTTGTCCTCTTTCAGGCGCTTGTTGCCCTCGAGGATGACCCGATTGATGATCGGGTTCTCGCGTACGCGAAGAACGATGTCGCCCGTTTCCGCGCCCGACACCGTCACGTCAGCAAACAAGTCGCTGGCGTATAGGTCCTTGATCGCCTGATCGAGCGCTTCGTTGGTGTACGTCTGTCCCACGCGAAGCTTGGTGTAGCTAAGCGCGGTATCCGGCTCGATTCGTTGCGAGCCTTCGACGCGCAGCGACCGAATCGCGCGTTCGACCGGAGGCGCGACCGCTGGCGCGGCCTGCTGCACCTGAGGCTGGGCAGACGTGCTCTGCTGCGCTGCCGCCATGGACGGAACGCCCGCAAGCATCGTGCAGCCAAGCAGAAGCGCAGCCGCGCGCGGTCGAGCAAACGAAGTGTTCAATACAGTCACCAAATCCACCCCGGTAAGCCCAAACAAGCCCGTGAGCGCAGCGCCCTGCCCTTGAATCGTCAACCGATCAAGCGGGCGAGGCTGCGCCAAAGGCCGAAATTCCCCAGATCATTGAAGGTCACCAGCAGCATGAGGCCGAGGATCGCCGCCAGACCGCCGCGAAACGCCCATTCCTGTGCATCCGGCCCGACCGGACGCCGGCGCACTGCCTCAATCGCGTAGAAGAGCAAATGACCGCCATCCAGCATGGGAACTGGCAGCAGGTTGATGAACCCCAGATTGATGGACACCAGCGCGATCAGAAAGACGAAGGCTTCCGGGCCAAGGGTGATCTGCTCACCCGACACCTTTGCAATCGACAGCGGACCGCCCAGCTCCTTTACCGAGCGGCGACCGGAGATGATCTGACCGATCGTTTCCACCATCATGGAAACGATCTCGCCGGTCCGGCGAACTGCGATGCCCGGCGCCTCCAGCAGGCTCACCGGCACGGACACTCGCTCCCCGCGGGCAATGCCCAGCATGCCGATACGGTAGCTGTTGCCGAAACGGTCGACCTGTTGTTGAACCCCGATGGTCACCGGACGCGTCAGCTGCTCACCGGCGCGCTCGAACGTAACCTGCGTCACCTCGCCCGGATGGATCCGGGTGTAGGACAGCATGTCCTCGAAGATCGCGATCTCGCGATCGCCCAACCGAGTGATGCGGTCGCCGGCCTGCAGCCCTGCCCGTGCGGCAGCACTTCCCTGCACTACCGTTCCGACCACCGGAGGCGTGCGGGTATCGCCAAATGCGAGGGCGAAGCCGCCCAGGATCAGCATGGCAATCAGAAAGTTGACGATCGGGCCAGCCGCGACGATGATCGCCCTCTGCCAGACCGGTTTCGCCTGAAACGTGCGATTACGCTCTTCGGCCGGCAGCGACAGCCACTCGGCCGACGGCTGGCTCACCGCGTTCATGTCTCCGGCGAAGCGGACGTAGCCGCCCAGCGGCATCCATCCGATCTTCCAGCGCGTCCCACGCTTGTCGGTCCAGCCGGCAATCTCGCGGCCAAAGCCAATCGAGAACACGTCGGACTTCACCCCGAACCAGCGAGCGGCCAGATAATGCCCCATCTCGTGCACGAACACGAGCGGCCCGATTACCAGTACGAAGGCGAGCAGCGTCAGCGGCAGGCCAGGAGTTTCGATCAAGCGACGCGATCCTTCACACGCTCTTCCGCCAGTGCCCTCGCCTCGCGATCCACATCTAGAACCGCGTCGAGCGACGAGGGAGCGAGCGGATCAAAGCGTTCCAAGGTATCGGCGACGATTGCGGCAATTTCGAGGTAACCGACGCGCCCCTTCAAAAAGGCATCAACCGCCACTTCATTGGCCGCGTTCAAGATGGCCGGACGGGCGCCGCCTGCCTCCAGCGCCTCTCGGGCGAGACGAAGCGCCGGGAAACGCTCCTGATCGGGGGCCTCAAAGTCCAGACGACCGACACGGACCAGGTCCAGCCTCTCGCCAGGCGTTGCCATGCGATCCGGCCAGGCGAGCGCATAAGCGATGGGCGTGCGCATATCGGGCGTGCCGAGTTGGGCAAGGACCGATCCGTCGACATATTCGACCATGGAGTGGATCACCGATTGTCGATGCACAACAATCTCGATCTGCTCCGACGCAACGGGGAACAGGTGGTAGGCCTCGATAAGTTCCAGCCCCTTGTTCATCATCGTCGCGGAGTCGACCGAGATCTTGGCCCCCATCGACCAGTTCGGATGCGCTACAGCCTGAGCCGGCGTGATGGCCCGCATGTCTTCCAGGGGGCGATCGCGGAACGGCCCGCCACTGGCGGTAAGCACGATGCGGCTGACCCGCCCGGCAAGACGCGCGTCAAGGCACTGAAAAATGGCGCTATGCTCGCTGTCGACCGGAAGCAGTGTCGCGCCGCTACGCTGAACCGCAGCGTTCATCACGTCGCCGGCCGATACCAGCGCCTCCTTGTTCGCGAGCGCCAGGGTACCGCCCTGCTCCACCGCAGCCATCGCAGGCCTGAGACCGGCACAACCGACGATTGCTGCGACCGTGACATCGGCGCCCATCGCCGCGGCTTCGGCCACCGCTGCATCACCGCCAGCCGCCTCGATCCCGCTGCCTGCCAGTGCATCACGCAGCGCCGGAAGGCGTGCTTCGTCTGCAACCACAGCGCGCCGCGCTCGCGTGCGCAGCGCAGCAGAGGCAAGCCGCTCAACGTCGCTATTTGCGGTAAGCGCAACGACCCGAAATGCGTCAGGCGAACGCTCGATCAGGTCGAGCGTCGATGTGCCGACCGACCCGGTCGCGCCAAGAACAGTGATTGTCTTCATCGGTAAAGATAGGGCGCGATCACGAGAAAGGCGGCCACCGGAGCGACTGGAACGACACCATCGAGCCGGTCGAGAACCCCACCGTGACCCGGCAGAATATCACCCGAATCCTTCACGCCGGCCTGCCGCTTGAGCCAACTTTCATACAGATCTCCTCCTTGCGCCAGGACAGCCAGCAGGGGAGTTCCCAGGGTCATGCGCCAGGGAAGGCCATAGCGGACATGCAAGATCAGAGCGAGGATAGTTGCCGCCGCCACGCCCCCGATCAACCCGGCCCACGTCTTGTTGGGTGAGAGCTTTGGCGCGAGCTTCGGCCCGCCAATCGAGCGCCCAGCAAAGAAGGCGCCGATGTCGGTCGCCCAGACTAGAGCCAGAGCCCAGAACGCGAACAGCAGACCTTCATCCTGCCGGCGCAGAAACACGAGAGCGAGCACCGGAAGCCCGCAATAAACAACGCCCTTACCCAATCCCGAGCGCCGGGTGACAATGGCGACGAAGAAGGCAGCGCCGGCCAGCAGACCCAGCGAGAAGAAGTCATGCTCCTCCAGCACCAGCGACGCAGGCGCCATCACCGCCAGCGGAACCGACAAGCCGTATTGAGCGATCCGCTTTTCACGTGGCGAGACCTTCTGAAGGTCCGACCATTCCGCCATCATGAACAGTGCGACCACCACCGCCAGCAGCCAGAAGGCGATACCACCAAACCAGAGCGCTGCGGTTGCCACGGCGATCATTGCCACGCTGGCGATCATCCGCAGCCGCAGATTGGATGGCGTACGGAACTTGGCGTCGGGAGCAGTCACAAGCCTCCGAACCGCCGGTTGCGGGTGCCAAACGCAGCGACTGCTTCGTCCAGATCGGACGCGCCAAAATCCGGCCAAAGCGTGTCGACGAACAGCAGCTCGGCGTAAGCGGCCTGCCACAGAAGAAAGTTGGACAGGCGATGCTCACCCGACGTCCGGATCAAGAGGTCCAACGGCGGCATGTCACGGGTTTCGAGTTCAGCCTCTATAGCTGCCGCGTCGATCTGTTCGGGCGGCAAGCGCTCCGCCAGCCGGCGCGCGGCACGTACGAGTTCCGCCTGCGCACCATAGTTCAACGCAATCGCCAGGATCGGGCCCGTGTTCGTGGAACAGCGCGCTAGCGCGTCGTCGATCAGCGCAACTACGTCGCCGGGGAAGCGCCGGTAGTCGCCAAGGATCTTGAGTCGGACGTTTTCACGAACAAGTTCTGCAAGGTCGCTGCGAATGAACAACCGCAGCAGACCCATCAGGTCGCCGATCTCCTCCTCCGGGCGACGCCAGTTCTCGGAAGAGAAGGCATAGATCGTCAGCGCTTCGATGCCGATGGCGCGCGCGTGACGGGTCACGCGTCGCACCGCCTCTACGCCGGCCTTGTGACCGGCGGCGCGGGGTAGCAGGCGCTTCTTGGCCCATCGTCCGTTGCCATCCATGATGATGGCGACATGACGCGGCATATTGACGTTGCCCGCTTGGAGCGCTGGCGCAACGCTCACAGGAGCAAGTTCCCGCCCGCATTGTTGCCGGCGACAGGCAACAGGCACAAAGCCTGCGCCGCGTCGGCCAGCGTCAGCTCCACGGCGGCGCGCAGAAAGGAACCTGAAAGTCCCGAGCTCACTTGCCCAGGATTTCCTTTTCCTTGGCGCTAGCGGCCGCGTCGATGTCCGCAATCGTGGCGTCGGTCAGCTTCTGCACCTCGACCTCGTGCCGCTTGCGTTCGTCTTCGCCGAAGACGCCCTTCTTCTCGTCGGTCTTCAAGCTATCCATGCCGTCGCGCCGGACATTACGAACCGCCACTTTAGCCTTTTCCGCATAGGATCCGGCAAGCTTCGCGAGCTCCTTGCGGCGCTCCTCGGTGAGGTCAGGGATCGGCAAACGCAGTGTCTGGCCATCATTGATCGGATTGAGGCCGAGACCGGCCGATCGGATCGCCTTTTCCACCGGGCTGACGTTGCTCTTGTCCCACACCTGCACGGAAAGCATCCGCGGCTCCGGGACGGAAACCGTTGCCACCTGGTTCAGCGGCATATGCGAGCCATAGACTTCAACCGTCACGGGATCGAGCAACGCGGTGGACGCGCGGCCAGTACGAAGACCAGCCAGATCGCTCTTCAGCGCTTCCACCGCGCCAGCCATGCGGCGCTCCAGATCCGCTTTGTCATACGCGGGCATCGATCATCTCCTGTTCGTTCATTACGATCGTCGATACGCCCTCGCCCCGCAGCACGTCAGCAAAATTGCCGTGCTCGCGAATGTTGAAGACGACGATCGGGATATTCGAATCGCGGCACAATGCTACCGCACTCGCATCCATCACCTTGAGGTTCTTGGACAGAACGGTGTCGTAGGAAATCGTCTCGTAACGCGTTGCGTTCGGCACCTGCTTCGGGTCCGCGTCGTAAATCCCGTCAACGCTCGTGCCCTTGAACAATGCGTCACAGTTCATCTCCGCCGCACGCAAGGCCGCACCGCTGTCTGTGGTGAAGAACGGCGAACCGACGCCAGCCGCAAAGATCACGACCCTGTTCTTCTCCAAGTGACGGACAGCGCGGCGGCGAATGAACGGCTCGCAAACCGACTGCATCGGAATTGCCGATTGGACACGGGTATCGACGCCGATCTGCTCCAACGCATTCTGGACCGCCAGCGCGTTCATGACCGTCGCCAACATGCCCATGTAATCGGCGGTCGCCCGTTCGAAGCCCTTGGCAGCAGCAGCGAGCCCGCGGAAGATGTTGCCTCCACCGACCACCACGCAAAGCTCATATCCTTGAGCCTTAACGTCGGCGATCTCCTCGGCAACACGGCCAGTCACGGCGGGATCAATGGCTAAGCCATCTGCCCCCATCAGAACTTCGCCCGAAAGCTTCAGGAGGATTCGTTTGTAACGAGGGCTAGTCATTTGATCCGATACGGCTGAGGTCGGGCGGCGGGAACCTTAGGGAAGCCCCGCAAGGGTCGCAACCACTACGTCGCGGAACCCTCAATTCCAAGGCGCTGCCTGACCGACAAAAATCATCCCGGCCTCGCTCCGGGAATCAGCTCTTCGGTCACTGCGTAGCGACCGTTTGAGCAGATCTCCGGGCGAGACCGGGATGTTGATCGTCGAGCGACGGCTGGCCGTCGCCCGGAATGATCAGGCGGTCGGCTCCGCCTGCTTGTTCTGCGGCACGCCCGAAGCGGCAGCAACTTCAGCAGCGAAGTCCGACGCTTCCTTCTCAATGCCCTCGCCCAGCTGGAAGCGGACATAGTCCTTCAGAACGATCGGCGTGCCAGCGTCCTTGCCCGCCTTGGCAACAACGTCGCTGATGCGGGTCTTGCCGTCCATCACGAACAGCTGGCTGACCAGCGCATGCTCCTTGCGGTACTTCGCAATCGAACCCTCGACCATCTTAGCGATGATGTCGGCCGGCTTGCCACTCTCGCCCGCCTTTTCAGCGGCAATCGCGCGCTCACGTTCGATCTCGGCCTCGTCCAGGTCTTCCTCGTTCAGCGCCTTCGGGAACGCCGCGGCAACGTGCATTGCCAGCTGCTTGCCGAGGCTCTGAAGCACCTCATCCGAAGCTTCGCTCTCAAGCGCCACGAGAACGCCAATCTTGCCGAGGCCCAGCGCCTGCTGGTTGTGCACGTAGCCGACAACCGCACCCTTCGAGACTTCGAGGCGCTTCGAACGACGGAGCGACTGGTTTTCACCGATCGTTGCAATGTTGTTGGTCAGCACTTCCTCAACGGTCGTGCCCGATGGCATCTTCTCGCCCTTGAGCGAGTCGACATCGCCGCCAGTGGCGAGGGCGATCTGCGTCACTTCACGAACGAAATCCTGGAACTGGTCGTTCTTGGCGACAAAGTCGGTTTCCGAGTTCACCTCAACCGCCGCGCCCTTGGTGCCGCTGGTAGCGATGCCCACCAAGCCCTCGGCCGCGGTACGGCTGGACTTCTTCGCAGCCGCTGCCAGGCCCTTCGTGCGGAGCCAATCGAGCGCAGCGTCCATGTCGCCGCCAGTCTCGTTCAGCGCCTTCTTGCAGTCCATCATGCCTGCACCGCTCTTCTCGCGCAGGTCCTTGACCATCGCTGCCGTGATATCGGCCATCGTGTAATCCTTCCTGTGGATCCCGTGAGGTGGGATCAGCCCGTATGAAACCGCTCGTGCCGAGCCCGCCGAAGTACCGCCCTTCTCTCCGCAGCATTGCAGGAAAGAGACAGTGCTTCGACAAACTCGGCACGAAAAGGTGAGTGGCTTGTCGAAGCCGCAGTCTTACGCGTCGATCTGGCGCGATTCCTCTGCACCCGCCGTGGCAACCACCGGGTCGCTGCCCAGCGCTTCCTCCGCAGGCGGCTCGGCCATGGCACCGAAGTCAACGCCGCCACGGCGCTGCTGCTCTGCGTTGCCGCGGGTTGCGGCGATCGCAACCGCCTCGCAGTACAGCCAGATGGCACGGCTTGCGTCGTCGTTCGCGGGGACCGGGAACGCGATGCCGTCCGGAGACACGTTCGAATCGAGGATCGCAACGACCGGGATGCCGAGGGTGTTGGCTTCCTTGATCGCGAGCTCTTCCTTGTTCGCGTCGATCACGAACATGATGTCGGGAATGCCGCCCATGTCGCGGATGCCGCCCAGGCTCATCTCAAGCTTGTCGCGCTCACGGGTGAGCTGCAGCACTTCCTTCTTGGTGAGGCCGGCGGTGTTGCCCGACAGCTGCTCTTCAAGAGCCTTCAGACGCTTGATCGAGTTGGAGATCGTCTTCCAGTTGGTGAGCATGCCGCCCAGCCAGCGATGGTTGACGAAGTGCTGGCCGGCACGACGCGCGGCGTCGGCAACCGGCTCCTGCGCCTGGCGCTTGGTGCCTACGAACAGCACCTTGCCGCCCGACGCGACGGTCGAGCTGATGAACTCAAGCGCACGCGCAAAGAGCGGTACGGTCTGAGACAGGTCAATGATGTGGACGCCATTGCGCTCGCCGAACAGATACGGCTTCATCTTCGGGTTCCAGCGGTGGGTCTGGTGGCCGAAGTGCGCGCCGGTTTCGATAAGCTGCTGCATCGTGACGACAGGTGCCGCCATAATCTTTATTCCTTCCGGTTAGACCTCTGGGAAGCGGATGGCGCGAGCCTAAAAGGCCAGCGCACCGGTCGTTGTACTTCC
The DNA here is from genome assembly GCF_020707225.1 of Sphingomonas sp. IC4-52. Classification (NCBI taxonomy): domain Bacteria; kingdom Pseudomonadati; phylum Pseudomonadota; class Alphaproteobacteria; order Sphingomonadales; family Sphingomonadaceae; genus Sphingomonas; species Sphingomonas sp. IC4-52. Next base: position 403,961 of record NZ_JAJFEU010000001.1, on the reverse strand, counting down.
CATGCGGAGTTGAGGCCCGCGCCCTTACCGGAACATTCGTCCACGCACAAGCGGCTTGATACCGCTTGACCCGCACGAACATACGTGGAACAAACGCAAGAACAGAGAGGGAACCTAGCCGAACGCGAGTAGGAAATGCCGGTCCACGCAGCAGAGCCCAATGGTGCATTTTGGGTGGAAAGTGGAACAGCAGGTCTTTTCAGCGGTTTGCGCGCTATGGTTCGCAAGTGCCATGGAGGCAGACAATGATGGCGGTTGTGAGTTTCGCGATTTTTATCGGCGCGTTCGCAGTTTCAGCCTATGCTCTTGCGACGACCATCATTCCTCGTTTTGACAGAATTGTTAGCGCGTTGCGCAGGCAAGCGCCGGCAGATCATCAGCCGCTGGCTGCCCTGGTTCGCGCAGAGCAGCGTATCGCCGTCAGGCGTTGGGCGGCACAGGCGCGGCCTGCGCCTGCATACCGGACGCGCGCAGCCGCTTAACTCGTGCATAGCTGGCGATGCTGAATGGCAGCGCCAGCAGATAGGCGATGCTGATTGCGCTCACGGTGTGCCAAGGTGCGGTCACGGCTGCCGCGGCCACGATGACCACAAGGGCCAGAGCCTCGAAGCGAATGTTCCTGCGCAGGCGAAGCGAAGACCACGACCAAGTGGCCAGGCTCGACACCATCAGCAAGGCAGAAAGAACCGTCCACGGCGCGACGATATAGGGCGATCGCAGCGCCGGCTCCTCCGTCCAGAACCACAAGAACATGGGCAGCAGGGCCAATCCAGCGCCGGCTGGCGCCGGGACGCCGGTAAGGAAGCCAGCAGACTTATGTGGCTGATCGTCCGCATCGATATTCGCATTGAAACGCGCAAGGCGTAACGCTGCGAACACTGCCAGCATCAAGGCGGCAATCCAGCCGAACCGCGGCAAGGACGACAGCGACCACAGGTAAAGAATCAACGCGGGCGACACACCAAAGGAAATCGCGTCCGCGAGAGAATCGAGCTCCGCCCCGAAGCGACTCTCACCGTGAAGCAGACGCGCAATGCGCCCGTCGATCCCGTCCAAAAGACCGGCGATAAGAACAAAGGCGACCGCCAGTTGCCAGTGGGTTGCAACGCGATCTGCGAGCGCCGCCAGCTCCGCACCGCGCAGCAATGCCAGATCATTCTCCATCATGCGGGCCTTGATCGCGAACTGCACGCCGCTGAGACCAGAGCATAGCGCCAAGGCGGTAATGGCATTGGGAGCGACGGCGCGCAGCGGAAGGCCCCGCCGCGGACGTATTGGGCGCCTCATTGTGCAACTCCGGATACAGGCGACAATCCCGCGCGGGCCAGGACGGTTTCGCCGGCGATTGTCCGCTGGCCCAGTGCCACCTGTGGAGCATAGCCTGCGGGCAGATAGACGTCGACGCGGCTTCCGAAGCGGATCAAGCCGACGCGCTGGCCCGCGGCCACCATGTCTCCGACCTTGGCGAAGCCGATGATCCGCCGCGCCACCAAGCCGGCGATCTGGGTGAACCCAACCCGGCGGCCGTCATGACCTTCCACGACGAAGTGCTGCCGCTCATTCTCCTCCGACGCTTTGTCGAGATCGGCGTTCAGGAACTTGCCGGAGATATAGACCACCTGCCGGATCGTGCCGGCGATCGGCGAACGGTTGATATGCACGTCGAAGACACTCATGAAGACCGACACCCGGGTAAGATGCGTTGCACCAAGATCCGCGGCGAGTTCGCGAGGTACTGGCACCTCCGCGATCATCGTTACCAATCCATCTGCGGGAGAAACGATCAGATCCTCACCCCGGGGCGTCGTGCGGACCGGATCACGGAAGAACGCCGCCACCCAGATCGTGATCCCCAGAAGCGGCCAGAAAAACACGCTATGAACAATGGTCATCAACAGCGTGATACCGAACGCGATGGCGGCGAACTTCTGCCCTTCGGGATGGACTGCTGGGAAGCGCCACCTGACAGTGGTAGTTACAGGCAGACCCTGTTCTTCGGGTTTCGGCAATGAAGGCATGCGGCCTCGTGTAGCGGGGGGAGCCAATGCGCACAACGCGGGCGTACCGATGGTTGATCCCCCGCCCCCTTACCCGTATCGACCGCGCCAGAACCTCCCTCAAAGGAAACGAACAATGGCGAAGATCAAGGTGAAAACGCCCGTCGTGGAGATCGACGGCGACGAAATGACGCGGATCATCTGGGAATGGATTCGTGAGCGCCTGATCAAGCCGTACCTCGACATCGATCTCGACTATTACGACCTCGGCATGGAGCATCGCGACGCCACCGACGACAAGGTGACGGTCGACAGTGCCAAAGCGATCCAGAAATATGGCGTCGGCGTGAAGTGCGCCACCATCACGCCGGACGAAGCCCGTGTCGAAGAATTCGGCCTCAAGAAGATGTGGAAGTCGCCAAATGGCACGATCCGCAACATCCTGGGCGGCGTCGTTTTCCGCGAGCCGATCGTGATCAAGAATGTCCCCCGCCTCATTCCGGGCTGGACGCACCCGATCGTGGTCGGTCGTCACGCATTCGGCGATCAGTATCGCGCGACGGACTTCAAGGTGCCCGGCGCCGGCAAGCTGACCATGAAATGGACGGGCGAGGACGGCCAGGAAATCGAGCATGAGGTGTTCGACTTCCCGGGCGCTGGTGTCGCCATGGGCATGTACAACCTTGACGAGTCGATCCGTGACTTCGCCCGGGCGTCGCTGAACTACGGCATCAATCGCAACTGGCCGGTCTATCTCAGCACCAAGAACACGATCCTTAAAGCGTATGACGGTCGCTTTAAGGACATCTTTGCTGAGGTTTACGAGGCGGAGTTCGTAGAAAAGTTCAAGGAGCTCGGCATCACCTACGAGCACCGCCTGATCGACGACATGGTCGCATCGGCGCTGAAGTGGAACGGTGAGTTCGTCTGGGCCTGCAAGAACTATGATGGCGACGTACAGTCCGATCAGGTCGCGCAGGGCTTCGGCTCGCTGGGCCTCATGACGTCGGTGCTGATGACCCCGGACGGCAAGACGATCGAGGCCGAGGCGGCGCACGGCACCGTGACGCGCCACTATCGCCAGCATCAGCAGGGCAAGGCGACCTCGACTAACCCGATCGCTTCCATCTTCGCGTGGACTGGCGGCCTGAAGTTCCGCGGCAAGTTTGACGACACTCCGGACGTCACCCGCTTTGCCGAGACGCTGGAGCAGGTCTGCATCGAAACCGTGGAGAATGGCGACATGACCAAGGATCTCGCGATCCTGATCGGCCCGGACCAGAAGTGGATGACGACCGAGCAATTCTTCGAAGCGGTTCGCGTCAACCTCGAGAACAAGATGGCGGCCTGGGCATAAGCTCCGCCCCACCCCACAATGCAGCTCCCGGCACATCGCCGGGAGCTGTCATTGCTCGCGAGCCGCGGATCGACATTCTTCGCGGCTGCGCGCTTCTAACGATTGTCATCAATCATCTCAGCCAAGTGGCGGAGGCAGGCGGCCTTACTTCCGGACTTGTTCCGACGCCGACGCGCTATGGTTATTCGACGGCTGCCGAGCTGTTCGTCATCCTGTCAGGTTATATGGTTGGCTTGGTCTATCTCGCCCGGCCGCAGCCAATCCTCGCCGTCGTCAAGCGCGCCGCAACGCTCTGGCTTTACAATTTCGCACTATTGGCAGCGGTCTTTCCGCTGGCTTTTCTCATGTCGACTATCGAGCTAGACTTTTGGCGCTTCAACGATCTCGTGAATGATCCGCTGGACGCAATCGTTCGCATGGGAGCGCTGCAGCAGGCGCCACGGCTTCTCGACATCCTCCTCCTTTACGTCACCCTTATGTTGATCGCGCCGCTGGCGATTGTCATCCACGCCCGATCGCCCCGGGTCCTGATCGCAGCATCTGCCACTATTTACGTTGTAGCTCAGATCCTTACGATCAAGCGCATCGACGGCTCGCCTACTGCCACCGACGACGGCATATTAAAGCTGCTAAGCTGGCAGGTGATTTTCTTTGTTCCCATGGCGCTGGGCGCGCGACGCTTGCACCTGGCCCTGTTTCGGTGGCTGGAGACCCACCGCACACCATTGGTGCTGTTCGTTTCCCTGTTCCTGGCTGGAGCGCTCCTGAAGACGTGGGAAGCCCCAGCGCCAGAATGGCTGACGCCGCGATACGGCCTTCATCTGCTGCGGCTCGGCCACGCGATATTGGTCCTGATGTTATATACCGCACTGCTTACCGCGGCGCGGCGGCTCCTGCATACGCCGCCAGCAAGGATGCTTGCCACCATCGGCCGTCACAGCTTGGACTGCTTCGCTGCCGGTGTACTCGCAACCTATGTGCTGGCGCTTACATGGGACCGGGCCGGCGGCGGTCACCTCGTTTACTGTCTATCGGTTCTTACTGCGGTGACGCTGACAGCGTTGGTCGCATGGTGGCGGGAAAGCGCACGAAAACCACGACATCGGCATCGCGCTACTGACAATCGAACTTGATCGAGGCAAGGAAAGTGGATGGCGATTGGTCTCGACAACCCGCAATTCTCTGACGCACTGGTGATCCTCGGCGCCGCTGGCCTCGTGATCCCAGCTTTCGCCCGGTTCAAGATCAGCCCGGTTATTGGCTTCATCCTTGTGGGTCTGTTGGTGGGTCCGGCGGGGCTCGGTAGCCAAGTGGACCGATGGCCATGGCTTTACTACCTCACCATCTCGAACCCTCATTCGATTGAGCCGTTCGCAGAATTCGGCATCGTCCTTCTGCTGTTTTCCATCGGCCTTGAACTGTCGTTTCGACGCTTGTGGGCCATGCGCCGTCTCGTGTTCGGAATTGGTCCGGTTGAGCTCTTGGGTTCGGCGCTGATTATTGGTGCGGCTTTGCACATCATGGGACAAAGCTGGCCAGGGGCGATCGGATTGGGCCTCGCTCTCGCACTGTCCTCTACCGCTCTCGTTCTTCCGCTCGTTGGCACCGTCAGTGCCGTTGGTCGGGGCGCGTTCGCCATGCTCCTGTTTGAGGATCTGGCACTGGTGCCAATCATCTTTGCCCTCGGTGCCCTTGCACCTTCGGCGGCAGCAGACGGCTTCGGTAACATCGGCATGGTAGCGCTGCGCGGCGGCTTGACGGTTGTTGCGATCTACATCGGGGGGCGACTGGTGCTCCCGAGGCTGTTCGCCCAGGCGGCACGCACCAAAAGCCCGGAGCTGTTCCTTGCGGCGTCGCTCCTCGTCGTTATTGTGGCAAGTGTCGCCACGACTGCCGCTGGCCTGTCGCCGATTGTGGGTGCGCTGCTGGCGGGTCTTCTGATTGCGGAAACCGAATACCATACAGAAGTTGAGGTGATAACAGCGCCCTTCAAGGGCTTGGCGCTTGGCGTTTTTCTGATCAGCGTAGGAATGAGCCTGGATCTGCGGCTGATTGTCAGGAATTGGTCCGACCTGCTCCTGGCGGTGGCGGGCGTCGTGGCCGTGAAGACGGCAGTTACGTACCTTTTCCTCCGCATCGCCAATGCGCGGCGCGGCGTCGCAGCGGAAACGGGATTGCTCATGGGCAGCCCGTCAGAAACCACGTTGATCGTACTTGCCACGGCCGCCCAGGCGCAACTCATTCAAGCTTCAACGGCTGCATTCTGGCAGACGGTGACAGCCATAGGTCTCACCATCACCCCCGTGTTGGCCAAGGTAGGAAGCGCCATCTCCAGGCGGATCGAAGGTAATGATGACACCTCGGCGACCGCTCCCGACGACGGAAAGCATACGGTCATTATCGGCTTCGGGCGCGTGGGCCGCATGGTTGCCGAACTTCTTGACGTGCATGCCCAACCTTATCTTGCCGTCGAGGCAGACATCGACGTGGTGAAGGCGGCGCGGGCGAGCGGGAAGTCGGTAATGTATGGTGACGTCATCCGTGCAGAGTTGGTAGATCGTCTCAACTTGCCTGCAGCTCGCGCCCTCGTTTTAACGATGGATGATCCGGTACTTACCGTGCGCCTTGCACGACGGGTGCGAGCATTGGCGCCTGAGCTTCCGATCATCGCGCGCGCGCGGGACGCGGCCCACGCTGCAGAGCTTTACCGTGCCGGTGCGACAGATGCGGTGCCGGAGACGTTGGAGAGTTCGCTGCAGCTTTCCGAGGCTGTTCTCGTTGACCTTGGGGTCGCAATGGGCCCGGTGATTGCTTCCATTCACGAAAAGCGCGACGAACTCCGCCAGACGATCCGGCAAGAGGCAAAACTCAGCCGTGAGCCGCGCATCCGCCGCTTGCCGCGACAAAGCGAGATAGGCACCGCATCGCAAATCTAGAGTGACCGCTGCCCAGCGTTCGCCGCAATCAAGCGCTACCCGGCCACGATCATGGAGCCGTCGGACCTTCGTGTCGCACTTTTCAGCGGCAATTATAATTACACCCGAGATGGCGCGAACCAGGCGCTGAACTTGCTGGTAGGCCATCTTCTCAGCCGTGGCGTGAACGTCCGCGTCTACTCACCCACCGTTGCCGAGCCGGCATTCCCGGCAACGGGCGACCTTGTTGATGTGCCGGCCATCCCGCTCCCGGGAGAGCGCGGCGAATATCGGCTCGCCCGCGGCCTGCCCGCAAAGGTGAAGCGTGACTTGGCGGCATTCGCGCCCAACCTGATCCACGTGTCGGCTCCCGACATTCTAGGTCATCGGGCAATCAGCTATGCGCGGCGCCACGGCATTGCGCGGGTGGCTTCGCTGCACACCCGCTTCGAAACTTACCCACGCTATTACGGCTTGGGCTTCATTGAGCCGTTCTTTGAACGCATGCTCGCAAGGTTCTACGATCGGGTTGATCGCGTTCTGGTGCCGGGCCCGTTGATCGGCGACATTCTACGAAGCTGGGGTGTCAAGACGCCAACCACAATATGGTCTCGAGGTGTGAACCATGGCCGCTTTTCCCCTGCCCGGCGCGATCCGCAATGGCGGCGGCAGCTCGGGATTGCGGATCATGAGGTTGCGATCGGCTTTCTTGGACGGCTGGTGAAGGAAAAGGGGCTGGACGTCTTTGCCTCGGTCACGACCGAACTGAAACGCCGCGGGATAGCCCATCGCGTTCTGGTGATTGGTGAAGGTCCGGCGCGCGAGTGGTTCGCCTCGCAAGTTCCAGACGCTGCGTTCGCCGGGTTCCAAGCAGGAGATGAACTGGGACGCGCGGTTGCGTCGATGGACATCTTTTTCAATCCCAGCGTGACCGAAACGTTCGGGAACGTAACGCTGGAAGCGATGGCGGCCAGCATTCCCGTCATCGCAGCACGGGCCTCAGGCGCCGTTGGGCTGGTCGATGACGGCGTTACCGGCTTCCTTGTCGAGCCCCGCGACATCGCCAGCTATGCCGACGCGCTTTCCGCACTGATCAAGGATCCTCAGCGACGCGAAACCATGGGCCGGGCCGGCAATCAGAAGGCCGCCGGTTACCGCTGGGACGCAATCAACGAGGCAGTGCTCAACGCCTATCTTGAAGACGCCGCCTCCACTCTCCAGCGTACTGCCGCCGGCGCGTAGGCGCACGACAAGACGTGGCTTTTCGGAGCCAATCCGTTCATCGGACGTTCCGGCAACAACAGCTACAAGCGATTCATTCCGCCGTATCGGCGGGCTTCGGAGACGTCATAATGAAAATCTTGCGTACCGGTCGCAGCCTGCTGATGGCGACGGCCGTTTCTGGTGCATTGCTGGTCGCGGGGTGCGCCACGGAGACTCCATATCGTCCTGCCACCGGATCCGGCTTCAACCGCACTGGCTTTAGTGAGCGCCAGGTCGAAGCAAACCGTTTCCTCGTCAACTTCGCTGGCAACACCGTTACGGACCGCGACACCGTCGAGCGCTATCTATTGTTCCGTGCTGCCGAACTGACGCTTCAAAACGGCTTTGACTATTTCGTGACGGTGGATCGCCAGACCGATCGCCAGGCGCGGACGTATTCGACGCCCGGCACCGGATTTGGTCCCGGGTGGGGCTATGGCGGTTGGGGCGGCTATTGGGGTCCCTCCTGGCGCTTCTACGGCCGGCCTTGGGGTGGATGGGGCGGCTGGGGTCCGTGGGGTGGCGGATTCAACGACTTCGACGTCCGGACCGTCGACCGCTATGAGGCGTCTGCCGAGATCGTGATGGGCAAGGGCTCACCGCCCTCTGGAGAAGTCCGCGCCTTCAACGCTCGCGATGTTGTCGAGCGGCTCGGACCGACCATCGTACTGCCGGAGCAACAGCGTCGCCGCTGACCGCAGCGAAATGTAAATAGAAGGGGCCCTCGTCAATTCCAGCGAGGGCCCCTTTTTTCACCACAAGTCCTCGACGAGGATCAGATCGCCAAGCGAATGGCAGCCGAGCGCCTGCGCGATCAAGCCGCAGGCGTACTCCTCGACGTGCCGCCGCTTAAACCGTGCCGTGGCAGTGCTTGTACTTGCGGCCGGAGCCGCAAGGGCACGGCGAGTTCCGGCTGACTTGACCACGCCAATTTTCCGGATCTTCACCAAGATCCGCTGCCGTGGGCTGAGGGATCTGCATGGGCGGCATCTGGGTCTGGATGAGACCAAGCGTGCCCGCATCCACATCGGCCGAATTATCCTCTCCCGAGAATGGGTCGAAGTGCGTTGTGATAAAGTCGGGGAGGTCTGGGAGCGGCGGCGGTGCCTGCAGCCGGAACTCGGCATGAGCGATCGTCTTCGTCACGTCCTCACGGATATTGTCGAGCATCCGCTGGAACAGCGCGAACGCTTCCTGCTTATACTCGTTAATGGGAGTTTTCTGTGCATAGGCGCGCAGGTGAACCACCTGACGCAGCGCATCGAGCGTCGCCAGATGCTCCTTCCAATGATGATCGAGGTTCTGGAGAAGGATCGACTTCTCGACCTGCGTCCAGGTCTCTGATTCCAGTTCAGCCGCCTTCGCTGCGATCATCGCGTCGGCTTCGGCGCGCACGCGCTCCGTCACCATTTCCGGGTCGATCGCGTCTTCTTTCAACCAATCCTCAATGGCAGGATGGACATTCAGCACATCGGCGAGACGCGCTTTCATGCCGTCGATGTTCCATTGCTCGGGGTAGGAGCCGACCGGGCAGGCCTCGCCGACAATGGCGTTCACCGTTTCGGCGCGCATGTCCTCAACGACGTCGCCGACCGTCTCCGCGTCCATAATGTCCGCGCGCTGCTCGTAGATCACCTTGCGCTGGTCATTCATTACGTCGTCATATTCGACGACCTGTTTGCGAATGTCGTAGTTGCGCGCTTCGACCTTCTTCTGCGCAGTTTCGATGGCCTTGGTCAGCCACTTGCTGCCGATTGCTTCGCCATCCTCGATGTTGTTCCGCATCATGCGCGCAAACAACGTGTCCGGACCGAAGATACGCAGCAAGTCGTCGTCGAGGCTGAGGTAGAATCGGCTGAGACCCGGATCGCCCTGACGGCCTGAACGGCCGCGCAACTGATTGTCGATACGACGACTCTCATGACGTTCGGTACCGAGGACGAAAAGACCTCCTGCTTCCAGTACCTTGGCCTTTTCAGCGGCAATCTCACCCCGGATCTGCTCAATAGCAGCATCGCGGTCCGGCCCGTCGGGCATGCCCGCAAGCTCGTCTTCCACACGGAATTCGAGATTGCCGCCCAACTGAATGTCGGTGCCGCGCCCCGCCATATTCGTGGCAATCGTGACCGCTCCAAGCCGTCCCGCCTGGGCGACAATGTGAGCTTCCTGCTCGTGATAGCGGGCGTTCAGCACCGAGTGATCGACGCCTTCCTGCTTCAGGAAGTCACTGAGCAGTTCGGATTTCTCGATCGACACTGTACCGACGAGCACCGGCTGACCCTTTTCGGCATGCTGCCGAATTCGCTTGGCAATGGCGCGGAACTTGTCGTGCGTGTCCTTGTAGAACTCATCCTCCTCGTCAACGCGGCGGATCGGATTGTTCGTCGGAATGGTGACGACGTTCATCTTATAGATATCGAAGAATTCTGCGGCCTCCGTCGCCGCAGTGCCGGTCATGCCAGCAAGCTTCGGATACATGCGGAAATAGTTCTGGAACGTGATCGAGGCCATGGTCTGGTTTTCGGGCTCGATCTGAACTCCTTCCTTTGCCTCCACCGCTTGATGGAGACCGTCCGACCAGCGACGACCGTCCATCATGCGGCCGGTAAACTCATCGATGATGATGACCTTACCGTCCTTCACGATATAGTCGATGTCCCGCTTGAACATGACGTTCGCACGGAGCGACTGGTTCAGGTGGTGAACCACCTGGGTATTTTCAAAATCGTAGAGGTTCGCGCCTTCAAGCAGGCCGGCCGCCTCCAGCAGCCGTTCCACCCGCTCGGTGCCCTCTTCGGTGAGAACGATCGTCTTCTGCTTCTCGTCCTTCTCGTAATCGTCCGGCGTGATCTGTTTCACGATCGCGTCGACCTGCATGTAGAGGTCGCTTTTGTCGTCGGTCGGGCCGGAGATAATCAGGGGGGTGCGCGCCTCGTCGATCAGCACCGAGTCGACCTCGTCCACGATTGCCATGGCGAACGGACGCTGCACCATGGACGTGCGATCGTACTTCATGTTGTCGCGCAGATAGTCGAAGCCGAACTCGTTGTTCGTTCCGTAGGTGATATCGGCTGCATACGCCTGGCGCCGCTGCTCATCACTAAGGTTGGGGACAATCACGCCAACCGTAAGCCCAAGGAACCGATACACCCGGCCCATCCAGTCGGCGTCGCGCGCAGCCAGATAGTCATTGACGGTGATGACGTGAACGCCATCACCGGGCAGAGCATTAAGGTAAGTGGCGAGCGTCGCCACCAGCGTCTTTCCCTCACCTGTGCGCATTTCGGCGATCTCACCGCGGTGGAGCACAATACCGCCAATCATCTGCACGTCGTAATGGCGCTGGCCCAGCACGCGGCGAGCAGCCTCGCGCACGGTGGCGAATGCCTCCGGCAGCAGGTTGTCGAGCTTCTCGCCGCTGGCCAGCCTTTCGCGAAACAGCACCGTCTGATTGGAAAGCGTCGCATCGTCCATCGCCTGCAGCGACGACTCGAACGAAGCGATTTTTGCTAGGATGGGGTTGAGCGAGCGAACGTAGCGGTCGTTTGAAGAGCCAAAGAGCGACTTGGCGAAGTTGCCGAACATGAGCTGATATCCTGATAATCGATGCGGCGCGGCAGCCTCGCTGGGCGCGCGCGGAAAAGGCGTGCTGGTCCGACGCGTGAGTCGGGAGGAATTCTCTATTCGCGCCTGCGGCTGGCGAACAAAGGCTCGGCCGCCACAAGCGTTAATGCCCGCACCTCACCCGGCAGCGCCGCCTCACGTAACGTCGGCAGCGCCGTCCTGGGACGCTGGGTGAGGAGCCGTGGGGCATGCGCCGTCGCCGTCGTAGTGAGCGACCCCTCGGCCACCGCCTGCGCGCGATCCTGCGACCGCACGCTCGCGCCGACGCCGGACAGCGCCGAGAGCAAAGCGGACAGGAGGAGCAGCAGATTCATTTCAGCCCGGACATAGGGAGGCCGGCCGACATGGCCAACCCAAAAGCGTCACACTTCATTACGTCGGCAGCCGCCATACGATCCGCCGGGTGAACTCCCGCTTGTGGGACAAGCTCTTGGGGTCATAGCAGCCGCGCGCCATTATGGCACGGCAGCCAGCCTGATCCAGCAGATGGTGCCCACTTGATACGGCAATGCGGCACGAAGCAATCCGGCCATTGTCGCCGACCATCCAGCTGAGCGTCGTCGTTCCTTCCTGATCCTGCATGATGGCGTTAAGCGGATAATCATCGGCGGTGCCCCACTCCGCCGCTGGAGCGCAGGCTGCGTCTGGGTCGCTCTGCTCCGCAACCGTCGAGGGCCCGGCGCGGCTCGGCGGTGCCTCGGGCATGGACCAGCTGGCGATCTCCCGTTCGACAATGCTCGTGAGCAACATGATGATCGCGGTACCAAGCGCGACACAGGCGCCGATAACGATATAACCGCATCGGTCATGCTGCGGTGTCACGTAGCGCTCGACGCGCCACGCCAACCACGCTCGTGTCCCGCGGATGTACGATGGAGCCCCCTCACCCATCAAAACTGACCGCACGATCATGATCGGTCAATCACGCTTTTGGTGACTTTTTCATCGCGCGGCAGCATGGCAGTTTCATGTCACACGCCGTTTCTCCACTCGCCCTTCCATTCCCTGACCTGCCGTCAATCGATGGGGCCACGCCTCGCGTCGCGCGGGCGCGCTACAAGGAATGGGATCGCTGCGACCTCAGCTTCGTAACGCTTGATCCCGGCACGACGGTGGCGGGCGTGCTGACGCAATCGAAATGTCCCTCTCCGGAGGTGGAGTGGTGCCGAAGGGCGCTCGTCCTAGGCGAAGCACGTGCCCTCGTTGTGAATGCCGGCAATTCGAATGCGTTCACCGGCAATCGCGGCCGAGCGGCCGTCGAAGCGATCGCCGCTCGTGTCGCGGCCCAGCTTGGCTGCCAGCCATCCGACGTCTTCGTCGCCTCGACCGGCGTGATCGGCGTGCCGTTGCCAATCGACAAGGCGGAAGCCGGCCTCGATTCGGCCGTCAATGCCCGCCCCTGTGACTGGCGCGAGATCGCAGCGGCGATCGGCACCACGGACACTTATCCGAAAGGCGCCGTCACCACAGCTATCGTCGATGGACGCCCAATCACTCTGGTGGGCGTGATCAAGGGCTCGGGCATGATCGCCCCGGACATGGCAACCATGCTCGGCTTCATCTTCACCGATGCCGCTGTTGATGCGCCATTCCTGCAGGCCGCACTTTCGGCAGCGAACGGCCGCACTTTCTCGTGCATCACGGTGGATGGCGACACCTCCACCAGCGACACCGTGCTTGCCTTCGCAACCGGCAAGGCGGGAAATGCTCCGCTCACGGACGACGAAAGCGCAGGTGCCGACGCCTTCAGCGCGGCATTGTCGGATCTGTGCCACCAATTGGCCCAACTGGTCGTGCGTGATGGGGAAGGCGCGACCAAGCTCATCGAGATCACTGTGGAAGGCGCCACGAACGATCCGTCGGCGCATCGTATTGCAATGTCGATCGCCAATTCACCGTTGGTGAAGACTGCTATCGCGGGCGAGGACGCCAATTGGGGGCGGGTGGTTATGGCTGTGGGCAAAGCGGGCGAACCCGCAGAACGCGATCGGCTCGCGATCCGTTTCGGCTCGACGCAAGTGGCAAGCGGCGGTTTAGCGGTAGACGGCTATGATGAAGCGCCGGTCGCTGCGCATTTGAGAGGACAGGAAATCGAGATCGGCGTTGATCTTGGCCTCGGCGAAGGGCGCGCAACGGTGTGGACCTGCGACCTGACGCACGGCTACATTTCCATCAACGCCGATTATCGGAGCTGATCCAACCCGTGGATTTCCCGACGTTTGCGCCGAGACCGGGAACCCGCCGAGAGGGGCCGCTAGCTGCGCCCCTCTCATCATCTGACCGGGAAACCGGCGCGGTCATCAATAGACCGAGCCGGTGCCACCGATCGTCAGGCGAGAGCGCCTTCTAGCCAGGCCTTGATCCGCCCCTTCGGCTCAGCGCCGACCTTGGTTGCGGCAGGATTGCCGCCTTTGAACAGGATCATCGTCGGAATACCGCGCACGCCATAGCGGCCCGGTGCATCCGGATTCTCATCGATATTGATCTTTGCGATGGTGACCTGCTCGCCGAGCTCTTCGGAAATTTCCTCCAGGCTTGGGCCGATCATCTTGCACGGGCCGCACCACTCCGCCCAGAAATCCACGAGGACAGGCTTGTCCGACTGAATGACGTCTGCCTGAAAGCTGTCGTCGGTGATCTTCTTGGTGGCCATGTAACAATCTCCTTTGCGCACCGATTTAGGTTCGCGAAACGGGACACTCAACGACCCACGGGCAAGCTTTGCTCCGCCCGGGTCAAGCCCGGCTTGTGCGTCGCCAACAGGCTCTCGGGAAGGTGAATGAGCAACGGCGCCGATGTGTAGAGTAACGACGCTTCGACCGGACGGTCGGGAAAGATCACCGATAATGCCGCAACGTACGCGGCCATCTGGCGAACGTGATAAATGGGAACTGCGTCCAGCCCTGCAGGCGCGAATCGCCCCGTCTTGAAATCAACCAGTTGCACGCGCTCCGGCGTCACAAGCAAGCGATCCACGGTGCCGGTGATTACCAAGCCGCCTTCCACCACAGCGCTGATCGGCGCCTCGCCCAGGGAACTTGGGCCGAACAGCGGGGCGGACTCGGGATCGGCGAGGATCCCACATACCGTTTCGATTACGTCCGATCGCTCATCGGGATCCGACACTTGCCCGACCTGCAACAGCCAACGATCCGCCGCCGCCCGACGGCTCTCAGCGGGGACAGCCGGCAGGCGTTCGAAAAGGCCGTGGATCAGCCGACCACGCTCCGCCGCCGCGCGCATCGCAGGCGTGGGTGGTGGATCCGCAACGGCATCTTCACCGATCGACGAGGGGGCAAGCGGCCGGGGCGGACGGGTCTCCGGCGCCGCTGGCGTACGTGCCCAAGCGGGCAGTGGCTCAGCTTCGCTTGTTTCCGTTGTTCCGGGAGACTGCAAAGGCACGGGATCATCGGGTCGGATCCCGCGAAAAACACGGGTGTCGCCCTCGGGCACTCCCAACGCATCGAACGCGCGCCGAGCGGCCGCGTACCAGCTCGCCTCCGGCGGGCCGTTGCGATACTTGACGCTCAGCGAGCCTGCGATCACCAACCGCTCCTCCGCGCGGGTCGCAGCGACATAGAACAGGCGCCAGTGCTCCTGCAGTTCGCGCGTCTCCACTTGCGCTGCAACGTCTGCAATCGACCCGGCAAGCTCCGGCGGACGCGGCGGAATCACCGGGATCGGCGCGGTAGAACCATCCGGAGTCCACATCAGTGTCCCGCCTCGAGTGGCCTTCGGGTCCGCCGTGGCGTCCGCAAGGATCACGATTGGCGCTTGCAGCCCCTTCGCACCGTGCGCCGTCATGACGCGCACCGCGCTGAGCGCCCCTTCCGCCTCGCGCTTTACCTCCACTTCGCCGCGATCGAACCAGTCGAGGAAGCGCTGCAGCGACGGGGTTGCGGTTGTTTCGAAATCAAGCGCCGCGCTCAGCAGCTCTTCGATCGGATCGCGTGCCTCCTCACCAAGGCGGGACAGCAAGCGCCGTCGCCCTTCGAGCGGCCCGGAAAGGATCTCTTCGAGAAAGCGGTAAGGCGTCGTGAAATCCGCACGAGCGAGCATGCGGTCCAGTGGCCCGAGAAGATCTCGATGATGCTCGGACAGATGCCGCCACAGGCTACCCGTTCGGGGGACCGCGCGCGCGAGCAGCTCTTCCTGACTCCAGCCGATGAGCGGGGACACCAGCAGATTGGCAAGGCTTAGATCATCCTCAGGCTGGAGGACGAAGCGAATGGTGGCCAATAGATCCTGGACTGCGAGCGGCGCGTTCAACCGAAGGCGATCGACGCCCGCGACCGGCACCCCTTCCGCATAGAGGCGGGCCACCAGCAGCTGCGCAATCTCGCCGCGCCGCTTGACCAGCACCATGATGTCTTCGGGCCGGATCGGGCGACCCTTGCTTTCCAGAATGGCGCCGCTGTCGAGCCATGCGCGGATCTCGCGAGCAATACGCGTCGCATTGGCACGCACCGCATCGTCGATCCACTCTTCGTCGCCGCCGTCATCCTCGGCGTTGCCGACTGCGATGGGAGGCCACACCTCGACACAGCCAGGCCCCGGAACCTCGCTCGCGTGTGGAGGCATGGCAGCATCAAGCCCAAGCGCTTCCGAACCGAGTGCCTCGACCGCCGCATCGACAAACTCCAGGACCGGGCGCGTGGAGCGGAAGGAGGATACCAGCGAAAGCTGTTCAAACGGGAGGCCGCGTTCATCCGCCGGCATACGGTCATCGCCGGCTACCAGAGCCGCCTTGCGTGCGAAATGCATTTCCGCCGCCCGAAAGTTGATTGGATCGGTACCTTGGAAGCCGAAGATGGCTTGCTTGTGATCACCCACGGTGAACAGCGTACGCATGGACGGCGCATAGACACCGCGACCCACGAAATACTCGTCCACCAGCGCACGTACGATGCGCCACTGCGCGACGTTCGTGTCCTGCGCTTCATCGATCAGCACATGCTCGGTCGTCTGGTCGAGCTTGAACCGGACCCAGTCGCCGATGCCTGGCACCTCCAGCAAGCGAACGGTTGCCCCGATCAAATCGTCAAAGTCGACCAGCCCTCGCCGCCGCTTGGCGGCGCTATAGGTGCGCGCATATTCACGCCCGACCGTCAGAGCCTCAGCCAGCAGATCGGCATAGGCAGCACGCACACGCAACGCGAGCAGCTCTCCGCAGGTGCCGTGCAGGCGCATGGCGAGGTCGGCATATTCCGGATCCGCCGGTGCTTGCCCCTTCACGAATGATCGCGGAACGCCATCGGTTTTCGCCCAAACCAGATGAAGCTGGTCAAGCGTTGCGGCTCGCTGCTCAGTGCCTGCCGACAGCCAGGTCGCAATCGTGTCGGCCCGCGACGAGCCTTTCTTACCACCCCAGCCGCGGTTCAGGGCGCCGATCACCTCGAGTGCAGCACGATCGATTGAGTCATCACCGCAGGCATCGCGGATGTGATCCTCAACATCGCCAGCTGGGAGATCCAATTCGCGGCGCAACCACGGCTGGATGCCAGCGGGCAGGTCGTCCAGCGCAGCGGCAGCACGGGCACAGTCGTGGAGGTATCGTTCCGCCCCTGCCTCCCCCAAGCGGATACTGAGCTTGCCGATCGCTTCCAGCGGACCAGCACGGCCCTCCTCTTCCGCCGTAACAAGCAGATCCGCCAGCGTACCGCGAGCGAGGACCGCTTCCTCGCGCGCCTCGATGGGTCGGAAACCCGGAACAAGTCCGGCTTCCGCCGGGAAGGCTGCTAAAAGCCCCTGGCAGAAGCCGTGAATGGTCTGAATGCGAAGGCCACCCCCGGGCGCGTCGAGAACCTTCGCGAACAGAGTTCGCGCCCTGTCTCGCTGCGCAGGATCTCCTGGCTCCCCAAGCGCGATGAGGTCCGCAAACAGATCGCGATCCTTCATTCGCACCCATGCGGCCAATCGCTGACTGACGCGGGCCGCCATTTCGGCGGCACCCGCCTTGGTGAACGTCAGGCAAAGGATCGCCGAAGGTTCCACGCCCCTGAGAAGCAACCGGAATACGCGGGCAGACAGCACCTGTGTCTTGCCCGTGCCGGCCGAGGCGGAAAGCCAAACATGCGCGTCGGGCGCGCTGGCCCGGCGCTGCTCACCTCTCAGCGGGGGAAGGGGGCGGGCGCCCGAGGAACTGCTCACTTGGAAGGGCGATCCGCTTGGGCAAACTTAGTTGTCACGGCCATACCATTCATCGCGACGCATCAACTGATCATATTCGGCGTAGGGCGCATATTCGGGATGGAGCTTGGCCACGAACGCCTCGTCGCCAGTGAGCCATCGCGAAGTCGCTTCCGCGAACACGGCGCGAGCCTTATCGACGAACTCGCTGGTGATGATCCGGTCGTTCTTTCCGTTTGGATCGACCGGCGTGCTTACGCTTCCAAATGATGAGTCGCGGTTTTTGGCCAGCGACCAATATTCAAAGGCACCTGCTTTGCCCGTGATACTGGCAAACCCACCTGCCTCCGCGATCGCGCCGAGCAGTCCGAGCTGCATAGAAAAGCCAGCTCGAACGGCCGCGGCGGAAGGCGCCTTGCCGGTCTTGTAGTCGACGATTGCCAGCATTCCGTCCGGCAGAAGATCGATGCGATCGAACCGGCCCGAAAGTTCGATGCCGGCAATCGTCGCCATGCCCTTCCCCTCCGCGGCAAGCACCTTGCGCCCGGCTTTCTGCTCATCCGCCATGCGCTGAGCGATCCACTCCACTGCGGCAAGCAGCCGGGGTTGCCAAAGAACCCGAACCAGCGGGTGGGTACCGGGATCACCCAGCATCTCGATCGCGAGCGGCCCAAGAGCGTCCACCCGACAGCCGGTATCCCGCGCCCATCTCTCCAAAACGCTGTGGACGGCGGTCCCGCGCCATGCGGCAGTCGGGTCCGCATCGACCGGATCAAGTGCCACAAGTCGAAGGATCCTGTGGGCATAGAAGGCGAACGGATCGGCCTTCAAGCGATCGACCTGAGTTACGGACATAGCCAGCGGGCGTAGTGCGGCGGGTGGATTGGGCGCCGGCCGAGCGGCGGGTTGGGGCGTGCCGCCGTCGTCAATCAGCCGGCTCCAGCCTTCGAGCCGTCGATCGCGTGCACGATCGAACTCATCGCCCGCCATTGCTGCGAGCCGCAGCCATAAGCGCGACGGGATCGCCGGTGCGCGAGCATCCCTGCGCGAACGTGTGATGAGCACGTTGGGCGCACCAAGCCCCTGTCCGAAATCATGCGCGGCAACACCGATCGCCCTTTCAAGTCCGGGAAGACCAAGGGCAACGCGGATGCGCGGAGCCAACCAAGGGTCCGGCGCAGTACTTCCCGGCCAGACTCCCTCATTTAATCCGCTGAGGATCATCAGGTCCGCCGATTGGAGGCGGGCTTCGATCAGGCCGTAAATGGCGAGCCGCGGGTGCCCGCCTTGCGGCGGTCGAATCGCGATCTCGTCCATCAGCAGGCGCAACGTGGGCGCCAGTTCCTGGGGCGTTACAATGGCGGGCCCCAGCGCTGCCTCGGCCTCCAGCTCGGTGAGCAGGTCGGCCGCCGCTCGTCCCGCTGGACCGCTCCAGGCATCGTCGCCGGCCAGCGCGCTTGCCGCATTGCGCAACGCCGCGATCAGGACCGGCAGGGGCGCGGCGCCATCTCCGAACGATGCTGCGAGCGGATCGAGCAATGGACGCAGCTCCGCCCACCACGCGCCCGTACGATCGCCGAGGTGCGCTTCGATCCCGTCCAGCCCAGGCGCAGGCCTTGGACCTCGCAGGCTCCGGTCCAATCGCCGTACACCCTCTAGCCAAGCGCCCCGCCTCTCACCAGCGCGCACCAGTGGATGCTTCAGCAACGTGAGGAGCGCGAGGGGCGCAAAACGGTCGGTCGCCGCCTCGATGATAGCGGTCAGCAATGTGCCTGGTGGCGTGATCGACAGGGGACGGCCGGCGCTGTCGTCAACGTCCAGTCCCCAGCGCGCACAATGCGCCGAGACGCGACGCGCCAGCGCACGGTCTGGTGTCACGAGGGCGGCGGTGCGGCCCCGGTCTTCCACCGCTTCCCGCAGCGCAAGGGCGACGGCTTGCGCTTCCTCTGCAGGACTGGAGAGCTCCGCGATCCGCACCCCTGCAAGTTGGCGCTGCTGCGGCCGCAACTCGGTCCAGCGAGCAGTGTAGTCCGCCGGCGCAAGCGCGGTTGCGATCGTTCTGCCACGTGCAGCAGAGGCATCATGGTCGCTGCCGTCGGGCCAAAGCGCGACATCGTCGCGCGCGAACCCCATTCGCGACAGCAGCTGCTTGAGATGAAACTGCGGATGCACCTCGATCGACCGGGCTGTCCGGCCAGTGATCGGATGGGGCTGATGAGGGCCGAGCGCCTGCCACTCGACCTCCTCCATCGCGCGGTCCAGACCGGCAAGCACGACCAGTCCGTTATCCAGCTTCGCTATCCGGCCGAGCAGCGCAGCCACGGCCGGCGCCGCATCCGTAATGCCGGCGGCGCAAACGAAACCCGCCGGGCCGCCCTGCCCCCAACGCTCCTCCAACCGCCGCAACAGCATGACTCGGCGGGCCGAGCTGTCGATCCGGCCCATTCGGGCAAGCTCCGCCGGCCAGTGATCCAGCACCACCCGAAACAGCTCCAGCGCCTCGCGCCAGTGCTCGGTCAAGTCCCCAAGATCCAGCTCCGCAAGGCGGCCGGGATCCACCTCTTCAACGATCAGCTGGTCAAGGGTACTCGCCAGTTCGCCCGCCAACCGGACGGCCTCTGCCGTATCCAATGCGGGCTTGGCCTGCTTGACCAGGCGAGCCAGGATCATGCGACGACCAAGCACCGAGACGGCAGGCGGCGGCGGATCAGCTGCGTCGGCAGGATCGAGCGCCGCCCCGATCGCTTCGCCAAGGTCATCCGCGCCGATGGCCACGAGACGCGGCAACACCAACGCACCACCGCGCGCGCGCACAAAGGCGTTGGTGACTGCGAGCTTCGCTCGATTGTTCGGCAGCAGAACCAGCCCGCGCGCCAAGCCTAGCGGATCGCCGCCGAAGCGCCGGATCAGCCCGGCGACCAACGCATCAGCAAAGGCGCGGTGGGGAGGAATGGTGAAGAGCCGAGGCCCTCTCCGCTCACCCATCGATCAACAGCGCTTCCGCCCTGGCGATTGCGGCAGGTGTGCCAACATCGACCCATAGACCCTGATGGACAACGCCATAGGCGCGGCCCGCGGCGATTGCCCGTTCCCAGAACAGCATCGTGGAAAACGGACCTTCAGGCGCATCCACAAGGATTGCGGGGTTGAGGATTTGCACACCGATAAAGACGAACGGTGCGAGCCGTCCTGGACGTCGGCGTGCGGTGATCCGGCCGTCCGCGCCGATGTGAAAATCGCCCTGCCCCCTGTGACAATGCGCGCGTGCTAATGGGACCAGCAACAGCAGGACGTCCATTTCCGCCGGGTTCCACCGCGCGGCCAGAAGCGAGAGGGCGTCGATGGGTCCGTCCAACCAGTAATTGTCACTGTTAACGACAAAGATCGGGTCTGCGCCAAGCAGCGGCTTGGCCTTCATCAGCCCGCCGCCTGTCTCCAGAAGCTGCGCACGCTCATCGGAGATCTCGATCTCGATGCCCTCGATGGATGACAGATGTCCTTCCAACGTATCCGCGAGGTAATGGGCGTTGACCACCGCCCGCTTCACGCCCGCGGCGCGGAGATGATCAAGCGTGTGATCCAGCAGTGTTTTGCCGGCCACTTCAATCAACGGCTTGGGCCGCGTTGCGGTCAGTGGCCGCATACGCTTTCCGAGGCCGGCAGCCATGACCATCGCCGTCTCGGGCATGTAGGCCTCGATTTCCGGCCGGATCAAACGCGGCTTGATCATTTCGCGCTCAGTAGCAGTGGATCGCCGCGCAATTCGACGGGAATGTTGGCGTTGAACCAACGTGCAACCGGCGCTAGTTCAGGGCAAGCCAAGTCACGCTCCAGATAGGACCAGACCCTGGGACAAAGGCTGGGATAGCGGTCCTTGCCGTCGCGCTTCCAAAGACGAGTGAAGATGCCGATGATCTTGGCATTTCGCTGCGCGCCGAGGACATGGTAGGCGCGCATAAAGCCCTCGCCCTCACCCGTCGCGCTTCGATAACGCTCCAGCATCGCCTGCTCCAGCGCAGGATCCACGTCACGCCGGGCGTCCTGCAGCAGCGACACCAAGTCGTAAGCGGCATGTCCGGCGAGCGCATCTTGGAAGTCTAGCAACCCCAAGGAACGGGACGCACCGACCAGCATCAGATTTTCCACGTGATAATCGCGAAGCACGGTGACCGCCCGATCGCAACTTACATGGTGCAGAACGGCGTCCCACGCATCGACATACCCGGCCGTGTCGACCTCCAGTCCCACCGCCGGGCAATACCATTCGACCAGAAGCGCCGCCTCCCGTTGCAGCTCCGCCCGATCATACGCGCGCCAGGCGCCCGCCGGGTGATCGCGGAGCGCGACGAGAACGTCGACCGCAATGGCATACAGGGTGCTCGCAGCACCAGGATCGGCATCAATCGCCTCGCGCATGCGATCGTTGCCGAAATCTTCGATAAGGACGAGCCCATGCGCCTCATCGATGGCGTGGATCTTTGGGGCACCGAACCCGCGCTGCGTCAGCCATTTCGCCACCGCTATGAACGGTCGCGGGTCCTCATGTGGCGGAGGCGCGTCCATCAGCACGGCGGTGCGCGCACCGTCGACAACACGAAAATAGCGTCGGAACGAGGCATCACCGGCTAGCGGTAGCACCGTTGCTCCGCCCCATCCGTGCGCAGCGAGAAAGGTGTGCGCTTCGGCGGGCGGCGTCATGTCTAGGACCATCGGCGCTCCCATGCCGCGGGCGTTTCCCAAGTCAAGCGCCGCGCGCCGTCTGGTTCAATGGCGAGTGTAAGTCGTAGCGCATCCGGCCATGCTCCCGCACCCGCACGGTCCGGCCATTCCACCACCAGCGCAGAGTCAAGCAAGGCTTCATCCAGGCCGAGCTCCTCGAGCTCATGCGAACCATCCAGCCGATAAAGATCGACGTGGAGGACAGGAAGTCGCACCTCCGGGGGGTCATAGGGCTGAACGATGGCGAAGCTGGGGCTCGGCGCCTCCCCGATGAGGCCGAGGCCGGCCAGCAACCCGCGCGCGATGCTCGTCTTTCCCGCGCCAAGCGGACCGGAAAGAGCGATGACGTCGCCCGGCTGAATCATCGTCGCGAGACGAGCACCGACAGCTTCGGTTTCGACCGCATCGGCCAGGCGACAGCTCCCAATCGTCATCGCGGCAGCTCTGCTTTTACCAAGGTTCCCACGCCAAGTTCGCTGACCAGCGAGATATTACCGCCATGCGCTTCGACAAACTGTTTTGCCAAAGGAAGGCCGAGATCCAGCGCGCGCACGCCGCGTGTTGTCGTGGGCTGGGCAAACCGGTCGAACGCATGCCGCGCGGCGTCCTCGTCCATCCCGCCGCCATCGTCCGACACGATGATGCGGGCCGTCTCTTCCTCGCCATCCACGTGAAGCAACACCCGCCCCCCTGAAACGGTGGCATTGATGGCGTGCCGAAGCAGATGCTCCACTGTCTCTCGGATACGCCGAGGGTCTCCGTTCACCTGCCCTGCACTCGGGTCGATCTCTACCGCGAAGTCGATGTCTCTCTCCCCGGCCGCTCCTTGCACCGCCGCAGCTGCCGAGCGCGCGATGTCCCCAAGATCGACCATTTCCCGCTTCAAGGGCATGTCACGCTCGCCCTGCGTCAGATCGAGCACTTCATCGATCAGCAGGCCAAGGCGACTGACCGATTCGAGGATCGCGACCACATATTGATCCGCCTGCTGGGTCAGCTTGCCGGCATAGCCGGCGTGCAACATTTCTGCGAAGCCGCTGATCGACGTCAGCGGCGTCCGCAATTCGTAGCTCATGTTGGCAACGAACGCCGTCTTTACCTTGTTGGCAGCCTCAAGCGCCGCGGCGCGATCGCGTAGCGCCTGTTCGGCGCGACGGCTATCGCTGATGTCCAGCATCGTGAACAGTGCGTTGCCGTCTGGCAGAGGCACCGCCGCGAACGCAAAGTGGCGACCATCCGCGAGTGCCACCCGCCCGTTCCGCTGCTGCCGATCAGTAGTGGCGGAACGGACAAGATCCGTCACCAGCGTCGCGCGATTGGGCGTCCGCAGCTTGGGCGCAATCTTCTCCGCCACCGCATCGACCCGCGGGTGGCTGCTGAGGAACTCCTCCTCGAACTCCCAAAGCGCGCGGAACCGATTGTTCCACAACTGAAGCCGACCGTCAGCGGCGAAAACGCCAAGCGCTTCAAAGAGATTGTCGAACGTGGCGGTTCTCACCCGAAGCAGGGTGTCCCTGGCAGAGGCGAGTTGCACCTCTTCCGTCCGATCTTCGAAAATAAGCAGCAGCCCGCCGTCGGGCAGCAATTGCGCAAGCACCCGAATGTGCACCCCGCCCGGCAGGTGCCAGGTTTCCTCAGTCGCCGCATCCGTACGGGTGAACCAGTCGCGGCGCTCGGCTTTCCAGCCCGGGAAATCCCGCACCTCTGGCAACCGGTTCGCTTCCCGCATGCGCTCAAGCACCCGGTCGAATTCGGGCCGATCGGCCATCCACTCGCTGCGCATCGCGAACATGCGCCGGAACGGCTGGTTGCAGAACACCATCGACCGGTCGCGTCCAAACTGAGCCACGCCGGCGGAAAGCCGATCAAGCATGGCGCGCTGTGCAACGGCAAACCGCTGTTCGCGAGCGCGAGCCTCTTCGAGTTCCTCGACATCGATGGCGAAACCCGCGACGCCCCCGCCTGGCAACGGAACATCGTAAAGCTGCATCGAACGGCGAGCACCGCCGATGGTCGCGGGAAGTACGCGGACCTCGGGCCGGCCAGACTCTCGCGCAGCCGTGGCACCGGCGAGTGGGCCACCCTGGCCGGATCCCTCGATCAACTCCAGGCCACGTGCCACAACGTCCGCAGCGTCCGCGCCTTCTACCGCCTGAACATAGGCCGTGTTGACCATCGACAACCGCAGGTCTGGTCCGCGATACCACATGGGTAGCGGGGCCGCTTCGATCAGGCCGGTCAACGCATGGAACGCGTCGCGAACCTCGGCCTGCTCGATCGCCAGTCGCTCCACCTCTTCCTGTGCTTCGCTGGCGTCATGTACCCAGATCACCACGTCCGCACTTACCGTGCCCACCGGGGCTCGGGCACCGCGCAGCATCAGCGTGCGCGCGGCCCCGCGCGGACGCACCTGTCGCACGAATGGCTTGCCCGAGCGCTGGACCGTGATCACGTCGGCGAGAAGCTGCTCAGCATCTCGCGGATCAAGTCCGCCGCCCGCCGCGCTCAATCCATCAAAGTCGGTCGGCGGCTGAACAAGGCCGAACAGGTCCGCAATGCGTGGAGGCATCTCCAGTCGATGGTCCGCGCGCACCAGAATCGGCTGCATCGGCGCGCCCGCCAGCAATCCTTCGGCGAGTTGCAGCCGCGCCCGCTGATCCGCTGCCGACGCAAGCGCTCTCAAGCCGCGGTTGAGCACCATGGTAGCCGCGCCCACCAGCAACAACAGGACGGCGCCGGCGGCGATCAACATGGGCGTGGTCAAGAAAGAGGCGAGTCCGTGATGATGTCCGCTACTTCTACGCCCGCAGGCCGCAAAGTGAACAGCCTACATCTCTCCCCGCGCACGGCGGATCGCATACCATTTCGCGACGTTCGCATTGTGCTGCTCCAGCGTGTCCGCAAATACATGGCCGCCGGTGCCGTCAGCCACGAAGTAAAGCGCCGAAGTCGTCGCCGGATCAAGAACGGCGTCTATCGATTGCCGGCCCGGGTTTGCGATCGGCCCAACAGGCAGCCCAGCACTGGCGTAGGTGTTGTAACCGTTCTTCGCCTGGAGCTCGGATCGTTTGATCCGCCGCCCGAGCGGCTTTCCCTTGGTGATAGGATAGATGACCGTCGGATCTGCCTGAAGCGGCATCCCCCGCTTCAAGCGGTTCGTGTAAACGGCGGCCACCATCCGCCGTTCGGATGGCTTGCCCGTTTCCTTCTCAACGATGGAGGCTAGGACAATGGCCTCTTCAGGCGACTTCACGGCAATCCCCGGCTTGCGCTTCTTCCACGCCGTCGCAAGATAATCCGCCATCGCCTTCTGCATGCGGGCAACGATTGCCGTGCGCGTATCGTTGAGCTGATATGCGTAGCTGTCCGGTAGAATCGAGCCTTCCCGCGGCACTGCAACCTGTCCGGTCAAACCCTCCGCGCGAATGAGCGCCTCGTGGACCAGAATGGACGGATAGCCCTCCGGTACTGGAATCAGCCGCTGGCGAACCTTGCCCTGTTCGAGCAGCGCCAGAATGTCCGAGGCGCTGGCGCGCGCCGGGATTGCATACTCGCCAGCCTTGATCGGCTTGCCAGTGCCGAACACCCGAGCATAACCGCGAAAACGCCAAGCGGAGCGGATCGCGCCCTGCTTTTCCAGTTCCCCGGCTGCCCGTGACAGGCTCGCGCCTTCCGGAACCACAACGGCGAGTGGCTTGGCCGCCGGGCCCTCCCCTGACCAATCGCGCGCAACCCAGAAGAGCGCGGCGATCAGCCCCAGCCCGATCAGCAGTCCCAGGCAACCGACCTTGCGCATCATTTCACCCCGGCGGTGGCCGGATCCCAGTTCATGGCCGGCCGAGAAGAATGTCCCGGCCGGAGCCGGGACAAGCAGTTGTTATCAGATGGCCTTCAGCACCAGCGAGGCGTTGGTACCGCCAAAACCGAAGCTGTTGTTCAGTACCGCCTTGACCTGCCGCTTCTTCGCGACATGCGGCACTAGGTCGACACCGGCGCAATTATCGCTCGGATTGTCGAGGTTCAGCGTCGGCGGCACGATCTGATCGCGCATCGCAAGGATGCAGAAGATGCTTTCTACCGCACCAGCGCCACCGAGCAGGTGACCGATGGCCGACTTCGTCGATGACATGGAAAGCGAACCAACATGATCGCCGAACAACCGTCGAACCGCGCCAAGCTCCAGTTCGTCTCCGAGCGGAGTGGAGGTGCCATGGGCGTTGATATAGTCGATGTCTTCCAAGCGAAGACCAGACTTGCGCATCGCCATTTCCATCGAGCGGAACGCACCCGAACCTTCCGGATGCGGCGCCGTGACGTGATAGGCGTCGCCCGACAAACCGTAGCCGATAACTTCGGCGTAGATCTTCGCGCCGCGCGCTTTCGCACGCTCATATTCCTCAAGCACGACAACGCCCGCGCCTTCGCCCATGACGAAGCCGTCGCGATCTTTGTCGTACGGGCGGCTCGCCTTCTCCGGCGTATCGTTGAAGTTGGTACTGAGCGCACGTGCCTGCGCGAAGCCGGCGATGCCCAGCGGGCAAATCGCGCCTTCTGCGCCACCGGCGAGCATCACGTCGGCGTCGTCCATGGCAATCATGCGGGCGGCGTCGCCGATCGAATGTGCACCTGTGGAGCAAGCGGTCACAACCGCATGGTTCGGGCCCATCAAGCCGTATTTGATGCTGACCTGGCCCGAGATCAGATTGATCAGCCTGCCATGCACGAAGTGCGGACTGACGCGCCCGGGCCCCTTTTCATGGCGAACGATCGACTCGCTTTCGATACCCGGCAGGCCCCCGATGCCAGCGCCGATCGAGCAACCGGCCCGGTAACGCTCCGCCTCCGTCATCTCCGTCAGGCCTGCGTCTTCCAAAGCCTGGCCGGCCGCATCGATGCCGTACACGATGAACGGATCGACCTGGCGCTGGATCTTGTGATCGACCCGCTTGGAAGCGTCGAAGCCATATTCGTGGCCTGCAGGCTTCACCTCGCAAGCGATGCGGCATTTCTGGTCAGACGCGTCAAAGCGCGTAATCGGCCCGGCGCCAGATTTGCCGGCGATGAGATTGGCCCAAGCTAGCTCCACCTCAGCCCCAAGAGGGGTGACGAGGCCAAGACCGGTGACGACGACGCGGCGCATTGCGCTACTCCATGAACGTTACAACGAAACGGCTCCCCGCCCTCTGGCCGGGGACGGGGAGCCGCTCAAATCCGGGCCGAGGCGGCGGCAGGCTCGAAGCCTCCGCGCCCCGTTCGCGATCAGCCCTTGTGCTCGTCGATATAGGTGATCGCATCACGCACGGTAGTGATCTTCTCGGCAGCGTCGTCCGGAATTTCCACCCCGAACTCTTCTTCGAACGCCATCACCAGCTCGACAATGTCGAGGCTGTCCGCGCCGAGATCGTCGATGAAGCTCGCGTCCTCGGTCACCTTGTCGGCTTCGACGCCGAGATGCTCGACGACGATCTTCTTCACGCGGTCGGCGGTCTCGCTCATATATATTCCCTTTGTTTCGTCGGGGGGTTGTTGAATCCTGAACGCAGGTAGAACGGGGTGCGTTGCGATACAAGTCTGCTTTAGACCATCGCCATCCCGCCGTTCACGTGCAGGGTCTGGCCGGTGACATAGCCAGCCTCCCGCGATGCCAGATAGACGACAGCTGCGGCCACGTCTTCCCCGGTTCCCAGATCGCCAGCCGGAATCTTCGTGAGAAGCGCGGATTTCTGCGCTTCCGGCAATACATCGGTCATCGCGGACCGGATGAAACCGGGAGCAACGCAGTTAACCGTGACGTTGCGGCTTGCGAGCTCCTGCGCCACCGCCTTTGACATGCCGACAAGGCCTGCCTTGGATGCCGCGTAATTCGCCTGGCCCGGATTGCCGGTCTGCCCGACCACCGAGGTGACCGAGACAATTCGGCCGAAGCGCTGCTTCATCATCGGTTTTGCGGCTGCCCGCATCAGACGGAAAGCAGCCTCAAGATTGACTCGAATGACTTGGTCCCATTCGTCGTCTTTCATCCGCATGGTCAAATTATCGCGCGTTACACCCGCATTGTTGACCAGAATGTCGAGACGTCCGCCAAGAGCTTCCACCGCCGCGGGAACCAGCCCGTCCACTGCTTGCGCATCCGCCAGGTTGGCCGGCACCGCAACGTGATCGCCGCCAAGCTGGCCGCAGAACGCATTTAATTTATCCGCATTGGATCCTGAAACGACCAGGCGTGCCCCCTGAGCGGCGAGGGCCTGCGCAATCGCCGAGCCGATGCCGCCCGAGGCGCCCGTCACCAGCGCGGTCATCCCTGTGAGGTCAAACATTCAAATCTCCCGAATTCACACGAACCGCGGCCCGCTGGTATGCGGTCGAGGAACCTTCCACGTGCGTATTTGGTCCGACCAGTTGCCGAACTTACAAGCCCTTCAGCAGCGCCTCGAGATCGTCCATGGACACGATGCTAACTGCCTGCGCGTCAGGGGCGATCCGCTTGACCATCGGTGACAGCACCTTGCCGCCAAACTCCACGAACTCTGTCACGCCAGCATCAACCATCGCCAGCACCGATTCGCGCCAACGCACCATTCCTGTAACCTGTTCTACCAAGAGGCGACGGATCGTATCCGGATCGCTCACCGGTGCTGCAGTGACATTCGCGTACACCGGGACCAGGGGAGCGGCGACCTTAGCCTCTGCCAGTGCCTTCTCCATCGCATCTGCGGCAGGCTGCATGAGCGGGCAGTGAAATGGAGCGGAAACCGGAAGAGCAACGGCACGCTTGGCTCCGTGGTCTTTCGCCAAAGCGATGGCACGATTAATCGCCGCCTTCGCGCCGGAGATCACCACCTGACTGGGATCGTTGTCGTTCGCGACTGTGCAAACCTCGCCTTCGGCCGCCGCCGCGGCAATGGCTTGCGCCTTGGGAAGGTCAGCGCCCAGCAGAGCCGCCATGCCGCCCTCACCCACTGGCACCGCTGCCTGCATCGCCTGACCGCGCAGCTTCAGCAGCTTTGCCGTGGTGGAAAGGTCAATCGCCGCGCCGGCGCATAGCGCGCTATATTCGCCCAGACTGTGACCAGCCACGAAGTTCGCCTTTTCGGCCAGGCGAACGCCGCCTTCCTTCTCGAGAACCCGCAGCGTTGCAATGGCATTTGCCATGATCGCTGGCTGCGCATTCTCGGTCAGCGTCAGTTCGTCCGCTGGCCCTTCCGTCATGAGCCGAAACAGGTTCTGGCCAAGCGCCTCATCGACCTCGCCGAACACCTCGCGCGCATGGGAACTCGCGGCCGCGAGCGCTTGGCCCATGCCAACGGACTGACTGCCCTGCCCCGGAAAGATAAACGCTCGCATCTGCCTCTCCCAAATCGAAGAGGCGCCGGGTAGGCGCGTCAGGCCGGCGGGGTCAACCGCCCTGCGGTCGAACCAGCACCATCTCCGGGCTTGGCGCAAACATACGGCGTGAGATGGCGCTGGGCACCAAAGGCTCCAGTCCGAGCCACCGAAGCAATGCGCCGAGCCGCGTCGGGGGAGAGGGATAGCGCGCGATCACTACACCTTTCGGCGCATGAGTCGCGGGCGCCACGACGAGGTCGCCCGGTTGTGCCGGAAGCGGCCGAATGTTGGTCTGACGCAGGAACGCCATCGGGATATCCGAGCGCGCTACATCATTAGGCGCGCCGGCGACAACGGCTTGCGGGTGGGCTTCCGCTGCAATCAACAAGGCTTCCATGGGCCATCTCGGATGAGCGTTTCCTACACTCACCAGCAACAGATTGGTTGAAACCAGCACCGCCAGAACCATGATCCGGGCCCAGGCACGAATACGGTCGAGCCACAGGGCCACGAGGATGACTGCAGCAAGGGCCGCCAGCATGAAATATCGCGGGTTAAGCACCAGCTTGGCGTAAAGGGCCGATACGAGAATGAAGCTGCTGCCCGCCATGGCCGCAAGCAACAGAAAGGGCGCTCGCCGCGCGACCGGCAATCTCGTCCAGCACCGACCGACGCAGGCGATCCCCGCGATCCAGAACAGGAGCCCGAAATCATCGTTGATTAACAATACGAGCAGAGGATCGATCGGCGCCCACAGAAGGAAGTTTCCCTCGTGATTGGCTGCCCGATTGATATGCTCGTCGTGATGAAACGCGATCGCATAGCGTCGCAGAGGATCACCAGTTAGCGCATATTGGAAGAGCGCTTCTCCCACGAGCACCATCGCGGCACCAATGCCGCACGCCATCAGCACACGACGCGGTAGAGGCCTACCGATCAGAAACAACGGGCCAAGCACCATCAGCGGAAGAACACTTGTTTCCCGACACAGCACGGCGGTCCCGAACATGACGCCGCCCAAACCTGCGCGCAGGAGCCCTCCCGGATCCTCCCTGCTGGAGCCAAGAAGCCACGCCCCGACCACGAGAGCGGCCGCCTCGATCAGATCGACACTTACCGTCGTCGCATGCGAGACCACCACAGGAAGAGTGGCAGTCAGCAAGGCAGCGATCCATCCGGCGCGCGGACTCCCGACCGCGGCAGCGAAGCCGCCGACCACCACCACAAGAAGAACGTAAAACAGCATCGCGGTGACTGCGAAAGCGGCGAAGTTGTTCCCAACGACTGCGATCACGGCAGCGAACGTCAGCGTAAGCGGAAAGCGGGTGGACCAGTGATCGCTGCCGGCAAAAGGAGGATCAACAAGCCAGCGCACTGCTCCGGCATGATAGAGCGAGTCGTCGGACGCCATGAACCCGATCCAGCCGACGTAGAGCGCCGCCGCCATCGCGACCACGACGAGCCCAAACCACGTCGCCGCACGCACCCGGCACGAAGCGCCGTCGTTCTCGACCAGCGCTGTCTTGTCGCTTCTCGAACGGCGCGGTGGGAACATGGTCGTCATCTTCGGCAGTGATAACTCGATCCCATGTACAAATGCTTGCCTGCTGAACCGTTGTTCAGCGTGCCCGCCTTTTTGGCGACAGTTCGCTACGAAATGCCGCGCCCAAGCCGTCCCGCAGGATACCTACGAGGTCCAGACATCTCTCCGACGCGATCGTTCAGGCGCCGCTTGCGGAAGCGCGAAGGAGATTTCAGATGTTCAAGAAGCTGGTTCAGGTGACAGTTGCGGCCTCGCTGGTCGCCACCCCGATGATTGCCGCGACGGCGGAGGCACAGGCGCGTCGTCAGGACCGCCACGTGACCACGACCGTGCAGCACCACCCGGAGTACAACCGTCAAGAAGACGACCATCGTCCCACCGCTGCAGAAGCAGTGCTCATGGCACAAGGGCGAGCGCTTTGATCGTCGCTATGCCCAGAACTATCGCACCATCGACTATCGCCAGTATCGCAGCCGCCATCTCTACGCGCCGGCCCGCAGTCAGCAGCAGGTGCGCTCCGGCAACGACGCTGTGCTTGTTGCGGTCAGCAGCGGGATTGTGGCGGCCGCACTTGCGAACGCCCTGCGGTGGCGCTTGATTTCTTCGGGATTTCCGGTACGGGACCGGGCAGCACAGGCGGGGAGCATCGTCTCCTCGCCTTCGCTATTTTTGGACGACAGTCGGAGGGGCATGGCACGGGGCCATGTCAGCGATCGGCCAACGAAGGAAAGCACATGGCTCTTTACGAGCACGTGTTCCTTGCGCGCCAGGATTTGGCACAAGCGCAGGTGGACACGATGGCGGAAGCCATCACCAAGATCGTCGAAGATCATCAGGGCAAGGTCGTCAAGACCGAGACCTGGGGCCTGCGCAGCCTTGCTTATCGCATGGTGAAGAACCGCAAGGCTCATTACGTGATGATGGAGATCGACGCACCGGGCGATACCGTCGCCGAGATCGAGCGTCAGCACTCCATCAACGAGGACATCATCCGCTACATGACCGTCAAGGTTGACGCGCATGAGCAGGGCCCGTCGGTGATGATGCGCAAGCAGGAGCGGGACCGCGAGCGCGGCCGCCGTCGTGAAGAGGAGAACGCATAATGGCACGTCCCTTCTTCCGCCGTCGCAAGAGCTGCCCCTTCTCGGCGAAGGACGCTCCCCGGATCGACTATAAGGACGTGCGGCTGCTGCAGGGCTTCGTGTCCGAGCGTGGCAAGATCGTCCCCTCGCGCATCACCTCGGTGAGCGCCAAGAAGCAGCGCGAGCTCGCCCAGGCGATCAAGCGCGCCCGTCACCTGGGCTTGCTGCCCTACGTCGTTAAGTAAGGAGAAGAGCAGATGGACGTCATTCTGCTTGAGCGCGTCGAGAAGCTCGGCGGCATCGGCGACGTAGTGAAGGTGAAGGATGGCTTCGCCCGTAACTACCTGCTGCCGAACAAGAAGGCGCTGCGCGCCAACGAAGCGAACCGGAAGGTTTTCGAAGCCAACCGTGCACGGATCGAGGCTGAGAATGCCAATCGTCGTGGCGAGGCCGAGAAGGAAGCCAAGACCTTCAAGGACGTGTCGGTCACCATCATCCGTCAGGCGTCGAACGCCGGTCAGCTCTACGGCTCGGTCGCGGTCCGCGATCTGGTCGATGCGCTGAACGATGCTGGCCACAAGGTCGCGAAGTCTGCGGTCATTCTCGACCGCCCGATCAAGGCGATCGGCGTGTACGACATCCGCGTCGCCTTGCACCCGGAAGTGTCCGTGACGGTGAAGGTCAACGTCGCGCGTTCGCCTGAAGAGGCGGAGCTGCAGTCGCAGGGCGTCGACGTGATGGCGCAGGTCTTCGAGGAAGGCCGTGACCAGGGCGGCTTCACGGAAGAGTATGACGCGAACGCCGAGCCCGGCGCGAGCGCCGAAGTCCGCGAGGAATCGGCCGAGGGCTAACCACCCTCGCGTAGGACAAGACAAAAGGCCCGTCAGGCGTCATGCCTGGCGGGCCTTTCGTTATGAGTTGCGCTCGCCGACCACATTCATGCGTGGCGCTCGGCCCTGGATACAAGCCGCCGCCGCGAGCGAGTACCGGTGGCTGATCGGCTCGATGCACTGCTCACTCCGGAGACAACCGGCCTCACGCTGCATCTGCTTGGCCCATCCAGAGCACGAGCCTCGCCGACCGGCACGCGCGTGACTCAGGCGCGCTCAGCGCGGCTCTGCCAAGCGCTTCGTACCATTTGCTGGACGCGCGCACGGCTACGCTCGGACAGCGCGCGGAGTCGTTCCCCCGCGGCCGAGATCCCCGATGAACGATCCATCCCCTCGACCTGCATGACCCAGAGCTGACGGAACGCGCCGCCGGGACGGCGGAGCAGCTGTTGAGGGGGGCCATCCTCGATGACGCGGCCGTTCGACAGAACCACCACCCGGTCGAAATTAACGACTGTGGACAGGCGATGTGCCACGGCGATGACTGTGCGGTTCTGGATCAGCGCCTCCAGCCCGTTCTGGACTTCAAGCTCCGACTCGGAGTCCAGCGCTGACGTTGCCTCGTCGAGCAGCACGATACGCGCGTTCTTCAGAAAGGCGCGGGCGATGCCGATCCGCTGCCGTTGTCCGCCCGACAAGTTGGTGCCGCGCTCGCCGACAATACTGTCATACCCGTGTGGCAGCCGACGGATGAAGTCGTCGCATCCCGCCGCCTCCGCAGCTCGGAACACCTCATCATCATCCGCGTCCGGACGGGCGAAACGGATGTTCTCCATCACCGATCGGTGGAACAGCAGCACTTCCTGCGGCACCACCGCGATCGCGTCGCGCAGGCTCTCCTGCGTTACTATGTCGACACGTTGACCATCGATCATGACATGACCGGCCTGGGGATCATGAAATCGCTGGGCCAGTTGAAGCAGCGATGACTTTCCCGCGCCGGAGGGCCCTACAATGCCGATCTTCTGCCCCGCTGGGATTTCCAACGACAGATCATGAAGCACGGGGTGGCGCGGATCATAGCCGAAAGTGACATGGCTGAACTGTACCCGACCCTCTCCCACCCGCAGCCGCGCAGCACCTGGGGCATCACTCAGCGTCTGAGGCACGCCGATAATGTCGAGCGTCTCCCGCAGATAACTGAACTGCTGGCTGACATCGATCAGAGCCATGGCGAGGTCGCGTGAACCATGGAGAATGCGGAAGGTCATCGTGCTGATGATCACCACGTCCCCGGTGGTGATGGCGCCGTTTGACCAACGCCCGATTGCCCAGATCAGCGTACCGCCGACGAAGATGGCGAGCGAGAGATCGTGGAGGCCGCGCATCCGCTCGACGAAGAACCAACCACGGCGCTGGGCCACGGCCTCATCGTCAAGAAATCCCCGCAGCCGCGACAGTTCTCTTTCACCGGCGGCAAAGGCCTTCACTACCCAGATGTTGCCGATCAAATCGACCAGTTCGCCACCGACCGTACCGGCATGCTCAGCAAAGGCCTTGTGGTGCACATGCCCGCGCAGGCCAAGCAGGACGAGTCCGGCCGTTACGACAATGAATATCGCCCCAAGAACCAAGGCCATGGTTCCGTCGATCGTCACGAAGATGATCATGGCGCCGGCGAACGCGATGAGCGGCGGTGTCACTTCTTGAAGGAGCCGGTGGATGATTGCGCCAAAGATCCCCGCCAGGCCCGAAATCCGGTGCCCAAGCGAACCGGCTCGCTGGTTCTGGAAAAAGGGCATTTGGTGGCCCGTCAGATAGTCCACCATGTCGAGCCGAATGCCGACGCCCGATACCACGGTAGCATGGCCGAGAGTCAGCGCGGCCATCCGCTGGAGCAGACTTTCAAGAACTACCAAGCTCAGGAATAATGCCAGGGCCGTGTAAACGAGCGATCGGACGCGATCGGCACTGGTCATCGCATCGATCAACAGCTTCATGGCATATTGGACGCCAATCGAGCTTACCGACGCACCCGCAACCAGTACGCCCAGCAGCAGAAAGATCCATGGACGCGCGGCCACGTAATGCAGCAGAAAGCGCGTTGGGCTGATCAGGAAGGGCATTCTTGCTTACAGTGCAGTTTGAGCCATGATCCAGCGCCGTCGACGGTTCACGGCTGACCATCCGGGAGCGCATTCAGCCGAGCTCACGATGACTTCAGGCTGTGGAACGCCGCGCTTATAGAATAACGGCGGGGAGCAATCGATCCGACACATTGCGGCGGCAATTGCGTCAGCGATCGCTCAGGCGCCACCCTCCAGGCGTTCTCTTCCGTCATGCTGTGCCAAGATCGCGACGAGCGCTGTCACACGCTCCCGCAATTCTTCCAAGCCTTGCGTATCATATCCACGTGACATGGTGCCAGGCACATGAAGAGCCGCTTCTCGAAGCGCCCGCCCCTTGTCCGTCAGCGTGATTAGAACGCGGCGCTCGTCCGCCGAGTCGCGGCGGCGATCAAGCAATCCGTTGCTCTCCATCCGCTTGAGCAGCGGGGTCAGCGTTCCACTATCAAGGAAAAGGCGCGTACCCAGTGCGCCGACCGTCTGCGGCTCCTCTTCCCACAATACCAGCAGGACAAGGTATTGCGGGTAGGTGATACCAAGACTGCGCAACACGGGCGTGTACAG
The DNA here is from genome assembly GCF_020707225.1 of Sphingomonas sp. IC4-52. Classification (NCBI taxonomy): domain Bacteria; kingdom Pseudomonadati; phylum Pseudomonadota; class Alphaproteobacteria; order Sphingomonadales; family Sphingomonadaceae; genus Sphingomonas; species Sphingomonas sp. IC4-52. The sequence continues at coordinate 368,486 of NZ_JAJFEU010000001.1, read as the reverse complement.
TCTGTTGATCAGATTGGTGGCAGCATAAAGCGGGAAACATACCTGCCGGTCCAGCCGGAGTGGATCATCCGTATGTGCCGCCACCTGATCCTTCATCGAGTAGACACGTTCAACGTGACGTCCACGTTGCCCTTCACTGCGTTCGAATATGGGCACACCGCGTGCGCAGCCTTGACGATCTCTTCTGCCTTGGCCTGATCCACGCCAGCGATCGTGACGTCCAGCGTCACAGCCAGGTTGAAACCGCCCCCAGCACCAGGCAGCAAGCCGACCTCGCCGATCACCTCGATATCGCCATCGCGAACCTTGTCTGCCTGCGCGCGGGTCACGTGAATGACAGCGTTTTCAAAGCAAGCGGCATAGCCCGCGGCGAATAGCTGTTCCGGATTGGTTGCGCCACCCTTGCCGCCCAACTCTTTAGGCATGGCCAGAGAAAGATCGAGAATACCGTCGTCACTGCGCACCGTGCCGCTGCGGCCCCCCACTGCGGTCACCTTGGTGGAATAGAGCGTGCCCATCTTCAATCTCCGATTTCTGCAAAACCAGAGTTAGATTGCGCGCAATACTATTGCAAGACACGGGAGGGAAGTAAGATGCTGAGCCTACTGACTGCCTGCGAGGACCGATTGCGGCCTCAAGGCACTGCGACGCAGGCGCCCACAACCGCGGCAAGGGGTATGAGCGCGAGGACGAGAGGCACAATCTGCTTCATGATTGAAATCCTGGAGACATATTCGAGCAAAGAATGCTGAGCGCCGACGAAAGTTTCCGACCGAGCAGCGCCGCGACTTTCGAGGGTATCGATCAACGCCAAGCGCCCCACCACAACCATGCGTTCGGAAATCGACCAAAACGCGCCGCGGCTGCGACGCCGCGATGTCCCAACACTGCGGACCTCTCACAGGGCCGGCGGCTTATTCGAACCAGTGCGGCAGCGGATCTGCACAGGCGACGTGGAGCATTCGTTATTTCCGGCCGAACAGCTTTTCGATTTGCTCCAGCGGCATTTTCACCCAGGTGGGCCGCCCGTGATTGCATTGACCGGAGTGCGGCGTCACTTCCATCTCCCGGAGCAAAGCATTCATCTCGGTGATCGACAGAACACGCCCTGCCCTGACTGAACCGTGACAGGCCATGGTTCCTGCCACCGCGTCCAGACGCTCACGCAGAGACAAGGTTTCGTCGTAGGCGGTCAGCTCATCGGCAAGATCGCGAACCAGTCCGCTCGGATCACCGCTGCCGAGCAATGCAGGTGTGGCGCGAACCAGCATGGCGCGAGGGCCAAATCGCTCCAGCTCGAGCCCGAGCTCCGCCAATTCCTCGATCCTGGTTTCCAGCCGATCGCAATTCGGCTCGTCCAGTTCCACGACCTCGGGGATCAGCAATGCCTGCGCCGCCACCTTGCCGCCTGCCAGCGCTGCCCGCATGCGTTCCAGCACCAACCGCTCATGTGCGGCGTGCTGATCGACGATGACGAGACCGTCTTCCGCTTCAGCGACAATGTAGGTCTTGGCGACCTGCCCCCGAGCCACGCCAAGCGGATGAACACGCGATTCCGGCGGGGACGCGACAGCTGCCTCTCCCCGTGCTTGCGGCGGTGGCGCAAAGAAGGTCGGCCGCTGGTCGCGCAGCAGGCTGGCGCGGGAGATGTAGTCAACTGCCTGCGCCCCCCTCGCGATCTGATCTTGCACCAACGGCGCGACTTCGCTGTAGGCTGGCGCGTCCGGACGGAACGCCGCCAGGACCTCATCAGGCGCACGGTGCGCTACCCGGTGGCCCGCCTCATCCAGGGCGCGCCGTAAGCCAGAAACGATCAGCCCGCGCACCATGGCCGGGTCACGAAAACGCACCTCTGTTTTCGCGGGATGGACGTTCACATCGACTTGATCCGAGGGCAGATCAATGAACAGCGCCACAACCGCATGTCGATCGCGCGGCATCATCTCGGCATAGGCGCCACGGATGGCGCCGATTAGCAATCGATCCTTGACCGGTCGGCCGTTCACGAAAAGATATTGGTGGTCCGCAACGCCGCGGTGAAAGGTCGGCAATCCAGCCACCCCGCCGAGCACCACGGCCTCCCGCGTCATGTCTATCGCGACGCTATTCTCTTTCAGCGCTCGGTCGGTCAGCGCCGCTACGCGTCCCGGCCGGTCCTCGGGCTGAAGCGCCGCCAGCACTCGGCGACCATCATGCTCCACGGTAAAGATCACGTCCGGGCGCGACATCGCCAGCCGTCGCACCACGTCGAGGCACGCCGCATATTCGCTGCGTCCAGATCGCAGGAATTTGCGTCGCGCAGGAACCCGTTCGAACAAGCCTTCGACAACCACGCGCGTCCCGGGCGGCAAGGCAGCAGGCCCCTCTGAAACAAGGGCACCATTGTCGACGACACGGCACCAGCCGTCCGCGCCTCTTACCCGGCTCTCCAGCGTCAGCCTGGCGACGCTGGCGATGGAGGGAAGCGCTTCACCGCGAAATCCCATAGTGGCAACGCGATCGATGTCATCGCTGGGCAGCTTCGACGTGGCATGGCGCTCCAGGGCGAGAGCCATGTCCTGCGGGGTCATTCCACAGCCGTCATCCGCGACTTCGACGCGGCCGATCCCCCCGTCCGAAAGACGCACGGCGACACGCGTCGCACCGGCGTCGATGGCGTTCTCAACCAGTTCCTTCAACGCGCTGGCTGGTCTTTCCACCACTTCACCGGCAGCGATACGATTGATGAGATGTTCGGGCAGGCGGCGTATTGACACAGCCACGCCCCTAGCCCAATCGACGCCCTCCCGCGACCCCGAGATAACAGCAATCAGCGCCCAAGAAGCGGCTTGCGGCCGTGGCCGCGGGATGAATGGTGCAAGTCGCGTCTGCGACTCGGGGACGGAATCTAGCTCAACATGGCCTTCTCGCGTTTCTTCAAATTCATGTCGCATGACATGGCCATCGACCTCGGGACCGCGAACACCGTGGTCTATCTGCGCGGCCGCGGAATCGTACTGAACGAGCCATCCGTGGTCGCCGTGGAGACGATCAACGGTATCAAGAAGGTGAAGGCGGTCGGCGAAGACGCCAAGCTGATGATGGGCAAGACGCCTGGCAATATCGAGGCGATCCGCCCGCTCAGGGATGGCGTGATTGCCGACATCGACGTCGCCGAGCAGATGATCAAGAGCTTCATCTACAAGGTGCACGGACAGCGCAAGTTCATGCGCTGGCCGGAGATCGTGATCTGCGTTCCCTCGGGTTCGACCAAGGTGGAGCGCCGCGCGATCCGCGACGCGGCCTCGAACGCCGGGGCCAGCCGCGTGTGGCTGATCGAGGAAACCATGGCCGCCGCGATCGGCGCCGACATGCCCGTGACGGAGCCGATCGGCAGCATGGTCGTGGACATAGGCGGCGGCACTACGGAAGTTGCGGTGCTGTCGCTGCGTGGCCTCGCCTATACCACCAGCGTCCGCGTCGGTGGCGACAAGATGGACGAGGCGATCGTCAGCTACGTTCGCCGCAACCACAATCTGCTGATTGGTGAAGCAACGGCCGAGCGGATCAAGCAGGAGGTCGGCATCGCCAAGCCGCCAGTCGATGGGGTGGGCGTGACGATCCACATCAAGGGACGTGATCTGGTGAATGGCGTGCCCAAGGAGATCCAGATCAATCAGGGCCAGATCGCCGAAGCATTGAGTGAACCAGTGGCGACGATCGTCGAAGGCGTTCGTGTGGCACTGGAGAATACGGCTCCAGAACTGGCCGCCGATATCGTCGATCAGGGTATCGTGCTGACTGGCGGCGGCGCCCTGTTGCAGGGGCTGGACGAGGTTCTCCGCGATGAAACGGGCCTTCCCGTTACCGTCGCTGAGGAGCCGCTGACCTGCGTGGCGCTGGGAACCGGCCGAGCGCTGGAAGATCCCATGTACCGCGGCGTGCTTCAGAACGGCTGATCGAAGAAGGGCTTAGCGCATGGTGGCGTCGCGGGACCGACGCCCGGGATTCTCGCGGCGGGCGCAATATTCGCTCTTCTTGAGCTACATCCTGGCAGTCGCGGGGGCGCTGATCGGGGCGGTTCTGCTTGTTCTGTCGCAGTTCAATCCGCCCGCCTTTGCTGCGCTGCGCTCTACTGCCACGGAACTCACCGCGCCGGTCTCCTCCGGGCTGTCCGGCGTGATCCGCAGCGTCGCCGCCGTTCCGCAAACGATCTCAACATACTTCCGCGTTCACGGCGAGAATGAAGCTCTGCGGGCGGAGGTCGCCCGCACGCGCGATGCCCTGATGCAAGCGCGCATCATCGTACGGGATAATCGGCGCCTGCGCGCTCTGCTGCAGTTGCGAGACGTAACGCCGAACCCGATCGTAACTGCCCGCATCGTGAGTTCGAGCGCCACGAGCACCCGGCGCTTCGGCATCCTCAACGCGGGGCGCTGGCAGGGCGTGCGTCCCGGTATGCCGGTACGCGGTCCAGATGGGTTGATCGGGCGGGTCGTCGAAACCGGTCCCAACACGGCACGCGTGCTGCTCACCACTGATCCCGAAAGCGTGGTGCCGGTTCGCCGCATCGGGGACGGGCTTCCGGCGCTCGCGGCGGGGCGCGGTGACGGGCTGATGGACATTCGCTCCGTGGGAACCACCAATGCCCGCCTGCAACCAGGTGACCGCTTCGTCACTTCCGGGACAGGTGGACTTTATACGCCCGGAGTTCTCGTCGGGCGTGTCCTGAAGCCGGGTTCCGACAGTGCTTTGGCCCTGCCGTTCGCCCACCCTGACACCTTCGATTTCGTCATCGTCAGCGCACCTTTTCTTCCGCCGCCTCCGCCATCACCCGTTCCGCCGCCGGTGCCCGGCACCACGCCGCCTGCTGCAGGCGCAAAGCGGTGACGCCGAGCTCCAAACCCTTCGGGCCGGCCCTACCGCATACGCGGGCCCGCGCACTGCCGTGGATCACCGTCATGGGAGGGTCACTGGTCACCATCTTTCCCGTCGCGGCGACGTTGCCGCTGCTTCCGCCGTTTGGCCTCCTGATGCTGCTGGCGTGGCGCTTGCTGGCTCCGCTGGCGTTGCGTCGCTGGGCGCCTGCGTTACTTGGCCTGTTCGACGATTGTCTGAGCGGCCAGCCGTTGGGAAGCGCCACGCTCCTGTGGACCCTGTCCTTCTTCATGATCGATCTCTTTGATCAGCGCACCATCTTCCGTGCCTTCGCGCAGGACTGGCTTATCGCCTCGGCCGCAATCGCAATTTGCCTGGTCGGCGGGCGATTGTTTGCAACGCCTCTCGGCGGGCACGTGGATTCCGTGCTAGTCGCGCAGATCGCAGTGTCCATTCTCCTCTTCCCCTTCGCCGCGCGGATTGTCGCGTGGGTTGATCGCCGGCGCGTCGTTGAATGAACCGTTCAACCCGGATCGCTACGGAAGCACAGCAAGGCTACACCTTCTCCCGTCGTGCCTGGCTGCTCGGCGCCGCACAGGTCGGCGTCGGCACCTTGCTCGCCGGCCGCATGGGTTGGCTCGCGATTGCGGAGAACGAACGCTACAATCTCCTGAGTGAGAGTAACCGGGTAAACATGACGCTGATCCCGCCACGGCGGGGCTGGCTCGTGGATCGTCATGGGCATCCAATTGCGGACAATCGCACCGATTTTCGCGTCGATCTGATTCCCGATCGCATCGTTGATGAAGAGCGGACTCTGGCCGCATTGCGCGACCTCCTCGCTCTTACGGACGAGGACATGCTGCGGATCAGGACGGACCTGAAGCGGGCCGCTGGATTTCAACCGGTGAAGGTGGCGGAGAATGTCGGCTGGGAGCGGTTCGCGGCCGTTCAGGTGCGTCAGCCCGAGCTCCCGGGCGTCGCGCCGACCCGCGGCTTTGCACGAAACTATCCCGCTGGCGCGGCGGTAGCCCACCTGACCGGCTATGTCGGCAGCGCGTCGGCGGAACAGTACAAGCAAACCCGCGATCCGCTGCTCGTCACTCCGGGCTTCAAACTCGGCAAGGATGGTCTTGAAAAGACACTGGAAACCGATCTGCGCGGAAAGCCAGGTGCGAAGCGTATCGAGGTGACGGCCCGCGGCAAGCTGGTCGCCGAACTGGCGACTCGCCCCGACACCCCGGGCAAGACCCAGCGGCTGACAATTGACGCCGGGCTGCAGGAATATGCCGCCCGCCGGCTCGGCACCAACTCCGGCTCGGCCGTGGTGTTCGACTGTCTCACGGGCGAGATGCTGTGCATGGTCTCCATGCCGGCCTATGATCCGAACAGCTTTTCCGACGGTATCAGCCACCTAGAGTGGAAGATGCTTTCGGCCGACGATCACGTTCCTTTGATGAACAAGGTGACCCAAGGGCTCTATCCGCCCGGCTCGACCGTGAAGCCGATGAACGGCCTTGCGCTGCTTGAGGCGGGCGTAGACCCGAACGAGCGGGTGTTCTGCGGTGGCGCGCTCCGTGTCGGCAGCGGGCTGTTCCATTGTCACAAGCGCCGCGGCCACGGTGCCATCGACCTGCGCGGCGCCATCGCCCAGAGCTGCGACATCTACTTCTACGAGATGGTCCGCCGCCTCGGCTATGATCGCGTGGCCCCAGTCGCTCGCGCAGTCGGGCTGGGAGAAAAATACGACCTGCCCTTCGCCACTCAGCGCTACGGCACTGTACCCGATAGCGCGTGGAAAGAGCGCAAGTACAAGACGAAGTGGACCGTGGCGGATTCGTTGAATGCCTCCATCGGCCAAGGCTACGTGCTGGCCAATCCGATGCAGTTAGCCGTGATGGCGATGCGGATTGGCTCCGGCCGTATGCTTCAGCCCAGCCTGTTGATGGACAAGGTCCGCCCCGACGCCCCCGCCCTTCCGTTCAGCGCGGAAAACCTGCGCATCGTTCGAGAAGGCATGTGGCAAGTGGTGAATGGCGGCGGCACCGGCGGCGCTTCGCGCCTGTACATCCCCGGCATTGATCTGGCGGCAAAGACCGGCACGGCCCAGGTGCGGCGTATCACCATGGCAGAACGACGCTCGGGTGTGCTCAGCAACGCGCAACTGCCGTTCAAGCTGCGCGACCATGCCCTGTTCATCTGCTTCGCACCCGCGGACAATCCGCGCTACGCTGCCGGTATCGTGTTGGAACACAATGGCCATACCGTGCGCAACTTGGACACGCCGATGATCGGCCGTGACATCATGACGTACCTGTTCGACAAGGAAAAGGCGCTCAAGGCCCTGGCGGAAGTGGAACCGACCTGGGGCGGAGATATCCGCACCCGAATGGCGGCACAGGAAGCCGCGTACCGCGCCACCTCGGTCGCGCCAGCTCCAGCACAGGCCGTGGCGACTGAAACGGATGTTCCGGCGCCCACCCGCGCCCCCGCCGTCGAGCAGGCCACGGACGCGTCCAACGCCGCGCAAGAGGCGACCGTAAGCGACATTGCCAATGGCGCAGGTCCCGCCAGCGTCGGCACTACTGAACCATCAGACCCGCAGTGATCGGCTCCTCCATCGTCCCCGCGCCCGTCGCGCGTCTGCCGTGGCGGATGCTGTTTCTTGTCATCGGCATCGCCGTCTTTGGTCTTGTTGTGCTGTATTCCGCGGCAGGCGGGAGCCTTCGTCCCTGGGCAATGGCGCAAGGTATTCGGTTCGTCGTCTTCCTGTTTGGGGCGCTGATCATCGCGCGGGTCCGGGAAGATGTCTGGCGACAGGCGGCGCTGCCCGGATATGTGTTGATCGTCGTCCTGCTTGTTGCGGTGGAGCTTCTGGGCGCCGTACGTGGCGGTAGCCAGAGATGGCTCGACCTGGGCTTCATCCGTCTGCAACCCTCTGAACTGATGAAGCCGGCGATCGTGCTGGCCTGCGCGCGCTTCTACGAGATGCTGCCGCCTAACGAGACTCGCCGATTCGGAGGCATCTGGCCGGCAGCGATGCTCATTGGCTTACCGGCGGCTCTGGTGATGCTTCAGCCCGATCTGGGAACCGCGCTGATGATCGTGGCCGGCGGCCTCACGGTCATGTTCCTGGCGGGCGTGCCATTGCGTCTGTTCGTCGGGGGCGCCCTCGCCTTCGCGGTCGCGGCTCCGCTGGCCGTCAACTTCCTCTTGCATGAGTATCAACGCAATCGCGTGCTGATCTTCATGGATCCGGAAAGCGACCCGCTCGGCACCGGCTATCACATCAGCCAGTCGAAGATCGCCATTGGGTCAGGAGGCATCACTGGCAAGGGCTTCCTGAACGGCACCCAAAGCCATCTCGATTATCTCCCGGAAGGGCACACCGATTTCGTCTTTGCCACCATGGCTGAGGAATGGGGCGTCCTTGGCGGCCTCTTCATCATCGTGGCTTATCTGATGGTGATCCGCTGGGGCGTGAATGTCGGCCTGCAGGCGCAGAGCCGGTTTGCCAAGCTGACGGCCGCCGGCCTTGCCACCACGATCTTCTTCTACGTGGCGATCAACCTCGCGATGGTGATGGGGCTCGCCCCCGTGGTAGGCATTCCCTTGCCGCTGGTCAGCTTCGGTGGATCCGCTCAGATGACGGTCTTCCTGTGTCTGGGCATCCTCATGTCGATCGACCGGAGCAATCGCGGCGAAAAAAATTGGTGAATTCGCGAAAAAGGGTTTGCGCTGCACAAAAGCGGTGCTAATGGCGCGCCTCCCGATCGGGGCAGCCGCCCAACACGATCACGGACGCATAGCTCAGTTGGTAGAGCAGCTGACTCTTAATCAGCGGGTCCTTGGTTCGAGCCCAAGTGCGTCCACCACCCTCCTTCGCAGAAAACAGCCATTTTCTTCGAAGGGTGCGGTGCGTCTATTCGACATGTTCCGATCCGCTTTCCGACAAATCGGCGCCTAGCGCGGTGACATGAGCCCGGCGAGCAACGGCTATCTCTCGAGCCTTGTCCGCAGTTGCCTTGTTGTAGATTCGCGTGACGTCGAGCGTGGCGTGACCGGAGATCGGTCGCACGTCGGCGCTGACTGATCCCACCTCGGTGATGCCGCCATGCCGGAAGCCCGTGAACGTCATTGTCTTGGGCAGCCCCGCCTTCTCGCAGATCGCGCGGTGAACAGAGGAGACGCGGCGCTCCTTGTACTTTTTACCGCTACGCTCCTCGACCACGATCACGTCCGCAGTCCGTGGCGTGCGCGCGAGCTCATCCTCAAGGTCGGGGTAAAGGCGAATGGATTCGCCTGCGACCTCGATCGTGAGCGGCAGCACCACAGCGTTACCGGTCTTCGACTGCACCAACGCGATCTGCTTGCCAGGCTCATACCCTGCCCATTCGATCCCGCGCCGCTCCTCGCCCTCAGCGTCCTCGAAGCCAAAGGCGTCCCAGACACGCTGGCAGCACTCGAACGACAGCGCAGCGGCTGTGGCCATGGATTGGAACCCCATCTCACGCGCCGTCGCCCTGTAGAGGTCATACTCGGCACGGGTGGTCGCGCGGTTGCCCTTCGCTGCCGTGCTCTTCAACCCCATGCCCGCGAAGGGGTTCTCCTTCACGCCGGTGGCCCGATGGTGACGCGCCGCCCACGTCCACACTAGGCGACAGACCTGCATGGCATAGGTCGCCTGGCGTTCGCCGCGCTCGCGCAGCTTGCGATAGAGCTTGTCAGCAACCCCGGCATCCACCTTGTTCGCCATCCGCTGCCCAAGCGGCGGAGAGCCGGCCTTCGTCTCGAACGCGGCCAGCATGTCCATGAGCTTGCGATAGTCGTTGCGCGTTTTGGCGACGTTCTTCTTGAATCGCTCTTGGTCCCGATACCAGGCGAAGAGCCATCCAACCGTGCCTTTAACCAGGTTGGCACCGCCCTCGCCCGTCCGCCACTGTGTCAGAGCCTCGTTGAGCGCCTCTGCCTTCGTGATGGCGGCCGCAAGATCGGTTCCTAGCGCTGTGTTGACGAGCGTATGCCGGCGGCCGTCCCGCGCAGCTGCGACCAGCTTTCCGTCTTCATCACGAGCGGGCCGCGCCCAGGGCGGCAGCTCCCAGTAGTAGGCGACCTCGCCGCTGGCGCGCTTGGTGGCCCGCACATAGGCTGGCAGACGCACCCATCCTCTTGGCCGCGTCATCAATCGAACTCTATCGCATCATCGCTGTCAGCGCCGCCGAACAGCGTGGCGAGCGCGGCGTCGAGATCCGCACGCGCCGTGATGGCCGCGCCACGCGGACCGCGTTGACGGAACCGCACAAGGCCGCGCCGCTCCCACTCCCGCATTTGGCCTTCAGCGACCCCGGTGTATGCAAGCGCCGTCTCGCGGTTCATCCCCGCGGGCCAATCGGGCAGGCGTGCAAGCGCCAGACCCATCAGCGACACTCCCCCATCTTGTACCGTCGCCAGTAGCTGTCCCAACGCGTAGCGGCGCCAGCGGCGATCAGAGCGCAGGTGAGGCTTCGGCCATCCGGCAACGTGCAGCGGGCAACGATCCGCTTCCACGAGCGATCGGCCGGCCGGCAGTTGATCCCTCTACCCAAGACCAACCGCTCGGCGATGCGCTTGCTCGCGCGCGCCTTCGCGTCGTCGCAGACGTAGCCAGGCTTGCGCTGGCGGCATGGCGCCGCATTCTGCCAATCTGGAGCCTGCACACCGGCGACTCGCACCTTGAGACCGTTTTCGCACCAGAGGGGTCCGTCGGCGTCGTGAACCTTCACGACCTGACAAACGAATGGAGGCGGCAAGTCAGCTGGCATTCGACTGGTCCATATTATCGGCACCGCAGAGCGGCCGTGCGCTCGGCTGATCGTACGAGGCCGCGCAAGCGGGCCTGTGCCACCTCAAACTCCTCGGCGTCGAGCATGCGGTCCGGAACGCCAGTGTGCGGGCGCGGCGCCCGCGGCTTTCGGGCCGGCTCCATCACCGCTGAACCATTTGCCCGTGCGCCGGCCTCGACAGCGCAGGGGTGAGAAAAAGACTGTCGCGGGGGGCGAGCGACCGAGGCGTCATGGTCCGCGCGTGGGATGCGCGCGGCCGGGAGAGATGGATCTGAGGCTGGCCGCGAAGGGCGAGCAGCATGCGGGCGCCGTACTGGTCGAGCGTCACAATGATCGCCCCAAGGGCGACCACGGCTGCGCAGAACCAGACGGCGAGTGCGAGGACGTTCATGCCGCGCAGCTCCTGAAGCCGCGGCGGTTCAGCCCGCGAGGCAATGTCGCCCACAGACGATCGAGATACGGGATCACCCGCTTCACGTCGCCGAACGGCGCAACGACCTTCACGAAGCCGTCAGACTGGCGGCTGATCACCGGACACTCGAAGGCGTACAGCGGTGGCAGCTGCGTGCTGGGCCACCACAGCTCCCGGGTAGTTGCCTGGCGGTACACGGTGACAATCTCGACCGCCGACTGGTCGATCTCTCGCGTTGACAGCACGGTGCGCTGCTGCGCGGTCAGCGAATCGCCCTCGACGATCGAGCCGTACCACGGGTTGGGCTTGGACGGCGTGATGAACAGCGTCTCAGGCTGACGACCGACGACCTGCCCGATGGAGACGGTCTCGCTCATCGCGCACCGGCGGCGTTGAAAGCGGCAGCGATCCGCCCGACGAATGAGCCGATAGCCTCGGGATTGCTCAGCAGCCACGCGGCGCCGAACACCATCGCGAGTACGAAGAAGAACCAGATCGCGAAGAATGCCCGCTGAGCCCGGCGCATCGATCGACGCCGCGCCTCGAACTCATCGAAGTAGCGGCGGCGGGCGCTCACCGGGTCAGCAATCCCCCGGCGGCTCATGCTGCCGACCTCAGCAGGTTGCCGGCGGCAGCGGAAACGATCGCGGTGCGGGTCGCATCTTCCAGCTTGCGCTGCGCCCCCGTTACCGCCTCATGCGCCGCGTGCAGCGACCGCTCACCTACGAGATCTGTGAAGCGCAGCGGGATGGGCAGGTCGACCATGTGGAGCGCGCGCGGCTGAAGAACCGCGCGCGCAGCCTGGTGGCCGAACTGTCCGACATCATCGCGGAATAACGAGGTTCTGAACGCCGGCCGGGCCGGCTGAGGGGTTAAATCATGGAAGACACGAACCACGCGGGGGCGGCAACAGCCGCTTCCGCGAGCGCTGACTCTTGCGCTCCGCGCACCTGCCCGGATTGCGGCAAGCCGGTTTCCAAAAGCAGCCGCTCCGGCTTGTGCCGGTCTGACCTGCTGGCGCGCCGCAACAGGGATCCTGAGCGCCGCCGGCAAATCGCCGCGGAGCGCCGTGCGCATTTCAGCCGGCCAGGCGCCCGCGAGGCGCATTCTCGAGCTGTGCGCAAGGGCATGGAGCGCCTGTCACCGGAGGAACGCAGGCGGAGGAGCGAGCGAGGCAAGATCACGGCCCGCGATGTTCTTTTCCAGCCGGAGGTGCGTGCGCGGACCATGGCTCCGGAGGTCCGCCAGCAAGCCGGTCGCGCCAAAACCGAGACGATCCTCGGCTGGTGCCCGCCGCACCTTCGGGACACCTACCGGCACCTAGTCAACCGCAAGCACATACCGGCGGCGGAAGCTCGCGCCATGATCGATGAGGAGGTCGCGAGGCAGGAGCGCGCGCGCCTGGCTGCCCTGACACCGCTTCAGCGGCAGATTGAGCGCCTGGAGAAGGGCGGCACGCTCACCGCCAAGTTCACGCCCAAGAAGGCGGAGCACGCCTTCACCCTCGGCGGCGTCGGATCGGGTCTGCTCTGATGGCCCGCACCTCACCACAGTCGTGGCGCGACCAGATGAACGCAGACCTGAGCGTCGGCGACCAGATCCGGGAGCGTGCCACCCGCGCAGCGTCGGAGGATCTGCTCCGCGCCCAGCTCACTGCCGGTCAGCACATCCTCACTCACGCCACCGCCGTCCTCGTCGGCCGCTCTGTCGGGCTCCGTGCCTGTGCGGTCCGCGCTGCCGCCGGCGATCCCACCATCACCCAAGGAGCCCAAGCATGATGGCACAAGAAACAGGGATGGTCCGACATCGGCTATCACTTCGTCGTGCTGCTCGACGGCACCATCGAGCGAGGCCGGCCGATCGGCACGGTCGGCGCACACGTCGCCGGGCACAACTCCACCACGATCGGGATCTGCTACATCGGCGGGGTGGCGGCTGATGGGAGGGCGCCGAAGGACACCCGCACGCCCGCGCAGAAGGCGGCGCTGCTGCAGCTGCTCGGCGAGTTGAAGCGCCGCTATCCGAAGGCTGACGTGCGCGGGCACCGCGATTTTCCGAAGGTGGCAAAGGCCTGCCCGTCGTTCGACGCCAAGCGCGAGTATGCTGGGCTGTGACGCCGTCGACCGCGAAGAAGCTCGGCGTGTCGCTGGTGACGATCGTCGTTGCGATCGTGGTTCTCGGTCTGGCCGTCTTCGCGCTCGGCCGGCTTTGGCCGCGCCGCGACCCGCTCCCGACCGAGATCGCCCGCAAGGACGAGAAGGCGGCAGCGGCCAGCGCGCAGGCGATCGGCGTCGACGTCGACGGCCGCAACCGCAAAGCCTCCATCAACATCGACCTGGTCACGAAGGATATCCGAGATGCGTTTCACGCCATCCCTGCCGTTCCGGTGCCTGCTAACGGCGAGCCTCGCCCTCTCCCTCCCGCTCCTGTCGAGCGCGTGCGCGACCGCCTCAACGAAAGCATCGCGCGTGCGAACCGAGCGGCCGGCGCTGCCGACGCGCCCGACTGATCTGACAAGGACGGAACGGCTAAAGCCGTTGACGGCCACCCCACGTGCGGGGGATGACGTCACGATCAGCCGGAGCGTCCTGGAGGAGGTTTATGAGCGCCTCGCCGAAGCGGTTGGCGCGGTGGAGCGCGGGAACAACCGGATCATCGGCAACGATCGCTACTGGACCTGCGTCGAGGCGATCTGGCAAACAGGCAAGACGCAGGTCGGCTGCCGGTAAGCCGGATAGTCGCAGCGCCGCTCTTGTCGAACTTAGAAAGTGACCGAACGGGCTTTTCAAACCGGCCTGCTACTCGCTGAATCAACGAGGGGGCGGGTTCTGAGTAGGTGTAGGTTTCGGGGTCGCAGTGGGGGTCTGCTTCGGAGTTGAGCTCGGGAATGGCTTAGCCCAATCCGGAGTTTTGGTTGTCGAATGGACCCGCGGATCTCTGGGCGGTCCCTTGTCCATTGTGGACTGGTTCGGCTGACCAACCCGTCGGACGTCGGTGGTCGATTGAGCTGCTGCAGCAGCAGCCACCGTCATCAGCCCGATAGCAGCGGAACTCGTCCAGATTGCCTTAAGCATCGACTTACTCCCAGCATGGAGAAGCTAAACTTACTAAGGTCCGCGAGCCGTCGACAGACTGAACAAGTATCTAGTGGAAAGCCCGTGCAATCGTCCTTACGCGACAACTTGCGCCAGTGAGCTTTTGCGCGACCTAGCAAATCAGAGGAGAGTCGCAATCTGCAACCGCTACCGCATGACGGCCAAGCAGGCTGAACTCGCTGCGCGCTACGGCATCGTCTCGCCCTACCCTGAAGATCTGACGGTACCGCCGCCCGAATTGTTCCCGGACAAGCCCGCCTATGTCGTGCGCGGGCAGGATGGCGCCCGCATGCTGGACGCGATGTCCTGGGGCTTTCCACATAAGGTGCCGGGCAAGCGGATCGACAAGGCGACGGGCAAGCCGGTACTGCTCGACAAGAAGGTGACGAACGTCCGGAACTACACGTCGCCGTTTTGGAAGAGCGCCCTGCAGAACCCGGAGCGGCGGTGCCTGGTCCCGTTCACCGCCTTCAGCGAGTACGGACAGTCCCGCGGTGAAGACGGCAAGCTGCCGCTCCACTGGTTCGACGTGCCGAGCCGGCCGATCGTCAGCTTCGCGGGGATCTGGCGCCCGGCTGACGGCGGTGCCGTGTTCGCCTTCCTGACGACAGAGCCGAACAGCCTAGTCGCTCCGATCCACCCGAAGGCGATGCCGGTGCTGCTGCATGACGAGGATGAGGAGCGTTGGCTCCGGGCGCCCTGGGCGGAAGCGATGGAGTTGGTGGCGCCCTACCCCGCCCAGCTGATGCGAGTTGACGGCTAATCAGCCACGCCGGGAGGAACGACGTCTTCCTCGCCGAGCAGATGCACCACGAGCTTTACATCGGCGCCGGTGAGCCCGCTGGCCTCGTCGATCACATCGTCATCGTTCCACGATTGGCTGAACTGGCGTAGGCGCTCCATCGAATCGTGCAGGTCCATCGCGTGCATCCCCATTCGAGAGGTCCGCACTGGTAACGCGCGGATCGCAGCTGGGCTGCAAACCTACCGCATGGGGCCGTTCGGCTTGACGTCGTCCTGGGCTGGCACGCCGCTGCCGCCTTCCAGATCGGCGTAGCGGATCGGCGGCGGCGGCGGACTGTCGGACAGGATCTCAAGCTTACCGAGCTTGTCGCTGATCATTGTCGCGCCCAGCAGACGAGCCCGGAGCTGCTCAGTTGGCCGATGGTCTGCCAGACCTCGGAGGATCGACTTTGGCCAACCACGGATCGCCGCTTGGATGCGGTTGATCAGTTCGTCTCGATCAACCTGCCTCATTTCGCCACCTGGAACTTTGCCCACCGCGGATCGACACCACCGAGCTCCGCCTCCGGCACACCAAAAAACCGACACAGCGTTTCGCGATCGCCGTCCTCCAGCTGGTCAGGCCGCCCCTCTCGGACATAGCGCCGCAGGTACGTGCGCGGCCGGCCGATCATCGCGGCCAAGTCACCGAGCCCCGTTCGGTGCTGTTTGGAAAGAGCGCGCAGGCGCTCGCGCGGTTCGTGAATAGTCATCAGCGCTCCCATGATTCGAGCGCGCCAGATAGTGAATGTTCCCGACTTGTTCTAGCCTTGCGTCCGCCGCGCTGGCGTTCGCGCGCTCCCCGTCCTAAGCTCGAAAGAGAGGCAAATGCCGTTCCGACAAACGGTGTAAGCCCTTGATAGTTGGTAGGGCAACAAAGCGTGAATCTGTCGGAATGATGATTGAAAAGAAAGATCGAAAACCACGACTTAAAATCTCAGGCCTGACGAGGCGAAGCAGCAAACGATCACCGCCCTGACGTCTCGAATGTGGCCGGTTTCAGCTCTCATGAGTCAGCCAGTCGTGAAGTGGTCGACCCAGTTCCGGCCGTTCACCGCGGCTTGAGTGT
The DNA here is from genome assembly GCF_020707225.1 of Sphingomonas sp. IC4-52. Taxonomy (NCBI): domain Bacteria; kingdom Pseudomonadati; phylum Pseudomonadota; class Alphaproteobacteria; order Sphingomonadales; family Sphingomonadaceae; genus Sphingomonas; species Sphingomonas sp. IC4-52. Next base: position 352,448 of record NZ_JAJFEU010000001.1, on the reverse strand, counting down.
TCCTAGAAACCGGTTGTTCGTTCACGTGCGGCCGGGCGGCGGGAACTGGCCGGGAGCCGACCGGCGGCTCTCAGGTAAATGGTAGTCGAAAGCTGCCGCCGCTTAGCGCTGCGGGCCGCCCTGCCAGCAATCGACCCAATCGTCGCCATTCCGCTTGTTTGTGCGTTTGCCTAGAAGCGGACACTTCCTGTTCGCGAGAGGTGACGATCTATGGTGGATATCTCGCTCGGGGCGGAAGACCTGGAGCGTCGCCTGGCGTCGGCCGAACGTCGGGCGGCGGCGGCTGAAACGGCACTTCGGGAGAGCCGGGCTCGTTACGGGCTGCTCATTGAAAGCTGGGCGCAGGCGATCTGGGAGACTGACGCATCCGGCGTCGTCATTGCCGACAGTCCAAGCTGGCGTGCGTATACCGGCCAGAGCTTGGAGGAGTGGTTCGGCTACGGCTGGCTTGATGCCATCCATCCTGACGACCGCGCCTGCGCCGAAAAGCACTGGCGCGAAGCGGTCGCGGCGCGAAGGTTGGTGGATGCGGAGTTTCGCCTCCGTACGCCTGACGGCGGATGGCGCTGGACGAACGTCCGCGCCGCACCCGTCCTCGGTGCGGAAGGAGCGATCGAAAAATGGGCGGGGATGAACATCGATATCGACGCGCGCAAACGCGCCGAAGCGGCGCTTCGCGAAAGCGAGGAGAGATACAGGTCCCTTTTCAACGCCGTTCGCCAAGGGCTGGCCATCCATCAGCTTGTGCGCGACGAGAACGGTGGCGTTATCGATGCGCGGTACCTCGATCTCAACCACGCCTACGAGGCGCAGACCGGCTTCGAACGCGCCAGGGCTGTCGGCCGTCTGGCGTCCGAGATCTTTCCGTTCATTGAGCCGTTCTGGCTCGAAATGGCAGCGCGAGTTGTCGAGACCGGGCAGCCCGAGCGCCTCGAACGCTTCGTTGCCGATACTGGGCGATGGTATGTCTTCGACATGGCGCCCGTCCAAGGGAACGACCAATTCGTAGTGTTCTATGACGATGTGACGGATCACAAGCGGACGGAAGCGGGGCTGCGCGAGAGCCAGGAGCGGCAGGCATTTCTGCTGGCGCACAGCGACATGGTGCGCCCGCTCGCCAACGCCGGGGAGGTTCAGGCCGCCACGACACGAATGGTCGCCGAGCACCTGGGCGTGGACCGGGCGATGTACGCTGAAGTTGAAGCGGAGGTGGGCGCCGAGACGGGCACCCTGCGGGGACAATATGTGCGGCCTGCCAAGGAGGGGGAGGCCACGATCGCCCCGTTCCCGAAGCACTTCACTTTCGCCGACTATGGCGAGCACCGGATGGCCAGGCGCTATCGCGGCGAGTTGCTGGTGCAGCCGGACATCGAGGCCGATCCCGAGGCGGACGCCGAGGAACGCGCCAATTGGAGGCTCGCGGGGGTGCGGGCCGCCGTGGTCGTGCCGCTCGTGAAGGACGGCCGCCTGGTGGCTGAGTTCGGCGTGCATTGCGTCACCCCCCGAAGCTGGACAGAGGCCGAGCTGTCGCTGTTGCGCGAAGTCGCCGAGCGCACCTGGTCGGCCGCCGAACGCGCTCGGGCCGAAGCCGCTCTTGCCGCTTCGGAAGAGAAATACCGCTCTCTCTTCGAGACGATGGGTCAGGGTTACTGCGAGCTCGAACTCGTCCGCGACGAGGAAGGGCGGGCGATCGATCAGCTTTACCTGGAGCTCAATCCGGCGTTCGAGCGGCTGTTCGGCATCGCCGCTGCCGATGCGAAGGGCCGCAAGGCGAGCGACGTCTTTTCCTTCGTCGACCCGGCCTGGACCCAAGCCTTCGATGACGTCGTCAGGACGGGGACCTACAAGCACTTCGAGAACCAGCACGGTGCGCGGGGCGACTGGTATGAGGTCTTCGTCTATCCCGGACGCGGTGACCGGGTCGTCATGCTCTACGAGGACATCACCCACCGAAAAGGCGCCGAAGAGCAACTCCGGGAGAGAGAGGAGCGCCAGGCGTTCCTGCTTGCGCTGGGCGACGAAATGCGCGCGCATCCTTCGGCCGAGCACAAGATTGAGGCGGCCTCCCGCCTGTTGGGAGAAAAGCTCAGTTCGTCGCGGGTCCTCTACGCCGAATACAACTGGGACAGGAATGTCGCGGAGATTTTCGGCGGGTGGTTTGCCCCGGGAGCAAAGCCTTTCCCGACGGTGATGCAGCTCGAGAGCTACGATGGCGAAGTCCTGTCCGACCTACGCGCGGGCCGGACCGTTCGCATCGACGACATCGGCGCTCTTGCCGAAGAATCCGCCTATGCTGCCATTGCCGATGTGGGAGTCCAGGCGCTGCTCAGTGTGGCCCTGGTAGTGGACGGCACGCTGAAGGTGAACCTCAGCATCCATCAGCACGAACCCCGGCGCTGGACCGACGGTGAGGTCTCCTTGGTCGAGGATGTCGCCGAACGGCTGTGGGCGGAAGTGGTGCGCGCCCGCGCGGAGTCCGCATTACGCGCCAGCAAAGAGCGATATCGCGCGCTCTTCGAGTCGATGGACGAAGCCTATGCCGTGGTCGACGTGCTGAAAGACGAGACCGGCGCCTGGGTCGATTTCCGCTTCGTCGAAGTCAATCCCGCCTTCATCGCCCATACAAGCATGCCCTGGCCGGTCGGTAAGACGGCCACGGAACTGCTGGGAACGCCCAACCCGCAGTGGACACGACTTTACGGGCAGGCGCTGGACAGCGGCAAGGCGATCCGCGTCGAGGAGCCAGAACCGACGCTGGATCGCGTTTTCGACCTTAACATCTTCGCACTCGACCCCGCCCGCAATCGCGTGGCGGTGCTGTTCACCAACATCACCGAGCGCAAGCGCGCGGAGGCGGCGCTGCGCGAGAACGAGCGGTGGTTGCAGACACTGATGAAGGGTGTGCCGCAACTCGTCTGGCGAGCAGTCGATGGGGGACGCTGGACCTGGGCAAGTCCTCAATGGACAGAATTCACTGGGCAAACTGAAGCGGACAGCCGTGATTGGGGATGGCTTGACCCCGTTCACGCCGACGACCGGCAGCAGGTGAAGGAGATTTGGGCGGGTGCGATCGAACGCGGCGAGTTCCACGCCGATTACCGCATCTTTCACCAGGGTGAGCATCGCTATCGATGGTTTCAGACTCGCGCGGCGCCGGTGCGGGACAGCAGCGGCGCAATCTCCGAATGGCTGGGCACCTCGACCGATGTCGACGACCTGCGCCGATTGCAGGAGCGCCAGCAGGTCCTGCTTGCCGAACTCCAGCACCGGGTCCGCAACATCTTGGCGGTCACCCGGTCGATCATCAGTCGCTCTGATGATGGGGAGCGTTCGGCGGAAGAATACGTCGAGCATCTTCAGGGCCGGATTTCGGCTTTGGCGCGCACGCAGGTGTTGCTGACCCGCTCAGCCGGCGCGCCGGTTGACCTCGAACTGCTGATCCGGGACGAGCTGCTCGCGCAGGTGGCGGATGAGGACCAGATCAGCCTTGAGGGTGATGACGTCTCGATCTCGCCCAAGAGCGCCGAGGTTCTTACACTCGCAATTCACGAGCTGGCGACCAACGCGACGAAATATGGGGCTTTTTCACGACCAAGCGGTCGGCTGGAGGTGCGCTGGCGAACCGAACCGCGCGACGGGCACGACTGGCTGGTGATTGACTGGCGTGAGCGCGGGGTGCCCGTAATCGAACTAGTGCCGCGCCGGCAGGGGTTCGGCTTGGAACTAATCTCCCGCCGGATCCCTTACGAATTAAAGGGGCATGGCAGCTTCAGGCTCCAGCCGGGAGGGATCGAAAGTCGGATCGAGTTTCCGCTCGTCGCTGGCTAGAGCATTCTGCAGACTGACGCAGGAGGACGATGAATATGCGCAACAGCAGCTTGGAGCAGGCGCGCATCCTCGTGCTCGAGGATGATTACTATTTGGCCACCGATCTGCAGAACGCGCTGGAAGATGCCGGCGCCACGGTGGTTGGCCCCTTTGCAGATGCAGCCGGCGCAGCGGAGGCATTGGCTGCCGATCCGCCCGATTGCGCCTTGGTCGATCTCAACCTGGGTCAGGGAATGAGTTTCGACGTTCCTCGGGAGCTGTCGCGCCGCGCCATCCCGTTTGCATTCGTCACCGGCTACGATCGCACCGCCATCCCCGACGAGTTTGCCGCCACGCCGCGAGTCGAAAAGCCGGTTGTCGCGCAGCAGGCGGCACGGATAGCTGGGCAGCTTCTGGCGCCTCAGCGAACCTGACGGACGGCAGCTAGCCCATTCTCACCAAGGCTGATGGGAAGATGTAGGTAGGCGGGATTGAACTCGGCGACGGAGACTAGGCCCGCCCAGTCGAGAATGGTGGCGGTGCCGCGCGTCACCGTGATCAGGCCGTCCTCGCGCAAGGTCTTGATCGAGCGATTCACATGAACCGAGGTGAGCCCGAGCGCATCGCCGAGTTGTTCCTGCGTGATCGGGAACGGAAAGCGTCCGTGAGTTAGTGCACCGATCTGGGCGTAGCGCACCGCCAACTCGCAGATCAGGTGCGCGATGCGTCCCCGCGCGTTCCTGCGCCCGACATTCACCAGCCACTGCGCCACGATTGCCCCATCGACTACGCAATCACGCCAGAACGCGGATGCGAGGCCACGGTGATCGAACGCGAGTTCGCGTAGAAGCCGGTGGGGCACTTTTATGATCGTGACATTCGTAAGCGCCTGCAACGGGGACGGCGCCTTCGGCAGCATGAGCGAGTAGAGATCCACCATGTCGCCAGGGACGTGCAGGCTGACGATCTGCCGGCTGCCGTCCTCGAGCTGCGAGAACCGGGCGACAAGCCCGTCCACGATGAGGCAGGAATCCTCAAGCTCCTCCCCCAGGCGGACGAAGTCGCGATGCGCCGCTACTTTCTGGGGCTGCCCGTTCAGAGAAAGTACGGCCTCCCGCTCCTGAGCACTAATCTCAGATCGCGCTTCCAGACGCTGGAGAAACAATCTCAGTGCTCTTTGCCGCGGGCCGATCTCCATCGCTTGATTCTCCGTTGCCAACTTACATCAGCCTGGTCGATCCGGTACGATGCCGCGCTAATCTATGTTGGGTTGCCGCCAAGATGATCCAATAGCTGGCGTGATCCGAGCGCGGCGTTCTTGACATGAGCTGCGGCAGCTTTCGAACGTTTCGATGTTCCGAGCTGCCCGGCCGCTAAGTCCGCAATGTTCGCCGTCCAGGACGCCGTTATTGGCGAGATGAACAAACGGCGGCTCCCGGGATCGATGGCGGATCGGTCGAATGACCGAGATTGGGGCGCGTGACTTCCGTCAAAGGCTTGATGAACGAGCGTTCGCTTACGCGATGCGAGTGCCCAAAACGGATGGCTGCAACCCACCCGCTGTTCGACCGCATACGCGCCTCTGAAGACGTGCGATCTTCCTGCAGCGCGGCTCCGACCTTGAGCCTTAACGCGGCTGATCTTTTCAGGAAGCTCACTTTCCGACATGTTCCAACCGCCCAGAGGCGGCTACGAGGTACAGACAGCGAAAATGTCGGAAAACAGCGAGATAAGACCGCTGTCTCTTAATCAGCGGGTCCTTGGTTCGAGCCCAAGTGCGTCCACCACTTTTCAGTCACTTAGGTGACAACATTGGCGCCGCCGCGATCGGGAAATCCACTACTCAATGACAGGCTTCGGCCTTGAACGGCGAGCTCCTCGAGCTCGTCTCGATTGTCGCTCATCGCCATTGATGGTGCGGCGCTGCGTCAACACTCGTCGCCTAGCATGCGGGAACACTCGACCACGCGCAGCCTGACTCGCCTCGCGCTGGGATCACCTTTTGCCGCCCGACGTTTGCACCGTGCGGCGTGGCGTCAGGTTCGACGAACGCCCATTGACTTGCCCACAACCCCGCTCGTACGTGTGAAGCAATTAGGTCAACTGACTTAATTGTCCGATCGACTGCCCATGACGGCGGTCGACGGCGGGAGAGCGGGAATGGCGTACGACATCATCGTAGTTGGTGGTGGGATTGGCGGATCGGCGCTTGCCACGGTTATGGCGCGCGCCGGGCGTTCGGTGCTCCTCCTGGAAAAGAGCCTCGCCTACGAAGACAAGGTGCGCGGGGAGTGGATTGCGCCATGGGGCGTTACCGAGACCAAGCGTCTTGCCCTTTATGACACGCTGCTGAGCGCCGGCGGACACCACCTCTCCAGCCATGTAACCTATGATGAGACGCGCGACCCGGCCGAAGCGGAGGCGCGCGCGCTGCCGCTCGGCATGTTCGCGCCGGACGTGCCTGGTCCCTTGTGCATCCGCCATCCGGTACATTGTCAGGCGCTCTTTGATGCGGCTTCCGCGGCCGGCGCCACCGCGCTGCGGGGCGTAGACGTCAAGCAGGTCGAACTCGGCGACACGTCCAGCGTCACTTACGTGCATGACGGCCAACAACATACGGAGCATGCGCCGCTCGTCGTCGGGGCCGAGGGACGACAATCCGTGGTTAGGCGCGCGGCTGGGCTGACGCTTCATCAGGACAAGCCGCACCATTGGTTTGCCGGGTTGCTGGTCGACGGCGTCCAGGCGTGGAACGACACGCGGCAGGCGATCGGCACCGAAGAGGATTTCGCCTTTCTCGCATTCCCGCAGGGAAACGGACGCATGCGGGTCTATGGTGGCTGGGATCTCGCGGCCAAGACCCGCTTCGCTGGTCAGGAGGGCCCAAGGCGTTTCCTGGACGCCTTCCGCATGAAGTCGGCGCCGCATAATGAAGCGATCGCCCAGGGCACGCCGGCAAGCCCTCTCCTCGCCTATTACAACAATTGCAGCGCCGCCGAGCGTCCGTTCGCACCGGGAGCCGTGCTGGTCGGTGACGCAGCTGGCTGGAACGATCCCATCCTCGGGCTAGGTCTGTCGATCACCTATCGCGATGTGCGACTGGTCAGCGACATTCTGAAGGAAACTCCCCACGGCCGGGAGCCGGATTTCCGCCCTTATGCGGAGGAACGCAGGGAGCGCATGCGCCGACTGCGCATCGCGTCCGAACTGCAAGCAAAGCTCGACATGGAGTTCGGCGAGGAGGCTCGTGCTCGCCGGCGCCGCTATCACGAGGCAAGTGCCGTTGATCCGATGCTCGGAATGCACGGCGTGGCGACCCTCGCCGGCCCGGAAGCTGTGCCGGCCGAAGTTTTCGAGGCCGCCCATGTTGCGCGAGTGGTGGGAGTCTAGCTGATGGATATCGCACGCTACAACGCCGACTGGTTGGCCGCGTGGACGGCCAAGGACGTCGACGCCCTGCTAGGCTTTTACGGCGCGGACTGCACCTACTTCGATCCGCAAACAGCCGCTGGCATTCGCGGCCATGAAGCCCTTCGCGCCTATCTTACCGGGCTTTTCGCGGCCACCCCAGCAATGACCTACACGCCCGACGAGACTTGGCCGATACCCGGCGGCTTTTGTGGCCGCTGGTATTGCGATGTTGCCGGCGGCGGCCGCCTGCGCGGGTTCGACATGGTGCTGCTCGATGGCGAGCAGATCACTCACAACGAAGTCTACGTACACCAGCTTCCACAGGATTAGGGGAGGGATCGATGCAGTTCGATTTCAACGAGCAACAGAATGAATTTCGGCAGGAGGCGCGACGCTTCCTGGCCGCCGAGTGTTCCACTGATCGGGTCCGCAAGGCGCTGGAAGGCGGCGGCTTCGATCGCTCGCTGTGGCAAGGTGTTGCCGAAATGGGCTTTCTGGGCATTGCCATTCCCGAGGAGCATGGCGGGCTCGGTCTCGGATACCTGGAGCTTTGCGCCGTTGCTGAAGAGTTCGGCCGGGCGATCGCCCCGCTGCCGATCCTCTCCTCCGTTTACCTAGCCGCCGAAGCGATCAAGTCGTTCGGGACCGCCGAACAGCAGTCCGAATGGTTGCCCAAGATTGCTGCCGGCGCCGCTATCGGCTGCCTCGCCAGCAGCGAAGGCGAGCGCCTGACGGAAAGGAACGTGTGGGCGACCTTCAACAACGGCGCACTAAGCGGCACCAAGACGCCAGTGCTCGACGGCGACATCGCCGATGTGGCAATTGTTCTCGCGAAGGAAGGCGATGCCCTCAGCCTCGTGCTGGTCGACCTTTCACAGGAAGGCGTAACTCGGCAATCGCTGGACACGATCGATCCCACCCGCGGGCAGGCGACGCTGACGTTCGACAATGCCGCTGGTGAGCGGCTTGGTGAGCGCGGTGAGGGCTGGGCCAATCTCCAGACGTTGCTGGATCGCGCGGCAGTACTGGTCGCGTTTGAGCAAATTGGCGGCGCCGATCGCGCACTGGAGATGGGCCGCGATTACGCGCTCGAACGCATGGCGTTCGGACGGCAGATCGGCAGCTTCCAGGCGATCAAGCACATGCTCGCCGACATGTACGTATCGGCGACCTTGGCCCGCTCCAATGCCTATTATGGCGCATGGGCACTATCCACGGGCGCAGCGGAGCTGCCACGCGCCGCTGCTACGGCTCGCGTCTCTGCAACCAACGCCTTCCGCCACTGCGCCAAGAACAATATCCAGGTGCACGGAGGCATGGGCTTCACCTGGCAGATGGACTGCCACCTCTTCTATCGCCGCGCCAATCAGCTTGCGCTCGCGCTCGGCAGTCTGCCGGATTGGGAAGAGAAATTGGTCAACCGGCTCGCGGCCGCAAACGAGCCGCTCGCCGCCTGATCAAGGCCGGAAGTACGCCGCCCTTCTCCGTCTCACCGCGGGGATCGGCCGGGCAAAGGACAGAGGATCCACGCTCATGAACTTCGATGACACTCCCGAAGAAGCCGCCTTCCGCGCAGAAGCGCGCGCCTGGATTGACGCCAACGCACCCAAGCACCTCCACCCGATCCTCTCGGGCTCAGGCCATGGTACAGCCGGTGATATCGCCGACGTTGACATGCTCGCGGAGAGCAAGGCGTGGCAGAAGAAGAAGTATGACGCTGGCTGGGCCTGCCTCCACTGGCCAAAGGAATATGGCGGCCGCGGCGCCACACCAATGCAGCGGGTCATCTGGAACCAGGAGGAAGGCGTATATGCGCAGCTTTCCTTCACCTTCATCATCGGTCAGGGCATGTGCGGTCCGACGGTGATGGCGTGGGGCAGCGAACAGGACAAGCAGGCCCTCCTTCCGCCGCTCGCCGCGGGCGAAGACATTTGGTGCCAGATGTTCTCCGAACCGTCCGCCGGCTCCGACCTCGCCGGTCTCCGCACCCGCGCTGTCAAGGATGGCGATGAGTGGGTGATCAACGGCTCCAAGATCTGGACGTCCGGCGCTCATATTTCGCAATATGGCATTCTGCTCACCCGCACCGATCCCAGCGTCGCCAAGCATAAGGGGCTGACGATGTTCTGGGTCGATATGCGCTCGCCGGGTATCGAGGTGCGCCCCATCCTTCAGGCTCACGGCCAATCCGGCTTCAACGAAGTATTCTTCACCGACCTGCGCATTCCAGACAGTCAGCGCCTCGGCGGCGTTGGCCAGGGTTGGACGGTCTCGTTGACGACGCTGATGAACGAGCGGCTGTCGATCGGGTCCGGCATGTCCACCGGCTTTGAAACCTTGCTGGATTATGCGGTTCGCGCGCCCGGCCGTGATGGTGGCCGTCTGGTCGACGATCCCGCCATCCGGTCGAGGCTCGCGGACTGGGCAACCAAAGCAAGCGGCTTGAAGTACACTTCAATGCGTGCCTTGACGGCTCTCTCCAAGGGGCAGGAGCCCGGACCAGAGAATTCGATCGGCAAGCTCGTCGCCGGTGCTACCAGCCAGGAGATCGCGACGTTCGCGATCGATCTGCAAGGAGAGACTGGCGTACTCACAGACCCGGCACAGGCCGCGCACGCGGCTCGCTTCCAGGCTACCCTGATGCGCAGCCCAGCGACCCGCATCGAGGGCGGAACGGACGAGATCCTGCGCAATATCATCGCCGAGCGCGTTCTCGGCCTGCCGGGCGACGTCCGCGTCGACAAGGACGTTCCTTTCGAAAAGATCCCCACCAGGGCCTGACTGCTCTCAGCGCCCGGTGAGCTAGCCAACCGGCTCACCGGGCTGTTCTTTGCGGTTCAATCGACCGCGATCACCCGACCTGCAGCCGGAACGGGTGGGCCGGCGATTATATCGGCACGAGAGCAACTTGCCCGACACTGGCGACCCGCTCGCACGCGAGCATCGCTGTCAAAGATGTGTCAAAACGTCACTTCACGCGTTCAGGAGTTTCCCGGCTCCCGAAGGAGCTTCGATGCGTCTCGTTACTGCAACCGCCCTGCTCGTGGCCGCCGTTCCGGCTCAAGGGCAAGACCCTGCCCTTGACCCCGCCTGCGCGAACGTGCGGGTGGCCCTGCCAGCGGATCTCGTCGGCTGGGCAGAGCAAGCGCCGGTAGCTGCTGGCACGGAGCCGGGAGGCGGCGCGACCATTCGCCCGGGCCAAGCGGTACGTGCGTCTCTGCACCCGGCAAGACACTTGAAGCTAAGCCCCGCACCTAAGACCGTCGGTCCAAATGGCGGCACCCTGACGCTAGTCATTGCAGCGCCCGGCACGTACCGGCTGGCTCTTGGGGAACCCACGTGGATCGACTTGATCCGCGACGGCAAGCTCGTGCAGTCTTCAGCTCACAGCAATGGGCCCAGATGCACAGGGATCCGCAAGATGATCGATTTTGTTCTCCCCGCCGGCAACTACACCGTGCAGCTTTCCGGTAGCCAGGCCGAAAGCGTCACCCTTCTGGCGGTAAAGGTTGCCTGATGCGCACGTTAGCCTTGATCGTCGGTTTGCTATCAGCCGCGCCCGCTGTTGCTCAGACCCAGGCGCCCCCGCCCCCAAGCCAGCCAAGCGCATCGCCAGCTCCGACACCTGCAGCGACTACGCAGGTCACGTTGATCACCGACGCTGGACCGATCGTACTTGCTATCGAAACGGAGAAAGCACCGACAACGGCTGCTAACTTCCTGAAATATGTGGACGGCAAGCGGTTGGACGGAACGTCATTCTATCGCACGGTGAAGATCCAGGCGGAACCACGCTATGGCTTCATTCAGTTCGGCACCCAGAATGATCCAAAACGCACCCTGTCCCCGATCGCCCATGAACCGACCAGCAAGACCGGGCTAAGCCACGTCGATGGAGCGATCTCGATGGCGATGGCGGCACCTGGAAGCGCGCGCGGCGACTTCTTCATCATTGTCGGCAACACGCCAGCTATGGATGCAGACGGTGCGAACCCCGGCTATGCGGTGTTTGGACGCGTGATCCAGGGCATGGATGTGGTGCATCGGATCATGGACATGCCCACATCACCGACCAAGGGAGAAGGGATCATGAAAGGTCAGATGCTGGAGCCGACGATTCCGGTGAAAACTGCCCGGCGCACCGCCACCTCGGCAGGGGGCCCTGCATCGTGAGGGCGATCAAACTTGCCGCGCCTGGCGGTCTCGATCGCCTGACCGTATCCGAACAGGCCGATCCTGGCCAGCCAAAGGCCGGAGAAGTCCGGGTAGCGCTTCATGCTACCTCGCTGAACTTCCATGATTACCTGGTCTGCTCCGGCAAGTCACCGACGGCGGACGGCCGCATTCCGATGGCGGACGGCGCCGGCGTCGTTGAAGCAATCGGGGAAGGCGTTACCGATTTTCAGGTGGGCGACCACGTCGTGTCTTGCTTCTTTCCGGATTGGCAGGCGGGACCACCCACGGTCGGGGACTTTCGCAGAGTGCCGGGCGACGGAATTGATGGCTTTGCGCGGGATGCTGTTGTCCTCCCTGCCACCGCCTTCACTAAGGCGCCCGCCGGCTGGAGCCACAAGGAGGCCGCGACTATTACGACCGCCGGCCTAACGGCGTGGCGAGCGCTTGTCGTGGACGCCGGACTGAAGGCTGGCGACACCGTTCTCGCGCTCGGCACCGGCGGCGTTTCGATCTACGCCCTCCAGATCGCACGCGCGATGGGCGCTCAGGTCATTGTTACTTCTTCTTCGGACGAAAAGCTGGCACGCGCCAAGGACATCGGCGCAACCCACACGATCAACTATCGCAGTGAGCCCAAGTGGGGCCAGAAGGTAATGGAACTGACCGGCGGCCGAGGTGTGGATGTGGTCGTTGAGGTTGGAGGGCCGGGAACCCTGGGGCAGTCGTTGCAGGCCGTGCGCATCGGCGGCCACGTCGCCCTGATCGGTGTACTGACAGGTGTGAGCGGCGAAGTGCCAACCGCTCTGCTGATGGCCAAACAGGCGCGACTACAAGGACTAATTGTCGGCAGCAGGCAAGAGCAGGAGGATTTTGTTCGTGCGCTTGATGCCAATGGCGTGCGGCCGGTCATTGATCGAACCTTCGCGTTTGAAAACCTCGCGGACGCCTTTCGTCATCAGGAAAGTGGCAGCCACTTCGGGAAGATCGTGGTTAGCTGGTGATGGAGAGACCGGAGATCGCTGTGGGCCCGTGCCAGGCCGAGCGGTCGGCAGCGCCCGTGCAACGACGGCGACAGCGTTTTCCGCCTCTGGCCAATAGCCTCATAGTTTGCGTCGGCGGCGGATCGGACTAAGCTTGAGCATCGAAAGGAATGCTCATGAACGCTCCCTCCGCGCTTCAGGATTGGCCAAAACTCGGCGAGAACGTGCTTCCGGATACGATCGCGCTCCGACGTGCCATCCATGCCGAGCCCGAGGTTGGTCTTCATTGTCCGAAAACCACGGCTAAGTTGAAGGCTTCCCTAGCCGGGTTGCCACTCGAGATTCATGACAGTCAATCTACGACCGGCTTCATCGCCATCCTTCGCGGTGGACAAGCGCAGGCTGGCGATAACGGGCGCACCGTCCTGTTGCGCGGCGACATGGACGCCTTGCCGATGACAGAAGAAACGGGTCTGGATTTCGCCTCCACGATCCCGGGCGCGATGCACGCCTGTGGGCATGATGCCCACTCCGCCATGCTGGCAGGCGCAGCGCGGGCTTTATGTTCGCGTAAAGATCAACTCCCCGGTACAATTGTGTTCATGTTCCAGCCTGGCGAGGAAGGTCACCACGGCGCTCGTTGGATGATCGAGGACGGGCTGTTGGAGGTTGCGCGTCCCGACGCAGCATTTGCGCTGCACATTTCGCCCAATGCGCCGGGGGGGGTCTTCGTCGGTCGTGAAGGGCCATTGCTTGCTTCCACCGACACGCTGATCGCCAACATCAAGGGTAAGGGCGGGCATGCAGCCATGCCCCACGATTGCATCGACCCGATCCCTGTGGCCTGCGAAATCGTGACGGCATTGCAGAGCTTCATCGCACGCCGGATCCCGGTGGCCGATCCGGCGGTGCTGACGATTACACAGATCCATGCTGGCAGCAGCCACAACATCATCCCGGACTCCGTTCGCCTCATGGGCACGTTGCGCACCCTTTCGGATAGCACACGCGAAAAGGCGCGCGCGGCGTTCCGCCAGATCGCCAACGACATCTCGGCGGCGCACGGTTGCACCGCCGAGATAAATATTGACGAAGGCTATCCCGTAACCGTCTGCGACCCCCGCGCGACAGCGATGATGCGTGAACTCGCCACATCAATTTCAGGAGAAAAGGGCTGGTCACCCATGCCCGCTCCGATGATGGGCGGAGAGGATTTCTCGTACGTCTTGCGGGAAGTTCCCGGCGCCATGGCATTCGTCGGGGTGGCCGCCCCGGACAGCGATCCCAAGACCAACCCGCCGCTTCACAACACACGGATGACCATCGACGAAAGCGTCATGGCGAAGGGTATCGCAATGCATTGCGCCCTCGCCGAACGCTTTCTGGAACGCGGCTTCGACTAAGTCCCACGGCTGCTACAGCGGGATTGAAGGGCCGGTCCGGAACAGGAACGGCCAGAACTTCACTCCCGCTGTAAAGAAGGCTTATTCGACGGTCACGGACTTCGCGAGATTGCGGGGCTGGTCAACATCCGTACCTTTGGCCACCGCGACATGATACGCCAGAAGCTGGATTGGCACCGCGTAAACCAGCGGCGCGATCAGCGGATGCACCTTTGGCATCTCAATCGTGGCGATGGTGTTCTCGCCCGCTTGAGCGATACCGTCAGCATCAGAAATCAGCACCACTTGCGCACCGCGGGCCTGCGCTTCCTGCATGTTGCTGACCGTCTTGTCGAACAACGGACCAGACGGCGCAATCACGATCAGGGGAACCTGATCATCAATAAGCGCGATCGGACCGTGCTTCATTTCACCCGACGCGTAACCTTCGGCGTGTATGTAGCTGATTTCCTTCAGCTTGAGAGCACCCTCAAGCGCAAGCGGAAACTCGGGGCCGCGACCCAGATAGAGGACGTCTCGTGCCACGGCGATCTTCGGCGCCATGGTCTCGATCTCGGCATCGTGGGACAAGGCCTGGGTCATTGCCTCCGGCACCTGCTGGAGTTGCCGAACGATCTCCGCCTCGTCCTCCAAGCGTCCCTTGGCACGGGCCAGATTGGTAGCGAGCGCAGCCATGACGGCGAGCTGGCACGTGAACGCCTTCGTGGACGCAACACCGATCTCGGGCCCCGCATGGGTCGACAACAGCAGGTCAACCTCGCGAGCCATTGAACTGGTCGGCACATTGATGATGCCGGCAGTCGTCACGCCTGCGGATCGCATGTGGCGTAGGGCAGCCAACGTATCCGCCGTCTCGCCAGACTGGGAGATCACGATGCCCAGCGTATTCGGCAGCAGCACAGGGTCACGATACCGATACTCGCTCGCCACATCGACCTCGACCGGAACACGCGCGAGCTGCTCGATCCAATATTTCCCGATCATGCCGACATAGCTTGCCGTACCGCACGCGACGATCGCCACCCGTTCGATGCTGGAGAGATCGAAGTCCATGTCCGGCAGTGCCACCTGAGCCTCCAACGGCCGAAGGTAGGAGCGCAGCGTCTGCGCAACGACGACCGGTTGCTCGTAGATCTCCTTCTGCATGAAATGGCGATGATTGCCTTTGTCGATCAACTGCCCGGAAGCGCCGGAATTGACGATCGGACGCTCAACTCGATTGTTGTCGCGATCATAGACCTCAACGCCCTCACGCGTGATCGCGACCCAGTCCCCTTCTTCAAGGTACGCAATTCGCTGCGTCAGCGGCGCGAGCGCGAGTGCGTCCGACCCGAGGTAGTTCTCGCCATCGCCGTACCCAACGGTCAGCGGCGCTCCAAGGCGCGCACCAAGCAACAGATCGGGATGAGTGCGCACCATGACGCCAAGCGCAAACGCACCGTGTAACATCGGCAGAACCGCCGCGAGCGCCGCGCGCGGCTCCGCGCCGCCCTCGATCTCGCGCGCAATCAGATGAGCGACGACCTCCGTATCGGTCTGACTACGAAACTCTCGACCTTGCGCGATAAGTTCGTCCCGTAACGGCTTGAAGTTCTCGATTATTCCGTTGTGGACGATCACCACGTCACCCACGATATGCGGATGGGCGTTGTCCTCCGTGGGCGCTCCGTGGGTCGCCCAACGGGTGTGCGCAACCCCCGCGAAGCCCGGCAGCGGATCCTCCATTAATCGCTGCGCCAGGTTCTTCAGCTTGCCCGGTGCGCGACGACGATCGAACTGGTCATCGTGGATGGTGCAGATCCCAGCCGAGTCATAGCCTCGGTACTCAAGCCGCTTGAGGCCATCGAGCAACCGGTCGGCCACCGGTTCGCTGCCCAGAATACCAACGATTCCACACATTTACTTTTCTTCCTTCCGCGTACGCATCAGGGTTCGAAATCGCTCCGCCCACCCTGCCTTACTGGTCTGAGGAGGACGGACAAGCGCCAGAGCGTCGCCCGGAACGTCCGCGGTGATCGTGGAACCCGCCCCCACGATCGCGCCATCGCCGATCGAGACAGGCGCAACCAGGGCCGAGTTCGACCCGATAAACGCGCCCGCCCCAATTACCGTCTTGTACTTGAAGAACCCATCGTAGTTGCAGGTGATGGTGCCGGCGCCAATGTTTGCGCCGGCGCCGATCTCCGTGTCCCCAAGATAGGTCAGGTGATTGGCTTTTGCGCCGGGGCCTAGCACAGCTTTCTTCATCTCGACGAAGTTGCCGACACGAGAGCCACGCTCCATCACTGCGCCCGGACGCAGACGGGCGTAGGGGCCGACAGAAGCTCCTTCTTCCACCCGCGCGCCTTCAAGGTGACTGAAGGCGTGAACAGTCACGTTATCACCGATGCTGACACCCGGACCAAAGATCACGTTAGGCTCGATCAGAACGTCTTTGCCAATCCTCGTGTCGTGACTGAACCAGACTGTATCCGGAGCAATCAGGCTGGCGCCCTCGCCCATCACCTGCTTCCGACGCGCGCACTGCCAAGCGCCTTCCAGCGCGGCCAGCTCCTCTCGGCTGTTCACCCCAGCGACTTCCTCAGCCGACGTTTCGATCACCGCTGAGGCTCTGCCGTCGGCGGCAGCGAGCATCACGATATCGGGCAGGTAGTATTCGCCCGCCGCGTTGTCGTTCCGAACGCGACTGAGAAGTGTGAAAAGGTCTGCGCTGGCAACAGCCATCAGCCCCGAATTACAAAGATTTACCGCGCGCTCCTCATTAGACGCGTCCTTGAATTCGACCATCTTCTGGATGCGGCCGTTCGCCTCCACGATCACCCGTCCGTAGGCACCAGGATTTTCCGGCCGGAACCCAAGGACCACCGCGGCTGGCACATCACTTTCATGCAAGCGGTCAACCATTCGACGCATCGTTTGCGCCGCCACCAAGGGAACGTCGCCATAGAGAATCAGGACGTCGCCGTCGAAGCCCTGCAATGCTGCGGCTGCCTGCAACACCGCATGTCCGGTGCCCAGTTGCTCTGCCTGGTGAACGACGCGCACCCCAAGGTGGGTGACTGCGGCTTCCACCTGCTCCCGCCCTGCACCCACAACAACGACCGTGTGCACAGGCTGAAGATCTGCGGCGCTATCCAGAAGATGGATCAACATGGGCTTGCCCGCAATCGGGTGCAGCACCTTGTGGGTGGCGGATTTCATGCGCGTGCCCTTGCCGGCAGCAAGCACGATTACAGCGAGAGAACGGCTCGTCATGGCGCGCCTGTGCCACCACACGCTTGCCATTTCCATAGTGAGCGGCCACGCCGCCGCACGATGCAGCGCTTTCCTTTCGACATAGTCGGCTTCGATCTCGACGGCACGCTTCTCGACACGAGTGGCGATCTTGCCGCTGCGGTGAATCACGCACTCGCCCAAGCGGATCGGCCACCGCTCGAGGTCGCCGTCATCAAGCCTATGATCGGCGGCGGCGCGCGACACATGCTGGCGCAAGGGCTTGAGGCAACCGGCGGCTCGGATGAGCAGCTGCTCGACCGGCTACACCGCATTCTTCTTGATCACTACGCCCGCAATTTGTCGATCCACACGGCACCGTTTCCGGGCGCCCTTGCCGCGCTTGACGCCTTGGAAGACCTCGGCGTGAAGGTGGCCGTTGTTACAAACAAGCTGGAGGGATTTGCGCGAGAGGTGTTGCGTGACGTTGGCCTTCTTGATCGACTTTCCTGTATGATCGGCGGCGACACGCTTGGACCAGGCAACAGCAAGCCATCGCCAGCCCCCATTCGCGCGATGATTGAACGATCCGGCGGCGGCCGCGCAGCATTCGTCGGCGACTCGATCTATGACGTGGCTGCCGCCCACGCGGCGAACGTCCCAGCGGTCGCGTGCCGTTTTGGGTTCCTGATGCAGCCCGTCGAGGAGCTTGGCGCGGAGGCAATCATCGATCACTTTGACGAATTGGTGCCTGCTCTGGAGCGGCTTGGATGACGTTATCCCGTCCCATGTGGCGCCTGCTTCTCGGCGCGGTCGGTGTGTTCGTGGTGGTCATGGCGCTGCTTCCGCATCCGCCGAGCATCCCGATCGAAGGCGACAAGTATCAGCATATGCTCGCCTTCCTGACCCTAACCGTTCTTTCGGTAGCGGCTTATCCCGAGACGCCGCTGATCCGCATTGGCGAGCGGCTTTCATTCCTCGGGGCAATGATCGAAGTGGTTCAGTCGATCCCTGCCCTGCACCGTACCTGCGACATCATGGACTGGGCAGCCGACACTGCCGTTATCATATTCGTGCTTGCTGCGGTCGCCCTTTACCGCCGGCGCTCTTCCGCCATTTGACCCAGAGATGCCGAGCCAACATGGCCGGCGGCATACGCCGCAAGTGTGACCGTATGTAGAAGGCGAGCCGCGTGGCGGGACGCGTTTCCTGGCCCCAGCCATCGCGCGCCAGCAAGCGCCTCAAGAACATGCGATCCATCGGCTTCATGCCCGCCCATTCAGCCGGCACCGGGGTACCAAAAAGTGCGTGTGATAGGCGAACGGCCCGCGCCACCACGTCCACCGCGCCATGCTCGGCTGCAAAGCTGCCGAGCTTGGTCCAGAAGTGCCCATCCTCTTCGCCGAACTCGCGCAACAGGCGATCAATGTCCCACAAGTTGCGCAATCCACCGCTGAGATCGCCATCGCCAAACAAGTGGATAGCCGCATGCACGACCATCTCCGAGCTTTCGAGGACGGCAAAACCACTGCCAAGCGGCACTGCGTTGGCAATCAGCTGGTCCGCTTTCGGTGTTCGGCGGGCGGTTAACGGTAAAATGGTGTGGTGAACATCGATCATCCGGTCGCGGTCCGGGTGAATGAGCGGAGGCAGCTCGTGCATCCACTGCCGATAATAGGCATCGTCATAGGGGTCCGGTTTCACCCACACCCATCCGTGAGCCAGCAGAGCCGCCTCTACCTCCGCCAGTTTTGCCCGCGGAACGAGAATATCGAGGTCGCCGACCGATCGCCCCTGCCCCGCATCAAGCCCGGCCGCCGCGAACGCGGTTCCTTTCAACAGGATCAGCGGCTCGATCACTCCGCTTAACGCGCGCCGTGCCATTTCCGCTTCCCAGAGCGCTTGCCGGCGTCCCTCCAATGCGGTCGCCTTCGCATCTTCGAGCACCGCAGATACGCGGTGCGGGAGCACAAGACCGTCGAGCCGCATCGCCAATGTGCCGGTTAACTGCTCGGCGCGCGCCACCGCCAGCACGGCCGTCCACGCGTCCAGATCCATCGACGATGCGATCGTCGGATCAGCGAGAAGCCTGGTCAAGGTAAGAGCGGGGGCTACCACAGCGCCTCGATCATCGCCGCCGCGGTGTCAGCATCTGGATAGTCGATCGCCACCCGCGTCACGTCACTTACCAAGCCGGTCAGGGCAAGAAAGCCGCGCTCTCCCAAACCTACGTAGTTCGTCGACGCCTGCGTCAACCTGACAAAGGCTTCACCCGCGCCCACAACCCGTTGATCTGGCGCAGCACCAAAGCGCGGGAATAGCAGCAATATCGGCCGGGCGGGTTGCTCGGCACCGGCTAAGGCGTTCGCTTGCGGCACCAGATGCCGGATGGTTCCCTTGGGGGTGTCGCTGATAAGCGGCCCCCATTGCGAATGGCGCAGTGACTTCGCGACCACCTCGATCGCGTCATTCTTCAGGCTCACTGGACGTGGAAATGGATGGATCATGCCAGACGCCAGGTCGAGCAGCACGAACTCATCCGCCATTAGGCGCCATCCACGGCCTTGCAGAAGTGCTGCCAGCGTCGACTTCCCTGCACCGGACTCCCCGGTCAGCACGATTGCGCGACCGTCCCGCTCTACTGCCGCGGCGTGGAGCAGCAGAAACCGTCGCTGCCCCAGCGCCATTTGCAGATTCATTCCCATTTCCGCGGCCAGCAGGCCTTGGTCCAGCGGTAAGGGCGCTGCATCGGGAATGGCAAAGTCGCCCTCGATGGTGACGGCAGGACGTATCCAGCGACGCCAGGCCCTGAGCGGCGCCAAACGCACGGTGAAATCCGGCACGCCGTTATCCTGCGGGTAGTCACGATACAGTATCTGCAATTGCGTGATTGGCTCTCGCCAGACGCTGCCTATCCGGAACGTCACCGGCCCAACCCGAACGCCAAACACGTGCTTCATGCTCGTCGCTCGATCAGTCCGGCGGCGGCGAGTTCATCCATGATCGCCGCGAGACCGGTACGATCTCCGTCGACAAGCTCAAACTCCTGCTCGATGTTGTCCAGCGTCAACCACCGCCCCGACAGCGCCGTCAGCAACTCCGGCACAGGCGAGGCGACGAGATGCGTGATGCCCGACGCGCGGTGGAAAACCGCGACCAACTCATCGAGGTGAACCATCAACAGGTCCGAAGCCTGCGGCGCGCGATAGCGCGTCGCGCCCATCACTTAGCGCCGCGGCATCTGCAGGGAGGCGAAGCAGGTGAAGCCAGTCGTCCCGCTACGCAGGTTCTGCACATATTTCAGATAGGCGCGGCTCCGCTCGTAATCGACCCCAGGCAAGTTCCCGCCGGTTGCAAGGGCACGTCGGATATCCTCACCCTTCAACGGGTGGCCAGGTGGAGCATAAGCGCCGCGCGTACCGGCCGGTACGACCTTCCCCGAGGGATCGATATAACCACCTGCTCTTCCGGGATCAGGTACCGGGACCTCACACGTCAGCACGGAGCCGTAGGCCTGGGCCATCGCCGGCCGGATCGATACCACCGCTACGGCGCCCGCGGCACCGATGCGCAGGGCGCGGCGACGCTGCGGCTGCGCCGGCTGATCATGATCGATGGGATCGCTCATCTGGCCTCTTTCTTCCTCAAAGCCCTTCCATAATCCTAACTCGCGCACAAGAACCGTGGCGAACCCGTGCCGCCATGGGACGCCCGGGTAAACGGCGTCGCCTGCGCCCCGGGATGGACAATCACCCCTGCCGCGCCCTACCCACGGGATCCTTGCGGACAGCGGCGCCAGGCCAAGGACATGAGCCAGATTATTTCTCCGCGCGGGTGGGCCGCGCTCGGAATTGTTGCGGCAACCGCCGCGATTATGGCCGTGATCGGGGCCGGACCTGATGCGGTTATCATCAGCGTCGCGGGGGCGATCGCCGCTGCTCTGACCGGTGCTGGCGGACGTTCCTCGGACGAAGATCGGCTCGCCCCTTCCGCTCTCCCGGCGAACTCACCAATGATGGAGCCAGTGCTCGATGCGCTCGGCGAGCCGGTGCTGATCCTGCTGGGATCGCGGATCGTCAGCGCAAACCGTGCCGCTCGCGCGCTGCTTGGCTCCCATGTGGTCGGTGAAGACGCGCGGACGGCGATCCGACACCCGGCTGCTTCCGGGCTCCTCGCAAGTGAGGAAAGCGCTGGCCCGGTTGCGCTTACCGGGCTTGGCTCGGTGGCGCAGCGGTGGGAGATGCAAATCGCGCCCATCGGTGACGGTCGTCGCCTTGTTCATCTCACCGATCGCAGCGGTAGTCATGCGGCAGAGCGCATGCGTGTCGATTTCGTGGCGAATGCTAGCCATGAACTCCGCACGCCGCTTGCTTCGATCTTGGGCTATGTCGAAACCCTCTCAGATGCTGCCGGGGATGATCCGGTCGTACGGGCGCGCTTTCTCAAGATCGTTTTCGATGAAGCTAGGCGGATGCAGCGTTTGGTCGATGATTTGATGAGCCTTTCGCGCATCGAAGCAGAGAAATTCCGCGCTCCTTCGGACATCGTTGATCTTGGGACCCTAGTCGATGACACGCATGCTGAGCTTGCAGAAGCGCATGACGGGCGTGGGCGAGACATCATTCTGGAGCATGAATCCGGCAGCATTCCGGTGCTCGGGGACAGAACGCAGCTGTCTCAGCTGCTTCACAACCTCATCGGCAACGCGATGAAATATGGTCACCCGGGTACGCCCGTCCGCGTGTCGATTAGCCGGGATGGGGACGCCGTCCGCCTGATCGTCGCCGATCAGGGAGACGGCATTTCCCCGGAGCATCTGCCTCGCCTCACTGAGCGCTTCTACCGGGTGGATCCTGGTCGCAGCCGTTCGGTCGGCGGGACCGGTCTTGGCCTGGCTATCGTGAAGCATATCGTCGAACGCCACCGCGGTCGCCTCGATATTGCTAGCCGCGTTGGCGAGGGTACGCGCGTCACCGTCACCCTCCGCGCGCCCGCCATCAACGCCGGGCAACCGCTGTCATGAAGCAGTAACGCGGGTGTCACAGAGGCGGCGCGTCGAGGGCAAACACCTTTCGGAACCCAAATGATTCGCGCCGCTTTACCAATCGCGCTGATCGCGCTTTGCTCGGCTTGCCATGATCAGGCAAGTGGTGGCGCAGGCGCCCGTGCCCAGATCAAGGCTGTCGGCTCCTCAACCGTTTATCCGTTCACCACGATTGTAGCAGAGCAATATTTGGCAAACAGCCCCGGTGCTCGTCCTCCCGTGATTGAGTCTACGGGGACTGGAGCGGGGATGCGCCTCTTCTGTGCCGGCATTGGCGCCGCTCACCCGGACGTCGTGAACGCATCGCGCCGGATGAAGCGGAGTGAGTTCGACGCTTGCGTCCGCAACGGCGCCAGCGAAATTCTTGAGGTGCAGGTCGGCATCGATGGCGTGGCTTTCGCCGAGGCAAAGAATGGCCCGAAGATGGCGCTTACGCCTGGCGAGATCTACCTCGCTCTTGCCGCTGCGCCCAAGGGTAAGCCGAACACTGCGCGCACTTGGCGAGACGTGAACGCTACGCTCCCGCCGATCCCGATCCAGGTATATGGACCGCCCTCCACGAGTGGCACCCGTGACGCCCTTGCAGAACTCATCATGGCGCGCGGCTGCATCGAAACCGATCCGGCCGCCAAGACACTGGAGGCAGATGATGCCGATGCCTTCAAGGCGCGGTGCCAACGGGTTCGCGAAGACGGCGCCTATGTGGATGCGGGCGAAAACGACAATCTGATCGTGCAGAAGCTGACAGCGAACCCGAATGCCATTGGGGTGTTCGGCTACTCCTATCTGGAGGAAAACGCCGGATCAGTGGATGGCGTGCCGATTGCCGGGGTCGCGCCGAGCGAGGCCAGCATCGCCGACGGCAAATACCCCGGCGCCCGCCCCCTTTATATCTATGTAAAGAAGGCGCACCTGAAAGCCGTTCCGGGCCTCAGCCGTTTCATCCTTCAATATACGAAGCTTTGGGGCGCAAACGGCCCGCTGGCGCGCCGCGGGCTGATAGCCGCACCCACAACGATTCAGATCCAGGCCGCGGATGTCGTGCGCACCGAAAAGACGCTGGATGGGGCGGCACTCAAATGAGCATCGGCCCGCTCTTCTTCCTCGTCGTCGCCCTTGGGCTGATTGGCTGGTTCGTCGCCCGCGCTCGGGCCATCGCGCTGCGCGGCGGCGGTACCGGGCGATTCAGCGCACTTCCGGCTCACCACGGGTGGTTCGTGGCGCTCTGGACCGCGATCCCGCCGCTGCTGTTTCTGACCGTCTGGTTCTTCGTGTCGCCCGCGATGGTCACCAATGCGGTAATCGCAACCCCGGTGGCCGCGGGCTTGCCGCCGGTTGGGTTTGAGCGGTCGGCCATCCTTTCCGAAGCTCGCAATCTTGCGCGGGGTGAAGCGTTCGGTGCGTTCCATGACCTCTCGGAAACGCTCGCCCCCGCCTATGCTGCCGCGCAGCGCCGGTATGACTGGATGGCGACAAGTCTCGCTGCCCTGCTAGCCTTCGCCGGTTTCGCGTTCTCCTACGTTCGCGTGCGCCCGCACTTCGCCGCACGAACGCAGGTTGAGCGGATCGTCATGGTCCTGCTGCTCGCTGCCTCGCTAATCGCGATACTCACCACCTTTGGCATCGTGGCGAGCCTGCTGTTCGAGAGCGCCAGGTTCTTCTCGATCGTGCCACTCACCGATTTCCTATTCGGAACCCACTGGTCCCCGCAGGTCATCGACCCGCGCGATCCGGGTGCGAGCTTGGGCGCGGTGCCGCTGTTCTGGGGCACCTTCTTTATCGGCGCGGTCATCGCCATGCTTGTCGCGATTCCCTTTGGCCTGATGAGCGCGATCTATCTCACCCAATATGCGCGCTCCTCGACGCGCCGCTGGATGAAGCCGTTGCTGGAGGTGCTCGCCGGCGTCCCCACCGTCGTCTATGGCTATTTCGCCGCTCTTACAGTCGCGCCCGCGATCCGAGACCTGGCCGTTTCGGTCGGCATCCGTTGGGCAAGCAGCGAAAGCGCGCTCGCCGCAGGTCTGGTTATGGGGGTGATGATCATCCCCTTCGTCTCTTCGATGGCGGACGATTCACTGGCGGCCGTGCCCAGTTCGATGCGTGATGGCAGCCTGGCGATGGGCGCCACCCCCTCCGAGACGATCAGAAAGGTGCTCGTCCCGGCCGCGCTGCCCGGCATCGTGGGCGGGGTGCTGCTCGCCGTCAGCCGAGCCATCGGCGAAACCATGATCGTTGTCATGGCGGCGTCCGGCGTCGCCACGCTGACCCTCAATCCCTTCGCCAGCACGACTACCGTGACGAAGCAGATCGTTGACCTCCTCACCGGTGAGGCCGAGTTCGACAGCGCCAAGACCCTAGCCGCCTTCGCCTTGGGTCTGACGCTGTTCGTCGTGACCTTGCTCCTCAACATCGTCGCTCTCGTCGTCGTGAAAAGGTACCGCGAGGCTTATGACTGATCGCGCCCCTACTGACTGGCGCACCGATGCGATGCGCCGCCGCATCGCCCGCCGTTACGCGTCCGAACGTCGCTTCCGGATGCTGGGGCTCGGCGCGATCATTCTGTCCGCCGCCTTTCTCGCCTTTCTGATCATCACCATGGTGATGCAGGGGGCGGCCGGCTTCGCCGAGACGCGGGTGGCACTGCCGATCGACTTTCGGGCGGCGGAGCTCAACGTCACGCCCGAACAACTGCGCGGTGACCGTGCGGATCTCGCCCTCGCCGGGGCCGGGCTCGAGAATGTCGTCGATGGGGCGGCCGGTACTGCCTTTTCGACGCTCGGCGGCGCGGAGCTGCTGTCGGACGGCGCCTGGCTCCGTGTACGCGACGCGGTGAAGGCCGATCCGTCACTGCTCCGGCGCAGCGCTGTCGTCGACGTGCCCGTCGCCACCGATCTGGATATGGCTTTTAAAGGCGAGGGAACGCCCGTAGCCGAACGGATCGTCACCGCTCTTGGAGACAAGCTCTCCCGCGGCCTTAACCGCGATTTTTTCGGCGGTGCCGACTCCTCGGATCCCACGCGTGTCGGCATTTGGGGCGCGCTGAAGGGATCGTTGCTGACGATGCTCGTCACCCTCGTGATCGCGTTTCCGATCGGCGTCCTTTCAGCGCTTTACCTTGAGGAATATGCACCGCGGAACCGCTGGACCGACCTGATCGAAGTGTCGATCAACAATCTGGCGGCAGTACCTTCGATCATTTTCGGCCTGCTTGGCCTCGCCGTGTTCCTGAACACCCTCGGCCTCCCACGTTCGGCGCCGATTGTCGGCGGACTGACACTCGCCTTGATGACTATGCCGGTCATCGTCATCGCGGGTCGCAATGCGATCAAAGCGGTCCCGCCGTCGATCCGCGACGCCGCGCTCGGCATCGGCGCCAGCCCGGTGCAGGTCGTCTTCCACCACGTGCTGCCGCTCGCCCTGCCCGGTATCCTGACGGGAACGATCATCGGTATGGCCCGCGCGCTGGGCGAAACGGCTCCGCTGCTGATGATCGGAATGCGCGCGTTCATCGCCGCACCGCCAGAGGGGCTGGCGGACCCCGCCACCGTGCTACCCGTCCAGATCTTCCTGTGGTCGGACGAGGTCGCCCGCGGCTTCGTTGAAAAGACTTCGGCGGCGATCATCGTTCTGCTCGTCTTCCTGCTCGCGATGAACGGCCTCGCCATCTACCTCCGCAACCGCTTCGAGACCCGCTGGTGACCCAGAAGATCACTGCCCGTAACGTCAATGTCTTCTATGGAGACAAACAGGCGATCCGAAACGTCTCGATCGACGTGGATCAGGAGGATGTGACCGCCTTCATCGGCCCCTCCGGCTGCGGGAAGTCCACCTTTCTGCGCACGCTCAATCGCATGAATGACACGGTTGCCTCGGCGCGCGTCGAGGGCGAGATCCGGCTGGACGGCGAGAACATCTACTCCAGGGACATGGACGTGGTGCAGCTCCGCGCCCGCGTGGGCATGGTATTCCAGAAGCCGAACCCGTTCCCGAAGTCGATCTACGAGAATGTGGCTTATGGCCCCCGCATCCACGGTCTGGCGAATGGCAAATCGGAACTCGACGGGATCGTCGAGCGGTCACTGACCCGCGCCGGCCTCTGGACCGAGGTGAAGGACCGGCTGTCCGACAGCGGCACCGCCCTGTCGGGCGGACAACAGCAGCGACTGTGCATCGCCAGAGCGATTGCGGTCGATCCCGAAGTGATCCTCATGGACGAACCATGCAGCGCGCTGGACCCGATCGCCACTGCCCGTATCGAGGAACTTATACACGATTTGCGGGGCCGCTACGCCATCGTGATTGTCACTCACAATATGCAGCAAGCGGCGCGCGTGAGTCAGAAGACCGCCTTCTTTCACCTCGGTGAACTCGTCGAATACGGCGACACCAACAACATTTTCACCAACCCGCGCGAGCAGCGCACGACCGACTACATCACCGGGCGGTACGGCTGAGGGGACAGGACATGGCGGAACATACCGTCAAGGCTTTTGACGAAGACATCGGTCGGTTGCGTGGCCTCATCAGTCAAATGGGCGGGCTCGCCGAACAGGCGATCGAGCGGGCGATGCGCTCGCTCCAGCGTGGCGACGTCGACTTGGCGCGCGATGTTCGCGCTGGAGACAAGCAGATCGACGCCATCGAGGCGGAGGTCGAGCGTCTGGTCGTCCGGATCATCGCCCTTCGTGCCCCTATGGCCAACGACCTGCGCGAAGTGGTTGCCGCGCTGAAGATCGCAGCGGTGGTCGAGCGCATCGGTGACTATGCCAAGAACATCGCCAAGCGCGTCCCGCTGATCGAAGGGGAACATCGGATCGAACCCATATCCGTCATTCAGGCCATGGGTCGAATGGCGGCGGAAATGGTCCATGACGTGCTCGATGCGTTTGCCGCTCGCAACGCTGAGGCAGCGGTCGAGATCTGCGAGCGCGATACGGCGCTGGACGACTTTTACGACGCCATTTTCCGAACGCTCGTAACCCACATGGTCGAAAATCCGAAAACGATCAGTGAAGTCGCGCATCTCCTGTTCGTGGCCAAGAACCTCGAACGCATCGGCGATCACGCGACCAACGTGGCAGAAATGGTTTATTTTGCGGCAACCGGCACGCAGCTGGCCGACCGCGAAAAGGGGGAATGATGGCGCGCGCTCGGATGCTCCTGGTAGAGGATGATGCCGCTCTCGCGGAGCTTCTCGTCTGGCACTTCAAGCGTGAGGACTTTGAGGTCATTCACACGATCGACGGTGAAGAAGCGCTGCTGCTCGCCCGCGAGAAGGTGCCCGATATCGTCTTGCTCGACTGGATGGTTGAGGGTCTGTCCGGTATCGAGGTGTGCCGCCGTTTGCGGCGCACTGCCGAAACGGCAAACGTCCCGATCATCATGCTGACGGCGCGCGGGGAAGAAGCCGATCGCATCCGGGGGCTGGAAACTGGCGCCGACGATTACGTGACGAAACCGTTCAGTCCGCGGGAATTGGTGGCTCGCGTCTCTGCCGTTCTTCGCCGCGTCCGTCCGGCACTCGCCGGCGAAGCGCTGACCTATGCCGACCTTGAAATGGACACTGTTGGTCACAAGGTGCGGCGGGGCGGCGAGGTGATCCCGCTGGGCCCGACAGAGTTCAGGCTACTCAAGCACTTCCTGGAACATCCCGGTCACGTATTCTCGCGCGAACGCCTGCTCGACAGTGTTTGGGGGCACGACAGCGACATCGAGAGTCGAACAGTCGATGTTCATATCCGGCGCTTGCGCAAAGCGATCAACGAAGGTGGCCGTCCGGACATCATTCGAACGGTCCGATCTGCTGGCTACGCACTGGATGCCGGTAATTAACTCGCGTCGAACATCATCTTTCTGACCGTCCGAAAATGATCTCGTTGAACGGCGTGAAAGCAAGAGGCCGTCAACGAACCTGTCGAATCGCCTGCGAAACAAAGGATACTTTGAACAACAAGCGCGTTCGTCCGGGGCGTTCTTGCACGCATTCGAGCGTATCCTGACAGGAGATTGGCAGATGAAATCGATCTTTCTTGCGGCCGCGGCGATGATCGCTGTGCCGGCCATTGCGCAGGAGCAGCCGGCGGGAACGGCTGATCAGACCGCTCCGGGTACTGCTACGCAGGGACCCGGAACGATGAGCACCACCGGCGATCCGGCGGCCCAGACGCCTAGCACCGGTGGCAACACGACCGCGGGCTCCAGCGGCGGCATGGACACGACGTCCGGATCTATCGGCGGCACCGCGGGCGGAACCTCGTCGGGCGGCGCCATGACCGGCTCGGGTGATCCCGCCGCAGCCGATCCGGCCGGCGGCTATCAACCAAGCGCACCGCCGATGCAGGGCTCGCCTGCTCCGGGTGCCACCGTACGCTTCCAACCCGCGCCGGATCCGAACACCGCGTTTCCGCCCCCGCCGCCGATGCAGAAGTACCCGGTGTGCAAGAAGGGTCAGTACGACAATTGCATTCAGCGCGGCGGCAAGTGATCGTGTGACCATGCGGGCGGTTGCGCCCGTTTGAATGTCCAGTATGGGAAGGCGCTCCATTTCACGTGAGGGGAGCGCCTTTTCCATGTCCATCCGTTTCGACGACAAGGTAGCCATTGTCACTGGCGCTGGCGGCGGCCTGGGTCGCGAATATGCGCTTGAGCTGGCCCGCCGCGGCGCCAAGGTCGTGGTGAACGATCTCGGCGGTGACCGTACCGGCACCGGCGCCTCCGACGCAGCGCACAAGGTGGTTGAAGAAATCAAGGCTGCCGGCGGCCAGGCGATGGCAAACGGCGCCAGCGTCACCGAATATGACCAGATGGTGGAAATGGTTGCCAAGGCGAAGGAAGCCTGGGGCGGCGTTCACGTTCTCATCAACAACGCGGGCGTTCTTCGCGACAAGTCCTTCGCAAAGATGGAGCCGGCCGATTTTGCGTTCGTCGTGCAGGTCCATCTGCTCGGCTCCGCTTATGCGACCAAGGCCGTCTGGGACACGATGCGCGAGCAGAACTACGGGCGCATCCTGATGACCGCATCGTCGACGGGTCTCTACGGCAATTTCGGCCAGACCAACTATGGTGCTGCGAAGCTTGGTCTCGCCGGCTTCACCAAGTCGCTCTACCTCGAAGGCGCGAAGAACAACATCAAGGTCAACACGCTCGCCCCCGTGGCTGGCACGCGCATGACCGAGGACCTCTTCCCGGAGCAGCTCTTCCAGGCCTTCTCGCCCGAGAAGGTGGTACCGGCGGCTCTGTATCTCGTCAGCGAGGAAGCACCGACCAACCAGATCGTCGGCGCAGGCGCAGGCGTGTTCCAGGCCGCCTATGTCACGCTGACGCCGGGCGTTGCCCTCAGCGGCGATGAACTCTCGCCGGAGGGCATTGCCAAGCATTGGTCCGAAATCACGGATCGCACTGGCGAGATCGTGCCGGAGTCCGGCGCCGGTCAGTCGATGATGATTGGCAAGAAGCTCCAGGGCGCCTGACCACCAACTCCGATCTCCGGGGCCGGCCTGCCGGTCCCGAAGATCGGGCCGCATCGTTACAGAGCCTTCCGCAGATCAGTCGCCCAGCAGCTTCGCTGGCGCGACCGAAATCAACATCAATCCTCAACCAGTTTCATCAGGCGTCTTTCGACAGGCGCCAGCACTGGGCCCAGCTCATGCCCCCGCTTCACGATCTGCCCGGCTTCCCCGACCAGCGCCCACATGCCTTGTCTGTTACGAAGCGAAGGGCGTTTCTCGATCCGGAACTCGGGCCTTTCCGCCGATCGGCGGAACGCAGCGAAAATGGCCGCCTCCCGGCCGAGCTCGATCGCGTAATCCCGCCAATGCCCGGCCGCGACCATACGGCCATAAAGATCCAGAATCCGGTTCAACTCGATCCGATCGAACCCGATCTGGCTAGGCTGGCTCGCCAGAGGAAACGGTGTGACTACCCCCATCAGGCGCGGTCGCGTGCCCGTTCTTCGCCTTCCTGCTCCGCCAGCAGGGTATCGAGGCGCTTCTTCATTGCCTCCAATTCACAACGCAAGATCTCAACCTTCTGCGTGGCCGGATCGAACATCTCGCTGCAGGGCGTACCATAGGCCATGAATTTGCGTTCGGGAGCCTGCCCGCCCTCCACCATGGTGGGCCGTGCCGGGATGCCGACCATGACAGCGCCTTCCGGCACATCGCGAGTCACGACAGCATTCGCGCCCACGCGCGCGCGCCGGCCCACGGTGATCGGCCCCAGAACCTGCGCGCCTGAACCGATGATGGCGCCGTCACTGATGGTCGGATGGCGCTTCCCGCCAACGCCGTTGTCTGGGCTCGTCCCGCCCAGCGTAACGCACTGGTAGATCGTCACGTCGTCCCCGATCTCCGCAGTTTCCCCAATCACGACAAAGCCGTGATCAATGAAGAAGTTACGACCGATCTTTGCGCCGGGATGGATATCAATCGCGGTCATGAATCGGGCAAAGTGATTCACGGTTCGCGCCAGCAGGAAGAACCGAGACCGGTATAGCCGATGGGCGATACGATGGCAGCCAAGCGCCCAGACGCCGGGATAGGTCAGGATCTCGAGCCGCGAATGCGGTGCCGGATCGCGTGCCCGAATCGAATCAAGGTAACTGGCCAATCGCGCCATCACGCGTCCCCTTTTCCGTGATGACGCGATCTAGGGCGTCCGTTCACCCTTTTCCAGCGTCCACAAAGCCAAAGCATCTTGGTGCAAAGCATAGCAAACTTGTAGGTTTTACATTCATGCGCCATGCAACCCCGGTCACCAGGGATCAGGGGCAAGTGCGTGGACCTTTCGCTGCTTTCCGTTGAAGCATTGCTGCCGTTCATCCTTGTAGGGTTCGGTGCGCAAATCGTGGACGGCGCGCTGGGCATGGCATTTGGGGTGATCTGCAACACGTTGCTGGTCGCAGTCATGGGGCTCTCGCCAGCCCGCGCTTCGGCGAACGTCCACATCGTGGAAACCTTCACCACGGCCGTCTCGGGCATCAGCCACCTGCTGCACGGCAACGTCGATCGCCGCCTGTTTTTCCGGCTGCTCATTCCCGGGATGCTGGGCGGCGTCAGCGGCGCTTATCTTCTCACCAACATCGATGGCGA
The DNA here is from genome assembly GCF_020707225.1 of Sphingomonas sp. IC4-52. Taxonomy (NCBI): domain Bacteria; kingdom Pseudomonadati; phylum Pseudomonadota; class Alphaproteobacteria; order Sphingomonadales; family Sphingomonadaceae; genus Sphingomonas; species Sphingomonas sp. IC4-52. The sequence goes on along the minus strand of NZ_JAJFEU010000001.1, from coordinate 321,325 downwards.
GACCGTGAAGCCATTCGTGCTTGGCTACCTTGTTGCCGTTGGCGCGTATCTGCTCATCCGGGGCCTGCTGTTCCCGCCGACCTCGCAAAAGCCGAAAGTGGTTGAGCCGCTCGGCCTCATCGGCGGCTTTCTCGATGCGGCGGGTGGCGGCGGCTGGGGCCCCATCGTCACCTCCAACCTTCTGGTCCAGGGCGTGGAGCCGCGCCGGGTGGTGGGCACCGTAAACTCGGTTGAGTTTTTCCTAACGCTGACAGTGTCTGCGACCTTCATCGCGCATCTTGGCGTCAAGGATTTTGCCACTGCCACCATCGGCCTGCTGATCGGCGGCGTGCTTGCCGCACCGCTTGGCGCGGTGATGGCGAAGCGTATCCCGACCAAGACGATGCTGATCCTCGTGGGTATCGTTCTGATGATCACCAGCACCTACGGCTTTATCCGCGCCGTACTGTAGCGCGCAGGTCCGCAACTGCTCGCATCATCGACTGATGCCAGCTATGTGACGTTCCGTGATCGAACGGGACGATTAATGGCGAATACCTACCTGCCCACGCTCAAGCAGCTGCAATATCTCATTGCGCTTCGTGATCATGGGCATTTCGGGCGGGCGGCGGACAGCTGCTTCGTGACTCAGTCGACACTTTCCGCCGGGATCCGCGAGCTTGAGACACTGATCGGCGTCACGCTGGTGGAGCGCACCCGCCGCGTCGTCCGCTTCACGCCACTGGGCGAGCAGATCGTCGCCAAGGCGCGCCGCGTCCTTCGTGAGGCCGAGGAACTCGGCGACATGGCGCGGGCTGCGGGGCGCCCACTATCGGGGGAAATGCGGATGAGCGTCATTCCGACGATCGCGCCGTTCCTCCTCCCCCGTGTCCTGCCCAAGCTGCGCACAGAATATCCGGACCTGAAGTTGTTCCTACGTGAGGAGCCAAGCGGAGCGGCGTGCGAATCGCTGCAGAACGGACGCGCCGACTGCGTCCTCCTTGCCCTGCCCTATTCCTGCGGAGAGGTGACCACCGAGGCGCTGTTTGACGATCGTCTGTTTCTCGCCTTTCCCGCGGGGGAGTTGCCGGAGGCGGTTCAGCCCGTGTCGCCCAATGACATCGACGAGACTCGCCTGCTCCTGCTGGAGGATGGCCACTGCCTCAAGGATCACGCCCTTGCCGCCTGCAACCGGCCGGAGCTTCGCGCTGAGGCAACAATGATGGGTACGTCGCTGCACACCATCGTGCAGATGGTCGACAATGGACTGGGCGTCACCATGCTGCCCGAAATCGCGCTGAACGCCGGTATATTGGACCACACCAACATCACGGCGCGTCCGCTGGGCGGCGACAATCCGCGGCGCACCATCGCCCTTGCATGGCGCCGCGCCAGCCCGCGAGAGCGGGACTTCCGCCTGCTGGCTCAAATCCTTTCGACTGTTCGGTAATCGCGCGGAACCCTCTTCCAATCCGCCGTCAATTCCGCAAGGTGACGACAAGCGACACAAAGTCGCATGAGAGGGAGAGGATCATGGCGGTAAAATCGTCTGCCAACGACATGGACGTGCGCGCGTGAGCGGTGCACGCCTTACCGACGTATCGGCGCGCCACCGCTTCGATGAGGCCCGTCTCGGCGAGTGGCTGAACCGCCATGTGGAAGGATTCGGGCGGGACATGCGGGTTCGCCAATTCGTCGGGGGCGCTTCCAATCCGACTTTCATGCTCTCGACCGACGCGGGTGACTACGTCCTGCGCAAGAAGCCGCCGGGGCAGCTCCTCGCCAGCGCCCATCAGGTCGACCGCGAATATCGCGTCATGGCCGCGCTCCGCGACACCGGCGTTCCGGTGCCGGTCATGCGCGCCCTGTGCGACGATCCGGAGGTGATCGGTACGGCCTTCTACGTGATGGATTATCTGGAAGGTCGCATTTTCCGCGATGCCACGCTTCCGGATCTGACCCCGTCGGAGCGCAGCGCCGTGTACGACCAGCTGAACGCAACACTTGCGGCGCTGCACTCGGTCGATCACCGTGCTGTGGGTCTTGAGGATTATGGGCGGCCGACTGGCTATTTCGAACGCCAGATCGCGCGCTGGACCAAGCAGTATCGCGGCGCTGAAACGGAGCATGTTCCGGCGATGGAGGCGCTGATTGCGGAACTGCCCGCCCGCATCCCCGCTGATGAGGCGGTGGCAATCGCGCACGGGGATTACCGGCTCGAGAATGTGATGTTCCATCCGACCGAGCCGCGTCTGATCGCCGTGCTGGACTGGGAACTCTCGACCATCGGCCACCCGCTCGCCGATCTCGGATACAACGGGTTCATGTGGCACTCGATCTCGCCCTCTTGGGGCACCCTCACTGGCGTCGATTTCGCCACCAGCGGCATCCCCTCCGAAGAGGAATATGTCTCCGCCTATTGCCGGCGCACGGGCCGCAGCGGGATTGACGAGTGGAGCTTCTACCTCGGCTTCGCCGTGTTCCGCCTGGCCTCGATCAGTCAGGGCGTTTACGCCCGTGCCCTCGCGGGAACGACGCCCAACGCGGGGGAAGCGATCAACGGCTGCCCTGCCCTGGCGGAACAAGCGCTGGCGCTGTTGCGCCGCGACGGCTGAGGAACTGATATGCCGAGTCCAGATCGTTCAAGCGATGCCGTCACGCCATTTCACCTGAATGTACCGGAAGAGGAGCTGAACGACTTACGCGATCGCCTGTCGCGCACGCGCTGGCCGGAACGTGAAACTGTTTCGGGGTGGGAACAGGGCGTCCCGCTGGAGCGCGCAAGGGCGCTGGTCGCTTACTGGCAGGACGGCTATGATTGGCGCCGGTGCGAAGCGGCCCTGAACGGCATCGGTCAATTCACCACGACTATCGACGGACTGAACCTCCACTTCCTCCACCGTCGCTCCCCCGAACCCGACGCCCTCCCGATCGTCATCACCCATGGCTGGCCGGGTTCGGTCGTCGAGTTCATGAAGGTGATCGGCCCGCTGACCGATCCCGTGGCGCATGGCGGCAAAGCGGAAGACGCTTTTCACGTCGTTTGCCCGTCCTTGCCCGGCTACGGCTTCTCCCAGCGTCCCAAAGAGGGTTGGCCTGTGCCACGGATCGCCAGCGCCTGGATCGCGCTCATGAAGCGTCTCGGTTATGCGCGCTTCGTTGCGCAGGGCGGCGACTGGGGCTCTGCTGTAACCACGGCGATCGGTGCAAGCGGCGACCCGGCCGTGGCCGGCATCCACCTCAACATGTTGGTGGTTCGGCCGACGGCGGAGGACCTGACCGATGCGACCGACCAGGAGAAGGCGTCCCTCGAAAGCCTGCAACGCCACATGCAGGACGGCAACGGCTATTCGCAGCAGCAAGCCACGCGCCCGCAGACACTCGGCTACGGCCTGGTCGATTCGCCTGTTGGTCAAGCGATGTGGATCTACGAGAAGTTCCGCGAATGGTCGGACTGCGGCGGTGAGCCTGAGAACGCGCTTAGCCGGGACGAGATGCTGGACGACATCATGCTCTATTGGCTTACCGGCACCGGGGCTTCGTCAGGGCGATTATACTGGGAGAGCTTCCGAGCGTTCGGGTCAGACAAGGTCATGGTGCCGACCGGGTACAGCATGTTCCCGAAGGAGATCTTTCGCGCCTCGCGCCGGTGGGCAGAGCGGCAATATCCCAACATCATCCACTGGAACGAACTGGAGCGGGGCGGCCATTTCGCCGCCTTCGAACAGCCGGAGTTGTTCGTGGAAGAGGTTCGCACCGCTTTCCGCACCCTCCGCACCAGCTGATTATTGCCGCACCAGCGCGTCGATGGCCGCCTGAAGGATATGGGCTGCGGCAAGGTTGTCGACCCTCTCGGCGCGCTTTGCGCGGCTCATGTCCTGCTCGATCATCACCCGTTCCACCGCCACGGTGGACCAGCGTTCATCCCACAACAAAATGGGCGCGAGATCGGCGATATTGCGGGCGAACGCGCGTGTGGATTGGCTCCGTGGACTTTCGGTACCGTCCAGGTTGAGTGGCAGGCCCAGCACCACCCCCCTCACTTGTTGCGCCGTCATCAACTCGACCAGCGCCGCCTTGTCCTGCGTGAACTTGCGTCGTCGGATCAGCGTCGCCGGACTCGCAAAACTCCAGCCTGCGTCGCAAAGCGCTGTCCCGATCGTCTTGGTGCCAAGATCTAGCCCGATCAGCCGCCCTCCGTTTGGCAGCGCGCCGCGAAAATCCTCTGCCGATAGCGTGATCATCGCGCACCCAGCCTCCGGGTAACGTCATCGCGAACATTCGCCCAGAACAAGCTGTAGTCATAAACGTGATAGTTGTTTCCGGGCAGCACATAAGGGCCAACGTCCGGTCCCTCGCCGATCAGAAGCAACCCGCGCTCATCACACCGGGCCGGTACCCGCCCCGCCTTGATCTCGGCACTGCCGAGATCCGCCGCGGGGAACAGCGTTCCCTTGTTCGCACTGGCTAGCGCTGCCGCGTTCGCCGTACCCGTAAGAGGATTGGTGCAGACCAGGCGCGATCCGCGGCGAGGCTTTCCGTCGAAGCCAGTCGAGCGATCATAGATGTCGAGGACCAGCGATGGATCTGCGGGCTCTGCGAACGTCTCCCACGAAAGCAGGCAACCCCGCTGGTCGGCCCTGGCGCATTCGGGGAAACCCATCGCCTTCAGGTCATTGTCGCGGCTCACCGGCCACCCAACGACATAAGCCGCGACAACCCGCCGGGCGAGCGGCGTGCCGGCCACCTTGTCCTTCAACAAATGGGTTAGGTGAAGGGCGCCCTGGCTGTGCCCGGCCAGGACGATCGGTCGATCATTGCCGATCTGGCGCAGGAAGGAAGCAAAGGCGACCTGAATGTCCCCATAGGCAAGGTTCAGCGCACGCGTCGCATCAGCCGCGTCGGTCAGGAACGAGCCGAAGGTCGCCTGCCGATAGCGCGGCGCCCAGATTTCGCCTGCTTCGTTGAACACGCTGGCCTGGCCACGCAGAAACAACGCCGCGCGATCATTCGCTTCCTTGTTGTCGAGCGGCGCGTTCCAATGGTCATCGCTCAGATAGGATGTCGGGTGAATGAAGAAGATGGCGGCGCCCCCGGCGGCGTTGCGCGGCTGGTACCCGGCAGGCGTCCACAGCGCGGGGTTCCGCTGGATGTCGGGTCGCGCCAGCCACATGTCGGGCCGATCGTAGACGTCCTCGCGAACATTGCTCTGCGGCTCGAACGCGCGCGCCGGCACGAACCGCCAGCGGATCAGGTCGTTGCCCCAGATGCGATACACGACCGCTCCTGCGATCACGAGCGCGATCAGGAAGGCGATGACGTAAAGGAACTTGCGTGCCATGCCAGCCCGCCTGCCCCAGCGGCGAGGCGCGCGCAACCGTGCTGCAGGCCGCGCCACGCCCCGCGGTGACCGGCTGCCGCATCAACCTTCGCCCGCCATCCGCAGCGCTGTTGCTTTCGCACCTGCGGCAGTGATAGCGCGCCGGCCATGTCCGTAGATATTGCCACCGTGAAAAAGGTCGCGAGCCTCGCCCGCATTGCGATCGACGATGCCCATGCCGAGCGGCTCGTGCCTGAGCTCAACAACATCCTGGGATGGGTCGAGCAACTGGGCGAAGTGGACACGAACGGCGTGGCCCCTATGACCGCGGTTATTCCGAACAAGCAGCGCCTGCGCGATGACGTGGTGAATGCCGATCCGCTGACCGGCGGCGGCATTCGCGAAGCGGTACTGGCGAATGCACCGACCGCTGAGCACGGGTTCTTCACCGTGCCGAAGGTAATCGAGTGAGCCGCCTTTCGTCGGCCTTGCCGGCAGCGGCATTCGACCGCGTCCCTTCTTCTCTTGAGACTCCGGCGCTCGCTGGGGTGACGGTGTTCTGATGACTGACCTTACCGACCTTGGCATCCGCGAGATCCGCGATGGCGTGCGCGAAGGCACCTTTTCCGCACGCGAGGTGGCAGAAGCGTTCAACACCGCCGTCAGCAACGCGGGGCAACTCAATGCATTCCTAGTCGAAACGCCCGACCACGCCCTTGCCGCCGCTGACGCGGCCGATGCTGCACGTGCCGCTGGCGACACGTTGAAGCCGCTCGCCGGCGTGCCGATTGGCATGAAGGACCTGTTCTGCACCAAGGGTGTGCCTTCGACCGCTGCCAGCCATATCCTTGAAGGCTTCACGCCGCAGTATGAGTCCACCGTGTCCCAGCGGCTCTGGGATGCGGGGGCAGGCATGCTCGGCAAGCTCAACATGGACCAGTTTGCCATGGGCTCGTCCAACGAGACGAGCGCATTCGGCAACGTGATTTCACCATGGCGCCGCAATGATGGCGGGAACGCGCCGCTCGCCCCTGGCGGCTCGTCCGGCGGCTCGTCGGCGGCAGTTTCCGCTCGCCTGTGCCCGGCGGCGACGGGAACGGACACCGGCGGCTCGATTCGTCAGCCTGCTGCCTTCACTGGCATTTCGGGCATCAAGCCGACCTACGGCCGCTGCTCGCGGTGGGGCGTCATCGCATTCGCATCCTCGCTGGACCAGGCCGGGCCGATGGCCCGCGACGTGCGCGATTGCGCGATCATGCTGGAGGCGATGAGCGGCTTCGATGCAAAGGACTCCACCTCACTCGACATTCCCGTTCCGCAGTGGGAGCAGGGTCTGAACGCCAGCCTCGCCGGCAAGCGCGTCGGCATCCCGCGCGAGTATCGCGTGGACAACATGCCGGAGGAAATTGAGGCGCTTTGGCAGCAGGGCATTGAATGGGTGAAGGATGCCGGAGCGGAAGTGGTCGAGGTATCGCTGCCGCACACCAAATATGCCCTGCCCGCTTATTACATCATTGCGCCGGCGGAGGCCTCGTCCAACCTCGCGCGCTATGATGGCGTACGCTACGGCCAGCGCGATCTGCCGGACGGCGCGAACCTTCAGGCGATGTACGCCGCGACTCGCGCGGCCGGCTTCGGCGAAGAGGTGAAGCGCCGTATCCTGATCGGTACCTATGTGCTCTCGGCCGGCTTCTACGACGCCTATTTCACCCAGGCCTCGAAGGTGCGCACGCTGATCGCTCGCGATTTCGAGCGCGCGTGGGAAAGCTGCGACGTGCTGCTTACCCCAACCGCGCCGTCTGCAGCCTTTGGCCTTGGCGAGAAAAGCGACGATCCTCTCGCCATGTACCTCAACGACGTGTTCACCGTGCCATCGTCCCTCGCCGGTTTGCCGGCGATGAGCGTTCCCGGCGGCCTCGATAAGCAAGGCTTGCCGCTCGGGCTGCAGGTGATCGGCAAGGCGCTCGACGAACAGGGCGTTCTCAACGCCGCGCTCGCGATCGAGGAGCGCGCCGGCTTCGTCGCACGGCCGCAGGCGTGGTGGTGAGCCGTCCGGCGCACTTCATCATTTCCCATGAGAATGGGCGGGGCTTTCACCGTCCCCGCCCGAACGGGTGTTTAGGGCTATGACTGACTATCGCATCAAGGGCGCCACGGGCGATTGGGAGGTCGTGATCGGCCTCGAAGTACATGCGCAGGTGACGTCGAACGCGAAGCTGTTTTCAGGTGCGGCAACGGCGTTCGGTGCCGAACCCAATTCGCAGGTCAGCCTGATCGACGCGGCGATGCCGGGCATGCTGCCCGTGCCGAACCGCGAATGCATTCGGCAGGCGGTGCGCACCGGCATGGCCATCGATGCGCAGATCAACAAATGGTCACGCTTCGATCGCAAGAACTATTTCTACGCCGATCTGCCGCAGGGCTACCAGATCTCGCAGCTTTATCATCCGCTTGTCGGGGAAGGCTCAGTCGAGATCGAGGATGGCGACACCGTCAAGACGATCGGCGTGGAACGCATTCACGTTGAACAAGATGCCGGCAAGCTGATGCACGATCAGCACCCCACCCGTTCGTATGTCGACCTTAACCGGTCGGGCGTGGCGCTAATGGAGATCGTCAGCCGCCCAGACATGCGCTCGCCGGCAGAGGCCGGAGCGTATTTGCGCAAGCTGCGCGCGATTCTGCGCTATGTCGGCTCGTGCGACGGCAACATGGAAGAAGGCTCGATGCGCGCCGACGTGAACGTCAGCGTCCGCCGCCCCGGTGAAGAATTCGGTACCCGGACCGAGACGAAGAACGTCAACTCCGTCCGCTTCGTGATGGCCGCAATCGAGCATGAGGCCAATCGCCAGGTCGACGTGCTCGAGTCGGGCGGCAAGATCGTCCAGGAAACCCGCCTGTTCAATCCGGACACCGGGACCACCCGGTCGATGCGCTCGAAGGAAGATGCGCACGATTACCGCTACTTCCCCGATCCCGATCTGCTGCCGCTGGAGCTGGACGACGCCTTTCTGGAGGAGTGCCGGGCCTCCCTGCCAGAGCTGCCGGACGTCAAGCGCAAGCGCTACGAATCGCTCGGGATCACGGCCTATAATGCCGAGGTGCTGACCGCGGAGGTCGAGACCGCACGCTGGTTCGACACCCTGCTGGATGCCGGCGCAGCCCCCGTCGCGGCCTCAAACTGGGTGACGGGCGAGTTATTCGGCGCCCTCAATCGCATTGGCAAGGGCATCGAGGAGTCGCCGGTCACGCCCGGTCAGGCGGCAGAACTGCTGGCGCTGGTCGCCGACGGTACGCTTTCAGGCAGCCTCGCCAAGCAGGTCTTCGAGGTGATGCTCGAAACCGGCGATGCACCTGGCAAGATCGTCGAGGAACGCGGCCTTAAGCAGACAAGCGACACGGGCGCGATCGAAGCCGTCATCGCTGACGTTCTGGCGAAGAACCCGAATCAGCTGGAGCAGTATCGCGGCGGCAAACAGGCGCTGTTCGGCTTCTTCGTTGGCCAGACGATGAAGGCGATGGGCGGCAAGGCAAACCCGCAGGTCGTCAACGATCTGCTGAAGAAGGCACTGGGCTAAACGGGCTCCGGCGCACTGCCGCCGGTGCGAGCTTCCGGTCGTCATCCACTGCGCGCTGGATGACGGCCCGGACCGCTGCCCGGCTTGCCACCCTCGTCTGCGCCGACTATCCGCCTGCCCCGATGCCTTCCTCGGACCACCGCCCCGCCTCCCTGATCTCCGGCGGTGCTGTTTTTCCGCACCGCCATCTCACCGGGATTGAGGGGCTCCAACCGCACGAGATCTCCTTTCTGCTGGACGAAGCGGAGGGCTGGATCGCCGCCAATCGTCAGCGGGGTGTGCCTGACAAGCGGCTTGCCGGGCTTACTCAGATCAACGCCTTTTTTGAAAACTCCACCCGTACGCTGCTCAGCTTCGAAATCGCCGGCAAGCGGCTGGGGGCGGATGTCGTCAACATGCACGCCGCGCAGTCGAGCGTGAAAAAGGGTGAGACGCTGATCGATACGGCGATGACGCTGAATGCGATGCGCGCCGACGTGATCGTTATTCGTCACATGTCGTCAGGCGCGGTTCGGCTGATTGCGGACAAGGTCGATTGCCCCGTGCTCAACGCCGGTGATGGCCGCCACGAACATCCAACTCAGGCGTTGCTCGACGCGCTGACGATCCGCCGCCGGCGTGGCACGATCCATAACCAGCGCGTCGTGATCTGCGGCGATGTACTGCATAGCCGGGTTGCCCGATCGAACATCCTGGCGCTGACCGCACTGGCTGCGGAGGTCCGGGTCTGCGCGCCATCCACATTGATGCCGCCCGCGATCGAGCGAATGGGCGTCACGCCGTTCACTGATTTCGACGCAGCGCTCGACGGGGCCGATGTCGTGATGATGCTTCGCCTTCAGACGGAACGAATGGCGGGCGGCTATGTCCCATCCACCCGCGAATATCATCTCCGTTACGGGCTGACGCTCGACCGACTGGGCCGGGCAAAGCCGGACGCGCTGGTGATGCACCCCGGTCCGATGAACCGCGGGGTTGAGATCGACTCCAGCGTCGCTGACCATGCGGAGCGCTCCGCGATCACGGAACAGGTGGAAATGGGTGTCGCCGTGCGCATGGCCTGTCTTGACGTGCTGACGCGCCGATCGCGCGGCGTGGAGGGTTGGGCATGAGCGGCCCCCTGCACTTTCGAGACGCCCGGATCATCTGTCCTGTCGCAGGAGAGCGGCGCGGCGACCTGTTTGTCGCCGACGGACGGATTGTCGACACTGCTGACGGGGCGACCATCATCGATTGTCGCGGGGCGGTGCTTGCGCCGGCGATCGTCGATCTGGGGGTGGCGACCATCGATCGCGCGGCGTTCCGCGCCGGCGGCATCGTTCGAGTCGGCCTGATGCCGGATCAGAAGCCGGTTCTTGATGAGCCGGGTATCGTTCAACGGTCCGCATTGATCGGGCGTCCGGATCTGTGGATCCACCCGATCGCTGCGGCGACTCGCGGGCTTGCCGGGACGGATCTTGCCGAAATGGCCATCTGCGCCTCGGCCGGCGCGCGCGCCGTTGGAACGGGCCGACGCTGGATCGGCGATTCGGGCGTCATGGCGCGCGTGCTCGCTTATGCCCGCGACCTCAACCTCACGGTCGTGACCCATGCCGAAGATGCCGGGCTGGTCGGCGACGCGGTGGCCACCGAGGGCGAAACGTCGACGCGGCTGGGTCTCCCCGCCGCTCCCGCCCTGGCGGAGCCGCTGGCGATCGCCCGCGACCTGATGCTCGCAGAGGCAGCCGATGCACGCCTCCACCTGCGTCAGGTGACCACTGCCGCAGGCTTCGACATGGTGCGGGCAGCGAAGCGGCGCGGCGTGCGCGTAACCTGCGGGATTACGCCCGCGCACTTGCTACTCTCCGACAATGCGATGAGCGATTTTCGCACCTTTGCGCATTTGTCGCCGCCGCTTCGTGCGGAAGAGGATCGGCGTGCAGCACTGGCTGCGCTCGCGGACGGCACCATCGACGTGCTGTGCTCGGGACACGATCCTCGCGGGCCCGAAGAAAAGCGCCTGCCTTTTGCGGATGCGAGTGCAGGAGCCGCCGGTGCGGCGACCCTGTTGCCACTGGCGCTCGGGCTCGCGCGCGATGGCCATGTCAGTCTCGAGCGGCTCGCTGCACTGCTCTCCCGCAATCCTGCGGCGATCCTCGGCATCGAAGCCGGATCGCTTCAGGCAGGTGCCGAAGCGGATCTCATGCTCGTCGATCCTGACGTGCCGTGGCAGATTTCTGCAGACACGCTGCCCGGCACCGCCGGCAATACACCGTTCGATGGTTTGCCGGTGCAGGGCCGGGTACTTCGCCTGTTCAAGGGCGGTCGCGAACTCGCCTGATCGGCGGCTAACCGGCCACCCGGCGCCGCCGGCCCCGCTGGCTTTACCGGCCCGCGAACTGCACCTTGCTGGGCTTCACCCAAGCTGCCGTCTGGTCGCCTGCGCCGGTACGCACGAAGCAGGAGCCCCCGTTGGCGCGATACCCGCGACAAAGCGTATTCGCCTCCCCGCGTGAGAAGCCGCCGACGGACAGGCGGTAAAAGGATTTGAACGCCATGCCGGTGGGTGTCTCCCCGGCAAAGGCAGGATAGCGACGCTGCGCGCGATCCCAGGCGTCCTTGGCCACCGCTGCCGAATCATAGGCGCCCAGCTGAACGAACCACTTGCCCGGCGCTTTCGGCTTGCTCACGCTATCGCTCTCCACCGCAGCAAGGCGCTTGGGCGCCGCCGTTGATGCCGTCCGAACAGCAGGATCATTCCCAGGGATCGCCTGCACCACCTCTCGCCGTTCCGCGAAGACGACTCGCGATCCCGCGCGCGCCTCCTGGGTAGCCGACGCGAGTTGCGCCGCCTCTGGGGCGGACACCGGGGCTGCCATCGGTGCGACTGGCGCCGCCGCCAGCAGCTCTGCCGCCGACGCGGTGTTCGTCGGTACGACTTTGTTCAGCGCCAGCGCGACCGGCTGTCCCGGATCCTTCACCGGCGTCACCCCCAACAGGGCCGACACTTGGTCCGCAGCACCAACCGGCTTAGCGAAGGCGGCCCATTGCACGACGCGGGCGTCCGCTTCTGCCGGGCCCATGTCGATCCCTGCGATCTGACGCGCCTCTGCCCAGCGCCCTGCGAGCGCAAGCGCAAGCGCAAGGTTCTGCCGCGTCTTGGCGTCCCCTGACGGCTCGCGCGCCGCTGCGGTCAGCACCTCCACCCCCGCTGCCGGATCGCCGGCAAGCGCGATGGCAAGGCCCCTGTCACTCGCCGGTACGATTGCTGCATTGGCGTCCAGCATCTGCCGGGCCTCGTCCCACTGGCCTTCTGCGATCATGGCGAGTGCCAGGTTCAGCGCTGCTTTTCCGTTCTGGGGCGATAGGGTCAAAACATCGGCGTAAGCGGCATGGGCAGAGGTAAAGCGCCCGGCCTTGAGATAAGCCGAACCCAGCAGCACGCGATAATCGGCATTGCCCGGCTGCCCCGCGACGGCTGCCTCTGCGAAGCCGATGGCCTTGATAGGATCGCCCTTCTGAAGCGCTTCCGCAGCTCTTTCGGCATTGCGCGCGGCGTTCTTGGCCAACACCGCATCGCTCTGGGTGCTTGCCGTCGAAATGCCGCCCTGTGCGCAGCCCACCATCGCGCCGCCCAAGATCAGGGCCGAAAGGCCGAAGCCGGCAACTGCACGCTTGTTCATCGTCGGATCCCCGAACCATCATCTCGGTTGAAGCCCCGCCACGTCCCAATGCGGGAATCCGCTGGTATCGAGGGGCTTCGACCTCTCCGGCGATTGATGCCAATCCGATCATAAGGAATGGTAAACACCCCAGCGCCCTCGTGATCGGGGGTTAGCGATGGAGTAACTTCGCGCGTCCACATCATGCGCCATCGGCAGAATGCTCGCGGGTAAGTCAGGGAAAGTCGGATGAAGAATGCCTATCTTGCTGGGATGATCGCCACGGCCTTCGTTGCGGGGACCGCGGGGGCCGATGTCAAACAGGGCGTGGATGCGTGGGCGCGCGGTGATTACAAGGCCGCGGTGGACGTTTGGCGGCCGCTTGCAGCTGCGGGTGATGCCGACGCCCAGTTCAATCTTGGCCAGGCATATAAGCTCGGCCGTGGCTTGCCGGCGAGCCTCCCGACCGCAATCGAATGGTTCCGCAAGGCAGCGGCTCAGGGGCATAATCAGGCGATTGACAATTACGGCCTAACGCTGTTCCAGGACGGCAAGAAGGCGGAAGCACTGCCCTGGCTGGAAAAGTCGGCCGCACGCGGCGAACGCCGGACCCAGCTCGTACTCGGTACCATGTTGTTCAACGCGGACGGCGTGGCGCGCGATTGGGTACGCGCTTACGCCCTGGTCACCCGCTCATCGCAGCAGGGCCTGCCCCAAGCGTCCCAGACGCTGGCCCAGATGGACCAATATATCCCCGAGGCTCAGCGGCAGGAGGGGCTGACCCTCGCCCGCAAGTACGAGGCTGATGCCCGGGCGCTGGCGACCCGTCTTCCCCCCGTGACGGCGGGTACAACGGTCTCCACCGCCACACCGCGCCCGGCTACCACCAGCCCTGCCCGCATCGCCAGCACGCCGCCGCCATCGCCAGCGCCGGGAACGACCGCCGCGCCTGCCACGGCAGTCCGCCCGGCCGCCCCCCCGGCATCGGCCCGCGCAGCAGCCGTAGCACCGCCCACGACAGCAGCACCCGCACCCGCGCCCGCTTCGAACGGACGGTGGCGCATCCAACTCGGCGCCTTCCGCGATGGGGACAACGCCCGCAACCTCTGGGCAAAGGTCGGCAGTCGCACCGGCGGCAACCCCAGCTATGTCCAGGCGGGCGGCGTCACCCGGTTGCAGGCCACTGGCTTCGCGTCACGCGCCGCCGCTCAAGCCGCTTGCACAAAGTCCGGGGTAAGCTGCGTGGTGGTCGCACCCTGACGCCGAAGCGCGGCTCAGATGATCCCGCCGCCCAGCATCAGCCGAAGCGCGAAGATGATGATCAGCACGATGTTGAGGTTTCGCCCGCCATTGCTGGACGAAAGCGCACCAACCGCCGCACCGACGATGCCGATCGGGATCACGAACCAGTTCAGCCAGCCGAGCAAGGGCATGAACGCGACAAGGCCCAGAACCAGGGTGACGAGGCCGATCAGGACCGAAACGATGTTGAGCATGAGATCAACATGGGGGACCTTCAGTGTGTTACAAGGGCGAGACACATGGAAGCTCATGCTGCGCCCTCCCCGCCGTTTCATGACGGAAGCCGCATGACGACCTTGAAACGGGGACAGCCACGGGCGGGGACCAAGCGCCATACGGCCGCGGCGATCGCCATCGCGCTGCTCGCCGTCTCCTGTGGCCCTGCGTCAAATGAGCCAACGTCGGCCGCGGCCAGCGCCAGCCAGCAGGAACTGGCAAACGGCACTGGCACGGCCAACAGCGCAGATCGGGATCCCGCGATTGAAGCCGCCTTGCGCGATCAAATCATGGTCGATCCAAAGCTGGTGCAGCAGGCCAATGCCGACACGCTGCGCCCGCCAGCCCAGCCCGAATCGCTCGCTTTGCCCCCCGAAACCATCGCGGATGCCGCTCACCAGCCAGTCGCTGGCCAGCTCCGCTCGGCGCCCGCCGCCTCCCCCCAATGCCCGCAATGCGCGGCGGCGCGGCGTGCGCTAACCCTCGGCGCTCTCGCTGCAAGCCAGGGCACATCGGCGGATTGCGTTCAGCAGATCGCCTATTCGGCCGGCTGGGCGAACCGCCTTCCGGCAGAGGTGCCGCTATATCCGGACGCCCGCGTGCTGGAGGCCGCCGGGGCCGACGGGCAAGGCTGCGCACTTCGCGTCGTGAGTTTCGTCAGCGCGGCGCCGATGCAGCGGCTGCTGGACTGGTATTACACGCGCACCGCCGACGCCGGCTACCGCGCCGGTCACGGCACTGACGCCGACGAGCATGTTCTCGCCGGCACCCGGCAATCGGCCGCGTTCATGCTGAGGCTCCGTCCACGTGCCGGCGGGGGTACGAATGTCGATCTGATGGTGGACGCTGCCCGCTGACCGCCCTTCCGCCATGCCCTCCTTGGGTCTAGGGCGATCAAATGAATGCATTGGTTCTGGTGATGGCGGGCGGCGCGTTGGGCGCGGGCCTGCGCCATCTGGTTGGCCGCGCGGCCTTGTCTGCGCTCGGGGCTGGTTGGCCCTGGGGCACGCTCTTCGTCAACATCGCCGGTGGCTTGGCGATGGGTGTTCTCACCGCCGCCTCGTCGCGGCTGGCGAACGGAGAGCCATGGCGCCTGTTCCTGGGGGTCGGCGTGCTCGGCGGCTTCACCACCTTTTCGGCCTTTTCGCTTGATACAGTTATGATGATGGAACGTGGCGCCTGGGCGCAGATGTTCGCTTATGTCGCCCTCTCCGTGCTGGGGTCCATCGCAGCACTGGCGTTGGGCTTCGGCGTGGCGAGGTCCGCAGCATGAGCGACGCAGTTCGCCAATTTACCGTCGCGCCTGATGACGACGGCATTCGCGTTGATCGCTGGTGCAAGCGGCACTTGCCCGACACCAGCTTCACCACCGTCGCGAAATGGGCTCGCACTGGGCAGCTTCGGCTGGACGGAGCCCGTGTCGGGCCCGGCGATCGCGTTGCCGCCGGTCAGGTTCTGCGCCTTCCGCCACCCGAGCCGGTCCGCGTCGATACCAAGCCCAAGCGCGAGCGTCCGCCGCTCAGCGAAGATGAGGCAGCATTCGCGCGTGAAATGGTGATCCACAAGGATCAGGCCGCGCTGGTGCTGAACAAGCCACCTGGGCTTGCCACTCAGGGGGGGACCAAGACGACGTCCCACGTCGACGGTCTCCTCGACGCCTTGCAGTTCGAGGCAGAGGGCCGGCCGAAGCTCGTTCACCGCTTGGACAAGGACACATCCGGCGCCCTGCTCGTCGCCCGTTCGGCGCGCGCCGCAGCCTTTTTCGCCAAATCGTTTTCCGGCCGCTCCGCCAAGAAGGTCTATTGGGCGCTTGTCGTGGGCGTTCCGTCCATCGACGACGGCACGGTTGATCTCCCGATCGCCAAGCAGCCGGGCACCGGCGGCGAAAAGATGCACGTGGATGAGGAGAACGGACAGCCGGCACGTAGCCGCTACCGCGTCATCGAACGTGCCGGCAATCGTGCCTGCTGGGTGGAATTGCAGCCGTTCACCGGACGCACGCATCAGCTACGCGTGCACATGGCGGCGATCGGCCATCCCATCGTCGGTGACGGGAAATATGGCGGCCCGGCAGCCTTTCTGACCGGCGGGATCAGCCGCAAGATGCACCTTCACGCCCGGCGGATCCGCGTGGATCATCCGGATGGCGGCGCGATTGACGTCACGGCCGAACTGCCCAACCATTTCGCCGAGAGCCTCGCCAATCTCGGCTTTGAGGAGTCGCAGGGCGATGCCATGCCGTCGGACGCGCCTCCGCCGATCACGCGGGAAGTGCGAAAGGCGAAAGCGCGCGCTCATGCCAAGCAGGTGCGCAAGGCCCGTCGTGGCGAACGTCGCGGCCGCGGATCCGCTCAATAACAGGCGTGCTGGCGCGCCATGCGCGTTCACGCGATTTGCGGGCCGCCCTGATCAGGCGACCCGCAATATCCTACCACGATCGTTAAACCTGGTGCTCCTTCTCGGAGCAGCCTGCGGCAGAGATCCTGCCGCGACGTCAGATGGTCAGCGCAATCAGCGGCTGGCCGATCGACAAGCCGATGGCGTGAGCGAACAGCAGCAGCGATGCGCCGGTGGTGATGCCCACCAGCACGTAACCGATATAGGTCACGGCAGGCGGATTCGGCCGACGCAACTTCGCGTTTCGCGACGCGCCCGAGAAGATGAAGCTTACCAACAAACCATATACGAATACTGCCGCGCCGACCATCGCCGTACCATTCCTGATAGAGATCTGTGAGGCTCGCCCCCCCGGGCCCGCTCTCGGTAACACCCTGCAATACACCATAAAGTTCATCCGTAACCAAGTGGTTGACGGCCTGTTGAACCCGTTGCGCTGTCATTCTGTCGTGACTGGCGCCTACGATCCGGTTGCGTCATAGGCCGTGCATGGCAACTGATCCCGCCCGATCGCGCTGGTTCGTTTTGGTGCTCGTTCGCCTCGCCACCGCTGCGGCCGCGATACTGGGTATCGTGCTGCTCGCCCGCGCGGCCGATGCACCCGGTAAGGTCCTTGGGGGCGCGCTCCTGCTCGTCGCACTATGGGCCATGGCCGTCGTACCGGCGGCGCTCGCCCGTCGGTGGCGGAGCCCCGCACAGTGAAGCGCTTCTGGACCAACGTCGCCGTCGATGCGGATGCGAGCATCAATCTGGACGGTCGGCCCGTGCGCACGCCTGGCCGCGCGCTGCTCGCGCTTCCGACCCCTGCCCTTGCCGCTGCCATTGCCGACGAATGGCGTGCCGTCGGGGATACCATCGATCCGCGCGCAATGCCGCTCACCGGCCTTGCCAATGCTGCGATCGATCGTGTTGCACCCGATCCGCAGGCCTTTGCCGCCGGGCTCGCTGCTTATGCTGAGAGCGACCTGCTATATTACCGGGCGGAGTCGCCGGCAGAGCTCGTCGCTCGTGAAGAAGCGGCGTGGGATCCCCTGCTCGCGTGGGCGCGCGAGCGTTACGACATCCACTTCGAAACGGTCAGCGGGGTAATGCACCAGCCCCAACCTGCCGCCACAATCGCCCGGCTCGCTGAGGCAGTGGCGAGTCGCCCGCCATTTGTGCTGGTGGCGCTTCAGCCTGTCGTCACGATCACCGGCACGCTGGTCGGTGCTCTTGCCCTTGCGGAAAAGGCGATCGACGCTGACACGCTCTGGTCAGCCGCCATCGTCGACGAAGTCTGGCAGGCGGAGCTTTGGGGAGAGGATCCCGAAGCGGCCAACGCGCGCGCCGCGCGCCGGCGGGACTTCGATTCGGCGGTCCGCTTCCTGGGCCTGGTCGACTAACGACTCAAACCGGATCGTTCACGCCGCCGTGCTTCAGCAGGCTGCGGATGAAGCCAATGATGCCGGTCTGACGCGATCGCTTCAGCCGCTCCGCCGCCAGGATCATGCGCACGCACTCGAAACAATGTTCGAGGTCGTCGTTGACCAGGACGTAGTCATAGCCGTCCCAATGGCTCACCTCATTGGCGGCACGCGACATGCGCGCATCGATCACGTCCTGGCTGTCGGTCGCCCGCTTCTGCAATCGATCGCGGAGCGTCGCCATGGACGGCGGCAGGATGAACACCCGGACCACGTCCCCGCCGGCTAGCTGGTGCAGCTGCTGCGCACCCTGCCAATCGATGTCGAACAGGATGTCATGTCCCTCGCTCAGCGTGTGGAAGACATCGGCCTTGGGCGTGCCATAGCGATTGTCGAAGACGTGCGCCCACTCCAGGAATTCGTGATTGGCGACCATCTCGCGAAATTTTTCCAGCGAGACGAAGTTATAGTCCTTACCATCCACCTCGCCAGGGCGGATCGGCCGTGTCGTGTAGGACACCGACATTGAAAGTTCGGGCTCGGCCTCGAGCAGCTTTCGCGCGATGGTGGATTTGCCGGCGCCCGACGGCGAAGAAAGAACGAACAGCACACCGCGCCGGCGCATGCCGTGCGGATCGTTGGGAGAGGAAGCGGCCATGCGCGCTACTGCCGCGGCTGGGGCGGGAGCGTCAAGGGCGCGGCCATATGCGGCCGAAATACTCCGCAAGCGGCTGATCGTCGCCGGTGCAAACCCGGACAGTCATCTTTTCGGCCGCGGCAAGGCCGCGTTCGCGTGCCCGTTACCGCATCCCACGACCTGCCATTCCCTTGCCGGCCCTCCGGCGATCGTACATCTTTTTCGCGACATACCCGCCACCCAGCAGCAGGCCCAATGGCCCGGTCCGCGTAACCGCCCGCGCGGCGAGCATCCCGATCGCTGCGCCCTTCAGGCCACCACGCCCGTCCCGCTGATCGAGTTCCTTACCAACAAGCGCGCCGATGATGGTGCGGAGCATGACTTTCCTTTCGATACGTACTTTGATCAACCCTGCGAGGACCGCCCGGTTCCCAGCATTGCCTCCGGCTTCACCACCCTGTCGAACGTCGCTTCATCTACCAGGCCCAGGTCCAGGCCTGCCTCCCGGAGCGTAAGCCCTTCCGAATGGGCGTGTTTCGCGATCTTCGCTGCATTGTCATAGCCGATCTCTGGCGCAAGCGCCGTCACCAGCATCAGCGAACGGTCAAGCAGATCGGCAATCCGGCGCTCATCCGCCTCCAATCCATCGACACATCGTTCCGCAAAGCTCTCCATGCCCACGGCCAGCAGCTCGATAGAACGCAACACAGCAGAACCGATCAACGGCTTGAAAACGTTGAGTTCCAGATGGCCCTGCATCCCGCCCACCGTGATCGCCGTGTGGTTTCCAATTACCTGCGCAGCTACCATCGTCAGCATCTCGACCTGGGTAGGATTGACCTTCCCTGGCATGATTGAGCTGCCCGGCTCATTGGCCGGCAATATAAGTTCACCAATTCCGCACCGCGGCCCCGAGCCCAGCAATCGGATGTCGTTGGCGATCTTGGTCAGCGCGACGGCCAGGGAGTTCAGCCGTCCGGACAGGTCGACTAGCGTGTCGTTGCTGGCGAGAGCCTCGAACTTGTTTGGCGCCGTCTCGAAAGAAAAGCCCGTAAGCGCAGTGAGCTCGGCAGCCACATCCTCGCCAAAACCGGCAGGAGCGTTCAGGCCGGTTCCGACCGCCGTACCGCCCTGCGCCAGAAGCGAAAGCCCATGTTCGATAAGCGGCTGCAGTCTTTTCCGCGCGAGCCTTAACTGCATCGAATAGCCAGAGAATTCGTCGCCGAGCGTAAGCGGGGTCGCATCCTGCATGTGGGTACGGCCAATCTTGACGATTCGCTGCCAGGCTTCAGCTTTCTCGAAAAGCGCCCCTTCAAGACGCTCAAGCGCAGGGAGCAGCCGACGGCTCGTCGCAAGTGCCGCCGCTACATGGAGCGCGGTAGGAAAGGAGTCGTTCGACGATTGCCCACGGTTCACATCATCATTCGGGTGAACGGGTGATTTGCCCCCGCGTTGACCGGTCAGGATCTCGTTCGCGCGGCCGGCAATAACCTCGTTCACGTTCATGTTGCTCTGGGTACCACTGCCGGTCTGCCAGATCACAAGGGGAAACTGGTCGTCCAGCTTGCCCGAAATTACTTCCGCCGCGGCAGCCTCAATCGCATCCGCCTTCTGCGGATCGAGCCCGTGCTTGCGATTAACTCGCGCAGCAGCCTGCTTCACCAGCGCGAGCGCGTGAACGATCGCGAGCGGCATCCGCTCGGTTGACGGAAAGGGAAAGTTCTCCATCGAGCGCTGGGTCTGGGCACCCCAATACGCTTCCGCCGGCACCTCAATGGCGCCGAGCGAGTCGGTTTCGGTCCGAGTGGTCATTTGCGTGTCCCCGCGAAAGGCAGGGAAACAAGCATCGAGCACGCGCTTCGGTTGCATCGGGAAGCGCGTGCTTTTCAGGCTAAAGCGCCCGAGGGCTTACTTCTTGCGCTTGAAGTCCACGCTGACGACGTTTGAGCCGTCCTCGCTTGATGAGGGTGACGAAGGACCGTCGTTCTCAGCCGGATCATGCGGCTCCGGTCCATCTCCCGGGCCTTCCTGAGCCTGGAAGCGCAGCTCGAAGTTGACCGCCGGATCATGGAAACCCGTGATCGCCGAGTAAGGAATCACAAGCTTGGACGGCACCTGATTGAAGCTGAGCCCGACCGAGAAGCGTTCGCCATCCACCATCAGGTCCCAGAAGCGGTTCTGAAGCACGATGGTCATTTCATCGGGGAAACGCTCGATCAGCCGCTTGGGGATGTCTACCCCGGCAGCCTGAGTCTTGAAGGTGATGTAGAAATGGTGGTCGCCCGGCAATCCGCCGCCCGTGGCCACTGAGCCGAGCACACGCGCAACGACGGCGCGCAGCGCTTCCTGTACGATCTCGTCATACGGAATCAGGCTATCTGGTGCTTGGTCGTCCATTCTCGTCATGGGTAACGGTCGCAATCGGCTGGTCAAGATTGCATGACGCACCGGCGCCGCTATGTGCGCGCAATGCGCACCGCCACGATCCGCCGCGACACCAGCGAAACCAAGATTGCGGTTACCGTCAACCTGGACGGCACTGGCAATTATCGCGTTTCTACAGGCGTCGGCTTTTTCGACCACATGCTGGAACAGCTGTCCCGGCATTCGCTGATCGATCTCGACGTTGAGACCAAGGGCGATCTGCACATCGATCAGCACCATACGGTGGAGGACACCGGGATCGCTATTGGTGAGGCAATTGCACGTGCCCTGGGCGACAAGCGCGGCATTCGGCGGTACGGCGACGCGTTGTCGCCGATGGACGAGACGCTGACCCGCGTTGCGCTCGACATTTCGGGTCGTCCTTGGCTCGTATGGAAAACGGATTTCAGCCAGAAGCGGCTGGGCGAGATGGACACCGAGCTGTTCAAGCATTGGTTCCACAGCTTCGCTCAGGCGGCAGGGATCACCCTGCACGTCGAGACGCTGCACGGCGAGAACAATCATCACATCGCCGAAAGTGCGTTCAAGGGCTTGGCGCGAGCCTTGCGCAAGGCGATCGAAATCGATCCCCGCAAGGCCGATGCCATTCCATCGACCAAGGGTGTGCTGTGAATTTCGGAATTGGTAGCAGCATGTCCGCGGGGGCTGGGGCCAGCTGATGCTCGCATTGGTAGATATCCAGTCCGGCAACCTGCACTCCGTTGAGAACGCTCTTCGCGCCGCCGGTGCCGCTGACGTCACGATCACGGCCGATCCCGAGCTGATCCGCCAGGCCGACCGCGTGGTGCTTCCCGGCGTCGGCGCTTTTGGCGCGTGCGCGGCGAACCTGCGCTCCGTTGACGGCTTGGAAGCATCCTTGCGCCAGCGAGTGCTCGACGATGGCGTACCGTTCCTCGGCATCTGTGTCGGCATGCAGCTGCTGGCAGAGCACGGCGAGGAGCTCGGGCATCATCGCGGCCTCGGCTGGTTTGCCGGCAGCGTACGACGCCTGGATCCCGCCGGCACGGACGCCAAGGTGCCGCACATGGGCTGGAACGATGTGTCGCCGCGCGGAGATCACCCGCTGGTACCCGCCGGCGAAGCATATTTCCTTCACAGCTTCGCTTATGAAGGCGAAGGCGTCATCGCCCAGACCTCCCATGCTGGCCAGGTTACGGCTGCGATCGGCCGTGACAACATCGTCGGCGTGCAGTTCCATCCCGAGAAGAGCCAGCGCTACGGCCTCGATCTTCTCGCCCGTTTCTTGAAGTGGCGTCCATGAGCCTGATTGTATTTCCCGCGATTGACCTGAAGGCCGGTCAGGTAGTCCGCCTTGCAGAAGGCGATATGGACCGCGCCACCGTCTATGGTGATGATCCCGCGGCGCAGGCGATGCTGTTTGCTGATGCGGGTGCCGGGCACCTCCACGTGGTGGACCTGGATGGTGCCTTTGCTGGCGAAAGCAGGAACGGAGAGGCGGTTCGCTCCATCGTCGCGCGCTTCCCGGGACATGTGCAGCTTGGCGGCGGCATTCGTACGCCGAAGAGCGTGGAGGCCTGGTTTGACGCGGGGGTGGCGCGGGTGGTGATCGGCACCGCAGCGCTGGAGAACCCCAGCTTTGTACGAGAGATGGCATCTGCCTTCCCGGGCGGCATCGTGGTTGCGGTGGACGCCCGCGACGGCATGGTTGCGACCAAGGGGTGGGCAGAAATCTCCACGACCAGCGCGGTTGATCTTGCCCGCCGCTTCGAGGACGCCGGCGTCGCTGCCGTCCTGTTCACCGATGTCGGTCGAGACGGTCTGCTGAAGGGCTGCAACGTCGAGGCGACTGTGGATCTCGCGCGCGCTGTATCGATCCCGGTGATCGCCAGCGGCGGGGTCAAGGGAATTGACGAGATCCACGTTCTGGCCCTTCATACCCGCGATGGTGTTGAAGGTGTGATCACCGGACGCGCCCTTTACGACGGGCGACTTGATCTTCGCGCCGCTCTCAGCGTGGCGGCCGCAGCGTGATGCACTCACTCGCCACAAGAACCAGCCGCAACGAGCCTGACGGTGCTCGGGATTGCTCGCAGCCGACTGCACGGAGCGGCCAATGACCGTACGAGCCAGGGTGATCCCCTGCCTCGATGTGGCGGATGGCCGCGTCGTGAAGGGCGTCAATTTTGTTGATCTCGTGGACGCAGGTGATCCGGTTGAGCAAGCGCGGGCCTATGATGCTGCCGGCGCTGACGAACTGTGCTTCCTCGACATCACCGCCAGCCATGAGGGCCGCGACACCATCTTGGATGTCGTGAAACGGACGGCAGCCGTTTGCTTCATGCCGCTGACCGTTGGCGGCGGTGTGCGGAGCGCGGATGATGCACGCGCGCTCTTGCTTGCGGGGGCTGATAAAGTCGCCGTGAACTCTGCCGCCGTGTCGCGGCCGGAGGTGGTTGCCGAAATCGCCGAGCGATTCGGCAGCCAATGTTGTGTCGCAAGCGTCGACGCGAGGCGCACGGACAATGGGTGGGAAGTTTTCACTCACGGTGGTCGCCGCCCCACCGGCATCAATGCGGTGGAGCATGCCTTGCGCCTGGCTGAGCTAGGTGCCGGCGAGATCTTGCTCACTTCGATGGACCGCGACGGAACCCGCGACGGCTACGATCTTGAACTAGTCAGGGCTGTGGCTGATCGAACAACGGTTCCCGTCGTCGCATCCGGCGGCGTCGGGAAAATCGACGATCTGGTTCGCGGGATCACTGAAGGTCATGCCTCCGCTGTTTTGGCGGCATCGATCTTCCATTTCGGACAGGCAACGATCGCTGAGGCACATGCAGCGCTAGCTCACGCCGGTGTACCTGTGCGATCGCATATAGCGGTGGGTAGCTGACCCACCCTGCTTTCGGATCGGCGCGGGCCCTAGTCTCGCAACACGGAAGAGCAATTGTCGACAATGCCGATGCCCTCCCTTGCGGCCACTACGACTGTTGCAGCGGTCTCCACCCCGCGGACTGGCCCCGAGCTTTCTGACGTCGCTTTATTCCTGATCGCCGCCACGGCGGTCTGGCTGACGCGGAGAGCGTTGCGCAATCGCGGCGGCAAAGGTTGACCTGAGCGCGCGTGCGCGGCACCTCGCGGCCATGGCCGACGACATTCTCGAGCGTCTAGAAACGACGATACGCGCCCGCAAGGATAGCCCGGCGGTGCGGTCCTATACCGCCAGCCTTTTCTTCCAGGGGCGGCACAAAATCGCTCAAAAGGTCGGCGAGGAAGCCGTCGAAACCGTGATTGCGGCCTGCTCCGGCGAGGATCAGGACATCGTTCCGGAGGCTGCTGACCTCATTTTCCACCTCTTGATTCTTCTCGCTGATGCCGGCCTCAGCTTGGACGATGTCCGGCGGGAACTCGCACGGCGCGAGGGGCAATCCGGCCACGATGAAAAGGCCGGGCGTCCGCTTTCCTTCCGCCCCGAATAAGGCTGAGCACATGCCCGTTGATGCCACCGCCCCCTATGACGATCAGAACATCTTTGCTCGCATTCTGCGCGGAGAGATCCCGTCGCGCCGAGTATATGAGGATGAATTCGCGCTGGCATTCCATGATATTGCGCCCTGGTCGCCGACGCATATCCTCGTGATCCCGAAGGGCGCCTACGTCAGCTGGGATGACTTCTCCGCGAAGGCCAGCGACGCCGAAATTGCCGGCTTCGTGCGAGCGGTCGGGCTTGTCGCACGCGAAGCCGGCCTCGTCGAACCGGGATACCGGCTACTCGCCAACGCCGGGCCGCATAGCCACCAGGAAGTCCCGCACTTGCATGTTCACATTCTCGCCGGGCGTCCTTTGGGGCCTATGCTGGTCGAAAACGATAGTCGCAAGTAACGGAGAAGACGCAATCTTGCAGGGCGATGCCGTGAGGGATTGCGCGCGGCCGATCTCCCGCTAGTTTCGCGCGATTCAAGAAATGGGCGGCCGCAAAGGCCGCGCCTCCTGGGGGAAAGGGCCGCATGATCTTTGGCCGAGTAAAACCGCTCGATGCCATCTTGGCGACTGCCGAGAAGAAATCGCTTCATCGTACCTTGGGCTGGTTCCAGCTCACATTGTTCGGCATCGGCTGCGTCATCGGCACCGGCATTTTCGTGCTGACCTCCGCAGGGGCACAGAAGGCCGGTCCGGGCCTGATGCTCGCCTTCGCGATCGCCGGCGCGATCTGCATTGTCGCCGCGCTGTGTTATGCCGAAATCGCTGCCATGATCCCGGTTGCGGGATCCGCCTACACCTACAGTTACGCCACCATGGGCGAGATGATCGGGTGGACGGTCGGTTGGGCCCTGATCCTCGAATATGCCGTTGCCGCCAGCGCGGTGTCGGTGGGTTGGTCCGGCTATTTCACCGGCACGATCCTGAATGAATTCCTCGGCATACACCTGCCAGCCTGGCTGTCCGGCGCACCGCTTGCTCTAGGCGGCGTCGAAGGCGGCTTTATCAATCTGCCTGCGGTGGTCATTTCCCTTCTGATCACTTGGCTGCTCATGGTCGGCACCACCGAAAGCGCGCGGGTCAATGCGGTGCTGGTGGCGATCAAGGTGACGGCGCTTACCGCCTTCATCGCGCTCACCATCCCGTCTGACGCGTTCGACACTGATCGCTTCAACCCGTTCCTTCCCGCCGGCGTCTTTGGCGGCTTCGGCACCGGCGTCGGTGCGGTCGGCGCCGCGGCGACGATCTTCTTCGCCTATGTCGGCTTCGACGCGGTCTCGACCGCGGCTGAGGAAACCAAGAACCCGCAGCGCAATGTTCCTATCGGCCTCGTTGGCTCGCTGCTGTTCTGCACCGTCTTCTACATCCTGGTGGCCGCGGGTGCGATCGGCACCGTTGGTGGTCAGCCGATCATGGGCCCGAATGGCGTGCCCTTCCCGGCCGGCTCGGAAGAGCTCGCTCGTCAGTGCGCCACTTACGCCGCCAACGACCTACCGCTCGTCTGCTCGAACGAGGCGCTTGCCCATGTGCTGCGTCAGATCGGCTGGTCGGGTGTCGGCAACATGCTGGGCATCGCTGCCTTCCTCGCGCTCCCGTCGGTCATCCTGATCCTGATGTTCGGCCAGACCCGCATCTTCTTCGTGATGAGCCGTGACGGTCTGCTGCCGGAGCGCCTGTCCGCGGTGCACCCGAAGTGGAAGACTCCGTACATCGTTACGGCGATCACCGGCGCGGCCGTGGCTTTTGCCGCCGCCTTCCTGCCGGTGGGCAAGCTCGCGGATATCGCCAATGCGGGTACGCTTTATGCGTTCATGATGGTCGCCATTGCGGTCATGATCCTGCGCCGCACCGAGGCGAATCGTCAGCGCAGCTTCCGCACGCCGGGCTTGTGGATTGTCGGGCCGCTGACGATCGCAGGCTGCATCTTCCTGTTCTTCAACCTGCCGTTGGACGCGATGCTGGTCCTGCCGCTCTGGGGCATCCTCGGCCTCGCGATCTACTACGGCTACGGCTATCGTGCCTCGCACCTCGGCCGCGGCCTGGTTGAAGTGCATGAGAGCGAAGCCGTGCACGACGTTGATCCGACAATGCCCGGCACCCACTAAGGTCCCGGCGAAGACTTGAAATGAAAAGGGCCGGAGCGATGCTCCGGCCCTTTTAGCATCTGCTTGGCGGCGGGCCGAGGCTCGCCTAACCAGCGACTATGACTGGGCTCCCCACGACCGAAAAAGCCGCCGCTGCCGAGCTTGAGCATCTGGCGGGCGAAATCGCGCGCCACAATCGCCTCTACCATACGGACGACGCGCCGGAGATTTCGGACGCGGACTATGACATGCTGGTCCGGCGGAACAATGCGCTGGAAGCAGCCTTCCCGCACCTCGTCAGACCGGATTCGCCTTCTCGCCAGGTCGGTGCTGCACCCGCGGGGCATTTGGCAAAGGTGCAACACGCGCGGCCGATGACCAGCCTCGACAACGCCTTCTCCGACGAGGAGGTCGAAGACTTCGTCGCTCGAATTCGACGCTTCCTGCGCCTGCCCGAGGATGAGGAGGTCGCACTCACTGCCGAACCGAAGATCGACGGCCTTTCCTGCTCGCTGCGCTATGAAGGCCGACGCCTGGTGCAAGCGCTGACGCGCGGAGACGGCACCACGGGCGAGGACGTCACTGCCAATGTCCGCACCATCGCTGACATCCCGATCACGCTGCCCGAGGACGCACCCGACATCTTCGAGGTTCGAGGCGAGGTGTATATGGCCAAGGCCGACTTTGCGGCGCTGAACCAGCGGCTCGCCCAGGAAGCGGCAGAGAACGGCAAGGAAGCGCGCCAGTTTGCAAACCCCCGCAATGCCGCGGCTGGCTCGCTGCGGCAGAAGGATGCAGCCGTGACGGCGCGCCGGCCGCTGCGCTTCCTTGCCCACGGTTGGGGAGAAGCCAGTGCCCTTCCCGGTCAAACGCAGTCCTCGGTAGTTGCCGCCGTCCGGCAATGGGGCTTCCCCGTTGCTGACGATTTCGCGACCGTTGCCACCGCTGCCGAAGCGCTGGCGCAGTACCGAGCCATTGAACGAAAACGTGCCGACCTGCCGTTCGACATCGATGGGGTGGTCTACAAGATTGATCGCCTCGACTGGCAGGAACGACTCGGCTTCGTCGCCCGCGCACCGCGCTGGGCGATTGCACATAAATTCCCCGCCGAACGGGCCCAGACCACTCTCAACGACATCGACATACAGGTTGGTCGCACGGGGAAGCTGACCCCCGTCGCGAAGCTGGAACCCGTCACTGTCGGCGGCGTGGTGGTGCGTAATGCCACCTTGCACAATGCGGACGAGGTCGCGCGGCTGGGCGTTCGTCCGGGCGACCGCATCGTTGTGCAGCGCGCGGGTGATGTGATCCCGCAGATCGTCGAAAATCTAACCGCTGCGGACAATCGTCCCGCTTGGCACTTCCCCACCCACTGCCCCGAATGCGGCTCAGAGGCTGTGCGAGAGCCAGGCGAGGTCGACTGGCGCTGCTCGGGTGGCCTGGTGTGTCCTGCGCAACAGGTTGAACGCCTGCGTCACTTTGCCTCCCGCCATGCTCTGGACATCGAAGGGCTTGGCATCACCAATATCGAAAGCTTCTTCGCCGACAAACTGATCGCGACCCCCGCTGACATCTTCCGCCTGACCGAGGAACAGCTTCTCGCCCGGGAGCGGTGGGCGGAAGTGTCCGCGCGAAATCTGATCGCCGCGATCAACGCCAAACGCCAGCCGCCGCTCGACCGCTTCCTGTTCGCGCTGGGAATCCGGCATATTGGTGAAGTAACGGCTCGCGACCTGGCCAGGCGCTGGCGCAGCTGGAACGCCTTCCGTGGCATGGTGGAGGCTGGAATCCAAAAACGTGACGGCATGCTTCGGGCGGTGGGAGAGAGCGATGACAAGCTGCTTGCCCGCACCGCCAAGGAATTGGCCGCGATCGTCGACACTAAGCAGGTTGGCCCAGAAGTCGCCTTGGCGCTGATCGACTTCTTCGCGGAAGAACGGAACGACTCGGCAGTGGCCGACCTGCTCGGCCAGCTTATGCCAGCCGACGTGGTACATGAGACTCGCGCTTCAGAGATTTCCGGAAAGACCGTCGTCTTTACCGGCACGTTGGAGACGATGAGCCGTGACGAGGCAAAGGCGCAGGCCGAGACGCTCGGGGCCAAGGTTTCCGGTTCAGTATCGGCGAAAACCGATCTGGTCGTCGCTGGTCCCGGCGCTGGTTCAAAGGCGAAGAAGGCCGCAGAACTGGGCATCCGCGTGGTTGACGAAGCCGGCTGGCAGGCGATCGTATCGGCCGCAGAATAGGCCCGGGCGCACCTGTCGCCTTTTTGCAACGCAGCAAAATCAAAATTGGTTCCCCTTGGATTCTGCTCGCCCGCGTAACCGAACAGAAATATTGCGCGGGCACGGGCGCGGCAGCGGTTCAGGCACCGCGTGCCAGAGCATGAGCTCCAAGGGGAATTTGATTAATGCGACACAACCTGTTTCTGGGTGCGGCTGTTGTTGCGCTCGTCGCGCCAGCGGGTGCGATGGCACAGGAAACCACGTCGGTTATCCGCGGCACGGTGACTGCTGCAGGTGCGCCGGTTGCGGGTGCGACGGTGACAATCGTCAACGTTCCGTCTGGCACCACCAGCACGGTGACGACCGATGCGAATGGTTCGTTCAACGCCTCTGGCCTTCGTGTCGGCGGCCCCTTCTCCGTCACGGTGGCCGCAAGCGGCTACCCGCAGGTCACTGTCACCGACATCTTCACGGTCGTTGCGCAGGCATATGACCTGCCGATCGAATTGCAGGCTGAGAGCACCGAGGCGGCCGGCGGCGACATCGTCATCACCGCGTCGCGCGTCGCAAATGCCCGTACGGTCAGCCAGGGCCCGGCAACCGTTCTGTCGGCTGCCGACATCGCAAGTGTCGCGTCGGTGAACCGCGACGTGCGCGACCTGATGCGCCGTGACCCGTTCGCCCGTCTTGATGACACGCCCTCGGGCGGCCGCGCTGTCAGCTTCGCGGGCCAGAACGCACGTTTCAACCGTTTCTCGGTCGACGGCGTGCCTGTCACGGACAACTTCGGCCTCAACCCCGATGGCCTCCCCACCCGCCGCTCGCCGATCCCCTTCGACGCGATCGGGCAGTTCCAGACCAAGGTGGCGCCGTATGACGTGCGTGAAGGCAACTTCCAGGGCGGCGCGATCAACGCGATTCTGAAGTCGGGCACGAACAGCTTCCACGGCACCGGATTCTACGCCTATTCTGACGCTGGGCTCACCGGCAAGGAAACCAAGGCAGGCCCGGGTGTTCCCACCGGCCGCGTGAACATCCCGGATTTCAAGTACGAGAACTACGGCGCGCAGCTGTCCGGCCCGATCATCAAGGACAAGCTGTTCTTCATGGTCGCTGGTGAGCGCATCCGCGCCAATACGCCGATCGCCGAAGGCACGCTGGGCAACAACGCTGGCGCGGTGGTGCCGAACATTACCGACGCCCAGGTCGATCGGATCCGCAGCATCGCCCAGTCGCGTTATGGCTATGAGACGGGCGGCGTTCTGAACGACGCAAAGGATCGTGACGATCGACTGGTGGCGCGTATCGACGCCAACCTGTCGGACACGCAGCGCGCTTCGGTGACGTACCTGTACACCAAAGACTCGATCCAGATGAACCAGAACACCTTCCTGACCGGCACGCCGGGCCTGGGTCTGGAGTCTAACGGCTACGTCGGCTCGAACCGCCTGCACACCGGTGTGTTCCAGCTAAACAGCGACTGGACCGACGAGTTCTCGACCGAGGTTCGCGGCTTCTACAAGGATTATAAGCGCGGTCAGGATCCGATCCTGGGTCGCGGCTTCGCTCAGATGCAGGTCTGCACCGCGCCGACCAGCGATCGCAGCACTGGCGCTGCCGCGAGCAACGATCTGGCAGGCACTTGCCAGTCGGGGTTCGGCAATGTTTCCTTCGGCCCGGACGTCTCGCGTCAGTCCAACGAGCTGACCAGCCGTACGTACGGCGGCCTGGTGCAGGCACGCTTGACCCGCAACAATCACGACCTGCGGATCTTCGCCGAGTTCCAGGACACGGACATCTTCAACCTGTTCGTGCAGCGCACCGCGGGCGACTACTACTTCGACTCGATCGCCGACTTCGAAGCTGGCAACGCGCAGCGCTTCCGCTACGGCAACGCTGTGCCGAGCCTGGATCCGGCAGACGGCGCCGCGAAGTTCCGCTACCAGTCCTACACCTTTGGTATCCAGGACACCTGGCGGATCAGCGACATCCTGACGCTCGCCTATGGCGCGCGTTATGATCTCTACGGCGGCGACAGCCGGCCGGAGCTGAACTCGTCGTTCCTGAGCCGCTACGGTTTCCCGAACACCTCGTACATCTCGGGTCGCGGTGTGTTCCAGCCGCGCGTCGGCGTGGACTTCAAGCCCACCCGCGAACTCTCGATCCGCGGCGGCATCGGCATCTTCTCGGGCGGCTCGCCGGACGTGTATGTGTCGAACAGCTTCTCCAACACGGGCTTCCTGACCAACGCAATCGACGTGCGTCAGCTGAACGGGGGCGGCTACACCGTTCCTGGGCTGAATGGCGCCGATGCGGTAACCACGGGCCAGGCAATCCTCACCGGGGTCAACGGCGCAGTTATTCCTGGGCAGGCGAACGCCGTGCTGAACAATGCGACCGTGAGCACGCAGTCGCCGACCAACGCCCTGGATCCGAACTTCAAGGTCCCGTCGCAGTGGCGCGGCACCCTGTCGTTCGACTATGATCCGGATTGGGGCGGTACCTTCGGCAGTGGCTGGAACTTCGGTGCCGATTTCCTCTGGTCCGACGTTCGCAACCAGGTGTTCTTCACCGACCTTCGCGTGATCCCGACGGCACTTCGTACGCCGGACGGCCGCGTTCGGTATGCGTCGGCCACGAACTTCTCCGATACGAACCAGGATCTTTTCCTGACCAACACCACTAAGGGGCGCAGCCTCGTGGCCGTTGCGCGTATCGCCAAGGAGTTTGACTTCGGTCTCCGTGCGGCGGTCAGCTATAGCTATCAGGACATCAAGGATCAGGCTCCTGCCACTTCCTCGACGGCATCGTCGAACTACGGCAACGGCGCCTTCTTCGATGCCAATGGTGCAGCTTACGGCATCTCCAACGACGAAGTTCGCCACAACATCAAGTACAACGTGAGCTTCAACCGCGCGTTCTTCGGTGACTACAAGACGAACTTCACCCTGTTCGGTGAAACGCGCATCGGTCGTCCGTTCAGCTACACGATGCAGGAACTTTCGAACGCCCGTTCGGGTGTGTTCGGGACGGCCGGCAACGGCTCACGTTACCTGCTCTATGTGCCGACCTCGACCACGGACGCGCTGGTTTCGTACGACACCACGGCTACTCGTGATTATCTCGACAACCTGATCAATTCGACGAAGCTGGGTAAGTACCGTGGCAAGATCGCGCCGCGCAACGCCTTCAACTCGAAGTGGTTCACTCGGTTCGACCTCCATATCGGCCAGGAAATCCCGACCTTTGTCGGCGACAGCCGGGTCGAGCTGTTCATGGATATCGAGAACCTGACCAACCTCATCAACAAGAACTGGGGTCAGGTGCGCGAGTATCAGTTCCCGTACACCATCCCTGCGGTCCGCGTGTCGTGCCTGCAGGCTCCAGTGGCGACCGGCACCGCGCCGGGAACTGCAGCAACGGCGAACACGAGCCAGGCCTGTGCGCAGTATCGCTACAGCGCACCAGCCGCGACACCGACGGACACGGTCTACTCGCGTCAGTCGCTCTACTCGATCCGCATCGGCGCGCGCTTCACGTTCTGATCGCGCTGATCTGATCTGACTTCGGGCCACCGTTCCCCTCGGGTGAACGGTGGCCCTTCGTTTTTTGCGCGTCGGCAAACGGACGTGTACAGGATCCGGGATGGCGACCACCCTCCCCGGCCCTGCTTCCACGACGGCCCCGATCCGGCCGAGCAACCTGGCCGTAAGACCGTTTTTCGAAGACAAGGCGCGCGCATTC
Organism: Sphingomonas sp. IC4-52; assembly: GCF_020707225.1. Taxonomy (NCBI): domain Bacteria; kingdom Pseudomonadati; phylum Pseudomonadota; class Alphaproteobacteria; order Sphingomonadales; family Sphingomonadaceae; genus Sphingomonas; species Sphingomonas sp. IC4-52. The sequence continues at coordinate 288,916 of NZ_JAJFEU010000001.1, read as the reverse complement.
TGGGTCCTGCAAGCAGCCGGTTGGACTGGCTATCTGGTTCTCAGGACCGTTTCGTCGATCTCAAACGGCTTCACTCTTCAGGGGGTGATCAGCACGATTGTGGAAACGATCGTCGGCTATTGCATCACGCTGCTGCTATCCGTGCTTTACGGCTTCTACCGCGGACTTCCGCGGATCACGGCGATCGTTCTGACGGTCCTGACGCTTGGCGCCGCCACCTTCGTCTACGCATTGCTCGACACATTTTCGTTCAGCTTCATCAAACTGTCCGCGCCCGGCGTTGACGTGAAGCTGCTGATCGGCGCGCTGTTTCTTAACTTCACTGTGCTTGCCGGCTGGTCAGCGCTATATTTCGGGATCAACTTCTACCTGATCGTCGAAGAGCAGATCGATCAGCTTCAGCACCTGGAAACACAAGCCTCGTCGGCGCAACTGGCCATGTTGCGCTACCAGCTCAACCCGCACTTTCTGTTCAACACGCTTAACTCGATCTCGACGTTGGTCCTGCTGAAGCAGACCGAGCGAGCCAATGCGATGCTCAGCCGGCTTTCGAGTTTTCTGCGGTACACGCTGGTGAACGAGCCAACGGCGCACGTGACGCTGGCGCAGGAGGTTGAAACGCTGAAGCTCTATCTCGAAATCGAGAAGATGCGTTTCGAGGATCGGTTACGGCCGAAATTTGAGATTGATCCGGCTGCGGAGCGGGCGCGGTTGCCCTCGCTGCTGCTGCAACCTTTGGTCGAAAATGCGATCAAATATGCGGTGACCCCCAAGGAGGAAGGCGCCGAAATCTGCGTAACCGCGCGGCTCAACGGCGATAGAGTGCGGATCGGCGTATCGGACACCGGGCCGGGCTTGCAGCCAACAAAGAACAAGCCAAGCCTTTCCACCGGGGTGGGGATTGCCAATATCAGGGAGCGGCTACAGCAATCGTTCGGAACGGATCATCGTTTTGAGCTCCGCGCCATGCCGACAGGCGGCTTCGGCGTGGAGATCGAGATACCGTTCCAGGTGGAATAACAGGGGTGCAATCGGGGGGTAGCGAAGTTTGATGACTGCCAGTCCAGTAAGAACGGACGGGCGGCATTCGTATCGGAGATCGACCAGACCATGACCATCCGCACCATTCTCGTCGACGACGAGCCACTCGCAATCCAGGGCTTGGAGCTCCGATTGCAGGTGCACGACGACGTCGAGATCATCGCCAAGTGCCAGAACGGGCGCGAGGCGATCAGCGCGATCAAGACACACAAGCCCGACCTGGTCTTCCTCGACATCCAAATGCCAGGGTTTGACGGATTTTCGGTGGTCCAAGGCCTCATGGAAGTGGAGCCGCCGCTCTTCGTCTTCGTCACCGCGTATTCCGATCACGCGCTGCGCGCCTTTGAAGCGCAGGCGGTCGACTATCTGATGAAGCCAGTGGAAGAGGCCCGGCTCGCGGACACGCTGGACCGCGTACGCCAGCGGCTCGCCGAAAAATCGAGCGTGAACGAAGCCGAAAAGCTGAAAGAGGCACTGGCCGAACACGCACCAGAGGCGGCAGCCGAGATCGTCGATGGCGGCGATGGCCCGACCGCCAGCCGATTCGAGAAGCTGATCAACGTCAAGGATCGCGGTCAGATCTTCCGCGTCGACGTCGACACGATCGAAATCGTCGAAGCGGCCGGTGATTACATGTGCATCAAGACCGCCGATAACACGTTGATCCTGCGCGAGACGATGAAGGACTTGGAAAAGCGGCTCGACCCGCGGCGGTTTCAGCGCGTCCATCGCTCGACCATCGTCAACCTGGATCAGGTGCGCCAGGTGAAGCCGCATACGAACGGAGAGTGTTTCCTGGTCTTGGATTCCGGGGCGCAGGTGAAGGTGAGCCGCAGCTATCGCGATGTTGTCGCTCGCTTCGTTCACTAGGCTTTAGCCGGATGCGCCGCTTCGGTTCGGGCCGGAGCGGCAATCAAGTCCCTTAATGCGTCCTGGTAAATTGCCGTCGCGGTGGGGTGTTACCGGAACGCCCGAGACCTGCTAGGGGCGGCGCCATGCTTACGATCAACGGCATCCAAGTCCCTTAATGCGTCCTGGTAAATTGCCGTCGCGGTGGGGTGTTACCGGAACGCCCGAGACCTGCTAGGGGCGGCGCCATGCTTACGATCAACGGCATCACCGTACGCCTGGGCGGGCGTGCGATCCTCGACGGCGCCTCGGCTTCTCTGCCGCCGGGAAGCCGCGTCGGGCTGATTGGCCGCAACGGCGCTGGCAAGTCGACGATGGTCAAGGTCATCGCTGGCCAGCTTGAGCCCGACGGTGGCTCGATCGACATGCCGCGAGGCGCGCGCATCGGATATATCGCACAGGAGGCGCCCGCCGGTGACGCTACGCCGTTCGAGACCGTACTTGCGGCCGATCTCGAACGCGCCCGCTTGATGGAGCAAAGCGAGACTGAAGCCGATCCCGAAAAGCTGGGCGATATCTACGAACGGCTGATCGCAATCGACGCCTATACGGCACCGGCTCGAGCGTCGCAGATCCTGCTTGGACTGGGTTTTGACGAAGAGGCTCAGAACCAGCCACTGGATAGCTTTTCGGGCGGCTGGAAGATGCGGGTCGCGCTAGCTGCGCTGCTGTTCTCGCAGCCTGACCTGCTGTTGTTGGACGAGCCTTCGAACCACCTCGATCTCGAAGCGGTGATGTGGCTTGAGGATTTCCTGCGATCCTATCGCGCAACCATCGTCGTGGTCAGCCACGAACGCGATTTCCTGAACAACGTGGTCGACCACATCCTGCACCTCCAGGGCGGCAAGACGACGCTTTATGTCGGCGGTTATGATGCCTTCGAACGGCAGCGTGCGGAGCGGATGGCTCAGATCGCGGCGGCCAGAGCCAATCAGGATGCGCAGCGGGCCAAGCTGCAGGACTATATCGCCCGCAACTCCGCTCGCGCATCGACGGCCAAGCAGGCTCAGAGCCGCGCAAAGATGCTGGCACGCATGCAGCCGATCGCCGAGCTTGCGAACGATCCGACCCTGTCCTTCGCCTTCCCCGATCCCGAGCCGCTTCGGCCACCGCTGATCACGCTGGATCACGCGAGCGTCGGCTATGGCGAAACACCGATCCTGAGGCGTCTCAATCTGCGCATGGATCCCGACGATCGGATCGCGCTGCTCGGGCGCAACGGCAACGGCAAGACGACGCTCGCCCGCCTGGTGGCCGCGCAGCTCGCACCAATGGATGGCACGCTCGCGGCCAGCAACAGGATGCGTGTCGGCTATTTCACCCAGTACCAGGTCGAGGAACTAGACGCCGACGATACGCCGCTCGCCCACATGACGCGCGTTATGCCCAACGCCACGCCGGCGGCAGTGCGCGCCCAGCTCGGCCGGTTCGGCTTTTCCGGCGACCGTGCCACCTCCAAGGTCGGCAAGATGTCGGGTGGAGAGCGCGCCCGTCTCGCCCTCGCCCTGATCACGCGCGAGGCACCTCACCTGCTGATCCTCGACGAACCTACGAACCACCTGGATGTGGATGCGCGTGAGGCGCTTGTCCAAGCGCTGAACGATTACAAGGGTGCCGTCCTCATCGTCAGCCACGACCGCCATATGGTCGAGTTGACCGCGGACCGCCTGGTGCTCGTCGACGCTGGCACGGCACGCGAGTTCGACGGAAGCCTCGACGATTATGTCGCCTTTGTCCTTGCCAAGGAACCGAAGAGCGAAGGCAAGGCGCGCAAGGAAGACCGGAAGGCTGCGGCGGAAAAGCGCGAGAGTGACAAGGCCTGGCGCAAGGCGGCTAAGGAGGCAGAGGCAGAGATTGCGAAACTCGGCACCGAGCGTTCGGCCGTGGACCGCGCCATGTTCGATCCTGCAGGTGCCGAGAAGTCGCTTGCAGGGTTGACCATGACGGAGCTGATGAAGCGGCGGGCCACCCTGGTAGAGCAGATCGAGGCAGCCGAAGCGCGCTGGCTTGAGGCAACCGAGGCTTTGGAAACTGCCTGACGCCCGTCACCGCCGTCTGCGGACTGTTGCGCCAGCGGCCGCGTCCGGCTCGGTAATGCTCTAGTCGCTTCATCCGCACCATGGGCCGAGCAACAAGCAGCCTACCCGTGTGGGAACGGCAAGCCGTCTCCGTCACTAGTCGTCCCGATTAGAACGACAGGGCAAGCCGTTGAAGCATCTGACGTGCCGGGCTTTCGCCTGCCGGTCCGACCGCCTGAGCCTCATCAAGCCGTGCCACCCGGCGGTGCAGCTCAACGCTGGCGCCGACAAGTCGCTGCGCCCGCATCGGCAGTTCGGCCGCCACGGTCGGGTCCGTCTGCGGCGCCTCTCCAAGCCGTCGCGACGGATGCATCGCATCGCCGGACCTAAGCTCTCCGGCGAACATTGCGCGTTGCGTCAGTAGCCAGGCGATCACGTGCATCAGTCGGGTGGTGACCTTCAGCGACTCGCAGCTGAAGGTTACCCGCGCCATTGGCGACAGGCTGTCCCGCTCTTCGCGCCCACCATCGTCAAAATAACTGCGAGCGTCGTCGGCCAGCACCATCGCTTCCACATAGAGTGAATTGATCAAGCGCCTTTGAACGGGCGAATCCTGGATGCTTGCCTGCATCTGCCACTGTTATCCTGCCTCCTGGCCAATGGCACAGGATCTAGTCGCAGTGACTTCGTCGCCTTCGTCCCAAAGCGATACTCAGGCGATGATGTCCGGGATCAGCTGGTCTTCGATCAACGCAATTTCATCGCGCAGGAGAAGCTTGCGCTTCTTCAATCGCGCAAGCTGCAATTGATCCTGGGGTCCTTGGCTGGAAAGCGCCGTGATGGCCGCGTCCAGATCGCGATGCTCGGTCCGGAGCGCCCCCAGCCTCGCGATTAAGTGCGTATCGTCCACCACCTGGCCTCCCTTGCTCGGCTCCCTAGCAGAGACTCCACCGTCCAGCACCTTTATCGTTACACGCGCGAGACGTCCCGCATTGCGGTCAGCCGGTCGACCGTTAACCCTTTTCGCCCGCGACTTTTCGGCCCGTCAGTGATTTACTCCTGAGTTCCGTCAAGCAAGCAAGGAGGTTCCTGATATGCAGACTGCGCATCGTTCGGCTCTGGAGGCCAAGCATGCCCTGCTCGATCAGCGCATCGACGACGAACGGCATCGGCCGATGCCGGACACCATGTTGATTGCGGACCTCAAGAAGCAGAAGCTGCGCCTTAAGGAAGAGATTTCCGCGCACTGACAAAAGCCGGGGTTCGGCGCGGGCATCCCGCGCCGAGTTCCATCATCCCCCGATCTGACGTGCGACTGCTTTGCGAGTCGCGGCACCATATGGCGGCTTCAGCCCGGCAATCTTCGCTACATCGAGCTTCGACTGCTGGAAGACAGCCTTGGCGTGGCTGAAGGTACGAAAACCGTCCAGGCCGTGGTAGGAACCCATGCCTGAAGGCCCCACGCCGCCGAATGGCAGGTCTTCCATCGACACATGGAAAATCACGTCATCCAGCGTCACGCCGCCGGAAATCGTGCGGTCCAGCACGCGCCGGCGCTCCTGCTCATCCTTGCCGAAATAATATAGGCCAAGCGGGCGATCGCGCCGGTTCACCTCGGCAATGGCGCTGTCGATCCCGTCGTACCGACGCACAGGCAGGACCGGGCCGAAGATTTCCTCCTGCATCAGCGTCATGTCGTCCGTCACATTCCGCACAATATGGAGCGGCATCTTGCGGCTGTTGGTGCTGCCAAAATCCTCGTTGGCGGGGTTAACCACCTCGACCTGACCACCCTTCGCCCGCGCATCCTCAATCCAGTCGTTCAGCCGCTGATAATGGCGATCGTTCACGACGCTTGTGTAGTCGGGATTGGAGAGCAACGTCGGGTACATGGCGCTTGCCGCAGACTTCAGGCCATCAACAACCGCATTTTCCTGGTCGGACGGAACCAGCACGTAATCGGGGGCGAGACAGATCTGCCCGGCGTTCAGCATCTTGCCGACTGCGACCCGCTCGGCGACCTGCGTCACGTCCGCACCCTTGCCCACAATCACGGGTGATTTGCCCCCCAGTTCGAGGGTGACGGGCGTCAGGTTGTCAGCAGCGGCGTGCAGGATGTGACGGCCGATCCCCGTTGCTCCCGTGAACAGCAGGTGATCGAAGGGCAGCTCCGCAAATGCCTGGCCCACATCCGCACCGCCTGACACGAACGCCAGCTCAGTTGGATCAAAGTAACGACCGACGATTTCCTCGAACAATGCCGCCGTGACTGGCGTATATTCGCTCGTCTTCACCATCGCTCGGTTTCCGGCGGCGAACACGCCGGCGAGCGGCGACATGACGAGGTTCACGGGGAAGTTCCACGGCGCGATCACGCCGATTACCCCCTTCGGCTGATACTCCACCCACGCCTTCGCCCCGAGGAGCCCCAACGGGAACTGAACGCCACGCTTCTCCGGCTTGGACCATTTATCCAAGTTCTTCAGCGCGTGGTTGATGGGGCCAATGGAGCCACCGATGTCGGTGATCATCGACTGCTCACGGCTGCGATGCCCGAAATCCTCGCTGAGCGCGTCGCAAAAACGGTCCGCATGGTCACGGATCATTGCCGAAGCTCGCTTCAGGCGGTCCTTGCGGATCGAAAGTGGCTCCGGCAGCGCGGCCATGAAGCTCTCACGCTGGGCGGCCAATATCTCCTTCATCACGTCCTCTCCCCCTTGTTATGGTGTCTGGGTAGCGCAACCGATCAGGCCTGCAAGCGGCAGAATGATGGTGTCGTCGCCAGGACGATCCAGGCGCAGGGATCCTTGGTCGATAACGGCGCCCTGCGTCAGGTCACGCCGGTTCTGGACAGCTAGGTCGAGTGTCGCAGACATGCCCGCGCCCTGGTAGGTGGTGGTCGCCGCAAAGCCGTAGCCGGCGCTCCCGATCTGCGTGCTTCTGGCAAGATCAGCCGGCACACCATTGACTGCTATTCTCAGCGCACCGGCTTCGGCGCTCGCCATCGCGACAAGCGTGCGGGTCTTGCCGGTGCTGAAGAGATAAGCGGCGCATCCGCGAGCCGGAAGCGACTGCGGCGGCAAGCCCCCAAGCGGCAGGCCGTCGATCGACGGCGGCGTCGTTGGCAGGTCGGCAGCCGCGAGCGCGAGGAGCAACGCCATCATAAGCCGAGATGTATCATGAGGAGCAACGCCGGGTAAGCCGCCACGGCAAGATACGCGCCAAAGGGCACCGCATCGTCCCGTTCTACGCTGACTCCGCGAAGGAGACGCACGGCAACCACGCCAAGGCCGATCATCGCAGCAATCAACAGCACGGCCGGAAGCAGCCGCCATCCAAGCCAGAGGCCGATCGCGCCGAACAGCTTCGGGTCCGCGCCGCCAAGCCCTTCCCGCCCCCTCACACGACGATAGGCGAAGCCGATCAGCCAGAGTGAGGCGAAGCCCGCCACGCCGCCGATGAGACGGTCTGTCAGGGCGGGCGGCAGCATCGAACTGGCGAGAAGGCCAGCGGCGGCGAGTGTTCCGACGAGAGGGTCCGGGATCCACAACTCGGTGGCATCGAGCGCGGCGACGAGCACGAGTAGCCAGCCGAATATCGCGACGATCAATCCCGTGAAGCCGCTGGCCACCGCGCCCGCCAGCAAGCCCGCCGCTGCGCAGGCAATCTCGACCCGCGCATGGGTTGGGTCGATCGGCGCCGAGCAACAGCGTGCCCGTCCTTTGAGGAGGACTGCGCTCGCGATCGGGATCAGGTCACGCGCCGCCACCGGCTGGCCGCATCCGTCGCAAGTAGAGCGGCCGGTGAGCGACGACCGACCAGCGGGCCACCGCACCGCCACCGTCGCGAGAAAACTGCCGAAAATGGCGCCGAGAACGGAGAGCGCGAGCGGCCAAAAAAGATCAGACACCCTTTTTACGTATCAGATAGCGATAGACGCCGAACAGATTGATCCCGAACAGCACCGCATTCTGCGTGCCGAGCGCCCAGTCATCGGTCAGGGTGGCGCCGCTGATCCAGCAGATCGACGATCCCACGAACAGCACGAAGCCCCAGCCCGTAACGCGTCGGCCGAGGTCTAGGGATACCATGAAGGCTGCGATCATTCCGCTGATTGAAGCGGACCATTTGAGCACGTCGATGAGTGTGTCCATCGTCGCCCAACGCCGATCAGGGGCCTTTGTATTCGCGATTGTTCGTGACTAGATCGGGGCCAACACGATTTCCCGCGGAGCAGCATCGAAATGGCCACCGACCCCGTTGTTATCCTTTCCTACGCCCGTACGCCGATGGGCGGCATGCAGGGCGCGCTTGCCGACGTCTCCGCAACCGATCTTGGCGCGACGGCGGTAAGGGCGGCAGTCGAGCGCGCCGGGGTTGATGGGGCTGAGATCGAGCGCATTTACATGGGCTGCGTCCTGCCGGCCGGCTTGGGCCAGGCTCCCGCGCGTCAGGCGGCGATCAAGGCCGGGTTGCCGAAGTCCGTTGAAGCCACCACCGTGAACAAGGTTTGCGGTTCCGGCATGCAGACCGTGATCATGGGTGCGGAAGCGATCGCGGCGGGATCTGCCGACCTGATCGTGGCAGGCGGCATGGAGAGCATGACCAACGCGCCGTACATCCTCAAGAAGCATCGTTCGGGCGCGCGGATTGGTCATGACACTGCTTACGACCACATGTTCCTGGACGGGCTCGAAGATGCGTACGAGCAGGGCCGCGCCATGGGCACGTTCGCCCAGGACACCGCCAATGAGTATCAACTCACCCGTCAGGCACAGGACGATTATTCGATCGAATCGCTGCGCCGCGCTCAGGAGGCGATCAAGTCCGGCGCGTTTGCTGAGGAAATCGTTCCTGTCACCGTGGCCACGCGCAAGGGCGAAGTGGTGGTGGACACCGACGAGCAGCCTGGCCGCGGAATGCCGGACAAGATCCCGTCGCTGAAGCCAGCGTTTGCGAAGGATGGGACCATCACGGCTGCGACCAGCTCGTCAATCTCGGACGGTGCCGCTGCGCTGGTGCTGACAAAGGCCAGCGTCGCCGAGGCGAAGGGCCAGAAGCCGGTGGCACGTATCGTCGCCCACTCGGCCCACGCGCAGGAACCAGCTGCCTTCACCACGGCGCCGGTGGGTGCGATCGAGAAGCTGTTGAAGAAGGCCGGCTGGGCCATCGATGACGTCGACCTGTTCGAGATCAACGAGGCGTTCGCTTGCGTTGCGATGTTCGCTATGCGCGACCTCGGCATTCCACACGAGAAGATCAACGTTCACGGCGGCGCCACCGCGCTCGGCCACCCGATCGGCGCTTCTGGCGCGCGCATCATCACCACGTTGATCGCCGCGCTCAAGCACCGCGGCAAGAAGCGCGGCGTGGCAAGCCTGTGCATCGGCGGGGGTGAGGCCACGGCGATTGCTGTCGAGCTAGTCTGAACCGTGGGGGCGGATCACGAAAAGGAGGATCACGACCTCCAGGTTGCGCTGGTCCGCTACCAAGGCTGGGCCGCGACGGCGGGCGCACGGGCCGTTGTGATTTTCGAGGGCCGCGATACGGCGGGCAAGGATGGCGCCATCCGCGCCATCACTCGCCATCTCGCGGTCCGGCAGACGAGGGTCGTCGCGCTGCCGAAACCAACGGAGCACGAACGGTCACAGTGGTTTTTCCAGCGGTATGTCGCGCACCTGCCTGCTGCGGGCGAACTCGTGATCTTCAATCGCAGTTGGTACAATCGTGCCGGTGTCGAGGTGGTGAACGGCTTCTCCTCGCCTGAAGCGCAGGCGCGCTTCCTTGAGGATGTTCCCGGTTTTGAAGCGATGCTGCTTGCCGACGGGATCAAGGTCATCAAGCTGTGGCTCGACATCTCGCGCGATGAACAGGCTGCCCGGCTGGAGTCCCGCCGAAGTGATCCGTTGAAGGCCCTGAAGATTTCGCCGCTGGATGCCGTGGCGCAGCAAAAGTGGGATGCCTACACCGCCGCTCGCGACACGATGTTGACCCGTACGAGTACGCCGGTTGCGCCGTGGATCTGCGTTCGTGCCGACCACAAGAAACGCGCACGGCGGGCGATCATCCAGCATCTCTTGCGTGAACTGGCGCCTGAGGAAATCGGCGGCTTGATCCCGGCACCGGATCCCGACACGCTCTTCCTTTTCGAAGCGTCGGCGATTGGTGACGGCCGGCTGGAGCGATAGCTCACGACAGGCGCCGTCGCACAAAAATCGGGGCTACCTCTCCCTCCGGCACTAAGTCATAATGCGTTCTAAGAAAATAGAACGAGGAGAGGCGAATGACACTCGAGTCGCAGGCTCTGCACAGCGCGCCCGACAGCCAGTTCAATTTTGATCCCAAGGCGCTGAAAGCCAAGTATCTTTCCGAGCGGGACAAGCGACTGCGCGCCGACGCGAACGAGCAATATGTCGAGATGACGGGCAAGTTCGCCCACTATCTCGAGGATCCCTACATAGAGCAGCCGATCGAACGCGCGCCCCTGAGCGACGAAAAGGACGTCGTGGTGATCGGCGGCGGGTTTGGTGGTCTGCTCGCCGGTGCCAAGCTGCGCGAGGCCGGTGTCAACGATATTCGCATCATCGAAAAGGGCGGCGAGTTCGGCGGAACCTGGTATTGGAACCGCTATCCTGGCGCAGCCTGCGACATCGAAAGTTACGTCTACCTTCCGCTGCTCGAAGAAACGGGCTTCATGCCCGAGCGCAAGTACAGCCAGGGCCCCGAGATCCGCGCCTATTCACGTCGCATTGCGGAACGGTTCGACCTTTACCGGGACGTCCTGTTCCAGACCGAAGTCACCGACATGGCTTGGGACGAAGAGCAACGTCGGTGGACGGTGTTCACCAACCGCGGTGATGCGATCCGCGCTCGCTTCGTCGTAATGGCAAATGGCCCCCTGCACCGCCCCAAGCTCCCGGGCATTCCGGGCATCGAGGAGTTTCAGGGCCACACCTTCCATACGAGCCGCTGGGACTATGCCTACACCGGCGGTGATCAGAACGGTGGTCTGGACAGGCTTGGCGACAAGGTCGTCGGGATCATCGGCACAGGGGCCACGGCGGTCCAATGCGTTCCTCATCTTGGGGCAAGCGCCAAGGAGCTCTTCGTCTTCCAGCGTACGCCCTCATCGATCGACGTGCGCGGCGATCGTCCAACGGACCGGCAATGGGCTCAGTCCCTCACTCCCGGTTGGCACCGCCACCGGATGGAGAACTTCAACACGCTGGTGTCGGGCGGCTGGGCTGAGGAAGACCTGGTAAACGACGGATGGACCGACATCATCCGCAACCTTGGCATGATCGCCCGCATGAAGGCCGTAAAGGCCGGTGCCGAGAATCCAGACGAATTGGTGCAGCTCGCCGACTTTCAAAAAATGGAATCGATCCGCTCGCGCGTGGATCAGGTGGTGAATGACAAGGCGACCGCCGACGCTCTCAAGCCCTGGTACAACCAGTTCTGCAAGCGGCCGTGCTTCCACGACGATTATCTGGCGACCTTCAACAGGCCGAACGTTAAGCTCGTGGATACGCAGGGCAAAGGCGTCCAGCAGATCACACGCGATGGCGTGGTCGTCGCGGGCAAGGAATACAAGCTCGACTGCCTGATCTTCGGCACCGGCTTTGAAGTCGGCACCAGCTATGCTCGCCGTGCGGGTTACGACGTGCGCGGCCTGGGCGGACGGACACTCGAAGAAAAGTGGGCTGACGGCGGCCGCACGCTGCACGGCATGACCGTCAACGGCTTCCCGAACATGTTCATCTTCTCGGTTGTTCAATCAGGCTTCACCGCCAATTACCCCCACGCCCTTCTCGAGCAGGCCGGACATGCCGCGCACATCATCGGGGAGGCGATGCGGTCGCAGAAGTCTCGCGTGGAGCCGAGCGAAGAAGCGGAGGAGGCCTGGACACAAGAAGTCCTGTCGGCCGTGCTGGACCGGCGCAAGTTCCTCGAGGAATGCACGCCCGGCTATTACAATGGCGAGGGACAGCTGAGTCCCAAGGCGGCCAGCTTCTCCAGTTACGGCAAGGGGCCCAATGCCTTCTTCAACATCATCAAGGAGTGGCGGGAGGAAGGGAGCATGAAGGGTTTGAACCTCGCCTGAGGCTTGCTCCGAACCGAACTGACGGCGCGCCGGCGCCCGAACCACCGGTGTCGAGAGGCATGGCAGCGCTAAATCTCTCGACATTGGTCGGCGCGGGCGAGATGGCTACGGCATAACCATAGCCTTCAAGAGGAGCTGCCATGACTGACTTGCCTGAAACATACCGTCGCCTTGTGTCGACCGTGACCGCCGAGGGGCAGGTAAGGCTCTCGTTGCAGGACGTGCCGGTACCGACGCTGAACGATGAGGACGTTCTTGTTCGCGTTGAGGCAACGCCGATCAACCCCTCCGATCTTGCCGTCCTCCTGGCGCTAACCGACGGAACGGAGTTCACGCGGGAGGGCAACTCTGCCAGCGCACCGCTCAACCCCGCGGTTCAGCGTGCACTCTCCCCCCGCGCGGGAGTTGACGTTCCTGTCGGCAACGAAGGCGCAGGTCAGGTGGTCGCTGCTGGCGCCTCCCCTTCCGCGCAAGCGCTTCTGGGCAAGACCGTCGCGCTCGCCGGCGGTGGCTTCTACGCGCAATATCGCAAGGTACGCGCCGCCGATTGCATGATCGTTCCGGAAGGCACCAGCGCGGAAGAGGCAGCATCGTCCTACGTTAATCCGCTCACCGCACTTGGCATGGTGGGCACGATGAAGCGTGAGGGATACCAGGGCCTGGTGCACACCGCCGCTGCGTCAAACCTTGGCCAGATGCTCGTCAAGCTTTGCGCGGCAGACGGCGTTCCGCTCGTCAACATCGTCCGCAGCGAGGCGCAGGCGCAGCTGTTGCGTGACCTTGGCGCGCAGCACGTCGTTGACATGACGGCGGACGATTTCCTTCCCAAGCTGATTGACGCCATCGCTGCGACCAACGCCTTCCTCGCCTTTGACGCGGTCGGCGGCGGGAAGCTGGCCGGGCAGATCCTGACCGCCATGGAACAGGCTGCACTCCGCACGCAGCGCGCGGACGGGCCGTACGGGTCACGTCAGATGAAGCAGGTCTATCTCTATGGCGGCCTGTCCCCTGCCCCGACCGAATTCAATCGCGGGTTCGGCATGCGCTGGCGCATGGGCGGCTGGCTGCTGACCTACTTCCTCGAGGACATTGGCGCGGGCGCAGCAAAGGAGCTTCGCGATCGCGTCGCGCGTGAGCTGAAGACGACGTTCGCCAGCAAGTACACCAAGCGTATTGCCTTGGCCGAGATGCTCGATCCTGCGACCATCGCCGCTTACGGAAAGCGAGCGACCGGGGAGAAGTATCTGGTAGTGCCCCAGGCATGATCTCGGCCCTCGCTCCGGGATCACTCCCGGGGCGAGGGCGACAGGTCAACGCTCCGGTTGACCCGATCAATCCGGACCTCCGCACCGCCCGGTATCTGCATGACAAAGCCATGGGCGCGTTCCCAGTCTTCCGCCATCATCGCGCCGCCATCGAGGGTCGACCAATGAAGGTCGTGGCGGATCTCCGGGGCGCCGATCGCCGGATGGGCGCGCCGCCAAGCAGCCAGAGACGCCACATAGGCTTCCAGCGCATGATCCCGCCTATCCCAATCTAGCCAGCTGATCTCGTTGTCCTGCGCGTAGGCATTATTGTTGCCCGCCTGGGTGCGTCCGAACTCATCGCCCGCGGTCAGCATGATCGTACCGCGAGCGGCAAAAAGACTGGCCAGCAACGCGCGCACGTCTTCAGGCGCGCCGCGTCCCTCATTCCCGGCGTTCCAGCTCACTTCATCCGCATGACCGTCGCGGTTTTGCTCGCCATTGGCGTGATTGTGCCGGGACCGGTACGAGACCGCGTCCGCGAGCGTGAAGCCGTCATGCGCGGCGACAAAGTTCACGCTGCGCGTTCGCTCCTCGCCGAAAACGTCTGTGGATCCGGCCAGGCGGGTGGCAATCGCTCCGGCGGCGCCATCCCCGCGCCAGAACCGGCGCACATCGTCTCGGAAGCGATCATTCCATTCGAGCCAGTCTGACGGGAATGCGCCGAGTTGGTACCCACCGGGGCCAACGTCCCACGGCTCGGCAATCATGATGCGATCGGCCAGAAGTGGATCGGCACGCAGCTCAGAAAAGATCGGGGCTTGGGGATCAAAGCCCGGTGAACGCGCCACGATCGGCGCGAGATCGAACCGGAAGCCGTCCACACCCGCCTGACTGACGAAATGCCGTAAAGTTCGGAGCGTCATAGCTCGAACCCAGGGGTTCCCGAAGTCCAGCGTATTGCCGGTGCCAGCATCATTGATGAGAACGCCGGTCTCGGAACGCGCATAGACGTCGTTATCCAGCCCTCGAAACGAGAGCGTTGGACCCGCCAGGTCGCTTTCCCCGGTGTGATTGAACACCAGATCCAGGATCGTGCCGATACCGGCCTGCCGCAGCGCTTCCACTGTGGCCCGCAATTCCTCGATCCCGCCGGGGCACAGGCGCGGATCAAGTGCCATCGGCACAACCGGATTATAGCCCCACGCATTACTGAGGCCCAGCGGCGGCAGATGGCGCTCATCGATCCAGGCAACGATCGGCATCAACTCAACGGCATCAACACCGATGCGGGTCAGGTGGTCCAAGATCGACCGATGAGCTAGCGCAGCGACGGTGCCGCGCATCTCGCTCGGAATGTCCGGATGCCGCATGGTGAACGCGCGAACGTTCACCTCATAGATGAGGCCACCGGCCTTGAAGACGGGCTCTCGCGCGTGCAGCGGAGGTAGTGACCTCGTCAGAACAGCCTTCGGAACGAGGGCTGCCGTATCAAACCCCGGCTCGCTCAACCTGGGATCATAAGTGAATGGCGCGTCGAGGTGCGTCGCGTTCGGATCCAGCAGCAGCTTCGACGGGTCGAATGGGTGAGACCCAGCGGCGCGGAACCCATAGCGGGCACCTTCACGAACCCGCGCTTCACAGAACCACTCATCACCGTTCCGCGACATCAACCGGCGACTTTCCACCTCACCGTCAAAGAGGCAGAGCCAGACGTGAGTGGCGCGGGGCGACCGAACCTGAAATCGGTGCTCGAACATCGGAGAAGGGTCCGCTTTGGATAGCACGTCAAGACGCATGAACGACATCAAACATGCTGCCCCACGCGTGCGCAACCGGACGACCAGGGCTCGTCGAGGTCCAAGCCATGATCGACTGGGCTCAGGTAATCACGTCAGGCTGACGGCGGCCGGTATGCCGAACAATGCCGGCGATCGTGTCTGCCGCCGCGACAATCTCGGCGAGCATCTCCGTGGTGTTCGCATCCAGACGGCCCCCGACCGGTTCATATCGTTCGAGATAAACCCGTAGGGTCGCGCCCGAAGTCCCCGTCCCGGAGAGCCGGAACACTACTCTGCTGCCTCCGGCGAAAAGCACACGGATGCCCTGATTGCTGCTGACGGAGTCATCGGTCGGGTCATGGTAGGCAAAGTCATCCGCCGCCTCGACGGTCAACGTGCCGAAGACCTGCCCCGGCAGCTCACCCAGCTTGCCGCGCAATTCGGACATGAGCGCATCCGCCGCCGCACTCTCGACACCCTCATAATCATGGCGTGCGTAGAAGTTGCGGCCGTATTGGGCCCAATGCTCCTGTGCGATCTGCATCACAGTTTTGCCGGTTGCGGCAAGGATGTTGAGCCATAGCAGCACCGCCCAAAGGCCATCCTTTTCCCGGACGTGATCGGATCCGGTGCCGGCGCTCTCTTCACCGCAGATCGTCACCTCGCCGGCATCGAGCAAATTACCAAAGAACTTCCAACCCGTAGGCGTTTCATACGCCCGGATCCCCAGCGCCGCAGCCACCCGGTCCGCCGCCGCGCTGGTCGGCATTGAGCGAGCGATGCCTTTCAGGCCCCCGGCATAGGCCGGAGCGAGATGAGCATTGGCGGCCAGCATCGCCAAGCTGTCGGACGGTGTAATGAATATTCCGCGCCCGATGATCAGGTTGCGATCGCCGTCGCCATCCGACGCCGCGCCAAAATCCGGTGCGTCGGGCGACATCATCAGGTCGGAGAGTTCACGCGCGTGAACTAGGTTCGGGTCGGGATGATGACCTCCGAAATCCTCCAGAGGCGTACCGTTACGAACCGTGCCGGCGCAGAACCCAAGCCGTCGCTCCAGGATCTCCTTTGCGTAAGGGCCGGTCACCGCACTCATGGCGTCGAACGCCATCGTGAGGCCAGCACCACGGATGGCGGTGAAATCGAACAACTTCTCCATCAGGTCTGCGTAGGCAGCGACCGGATCGACAATCTCGACCGTCATTCCCGCAAGCTGCTGGGTGCCCAGCCGATCCAGGTCGATCCCTTCATCTGGGGCAATACAATATTGGCCGATCGAACGCGTCCGCGCGTAGATCGCGTCCGTCACCTTCTCCGGCGCTGGCCCGCCATTTGCGGCATTGTACTTGATCCCGAAGTCCTCGTCGGGCCCGCCTGGATTGTGGCTTGCCGACAGCACCAGCCCGCCGATCGCGCCCAACTGGCGGATCATATTGGAGGCGGCCGGCGTGGACAGGATGCCGCCCTGCCCCACCACCACGCGCGCAAAGCCGTTCGCCGCGGCCATGCGGATCGCCTTGCCGATCACCTCGCGGTTCAGGAAGCGGCCGTCCCCTCCCACGACCAGGGTAGCCCCGTTCTTGTTCTCCACCACATCGAACACCGATTGGATGAAGTTTTCGGCATAATGTGGCTGTTGGAAAACCTTCACCTTCTTGCGCAGGCCCGACGTGCCGGGCTTCTGGTCAGCAAAGGGCGTGGTCGTCACTGTCTCGATCATGTGTTGATCAATCCCCGATAGAGCGCAGCATAAGCAGCCCCGCTCCTCCCCCATGAAAAGTCGGCTTTCATGCCGCAGCGCTGAAGGCAGAGCCAACGCGCACGATCGGCATAAAGCTCGCAGGCACGTCGGAGCGCATGCAAGAGGCCGTCGCGCGACACCTCGCCGAACTGAACGCCAGTGGCGACTTGCGCATCGACGGCGGCAATGTTGGCATCAATGATCGTGTCTGCGAGGCCACCGGTGCGCGCGACAATGGGCACGCAACCATAAGCAAGCCCATATAGCTGGGTCAGGCCACATGGCTCGAACCGCGACGGGATGACGATGGCATCTGCCCCGCCTTGCAGAAGGTGGGAGAGCGGCTCGTCATAACCGATCCTGACCCCGATCCGCCCGGGATAACGCTCGGCCGCTCGGACGAACGCCTCTTCCAAGCCTGCGTCGCCTGAACCGAGCATCGCGAGTCTTCCGCCCATCTGCACCAGCTCGTCAACGCACTCGGCGAGCACGTCCATGCCCTTCTGCCAGGTCAGGCGGCTTACCACCGTGAAGATCGGCCCGTCGCCCGGCTCAAGCGAAAACTCGTGCTCTACCGCCCGCTTGTTTGTGGCCCGCCGTGCCAACGTCCTGGGGGAGTAGCGGACCGGCAATGCGACATCATGTTCCGGGCTCCAGATCGCCCGATCTATTCCGTTCACGATTCCCGAAACGCTTTTCGCCCGCTGCGCGATCAGGCCTTCCAGCCCCATGCCAAACTCCGGGCGCAGGATTTCCTGAGCATAGGTCGGGCTGACCGTCGTCACCGCATCTGCAGCCTGAAGGCCCGCCTTCAGGTACCCCACGCCGCCATAATATTCGACGCCATCGATCGACCAGGCCTCTTGGGGCAGGCCCAGATCGGCAAAGATCTCTCGCCCGAACCGCCCTTGGAAAGCGATGTTGTGGATCGTCACCACCGATTTGGTCGGCGACGCGCCATAGCGAAGATAGGCCGGGGCCAGGGCCGCCTGCCAGTCATGAGCGTGAAGGATGTCGAACGACAATCCCTTCACGTTGCCACTGGCAATATCGGCCGCTGCGCGCGCCAGGGCGGCAAAGCGGCGCCAGTTGTCGGGCCAATCTGCGCCGCTCCGATCACCATAAAGTCCGCCGTCGCGTTCGAAGAATGCAGGCGCATCCAGTGCGAGCAGCGGATGGCCGCCGATCTCTCCGCGAAGCAAGCGGGCCGGGCCACCGCCCAGCAGATCACGCCAACTATGGACCGCACGCCCGGCTGTCGCGTTCAGAACCGCCGGAACCCCGGGGAGCAGCGTCGTGGTTGCGATGCCATGGGTCGTCAGTGCCTGAGGAAGCGCGCCCACAACATCCGCCAAGCCGCCGGTCTTGACGAGCGGATATGCTTCGGACGCAACGGAGAGGACCTTCATCCCCTCCCCCCGCATGCGAGGCATATGGCCGGCTCGTCAACAGCGCGCGCCGGATGGCTACTCAGCCGCGCCGCCGCTCCGTGCCCGTTCGTTCCGGCCTTCCAGCGCACGTAGCGCGTCGCGGACACGCTCATACAAGCCGATCGATCATCGGCTTCGTTATAAGGCAGATCCCCTCTTCCGTCCGGCGGAAGCGGCGCGCATCGAGGGCTGGATCGTCTCCGACTACGAGACCGTCGGGGATCTGAACCCCGCGATCGATCACTACCTTCCTGAGACGAGCGCCCCGCCCGACTTTCACATAGGGCAGCACCACGGCCTCATCGAGCATGGCAAAGCTGTGCGTGCGCACCCCGGTGAAGAGCAGCGAACGGTAGATCGAAGACCCGGAAACGATGCAATCCCCTGACACCAGGCTCGCGACGGCGGACCCGCGGCGGCCGTCGATATCGTGGACGAACTTGGCTGGAGGTGTCAGCTCCGAATAGGTCGAGATCGGCCAGGATCGATCGTAAAGGTCGAGCGCCGGGACAACATCGGTAAGGTCGATGTTCGCTTTCCAATAAGCGTCCACCGTGCCGACGTCGCGCCAATAAGCCGAGGCTTCGTTGGAGGAGCGAACGCACGAGGTGCTGAACTGATGGGCGACGGCCTTGCCGTTCTTCACCAGCCACGGGACGATGTCGCGCCCGAAATCGCGGTTCGATCCGGGGGTTTCGGCATCTCGCCTCAGCTGGTCGATCAGCAAGGAAGTCTTGAAGACGTAGATGCCCATGGAGGCGAGTGCGACATCGGGTTTGCCGGGCATCGCCGGGGGGTCAGCCGGCTTCTCCACGAATTCAATGATCCGGCCGGTCTCGTCGACATGCATGACGCCGAAGGCCACCGCTTCCATTCGCGGCACTTCCATACACGCCACGGTAACATCGGCTTCCTGCTCGCAATGCTGCTGCAGCATCAGCTCGTAATCCATCTTGTAGATGTGATCACCAGCCAGGATCACCATATATTCCGGATCGTAGCTTTCGATGATGTCGATGTTCTGGAAAACGGCGTCGGCAGTGCCTTCATACCATTGGAATTCGCTGACGCGCTGGGACGCCGGCAGAATGTCAAAGCTCTCGTTGCGCTCCGGCCGCAGGAAATTCCATCCGCGCTGCAAATGGCGGATCAATGAATGGGCCTTGTACTGCGTCGCAACGCCAATGCGGCGGATGCCGGAGTTGATGGCATTCGACAGCGCGAAATCGATGATGCGGCTCTTGCCCCCGAAATACACCGCCGGCTTTGCGCGCGTATCGGTCAGCTCCGCCAGGCGGCTGCCTCGCCCGCCAGCCAGCACATAGGCCATGGCGTCTCGCGCAAGCGGCTGTCCCTTCCGGTGTTCCATCCTCGTTTCCTTCTCCCCTCGGCGCGAGAGGGCTTTGGGGAGGCCGCCCTCCCGACGTGTTATCTCTGGAGGACAAAGCCCCCTGTTGCAGCAACCGGGATCAACCGGCGATCTGCTGTTCCTCGTATTCGAACATGATCGTGGCCAAGGGCGGCAATGTCACCATGGCGAAGCCGTCCGCTGCCACCACTCCTCCAAGATTGCCGAGCCCGGACCCCCAATAGTCATGAGCGTCGGAATTCAGGATCTCTCGCCACAGGCCCGCGTGCGGCAGTGGGAGGCGGTACGGCGCCCTGGCAACCGGCGTCATATTGCAAACGACCGCGATCGGCCGTGCACCCGGTGCTTTGCGAAGCCAGACGAACACTGAGTTCTCGGCATCGTCGGCAACCAGCCACTCGAACCCTTCAGGCTCGCAGTCACGGGCATGGAGCGCCGGCTTTTCACGATAAAGGCGATTCAGATCGCGGACGAGCTTACGCACGCCCTCGTGCGCGGTTGAATGGCACAATTCCCAATCGAGTGCCCGATCCTCGCTCCATTCGCGTCGCTGCGCGAATTCCTGCCCCATGAACAACAGCTTCTTGCCGGGATAACCCCACATCAGGGCATAAAAGGCGCGCAGATTGGCGAACTGCTGCCAGTCATCACCGCTCATCTTGGTGAGCAGCGAACCCTTTCCGTGCACCACCTCATCATGGCTGAGCGGCAGAACGTAATTCTCGCTGAACGCGTATACCAGGCCGAACGTGATGTCGTTGTGATGGTGTGGCCGGTGCACCGGCTCCCGGGCCATGTACTTCAGCGTGTCGTGCATGAAGCCCATGTTCCACTTGAAGCCGAAGCCCAACCCGCCGTCGTGGGCAGGATGAGTCACCCCGGGCCAAGCAGTCGATTCCTCCGCCACGGTGAAGAAGCCGGGATGCGCACCATAAACTGCCCGGTTCATGGATTGCAGGAACGATGCGGCCTCCCAGTTCTCGCGCCCGCCTTCCGGGTTCGGGATCCACTCGCCCGCCTTTCGGCTGTAATCGCGATACAGCATCGACGCGACCGCATCGACCCGCAAACCATCGACATGGTAGCGCTCGGCCCAGAACAGCGCGTTGTTGACCAGGAAGGCTGACACTTCCCGACGGCCGAAATTGTAGATCGCCGTGTTCCAGTCTGGGTGATAGCCCAGTCGTGGATCGTCGTGCTCGTACAATGCGGTGCCGTCAAAGCGGGCGAGCCCATGGGCATCGGTCGGGAAGTGCGCCGGCACCCAATCCAGCAGCACGCCGATCCCGGCCCGGTGCGCGCCGTCCACGAAACGCGCGAAGCCTTCGATATCGCCAAAGCGGGCTGAGGGGGCATAAAGGCCTGTCGTCTGATATCCCCAGGACGGATCATAGGGATGCTCGGAGATGGGCAGGAACTCGATATGGGTGAACCCCATTTCCGCGACATAAGGGATCAATCGATCCGCCAGCGCGTCCCAAGTGAAAAACCAACCTGCCTCGTCGCGCTCCCACGATCCCGCATGCACCTCATAGATGCTGATCGGGACCCGGCGAGGATCAACCTTCGCCCAATGCGCGCGATGTTCGCCATCGCCCCATTCGTGATTGAGAGGCGCCGCCGTCACCGAGGCCGTGTGCGGGCGCAACTCCGAAGCGAAGGCATAAGGATCCGCCTTTAGTGGCTGTAGCTGCCCCTGCGGCCCAATGATCTCGAACTTATAGTGTCTGCCGGCGCCGAGATCGGGGATGAAGATTTCCCACACACCGACGTCCGTACGGCGGCGCATCAAATGGCGCTTGCCGTCCCAATCGTTGAAATCTCCGACGACGGAAACGCGTTCTGCATTGGGCGCCCAGACCGCGAAGTGAACGCCGGATGCGCCTTCGTGATCGATCAGGTGCGCACCAAGCTTGTCATGCAATCGAAAGTGCGTGCCCTCTGCCATCAGCAGATCATCGACCGGGCCAAGGACCGGACCGAAGGTATAAGGATCAGTGACCGACCATTCCGCCTGGCCCGCCCTGGCATGGTAACGCAACGGCTGCGGATCTCCGTCGATCAGCCCTTCGAATAGCCCCCGAGCGTCGACCCGGTCCAACGTGCCCAGCAACTCGCCGGAAAGGCTGTGTGCCTTCAATGTCTCCGCGCCCGGAACCAGCGCGCGCGCAAACGTCCCTTTCGGGCCGGCGTGGGTGCCAAGCAGAGCAAAAGGGTCGTTATGACGGCCCGCCAGCAAGGCTTCGATGGCGCCGGGCGGGGGCTTCACATGACGCCCCAGATCTCGCGAGCATATTCCGTGATCGTGCGATCGGATGAAAACCATCCCACCCGAGCGACATTCCGGACAGCCGAGCCCTGCCAACCGGCCTGATCGGCCCAACGATCGTCCACCGACCGCTGCGCTGAGGCGTAGCTGTCAAAGTCTGCGGCCACCATGAACCAGTCATGGTCATACAGACCGTTCATCAGATCACGATAACGTCCGGGATCATCGGGCGAAAACACGCCGGAGGCGATGGCATTCACCGCCTGAGACAGTTCGCGACTTCCCTCGATCGTCTCGCGCGGTTGATAGCCACCGGCACGCTTTGCCGCCACTTCCTCCGCGGTCAGGCCGAAGATCACTATGTTGTCGTAACCGACGTGATCCTTGATCTCGATATTGGCGCCGTCGAGCGTGCCAATGGTTAGCGCACCGTTTAGCGCAAACTTCATGTTGCCGGTGCCGGATGCCTCCATGCCGGCAGTCGAGATCTGCTCCGATAGGTCAGCCGCAGGAATGATCCGTTCCGCCAGGCTGACATTGTAGTTCGGGATGAACGCGACCTTCAAAAGGCCTCCCACCGACGGATCGCTGTTGATCCTCTTCGCCACGTCATTGGCGAGTTTGATGATCAACTTGGCATTGTGATAGCTCGACGCGGCCTTGCCGGCGAAAAGCTTCACTCGCGGGCTCCAGTCCTTTTCCGGATGGCTGCGGATCTGGTCATACAGGGCCACTGTCTCGATGATGTTGAGCAGCTGGCGCTTATATTCATGAATACGCTTGATCTGCACGTCGAACAGCGCGTCGGGGTCCAGCCGCAACCCCGTGCTCTCCTTGATGAAGTTCGACAGTCCCACCTTGTTTGAACGCTTTACCGCAGCAAAACGCTCCCGAAACGAAGCGTCCTCGGCAAAAGATTCAAGCGCGCGCAGCTCCGCCGCATCGTCGCAGAAGGCCGGGCCAATCGCCTCGCGAACCAGCGCAGTTAGCGCAGGGTTGCATTCCATCAGCCAGCGGCGCGGCGTGATGCCATTGGTCTTGTTGTTGATGCGATTGGGATACAGCCGGTGAAGGTCCGAAAACACGGTCTGCTTCATCAGCTCGGTGTGAAGCGCCGCGACGCCGTTGACGCTGTGGCTCCCCACGAATGCAAGGTTCGCCATCCGCACACGGCGCTCGCCATTCTCGTCGATCAGGCTGATCGCTGCCACCGAATGGTCGCTCGTCCCTTCGGCCTTCCGCGCTTCGCGCAGGACACGGGCATTGATTGCATAGACCAGTTGCATGTGGCGCGGCAGCAGCCGTTCGAACAAGGGCAGCGGCCAGCTTTCGAGCGCTTCCGGCAGGAGCGTGTGGTTGGTGTAGCCGAACGTGCGGCGTGTAATGTCCCAGGCTTCGTCAAACGGCAGGTCATGGTGATCCACCAGGAGGCGCATCAACTCCGCCACCGACACGGCAGGATGGGTGTCGTTCAACTGGATCGCCGCTTTGTCCGGCAGCGTACGCACGTCGCCGAAATACTGGACGTGCCGGCGAACGATGTCCTGAATGGACGCCGACGAGAAGAAATACTCCTGCCGCAGCCGCAGTTCCTGGCCTGCCGGACTGGAGTCCGAGGGATACAGCACCCGGACGAGGCTCTCGGCACGTGCCTGACCTGCCAGGGCGCCGATATGATCGCCGGCGTTGAACGCCTCCAGCCGGATGGGATCAAACGCGCGGGCACTCCACAGGCGAAGCGTATTCACGCGCTTGCCCCGCCAGCCCACCACTGGCGTGTCATAGGCTACCGCCTCCACCGCCTCCGCCGGCTTCCAGTGCACATGGCCGACTTCATTGCCGGTGACTTCGCCGCCAAAGCCAATGAAATACGCACTTTCGCGGCGCTCGAACTCCCACGGATTGCCGTGCGCTAGCCACGTCTCGGGCAGTTCGACCTGCCAGCCATCGTCGATGCGCTGGCGGAACATGCCGTTCACATATCGAATGCCATAACCGTAGGCGGGCAATTCCAGGGTGGCCATGCTTTCCATGAAGCAGGCCGCCAGGCGTCCAAGGCCGCCGTTGCCGAGTGCGGCATCAGGCTCGATCTCCTCGATTTCGACCAGATCTACACCCAAGGAGGCAAGCGCGGCCCCGACCTCAGCATTTCTGCCGAGGTTGGACAGCGCGTCGCGCAACAGGCGACCAATCAGGAATTCGAGGCTGAGGTAATAAACCCGCTTCGCTCCTGCGGCATGGGCCGCCCGAGTCGACGCCATCCACTTGTCGATAATCTCGTCGCGCAGCGTCAGGATCGTGGCCGCAAGCCAGTCGTGCTTACGCGCAGCGCGTTCGTCCTTGCCGATGCGGTGGATGAGGGTGTCGACGATGCGGTTCGCCAGCGGCGAGCGGTCGACAGTAGGCGCAGAATGGGCGTCGGTCATCGACCCGCGAGATTAGCGCCAGCGGCGCAGGAGTCACGCGGGATGCTGCAGTGCAGCTTGTCTCAAATCAGACGGTGAAGCTCTCGCCGCAACCGCAGGCGCCCTTGGCATTGGGGTTGTTGAACACGAAGCCGGCGGTGAAATCGTCCTCTACCCAATCCATCGTCGATCCGATCAGGTACAGGATCGATCCGCCATCGACGTACAGCGTTCCGCCGTCTGTCTCGATCTTCTCGTCGAACGGCTTGGCCTCGGTCACATAATCAACCGAATAGGCCAGCCCCGAACACCCGCGCCGCGGCGTCGACAGCTTCACGCCGATCGCCCCGTCCGGCGCCTTCGCCATCAGCGATGCGATCCGCGCCTTGGCGGTGTCGGTCAGGATCAGCGCCGCGGGGCGCTCACGAACAGCAGTCGCCATCACAACATCCCCAGTTCGAGCCGGGCCTCGTCGGACATCTTGGCCGGGTCCCACGGCGGATCCCAGACGAGGTTCACATCCACGATCGACACGCCCGGCACCGATCCGACGCGCAGCTCGACCTCGGCGGGCATCGATTCGGCGACCGGGCAATGCGGCGTCGTCAGCGTCATGGTGACCACCGCATGGCCGCCATCCGTCACCTCGACATTGTAGATGAGGCCCAGCTCGTAGATATTTACCGGGATCTCGGGATCGTAGATCTCTTTCAGCGCATCGATGATCGCCTCATACAATGCGCCGCCCGGCTCATGGGCCGCGTCACCCTGCGGCTTTTGCGCCAGGAAACCGTCGAGATAGTCGCGCTGGCGACCCCCCGTCTCCCCCGGCGTTTCCACCGCATCCTCAACGCGCGCGCGGGGCGGCTTCGTCTCGGCTTCCACTTCCTCGATCCGGATCGGCTCGCTCATCCGAAAATTCCTACCCAAAAATCCGACTCACTCGTTCAATGCCCTTGGCCAGCGCCTCGACGTCGGCCGGACCGTTATAGACGCCGAAGCTGGCGCGGGCGGTCGCCTCGACGCCCAGCGTCTCCATCAGCGGCTGCGCGCAATGATGGCCGGCGCGGATCGCGACCTTCGCCTCGTCCAAGATGGTGCCGATGTCATGCGGATGCACCCCCTCGATCGCGAAGGAGACGATCCCGGCGCTATCCTCCGGCCCGAACAGGCGCACCGAGTTGATCGCCGACAACGCCGCGCGCGTCTGTCGCACCAGCGCAGTCTCATGCGCATGGATGCGATCGAGACCGATCCCCTCGACGTAATCGATCGCGGCATTAAGCCCCAGAACGCCGACGATATGCGGCGTCCCCGCCTCGAACCGCGTCGGCGGCGGGGCATAGGTGGTCTTGGCAAAGGTCACGCGATCGATCATCGACCCGCCCCCCTGATAGGGCGGCATCGCGTCAAGCAGCTCCGACCGGCCCCACAGCACGCCAAGGCCGGTCGGCCCGTACAGCTTGTGCGCGGAGAAGACGTAGAAATCACAATCCAGGTCAACGACGTTGACCGGCAGCCGCGGCACCGCCTGGCAGCCGTCGATCAGGATCTTCGCGCCGACACCGTGCGCCAGCGCCGCCGCGCGCTTGGCGTCGAGCACCGAGCCAAGCACGTTCGACACATGCGCCAGTGCGACCAGCTTGTGCGCGGGCGTCAGCATCGCCGCCATCGCATCCAGGTCGATGCGGTGATCCGCGGTCAGCGGCACGACGTCGATCGCCGCGCCCACCCGTTCGGCCACCATCTGCCACGGCACGATGTTGGAATGATGCTCCAGCGCGGACAACAGGATGCGATCGCCCGCCTTCAGCTGCGTTCCCGCCCAGCATTGCGCGACCAGGTTGATTGCCTCCGTCGCCCCGCGAACGAACACCACTTCCTCTTCCGCACCGCCGATGAAGCGCGCCACACGCCGCCGCGCCGCCTCATACGCCAGCGTCATGTCCGCCGACCGCTGGTACACGCCGCGGTGAACCGTCGCATAGGTCGTGTCATAACCGCGCGTGATCGCGTCGATCACCGGCCGCGGCTTCTGCGCCGTCGCCGCGGTGTCGAGATAGGCCCAGCCCGCCGGGATTGCCGGAAAGTCGGCCAGCACGTCGAGCGGGCGGGCAGCGTCGAGGATGGTGTCCGCCTGGGTCACTGGAGCGCCGCCTCCAGCCACGCATCGGCATCGGCTTCGAATGCCGCGCGCACCGTCTCGTCGCCGATCCGCTCCAGCGCGTCGGCGACGAACGCCCGCGTCAGGATCGCCTCGGCACGCGCCCGCGGGATTCCGCGGCTCTGCATGTAGAACATCGCCCGCTGATCGAGCTCGCCAACCGTCGCGCCATGCGCGCACTTCACGTCGTCGGCAAAGATCTCCAGCTCGGGCTTGAGGTTTACCGTCGCGGTACGATCGAGCAGCAGGCCGCGCAGGCTCTGCTCGCCATCGGTCTTCTGCGCATGACGCGCGACCTCGACCGCAGCGGCCAGGCTGACCTGCGACCGATCCGCCGCCACCGCCCGCCACACTTGGCGCGAGGAGCCATTGGGATGCGCATGGTTCACGCGCACCGCACATTCCTGCTTCTGGTCAGCTGACGTCAGCAGCGCGCCGCCATATTCGGCAAAGGCGCCGTCGCCCGCCATGGTCAGCTGCGCGTCGATCCGGCTCCCCTGCCCACCGGCACCCAGAAACACGGTGACGAGGCTCGCCGCCTCCCCGATCTCCGCCGCCTCACGCAGGGACACGAACCCGGCGGGCTGGAGCAGCCGAACCGACCGCATCAGCCGCGCGCCCTTGCCCAGCCGCGTGCGCGTAAAGCGGTTCTGCCAGCCAGCACCGACGAACGTCTCCACCACCTCGGCTGCGGCATCGTCGGCAAGGATGATCTCCGCCGGCACATGGTTCTGCCGCCCTGTGGCGACATGGACGATCTGCACCGGATCGGCAGCCGCCTGCGCATCGAGGTGGAGCGACCAACCGGTGCCACCAGCGCGGCGGCCGAGCGGGTGATCGTCCGCGGCAAGCGTGCCGATCGTCACGCGATGAAGGTCGCTGCGCGCTTCATCGAGCACGCCGTCGATGAACAGCAGCTTCGCACCCGGAAGGTCGAGGAAATCGGCCTCCGGCGCCGCGATCGGCGCCAGCGCCGCTGCCGCCGCCAGCCCGCCGAGATCGGCCCAGCGCCAGGCCTCCTCTCGGGCCGAGGGCAGATCAAGCACGGCGTCGCTCACGCCGCGACCTCCGCATAGCCCTCACGCTCGAGCTGATGCGCGAGCTCCGCGCCGCCCGAGCGGGTGATGCGGCCATCGGAGAGGACGTGGACGAAGTCCGGCTTCACGTAATCCAGCAGGCGCTGATAGTGAGTGATCAGCAGCACCGCCTTTTCGGGCTTGCGCATGATGCGGTTGATGCCGTCGCCGACAATGCGCAGCGCGTCGATGTCGAGGCCGCTGTCGGTCTCGTCGAGGATCGCGAACTTGGGATCGATGATGCCCATCTGAACCATCTCGTTGCGCTTCTTCTCGCCGCCGGAAAAACCGACGTTGACCGGGCGCTTCAGCATCTCCTGGTCAAGGCCAAGCGCATCAGCCTGCGCCCGCGCTAGCTTCAGGAACTCGCCGCCTGACAACGGCTTCTCGCCACGGCCGGCGCGCTGGGCGTTCAGGCTCTCACGCAGGAACTGGACATTGGACACGCCGGGAATCTCGACCGGATACTGGAAGCCGAGGAATAGCCCCGCCGCGGCGCGCTCATGCGGTTCGAGCTCGAGCAGGTCGACACCATCAAAGGTGACGCTGCCCTCGGTCACTTCATAGCCCGGCCGACCGCCGAGCACATAACCGAGCGTCGACTTGCCGGCGCCGTTCGGCCCCATGATCGCATGCACCTCACCCGCATTCACGGAGAGGCTGAGGCCCTTGAGGATCGGCTTGCCGTCGATCTCGGCGTGGAGGTTTTCGATTCTGAGCATGGTCATTCCGAAATGAAGGCGGTCGGAGCGGCCGACCCGAAAAGGTGAGTGACGGAAGCGCCGGTCATCCGACCGAACCCTCAAGGCTAATGCCGAGCAGCTTCTGCGCCTCGACGGCGAATTCCATCGGCAACTGCTGCAGCACCTCGCGGGCGAAGCCGTTGACGATCAGCGCCACGGCGGCTTCCTGATCGAGGCCGCGGCTCATCGCGTAGAACAATTGGTCTTCGCTGATCTTCGACGTGGTCGCCTCATGCTCGATCTGGGCCGATGGGTTGCGCACCTCGATATACGGCACGGTATGCGCGCCGCACTGGTCGCCCAGCAGCAGACTGTCGCACTGGGTGAAGTTGCGCACGCCCTCCGCAGTCGGCGCGACACGCACCAGCCCGCGATAGGTGTTGTCGGAACGACCGGCGCTGATCCCCTTCGACACGATGGTTGAGCGGGTGTTCTTGCCGAGGTGGATCATCTTGGTGCCGGTGTCCGCCTGCTGGCGGTTGTTGGTCACCGCGACCGAGTAGAACTCACCCACGCTGCCATCGCCCAGCAGCACGCAGCTCGGATACTTCCAGGTCACCGCGCTTCCGGTCTCGACCTGGGTCCAGCTCACCTTGCTGTTCTTGCCCTGGCACAGCGCGCGCTTGGTGACGAAATTGTAGATACCGCCAAGGCCATTCTCGTCACCGGGATACCAGTTCTGCACCGTCGAATATTTGATCTCGGCATCGTCCAGCGCGACCAGCTCCACGACCGCGGCGTGCAGCTGGTTCTCGTCGCGCATCGGGGCGGTGCAGCCCTCGAGGTACGACACGTACGCGCCCTTGTCGGCGACGATCAGCGTGCGCTCGAATTGGCCCGTATTCTCTGCATTGATGCGGAAATAGGTGCTGAGCTCCATCGGGCAGCGCACGCCCTCCGGGATGTACACGAAGGTGCCATCGGAAAAGACCGCGCTATTGAGCGTCGCGAAGTAATTGTCGTGCTGGGGCACGACCTTGCCGAGCCACTTCTTCACCAACTCGGGAT
Organism: Sphingomonas sp. IC4-52; assembly: GCF_020707225.1. Classification (NCBI taxonomy): domain Bacteria; kingdom Pseudomonadati; phylum Pseudomonadota; class Alphaproteobacteria; order Sphingomonadales; family Sphingomonadaceae; genus Sphingomonas; species Sphingomonas sp. IC4-52. Next base: position 259,614 of record NZ_JAJFEU010000001.1, on the reverse strand, counting down.
ATTCGCGGATCGCTTCCGAGATCGACAGGAAGATGACGCCCGCGGCCTTCAGCTCCTCACGGAATGTGGTCGCTACCGAAACGCTGTCGAACACCGCGTCGACCGCGACCTTGCGCGCGCCCTCGACTCCGGCGAGCACTTCCTGCTCGGCGATCGGGATGCCCAGCTTCTCATAGGTGCGGCGGATTTCCGGATCGAGCTCGTCGAGCGAGGCGATCGTCTTCTTCTGCTTCGGCTCCGCGTAATAATAAGCGTCCTGATAGTCGATCGGCGGAATGCTGAGCTTCGCCCAGTCCGGCGATTCCATCGTCAGCCACTTGCGGAACGCCTTCAGCCGCCAGTCGAGCATCCATTCGGGCTCGCCCTTCTTTGCGGAAATGTAGCGAACAGTGTCCTCGTTCAACCCCTTGGGCGCGAAGTCCTGCTCCACCTCGGTGGCGAAGCCCCATTCGTACTTCTTGGATACCGCGGCGAGCGCCTCGGCGTTCTTGGTGGCCATGTCAGGCGTCCACTTTCATTTCGGTCATGGCGCGCCCCTCGGCGGGGACGAGCGGCGTGGTGGCGGCAAGTTGCGTCAGCGTGATGCCGGCAAGCGCGCCGCGCACCGCATTGTTGACGACCGCCCAATGCGGCTTCACGCGGCAGCTGCCGTCGAGCGCGCAATCATGCTGCGCCGTATCGACGCAGGTGGTGAGCGCGATTGGCCCCTCCACCGCCTCGATGATGTCGGCCAGCGTGATCGTCGCCGGCGGGCGCGACAGGCGGAAACCGCCGCCGGTGCCGCGCGTACTTTCGATCAGCCCGGCGGAGGACAGCCGGCTCACCAGCTTTTGCGCGGTCGGCAGCGGCACGCCTGTCTCCTGCGCCAGGCTGGTCGCATTGACGCGCGCCAGCCCGCCGCAATGGCGCGCCGCGGCCGTCATCATGACGACGGCATAATCGGCAAGGCTGGACAGGCGCATATTGCGAGCGGTTCTCAAATCGGACTAAATCAATCTGATTGCCAAATGGGCTCGCGGGACGGGGAAATCAACCAGCGATTTTGCACGCGCGAAGGGCCTTCCCGCCCTTGATCTTGCGGGTGGTTCGGGGGCACCGCTGCGCCATGAGTTTTCCGATCCGCCCCGCCTTGTTCGCCCTCGACGCTGAACGCGCCCATCGTCTGACGATCAGGGGCCTCGCCTTGTGGGGCCGCATGGGCGCGCCCGGAGGCCGATCCATATCCGATAGCAGGCTGGCGACCCGCGTGGCGGGGCTGGACTTCGCCAATCCGTTGGGCCTCGCGGCCGGGGTCGACAAGGATGGCGAGGCGGTGACGGGACTCCACGCGCTCGGCTTCGGCTCCGTCGAGGTCGGCACGCTGACCCCCCTGCCCCAGCCCGGCAATCCCAGGCCGCGTCTCTTCCGCCTCGTCGAGGATGAGGCGGTGATCAATCGCATGGGGTTCAACAATGGCGGGCTCCACGCCGCGCTGAAGCGGCTTCCGACAAGGCGCAGCGGCGTGCTCGGCCTCAACGTCGGTGCCAACAAGGACGCCGCCGATCGCATCGCCGATTATGTCGCCGGTGTCTCGGCCGCAGCGCAGGCGGCGGATTATGTCACGATCAACGTCAGCTCGCCCAACACCCCCGGCCTGCGCGATCTCCAGCATGGCAGCGCGCTGCGCGACCTCCTCGCCGCCACCCGCGCCGCAGCGGGCACGCGCCCGCTGTTCCTGAAGGTCGCGCCCGATCTCGATCATGCCGCGATCGACGACATCGCCGCCGCGATTATCGACCATCGGCTGGACGCTCTCATCATCGGCAACACAACGATCTCGCGCCCCCCGCTCACCTCGCCGAACGCCGGCGAAGCAGGCGGCCTGTCGGGCGCACCGCTGGCATCACTCGCCCGCCAGAAGCTCGCGGAATTCCGCACCGCAACCGGCGGCGCCATTCCGCTGATCGCGGTCGGCGGCATCGGCAGCGGGGCGGAGGCCTATGCCCGCATCCGCGCCGGTGCGAGCCTCGTGCAACTCTACAGCGCGATGGTCTACGCCGGCCCCGGCCTGCCGATCCGCATCCTGAAGGATCTCGCCACACTCCTTCGGCGCGATGGCTATGGCTCGATAACCGAGGCTGTCGGCGCCGGTTGACGTCGCCAAAGCGGCCGATAGGGTCGCCCGCCATGAAGAACCTGTTGGCGCTCACCGCTCTGCTCGCTCCCATCTCCGCCCTCACCCCGCATTCGGCGGCGGCGCAGGGAATGGTGACCTCCGCCGATCCTCGCGCGACCGAGGCGGGTCTCGAAATCCTGCGTGCTGGCGGATCGGCGGCTGACGCCGCGGTTGCGATGATGCTTGCTCTTACCGTGGTGGAGCCGCAGTCGAGCGGCATCGGCGGCGGCGGGTTCATGCTGCACCAGTCCGCGAACGGCCCACTGGAGACGATCGACGGGCGTGAAAAGGCACCGGCGGCCGCGACGCCGCAGCGGTTCCTTGGCGCCGATGGCAATCCCCTGCCCTATATTCAGGCATTCCCGGGCGGCAAATCCGTCGGCGTTCCAGGCAACATCCGTCTGGCGGCTCTGGCCAACAAGAAGTGGGGTAAGCTGCGTTGGAAGGCGTTGTTCACCCCTGCCATTCGGCTGGCCGAGGGCGGCTATAAGGTAACGCGCCCGCTCGCAGCCGCGAGCGCCAACCTCGTCCCTTTGTGGAGCGGCGGCAGCACAGCCGTCGCCGGTCCGGAAGGTGGCACTTCTACCGGAACTGGCTCGGCAAGCGGGCGCTTCCCGGAGGCGGCAGCCCTTTACACCAGGAACGGCAAACCGCTGGTCGAAGGAGACACCGTCACCAACCCCGCCCTTGGCAAGCTGCTGCGCAAGATTGCTGCCGAGGGGCCGGACGCCTTCTACAAGGGCCAGAACGCAAAGGCGCTGATCAACGCAGTAACGGCAACCAGGATCGCGCCGAGCGACATGACCATCGCCGATCTTGCCGCTTATCAGGCGAAGGAACGGGCGCCGGTGTGCGGCACGTATCGCAGCTACAAGATCTGTGGAATGGCCCCCCCCTCCTCCGGCGCGACTACCGTGCTCCAGATGCTGGGCATGCTGGAGCGGTTTGATCTCGCCAAGCTGGGCAAGGATTCACCGGTCGCCTGGCACCTCATCGGTGAGGCGATGCAACTCGCCTACGCCGACCGGGAGATGTATCTCGGTGACGCCGATTTCGTTGACGTGCCGGTCGCCGGGCTGATCGACAAAGGCTATATCGCCCAGCGCTCTGGGCTGATCTCCGAAACACGCGCACTCGGCACCTATGAGCCGGGGACGCCTCCGGGAGCGAAGCCACGCACCTACGCGCCTCAACAGGAAGTGCCAGGCACTACCCACTTCGTTGCGATCGACGCCAAGGGCGATATCGCCACCATGACCTCAACCATCGAAGGTCCGTTCGGTAGCCAGCTGATCGCCAACGGCTTTGCGCTCAACAACGAGCTCACGGACTTCAGCCTTGCACCTGAAAAGAATGGCGCACCGGTGGCAAACCGTGTGCAGGGTGGAAAGCGGCCGCTTTCGTCCATGGCACCCACCATCGTTTACGATTCGAGCGGCGCGCCGATCTTCACCGTTGGCGCGGCCGGCGGAAAGACGATCCTGATGCAAGTGACCAAGGCAATCATCGCTCATCTCGACTGGAAATTGCCAGCTCGCGAAGCGCTTGGCCTTGGCCTGATCTACTTCAACAAGGACGGTCTGGTGCTGGAGCAGGGCACCAGCTTGCCCGCCATGAAGCCCGCGCTGGAGGCGCTGGGTCACAAGGTATCCGTTGGAAAGTTGGGGTTGAAGGCCAACGCAGCCGAGAAGACCGCATCCGGCTGGGTCGGAGCACCCGACCCGCGCAGTGTCGGCACCGCGCTCAACCAGTAAGCCGCCCAGCGCACAGCGAGCGACGGAGAGGATCATGGCGGCACGCTATCTCGAGCACTTCCCGAACCTGGTGACGATGTTCTTCACCCGCGCGGAGGAAAAGGGTGACGCACCCTTCCTGTGGGCGAAACGGGATGGTGCCTGGCGCGCGACCAGCTGGGCCGAGTCGGCGCGCCAAGTAGCGAGCCTCGCAACCGCCCTCAAATCCTTGGGTCTGAACCCCGGTGACCGGGTAATGCTGGTGAGCGAGAACCGCCCGGAATGGTGCATCAGCGATCTCGCGATCATGGCTGCTGGCTGCATTACAGTGCCGACGTACATCACCAACACCGAACGCGATCACGCCCATATCATCGAGAATTCCGGTGCGCGCGCGGTGATCGTGTCGACGCAGAAACTCGCCGATACGCTGCTAAAGGCAGTGCTGCGCACCACCCATATCGAGGCAGTGATCGCTTTCGACCAGCTCCGGCCGCGCCCCTCTGGTGTGCGCAGTTGTAGCTGGGCTGGGCTGATCGAGGAACATGATACGCCAGCGGCCGTGATCGCTGCGGGTGCAAGCTTCGCGCGAGAAGACACTGCCTGCATCATCTATACGTCGGGTACCGGGGGCGCACCGCGCGGCGTGATGCAGCATCATGGGGCCATCCTCCACAATGCCGCTGGCTGCGCTGACGTCATCTCGGAGGACATGGGCTGGGGCGACGAGGTATTTCTCTCATTCCTGCCACTTAGCCATGCTTATGAGCATACCGGCGGGCAGATGCTGCCCATCGCGATGGGTGGGCAGATCTATTACGCGGAGGGGCTGGAGAAGCTCGCTGCCAACATGGAGGAGGTGCGGCCCACCATCATGTTCGTCGTGCCGCGTCTGTTCGAGGTGTTGCGGGTGCGGATCAGCAAGGCGATCGAAAAACAGGGCGGGCTTTCCCAGCGCCTGCTCGGCGCCGCCCTCGACATCGGGGCAAAGCGAGACGCGGGTACATTGCGCTTCAGCGACCGACCTAAGGCGCTGATGGTCGATGCCGTGTTCAAGCCGAAGATCGCCAAAAAGTTCGGCGGGCGCATGAAAGCGCTGGTGTCCGGCGGGGCGCCGCTCACTCCCGAAGTGGGCATCTTCTTTCAGTCGCTGGGCATCACCTTCCTTCAAGGCTATGGCCAGACCGAAGCCGGGCCGGTCATTTCCTGCAACCGCCCGAAGGTGGGCGTGACGGTCGATAGTGTGGGGCCACCACTGCCGCGAACGGAGGTCCGCCTGGCCGAGGATGGCGAGATCCTGGTGCGCGGCGAACTCGTGATGCACGGTTATTGGCGCAATCCTGCCGAAACCGCGCGGGTGCTGCAGGACGGATGGCTACATACCGGCGACATTGGCGTGATCGACGATGCCGGACGCATCAAGATAACAGATCGCAAGAAGGATCTGATCATCAACGACAAGGGCGACAACGTCGCTCCGCAGAAGGTTGAAGGCATGCTGACGCTGCAGCCTGAAATCATGCAAGCGATGATCGCTGGTGATCGCAAGCCGCATATGGTGGCAGTGATCGTACCCGATCCTGATTGGACACGGGAGTTCTGCGTGGCAAACGGCGTGAGAAACGATCCGACCGCCCTAGCGGACAACGCGACCTATCGGTCAGAGATCGGCAAAGCTGTTGAGCGCACGAACAAGGATCTGTCGGTCACGGAACGCGTGAGGCGCTTCATGCTCGCCGATGAGCCTTTCACCATCGAGAACGAGCAGCTGACGCCGAGTCTGAAGATCCGTCGTCACGTTCTGCGCAAGGTGTACGGCGAGCGCTTGGAGGCTCTCTACAAGGCTTGATCGAGCGCGCGCGGCGCCGCCTTCTGCTGCTGCACGGTCCACCGCCTACCCAGGTCGGATCGCGACGCGCCCAGCTCCGGACGCAGGAGCCCGCCAGTCCATCGCGGCAACATACAGAATCCTTAAGCCGCCAGCCGGGGAATAGTCGACAGACTGTCCTGTCGCCGCGTTTTCTCGACAGTTTGCGCCGCAGCCGCCGCTGACCGGCAGCTGCAGCTGCGACGCAGAACTCTTATTTGGCGGCGCTCTTCGGCAGAACCGTGAGAGTCCAGTCTTTCTCTGGGCCCAGATACTTGGCAGCTGTCGCCTGCAGTATCTGCGGCGTGATCGACATATAGTCGCTCACGAGCGTCCTGGCGCCGTTCAGCCGATTGGGATCATAGGCGCCGCCGCTTACCTGAAGCAGCCAGAACTGGTTGCCCGACGAGGCGCGCGCCAGATACTGCATCATCGGCCCGATTGCCCGGCGGAGCTCATCTTCGGTGACCGGCGTCGACACCAGCTCCGCAGCTATTTCTCGGCTCAGCTTGAAGAACAATTCGACGTTCTCAGGCGCGACCTGGCCAACGGCAAGCACCCGGCCGCCGCTTTTCAGCCCGAGCGGCCACTGGCTCACGGCGCTTGGGCTGTAACTGGCGCCGGCGACCGAACGCAGGCGATCAAACAGGCGGTCACCGAAGATTGCCGCCAGGATGTCCAGCCGGCGGCTTTCCGCGATCCCATCAGTGCCGCCGCCGGTCGGCCATGCGATCACCGCAGCCGCCTGCGTCTCCGCACCTTCGTGGCTCAGCACCTCGGGTCGGCGATTGTGCGCCGGGAAAGCCGCATCGGGCGCCACCACCGGCGCTTCGGTGCGCGGCTTGAGGGCTCCGAAGGTGCGGGCGACCGCCGCGATCGCTTCGTCCGCCTTTACATCCCCGAACACGTCGACTTCGATCGGCCCCGTCGCAAGCAGCGGCTCCCACAGGCTGCGGAACGCCTGCGGCGTCAGTGCCTCTATCTCCTCGCGGGTAGGCGGCCCCCAGCGAGGATCACCCGCGCGTAGCTTGCGTTCGAGATCGCGGGAAAGGACGCCGTCGGGAGAAGAATCGAAACCGGCATATCCAGCCAGCGCGCCGGCCTTTGCTCGCAGTACCGGTGCGGCATCCCAGCGCGGCGCTGCCAGCTTTGCCGCCATCAGCGCCAGATTGTCGGCATAATCGCCAGGCGTGGTTATGGCATTCAGAACGAACGCGTCGTCGGTGATATCGAAGCCTAGACCCATGCGCCGGCCTGTCGTCAGGACATCCAGATCGCCCTGGTTCCATTTGCCGATCCCGCTTTGCACAAGGGCGCTTTCAGCGGCCCATGCGGCGGTGGGCCGATCAGCCGGAAGGGCACCATAACCGCGGCCGAAGCGCACGCGCAGATACACGCGGCCCGTCTCGGACGAGTTCGCATACATCAGCATGCGGACGCCATTGGAGAAGGTGACCTTCTCGATCCCAGGATCGGCGATCGCTTCTCGGGAAGCGACCTTACCGGGGGAACCCAGCTTCGGCAGATCCTTGAAGTCGACCTTCGATTCACGCGCGCGGCGACCGGCGAGCTTGGAGACGTCCGCGGTTAGCGCGGCCGCCAGCTTGGCCGCGGCGCCGGCATCCGCGGCGCGGGTGTTCACCAGCGCTCGCTCCGCATCTCCCTTGAAGACCCGGCGCGTGGACTCCAGCACGGCCGCAGCAGAGAACATTCCCTTCTTCTTGGCCTCGAGGAAGATGTTGTATGATTCCTTCGGCCCCGCCACCGTTTCACGAATGTCGAGCGCCTGAACCATGTCGTCCGCCTGCTTGGCGCCAGCCTCGACCCGCGCCGTTTCGACATCGTTGCGCATCGCGCCTTCGAACTCGGCGGTTTCGCGATCGACCTCCGCCTGGCTGGGCGCGGATGCCATCGCATCAGCGATCACGGCACGCACGTCCTTCAACGCCGCTTCCCAATCGTCTCCAATCGGCAAGATGCTAACGAACGTGCCGTTGGCTGAACGAGCGACATCCTCAAGGCTCACACCGGCCTGAAGGAAGCTACCGCCCTGACGCGCTCGATCTTCCAGCCGGCGATTGATCACGCGCATGGCGACCAGATCAACCAGCCGCTTCTGATTGAAGATGACGGTATCGTCGCGATAGATCCAAGGGCGAAGAACGGCCGTGATGACGAGCGGCGGAATGGACGGCTCGTTGATCGCGGCCGTTGGCGTGCCCTTGGGATCGGGCTTTCCGAAATCCGGGTCTGCCGGATCTGGACCGGTGCCTTTCCACCCCCCGAAATTCTTGACGACAAGCCGGGCCGCGGTCGCGGGATCGATGTCGCCGGAAATGATCACCACCGTGCGGCCGGGACGATACCAGCGCCGGTGGAAGGCAAGCACGCTGTCTGGGGTCGCAGATTCCAGCGTTTTTACGTTACCGATCGGGGAGCGGTCGGCCAGCGGTTGCCCCGCAAAAAACAAGCCATTGCGGGCATCTGAGAGCCGCACCTGCGGGCCAGGCGCCTCGCGCTGCTCGGCAAGCACTGCGGGGCGCTCAGCGGCAAGCCCCTGCGCGTTGATGCCCGGTTCGGACATCATGCCGGCGAAGATTTTCAGGCTCTCGTCAAGGTTCGCTTCCGTCGCCGCGGGGAGATCCAGCTTGTAAACCGTCTGGGTCGGCGTCGTTTGTGCATTGGAATCGGAGCCGAATGTTGCCCCGAACCGCTGCCACACCCGCTTCGCTTCCCCATCCGGAACGTATTTGGAGCCTCGGAAGGACAAATGCTCGATGAGGTGCGCGTAACCGCGCTCTTCATCGGTTTCGTTGAGCGAACCGGCATCGATCCGCACCCGGACGGCCACCTGGCCCGGCGGCACGCCATTCTTGCGAACGGCATAGCGCAGACCATTCGGGAGCGCGCCAAAATTCCACGCCGGATCGGGCGGGATGTCCGAGCCCTTGAATAGCCAGGGCGCGTTATCAACCTTGATCGTGGCCGGATCGACGATGGTGCCGGGTGCCGTCGGCGCCTGCGGCGCGCGGGCGCCATTGGTCGTGGCGGGCTTTCGCGAAGACTGCTGTCCGATGGCCGGCACGGCGACAATGGCGAGAAGCGGGAGAGCGGCGAACGGCGCAGACAATGCGCGCGGGAAGCGGATCATGGTGCCGCTTCTAGCCTGCCCGGCGCAGTGCCGCCACACCTGGAGACGATCTTTCGATTACCGCTCTGCCGCCATGTTTTGGACCCGAATCGCGCCTAGATTTTCGCCCGATCCGCTGCGCCGGCGACAGTTGTCAGCGCGCGAAGAAGAAAACGGACAGGCCACGTGGAGACCATCACCCAGACCAGGAACGAGGTGCGGCAGGACTATGGCCGCCCGGTCGGCGCGATGGCTGCGAACGTGATCGGCGACCGGCCGCCGCTCAGCGTGTGCCCCATCCCGAACGCCGCGCCTTCGCAGATGAAGGCAGATCCAAACCGTCCCTTGATCATCCGGATTGGCAAGCGTCTGCGCGGGGCATTCGATCGCCTGATCGCCTCGTCCTCGCTCGTTCCCAACGACCCGGTGTTGGACGTTCGCACATTCCCCTGGACGCAGCTGCTGCGGGACCATTGGCAGGAAATCCGATCTGAGGCGATGGATGTGGCGCTTGAGGGCGATGCATCACCCAGTCTCGCGACGATCTCCCCTGACCATCGCTCCATTGCACAGATGGGCATGTGGCGATCGTTCTTCCTGTGGGGCTATGGCTATCGCATTGATGAGAATGCGATGCGCTGCCCGGTCACAAGCGCGCTGGTGAAGCAGATCCCCGGCCTGAACAGCGCCTTCTTCTCCATCCTGGCGCCAGGCACCCACATTCCTTCGCATCGCGGCGTGTCCAAGGGGCTGATCACCTGCCACCTCGGCTTGATCGTCCCGCGAAATGGCGACGTGCGCATGCGTGTGGATCGTCGAGTCGTTCGGTGGTGCGAAGGCGAAACGCTCGTCTTTGATGACACCTATGATCACGAGGTCTGGAACGAGACCGACGGTACCCGGGTGGTACTGCTAATTCAGTTCGAACGCCCCCTGCGCAATCCGGGCAAGTGGATCGCGGACCTGTTCCTCGGCGTGGTTCGCCGATCACCTTTCGTGCAGGAGGCGCGTCAAAACATCGCAGCGTGGAATTCCGCGGTAAGGCAGCTGGAGGGGTGACGCCCCCTACCCTACCGCTCCACGACCCCCAGGCCGAGCCACCCGGCCATGGTCTCAAGCTCAAGCTCCAGCCGCGCGCTGGTCTCACCGGGAGCACCAGGCTCCAAATGGCAGGAGCGGACCACCAACCGGCCACGTTCCCGGTCGGCCTTTAAGTCCACGCGGGCCACGATGCGCTCGTTCAGCAGAAACGGCAGCACGTAATAGCCGTACCGACGCTTGTCTGCCGGCACATAGATCTCGATCCGATATCTGAAACCGAACAACCGTTCAGTACGGGCCCGCTCCCAGATCAGCGGATCAAAGGGCGCCAGCAAAGCATGTGCCTCGATCCGGCGCGGCCTCTTGGCGTCCCGGTGAATATAGGCCGTCGGCCATCCGTCCACTGACACGGGCCGAAGCACGTCTTCTGCGATCAGGCGGGCGATCGCTGCAGCCGCATCTGCTGGTGCCAATCGGAAGTAATCGCGCAGTTCAATCGCGGTCGCTATCCCAAGCGCCCTTGCTGCTCGCTCCACCAAGCTGGCCTGCGCGGTCGCCTCATCAGGCGTTGGTTGCTCGAGGATCTCGCTCGGCAGAACTCTTTCGGGCACATCATAGACACGTTCGAAGCCACGCCTGCGGCTCGCCGTGGTGACATGACCGGCATAGAACAGCCATTCCAGCGCCGTCTTGGCCCCGCTCCACTCCCACCAACCGGTGCGGCTGCTCTCCACGTCCGAAGCGGCCAGCGCGCCGTCGCAGCGAATCCGGTCCAGCAACGCCATCGCCTCCCCCCTGCGCTCAGTGGCAAAGCGCCTCATGCCGGCAGAGCGCAGAACGCCGCGGTCCGCCCGTTCCATGCGCCAGCGCAGCAAAGGATGAAGATCAAGCGGCAGCAACGAGGCTTCATGGGCCCAATATTCGAACATGCGCCGGTGCGATCGAGGCCCCCATGCGGCTCGGTCGAACTGCTCCAGGCCATAGCTTCCCAGGCGAGAGAAGGCGGGCAGATAGTGAGCGCGCGCAAGCACGTTGACACTATCGATCTGGTGCAGGGCGAGCCGATCCAGCGTTCGTCGCAGGTGCGCGGATGTTACGTGCGGCGGCCGGCGCACGCCAAAGCCTTGCGCGGCCAGAGCGATGCGGCGTGCCACGTCTGGCGAGATCCGTTCGGGCTCCATGTACCCTCGCTATCGAACAGAGGAGGGCTGCGCGACCGGAAACCTTTCCTTTCCACCCCCGCGCTTGATCGGCCCGGCAGCTCACGCCACATGGATGGCATGCTGATCGAGACCGAACCTACGCCGAACCCGGCTACGCTTAAGTTCCTGCCAGGCCGCATCGTCATGGACGCGGGCACACGCGACTTCGCGACCCCGGAAGAGGCAGAGGCTTCACCGCTCGCCACTGCCCTCTTCGATCTTGGCGATGTCAGCGGCGTATTCTTTGGCCGCGATTTCATCTCGGTGACCATCGCGCCGGGAAGCGACTGGCGAGACGTGAAGCCTGACGTGCTGGCCATCTTGATGGATCATTTCACGGCGCAGATGCCGCTGTTCCGGATGGCGTCCGCCGGTTTTTCAGTCCCACCTGCGGAAGAGGAATTCGCCGACGACCCTGCGGATGCGGAGATCGTTGCGCAGATCAAGGAATTGATCGACACCCGGGTTCGCCCGGCAGTGGCGAATGATGGCGGTGACATCGTTTATCGCGGCTTTGACAAGGGTAAGGTCTACTTGCGGATGCAGGGCGCCTGCTCCGGGTGCCCCTCGTCCACGGCAACGCTGAAGAACGGCATTGAACAGTTGTTGCGCTACTACGTGCCGGAAGTCACCGAAGTTCGGGCGGTCTGATCCACCTAGGCGACGTGCCGGTCCACAACCGGCGCGCCTGTCGAAAGCGCAACCGCTTGGGGTTGCGCCACAACAACCAACAAAAGGGATCTCACGATGGCGACGCCGCTTGACGATGTTGCGCTGGACCAGCTGTTCCGCTCCGGGCGAACGTATAACGGCTTCACGGATCAGCCGGTGGGCGAGGATCAGTTGCGGGCGATCTGGAATCTCATGAAAATGGGCCCGACCAGCGCGAACCAGCTCCCGGCCCGCCTCGTCTGGTGCGTCAGCCAGGAAGCCAAGGAGAAGCTGGCTGCCTGCGCGAGCGACAGCAATGCCGACAAAATCCGCAAGGCGCCCGTTTCCGTCGTGATCGGCATGGACGTGAATTTCCACGAGTATCTGCCGGAACTGTTCCCGCATACGGATGCGAAAAGCTGGTTTGACGGGAATGCCGAACTTCGGGAGGCTTCAGCGTTCCGCAACTCCTCGCTTCAAGGCGGCTATTTTATCCTGGCGGCACGCGCGCTCGGCCTCGACACCGGACCGATGAGCGGGTTCGACGCAGGACAAGTCGACAAGGCGTTCTTTGCAGATCAGCCCGGCGTGCGTACCAACTTCATTTCAACCCTCGGCTATGGCGATCCTTCCACCATTTTCGAGCGCAGCCCGCGTCCGGCATTCGGAAAGTTCAACCGCATCGCATGATCGCCGGCTGATTTAAGGGTTGAGCCGCATCGCGCTGATGGCAAAGGGACGCGATGCCGCGCACCCTTGTTATCGACACCGCCACCGCCGCCTGTTCCGTTGCCCTGCTGGACGACGGCCGAGTGCACGCGGCCATCCATAATGTCGTGGGGCGCGGTCACGCCGAACGTCTGGTCCCGATGATCGCGGACCTTCCAGGCGGCGGCCGAGCGGACGAAATCATGGTTGATGTGGGGCCGGGCAGCTTCACGGGCATTCGCGTCGGCATCGCCGCAGCGCGGGGGCTAGGCCTCGGCTGGAACGTACCGGTGCGTGGCTACTCCTCCCTTTCCCTGATCGCGGCAGCGGCCTTCGCAGATGGTGGAAATGCCCCGCTTGCGGTCGTGCTTGAAGGCGGGCACGGTGAGGTCTTCATGCAAGGGTTCACCGCCTCGCCCCTGGTGCCCACCGAAGCTCTGGCCTCACTCCGGCCGGATGCGGCACTTGCGGCCCTCGGCGGCCGGGTGGCTGTTGGAAACGGCGTGCGCTGGCTGACCCAATTGGATCCTACTCTTGCCGCTCGAGAAGCGCTTCCCGACGCATCAAAGGCGCATCTCCTCCCGGCCGACCTTGCGAACTTGCCGCCACGTCCGCTCTACGGGCGTGCACCCGACGCGAAGCTTCCATCATGAGCACGCGGCTGCGCATCGTTGAATTGGCGAAGGGCACAGCCGCGGACATCTCGGCCGTTGAACAGGTCATGGAAAGCGCTTTCGACCCAAGGTTTGGAGAAGCCTGGAACCGCAGCCAGCTGCTTGGAATCTTGGGAATGCCCGGGGTGTGGCTGACCTTGGCGCGAGTGGATGGCCACGTGGCCGGCTTTGCCCTGTCTCGCGCCATCGTCGATGAGGCGGAACTGCTGCTGCTCGCCACTGCCCCAGCCTACCGCCGGCGGGGTGTCGGATCGGCGCTAGTTCGCAGCATCCTGACGGACGCTCGGGAGCGTGGCGTGGTTCGAGTCCATCTTGAGGTCCGGGCGGGCAATGCTGCTGTCGACCTGTACCGTTCCAACGGCTTCGCGAAATGTGGCGAGCGCCGCGGCTATTACCGGGGCAAGGCCGGGGAGGTCTATGATGCTCACAGCTATTCGGTCGCGCTGAGCTGACGTTGTTGCGAGTCGTTTACGCTTTTCGCAACTGGCTCGCGGGACTACACGGTTGGCATGCCACGCAAGATCGACCTTGAAGCGCTCTGCCAGGAAAAGGGCCTGCGCATCACCGAACAGCGCCGGGTTATTGCCCGCGTCCTTTCCGAGGCCGACGACCATCCCGACGTGGAAAAGGTGTACGAGCGCGCGTCCGCGATCGATCCCGGCATTTCGATTGCGACCGTCTATCGCACGGTTCGCCTGTTCGAAGAGGCCGGCATTCTTGACCGCCACGATTTCGGCGATGGCCGCGCCCGCTACGAACCGTCTCCCGAAGCTCATCACGATCACCTGATCGATGTTGAAACGGGCAAGGTTATCGAATTTGTAGATCCGGAGCTGGAGCTTCTGCAAAAGCAAATTGCCGAGCGGCTTGGCTTCCGCCTCGTCGATCACCGGATGGAGCTCTACGGCGTCAGCCTTAACCGCAAGGACTGATTGAACGACGCTTCCATGAACTAGCCCGGAACACGCAAGGGCATGATGAAGGGGCTGGCGGAAAGGCGCAGCCCCTTTCTTGTTTCAGGATGCTTGGAACACGCCGCAGGCGATACGGCCGCCGCTGTTACCCGAAGGATCGGTCTTCAAATCGTCTTGTCCTGCATGGATGACGAAGGCGGCGCCGTCTGTGTCGAGCAGCCCAGCCATGGTTGCGCCCGGAACAGTTGCAGCCACGGTGCCGCGCCCACCGGAATCGATGATCAGGTTCGGGATGTCTCCTTGATGCGGGCCCTGGGGGTTCATGGAACCATGCTTCATGTTTGTCGGGTTCCAGTGCCCGCCCGCGGTCTCGAAACCAGGCGCATCACAGCGGCCGGTCGTGTGGATATGTGCGCCGTGAGTACCAGCAGGCAGATCCCGCACGTCCACTGTGACCCGCAATCCGCCGGACACCTCTGTGGCCGTAGCCCTGCCGACCTCCGCCCCAGCCGACGTGCGCAAAGCTGCCACGGCGGTGGCGCCACCGGCAACCGGGGCGCCCGTTTCCAGCCTGTCCTCGTTGCAGGCCCCCAGCGCGAGCGCACAGGCCCCAAGACCAGCAGCCATCGTCAAGCGAATCATGTACGTCTCCCGTTTCGTAGACGAAACGGCAACATGGATCACTGGTTCCCGGTCAAGCGGGCTTCGCCATCATCAAAGCGGCACGAACGGTACGACAGACGACATCATCGTGTTGGTTCAGCCCGACATGTTCAAAGGTGACGATCCCCTGCCCCGGTCGGGACGAGGATGGACGGAGCGCCTTCACTTCCGTTTCTACCCGGATCGTGTCCCCAGCAAAGACCGGCTTCGGAAACACGGTTTCGCTCATCCCCAAGTTCGCTACCGTGGTTCCAAAGGTGGTGTCCTGCACGCTCAGTCCGATCACGAGGCCCAGCGTGAACAGGGAGTTCACCAGCGGCTTTCCGAACTCGGTGGTCGCGGCATAGGCGTGGTCGATGTGCAGCGCTGCCGGGTTATAGGTGAGCGCGGAGAACAGCATGTTGTCCGCTTCGATCACCGTTCGGCGGATTTCATGAACGAAGCGCTGGCCGACCGAGAATTCTTCAAACCAAAGCCCAGCCATCAGTTGCGCCCCCGGCCAATCAGATCAACCAAACGGCGGCACTGCGCATGCTGACGCGCGATGCCCGTGACGAGCAGCAGGTTTAGCAAGGTGATCTCCACGAGAAAGAACCAGAGGGGGCTTCCCGCGAGCATGCTGAGCCCCAGAATAATGGTCCGGGGGTTCGCGCCGAGCATGCCGGGGAGCGACAGGAAAGAAGGCCCCGCCTCTCGGGCCAGGCGGGCAATCCGCTGCCGCTCCGTCGGATCGACTTCGGCGCTCGCCACCAGCGCGTTGATGCGGGAGGTTGCCCCTACCAGCACAGCCGACGCCGCCAGATAGATCCGGCCCAAGGCGCCGCCGATGCCGGCAGGGCGCGCTCGATTGTGCTGGAGCCATGGCACCCCATAGGCCCACCATTGGTAGCTGCGGCGAGAGCTTTCGGCGAAAACCGACTGGGCAATTCGCGAGGCGCCTGCCGCAACGGCAAGCACCCAGGCCGCGCCGCCGAGCGTATCGTCCAACGTGCTGCCGAGCAGCAGATACAAGGCAACGTGACCGCCGTAATCGCACAGGCCGTCCACCACTTCGCCATTTGCACTGGCGCGCCCGGTCAAGCGCGCCAGATCGCCGTCAGCGCCATCGACGACGTGCCATAGCAGGTGAATAGCAAACCCGGTGAGAATGGCCCCTGCCGTGCCAACCTTCGCGTACAGCACGCCCGCAGCGATCACCATCACGGCACCGAATACGGACACCATATTGGGCGTCACCCGCGTCGGAACCAGCGCGTTGGCCAGCCGGCGGGCAGCAGGATGATAGACGGTGCGATTCAGAAAGCCTTGCAGCTCGCGCGGCTTTCCGGTCACTGTTGGTCGCACTTCCATCGTCGTCACGTTTCGCGTCCCCTTGCTTCGGCCCCTAGCATCCACACGGGTCGCTTGACAGAAGTCTCGCATCTGTCACCACGCTGCAAATCAATTGTCATGGCCAGGGCTTATCTCTGGCACTTTGGGGTTCTACAGAATGGCGACGATCAAGGTGGCGGTTATCGGGATCGGCAACTGCGCATCCAGCCTGGTACAAGGCAAATATCATTATGCCGCCAGCAACACCGCGCACGGCCTGATCCACGAGGAGATCGGCGGCTACCGCGTGTCGGACCTGGAGTTCGTGGCTGCATTCGACGTCGACTCCCGCAAGGTGGGTCTTGATCTCGGCAAGGCAATTTTCGCCAAGCCCAACTGCACCAAGGTGTTCCACGCAGACGTTCCCGACACCGGCACGATCGTGAAGATGGGCGTGCGGCTGGACGGCGTTGCAGCCCACATGCTGACGGCTGCGAACGATCGTGGGTTTGAAATGGACGATACGCGCGACGCGACCAAGGCGGAGATCGTTCAGGCACTGAAGGATTCGGGCGCTGAAATCCTGGTGAACTTCCTGCCGGTCGGCAGCCAGGAGGCGACGGAATTCTACATGGAGTGCGCCCTTGAGGCGCGCGTGGGCGTCGTCAACTGCATGCCGGTGTTCATCGCCAGCCGCCCGGAATGGGAAAAGAAGTTCGCGGATGCCGGCCTGCCGATCATCGGCGATGACGTAAAGGCTCAGGTCGGCGCGACGATCGTCCATCGCGTTCTGTCTAACCTGTTCAACCAGCGCGGCGTGACGATCGATCACACCTATCAGTTGAACACTGGCGGCAACACCGACTTCATGAACATGCTCGATCGCAATCGCTTGTCGAGCAAGAAGGAGTCGAAGACCGAGGCGGTGCAGGCCGTGCTCTCCGAGCGCCTTGCGGATGAAAACATCCACGTCGGTCCGTCAGACTACATTCCGTGGCTGCACGACAACAAGCTGTGCTTCCTTCGCCTTGAAGGCAATCTATTCGGCGATGTGCCGATGAACCTTGAACTTCGCCTGTCGGTGGAGGACAGCCCCAATTCGGCAGCCGTCGTCGTGGACGCCATCCGCTGCGTGAAGCTGGGCCTTGAGCGCGGGCTCGCAGGCGCGCTCACGGGTCCGTCGGCATTTTTCTGCAAGCACCCGCCTGAGCAGTTCACCGATGATGTCGCTTCACAAATGACTGACGACTTCATCCACGCGGACTCGCGGCTCGCCGCAGAGTAAGCAAGGGCGCATTTGCCTTGAAAGCATTGATCGTCGCAGCCGGCTTCGGCAGCCGGCTGCGCGAAGTCTCACCCTCCAAGCCTCTTACCAATGTCGCGGGAACGCCGATGATCGCACGGGTCATCGCTGAGGCGCGCGCCGGAGGCGCAACCAGCTTTGTCGTGGTGACCGGGCACGAAGGGCAACGGCTAACCGCCTATCTTCAGGGCCTCGACCCCGCGATCACGTGCGTCCCAACTGCTGACTGGAACCTCCCGAACGGCCATTCCGTGCTGACCGGCGCCGACGTGATCGGTCCGGAACGACACCTTCTGATGATGGCGGATCACCTCTTCGATCCATCGATCGTTGCCCGCGTCATCGCTGGGCCGCCAGCGCCGCTGACGCTGGCGGTCGATCGCCGGCTCGATAACCCGCTAGTCGACCTGGACGATGTCACCCGCGTTCGCACGAATGGCGACCGCATCGTCGCTATCGGCAAGCATCTTGCAGAATATGATGCGTTCGACTGCGGCGTCTTCGCCGTGGACGGCGGCTTCCACGCCGCGCTCCGTCAAGTCATCGCGGCCGGTGGATCGGGCTCAATTTCCGCCGGAGTGGAGGCGCTTGGCGCTGACGGCCGAGCGGTCGCCGTGGACATTGGCGATGCTTGGTGGCTGGACGTCGACGACGCGCGTGCCCTCGCTCAGGCGGAGGCGGCCATGCGGGCGCAGCCCGCGCCTACAGGCACCGCGCTTCCCGCCTGAAAACTGATCGCAAGAGCAACCTGCGCTCACGTCGCCTGTTCTCCCGGACAGAGCGAGGAGCATCACATCATGTCCGAACCCGAGATCTACCGCGCGTTGAAGGCGGATCACGACAAGCAGCGGTCGATGCTGAAGCAGTTGAGCGAGCTGAACGGCGATACGGAAAAACGCCGCGCGCTGTTCGAGCAGTTCCGCTTGGAGTTGCAGAGTCATGCCGCCGCCGAGGAGGAGTCGCTTTACGCGGTGATGCTCGCCAACCCGGAGCTACGGGACGACGCACGCCACTCCGTGTCGGAGCACAAAGAGGTGGACGATCTTCTGGGCGAGATGATCGATCTGCCATTCGGGTCGAAGGAGTGGGAGGAGCACTTCTCCCACATACGGCACCGCTACGAACATCACATCGATGAGGAAGAGGAAGAGATGTTCCCGGCCGCGGACCAGGAACTGGACGACGCGACCGAGAAGAAGATGGCCGCTACCTACGAGGAGCGGAAGCCTGTGGAACTAGAGATCGCACGCGACAACCCGCCCGGCAGCGACGAGCGCGACTAAGCGCTCGTCCGTCCGCGATGCATCTCATCACCCTCCCGCAGCCTGACGATTTCGAGGCATGGCGTGATGCGGCGCGCGGCCTGATCGGCGCCAGCGTGCCTCCAGATGACGTTGTGTGGCAGGTCGGCAGCGAACCCGGCGACCTGTTCGCGGCCACGGCCGCGGTCCCGCCCCTTCACGATCCGGTGGATGCCGGCTTCAAGGTGCCGCGCGCGTTCCTCGATGTGGCTCGAAATGCCATCCTCCACCGCGATCCCGAGCGGTTCGCGCTCCTCTATACGCTGCTGGCGCGACTGCGCCGGGAACCGGGGTTGATCGAGGATCACGCTGACCCCTTGGTTCGTCGCCTCGAAGGCTTCGCCAAACAGGTGCGACGCGACATCCACAAGATGCGTGCTTTCCTGCGGTTTCGGGAAGTGCCCGAGGATGACGGGAGCCGCTACGTCGCGTGGTTTGAGCCCGAGCATCATATCGTTCGCGCCAATGCCGCCTTTTTCGTTAGTCGCTTCGCCAGCATGCGCTGGTCCATCCTAACTCCCGAAGTTGCGCTGCATTGGGACGGTGCCGCGCTCCGCGAAGGTCCAGGCGCGACCAAGGCGGACACGCCTGACGGTGACCCGACAGAGGAAGTCTGGAAGACCTATTATGCCTCCATCTTCAATCCCGCCCGAGTGAAGGTCGGCGCGATGCTGAAGGAGATGCCTCGCAAATACTGGAAAAACATGCCGGAAACGGCGTTGGTGCCTGAATTGCTGGCGACGGCGCAGGCACGGGAGAGCGGGATGATCGCGAAGGCACGCGGCGCGCCAGGCGGCAACAGCGAGATCGCCTGGGAAGCATTGCGGGAAGAGGCGATGAGCTGCACCCGCTGCCACCTCTACAAGCACGCAACGCAAACCGTGTTCGGCGAAGGTCCGGTTTCCGCCAGCATCATGTTCGTCGGCGAGCAGCCCGGCGATCAGGAGGATCTCGCCGGCCACCCGTTCGTCGGCCCGGCGGGACAGCTCTTTGATCGCGCGCTTGGCGAGGCCGGCATCGACCGAGCGCAAACCTATGTCACCAACGCGGTTAAACACTTCAAGTTCGAGCCGCGCGGCAAGCGGCGGATCCATGCGAAGCCCGACGGTGGCGAGATCGAAGCATGCCGCTGGTGGATTGAGCAGGAGCAGATGCTTGTCCGACCGAAGGTAACGGTGGCGCTGGGAGCCACGGCGGCACGATCGCTGTTCGGAAAGGTGATGACGATCAGCCGGGAACGCGGGCGCGCCCAGCGGCTACCCGGAGACGGCGGAGAGGCCTGGATCACCGTTCATCCCAGTTACCTCCTGCGGCTTCCGGATGAAGCTGCACGGACGAGCGAGTTTACCAGGTTCGTCGAGGATCTTCGCCTTGCAAAGGCTGCCGCGGCCTGAGCGGGAGCGTGGCGCCGCTGCTATGCCAACTGACCCCACCAAGACGGCGGGCCGACTCGCTCTGCCGAGGCGATCCACGATTGACCGCCCGCCCCTCGTCCCGTCAGAGCGGGCGCCATGTTCGAGAAGATCATCGCCGCCCTCGCTATCTTCACCGTCGGGGTCATCCGCGCTGGCGGCTATTGGGGCATCGTTCTACTGATGGGGATCGAGAGTGCGTGTATTCCGCTGCCCTCCGAAATCATCATGCCGTTTGCTGGCTATCTCGTCTCCACGGGCGAGATGAACCTCTTCCTCGCGGCGACGGCGGGCGCGCTTGGCTGCAACTTGGGTTCTATCGTCGCCTATGAGATCGGAAAGCGCGGCGGCCGGCCACTGGCAGAGCGTTGGGGCAGATACGTGCTGGTGGGCCCGGGCGAGCTCGACATGGCGGACCGTTTCTTCAATCGCTGGGGCGCAGCCGCGATCCTGATCGGTCGTATGCTACCGATCATCCGCACCTTCATCGCCTTTCCAGCGGGTGTTGCGCGAATGAAGCTGCTCCCCTTCCATGTCTATACGTTCCTGGGATCCTGGCCGTTTTGTTACCTGCTCGCTTGGATCGGGGCTCAACTCGGCGAGTCGTGGAACAATGATCCGCGATTGAAGGCGTTCTTCCACCAGGCGGATCTTGCCATTGGCCTCGTGCTCGTGGCCGGTGGCGCCTTCTATCTGCGGCACAAGATCCACGGTCTCAGGAAGCGCACCTGAGGCCGCCTGTCGCCGCGACTCAGGACAGTGGCGGCTTCCACGCGTCGCTGATCACCGCAGGCCCAACAGCTTGTGGGTCTGTAACGAAAGGCGCCAGCGCGGGCGCTCCATCACCAGCGCCATGGCCGCCTCCTGATTGTCGGCTGCCTTGGCATCGTCCAACGGCTGGATCAGGAAGTGCTCGAATTGCCAGCTTTCCATGGCTGCAACGTCGCTGCCAGGCTGAGGCCAGACCAGCTTCAACTCGTTGCCGGAGCGCTGC
This sequence comes from Sphingomonas sp. IC4-52, assembly GCF_020707225.1. Classification (NCBI taxonomy): domain Bacteria; kingdom Pseudomonadati; phylum Pseudomonadota; class Alphaproteobacteria; order Sphingomonadales; family Sphingomonadaceae; genus Sphingomonas; species Sphingomonas sp. IC4-52. The sequence continues at coordinate 238,555 of NZ_JAJFEU010000001.1, read as the reverse complement.
ACCGTTTCGCTGCCGGCCTTCGGACTGATGCATACCCAGTCGATCCCGGGATGAACCGACAAAGTGCCGTTGCTTTCAATCGCGATAAAGAATCCGGCCGAATGCAGCGCGTTGATCAGTGGGTCATCCACCTGAAGCATCGGCTCTCCGCCGGTAAGCACAACGAAGCGGTCCGCTTCGCCACCGCTCCACATCTCCACCACGGCGTCGGACAGGGCCTGCGCATCTGCAAAGCGCCCGCCTCCCAGCCCATCCATGCCAACGAAGTCTGTGTCGCAGAAGCGGCAGATCGCACTTGCCCGATCCTGTTCGCGGCCTGACCATAGGTTACAACCGGCGAACCGTACGAACACCGCCCGCCGCCCAGCCTGCACGCCCTCTCCCTGGAGCGTGAGGAACATCTCCTTCACGGCGTAGCTCATGTCAGGGCGCCGGCGGAGTTACGGCATAGATCGTCGGATCAGTGACACCCGCATCGTCAAAGCCCTTGTGACGGAGGCGGCAGCTGTCACACAATCCACAGTGTGTGCCGGCGGGTGTCGGATCATAGCACGACCAACTAAGTCCCAGATCCAGGCCGAGCCGTGTTCCCTCCCGAACGATATCCGCCTTGGTCATGTGCTGAAGCGGCGCATGGATACGGAAGGCTTCACCTTCCACCCCTGCCTTGGTCGCGAGTTCGGCAAGCCGTTCGAAGCCGGTGATGAACTCGGGCCGGCAATCGGGATAGCCGGAATAATCAAGGGCATTGACGCCGATGAAGAGCGATCTTGCGCCGGCAGCCTCTGCCCAAGCGAGCGCCAAGCTGAGGAATACCGTGTTTCGGGCGGGCACATAGGTGATCGGGATTCCGGCGCCGACACCATCCTTGGGTACTTCGATGTCCGCCGTCAGTGCCGACCCGCCGAACGCGGAGAGATCGATCGGCAATATGACGTGCCGAACCGCGCCTAAAGCGCTGGCGATCCGCCGTGCCGCTGCCAGCTCAACCTGATGCCGCTGGTTGTAGTCGATCGAAAGCGCGAAGATCCTGTGCCCGGATTCGCGCGCAAGCGCAGCCGAGATCATCGAGTCGAGGCCGCCCGATACGAGGACGACGGCGGAAGGCTGATCGCTGGACATGATCGCGCGCCCGCTAGGCGCATCGGACGACAGATGCAAGAAACTGCCCGAAAGAAAAAAGGCCGTCCGGGCAAGCGGACGGCCAAGTAGCCCTGGCTAGAGGGCAATAACTAGGGAGAGAGGTGCTCGGCTAGAAGCACGACATCGGTGGTGGCACCGAAAGGTAAAGAACGCGTCAACGATCCGCGGTTGAGCGCCTCACGGTTCGCGTGAATGCCGTCCGCACGACACACACCGCCACGGACATCGTAGCTTCCCGCACCGTCACGGCAGCGGTCCGATGAGGCGGCGACACTCCGACAGCGACCCGCCAAGGCTACAACCAAAGGTCCGTGATGTCGGGACCGCCGATCTCATTGGTCTCCAGCGCCCGCGCAGTCGCGACGGCTTGAACACAGCCCATCTCAAGGGGCCGCGAGTTCGTTCGAGATCATACCAGGCGGTGACCGCGATGGCACGACGGCGAACCTCAGCGTGGCCGTCCGGCGACTTCTGCCGCCAAGCCGATAAGCAGCTCTGAAGACGCCAGCTAGCGGATGGCTACCGTCGTGCGAGCGACACCCCCCCAAGGCTGTCAAGTCCACGCTGCGCAACTGTACGCGAGGACGCGACACCGCCGTCCGGCAAAACCATCTCTACCGGCGCAGTATTTAATGCCGACCGATAAAGGTTCGCGGCCTCTGCCAAGCGCCCCGTCCGAGCATAAACGGTAGCAAGGTTGATCATCAGTTCTGGTCGACGCGGAAAGATGCGGCGCTCCACAACCAACCGCTCTTCCGCCTTCTGATAATCACCAGCAGAGATAGCCAAGAAGCCGGTACGATCACTCGCCAACGACGGCGTAGCAAGCCCGGCCGCCAGTGCCAGAAAAAGCATGGTCCGCATCACCCATCTCCCACATGACAATAACGCTACGTTGACGTTACGCTTTTGTGACAGCGGTATGTCATGCGCACGGTGTTGTTGCAACCATCCACCAACGCGGCCGAACCTCTGGATCCGGGCTCATCTGTCCACGTGAGCTAGACAGGACAAAAAAAGGGCGACCCTTTCGGGCCGCCCGTTACACGTTTGATCGCTGACGATCAGAATTCGCGGTAATATTGCTCGTTGCCGATGAAGCCGAGCTTCGTCACGTTCGAACGACGGATCACCGCAAGCGTCTGGTCGACCACATCGTAGCGGACCTGTGGGTCGGGCTGGAAGTGCAGCTCCGGCTCCGGGTTCATGGCTGCCGCCACGTCCAGGTACTGGCGCAGGCGAACCGCGTCCACCGGCGCGCCATTCCAGCTGGTCGTGCCATCCACCGAAATCGTGATCTTGTTCTTCTGCGGATCAACCGGCGACTTCTGCGCAGTCGGGTCATTGACCGGCAGGTCGACCTTCACCGCATGGGTCTGGATCGGGATGGTGATGATGAACATGATGAGGAGAACGAGCATGACGTCGATCAACGGCGTCGTGTTCATCTCCATCATCGGCTCGCCATCGTCCTTGCCGCCACTCATTGCCATATCGATTACTCCTGGTGGCTTGCTTACAGACGCTCGGTGTTCGAGCCCGGCGGCGGTTCGGAAATAAAGCCGACGCGCGCGAAGCCTGCCATCTGCATGTTGTAAATCGCGCCTGCCACACACTTCCACGGCACATTCACGTCACCGCGCACATGCGCTTCCGGCAGTTCGAGGCCAGGGGCGTTCGGGCCGCCCTGACGATCGATCTCGGCGCGCAGCTTGGCCACGGCGCGATCGAGGAGCTCCTCGTGCGTCACCGGCGTCATGCCCCAATAGACAGCGCAGGCGCCGTCCGGCTTGGTCGTGATCGAGAGGGAAACGTTCTCGGGCTTGGTGGTGGTCGGGTCGAAGCGTACGCTCGGCAGCTTCACCGGAACCGTTTGGATCACGACCGGCACCGCGATCAGGAAGATGATGAGGAGCACCAGCATGACGTCCACGAGAGGCGTCGTGTTGATGTCCGACATCGGGGTTTCTGCGGCGGAGTCTCCACCAACGCTCATCGCCATAAGTCAGGCTATCCTATGTCTTCGTTCCCGCCGGTGATCCGGCCGGGAAAGGTCGCGGGGCCACCATCTGGCGACCCCGCTTTCCCCATTACGAGCGGGTCTGCACGCCACCGGCCTGACCGGCCGTGGTGGTTGCAGCAGCCGGCTTAGCTGCCGCCGGCTTCGCTGCACCGGCAACGGTCGGACGAACCGCACCGTTGGAGGCGAGGTAGCCGAGCACGTCGTTCGAGAAGGCCGACAGGTCTTCCGCGATCGACTTGTTGCGACGCTGCAGCCAGTTGTAGCCGAGCACCGCCGGAACAGCGACGGCGAGACCGAGCGCGGTCATGATCAGCGCTTCACCGACCGGACCGGCGACCGCGTCGATCGACGCCTGGCCAGCTGCACCGATCTTGATGAGCGCGCGGTAGATGCCGATAACCGTACCGAACAGGCCGATGAACGGCGCCGTTGCACCCACGGTCGCGAGGAACGCGAGGCCGGTGCCCAGCTTCGAGTTGATCATTGCTTCCGAACGAGCGAGCGAGCCGTGCAGCCAGTCATGCGCTTCGACCGGATCGGTCAGCTTCGAGTGCTGCTCCTGAGCCTGCAGGCCGTCGTCGACGATCTGCTTGTAGGCCGAGTTCTTCTCCAGCTTCGCCGAACCTTCGCGCAGCGAGTTCGTCTGCCAGAACGAGCCGCGGATGCGCTTCGCCTGGTTGATGATCTTCTGCTGCTCGAAGAGCTTGGTGAACATGATGTAGAACGAGACAACCGACATCAGCACGAGGATGCCGAAGGTGCTCTGGGCAATGATGCCGCCCTGCTCGAGCGCGGCTGCCAGGCCGTACGGGTTGTCGCCGCCGTGGGCGGCCGGGCCGGCGGCCGCGGCGAGGATGGTGGTGATCATTCGATTAGTTTCCCTCTGAAAAGCGCGATTCTGTTAAGCCTGGATCAGTCCCGGGGCAGCTTCCACACGACGCGGCGCGTCTGAGTGGTCGCGATCGGGTTGCCCGCTGCGTCCGTTGCCGGCGTGTACCGGGCCCGGCGCTGCAACGCACGGCATGCTGCCTGGTCAAGGGCGTTGGAGCCACTCGACTCGGTAGTGACGCAGTTCTCCACCCTACCCTGGGCGTTGATTGTCCACTTGATCACGGTCGTGCCTTCTTCCTCAGCACGGATCGAGCTCGGCGGATAATCGTCGGTCGTGATCCAGTCCGCAGGATTGCCCTTGGCACCCGCAGCCTTGCTGACGACCGGCGGAGCCGGCGGAGCAGGAGGCGGAGGCGCAGGAGGCGCAACCGGCGTCGGCACATAAACCGGCGGCGGCGTAGGCACAGTGGCGATCGTCACCGGAGCCGACGGCGCAGACACGATAGGCGGCGGCGCCACAACGGGCGGCGGCGTCATCGGAACGTCAGGCGGCGGTGGTGGCGGCTCGTCCGGCGGCGGGGGCGGTGGTTCCTCAACGTCGAACGTATTCAGCTTCTCCGACACCTTTTTCACGTACTGGAACGCGAGGCCGGTGACGAAGGCGTAGCCGAGAGCAGCATGGATGAGCGCCACGATCACGATCGCGACAACCTTGCTCCCGCTCATCTTCTGGTCAGAGTAGGCCATTCAGCAAAAGCACTCCCTAATCCCTATGGCCCGAAGGGGCCGGGCGGCCTGCCGCGGCCCCCGCATAGGCGGAGTGGGCGTGCCGGTCCGTTCGGCAAGGGCTAAACGGAACCCTTGCACAGCGCGACTCCTAACTTGCGCCTTAACGACACGCAAACGCTTTGTCGGACGCAACAAACGTACAATCGCCCTAAAAGAGATTTATTTCTGTATCAGCAGAGGCTGATCGGATAACCGAAAGGCATGCCCTTTCGTACAATTCGTAACTCCGCGATGGCGATCGCGCTTCTCGCCATCACTCCGGCCTGCATCAACGCCGAACAGGCGGATTTGCCAGCAACAGTGATCGCGTCAGCGCCCTCCTATGTTGAGATAGCGGATCTTGTGATCGCTGCGCCGCTGGTTGTGGACGCAACCATCGCCAGCACCACTCGGATCAAGGGAGCGGAAGCCGCAAACGTGCCGGCCGGGTTCGTGCGCTATTATGTTGAGGCCGATGTCATGGCGCTGATCCGCGGTCCGGGCGCCATTCCACCGCGCATCGGTTACATCCTCGACGCGCCAATCGGTCCGGACGGCCGGCAGCCTCGTTACAAGAAGTCACGCGTGCTGCTCTTCGCGCGCACCGTCGGCGGCAGCGCTCGCCAAGTGCAATTGATCGGCCCACAGGCGCAGCAGGCGTGGACGCATGAACTAGACACACTCACCCGCCGCATTGCGGGCGAGGTACTTGCGGCCGATGCGCCACCGGTCGTGACCGGGGTCGGCAACGCATTTCACGTGCCGGGTTCCCTTCCGGGCGAAGGGGAAACGCAAGTGTTCCTGACCACCAGGGACAATCGCCCGGTATCGCTGAACATCCTGCGGCGCCCCGGCGAGCAGCCGCGCTGGGCAGTCGCCCTTTCCGAGATCGTGGACGACTCCGCCGGTCCGCCGAAGCGCGACACGCTATTGTGGTATCGCCTCGCCTGCAGCCTTCCGCGCCAGCTACCGGCCCGCAGCACCCAAGCCCTGGAGCCAGCAAATGCGGCCGTGGCCCAGGAGGATTATCGTTTCGTTCTCGAGCAATTGGGCCGATGCGAACGAACGCCGCCTGCCGGCGCGTAAGCCGCCGGCCAGACGGGTCGGGCTTCAGCGGCGGTGCCGAACCAGCGTGATGCCGATCGATTCGCCTTCTTCAGCGATGGCCAGCTTGACGATCTTCACCTTGACTCGACGCACCCGCTGATCCTGCAGGAACAATGTCTCAGCGATGTGATCCGCCACCCCTTCGATCAACGTGAAGTGCACGCCGGGTGGCAACGCGGACGTCGCGGCATGTTTCAGATCGAGGTAGTTCTTCGAAACCGACAGCGGCGTGTCTGGCGCAAAATGGGCGGGCGCATCGAGCAGAACCGTCAGCGAAATACGCAGCGGCTGCGGCAGGTGCGTTTCCTCGGAGTAAACGCCGGTCAGCACCGGCACTTCGAGGTCGTGCACTTCGAGTTCAAGCATGTCTTCCACGCCACGCGCTTAGCGGCACATCGACGTCGGCGCCATGCCACTTGCGTTACAACTGCGACTCGGTAGAGCGCCCCACCCCATTGGTCGGGGCGGGAGACGTCGGTGATCGAACTGCTCGGGCTTGAACGGGTGGAAAACAGCGCGGTCGAAGAGCTACTGGATCGAGCATTCGGTGCTGATCGGCATGGTCGGACTGCCTATCGCCTGCGTGAAGGTGTTCCTGCTCTCACCGGGCCTAGCTTGGCGGCGGTCGAAAACGGCGCATTGTTGGGCACGATTCAGCTGTGGCCGGTGCTGTTCAGCGGCGACGACGGCCGCCGTGTTCCGCTGGTGCTCGTCGGCCCGGTCGCGGTTGTCCCTGAACGTCAACGGGACGGGATTGGGCGCCAATTGGTCGCCGGCGCATTGGCGCGAGTAACCGATGCGCCGCTCATGCTGATCGGCGACCCAGAATATTATGGCCGCTTTTTCGGCTTCAGCGCGGCGAGCACTGCAGGTTGGCGACTGCCCGGGCCGGTCGAGCGCCGCCGACTGCTCGCGCGCGGTGAGGGCGTCCCGGATGGACAGGGTTCGATCGGCCCTCGCCATCCATTGATCGCCTGATCCTTTACGCAGCCGCCGCCCTTCCCTACGTCGGGGACATGCCGATGGCGCCTGCACCCGACTTCGAAACGCTGACGATTGCCGACATTGCGCGCCTCTCCGAGGCGGACCGCCTGCCCCCGGTCGATCGCTGGAATCCCGATCATTGCGGTCATAGCGACATGCGCATCAGCCGCGATGGCACCTGGTACCATCAGGGGTCGCCCATTGGCCGCCTGGCCATGGTTCGCGCCTTCAGCCGAATTCTCCGGCGCGAACCTGACGGTGGCTATGTGCTCGTCACGCCGGTCGAGAAGCTCGACATTGATGTCGAGGATGCGCCCTTCGTGGCTGTTGAGTTGAAGGCAGAAGGCGAAGGACGGGAGGCCAATTTGGCATTTCGCCTGAACACCGGCGAGCTGGTGACGGCGTCCGCGGAACACCCGCTTCGCTTCGTCGAACACGAGGATGGACCGCATCCTTACGTGCACGTGCGCGGTGGGCTGGAGGCGCTGATCGCTCGCTCGGTCTATTATGAGCTCGCGGAGCGGGCGTTGGCCGGTGACGACGAAACGCCAGGCGTATGGAGCGCCGGCACCTTCTTTCCGATCGCGTCGTGACCTCGCTGGTGGACCGGCTGGGCCGGGCGCTGACCGAGGGAATGGCACAGCAGACGATCCTCCTGGACAGCGATCATGGTGACGTGGCGCTTGCTACTGGGGGCACCCTGACGCCCGCTGCGGTTCTGGTTCCCGTAACGGACCGGCCCCGTCCGGGCGTGATCCTTACGCAACGAACCGAAACCCTTCGACGCCATGCCGGACAGGTGGCGTTCCCAGGCGGGCGCCTCGACCCCGGCGAGGACGCCGTAACTGCTGCATTGCGCGAGGCGGACGAAGAGATCGCGCTTCCCCCGTCGCTGGTCACCGTGGTGGGAGAGGCAGATCGCTATCAGACCGTAACTGGCTATACCGTCACCCCGGTGGTGGCTGTTGTTCCGCCGGATCTGACGTTCCGCCCGTCCGAGGCGGAGGTCGCGAGCGTGTTCGAGGTGCCGCTCGATTTTCTGCTGGACACTGCCAATCATGTCGAGGCGCGGACGCAGTGGGAAGGTCGCGAACGCCGTTATTACGAGATCATGTGGGATGATCGGCGGATCTGGGGTGCCACGGCAGCGATGATCGTGAACCTTGCGCGGCGGCTGCGGTGGAGCGCATGATCCTGCCAGCCGCATCCTGGCGGACCCGTCCTGGGCTGGACGCACTCGCCGCCGCGCTCGGCGCGTCGGAGGGCGCGGCGCGTTATGTTGGCGGCGCGGTGCGGGACACGCTGCTCGAACTCCCGGTCGCGGACATCGACATCGCCACCCGTCACACGCCCGCCGAGGTGATCGCCAGGCTCAAGGCGGCCGGGATCAAGGCCATCCCGACCGGCATCGCTCACGGCACCATCACCGCAGTATCCGCCGGCACCGTCGTGGAGGTCACGACTCTACGACGGGATGTCATGACCGATGGGCGCCACGCGCAGGTGGCGTTTACCGACGATTGGGAAGCCGACGCAGCACGGCGGGACTTTACGATGAACGCCCTCTACGCCGATCCGATCACCGGCGAGCTGTTCGACTGGTTCGGTGGGCTACAGGATCTTCATGGGCGCCGCGTACGGTTCATCGGAGACCCCTACCGGCGGATCGCCGAGGATCACTTGCGCATCCTGCGGTTCTTCCGCTTCCATGCCCGTTTCGGCGACGCGCCTGATGCGGCAGGGCTGGACGCGTGCACTGATCGTGCGAACGACCTGATGGCCCTGTCGCGCGAACGGATCGCCGCGGAACTGCTCAAGCTGCTGGTCGCCAAGGGAGCGGTGCCGGTCGTCTCCCTGATGGTCGAGCGCGGCATCTTTCGTCCGGTGCTGCCCGAAATCGCCGATGTGCCGGCGCTGGCAGCGTTGGCGGAGGCCGAGGCGAGCGCAGGGTTGCCGCCCGACGCAATCCGCCGGCTGGCCGCCCTGATCCCGGCTGATAGCGCGGAGGCGGTCGGGGCCAGGCTTCGACTATCAAACGCCGATCGCAAGCGGCTGATCGCGGCGCATGATGGGGTCGGCACCGAAGGTGCCCGAGCGCTTGCGTATCGAGTCGGTCCAGTCATCGCTCTCGATCGCCTTCTGCTTGCCGGGGCGCCCGTCGACGAGCTTCTCCATTGGTCGCCCCCTCGCCTTCCAATTGGCGGCGGCGATCTGGTGGCGCGCGGCATCGCGCGTGGCCCAGAGGTTGCCCGTGCGCTTCGGGAGATCGAGACCCGCTGGATCGCTGAGGGTTTCCCGAACGCAATGCGGACGGCGGAGATCGCGGATCTCGTTACCGGTCAGCTACTGGACGCCACCAGCAACTCATAGGCTTGCTCGGCCGGCAGTGGCCGAGAAAAGTGATACCCCTGCCCGTAGGTACAGCCCAGGGCGGAAAGTGTCTGCGCCACGGCCGAAGTCTCGATTCCCTCGGCCACGGTCGCCATGCCCAGCGCGGTGGCGAGGCTAAGCACCGCGCGCACAATGGCGATCTTGTCACGATCCGCCATCATGCCGGTAACGAAGCTCCGGTCGATCTTCAGCGTGTCGATCGGCAGCTGCTGAAGATAAGCGAGATTTGAATAGCCTGTGCCGAAATCGTCCATGGCGATGGTTGCGCCGGTCGCCTTCAGCGCGCGCAGGATCTCCGCATTGCCATCGGGATCGGCAATCAACGCGCTTTCCGTCAGCTCCAGCTTCAGGCGACTGCCAGCCAGCCCGTGCGCAGCAAGCGCCCCGGTCACCAGCGGCGGGATGCGATCGCGTTGCAACTGGATCGGGGAGACGTTCACCGCCATCTGCACGTCGAGCTTTCCACCCGAGCGTGAGTCCCAAGCCGCCAGCGTGCGGAGCGCCTGGTCGATCACCCACCGACCCAGCGGCACGATAAGGCCGGATTCCTCGGCCACGGGTATGAAATCGGCCGGTGCGATCTCGCTGCCATCCTCTGCCGTCCAGCGCGCCAGCGCTTCGAACGCGACAATGCGGCCGGTCGCGAGATCACAGATCGGCTGGTAGTGAAGCTGCAACTGCTCCGCCTCAATCGCACGGCGTAGGGCGGTTTCCATGCCGAACCGCTCCCGCGCGCGATCCAGCGCCCGGGTGTCATACGCCTCCGCCTGTCCCGTCTCCTTGGACCGCCGCACCGCAAACTGGGCGTTGCGGATCACGTCCTCGGCGTCGTCGGTCTCTTCCGCACCAAAGGCGATCCCGATCGCGCAAGTGATTCGAATCTCGAAGTCGCTGAGGCGCACGGGGGTGGAAAGCAGCTTTTGAATGCGCCGGGCGACCCGGCTAGCCTCAGCACGATCGCCGCCCGTTTCAAGGAGCACGCTGAACTCGTCCCCCCCGATCCGACCCAGCACGTCGCCCCCGCGCAACGAACCCTTGATGCGCCGCGCGACCGTGATCAGCATCTCGTCGCCCGCCATGCTGCCGAGACAGGAATTCACCCGGCCAAAACGGTCGAGGTCAATCACCAGCACGGCATAGTTGGTCAGCCCGGTCCCGATCCGCGCTTCCAGCAAATCTCCGAAGCCGGCGCGGTTCGGCAAACCCGTCAGGCTATCGGTGCTCATCTCCCGCCGCAGGCTGGCTTCGGTCCGCATACCTCGGGTCTGGTCGACAAGCGTGACCAGGCACCGAGGCGAATGTCCGTTATCGATCCGGGCGAAGGTCACGTCGAACCAGCGCTGCTCCACGGTGTCACCCGTACGCCAGCCACGCTGCTCACGCGGGCTGTCGCCGTTCAGAAAAGTGACCAGTGCGTCGCCGAGATCTCGGGTCAGGGCGCAATGGATCGGTTCCGTCCCAAGCCCCAGACGCCGGAACGCCACATTGGACAGGGTAATTTGAAGCCCGGTCGGCCCAAGCGCCACCACGGCTGCGGCGATCGGCAGCAGATCCATCGCCACCTCGGCCGCATTCCTGTCGAACGCAGGCGCGGGCGGCTCTTCAACGATCTTCAGCGCAGCAAAAAACGGCATCACGCTGCACCTAGCGGTGCCTCGTTAACTTTCATTGAATTCGGAATGGCGGTCAGGCGAAGCGATTGTTCCGGGGAAATCCGGTCGGCGGCATCCTGCCCGCTGCTCCGCGCGCCGCGCGCCATGGCGAGACGTCTGCCTCGGTCCGTGTGCGTCCCGTATCACCTCCCATGGGCCAGCTGATCCCCTCCGAATAGCGGAAGGTGATTGCATCACTAAGGCCGCCATCGCGATATCGCTGCAACTGCGCGCCTTGCCCCCGCGTCATTTCCGGCAGTTCGCTCAGCGGAAATACCACCATCTTCCGATTGTCGCCAATCGCGGCGACATAATCGTCCTCGGCAGCGACCGGGCGAACGAGCGCCAACTTCGCACCAGGGCGCGGCGTTACAACCGTCTTGCCCTTTCGGGTCTCCGCCAGCACCTCATTCACCGGCACGACGAAGCCGCGTCCGTCGCTGGCCGCAACCAGCAACTTGCCGTCACGTTCGGCGCGAAGCAGCCGTACGATGCCAAGCCCGCCATCAAGATCGATGGTAGCACGCACCGGCTCACCAAAGCCGCGCCCCCCCGGCAATTTGTCCGCCGCCAGTGTGTAGAACCGGCCATTTTCCGCGGCGAGCAGCAGCTTGTCGGTCGTCTGCGCATGGAAGGCGAAGGCAGGTCCATCCCCTTCCTTGAACTTTAGCGTCTCGGCGGAGGCCAGTTCGACATGCCCCTTCATCGCGCGGATCCAGCCCCGCTGGGACAGGATCACGGTGATCGGCTCGCGTTCGATCATCGCTTCCAGCGGGATCTCGCGCGCCGGCGCGGCTTCCTCGATCGTCGTGCGCCGCTTGCCGAGTGTCGTCTCCGGGCCATAGCGGTCGCGGACCCTCTCGAGATCCTTCTTCATCCGCGTGCGCTGCCGCGCGTCCGATCCCAGCAGCAGCTGCAGGCTCGCTTGCTCCTTCTCCAGGGCCGCCTGCTCACGCTTCAGCTCCATCTCTTCCAATCGGCGCAAGCTACGCAGCCGCATGTTGAGGATCGCCTCGGCCTGACGGTCGGTCAGCGCGAACTCCGACATCATCACGGCCTTGGGCTCGTCCTCCGTACGGATGATCTCGATCACGCGGTCCAGGTTGAGGAAGGCCGTGATGTAACCCGCAACTAGCTCCAGCCGGTCCGCGATGTTGCCCAGCCGGTGCTCGGTGCGCCGGCGAAGCACGATGAATTGGTGCTCCACCCAGGCCGACAGTGCCTCAGCGAGGCTCATCACCCGGGGCGTACGACGTGCATCCAGCACGTTGAGGTTCAACGGCACCCGCGTCTCGAGATCGGACATGCGGTAAAGCCCGTCCATCAGCACCTGCGGGTCGACGGTCCGACTCCGGGGCTCCAGCACCAGGCGAATTTCCGCATCTGATTCATCGCGAACGTCCGCCAGAATCGGCAGTTTCTTGTCGTTCACCAGGCCAGCGATCTGCTCGATCAGCTTGCCCTTTTGCACGCCATACGGAATCTCACTGACGACGATCTGCCAGCCGCCGCCCTTTTCCTTCTCCACCGTCCAGCGGCAGCGGACGCGGAAGGCGCCGCGCCCGGTGGCATAGGCCTCACGGATGATCGCCGGCGGATCAACCAGCAGGCCGCCGGTGGGGAAGTCCGGCCCCTGAACGAACGCCAGCGGATCGGCGGCAGGATCGTCGATCAGCGCGATTGCCGCGTCGAGAAGCTCCGCCGCATTGTGAGGTGGAATACTGGTGGCCATGCCCACCGCGATACCGCTAGCGCCGTTGGCAAGAAGGTTGGGGAACAGGCCCGGAAACAGCTCCGGTTCCTGCTCCTCGCCATTGTAGGTGGGGCGGAAGCCGACGGCATCCTCGTCGAGCCCGTCCATCAGGTCGATGGCGACCTGCGTCAGCCGGGCTTCGGTATAGCGGTAGGCGGCGGCGTTATCGCCATCGATGTTGCCGAAATTGCCCTGCCCGTCGACCAGCGGATATCGCAGGGCGAAATCCTGCGCGAGGCGCACCATGGCGTCATAGACCGACTGATCGCCATGGGGATGGTACTTGCCGATCACGTCGCCAACGACGCGGGCGCACTTCTTGTATCCCTGCGTGGGATCCAGCCGCAGCAGCCGCATTGCCCACAGCAAACGGCGGTGAACGGGTTTCAGACCGTCGCGAACATCCGGCAGCGAGCGCGCGGTAATCGTGGACAGCGCATAAACGAGATACCGTTCCGACAGCGCTGAATCGAACGGTGCATCGAGCACGCCCACGGGCGGATTGTCGGGTGGCAGCACGGTCGCGTCGGTCGGCATGGCCCGCCTGCTAGCAGTATGCGCCCTTGTTCCACAACCGTTCCGCTTACCCCTGTCCTACATTCGCGCCGCATGCCACACCCCGAAAATGACCTTGCACCGCCACGCCGCCGCAGCCGCGTCCTCGCCTCGATCCGCTGGTCCGTTGCCACGAACTCGAACCTCGCGGTTGTCTCAACTTTCTCAACACTCGCGCCGGATCCTGCTTGCCTGTGCCCTGCTGTCGGCGCCATGTTCCGCCACCATGTCCTTCGCCGAACCCGCAACAACCCCCTTCAAGCCTCTGACTTGGGATGATCTTTCCAGCCGGCCCCGCCCTACACCGGACGCAACGATCACTTACGGTGACGATCACATGCAGAAGGTCGATGTCTGGGTTCCGGCCGGGTCCGGCGCCCATCCGGTCGTGCTCATGGTTCATGGCGGCTGTTGGCAGACCTCGATCGCCGATCGAAAGATCATGGACTGGATCGCAGGCGACCTTCGAGCAGATGGCATCGCGGTATGGAACATCGACTATCGCGGCGTAGACCGCGCCGGCGGGGGCTATCCCGACACCTTCCTAGATGTTGCGAAAGCTGCCGATCAACTTGCGGTACATGCGGCACATTTCAGGCTCGACACGCGCCGCGTCGTAGCCGTTGGCCATTCGGCTGGCGGACACCTCGCGCTTTGGTTGGCGGCTCGGCGCAGGTTACCGACTGGCAGCCCGCTTCACAGCACCGATCCACTGGCACTCAGCGAAGTGATAAGCCTTGGCGGGCTGCCCGACCTGGAGGCAACCGCCAGGAGCCCTGACAATGGCTGCGGCATCGCGGTGGTCGAAAAGCTTGTCGGGTCAGGACGCGCAGACCCTTATGCCGATACGTCCGTGCCCCGGCTCTTTCCTCTCGGCATGCCGCAAACGCTGGTCAATGGACGAGAGGACCGCATTATCCCCTATCGAATGGCCACGGATTACGTTGAGCGCGCACGGGCTGCCGGGGACGAGGTAGATCTCGTCACGGTGCCTGCTACCGGCCATGTGGAGCTGGTCACGCCTGGCACCGACGCTTGGCTGCGAACCAAACAGCTGATCCGCACCGCGCTGAAGCTTTCGCAATAGTCGGCGTGCCCGGGAAGAATGCTCGCGTGATTGCACCGCAGCGACCCTTCCCTTATACGGCTCGCCATTCCCGCCCCGGCCGCGCCGCTATCCGTCGCGTTCGCCGGGGCTGTCCATTTCAGGGGTGATGCAATGGCGCGGCGCCGGCAGATCTACGAAGGCAAGGCGAAGATCCTCTATGAGGGGCCTGAGCCCGGCACCTTGATTCAGTATTTCAAGGACGACGCAACTGCTTTCAACGCCCAGAAAAAGGGTACGATCAACGGCAAGGGCGTCCTGAACAATCGCATCTCGGAGCATATCTTCACGCTCCTCGGCAATATCGGCGTTCCGACTCACTTCATTCGCCGGCTGAACATGCGCGAGCAGTTGATCCGGCAGGTGGAAATCGTGCCCATCGAAGTGATCGTGCGCAACGTGGCTGCGGGATCCCTCAGCAAGCGTCTCGGCATTGAGGAAGGTACGCAGCTGCCGCGAACGATCCTGGAATATTGCTACAAGGACGACGCGCTCGGCGACCCGATGATCTCGGACGAACATATCGCCGCCTTCGGCTGGGCCAGTCAGGACGAGATGCACGACATCGCTGACCTGGCGATCCGGGTGAACGACTTCCTGTCAGGCTTGTTCGCCGGCATCGGCATCCGCTTGGTCGACTTCAAGCTCGAGTTCGGGCGCATCTGGGACAATGACTACGGCCGGATCATCCTGGCTGACGAGATTAGCCCGGACGGCTGCCGGCTTTGGGACATGACCACTAACGAGAAGCTCGACAAGGATCGCTTCCGCCGTGATCTGGGCGGCGAAGTTGAGGCATATCAAGAGGTTGCACGCCGTCTTGGCCTGCTGCCCGAAGGTGGCGAGACGGCGATCCTCGACATGGCCGAGCATCGGGAACGTCGCGGAAAATAATGGCAGATCCGCTTGCGGCTTCGCCGCCTCACGCGCGAGGAGGTTGCGATCCGTGGGCGGTTGGAATAGCGGGCACCTCATGAAGCTGCGCATCTACGTAACGCTAAAGCCCGGTGTCCTCGACCCCCAGGGCAAGGCGATCGAACACGCCCTGTCCGGCCTCGGCTTCACCGGCGTTGAAGGCGCCCGCGTCGGCAAGCTCATCGAGCTCGACGTTGCTGACTCGACGGACGATGCACAGATCGACGCCATGTGCCGCCAGCTGCTGGCGAACACGGTGATCGAGAACTACCGGATCGAACGCGCATGAAATCCGCGGTCGTTGTCTTCCCCGGCTCCAACTGCGATCGTGATCTCGCCGTGGCGCTGGAGGAAGTCACCGGCAAGAAGCCGGACATGGTGTGGCATGGCGACGCGGAACTTCCCGATGGCGTGGGTTTGATCGCGGTCCCCGGGGGGTTTTCCTACGGCGATTACCTGCGCTCGGGCGCCATGGCAGCCCGTTCTCCCATCATGCGGGCGGTGGCGGACAAGGCGGCTGCCGGCGTTCCGGTCCTCGGCGTGTGCAACGGCTTTCAGATCCTCACCGAATCAGGCCTGCTCCCTGGCGCGCTCATGCGCAATTCGGGGCTCAACTTCGTGTGTCGGGACGTCGCTCTGACGGTGGAAAATGCTCAGAGCACCTTCACGAGTGGTTACGCGGCCGGGGAAACGATCAAGATCCCAGTCGCTCACCACGACGGTAATTACGTCGCCGATCAGGAGACGCTCGATCGCCTTGAGGGCGAGGGCCGAGTCGCGTTTCGCTATGCCGAAGAGGTCAACGGTTCGGCCCGGCGGATTGCGGGCATCCTGAACGACGCTGGCAATGTGCTTGGCATGATGCCCCATCCGGAACGTCGGATCGAGGGCGCGCATGGCGGAACCGAAGGGCGCCGCCTGTTTGAGGGATTGCTAGATCTCGTCAGCTGATCGAGGGCGCGCGCGGGTCAGCGCGCCTACGGGATTGCTCACCAGAACGCGCTCCCGCCCTGAGCTCAGCATCTCGATCAAGATCTCTGAGCGACCGCCAATCAAACGCGAGTGCCAAACGGGTTGAAGTCCGTTCCCTCGTCGAAGACGTCCACGCCTTCCGCTCGCTTCAGAGATCCAACGACCACATAGGTGAATGGCGTCAGGAGCACCTCCCATGACACTTTCAGGACCCATTGAGTAAAGAGCACCGTCACTACGAGGCCGGTAGTCCACCCCTCCGCACCAAAAAACGCGAGCGGATAGAATATGAGGCTGTCGACTCCTTGCCCCGCGACGGTTGATCCGATGGTCCGCATCCACAGGTGCCGCCCGCCCGTCGCCACCTTCAGCCTGGCCAGAACATACGAATTGACGAACTCGCCCGCCCAGAATGCGCACATGCTGGCAAAAACGATTCTCGGCACCTGGCCGAACACCGCCTCATAGGCCTGTTGATTGGTCCAGTCCGGCGCGGGGGGCAGAGCAACGACCACCCAGGCCATCAACGCCATGAACACGGCCGCCGCGAAGCCGGCCCAGATCACGCGCCGCGCACGGGCATAGCCGTACACTTCGGTCAGCACGTCACCGATCACGTAACTGACCGGGAAAAACAGGATGCCCGCGCCGAACGGCCAGTATCCGACCCCAGGCAACCAGATCTGCGCGACCTTGCCAGCCCCGAGCACGTTGGAGAGCAAAAGCACTGCAACGAACGCCGCCATGACAAAGTCGTAGTATCGCAGGCTTTGCCCACGCAGCGTACGTGCCGAAACGCGGTTCGGTTTTGCCCCCTCGGTCATTCGAAGATCATGCCGACGGTTTCGCTTGCCCGCAATCCACGCTAACACGCCCCGGTGCGCGCCCGTAGCTCAGTTGGATAGAGCACGAGCCTTCTAAGCTTGGGGCCGCTGGTTCGAATCCAGCCGGGCGCGCCAAACGCGACTTACCCTTTCCATCCGCAATCGCCACGCATCGGAATGGATGTCAGCGACGGCCAAGTGCCGCGGGCTATCGCCATATACCAGCTATAAAGTTCGCTTCCCGCTCTTGCGTATGACAGCTCACCAGGCCAGTCTGGAAAGCATAGGACCGGAAAGCCGGCGATTTAAGGAGAGGGTTATGGAAGCAGCAAATACGGTTCTGTTCGCCGCGGCTGGCATCGGCGCGGTAGCAACGATGAGCAGCATCCTTTTTCTCGCACGTCGCGCCAGATAGCTGACTCAACCCGGACGAACGACTCTCCTGTAGAGAGCGACGCCTACAACCATTGCAAATAGAGCAGGCGGCAGGAGCCGAGCCTCCGTCCGCCACCGCCGCCCAAGCTGATCGGGAGCGAATGCCTCGCTCCCGACATGAAGCGACGCGCCTCTCCCGAACGCAACACGCTGAACCGCGATGCGGCTTCCACGTAGAGGGAGACAGTCGAGGTTGCGCCCTCAAACGAACCAATCGCCTGCGCCGACAGAGGGCGTCAGGTCCAGCATATCGCGACGCATACGGCGAGGGAGCGCCGGATCATCGCTCAGCCAATCGTTCCAGCGTGCGAGGAACAGCGCCAACTGCTCCCCAGGTGGCACCGTTACGCCGCGAGATTTCTTTTCCGAATGAATGAGCTCAGCGGAAGGATTGTACACGATCCGATATCCCTGCTGCCGCATCTTGAGGCAAAGATCCGTGTCGTTGAACTCCAGACTGAACCTTTCATCGAACCCGCCGACAGCCGCAAGAACGCTGCGGCGAGTTGCCAGCACCGCCCCCGTTACCATGGAGACTTCGCGCTGGGTGATCGCCCAATCCTGGTACGTCGGGCTCGAAGCCCGTGCTCCCAACCACGCGTGAACGCTGGTACCAAGGACGCCGCCGTAGATCCCAGCGTGCTGAATCGTGCCGTCATCGTAAAGCAAGCGCGGTCCTACCGCGCCCACGTCTCGGTCCATTGCAAAGCCGGCGAGAGCCCTCAGCCAGCCTTGGTCGAGCGCCACGACATCATCATTGAGCATGACGACCAGTTCGCTGTCAGCAGCCTGCCACAGCTGGTTCATCTTGGCGGCAAAGTTGAAAGGTTCATCCTCACCTCGCAAAGTCTCGATCCTCTGCAAAGTGAAGGGCCAGTCGGTGAGCGCCCAAGATGGGGTGCCGGAAACGTCGTCTCCAACCAGTACCGTCATGCGGCCGGCCGCCCATTTCACTTCGGCAAGACTCAGGAGCAACCGCTCGATGTACGTGCCCGCGCCATCCTCTACGGGTGTACGCTTGGTCGGGATGCACAAGGTGACATGAGGAAACTCGCGCTTAAAACGCGCTGAGAGCTGCAGTGATTCAGGAGCGCGCCCATCGGTCACCGAATAGCCGGCGTAGAGCGGCGACCGCTCAAGCAAGGCGCGGCGGGCGGATGCCGGCGCAGCACTGCGCCGACCGCCCTGCACCATCAGTACGTCTGATATGCCGCCGATCGACAAGCCGTTCTCGGCCGCCCGCAGTACCAAGTCATACACGGCCGCATCCCCAAGCTCCGGGCGCAACCCGCCGACATCGTGCAGCGCCGAACCCCGGATAAATACCGGTGCACCGATATAGTCCTGAGCGGCAAACAGGGTGCGGTCGAAGGCAGGCTTCAGACGAACCTGCTGAAGCAGCGTGGCCTCGCCAAAAGCGACGTCGTCGGCATAGAAAAGAGATACGTCGGGCCGGGCGGCAGCGTGCCGTGCGATGATAGTGCCGGTTCTTGGATGAAAGCTCGCATCTTCCGGAGCGATCAACAACCAGACATTGCGGTCATTGGGGATGTGGGCGAGGCCGTCACTCGCTGGGGTGAGCGATCCTGCCGCCAGCGACAGCACCTGGAGCGCACTCGTACCCGCCTCCCCACGGCCGGTCAGGTCGGACAGGGGCGTACCTGATACGCCTTCCTCTATCCTGGGCAGCGGATGACGAACGGCCTCAGCGCCAGAAACCACTGCATCCAAGCTCTTCGCGATAGCAGCGCCAACTGCTTCGATCGAAAGCGTTTCGGCGACGCGCGCGCGCGCAGCGTCTCCGATGGTTCGATCGCCCGCATCCACGCGTTCTGCGGCAACTACTAACGCCTCCGCCAGTGCGGCCTGATCCACACGCGCCCAAGTTCCGCCGCGCGAGTAATGTCCGAAATCTTCATCCAGCGTCCACGTTTCCGCGCGGACGGGGAAGCCGCATGAGCCGTCGAGGAACTGCCTTGTGCCGCTATAGTCGGTTGCCACGACCATCCGTCCGGCCGCCATCGCCTCGGCAACCGTCAGCCCGAAGCCCTCCGAACAATGCGGCGAAGCATAGATGTCGCACGACGCGATCAGGTCAGACAGTTCATGACTCGTCAGCGATCTATCAAGCAGGATGACGCCGTCGGTCGCCTCGGCAAGAGCGGCCAGTGCCCGTCCCTCGCCAGGACGATCCATAAGGTGCTTGGTCTTGAGAACGAGAGTCCAGCCGCGTGCGGACAGGCCGGACGCCGCAAACGCATGGACGAGCGCGGCCGGGTTCTTTCGAACGAGGTAACTCGCGCCGTCGAACACGTACAGGATCAGGCGGCGATCTGCTGGAAGCTGCAACGTCGTGCGAATAGATGAGACAGCGCCGAGGAAGTCACCAGCGACCGGCACCACATGGGGGATCACATCAACGGGCGCTTGCTCTTCCGCCGCAAAGACCTCGGCATTGTAGCTGCTGGGAGCCCAGATCCGGTCAACAGATGCGAAGTCCTGGTGCCATGCCGCAGGCAGCTGCTCCATCTCCCATACCCAATAACCAACGCGATGCCGGGCCTGGCTGACGTCCCTTCGCTGATCGTCGGTCAGCAGGTGCCAGGAATCAGGATTTAGATGAACAATCGCGACGTCGGCCGGGCCGGCGAAGTCGATGACGTCGTGCGGCGGAACGAGCGGCTTATGAACGTGGAACGCTTTGCGGATCGGATGCAGGTTCAGCCGCACGCCCGCTTGGCGAATGGCAGCGATGATGCCCCTGCTCGCCGCTCCCAGGCCATTGTCGTAATTCCAGGGGCCATAGAACGCGACTTTATATGGCTTGCTGGGCACATGGCTGCCCCCACCACTCGGCACGGGCCGGGCGAGTAATGGATAGCCGGCACCGGGAAGCGGCTCGTCTGTGTAATAATCCGAAGCCGCTTCGATCATGTCGCCATCAAAGCCGGCGCGCCTCAACTCACTCTCTAGACCGTCGGTGGAAACGTGCGCAAACCCGTTCCGCAGCAGGGAGCATTTCACGAACGGGAACCCGGCTTGAAGAAGCCGCTTCCAGGCAAACAAGGTCGGGTTGCGAGCCTGGTCGACCTTGAAGATGCTGTCGGCGGAGAAACCGGCTTCGCAGACGCGCTGCGCGAGCGGCACCTCATATCGGTTGATGATGGCGTCCTTGTCCGAGATCACCTCAACGGAGTTCACGAACAATTGAAAGGCATAGGAGGCCAATAATGGCCCGCTGACACGCAGGAAGTAGCTTTGCAGATGCCAGCCACGCTCAAGCGACTCTGTCAGGCCAAGTAGATCAACAGAACTCTTCCGTATCCGCCCGATCAGCTCGGCAAAGCCGGCCTTGCTACTCGGACCTACGATACTGTCATTGATGATGTACAGGCATTCCGCGGCATACAGACGCGGCTCCAGCCTCAGCATGTGCGCCCACGCGCCGAAATCATAACCTTTGTTTTCGCGGACCACGGCGCTGGACACCGTCTCCAGCAGTTCATCATCAAGGACCATCGGCCGATCGCAGTTGACGACCAGCGACACCGAAATACCTTGTTCGCGCAGAATCCGCAAAAAGCCGCGCACGAACGGCTGAAGCATTCCGGTTGCGGCGTAAGCCACGAAGATCGCATGTTCGCCGCCGACACCGACGAGCGGCTTGGCGACGACGTGGCGGGCGGCAGTGACGTGCCGAGCCAAGTCCGCTTCCACAGAGCTGGGAAACGTGATCGTCAGAGGGGAGCCATCCAGGAGGTCGCCCGTCGAACGCAGCCGCACATCTGCGCGCACTGCCTCACCAGCGAGGTCCTCCGCATCGACGAATATGGTGAACCCGGCCGGCCCGTCCGTGAAACCAGCGTCCGTCACATCTGCGCGAAACTGAGTCGCCGTGCCCGAGCCAATGACTCGCCCATCCAGAGTTACAATCTCGATTTCGGCAGGCCTACGCGCCGGCTCGGGCTCCACGGCCCAGCCACGCACCACCTGCCCCTCGACCCGGTCGACGCTGCCCACCATGCGTCTTCCGCCCCGTCCACGCTGAGCGGCAAGATTGCGTTCAGGCGTTATCCCGAGCGATTCCAGCTCGGTACGCGCCGAGAGATTTCCGTCGATCTGAAAACTGCGCGCGTAATATCCTTCTGCTTCGCGCAGCTTGCGCAAGGACTTCATCAAATGCCCGAGGTTCAGCGCCAGGTCGGAGTCGTCTGGCTGCAGAAGCTGTGCTTGAAGATAGGCCTCCTCTGCCCCCGCTGGGTCGCCTGACTCCTTCAACGCGTGGCCAAGCTGCACCCAGATCGCAAAACTGTTCGGATCCGCCTCCAAGTACGACCGATAATGCCCTGCGGCCGATGCCCAGTCGCCATGGTCGCGCGCCTTGTCGCCCAGCAGCCGATATTTGGCGTTCGCTGGCGATCGGCCGCCCGGCAGTCCGAGCACCGCCGCCGCACGCGCGAAATAGCTGCGGACCATTATTCCCCCGTTCCCGTCGACTGCCCCCTCATACGAGCTAATCGATATGTGCTATGGTGTTAAGCGGCCTTCGAGTGTCGCGGCGGGGGAAACGGGTTCATGTCGGGGCAGAACGATGCACCTGCCAGGGATGGCGACTGGCGCTCCGATCGATCTGCTTCAGAATTTCGCGGATCGTCGGCTCTCTCAACAATTCGAACGGTTTGTCATCTCTCCGCCAGTACGGACTGATGCCGGGGTCATCGGCCAACGCCTCTCCCCAACGATCGAGCAGGTCCAGGCGCTCACCTTCGTCCCATGCGATCGCAGCCTGCGTCTGGTTGCGACCTCGCGTAGCCCCCTCGTGATGGATGGCTTCGATCGCCGGGCAGTAAAGGATGACTCTCCCGAGTTCGCGCAGTCTCAGACATAGGTCGACGTCACTGTGCGCCACCATCAGTCGAGCCGCGTCGAATCCGCCGAGTTGGTTGAAGTCGGAACGCCGGACCGCGAGAAAGGCCCCGGTGAGTGCGCATACGGCATGGGTGACCACGTAGCGGCGCCCAGGCCCTGGATCTGCCGCTGGAACGCCCCTTCCCTCATGTTCGGTTCCGCCAGGTCCAAACCCGAAGGCAATGCCTGCGTGTTGGATGGTGCGGTCTGGGTAGAGCAGCCGAGCGCCTACTGCGCCGGCGTCGGGACGGCTCAGGCCATCGGCGACGAGATCATCCCAGCCGGCCGACAACATCTCCACGTCATTGTTGATGAAAACGATAAGCGGAGCGTCACTCGCCGCCGCTCCCATGTTCGATGCCAACGACCAGTTGAAGGGCGAGTCGAATCGCAGGACGCGCGCTGCACCATCCGCCGCCAGGCGATCGAACAAAGCGGCGGTGTCCGCCTTCACGCTGCGGTTGTCGACCACGACGATATCCAACCGGTCCGGCTGCCGTGCGGTTGCTCGCAGCGTATCAATCGCGCGACCGAGCAGGCCGGCGTTATCTCGGGTAGGGATGACGACCGCGATCCGATCGCTTCGGGGTGTGGGCGTAGGGCGGATTGCTGGGGAATGCACCTCGGGAGAAAGTCGGCCCGGCCTTGCATCTTCCGGCTCGGCGCGCCCGGTCCTGGCGATCAGGGGCAAGCTCACCTGCGTCGCAAGCAAACGGGGAACATGGGCAACCCTGCCGCCGCGGGCGACATCGAGCAGAGCCCGCTTGCGAAGCTCCGCCCCACCATATCCCATATCCACCACCGGCGCGGCGAGCGCGACGACGGCCGGAACGATGCCTTCGGAGATCAGGGCTTCGTCATACGTGCCGAACAGCACCGGGTCCGCGCGCAGCATGCGCAACCCCGGATCCGCCACGCCGTGATCATGGTCGGCGTAAACCGCCCCTGCTCCAGTGCGGATCAACGCGAATGTCAGCCACGCCAGCGCTTCGGGATCAAGGACCGTGCCCGCATCCAGGAGCACCAGAGGGCCGGCACCGGCGGGCGCGACTGCATCGCCACTCACGAACTCTATCCTGGGGTCCGTTTCTGCAAAGGACGCGACGGGCCCCTCGCCCAATTCCGTGGACGCCAGCACCCGGGCCGACCAGTCACTCACCGACTGATCCTGCAAGCTTCGCAACGTCGCACGCAACAGAAAGGGAGCAGACCGCCGTGCATCCACAAGCACGGTGACCGGGGGCCGCCGCCCTTCTATCGGAGGGGGTGGGCGTATCGCCACGTCCCGACGGAACTGATCATAAGCCGCAACTGGATAGGCCAAACCTGCAGCGAGTGTCTCTTTCGCAAAGCGCTCACTCGCAAGCGCCTCCGCTAGCGCCATGATCTTCTGCCAGCGCTCAGCCGGTCGAAGCTTCTCCTCCACCTCGGAAAGCTGCTCGGACCGATTCCGCGCGCGCTTTGGCGCCACATGATAGCCCGCCTGCTCCGGCAATGGCTCAAGGGCTGGCACGACCGCTTGTAGGTTTGCTCGAGGATCTCGTCGTGCCCAGCGCGTCATGATCGCTCCCACATCGCTTGTGCATGGCCCAGCCGTTATGAGGTGACAAGGCAGCTCCGACGATTGCCACCGGATCATTCGCTCGCCTACGGTTCCAGCATGACCGCCCAGACGCTCGATCCCTTTGGCTACTGGCCGGCCAAGCGCAGCCGCATTCGCTCGCTCGGCGGACGTGAGAAGAGCGACGATGCGAATTACGTCTTCCACACCTCTTATGTGTCGGTACCCACCGGGCCAGCGGTGGCCGAAATCTCCTTTGATGATCTTGTTGCGGATACCGGCATGATTGCGGTCCGCATCTTTCAGCACTTCCCAGCCGGAAAGCCGGCGGTGACCGAGCGCGGGAAGGTGACCGCGCTTCTCCCCTCCTTGGCGAGAGCGCCTCGGACCATCAAGCTACCTTTCGACGCGGTGGCGGGGGCCACCTACGCCATTACGGGATATGTGTTTGGCGAATGTGACGCGCACGCTCACGGCATCGCTGTTGCCATCGCCGGACGACAGGGCGAACGCGATGACCCATCCCGGGCGCGCAGCCTGTTCGGGCGTCTCAAGGCGCGCCGGGCGAGTGCAATGATCAGCAGCGACTCACCGCAGCTCGCCTGGCCAGTGTCTCAGGGCTTCACGCCGGATCAAACGCGGGAGCCAGACTTTCATCGGTTAAGCGCCCTGCTCACCAATGGCGGAGCGGTGATCGAGCGCTGGGAATCAGCCTATATCCTGCGCGTCCTGGAACAATACGGGCGGCTTGAAGCCGGTGCGCGGGGACTCGCCCTGTCCGCTGGACCCGACCCAGTCGCCGCAGTCGCGCAAGACGCGGGATGCATCATCGAGACCGTCGCCGTAGGCTCGGGCGCTACCATTGAGTCCGCCTGCGCCGCTCGTTTCAGGGCGCCGGAGGAAGGCGTTGGCTTCGACTTCATCTACGCACGCAGTACGGTGCTTGGGTCGTGCGGCTCCGCGCAGGCGCTCGCAACGATTGAGGACATGCTGGCCCGTTTGCGGCCGGGCGGCCTGGCCCTGCTGATCGTCAACACCGGTCCGCACTTGGACCAGCATGGTCTAAATCGGATTGTTTTAGGCATTGCCGCCTTCGGCCATATTGCTGCTCAGCTACGCCACGGCGACACAGCAGGCGGGTCGGTCCCGTTCGGTCTGGTGGTCCGCTCTTCGACGGAGAACGTGATCACGTGACGCCAACGGGCACACTTCGTATTTCCGAAGTTCCGGCCGCGAGCTAAGGACGAGCGATGCGCTTCCTGGATCACCAAGCCAGCCCCGCGGACATTCGCCGCCAGGGCGAAGCGCAGGGCGCCATCTTCGACATCTGGGCACTACGATCCGGCGATCGCTGGCGGCACGAAGCGGTCATCCGCGGCTTGTGCCAAACTGCCTATCTGGGCGATCACATCGCGATCTGCCGCATTCTTGGCCGCTACAAGATGTACGTCGACACACGGGACGTGGGTGTCGCCAGCCATCTAATGCTCGATGGCTATTGGGAGATGTGGAACACCGAAGCCATTGTCGGCTTGGTCAAACCAGGCATGACCGTGCTCGATGTCGGCGCCCATTGCGGCTACTTCTCCGTGCTGATGGCCGACCTCGTCGGACCGCAGGGCAAACTGCTGTCCTTTGAACCCAATCCGCCCATTGCAGAGCTGCTCCGCCGCACAGTTGCGGTGAACGGCTTTGACAGGCGCACCACGGTTTTCGAAGTCGCGCTCGGCGATAAGACCGGTTCCGCCGTGCTGGACGTTCCGCGGAACGAGCCCAAGAACGCCCATGTCGTGCAAGGCACGCGCGGGCCAGGAATGGTGGAAGTCGCGCTGAAACGTGCGGACGAGATCCCTGGCGCACTCAACGCAGATTTCATCAAGATTGATGCGGAGGGAGCGGAGCAGGAGATCTGGAAGGGACTAAGCGGCATCCTGTCGCGAGAACGTCCGCTGACGATCCTGCTGGAATTCGCGGCTGTCCGCTACAATGACCCTGCCTCATTCCTCGAGGAAATACTCGGGCACGGCTTCCATCTCGCCGAGGTTGACCTGGTAGGTGGTATCCAGAGCCGCACCCGCGAGGAGGTTCTGAATGCCTCGCCCGTGGACGACCAGATGCTGCTTCTCACCCGGAACTAAGCGCTCGCTTGCCTCCGGTGATCGGCGACCGAGTCGACGACGTCCAGCACGATGTTCAGGTGGCGGTCCCAGCTCATTGGAGCCCATCCGCGCATCCGCTCGCATTGCGCTGCCCGCATCGCTGAGTTCGGCTGTGCATAATCAAGGATCGTTCGCAGCCACCCCATGCCGTCTAGCGGATCCAGGTAGTCGGGCAATTCACCCCCCGCCTCGCGGAGCGCGCTTATATCGCTACAGATTACTGGAACGCCCGCGGCCAGAGCTTCCGCAACCGGCATACCATAGCCCTCTGCAAAGGACGGCAGCAGCACCGCACGGGCGCCGCCCAGCAAACGCGTAAGCTGCCGATCGTCCACATCCGGTTGCTCGATTACATGACCACGTAGCGCTACCGAGCGCTCCAGCAGATCGATGACGTTTTCATTCTCCCAACCGCGCCGTCCGATCAGGATGAGGCGCGGCGCCGCATCTCCCATGCTCTCGGCCATGCGTCGCCAAAGGTTCAGGAGCAGCAGGTGATTCTTACGCGGCTCGATCGTGCCGATACAAAGAAAATAGGGCTTCTCCTGCGCATTATCCGGCGCGGGCGGGACGGGATCACTCCACTCGCAGCCTAAATGCGCGACGCGGGCCAATCGCCCTGGTCGCGCGGTTAGATGTGGCTGGAGAGCATCAAGCGTGGCTTGTGAGTTCGCGATGATGCCGTCGGCAAACCGGTCGATCGTACGGATACGTCGCGCATGTTGCGCCGCTCCGTTCGGCCGCGCGAATTCGGGATAGGTCAGCGGGATCACGTCGTGAACCAGGTTCACGAACCGTGCGCGTTCGGTTTGAAGGATGCTGCGCACGAGCTTGCCGTCCTCCAGGTGGTGCGGCGATGCCTGGAGGTACACACGCGGCCCGAGCGGCACCGGCACCGCTCGGGGTCGAAGGGCGAAGAGATGCCGAATGGCCTGGGCTCGCACCGCTTCCGCTTGCGCCTCGCCCCGCGCCTGCCATCTTGCCTGGGTAAACGCCAGAAACTGCCGCACCGCGCCGATCTCCAGCCGCCCGTAATAGCCGCCCGCGGGATGCACCGCGGCGAAGCGCAGCCGCTCCGGCACTCGCCTCAGCAGTTCGACGGCATAGGCATATTCGACTCGGTCGATGCCGGTCGGCGTCAGGTGATAGGCACGGCTCAGCAGACGCGACAGATCGAACACGATTGGCCGGTGCGCACGCCGGCTGTGCCGGCCAGTACCGGGCAGCCCCTTGCTGAAAAGCATCTGCGCCGGCGCGCGGAAAGGCTTCAGCGCCAATGCGCAATCCGTGTCACATTATCGACGCGAGCGGTGACAGGGGTCGCCGCCGTCAAGCGCGGGACCGCGTTTTCGACCAGCATCGCCAGCCCCTCTTCGCTCAGGAACCCACCATGTACGAGCGATCGATTGACGAACACCCGGCGCACCGCGGCCCATAACTCGGCGTCAGGCGCTGGGGGATCGGGCCAGAAGTCGTCCAGCGCGCCGCGGTGCACGACGCCGTCGACATCATAGACGGCATGGCCAAGCACGGCGACGGGCACGCCATGATTCAGCGCCAGCGTGCCGACCGTGCTGTTTACCATCACCGCACCGACAGCAAGCGGCAGCAGCTTCGCGACGTCGCCCTCGGAAATGTAGAAGATCCGGTCCTCCACTCCGTAGCGCAGCGCGAGCTTGCGCGTGATCCGCCGCCACGGAGTCAGGCCGTTGTCCAGAGGGTGCCGCTTCACCAGCAGTCGGCTGTTCGCAGGTGCCCCCCGTGCGAAGCTCTTGATGATGAAACGCAGCGCAGCACGCATATCGCCAAAGGGCGAGTGGACGCGCAACTGGTAATCGGAGTTGAGCTGAAGCGGCGCTAGAAAGATCGGGTGCTGTTCTCGCTCCGGCAGGACCTTGGCCAAGGTTCGCTGCGATAGCCTGCGCTCGCGTTTGTTGTTCGCTGCCCATAGGGCCCAGCCGGCGGCCTCGACCAACGCGTGATTGGGCCGGTGCGTGCGATAGAATGGATAAGCGGGGGCCAGCAACATCGTGGCGAGCAGATGGCTGATGGTTTCCTCTGCCCGCCGACGGAAGCTGGATGGCACCGGCTCATGGTCCGGCTCCGGCGGCAGGCGCGTCGCCTCCGCCCGAAACCACAGTGGATCGCGCGGCATGCGCGAATGACCGTTCACCCCACCCTCTTCCAGGGTCACATAGTCCGGGCGGATATAGCCTTCCTCAAGCACGTGGACGCGCAGGCCACGAACCTTGGCCATGCCGTGCGCACTCGAGTGATGAGGACGACAGTCGCCAAACAGCACCACGTCCGTGATCGCGTGATCGACGATGAAATCATCGAAGAACACGGGCCAGTAGCGCAGGGTACCTCGATAATCGACCGCAGGCCCCGGCCAGTCCAGCCGATCCCCACCGCACAGGTTGATTCGGAACACGCTATGTCCAAGCGCTGTCAAGGCACCGCCCAGCCGTGCGAAATAGGACCCGTGCGGCCCTTGCAGGAACAAGAAGCGGCGCTGCTCCCCCCCGGTCATGAACGCCCCCTTGCAACATGCCGCGCTGCCAGCCGCGCTGCGCCATAGGCGCGCCGAAAGCCCGTAAGGGCGCTGTAAGCAGGCTTGTTCGTCTTGGCGAGACGTTCTACGATGACTTCCGCAGAACAGGGCAGCCCAGTCTCCGGATCAAGATATCGCGGCGCGAGGATCAAAGCCCCTGCTACCAACGCATCGATTGAAAGCGGCCGCCCGCGGCGCGCGGGAATGTCAGCGAGATCGCGCGTCAGCCCCCATCCGGCGTAGAATGGAACGCCATGAACGGTCACCGTCACGCCGCGCAGCAATGCTTCGAATCCGGCCTGCGAAGAAAAGACGTGGACACCCTGCACCTTCTCCAGCAAGGCAAGCAGGGATCCGCCACCAGCGATCAGATCCACGTCTTCTGAACCCGGCAGCACGCCGTCTCGCAGGCCGGCCATTACGTCGGGATGAGGGCGGTAGATGATGAAGGCGTCCGGCTCGCATTGGCGGACACGCCGCAGAAAGCTGCTCATCCCTCCGTCGCCACTACACAGCACTGACAGATCGTCCGCGACCTGACCAATCGCCAGCACGATGCGCCGGCCAGTCGGCAAGTTCGGCAGCGGCGCGTCTTTGTCGACGCCATATTTGCAAAGCCGCGCTGCAACGATCCGCTCGCGTAACGCCTTCGCCCGTTGCAGCAATGGCTCGTCGAAGTGGTAGGTTGCGAGCAAGGTCTCGATCTCGCTCAGACCATTCGGATCGTAGTGAATACCCCCTGTACGATCCACGATGATCGACAATGGGGGCCGGCACTCCGCACCGAGCCCCGAAGACCTCAGAAAACCATCTTCGATCTGCCAGGCGGCCACTCCTGCCTGCTTCGCTTTTGTTGAAAAGTCCGCGGGTGTGCGAGACGGCCAATAGGCAATTGCTTCCCCTGCCTTGGCGGAACTGAGCGCACGCTCGACCGAATGAAACGGCGGCTGCTTTTCACCATCCCACAGGAAACGCCCGATCGCCTCTCGCTTCCAGGCGCTCATGCCCGCTGCAGCAACGATCGGGCGGTTGGCGCTTAAGGTGCGGCGCCAGTCGGCCAGGATCTTCACGGCTTCATGTGCATCGCACGGCGCACCGCTGAACGGATTGCGATAGCAAGCCGCTTCGACTGCCCTGACCGCCTCCATTCGGCGGTCGGGCTCGCCGGGTTCGCGAGCTATCCACCGCAAAATGCCGCCTTCCGAGGCATCCGCGGCCGCACCTCCGGCCGCAGTGCTCAGCCAGAAGGAGCCGCCGACGCCGTTCTCACGCATGGCGGCAAAGAGCCGATCGGGATCGCGAAGCGTGGACTGGCCGGGCCGCGACACCGCAGCTACTTGTTCCCCCACCCAGGGGAAGGGCGGAGATCGAAGCAGGGGGGCGGTCGATGTCGCGACCACAGCTTATCCTCCCTCCTGCCTCAGGCCGCGTGCTCGCGCACGCCAGCCGCGATCAGCCAGCCGATCGCATAGACCACCAGCAGGGCGCACAGCACGGTGACCAGGGTCAGTGCACGCTTCGGATAGAGCGACTTCACCGGCATGTTCGGCTCGACGACGCGAACGACATACAATTGTTGCCGCACCGCATTCTGCCGCGCCTGCTGATAGGTGGCTGCCGCCGCCTCGTAGCGCTTGGCAAGCAGTTCCTGCTGAATGCGCAAGCGCTCATAGCCGCCCAGACCCTCCGCGATAGTGCTCGCACCGCCTGCAAGGCGGCCGTTCTGCGCCGCCAATTGCCCCTCCAGGCTCCGGATCTGCTGCTTGAGTGCCTGAACCTGCGGGCTGTCCGAACCGATCAGCGATTGGGTGGTTGCCAGCTGCGCGCGCGCTGCCGACAGTTCCTGTGACAGGCGGGAAACCAGGGCGATCTGTGCCTGCGCGGTGCCGGCGGGGTCCACGTCGCGCCCGGTCTGGCGAAACCGCGTAAGCTGAGTTTGCACGTCGCTCAACGCCCGCTCGGCTTCATCGAGCTGACGGCGTGACAGGGCGACCGCGTCGGAGAAGCCGCGGATGTTCATCTCGTTCACCCGCTGCTCGCCCAGCGTCAGAAGCGCGCGAGACAAATTATACGCGTCGCCCGGACGGAAGGCCCGCGCCTTCAGCGTGGTGATGCCGGTGTCGGTGTCAAAATACACGTCGACCTGCTGCTGATAGTAGCGCAGCAGGAATTCCGGTGTTGGCTGGGCCACCGTCAACCGGCTGACGAGATCGGCCTCCGGACGACGAAACAGCGCCACCAGGTTGAGCCGCTTCTGAAGAGTGGCAACGACGTCATGCGAGGTCAGGTAATCCGCCACGCTCTGCGCCTCGGTGGACGCAGCTCCCCCGCCCCCGGCCCCGCCAAAGCCGAGCGCGGCTGTGATACCACCCACCGAGGGGGCAGGATTGTTGCCGCCTTGCGTGCGAACGATGAAATGCGCTTCCGAGACATATTGATCGGACGCCATGGCATAGAGGTAGGTCGCCAGAAGCAAGGTCGGCGCGACCACCACCACCGCAAACCACTTGTACCGCTTCCACAGGCGGCGAGCACGCGTGCTCAGGGGCGGCGCGGCCTGAACTTCCGCATCAGCCGGCGTCATGAAACCGTGCACGCTTAACTCCCCCTCATCGTGCAACCCACAGTGCTTTGTGTATCCACGCCGGTCACGGCATGTGGATACGCTTCCGGGTAACCGAAAGCAAAAGAAGCCCCAGCAAAATCAGGCCTAAAATCCATCCACCAAGGTACGCAAGATCAATGTAAACGGACTTGGCAGACTTGAACCAGCCGTAGCGCATCATCTCGTAACAATGCGCCAACGGGATCGAGAGCAGTACGTCGCGAACCTGTTTCGGCAAGGCGTGCATCGTGAAGAAAGCCCCGGACAAGGGCATCAAAACGTAGATGAGCGGATGTATCACTCGGCCGAGTGTGCGGCGCTCATGCGTAATTGCGCACACTACCATGGACGTACCCCAGGACAGCAGGAACAACGCAGCGACACCCGCGACGTAGATCAGCGGTCGCTCCGGTGGATTGGCAATGCCGGTGGCCATCGCCACCCCCATGAGCAGGCAGAAAGCTACCAGCGTCCCTGCCTGTTCGAGCAATCCACGCGACAGGAGAACATCGAAAGGCGTGATGGTGCGATGGTAAAACAGCGACACGTTGTTCTCGAGCACACCCTCGGCTCGGCTCACCATCGAGCGGAACGTCATGAAGTTGCAGTATCCAATCAATGCAGCCGGCACAGGCTTGATGTCGCCACCGAAATGGTTCGGGCTACGCGCGTGGATCAGCCCAACTGCCGTGGCGAGAAATAGCGGCTCGAGGATGAGCCACAAATATCCGATGTTCTCACGGCCGTAACGAGTATGAAGCTCGCGCATCATCAACGCGCCGATGACGCGGCTCTGGATACGCAACCCTTTTCTCATCACGCCGGGCTGCGATCGCAAATCCTCGCTGACGCTTGCCATGATTCTGCCCCGAATTGTGAGATGTCGCTAGCGGAAACCACGTAGCGCGTCGAGGCAACCGCGCAGTCATCGCGGGGGCGTCGCCAGCACCTTGCTGTAAAGGGCATGGAGATGCCGCCGATGCTCGTTCAGCGAGAAGCGAACCGCCTGTTTGCGCCCCGCCTGCGCCAACGTGGCCCGCAGATCCGGGTCGCGGTCGACGCGCGCGATCGCCGCGGTCAAAGCGGGAACATCATAGGGATCAACGATGATCGCGGCGTCTCCTGCCACCTCGGGCAACGATCCCCGGTTCGACGTAATCACGGGGGTGCCGAGTTGCATCGCCTCCAGCACCGGTAGCCCGAACCCCTCATACAAGGACGGGAACAGGACTGCGCGGGCGTTGCGCACCAGGTGCATGACCAGCCGCCGCGGCAAGTAATCCAGCTGGATGATCCGGGCACCGGCCTTGCCCGCACGACGGCTCATGGCGTCAATCAGGCGAAGTTCCTCATCCTTCTGCCAACCGCGCGCGCCGACCAGAACCAGTGGGTGCGGCGTGTCGGTGGACAGATAGGCTTCCGCCAACCTTGCCACGTTCTTCTTGGGCTCGATGGCGCCAAAGTACATGAAATAGCCGCCGGGTCGCACGCCGAAGATGGCTTCCACGTCCGCCATCTCGCTGGCCAAACCCTCCGGCATTGGAGTGTGCTGATACGTGTTGGTGACGTGATCCTCGGGCGCGCCAAGCAGTTCAATGATGTCGCGTCGGCTGGATTCGGACACAGTGACGATATGATCCGCGTCCCGGACGCAACGCTCCACGAGCCGGTGGTAGAACCGCTTTCGGTCAAGGGTTGCGAACGGCAGTTTCAGAGGGACCAGGTCATGCAAGGTGTACAGGTTGCGGGCGCCCGCAAGACGGACTGGTATCGGATAGGTCCAGTGCATGATGGACGGCGGATTTGGGACCTTCAGCTCCAGGAAGCGCCGCGTCCGCCGGAAGTGCTGCTCGGCATGCTCGAAGAGGTGAGCGCTGCTCAATAACCGGTCGAACTGCGGCAGCCTGTCAACAAAGCCCGCGCTTTCGATCCGACCGCTTTCCGGAACCTGCGACACCCGCAGCCCCCGGGCAACCGCTGCCCAGTGCAGGATCGGACGCAGCCACGCCGGCCCGCGCCTTGGCGGCAGCCCCCGCCCCATCGCCTCGTAAAACAGGATCTCCTGCATCCGAGCGTCGCGACCAACCGGAACGGAAAACAGGCCTTCCACAGAGAGGCCCAGAGACCGAACTGCTTGGGCTAGCGCAAAGCCATAGGTCGCCACCCCGGTTCCCTGTGGCAGCGCCAGGTTGAACCCGTCGATGCCGACGCTTGCGATGGTCGTACGCTCGTCCCCCATGCAGCCGAAGGACTAAACGTCGAAGCGAGAATCGCTAGTGAATTCGTCGTGCAGACGGCGGAGGCGCGCTCCGAAGCGTTCGGGGGTGAAGTTCCCCGCCCGTTCGAGACCACGCATCATCAGGGTTGAACGCAAATTGTCGTCCTGGTCGAGGCGAATGATACCCTGTGTGATCGCGCCTTCATCAACCGGATCTACCAAAAGCGCAGATCGCCCCGCCACTTCGGCCAAAGCGCCGTTATTGGCGGTCAGAACGGGAGTACCAAGCGCCATGGCCTCCACCACCGGCAGGCCGAAGCCCTCCGCCAAAGACGGGAACAGCAACGCTCGCGCGTTGCGGAGCAAGTCCACCAGCGCAGGCCGCGCCTGAAAGGGCAACAGCACGAGCCCGGCTTCCGCCTGCGCCCAATCATGATCAGGGCCGGTCAGGACCAGCGGACGGGTTGTACCACTGTTGCGCCAGGCAGCGATCAGCCGCGGCAAGTTCTTGCGTGGTTCGGCGAGGCCGCAGAACAGATAATATTCCTGCGCTATCAATCCGTCAGGCAATTGCCCAGGTCCATGAGCGAGCGCCGTAACCGCCGTCCCGCAATTGCTGACCAGCGCTGCTGGGAGTTGAAGCGCCCTGAGAATTTCATCGCGAGCGGCGTCGGAGACTGTGAGAAAGCGGTCCGTGACTGATGCCAGAGCGCGGATCCTTCGCGCGAGCGACAGCGGCTCTACGTTCGACAGTTCCGGTGTGATCAACGGGATTGCGTCATGGATCGTGTAAAGGTTCACCCACCCCCTGATCCACGCTGGGATGGGATAGGTCCAGTGCATGATCCCGGGAGTACCCGGCGCATCCAGTATCAACACTTTACCCGTCCCGGCAAAACGCGCGTGCGCCAGACGGAAGACGTCGGGGCTATAGAGTCGCTGAGCATCGCGAGTGAGCAGCAATCGACGATGAAGCGTTCCCCGAACGCGTCGCCCGATCACCTCCGACAGCGGGGCTCTCGCACCGAACCGCCCACGCTGATCGTCTTCGAGCATGAGAGGGGCCGGCCCTGTGGCCGCAAGGGCATCTCGCATGGCCCGCGCGTAGGAGGCGACGCCGGTACCCTCTGAGGCGGTCAGGCGCCCGTCGACACAAACTGGCACCTGTCGCGCGCGCATATCATCCTCTAACATCCGGCCGACACTGGCACGGGGTGGGAATGATTGTCCTCGACAATGTTTCAAAGGTCTATCGAGGCCATAATGTGGACAATGAGGTGCTGCGCGGCGTTCACCTGACGATCCCGCGCGGCGACTCCATCGGGGTGTGTGGCGCAAACGGCGCTGGCAAGTCCACGTTGATGAAGCTGATCGCCGGCGTGGAACGGCCGACCACCGGCAAGGTGACGCGGACCATGAGCGTGTCTTGGCCGATCGGCTATTCTACCGCTTTTCACCCCCATTTGACGGGGGCCGACAACGCCAAGTTCGTGGCGCGCATATATGGTGCTGACGAACGCGACCTACTCGCCTTTGTCGAGGATTTCGCGCAACTTGGCTCCTATCTAAATGAACCGATCCGGACCTACTCGGCCGGCATGGCAGCACGGCTCGCGTTCGGCGTGTCCCTTGCCATCAAGTTCGACTGTTATCTCGTGGACGAGGTGACCGGCGCCGGAGACGAACGCTTCAAGGTACGCGCGGAAGAAGCGCTGCACGAGCGTCGGGAAAATGGAACCCTGGTGATGGTGTCCCACGATACGGGAACGCTGTTCCGTTACTGCAAGCGCGGGGCAGTGGTGTATGGCGGCAGCGTCACGCTTTACGACACAATCGCGGAGGCGGCCGACGTCCATCATCGACTGCAGAGCTTAGGCGCACGAGTGGGCCAGGCAGCTTAGCTGTCGGTCAGCGACAACTGCCGCCGTTCCCGCGGCTGCCGGATTGTCTTGGCCGGGCCGACACGATAACTCGCCGCTCGCGCGCCGTTTTTGGCTGCGCTTCCGGGGGAATGGTATGCGGAAGGGCTTGGTCGGATCATCGCGGCTGATCATGGCGGCGCTGGTCGGAAGTGCGCTGGCCGGCTGCTCCACCTTGCCAAGTGCTGGACCGACCGCGGCCCAGATCAACCGGGCACTGCGCCACGACAATCAGACCGGTTTCACGATCGTCGACATCGACGCGGCAGCCGCACCCTCCCTCGCCTTCACGCCGCCTCCGATGGGTGGTCTCGCCAAGCTTGATCGGGTCGGGCGGATCGACACCGTCGGGCCAGGCGACCTGCTTGAAATCAGCATCTTCGAGGTTGGCGTTACCCTGTTTACCGGGGCAAGCACCGACAGCCCGGCCCAAGGTGGCGCGTTCAACCCCTCCGCCAGGGGAACCCAGCTTGGCACGGTGAAGGTGGACAGCGCCGGCGACATCCAGCTTCCCTACATCGGCCGGCTCGCCGCCGCTGGGAAGACGACGAGCGAAGTCGAGCGAATGATCGAGCGCGGGCTTCGCGGGCTTTCTCAGCGGCCGCAGGCGCTGGTCTCTGTAAAGGACAATGCGCACAACGTCTTCTATGTGTCCGGCGACGTGCGTCAGCCCGGGCGGTACACGCTGGGCCTGCCGCGCGAGCGCCTGCTCGACTCGCTGGCACGCGCAGGCGGCACCGTGAACCAGCCTGACGACATGGTTGTGCGCGTGACCCGCGGCGGCGTTTCGGAGGAAAGCCGGCTTTCCGCAGTGGATGCGTCCGGAGCCCAGAACATCGCGCTGCTCCCCGGCGACCGGATCGAGTTGTTTAACCGGCCGCGCACCTATCTGGTGTTCGGCGCGAGCGACAAGGTGAGCCAGGTTAATTTCGGTGCCAACAACGTCTCTCTGGCAGAGGCTCTGGCGCGAACCGGCGGCCCGAGCGAACGCCTTGCCGATCCGGCCGCCGTGTATCTTTTCCGCTACGCCGCAGCATCGGGTGAGGCATCCGGCGGTCAGCCGGTGATCTACCGCCTCAATATGATGCGACCCGACAGCTATTTCCTCGCGCAGCGGATCGGCATGCACGACAAGGACGTCATCTACATCGCCACCGCTCGCGCCAATGCGCCCGGCAAGCTGGCGCAGATCCTTGGCCAGCTTTTCTCGCCCATTCTCGCGGTCCGCGCCGTCACACGCTGATCGTCACTTCTTTGCTTCCCACTAAGATCATTTTGGTTTCAGTTGCTTGATGCGGCGGAATCCCTGGCGACTAAGACCTCGTGGAGAAACGTGATGGCGAGCATTGACCAGCCCGCATCGCTCCACGAGAAGGCGATGAGATGACGATACAGCCAGGCGGGATCATCCCTCTTCCGCTGCGTGATGAGGCGACGTCCGTCGCCGCGCGCGCGGTTGCTCTCGCGGGGGATGGCATTGCTGCGCTGCAGGCCTGCTTCCGGGATCCCACTTTTTCCTCGAATTTCGAGCGTCTGGTGAAGCTGATCTCCGGATCGCGTGGGCGCGTGATCCTCGCCGGTATGGGGAAAAGCGGGATAATCGCGCGCAAGGTCACCGCGACACTGACGTCCACCGGCGTGCCTGCCACTTTCCTGCATCCTGCCGAGGCGGGGCATGGCGACCTTGGCATGATCACGCAGGACGATGTGGTGCTTGTTATCTCCCATTCGGGCGAGAGTAGCGAGCTGGCTACGATCTTCAGCTACTGTAAGCGCTTCGCCATCCCGATTGTCACGATCACCGCACAGCCGGAATCAACCGCCGCCAAGGCCGCCGACTTCCACATCCGCCTGCCGGCCGTGCGCGAGGCGTGTCCGATCCAGCTCAGCCCCACCACATCGACCACGGTCCAACTCGTGTTTGGCGACGCGCTCGCCATGACCCTGATGGCCGGCCGTGGTTTCTCCGCCGATGACTTTCACAGTCTTCACCCGAACGGCCGCCTCGGCGCCCGCTTGCTGAAGGTGCGGGACGTGATGGCCAAGGGCGCGGACGTGCCGCGGATCACGCCGGACGCATCCTTGCTCGATGCCACCATCGAAATGACCAGGACGCGGCTCGGCGGCACCGCCGTGGTGGACACCCAAGGCCGCTTGGTTGGTGCCTTCACCGACGGCGACTTGCGACGAACCGTAACCGTTGAGCGAACCCTCACTGATTCGGTAAGCAAGTATATGAGCCGCTCCCCCTTGTGCATCGGGCCGGGAGAGTTGGCGTCCGAAGCGGTGCGGCTGATGCACGAACGCAATGTGATGCTGTTGTTCGTTCGCGAGGGCGAGGGGCTGGTCGGTGTCGTTCACATGCACGACGTTCTCCGCGCCGGCGTGGTCTGAGGCAGCCCGGCCCATGTCGCTGCTCGTCGTCATTCCTGCCCGCGCGGAGTCGAGCCGCCTGCCGCTGAAGCCGCTGCGGCCGATTGCCGGCATCAGCCTGCTTCACCGAACGATCGCCTTTGCCCGCCGCGCGCTCTCCGACGTCCCCGAAGCGGATCTGGTCGTCGCCACCGACGACCCGCGGATCTTGTCCCATGCACAGGAGGCCGGCTGCGACGCCGTCATGACGGATCCCGCCATTGCCTCCGGCTCGGGCCGCGCCCTCGCGGCGGCACGGGCGGCGAGAGAGTTGCCCGACATTATCATCAATCTTCAGGGTGATGCACCATTTCAGCCCCTCAGCGCCCCATCGGCCATCATCCGCGCCTTCTCAGCCGGTGACGGGGACGTCGCCACGCCTGTTGTTCGGCTGACCTGGGACGCACTCGACGCCATGCGCGACCACAAAAAGCGCGAGCAATTCAGCGGCACCACCTGCGCGCGCGCTGCCGACGGCCGTGCGCTGTGGTTCTCGAAGATGATCATGCCGGCCATCCGCAACGAGGACGCGCTTCGTGCGTCCGGGGAACCTTGCCCGGTCTGGCGCCACATCGGCCTATATGGCTACCGGCGTCATGCCCTCGAGCGGTTCGAGGCGGCAGAACCGACCGAGCTGGAGCGGCTGGAGGGCCTTGAGCAATTACGCCTGCTGGAACTCGGCTTGCGGATCGAAACCGTTCAAGTGTCCCCGGCCCTCTTCGACATCTCCGGGATAGACACGCCCGCGGATATCGTCAGAGCGGAGGCGCTCATTGCGGCGCACGGCGACCCGCATCATTGATGCGCGCGATCATCGTTCGCCACGGCAATACCTTCGCGGAAGGGGAGCCAGTCCGCCGGATCGGCGCAAGGACTGACCTTCCCCTGGCGGCTAGCGGAAGGGCGCAGGCCGAAGCGCTCGCGCTCAATTTCGCCGACACGAAGATCGACCGGTGCCTGGTATCGCCCCTGCGCCGCACCCGCGAGACTGCGGCGATCCTTGCGCCGCACCTCTCGCCTGAAACCGCTGCCTGGCTGCGCGAGATCGATCATGGCCCTGATGAGGGCATGATGGAGGAAGCCGTCGTGGCGAGGATCGGCGCCGAAACATTGACGCGTTGGACCGAAGCTGCGCTTCCGCCGCCCGGCTGGATCGTCGACGCACCTGCACGCATCGCGGCCTGGCGGGCCTTCTTCAGCGAGGCCAGCGGCACGGTGCTGCTGGTGACGAGCAACGGCGCAGCGCAATTCGCGCGACTTGCCCTGGAGCTCTCCCCTGCCCGGCTGCGCACGGGCGCTTATGGGGAGATTATCGGTGGCAATCTCACCGCATGGGATGTGCGCCCCTGAGCACCGCTCCTATCTAGCCCGCTTGATCACCGCATCGACGCGCCGCAAATCATCAAGCAACCCCGGCAACCAACCAAGCGGCAGCATCACCGGCCCGTCAGAGGGCGCGCGGTCCGGATCTTCATGCGCTTCGGCGAATATCGCCGCTGCACCCACTGCCAGGGCGGCGCGCGCCAATGCCGGGGCAAACCGCCGGTCCCCACCAGACGATCCGCCCCTCCCGCCGGGCGCCTGAACCGAATGGGTGGCATCGAACATCACGGGACAGCCGGTTTCGGCCATGATCGGCAGCGCACGAAAGTCGCTGACCAGCGTGTTATAGCCGAAGCTGGCGCCGCGATCAGTCAGGATGATCCGTTCATTGCCGGTGGATCTTACCTTAGCCGCTGCCGCTGCCATGTCCCAAGGTGCAAGGAACTGCCCCTTTTTTATGTTGACGGCCGCACCCGTTTCACCTGCCGCGATCAACAGATCAGTTTGACGAGAGAGGAAGGCCGGGATCTGGATTATGTCCGCCACCTCAGCCGCAGCTGGCGCCTGCTCGGGCGCGTGAATGTCCGTCAGAACCGGGCAACCCACTGCGGCTTTCACGTCTGCCAACACCCGCAAACCTTCGTCGATTCCGACACCTCTTTTGCCGGTGATCGAGGTGCGGTTGGCTTTGTCGAACGAAGACTTGAACACGAACGGCACGCCCGCCGCCGCCGCCATCCGCGCGATCGCCTCAGCCAGTCGCAGCGAGTGATCACGGCTCTCGATCTGGCATGGGCCGCTCACCAGCACGAACGGCCGGTCATTACCGAATACGATATCGCCAACCTGCACGTTCATCGCGGGGCTTTCACAAACCGGCGCAGCAGCTGTCCCCGCCATGGCCAGACGCCTGAATGATAGTTCCAGAAGAACCAGCCGAACAACAGGCACGCCAAAAGCGCCGGCAAGGCCATAGGATCACCCTGCGCCTTCATCGTGCGGTAGAATTCAAGATCAACGGCCCAGCGCAGTCGCTCCGTTCCTCCGCCCGCGATCCCGTAGAGATTGTCGTGGCGGCGGCAGCCAATGTTACGATTGTATTTGCGATGGTCCAAGAAAAGGCAGTAATTCCGTTCCCGCTCGGCCATTCCATCGTGTAGGCAGTGGGCATGGCGGGGTTCAAGCGGAAAGTCTTCTATGTCGGCGGCTTCGATCCGCGCGGCGTCCGCTTCTATCACGCGCTCGCTGCGGAACAGCTGGACCGATACGGCAAGCTGACCGGAGAGCCAGCGACAATATCCACTCGTCGCAATGCCGGGCCGTTTCGCACGGATTGGTCCATCCTCAATCCAGCGCAGGGCGTCTCCACCGAATACAGCTTCCTTCGCTGGGACGATATCGTCCGCAAGGCCTGGATCCGAAATCCTCTGTCGCTTGGGCTGCGGGCGTGGCGTGCCTATCGCGCGAACATCAGGCATCTCGATTTCGAAACCGGGAAAAAGCTGGGCAAAGGCCCGCTCATCACGCTGTTCTACCCGCCGATCCTTTCCACCGCGCTACCGCTGTTGCTCACTCTCCTGATCGGCGGCGTGGCTGCCATCGGGTTGCCGACGGCTGTCGCTTTCCTCATCGGCCTGGTCGCCGCCATCGCGATTTCAGCGCCGCTTCTGAAGAAATGGCATGCTCCCTGGTTGTTGCGGTTCTTCGTTTTCAACAGCGAGCTCGGCGGAGGCGAAGCGCACCCGGAAATAGAAGCACGGCTGGACAATTTCGCGGAGGAGATCTCCGCCAGCTTCGACGATCCCTGGGATGAAATCATCCTCCTCACCCACAGCAATGGGTCGATCCTGTCGGTGCCGCTGATGGTGCGCCTGCTTGATCGCTGCGGCGGGACGATGCCTCCCAATTTCGCCTTGGTCACCATGGGCCATTGCATCCCATTGGTGGCATGTCGGCGGGACGCCACGCGTTTTCACGATCAACTACGCCGTCTTGCGCAGTCGGACTTCCGCTGGATCGACATCGGTTCGCCCCCGGACGGTGCGGCATATTTCGGGGTGAACCCGATGGCGATCGTGGCACCCGATCCCCGGCCTCGGATGGAGCTGCTCAGCCCCCGCTTTCACTTGTTCTATGATCCCCATACCTATCACAAGGGATATGCGAACAAGTATGAGATCCACTTCGACTATCTGCGGATGGGCGATCGGCGCTCTCCGCTAGACTTCCCCAGCCTGATGACGGCGGCACGGCCGATTGACGCGTCCATTGCCGAGTTCCGGGCTATTCAATGAGCCTGCCAAACATCGGCGGAGAGCATGTGGACGGCCTCTTCGTTCCGCCCTTCCCCGACCCGCATCCGAAAAAGTCCTCGTTGTTCTGGCGGTTCGTCCGAGGTTGGAATTCGTGGATCCATGTGCTCTTCGAAAAGAGCTACACGATGAAGATGGGCGAGATCCGGACACCGGGTCTCCACATGTACATCGCCAACGAACTGCCGCTGGTGAAGCGGATCATGAGCGACTGGCGCGGCTTTCCGAAGCACCACCTGCTCGTTCGAACGCTCGGCCCGGCGATCGGCAACAGCGTGTTCTCGGCCAACGGCGACGATTGGGCGACCCAGCGGGAGATGATCAACCCCGCCTTCCAACAGGCCGCCCTTGGTCGCACCTTGCCGATGATGCGAGATGCCGCCGATGCGCTGGTCGAACGTGTCCGGCGGTCGGATCTTGACCGTCCAATCGACGTCGATCCACTCATGACACACGTCGCCGCCGACGTGATCTTT
Source organism: Sphingomonas sp. IC4-52 (assembly GCF_020707225.1). Classification (NCBI taxonomy): domain Bacteria; kingdom Pseudomonadati; phylum Pseudomonadota; class Alphaproteobacteria; order Sphingomonadales; family Sphingomonadaceae; genus Sphingomonas; species Sphingomonas sp. IC4-52. The sequence goes on along the minus strand of NZ_JAJFEU010000001.1, from coordinate 196,650 downwards.
CGGACGCTATTCTCCTCACCTCTCAGCGAGGGTGATGCGCGGCGGATCCACGACGCTTTCAACCGGTTTCAGCGGCACGCCCAATCCGCATCGATGCTCCGCTTCTATCGAATGCCAACCCTGGGCTTCTTCCATTGCTCGCGCCGCGCCGCCGCCGATATCCATGGCGTGTTCGCACACATCGTGCAGCGGCGGCTCGACGCCTACCGCGCGACCGGTGATCTCGGACCGTCCGACATTCTCGCATCCTTGATGGAGGCGCGGCATCCGAAGACCGGGGCGCCATTTTCGTTCACGGATCTGATGGGGCAAGTCTCGACGATTTTCCTCGCCGGGCACGAAACGTCGGCGAGCGCGCTCAGCTGGGCATTGTACTGCCTCGCGGAAGAGGCCGAGACGCAACGGATCGCGCGCGACGAGGTATTGTTCGTCGCCGGAACCAGGCCAATCCAGGCCGAAATGATCCGCCGGATGCCCATCATTCGGAACGTCTTCCGCGAAACGCTTCGGCTTTATCCCCCCGTGGCGTTCATGCCGCGGGAGGTCAGCTGCCCCACGCAGATGCGCGACAAGCAACTCGCGCCGGGCGCGATGGTCGTTGTCTCCCCATGGCTGATCCAGCGCAATCCGGAGCACTGGCGCTGCCCCCACGCCTTCCATCCCGCCCGCTTCGATGATCCCGATGCGAAAACCAAAAGCCGTGAGGCATGGCTGCCGTTCGGCGCGGGTCCGCGAATCTGCGTCGGTGCAGGCTTCGCAACCCAAGAGGCCGCGGTCGTACTCGCCACCCTGCTCAGGACGTTCACGATCCGCGCCGTTCCGGGCGAGACACCAGAGCCGGTAAGCCGCTTGACCTTGAGGCCAAAGCGCGGGGTTAAGCTGTACTTTTCCCTTCGATAGCGTCCGCCGAAGGCCCAGAGCGTCGACTTGTAGGCCGCGCCGACGACCTGCCACCCGCCTCAGGCCACCTCATCCGCCATCGATCCCACCAGTCCGCCCGGCCGATCAACAAAGCCGGCGTTTGCGAGCGCTTGCGCGTCATTGGCCCCGATTGCATGTGAGAAAAGGAAACCTTGCAAGTGGCTTGCCCCCGCCGCGCGGAGCAACGCAACCTGCCCCCTCGTCTCCACTCCTTCGGCAATCACCTCGAGGTTCAGGGCTCTACCGAGCTGAACTATGGAGCGAACAATTGCCGCAGACTCGCGCTCCCTTTCCAAGCCATCGATGAAGCTGCGCTCGATCTTGAGGCCATCCAGTGCAAACTTGCGCAGGTTGTCCAGACTAGAATAGCCGGTTCCGAAATCGTCGAGCACGACCCGGAACCCCATTTGGCGCAGCTTGTAGAGCGTATCCGCGGCACGCTCCGCGTCGTCGAAAATGGCTGTCTCCGTAATCTCAATCTGCAGGCGCTGCGGATCTATGCCCGCTCGCTGCACCCTCTCCACGATGTTTCCGACGAAGTTCGGGCGTCGAAACTGCCGCGGCGAGAAGTTCACCGAAACATATTGTTCCGGCCAGCCTTTCGCCGCTTCAAGGGATTGGATCAGCGCCCAGTCGCCAAGTTCATGGATGAGGTCGGTTTCCTCCGCGATAGGAATGAACGTGCCGGGACTAATCGGGCCGAACTCATCCGTGTACCAGCGCATCAGCGCTTCGAACCCGACAATCTCATATGATCCATTCGCTACGATGGGCTGGAACAGCATCGTCAATTCACCGCGAGCGATGGCCCGGCCCAGACCACTTTCCACGGCTCGGCGGACGCGGATGCCCTCGTCCATCCGCGGTTCGAACAGCCGTGCCAGGTTCCGCCCGCTGCGCTTTGCATCGTTGAGAGCGAGATCCGCTTGCCGCATCAGGTCGACAGGATCGCGGGCACCGCTTTCGGGCGCCACCACCACCCCGGCAGAGGCAGACACCTGCACCTTGTGACCGAGAACCCGCATCGACGCACCGGTTGCCACCACCATCCGTTCGCACACCATGGCGGCGGCCTCATCGCCAGCGGCATCGAACAATAGGCCGAATTCGTCTCCGGCTAGCCGGGCCACCATCCCGCCCTCGGGGATGACAGACTTCAAGGTGCGGCATGTCTGTCGAATGACTTCATCGCCGGCCAAATGGCCGAGCGAGTCGTTGATCAACTTGAACCGGTCGAGGTCCAGCGCGGCGACAGCAAACATCCCGGGCTGGCGGCCGCGCTCCCCCAGAGCGCGCAAGAAGGCAAGGCGGTTGGGCGCATCGGTCAGCGTATCGTAGCTGGCAAGATGACGCGCGCGGCCCTCGTTCGTAGCAAGCTCCGCAACATGCTGTTCAAGCGCAGCGACCTGAAGCGAGAGCGCTGTTCGTGCCGCCGCCAGCTCGCGGTCGATCTCCCACCGTCGGCTCAAAGCCCGCGTGATTTGAACGATCTCCGCGCTCTCGGTGGGGCCGACGAGATAGAAGATCTTGTCGGGTGGTCCGGCGAGGGTTTGAAGTTCTGGAGGTGAAAGGCGTCGATCGTTGGCGACCAGTACCAGATTGATGGATGGGTCGAGTTCACGAATTCGCCCCACCCACTCCTTCACATCCAGATCAGCCGATACACCGACAAACGCCACGGCAAAGGGCGAGTCCGTTACAACCGACCGCTGAACTTCTTCCACGGCGCTATCGCCTACAACGTGAAAAACGCATTCGAGGCTAACAAGATCGACCCCAGGCTCTTCGCCACTCAGTGCTTCGCCATCAAGGCAATCTTCAGGGTCCACGTCGCCTGACAGAATTCGAAAACTGCGTTGGTAAGCATCATGGTTCGCCGGATCTTGATCCATGATGAGCAGCCGCATCGACGTTCCTTTCACCTACCGGTACGAAGACGTCCTCAACTGCTTACCCAAGAGTAACGGAACACAGTTAACGTTCGAAAAACGATCCTTGCATGCCCTCAACGGCCTTCCAGTGCCTGTTGCCCCAGAACAATTGCTCCCAGCGGACCGGCATTGTGGCCGAGCGCCGGCGGTACGATGAACGTGTCGACATCCTCAATATCAGGGATTGCGACATAGCCGTTCAAGGAACGCCGAAATGCCTGCCTGATCCGCGGAAAGAGGAACTGGCTGCCGACCATCACCCCACCACCCATCACGATCCGTCGCGGCACACCGGTCAGGGTGATCGTGTGCAGAAGTTGCGCAAGCGCGTGCACGACCCCTTCCCAAGCCGGATGGTCGGGCGGCAGATCCTGTCCCTTCACGCCCGTTCGCGCAGCGATCGCCGGTCCCGACGCAAGCCCCTCGATACAGGAGCCGTGAAATGGGCATACCCCCGTCCAATCGTCACCGCTCGACCGCTGCGGCCTTATATGGCCGAGTTCACTATGCGTCAGGCCGTCGACGGGCCGCCCATGGCCGATCAAGCCCACGCCGATCCCGGTCCCGACCGTTACATAGGCCAGGTCCGCAAGTCCTGCCGCAGCTCCCCAGCGCGCCTCGCCCAGCGCCGCTCCAACGACGTCACTGTGGAAACCGGCCGGGACGCCGTACCGTGCCCCTAACCGTTTGGCGACGTCGGTGCCTGCCCAACCCGGCTTGGGCGTCGAGGTGATGAAACCGTAATCTGCCGCGCTCGGGTTGATCGACACCGGGCCGAAACTGGCAATGCCCAAGGCGGCAAACCCTTGCCATTGATCAATCGCCCGCTCTGCCGCAGCCAGTGTCTCCTCCGGGGAAGTCGTCGGGATCTCCACCCGTTCGTGGATCGCGTCCGGTCCCTGCGCCAGGATAACCACGCACTTCGTTCCGCCGAGTTCGATCCCGGCAATCAGCGGGTCCTCAGTCATTCAGGCCTCCAATGCTGCAGTGTCGATCCGCCGCAGCATGGCGACAAACCCATCCAGTTCCTGTTGTGTAAACCGCGAGAAGATCTTGCTTTCCAGCTCCAGCGCCTTCGGAGCGACACTCGCGTAGAGGTCCCGCCCCGCAGGGGTAAGCGACAAGTGATGAGAGCGCTTGTCTCCCGGGTTTGGCGCCCGGGCCAGAAGTCCCCGCTCAACCAGAGCAATCGCGGCGCGGCTGACCGTCACCTTATCCATTCGCGTGCGCTCGCCGATGTCCGCCTGGGTGACCGCTTCCACCTCCGCGATGACTGCAATCAGCCGCCACTCAGGAATGGTCAGACCAAAGAGCGATTCGTAAATTCGCGCGATCCGGTCGCTGACGAGATTGGACGTAATCGACAACCGATACGGCAGGAACCGGTCGAGCACGAGATGGTTCGTCATGCCGCAGTGGTAGCATTTGACACGAATGCCTCAACCCGCGATCATAGTATCAAATGTTACTGGATGAGGATCCACTCATGTCGACCGACAATCCCCTGGGCCTCAACGGCTTTGAATTCGTGGAATTTACCTCGCCCGATCCCGAGGCTATGGCGAAGCAGTTCGAGCAACTCGGCTTCGTGCCGACGCACCGTCACCCGACGAAGAACATCACCCGCTACAAGCAGGGCCGAATCAACCTGATGCTGAACCGCGACGAAGCGGGACGGGTGAAGCAGTTCCGCAACGAGCATGGCGCCTCCGCCAGCGCGATGGCGTTCCGCGTCGCCGATCCGAAGAAGGCGCTCGAATGGGCGCTCGCCAACGGCGGCAAGCCGACCGAGGAGGACGACACCGTCATCATGGGGATCGGCGGCTCGTACCTGTATTTCATCCAGGACGGCATCGACCTGTATGAGAACTGGGCCGAATACCCCGGCTGGCGCGAGGCAGAGGCGAAGAACAGCGTCGGGCTCGACCTGCTCGATCACCTCACCCACAATGTCCGCCGCGGGCAGATGCAGGTGTGGAGCCAGTTCTACCGCACGCTCTTCAACTTCGAGGAGCAGAAGTATTTCGACATCAAGGGCAAGGCGACGGGCCTCTTCAGCCAGGCGATGATCGCACCCGACAAGGCGATCCGCATTCCGCTGAACGAAAGCCAGGACGACAATTCGCAGATCGAGGAATTCATCCGCGAATATCAGGGAGAAGGCATCCAGCACCTCGCGCTGACCACCGAGGACATCTACGACACGGTCGAGCGCCTGCGCGAGCGCGGCGTCAGGCTACAGGACACGATCGAGACCTATTACGAGCTGGTCGACAAGCGCGTCCCCGGCCACGGCGAGGATATCGATCGGCTGAAGAAGAACCGCATCCTGATCGACGGTTCGATCGAGAATGGCGAAGGCATCCTGCTGCAGATCTTCACCGAGAATATGTTCGGCCCGATCTTCTTCGAGATCATCCAGCGCAAGGGCAACGAAGGCTTCGGCAACGGCAACTTCCAGGCGCTGTTCGAGAGCATCGAGCTCGACCAGATCCGTCGGGGCGTGATCAAGGTCGATGCCTGACCGATGATCGAGGCGCCTGCCTTGATCGAGGTGCGGCGCTCTGGCGCCGCCATCGACCGGCCAGCGCGGCAAAGCCGGCGCACAAGGCGCGGCTTTGCCGCGTCTGACGCGCCGGCGAACCACACCAAACACCATCCCTGACTAGCCCAAAACAAAACCCGCCGAGGTGAGGATGCCCACCGACACTGCCACTCCCGCCTACACCCCCGGCTTCGGCAATCATGTCGCGACCGAGGCTGTCCCCGGGGCCCTCCCGATCGGCCGCAACTCGCCGCAAAAGCCGCCCTTCGGCCTCTATGCCGAGCAGCTTTCCGGCACCGCCTTCACCGCGCCGCGCCACGAGAACCGCCGCTCCTGGCTCTACCGCCTGCGCCCTTCCGCCGAGCATCCGCCCTTCACCCGCTACGAAGGTGCCACGCGCTTCGCGCCCGGCACCGTCAAGGAACCGCTCGCGCCCAACCGCATGCGCTGGGATCCGGTTGCGGGCGACACCGGTGTCGACCTCATCGACGGCATGACGACAATGCTGGCGAACCGTGATCCGGCGGACCTCGAAGGCGTCGCTATCCACCTCTATGCCGCCGATCGCGACATGGAGAACCGCGTCTTCGTCGATGCGGACGGCGAATTGCTGTTCGTGCCGCAGGAAGGCCGCCTGGCGCTGCTGACGGAGCTTGGCCGGATCGACATTTCCCCCGGCCAGATTGCGCTGGTCCCACGCGGCGTCCGCTTCCGCGCGCTGCTGCCCGATGGCTCGGCGCGCGGCTATGCGCTGGAAAACCACGGCGCGATGTTCCGCCTGCCCGATCTCGGCCCGATCGGCGCCAACGGCCTCGCCAATCCGCGCGATTTCGAAACGCCCCATGCCTGGTTCGAGGATCGCGACGAGCGCTTCGAGGTGATCCAGAAATATCTCGGCAGCCTGTGGCGGACCGAGCTTCATCACTCGCCGCTCGATGTGGTCGCATGGCACGGCAATCTCGCGCCGTGGCGCTATGATCTGGCGCACTTCAACACCATCAACACCGTCACCTTCGACCATCCCGATCCGTCGATCTTCACCGTGCTGACCTCGCCATCGGACGTGCCGGGCCGCGCCAACGCCGATTTCGTGATCTTCCCGCCGCGCTGGATGGTGGCGGAGGACACGTTCCGCCCGCCCTGGTTCCACCGCAACATCATGTCCGAGGCGATGGGCCTCATCACCGGCGCCTATGACGCCAAGGCGGAAGGTTTCCGCCCCGGCGGCCTCTCGCTCCACAATCTGCTGAGTGGCCACGGGCCGGACAAGGCGACGTGGGACGCGGCCTCCAACGCCGATCTGAAGCCCCACAAGATCGGCGGCACCATGGCCTTCATGCTGGAAAGCTGCTGGCCCTATCGCCCCACGGCGTTCGCGCTGGAGCACGCCCAGCCCGATTACGACGCCTGCTGGGCCGATTTCCCCAAGGCGAAGCTCCCCTGACCGAGCGTCTCTCCGCCACGCCGGCCGGCATCGCGCTCGGCCCGCTCGATCAGATCGCGGACGGTGCCGCCCGCAGCTTCGTCATCGAAATGCGCGCCGGCCGCTTCCACGGCTTCGCGGTGCGCCGCGGCGACCGGGTGTTCGGCTATGTCGATCGCTGCCCGCACATGGGCCTGCCGCTCGCGCAGAAGCTCGACGATTATGTCGCCGCGGATCGCATTGCGTGCAGCTGGCACGGCGCGCTGTTCGATATCGCAAGCGGCGCGTGCCTTGGCGGCCCCTGCCCCGGCACTGCCTTGACGCCATGGCCGCTTCGGGTGGAGGCTGGTGCGATAATCACCGCCTGAAGGAGAGGCCATGAAGGCGCGCGCGAACGGCATCGAGCTGGAATATGAGTCGTTCGGCAATCCCGCCGATCCCACCATCCTCCTCATCATGGGCCTTGGCGCGCAGCTGACGCTCTGGCCGCTCCCGTTCGTCGAGGCGCTGGTAGAACGCGGCTTCCACGTCGTCCGCTACGACAATCGTGACGTAGGCCTTTCGACGAAGCTCGACCACGCCCGCCCGCCGCGTATTGGCATGCTCGTGCTCCAGCGCCTGCTTCGCCTGCGCCCGCGGGTACCCTATACGCTCGGGGACATGGCGGCGGACGCTGCCGGCCTGCTGGATGCGCTGGGGATTGAGAAAGCGCACATCGTCGGCGCCTCGATGGGCGGAATGATCGCGCAGATCTTCGCCGCCACCTATCCCGATCGCACGCTATCGCTCACCTCGATCATGTCCACCACCGGCAATCCCAGGCTGTCGCGCGCCTCGCGCGCAGCAATGGATGTGCTCGTCAACCGCCCGAAGACGGACGATCTGGAGGCGCTCGTCGCCCATGGCGTCCGCGCATCGCAGGTGCTCGCCGGCCCCGCCTTTCCCGTCGCGCCCGACGTGCTGGAGGCGCGCGTCCGCGAAACGATCCAGCGCTCGAACTACCCCGATGGCTTCGCGCGGCAGCTGGCGGCGATCGTCGCCGACGGGGATCGGCGCCAGCGGCTGAAGGCGATCACCACGCCCACCGTCGTCATCCACGGCAGTGACGATTCGCTGGTGCCGCTCGACGGCGGGCGCGATACCGCCGCAAGCATCCCCGGCGCGCGGCTTGTGGAGGTGCGCGGCATGGGCCACAATGTGCCGGTGGAAGTCATCCCGCAGATCGTCGACGCCATCGAAAGCATCGCGCGATGACCGGCCGCGCGCTCCGCATCGATTTCGTCTCCGACGTCGTTTGCCCGTGGTGCCTGATCGGGCTCGCTAACCTCGAACGCGCGCTCGCCAATCTGGGCGACGAGGTGCCGGTGGAACTTGTCTTCCACCCGCTTCAGCTCAACCCCGGCCTGCCGCCAGAGGGGGAGCCGGCGGCCGACAATATCGCCCGCAAATATGGCATCACGCCCGATCAGGCGCGCAGCCGCGGCGGCGGGGTGCGAGCCGCGGCCGAGGCGGCCGGCGTGTCGATGGCTGGCCGGCCGGACCGGCTTTACGACACGTTCGACGCACATCGCCTGCTTCATTGGGCGGCGCGCGAGGGCCGGCAACTGGCGCTCAAACATGCGCTCCTGCGTGCATATTTCGACCAGGGACGTGCAATTTCCGACCATGAGGTGCTGGCCGATGCCGCTGCTGGTGCAGGATTGGACAGGGAAGCGGCGCTCCAGATCCTCGCCCGCGGCGATTTCGCCGGCGAAGTGAACGACGACGAGATCGAGTGGCGGTCCGAAGGGATCGCTTCCGTCCCCACCATGGTGATCGACCGCGAGTTCGTCATCAACGGCGCTCAGGAACCGGATCGCCTCGAACGCGCGCTGCGCAAACTCGCGGCTCGCTAGCCCAGTGTTCGGTCGATCATCGCAGGGACGCGGGCGTCAGAACGGCGCCGCCCCGGCCTTCTGCGCCTCTTTCGCTCGCGCGAACCCGTCGCGCTCCTTCAGCCGCTCCCAGTAAGCGGCAACCTGCGGCGGAAAGCCATTGTCGATCTTCAGGCTCTTGGCGAGCAGCAGCGCGTAACCCACGGAAATGTCTGCCACCGTGAAACGCCCGCCGACCAGGTATTCGCGATCGCCCAGCGCCCGCTCCACATGCCGAAGCCGCGAGTGGAACCACTGCGCATAATCGTCCGCCGCCTGCGGCAGGCGCCGCTCCGGCGGCTCCAGCATGCGATATCGCAGCACCAACGTCTGCGGGAAGGTCAGCGTCGCCTCGCCGAAATGCAGCCAGTTCAGCCACACGCCATAGTCGGGCGAGCCAGGCTCCACGACCAGTTCGTTCGGCCCCGCACGGGTCGCGAGATACTGAACGATCGCAGCCGATTCCGTCATCCGCGTCTCACCGTCCACCAGCAGCGGAATGGTGCCGAGCGGATTGACGTCGAGGTACGATGGTTCGCGCACGCGCGGCGGAAACGGCAGCAGGTGGAGCTTATAGTCGAGGCCAAGCTCCTCCAGCGCCCATAATGCGCGGAAGGATCGCGCATCGGCGCAATGGTACAGTTCGATCATCGTGTCCCCCAAAATCACCACGTATCGATGTAGCGGCCAGACCGGCGCGCCGGGGTCGAGGCGAGCCCGCGCAGCAGCCAGGTGCGTGTATCCGCCGGATCGATCACCGCGTCGATCTCAAGGAACTGAGCCACTGACACAGCTTTGCCGCGCTCGTAGGAATGCGCGACAAGCTCCTGATATCGGGCCTCTCGTGCCTCGGCATCCTCGATTGCCTCCAGCTCCTTCCGGTAGCCAAGCCGCACCGCCCCTTCGAGCCCCATGCCGCCGAATTCGCCGGTCGGCCATGCGACGGTGAATGGCCCGGCATGAAGCGATCCGCCCGCCATTCCCTGCGCACCGAGCCCGTATGCCTTGCGGACGACGACGGTGAAGATCGGCACCGACAGCGCCGCTCCCACCACGAACATGCGCGAGGCACGGCGTATCGGCGCGGTCTTCTCCGCCTCCGGGCCCACCATGAAGCCCGGCGTGTCGCACAGCGAGACGATCGGCACGCCGAACGCATCGCACAGCTGGAAGAAGCGCGCCGCCTTGTCCGCACCTTCCGCGTCAATTGCGCCGGACAAGTAGCGGCAATCATTGGCGATCACGCCCACGGCACGGCCGTCTAGCCGTGCCAGCCCGGTGATCATCCCCTTCGCCCAGCCACCGCGCAGCTCGATGAACGAACCAGTGTCGAACAGCCCGTCGATCGCACGGCGAATGTCGAACACGCGCAGCCGGTTCTCCGGCACCACGTGCCGCAACAACCTTTGGTCCGGCGCGTCGCCGCCTGCCACGCGCCCCTGGAAGAACGACAGCAGCCGCCGCGCGAGATCGGTCGCCTCCGCCTCATCCTCGGCCAGCACGTCGATCGCGCCGTTCGACCAATGTACCTCGACCGGGCCGACTTCCTTGGGCGAATAGACGCCAAGCCCCCCGCCCTCGATCATCGCCGGCCCGCCGACGCCGATATGCGCGTCGCGCGTCGCGATGGTGATATCGCAACTGCCGAACAGCACCGCATTGCCCGCGAAGGAATAGCCCGAGGTGATGCCGATCCGCGGCGCGACACCGGAAAGCCCGGCGAAGCGGCTGAACGTCGGCACGTCGAGCCCCGTGGCGCCGACCGAATCAACGTCCCCCGGCCTGCCGCCGCCGCCCTCGGTATAGAAGACGATCGGCAGCTTCAGGTCCCCCGCAATGCCGAGCAGCCGATCGGTCTTGCGGTGGTTCATGTGGCCCTGCGTGCCCGCCAGCACGGTATAGTCATAGGCGAGGCCGAGGCACTTGCCCGCTTCCTCGCCATGATCCGCGGCATTCACCGTGCCGATCCCGCCGATCAGGCCGTCGGCGGGCGTGTTGCGCATCAGATCGTCGAGGCTCCGCCGCCGCCGCTGCGCCGCGATCGCCAGCGCGCCATATTCGATGAAGCTGCCGGCATCGAACAGGTCGTCGATATTCTCACGCGCGGTGCGCTGATTGGTCCGCCGCCGCCGCTCCACTGCCGCGGGGCGATGTTCGTCCAGCCCCAGCGCATGGCGTGCCCGCACCTCTGCAAGATCGTCGCGGATCAGGTCGAGGTCGAGCGCTGCAGCTTCGGCCGCCACGCCCTCGTCACCATCCACCGGCTCGATCGAGACGAACACCGCGCCCTCGTCGATGACCCGCCCCGGCATCGCGGTCACCGCACGCACCACGCCGCCGTGTGTCGCCACCACGGCATGCTGCATCTTCAGCGCCTCGATCGTCCCCAGTTCGGCACCGCGCGCCACCCGATCACCCGGCTGCACGCCGATCGCCACCACCACGCCCGCCAGCGGCGCGACGATCGCCTGCGCGTCGACCGGGGCGGCCGGGGTCGCGGCCGCCGCAAAATCGCCGACGTTGCGATCAAACCAGCCGGTGTCGACCGCGCCCGCCGCCACCTCCTCGCGTGCCAGCAGCGCGGCGTGGAGCGGAAGGTTCGTGGCCACACCCGCGATCTCGAACTCCGCCACCGCACGCCGCGCCCGCGCCAGCGCTGCCTCCCAGTCGGGCGCATGGACGATCAGCTTGGCGAGCAACGAATCGAACCGCGGATTGGCAGCCATCCCGGCCTTCAGCGCGCCGTCGATGCGGATACCCGGCCCCCCCGGCGCCTCGACGTTGCTGATCGAGCCGCCGGGCGCGCGCGGCATGCCGTCGGCACCGATCGTCTCGGCATTGATGCGCAGCTGGATCGCCACCCCGCGCGCGCCCGGCCGCTCCGCCGGCACGCTGCAGCCCTCGGCAAGGCGCAGCTGAAGCGCCACCAGGTCGAGCCCGGTCACCTCCTCGGTCACCGTATGCTCCACCTGAAGCCGCGGGTTCACCTCCAGGAAGGCGAAGGCCTCCGGATCATCAGCGGCGCGCTCCTTGTCGACCAGGAACTCCGCCGTCGCGAGACCCACATAGCCGGTATCTTCCAGCAGGCGCTCCGCCGCACGCTCGATCCGTTCGGCAAGCGCCGGATCGATCGTTTGCGCCGGCGCGATCTCGATCAGCTTCTGGTGCCGTCGCTGCACCGTACAGTCGCGCGTGCCCAACGCGATCACGCGGCCGGCAGCGTCGGCGGCAAGCTGCACCTCGATATGCCGCGCCGCCGGAATATAGCGTTCGACCATCACCTCGGCCGATCCGAACGCCGCCAGCGCCTCCGCCCCCGCCGCCTCGATCTGCGCCGCCAGCGTCGCCGGGTCGTGCACCACGCGGATGCCGCGCCCGCCGCCGCCGGCCAGCGCCTTCACCACTACCGGCCCGCTTGCCTCTGCCCCCTCGGCCAGTACCGGCACGCCCACCGCACGCGCATGCCGCTTCGCTGCTGCTTTGTCCCCAAACAGGCTCAAGAGATCAGGATTGGGACCGACGAATGTCAGCCCCGCGTCAGCACAGGCCCGCGCGAGCTCAGGGTTTTCGCTGAGAAAGCCGTACCCTGGGTGAACCGCTCCGCACCCCTCGGAAACCGCCGCTGCGACAATCGCATCAACCGAAAGATAGGCTGCCGGGCCTTCGCCGCTCAGCGCAACCGCGCGGTCCGCCGCGTGCACATGCGGTGCGCTCTCATCATCGGCAGAGTACACCGCGACCGTCTTTAAACCCAGCGATGCGGCGGCACGCGCGATGCGGATCGCGATCTCACCGCGATTTGCGATCAACAGGCTTTCGATGATGCCTCTCCCTCTTTTTTATGTCCTTTCAGGCCAGTGTCGTGGCGCATCAACCCCTTTTCCGCGAGCGGCAGCTGTGGCTAAGCCCTCGCGCCAGCCGCGTCGGCGTGGATCATCGGTTAGGTGAAGAGCGATGTCAGCATGAACCCGCGCCTCAAGTCGATCATCGGCGGTTCCACCGGCAACCTCGTCGAATGGTATGACTGGTACGCCTATGCCGCCTTCACGCTCTATTTCGCGCCGCACTTCTTTCCTGAAGGCGATCAGACCGCGCAGCTTCTGAGCGCAGCCGCGGTCTTCGCGGTGGGCTTCGTCATGCGGCCGATCGGCGCCTGGGTGATGGGCGTCTATGCCGATCGCCGCGGCCGCAAGGCCGGCCTCACGCTTTCCGTCACGCTGATGTGCGCCGGATCGTTCCTGATCGCGATCACGCCGGGCTATGAGACGATCGGGGTCTTCGCCCCCGCCCTGCTGGTCGTCGCCCGGCTGATGCAGGGGCTGTCGGTCGGCGGTGAATATGGCGCCAGCGCGACGTACCTGTCGGAAATGGCCGGGCGGGATCGCCGCGGTCTCTTCTCCAGCTTCCAATATGTCACGCTGATCGCGGGCCAGCTCACCGCGCTCCTCGTCCTTCTGGTGCTGCAATCGGTGATGAGCGAGGCCGCGCTCGACGCCTGGGGCTGGCGCATCCCGTTCGCGGTCGGCGGCGTGCTGGCGATCGTCGTCTTCCGCATCCGGCGCGGGCTCGCCGAAACCGAAAGCTTCAAGCGCGCCGAAGGGCCAAAGTCGGGCTTCTGGACGCTCGTCACGCATCACCCTCGCGAAACGCTGACGGTGATACTGCTCACCGCCGGCGGCACGCTCGCCTTCTATGCCTACTCGATCTACATGCAGAAGTTCCTGGTCAACACCAGCGGCTTCGATCGCCAAACGGCGAGCCAGATCAACGCCGCCACGCTCTTCGTCTTCATGTGCCTTCAGCCGCTCGCCGGCGGCCTCAGCGATCGCATCGGGCGAAAGCCGCTGATGATCGGCTTCGGCGTGCTCGGCGTGCTCGCCACCTATCCGATCTTCGCCACGCTGGAGACGGTGCGCAGCCCGTTCGTCGCCGGCCTTCTCGTGATGGCCGCGCTGGTGATCGTCACTGGATACACTTCGATCAACGCGGTGGTGAAGGCGGAGCTGTTCCCGGCCAACATCCGCGCGCTTGGGGTCGCCCTCCCCTATGCGCTCGCCAACACCCTGTTCGGCGGCACCGCGGAATATGTCGCTTTGTCGTTCAAGAACGCGGGCTGGGAACGCGGCTTCTACTGGTATGTCACCGGCATGATCGCGGTGTCGCTGGTGATCTACATCCGCATGCGCGACACGCGCATGACGAGCCGGATCACCGAGGACTGAGCGCCGGCACGCTCTTCGCCGCCTCCGCCGGGTCGATCCCCGGCCGGGTGGCGGTCGGCAAGGTCTCGTCGCCTCGCGCGGCGCTAGCCGCGCGCTGGATCGCCTCCACCAGCCTGGGATAGATGCCGCAGCGGCAGATGTTGGTGATCGCGCGGCGGATCTTCGCTTCCGACGGATCCCGGTCGTTCTTGATCAGCACCGCCGCCGCCATGACGATGCCAGGAATGCAATAGCCGCACTGGACGACGTTGCCGGCCAGCAACGCGGCCTGCACCGGGTGCGCGCGCTCCCGCGACAGCCCTTCCACGGTGGTGACGAAGCTCCCCTCCACCTCCGCCAGCGTCACCTGGCACGATCGGACGGCGCGCCCGTCGACATCGACGGTGCACGCGCCGCAGCTTCCGGTGCCGCAGCCATATTTGGCGCCCGTCAGGTTGGATGCATCGCGCAGCGCCCACAGCAGCGGCGTGGCCGGGTCGAGGCGATATTCGATCGCCTCGTTGTTGACGGTCAGTCTCGGCATGTTCCCGCTCTACCCGAACCCGGGCCGCGCTCAATCCAGATCGAGCGGGTCGTCCGGCGAGATGATCGTCACGCGCACATGGTCGCTGAGGCGGAACAGGTCCGCCACGTGATGCGCCGTCGCATCATCGTCGGCGCGCACGACCCAGACGTTGCCGTCACGATCCTCGGCGGAGGTCAGGTAGTGCGCGCTCGCGGCCATCGTCTCTTCCCCTCAGTAACCCAGCGCCGCCACCTCGGCATCGTCGAAGCCGAGTTCGCGCAGGACCTCCGCGTCCTGCCGCTCGCCGCCCAGCGTCGGCGCCACGGTCTCGCTCTTGGAATAGCGCGGCGCCGGCGCGGGCTGCTTGATCCCGTTCACCTCGGTGAAGGTGCCGCGCGCCTTGTTGTGTTCGTCATTGTAGGCGTCGTCGAAGCCGAGCACCGGCGCGAAGCACACGTCATGCCCCTTGAACGCCGCGACCCATTCGTCGCGCGTCCTGGTCTTGAACAGCGCGGTTAGCTCGTCCTTCAGCGCCGGCCACTGGCGGGCGTCCATCTGCGCGGCCCATTTGTCGTCGCCGAGGCCCATGACGTTGCGGAACTCGGCGTAGAATTGCGGCTCGATCGCGCCAAGTGAGATGAACTTGCCGTCGCTCGTCTCATAAGTGTCGTAGAAATGCGCCGCGGTATCGAGCAAATTGGTGCCGCGCTCGTCGCTCCACCGGCCCATACCGCGGAAGCCCCACATCATCGTCATCAGCACGGCCGACCCGTCGGTCATCGCGGCGTCGACCACCTGCCCCTCGCCCGTCCGCGCCGCATGGAGCAGCGCCGCGAGCATGCCGTAGGCCAGGAACATGCCGCCGCCGCCGAAGTCACCCACCATGTTGATCGGCGGCGTCGGCTTCTCGCCCTTCCGCCCGAAAGCGTGGAGCGCGCCCGAGATCGCGATATAGTTGATGTCGTGGCCCGGCTCGGGCGCCATCGGGCCATATTGGCCCCAGCCGGTCATGCGGCCGTAGACGAGCTTCGGATTGTCGGCGAGCAGCACGTCCGGCCCGAGGCCAAGCCGCTCCATCACGCCGGGGCGATAGCCCTCGATGATCGCGTCCGCGCCCTTCACGATCTTGCGCACCGCCTCGATCGCCTTGGGGTTCTTCAGGTCCATGCCGATCGACTTGCGGCTGCGCAGCAGCGGGTCCTTGCTGTCGATCGAAATGCCGCTGCCGCCCTTCACCGGGCGATCGATCCGGATCACTTCCGCGCCATGGTCCGCCAGCATCATGCCGGCGAACGGGCCAGGGCCGATCCCGGCGAACTCAACGATACGAATGCCGGCGAGTGGCGCGTTGCTCACGATGTCTCTCTCCTGATTGATTTGCCGGCAGGCGTATCGCGCGGAGGCGGCGAGCACAACAAAAGTTATGCCGCGTTCGGCAACCGCTCGGGCTGACCCTGCCGAAGCCCGCGCCAACTGGCACCCGCGGTCCCGTCTTGTGTCGTAGCGTCCGACTATCCGCGGCAGAGCGGCGGCGCGCCCTTGTCCAGCGCCAGATCCGCGTCCGAGAATTGGATCGGCGTGCGCAGCCCCGCAATCGGCCGCGTGTCGTTCACCGGCAGCACCATCCCGCGTGCCTGCACCTGCGGATCGTTCAGCGCCTGCTCGACGGTGTTGATCGGCCCCGCGGGCACCCCCGCCACCTCCAGCTTCGCCAACAGGTCGTCACGCGTAAACGTGCGGCAGCGCTCCTCGATTAGCGCGAACAGCGGCACACGATGCTCGATCCGGCCGGCATTGGTGTCCCAGCGCGGATCCGGGCCGATGCCGACGATCGCGGCAAAGCGGTGATATTGCGCGTCATTGCCCACCGCCAGGATGAACCAGCCGTCGCTGGTCGGAAACACCGCATAGGGGCTGACGTTCGCATGGGCATTGCCCATCCGCGCCGGGTTCTCGCCGCTGGCAAAATAGTTCGCGGCCTGATTGGCGAGCACCCCGACCATCGTGTCGAGCAACGCACAATCCACCTGCTGCCCCCGCCCCGTCCGAGCACGCATCATCAGCGCCGCCTGAATGCCGATCGTCGCATACAGCCCCGTCATGATGTCGGCGAAGGCGACGCCGATCTTCTGCGGCGCACCGTCCGGCTCCCCGGTCAGCGACATGATCCCGCCCATCCCCTGGATGATGAAATCATAGCCGGCGCGATGGGCATAGGGCCCGGTCTGGCCGAAGCCGGTGATCGAGCAATAGACGAGGCGCGGATGATCCGGCGCGAGGCTGGCATAGTCGAGGCCGTATTTGGCGAGGCCACCGACCTTGAAGTTCTCGATCACCACGTCGGCATCGGCGATCAGCGCTTTCACCCGCGCGACATCTTCGGCCTTGGCGAAGTCGGCGACGATGCTCGTCTTGCCGCGGTTACACGCATGATAATAGGCCGCCGCCCGGTCGCCATCATGCTCCACGAACGGCGGCCCCCAGGTGCGCGTATCGTCGCCCGCGGGGCTCTGCACCTTGATCACCTCGGCGCCGAGATCGGCCAGGATCTGCCCCGCCCACGGCCCCGCCAGGATGCGGGCAAGCTCGACCACCTTGATGCCCTTGAGCGGTGTTTCCTTGGTCATCTCTCGTCACCCCGGCCTTGAGCCGGGGTCCCGCTCACCCTTCTTCCCGGCACATGAAATAGAAGCGGGACCCCGGATCACCTCCGGGTGACGACACTCAGAACGCCGCGATTCCCGTGATCGCGCGGCCGAGGATCAGCGCATGCACGTCATGCGCGCCCTCATAGGTGTTCACCGTCTCGAGGTTCATCACGTGGCGCATCACCTGATATTCGCCCGAGATGCCGTTGCCGCCGTGCATGTCACGCGACACGCGAGCAATATCCAGCGCCTTGCCGACATTGTTGCGCTTCACGATCGAGACCATCTCCGGCGCGAACCGCCCCTCGTCCATCAGCCGCCCGACGCGCAGTGAGGCCTGCAACCCCAGCGCGATCTCGGTCTCCATGTCTGCCAGCTTCTTCTGATACAGCTGGGTCGCCGCCAGCGGCCGCCCGAACTGGTGCCGATCGAGGCCGTACTGACGTGCGGCGTGCATGCAGAATTCCGCCGCGCCCATCGCGCCCCAGCTGATGCCGTAGCGCGCCCGATTGAGGCAGCCGAACGGCCCCTTCAGCCCCTGAACGTCGGGCAGCAGCGCGTCCTCACCCACCTCGACATCATCCAGCACGATCATGCCGGTGATCGAGGCGCGAAGGGAGAGTTTGCCCTCGATCTTCGGCGCCGACAGCCCCTTCATGCCCTTCTCGAGCACGAAGCCGCGAATGCCGCCGCCATGCGCATCGCTCTTCGCCCACACGACGAACACGTCGGCGATCGGCGCGTTCGAGATCCAGGTCTTGCTGCCACTGATACGGTAGCCGCCGTCGGTCTTCACCGCGCGGGTCTTCATGCCGCCGGGGTCGGAGCCGGCATCCGGCTCCGTTAGCCCAAAGCAGCCGATCCACTCGCCGCTGGCGAGCTTGGGCAGATACTTCCGCTTCTGCTCCTCCGAGCCATAAGCATGGATCGGATACATGACGAGGCTCGACTGGACGCTCATCATCGAGCGGTAGCCCGAATCGATCCGCTCCACTTCGCGCGCGACCAGGCCGTAGGAGACATAGGAGGCGCCAACGCCGCCATATTCCTCCGGGATCGTCGGCCCCAGCAGGCCGAGCACACCCATCTCGCGAAAGATCGCGGGATCGGTCACCTCGTTCGCAAACGCGTCGATGATCCGCGGCGCCAGTTTCTCCTGCGCATAGGCACGTGCCGTGTCGCGCACCATCCGCTCGTCTTCGCTCAATTGCTCGTCGAGCAGAAACGGATCCGCCCAGTCGAACGCGCCCATGCCGGCCATAATCTACTCCACCATAGTGCCAGGAGCGAAACGCTCCGCCCCGTCCGGGCTAAGCCTGTCGCGGCCCGTGCCAAGCAGCATCGAGCCGAACGACACGCCCTTCGACAAACTCAGGGCGAACGGAGATGATCGTTATGGCCTATAGTGCTTCAGGCGGGCGCGCCAAGCGTATGGGCATATTTGGGCTGGTCGATCGCGATCGTGTCCAGCGCCGTCGCCTTGAGATGCGCCACCAGAGCAGGGTCGTCAGGGGCGATCGCCCCGCTGCGGATCGCCTCCACCAGCGCCTTGTCCAGCTCGTCACGCGTGCCGTCCCGGTTCAGCAGCGCGCGCATCCGCCCTACCGCGCGCGCATCCGCAGTCGGGCTCATCGCCATGTCGCGCGCCGCAATCTCCAGCGCATTTCGCGCCACGCGAAGGCCAAAGACGCTCGCGCTGCCATCCACCGGCAGCCATTGCGCGACCCCTGCCACCAGTTCCTGCGCCGTAGGATGCGTGATCATGCCGCGTTCCTCTCGATGATCGCCACGATGTCTGCCTCCGTTTCGGACAGCCGGCGCCCGATCACGCCGCGCTCCGGCCCGGCGCTGGGGTCGGAAGCAAAGCTTGCGTACATGCCCATCGTCATGACGCCCCATTTGAGGCTGCCGAGCATCGACCAGAAATCGACTCGCGCCGCGTTGATCGGTTCGCCGCCCGCCTCGGCATAGCCATCGAGCAGGTCCTGCACGTCGCCGAAGCCCCCGACATACCGGTCGGGCCGGCCGAACTTCCAGCTGTTGGTGCACAGCCAGCCCAGGTCCTCCGCCGGGTCGCCGACGTGTACCAACTCCCAGTCGAGCACCGCGACCAGCCCCTCGTTCGGGTCGACCATGATGTTGCCGTTGCGGAAATCGCCGTGGACGAAGCGGGACGTCACCTTCTCCTTGGGCAGTCGCTTCTCGAGCCAGCGGAATGCCGCCTCGATCGTCGGGCGGACTGCGCCGGTCGCGCGCCACATCGCCTCGTAGTTGGCGAGCGTCGTCTCCGCATCGGTCTGGTCGAGGCCGCCCAGCGGCGCCACCGAATGGATGCGGGCGAGCGCGGCGCCGCATTGGCGGGCGAGCTTGCCGCGAGCCGGCTCAAACGCGGGGTCACTGGTGATCTTCTTACCGAGCGTCTCGCCCGCGACGCGGTGCATCACATAGGCCTCGTCCAGCCCGTCCGCCTCCTCGTCGCAGACATAGGTCACGATGGGCGCGGGAACGCCGGCCTCAACAGCAAGCGCGATGGCCTCCGCCTCGCGGCGGAGCGGCGGTTTCGAGACGGCGGAGTTCATCACCATCCGCGTGCGGCGCCGCAAGATCAGCGGAGTCTTCGCCTCCCCCGCCCCCGCCGCGTCGAACGCCCATGTCTCCATGCTGGCGCCGCCGGTCAGCCGTACCAGATTCTCGACCCGCTCCGCCCCGGGGGCCATGCGCGGTGCAAGCACGGACAATCGCCGCGCCAACTCGTCTTTCGAAAGCCTCTCCGCCATCGCCCCTCGGCTTGTTTGAATTAGGGGCTTTAAAATCCGTGAGAGGCCGCTACGCAAGTTAAAAGAGTCGACTTAATTCGGGAGAGGGCCATGGATTTCGGTTTGCCGCAGGATCTGCTCGACTATCTGAAGGAGCTGGATGCGTTCATCGAGGCGGAGATCAAGCCGCTGGAGGATGCCGACGATAACGTCCGCTTCTTCGACCACCGCCGCGAATATGCGCGGACCGATTTCGAGAATGACGGGCTGCCCCGTCACGAGTGGGAAGAGCTGATGCGCGAGGCAAAGCGCCGTGCGGACAAGGCAGGGCATCTGCGCTTCGCCATGGATCCCAAGTTCGGCGGCAAGGGCGGATCGAACCTGTGGATGTGCGTCATCCGCGAATATCTCGCCGCCAAGGGCCTCGGCCTCCATAACGATCTGCAGACCGAGCACAGCATCGTGGCGAACAACCCGTTCGCCAAGATGTTCGACGATTTCGGCACCGAGGAGCAGAAGGAAGAGTTCATCACCGGCACGCTGAACGGCACCCGCCGGGTGACCTTCGGCCTGACCGAGCCGTATCACGGCTCCGACGCGACCCATATGGAAACGCGCGCGGTGCCGGAATCGCGCAATGGCGTGCCCGGCTACGTCATCAACGGTGAGAAGATGTGGACGACGGGCATGCACGTCGCGACGCACTGCGCCCTCTTCGCCCGTACCAGCGGCGAGGACGGCGCGGCCAAGGGCATCACCTGCTTCCTGGTGCCGACCGACGATGAGGGCGTGAAGGTCGAGGAATATCTCTGGACCTTCAACATGCCGACCGATCATCCGCGCGTCAGCTTCAAGGACGTGTGGGTGCCGGAAACGACGATCTTCGGCGATCCGGAGAACGGCCTGCCTGTCGCCCAGGCCTTCGTGCACGAGAACCGCATTCGCCAGGCGGCGTCATCGCTGGGTGCCGCGACCTACTGCATCGAAGAGTCGATCCGCTACGCGCGCCAGCGCAAGCCCTTCGGCGAGGATCTCGCCCGCAACCAAGCGATCCAGTTCCCGCTGGTGGAGCTCGCCACCCAGGCCGAGATGCTGCGCCTGCTGATCCGCAAGACGGCGTGGGAAATGGACCAAATGCCGCACCACGAGGTGGAAAAGCGCCTTTCGGACAAGGTTTCGATGTGCAATTACTGGGGCAATCGCCTGTGCTGCGAGGCAGCGGATCGCGCGATGCAGGTGCATGGCGGCATCGGCTATTCGCGCCACAAGGCGTTCGAGCACATCTATCGCCATCACCGCCGCTATCGCATCACCGAAGGCGCGGAAGAGATCCAGATGCGCAAGGTGGCGGCCTTCCTGTTCGGCTACCTTGGCCCCCGCCGGCAGGAGTTCAAGGAACTCGACTGGAGCGACGTCGACTATCGCAACAGCCAGATCCGTCCGCGCTCGGGCAAGCAGGCGCTGGGCAGCGTCTTCTGATCGGCGGCCCGCCCCGCCCCAGCCGCCGCTTGCGCATCGGTGCGCACGGCCGCTGACGGGGCGGCCAACCGCACGCCGAGCGGACTTGCGGCCCTGCCGAGATCGGCATAACATCTGTTACGTTAGCGCGCCCGACGAGGCGCCCATGGGAGAGGGAAATGCTCAAGACGCGGTTCACCGAGGCGTTCGGAGTTGAATATCCAATCGCGCAGGGCGGCATGCAGTGGGTCGGTAAGGCTCACCTAGTCGCCGCGGTCGCCAATGCAGGTGCACTCGGTTTCGTCACGGCGCTCACTCAGCCGACGCCGGAGGATCTGGCGAAGGAAATTCAGCGCACCAAGGATCTGACGGACAAGCCCTTCGGTGTGAACCTGACGATCCTGCCGACCATCACGCCCCCGCCCTATGCCGAATATCGCCGCGCGATCATCGAAGGCGGGATCAAGGTGGTCGAGACCGCCGGCTACAAGCCGCAGGAGCATATCGACGATTTCAAGGCGCACGGGATCAAGGTGATCCACAAGTGCACCGCGGTTCGCCACGCTTTGTCGGCCGAGCGGATGGGCGCAGACGCGATCTCGATCGACGGTTTTGAATGCGCCGGCCACCCGGGCGAGGACGACATCCCCGGCCTGATCCTGATCCCGGCAGCGGCAGACAAGATCAAGGTGCCGATGCTCGCGTCCGGCGGCTTTGGCGATGGACGCGGCCTCGTCGCAGCGCTGGCGCTGGGCGCCGACGGCATCAACATGGGCACGCGTTTCTGCGTCACGCAGGAGGCGCAGATTCCCGACAGCTTCAAGCAGCAGATGGTCGAGAATGACGAGCGTCAGACCGATCTCATCTTCCGCACGCTACACAACACCGCTCGCGTGATGAAGAACAAGGTCAGCCAGGAAGTCGTGGCCATCGAGCGCAAGGGGGGTGCCGAGTTCAAGGACGTCCAGCATCTCGTCGCGGGCGCTCGCGGTCGCGCCGCAATGGAGAATGGCGACACGCAGGACGGTATCTGGTCGGCCGGCATGGTACAGGGCCTGATCCACGACGTACCGACCGTAAAGGAACTGGTCGACCGCATCATTGCCGAGGCGGAGCAGATCATCGAGGGCCGCCTCCAATCCATGATTAGCCGCTACGCCGAAGCGGCGGAGTAAGCGACGGGCCTGACATCAAATAGTTGCGCGGCACGTTCATCTGGGCCATTCCCCTCCTCCAGTCGCACTGAGGGAGGGCTATGGCGAGCCTGAATGAGCGGGCCGCGCCCGACCTGACCGCATGCGATCGCGAGCCGATTCATATCCCGGGCGCGATCCAACCCCGCGGATTGCTCCTTGTTGCTGATCACGCCAGCCTCGCGGTTGAGGCTGGCGCGGGATCGCTGGAGTCGGCGTTTGGCCCAGGTTGGCTCGGCGCCTCGCTTTCGGAATTGCTTGCGCAGGACGTGTCGGCCCTGTTGCAATCTGTTCCCTCAGCCGGCCCGGGCGGGTCGGTCCGCGGCGCTTCCGTCGAGATGGCGGGGCAGACGTTCGACGTCACGCTTCACCGAACAGGCGATCACTTGGTCGTCGAGCTAGAGCCTGCGTCCGAACACCCGCTGCTCGCCGGTGAGATGCTCGGCTGGATGGACGCGATCGCCGCCGGCTTTGAACGCGCGCCCAATCTCCGCACGCTTTGCGCTCGGGCGGCGATCGCCTTTCGGACGCTGACCGGCTTCGATCGAGTGATGGTTTATCGGTTCCTTGATGACGATGCCGGCCGCGTGGTCGGGGAAGCTCGCGACGAGTCCCTCGATAGCTTCATGCACCACCACTTCCCGGCTGCCGACATACCGCGTCAGGCGCGGGCCCTGTATGTCCAAAACAGGGTGCGCGTTATCCCGGATGTCGGTTACGAACCGGCGCCACTGCGCCCGGCGCGCTACGAGTCGCTTGACCTCAGCGATGTGTCGTTGCGGAGCGTTTCGCCGATACACCTGCAGTATCTTCGCAACATGGATGTCGGCGCATCCGCCTCGATCTCGATCGTCAAGGACGGGATCCTCTGGGGCCTGATCGCCTGCCACCATCGCACCGCAAGGGCGATGCCCCTGGATGTCCGTCTCGCCGCGCTCGCTCTCGCGGGCGGTCTGGCGCGCCAGATCCGCGCTCGGGAAGAAGCCGATAGCTATCGTGAGCGGCTGTCGCTTCGGGCGGCCGAGGACTCGCTGGTACCCGCGTTCAAGCCGCCGCTCACCAGCGCCGTGGCAAGCCGTCACGATGATCTTCAGCGAATGATGGACAGCGATGGCGTGGCGGTCATCCACCCCGGCGGCATCGATCGCTATGGCCACTGTCCGGACGATGCCGCTATCGCCAGCATCGGAAATTGGCTGGCGGAGCGGAACACCACCGACGCCTTCGTCACCCACCATTTAGCCGGCCATCTCCGGGAAGCGGCAGAGTTCGCCGAGAAGGCGAGCGGAGTCATGGCGCTGCCGGTGCCGGAAGAGCAGTCGATCCTGCTTTGGTTCCGCGCCGAGCAGGTCGAAGAGATCGAATGGGCGGGCAATCCGCACAAGGGCGTCCAGCACAATCCCGACGCCATTTTGACCCCGCGCACATCCTTCGAGACGTGGCGCGAAACCGTACGCTGTCGCTCACGGCGTTGGACACTGGAGCAGACCGAGTCGGCGCATCGCCTGCGTCGGGCGTTGCGCGCAGCCAATGAAGCCAGGGAGCGCCAACGCTTGTTTCGCGAATTGGAGCGAGCCGTTACGGAAAAGGACCTCGCCCTGGCGCAAAAGGACGTGCTGATGAAGGAGGTGGACCACCGGGTTCAGAACAGCCTTCAGCTCGTGTCCGCCTTCCTCTCCTTGCAGGCGCGCGAGGCTGGTCCCGGGCCGGTGGCGGACCAGTTGATCGAGGCCCGGTCCCGGCTCTCGTCCGTAGCATTGGTTCACCGCCGGCTTTATCGCGATGACCAGATCGAGACGATCGACCTGGCGCGTTATCTCGAGGAGTTGGTCGGAGACCTGAAGGGCTCGCTGGGCGAGGAATGGTCATCTCAGATGACGGCTGATCTTACACCCATGCTAATCCCGACCGATCGCGCGGTCAGCGTTGGCCTGATCGCATCGGAACTTGTCATCAACGCCACCAAATATGCTTACCCCGGCGGCACCGGGCCGATCGATATCGCGTTGGAGCAGCACCGCAATCGTTTCCGGTTGATCGTGGCGGACCATGGTGTCGGCATCACGGGGGAGCGAAGCGGGTTCGGCAGCCGGATGATGCAGGCGGTCATGGCTCGCCTCAACGGAACGCTCGACCATGCCGAAAATAGCCCCGGTTTGCGAGCGATCCTCACTGCTCCCATCGAAGACGAGCCGCGCTGACGCCTTTGGGGGGATCGCGCAACCCCGGCTGAGGTTGCCCTCACCTCGCCGGACAGAAACTGAGGCGGCTATGCGCGTGCGTGCCGCGTAGCGGCCTCGTAAAGCTCGAAGGTGGCAAGAGCACCCGCCACCATCTGGTCCAGCCAATGTTGGTCCCGATCGGCGGCGGCAGCGTCGATGGCATGCCGAATCGCTCGCCACTCCCCTGGCTGGTGAACGGCAGACAAATAGGCGACCGGCATTCCCGGTCCGACCTGTTTCGCCAGAACGCCGCCACCCAGACGCGATCCCTCCACCACATAAAGCGCGCCCCATTGGGACGGCCCCTGTTCATTCCTGGTACTCACAGCCAAATCCGCAGGTGAACCAAGCGCGGCAAGATCGGCAGCCAATAGCGGCGTGCGAAGGCGCAAGGCTGGCCATACCGCAGCCGCCATCGCCTCCGCGTGCGGCAGCGCGCGCCCATGCGCTTCCAGGAAACGCTGGTACGACAGGGGATTGTTCAGATCATGGCCGCCGAAAACCGAGTCGACTGCCTCGTGGGACGCCGCCGTCTTTGCGCGAAGCAGAGCAATTGCTGACATCAATGGGCGATGCCCGATCCGGGCCGGAACGTCGAGCCCTCGACTGGTACGGGTGGTCGGACTCGAACCGACAATCTGTTGCCAGAGGCGGATTTTGAGTCCGCTGCGTCTACCAATTCCGCCACACCCGCGTGATCGGATGCGCGCATTGGCACAAACGATGCCGGGCCGTCCAGCCCGGACGGTGAGTAATCGCGCCTATCGAGGTGCGCCGTTTACTCCGGCAAGCACTTCCGCCTGCCCTGCACTTACTTACGCCTACGCCAGACCCACCGGTTTACGCACGAGCTGCGGATCAATGGGCTTGTCGAACGCGATCCCTGCGCGCCCTTCGGTCTGCCACGCGACTCGCCCGGCGAGCCACCCTAACGCGGCAAGCTCGATCTGAATGACCGAATCGGGAGCTACTGGCTCGGGAAGCTCCACCATCAAGCCACCGCTCGATAGATTGCGGACGCGAACAGTGGTTTCGCCATCCACGCCAGCCACCTTCAGCCGCGCCAACAGAAACAGGCTGTCGCGCCCTCGATCATCGCCGCCAACAGCGGTGGTGTCCAAGAATACGCCGGCCGCGGAGTCCATGCTCGTCAAAGTACGTCCCAATTCTTGTCGAATCACGAACGGGCCAAGCCGAGCGGCCGCGCCCGATCAATCCTCGCGAGAAATCTTCTCGTTGCGCTCGTGCCGCTCCTGAGCTTCCACCGTCATGGTGGCAATCGGTCGCGCCTCAAGCCGGCCCAGGCTGATCGGCTCGCCCGTAACCTCGCAATAGCCGTACTCACCTTCATCGATGCGGCGCAACGCAGCTTCGATCTTCCCGATAAGCTTGCGCTGCCGATCGCGCGTGCGCAATTCGATCGACCAGTCGGTCTCACTCGATGCGCGATCGTTTAGGTCAGACTCGCGAAGCGAATCGATCTGCAGCTGCGAGAGCGTACCCAGCGATTCTCGCAGAATGGCATCTTTCCACGCCAACAGCTTGGCTCGGAAATATTCCTGCTGACGCGGGTTCATGAAAGGCTCGTCCGGATGCGGACGATAACCGTCGTCGTTTGCAGCCCCAAGATCTTTAGGACTTAACTGATCCACGCGATTGTAAGCCGTCGCCATCAACCCGTCTCCCCGCCCGCGTCAGGGTGTCGTTGCACCCCGAGGGCCCCGTGGCGCGCCTATAAACGCCGACCGGGAAACTCACAAGCATTCGCGAGCGTGGAAAAATGCGTAATCGATGCGGCATTGCCCGGCAGTGAACAGACAGGACGTTTCAACGTGTCCCGCCATGGTACGTTAACGTAGAAAACGCGGTCCTACTTGCGTCGCTCGCGTAAAAACCCCCGCCGGGACGGTCATTGCAGTTGAGTTTAAATCTTTGTTCTGCACGTTGGCCGCAAGCAGATCCTGAATAGAACACAGGACGGCACGTTGCGCCGCCTGGGAATGAGAGAGTGACATCATGTCAGTGCGGATGGCCTTGGCGAAACTCTGCGCGTGCACCGTAGGGGGTGCAGTGATCGGCGGCGGCGCAGTGCATGTCGCCCAGACGCAAAAGGCGCGCAGTTCCTATACGAAGGTGGCGAAGGTCGCGCCGCAGAAGCGGATCGTCCGGCGTACGCCCGCCCGCCGCACCGCCGTGCGCCGCGTGGTGGCGGCAGCGCCCGCCGCCTGCGCGCCGACGGTCGTCACGGTGGCAGCACAGGCAGCCCCCGTCCCAGTGCCATTGCCCGTCGGTCCGGCGATTGCCAGCGGCGGCGGCGATGTTGCACCCGTTGTCAGCGGCGGTTGGGGACGCGGCGTCGGCGGCGGCGGCTTCTTTGCAGGTGGCTTCTTCGGCGGCTCTGGCGGTGTCAGCGGATCAAGCGGCATCGTGATTTCGTCGACGTCCAGCTCCAGCGGCGGCTCGACCTCGACCGGCGGTTCGTCAACTTCGACTGGCGGATCCTCAACTTCGACGGGGGGCTCGTCCACCTCAACCGGAGGCTCATCAACGTCAACGGGAGGATCCTCCACGTCGACCTCGACCGGTGGCTCCTCGACCTCAACCTCGACCGGCGGCTCGTCGACCTCGAGCTCCACGTCGACCGGTGGGTCCTCCACCTCATCTTCCACATCGACGTCGACCTCGTCGTCGACCTCGAGCTCTTCTTACGGTTCGTCGTCCAAGGGGTGGAGTTCGAACGGTGGCCATTGGTCATCCAACGGGGGTTGGTCGTCCAACGGGGGCCACGGCGGCAACAGCAGCGGCAATCCCTCTCCCGTGCCCGCGCCCCCGATGATGATCCTCTTCGGCGTTGCTGCAGCAGGTCTGGCGGTGCGTGTACGGTTCGCCCGGAAAGCTTCGGCCAAGGCCTGACTGACTGGCCACGAACAATCGGCCGCGCGCCCTCACCAGGGTGCGCGGCCTTTAAGCATCACGCGTTCAGCAGCGCCTGCTCGATGTCGGTGATCGGATGCCCCGTCAGGTCTTTCGACAGCTCGCCGGCAAGACGGTCCGTGACTTCCTTGTGGTAGTGCTTGCGCAACTCCCCCAGCGTCTTGGGCGGCGCAACGACGATCAGCTTTTCGTAATCGTTGGATAGCGCCCGCTTTTTCAGCAGCTCTGCCGCGTCGGCTGCAAAACGATCCTCTTCAAGCTGGTGGAAATCCGTTTCACCCAATGTGCCGCGCGCCGGCGCAAATTGAGCCCCGCCGCCCCGCGCGTGCATGGATCCGTTCTGTGCAACCGCCGGCGCTCCCGGTCCGGACTGGGTGGAGGAAGCGGCACCCGCGGCATCGGTTTTCTGATCGCGGTCCGCCGGATTGGGGCGCTCTTCCGCATGCTCCACCGTCAGGTTCGGATACACGTCATCTCCCTCGTTCCGCAGGAACAGCAGCTTGCGGCCGTCTGCCACTAGAACGACGGAGTTGTGCGGGACTTGCATGATCGTACCTCCTTGCATGCCGTGTTGCCCAACCAACGCCTTGACGCGCATGCGGGTTGCCTTTCGGTCCTCTATCCGAGGCCGCTGCACGGCTTGCCTGAACCCCGCACCCTCGGCATAGCCCCGCGCCATGCTCGACATTCGCCTGATCCGTGACGATCCCGCCGCCTTCGACGCCGCCATGGCGCGCCGTGGCAAGCCGGCGGACGCTACCACCATCCTCGATCTCGATCGCCGCCGCCGTGAGGTGGTGACGGAGCTTCAGGTCGGCCAGGCGCGCCGTAACGAGGCATCGAAGGCGATCGGCGCGGCCAAGGCGAAGAAGGACGAGGAAACCGCCACCGCGCTGATGGCGGAAGTCGCCACGCTCAAGCAGCGGCTGCCCGAGCTGGAGGCGGAGGAAGCGCGGCTCGGCGGAGAGCTCGACAGCCTCCTCGCCGGTCTTCCCAACCTGCCGCTCGCCGACGTGCCCGATGGCGCGGACGAGAACGACAATCAGCTGATCCACGAACGCGGTCAGCGCCCGACGTTCGATTTCGCGATCAGCGAGCATGACGCGATCGGCCCAGCCCTCGGCCTCGATTTCGAGGCCGGTGCCTTGCTGTCAGGTGCACGCTTTACGCTGGTGCGCGGCCATGTCGCGAAGCTCGCCCGCGCGCTCGGCCAGTTCGGCCTCGACGTGCTGACGCACGACTATGGCTATGAGGAAGTGATCCCGCCGCTCCTCGTGCGGGACGAGGCGATGTTCGGCACCGGCCAGCTGCCCAAGTTCGCCGAGGATCTGTTCCGCACCACCGACGGCCGCTGGCTGATCCCGACCAGCGAGGTCAGCCTCACCAACATCGTGCGCGAGAAGATCCTCGCCGCGACCGATCTGCCGCTGCGCTTCACTGCCCTCACCCCCTGCTTCCGCTCGGAAGCGGGCGCGGCCGGGCGCGATACGCGCGGCTTCATTCGCCAGCATCAGTTCGACAAGGCGGAGATGGTCTCGATCGTCGAGCCCGATCAGTCGGAGGCGGAGCATGAGCGGATGACCGCCGCGGCGGAGGACGTGCTGAGCCGGCTGGAGCTGCCGTTCCGCCGCATGAAGCTGTGCACCGGCGACATGGGCTTCTCCGCTGCCCGCACCTATGACATCGAAGTGTGGCTGCCGGGGCAGGATCGCTATCGCGAGATTTCCTCCTGCTCCACCTGCACCGATTTTCAGGCGCGCCGCATGAATGCCCGTTTCCGCCCCGAAGGCGAAAAGGCGACCCGCTTCGTCCACACGCTGAACGGCTCGGGGCTGGTGATCGGCCGCACGGTCGTGGCGATCCTGGAGAATTACCAGCAGGCCGACGGCTCAGTCGCAGTGCCTTCGGTGCTGCAGCCGTATCTCGGCGGCTTGAACCGGCTGGAGCCGCGGCCCGTCCAGGGTTAATGCAGCGGTAATGACGAACCGTATCCCGCTTGCGCTGCCGCTCGCGATCGCGTTGGCGGGATGCATTCCCTCGGTCGACCGCCCGGCGCGGCCGGCCCCGTCCCGGCCCGATGCCGGCGGCAGTTATCCGCCCCCACGCCCGGGGCCGCGGCCGCAGGAGCAGGTCGAACAGCTTCCCGCCCCGCCCCCGGCCTGGGAGCAGCGCGGGGTGGCGGACGATGCGCGCCAGGTTCCGGATCAGACCTATGTCGTGCGATCCGGCGATTCGCTGCGCTTGATCGCCGAACGCACCGGTGCCGGATCGGAAGCGATCGCCCGCGCGAACGGGCTTTCCGCTCCCTTCGTTATCTACGCCGGCCAGCGGCTGCGCATCCCCGGCGGCCGCTATCACCTCGTGCGTTCCGGCCAGACCGGCATCGCGATCGCCCGAGCCTATGGCGTCGAATGGTCGCACATCGTCGCCGCTAACGCCCTCAGCGAGCCCTACATCCTGCGCACCGGCCAGCGTATCCTGATCCCGGGCGACGCGCGCCCGCGCAGCGCCGCCGAACGCGCCGCGGCCTTCCGCCTCGACATCGACGACATCATCACCGGCGGCGAACCGGCGATCGCCGAGAACCAGGCGCCGGCGAAGGCCGTGGCGACGCCGCGCCGCGTCCTTCCTGCGACGGCGGCGGTCGCTCCGCCTACCAGCAGCCCTGGCCGGTTCATGTGGCCGGTCGACGGCCGCATCGTCGGCCGCTTCGGCGCCGGCGCCAGCGGCCAGCGCAACAACGGCATCAAGATCGCGGTGCCGACCGAAACGCCGGTACGTGCCGCGGCGGATGGTACCGTCGCCTATGTCGGAGACGGCATTGCTGCGCTGGGCGGCCTCATCATCGTTCGCCATGGCGAGAACTGGACCAGCGTTTACGGCCACGCCTCCAAGCTGCTCGTCCAGCGCGGCCAGGCGGTGAAGAAGGGCCAGACGATCGCGCTGTCCGGCGACACAGGCTTCGCCGATCAGCCTGAGCTTCACTTCGAATTGCGCAAGGGCCGCAACCCGGTCGACCCGACGAGCCAGCTACCCAAGCGGTAGCCACGACGCCCCGCCCGCTTGCGGGAGCGGCCGGGGAAAGGCATGTGCGGCGCGTTATGACCGAAGCAAAGTCCGATCTCCTCCGCGTCCTCACGGACCGCGGCTACATCCACCAGATGACCGACGCGGCCGCGCTCGATGCGCTCGCGGCTCGCCAGGTGGTGCCGGGCTATATCGGCTTCGATCCGACCGCGCCGTCGCTCCACGTCGGCAGCCTCGTCCAGATCATGCTGCTGCGCCGCCTGCAGCAGACCGGGCACAAGCCGATCGTCCTGATGGGCGGCGGCACCGGCAAGATCGGCGATCCGTCGTTCAAGGAAGAATCGCGCCAGCTGCTGACGGAGGATCGCATCGGCGCCAACGTCGCCTCGATCCGCCGCATCTTCGAACGGTTCCTGACCTTTGGTGACGGCCCGACCGATGCCGTGATGGTCGACAATGCGGATTGGCTCGACAAGCTCGAATACATCCCCTTCCTGCGGGAGGTCGGGCAGCATTTCTCGGTCAACCGGATGCTGTCGTTCGATTCGGTGAAGCTGCGCCTCGATCGCGAGCAGTCGCTCAGCTTTCTCGAATTCAACTACATGATCCTGCAGGCCTATGATTTCCGCGAGCTGTCGCTGCGCCACGGCGTGCGGCTGCAGATGGGCGGCAGCGATCAATGGGGCAATATCGTCAACGGCATCGAGCTTGCCCGCCGCATGGACGGCACCGAGGTGTTCGGCGTCACCACCCCGCTCCTCACCACTGCCGACGGGCAGAAGATGGGCAAGACCGTTTCAGGCGCCGTGTGGCTGCACGAGGATCAGCTGCCGCACTTTAATTACTGGCAGTTCTGGCGCAACACCGACGATCGTGACGTCGGCCGCTTCCTGCGCCTGTTCACCGATCTGCCGGAAGACGAGATCGCCCGGCTCGAGAAGTTGGAAGGCGCGGAGATCAACGAGGCGAAGAAGATCCTCGCCAACGAGGCGACCGCCATGTGCCGCGGCCGCGAGGCAGCCGAGCAGGCCGCCGAAACCGCGCGCAAGACCTTCGAGGAAGGCGCCAGCGGCGACGCGCTCCCCAGCTTCGCGGCGAGCGGAGAGGTGCCGCTGGTCGACGTTCTTGTCGGCCTCGGCTTCTGCGCCTCCAAGGGCGAGGCGCGCCGCCTGATCAAGCAGGGCGGCGCACGCGTCGCCGGCGAGAAGGTGTCCGACGAAGCCGCCACCGTCACCGCCGGCGGCGAGCCGGTCCGCATCTCCGCCGGCAAGAAGCACCACGGCCTGCTGGTCGCGGGGTAATCGCCGCCCTCGGCAGCGATCCGGCGCCGCTGGGTGGGCGCGGGAAGGCGGATGGTGGGTGGCGCCTCGCGCGCCGAAGGATACTATCGGGTGATCTGGTTGATCACCCCTGCCTGTTGTGGCGTGCGGCGGCCGAACCAACTGCTGATCCAACGGCGTTCCGGCGTCTCGATTTCCATGGTCTGCTCGGCCCCGCCCGCGACGATGTTGGGGTTCCGTTGGAACGTTGGAGAGGCATAGAGGCAGGGATCGGCCAATAGCTGATCGAGTGCGCGGCCCTCTTCCGAAGAAAGGCTTCGTTCGAGCGTCATACGATTGGGCTCGATGTCCGCCAGCACGGATGTGGCTTCACTAATGCCGCTCGTGTGCCACTTCCCTTGCCAATCACGCACGGCAACGACGCGGGACGAGACCATGCTGTGGTGTGCCCCCGATGACCAGAACAGGATCCGGCTGCCCCCTTCGGGTAGCGGTACCTTCATTCTCTCACGAAAGGTGCGATGATCTGGCAGGCGACTGACGTGGGGTGACCAGGATACATCGACAGCCGCCGCCAATTCAGAAGCGCCGGGACAATTCGCATAAGCACGTTCGGCTGCCGCAGGGTCGAGCGCGCCGGCCTGCGCTGCGCCACGGAGAGGGCGGCCGTTCTCCCCAGCGAAACAGCCGCCCAGCATCAGCGCGGCAAACGGAAAAGTCGCGAAAACACCGCGTTTTTTTAGCACGCGATGTAATTACCTGCGACCGCGCGCTGTTACCGCCGGACCAGGAACACTCCCGCCACCACCAACGCCAGACCCGCCAGCCGCGTCAGCGTCACCGGTTCCTGCTTCAATCCAAGTAGCCCAAAATGATCCAGCGCCACTGCCATCGTCAGTTGCGCTGCCAGCGTAACGGTCAGCGTCACCGCCAGCCCGAGCCGCGGCGTGGCATAGGCCACCGCCGCCACGAACACGACGCCGTACAGCCCGCCGATCCACGCCCAGGGCGGCGCCTGTCGCACGGCAGCGAGCGGTGTGCGGTCGAACAATGCCCAGATCGCAAGCAATAGCGTCAGCCCGCCCGTGAAGGAGATCAGCGACGCGAACCACACCGATCCGGTGGCGCGCGCCAGCATCGCATTGCTCGGCGATTGCACCGCCACGCACAGGCCGGCGGCGATGGCGAACAGGAACGGCAGCAGCACCGGCATGTCGCGGCGTTATCAGCCGGACCGCAGCAGCGCCACGCCCGCGTCTCGTTCGAACAGATACAGCGCCACCCGCGCCGCCTGCCCGCGCGGGCCGGAAAGCCCGCCGTCGCGATCGATCAGCAGCCGCGCATCATCATAAGC
The DNA here is from genome assembly GCF_020707225.1 of Sphingomonas sp. IC4-52. Lineage (NCBI taxonomy): Bacteria > Pseudomonadati > Pseudomonadota > Alphaproteobacteria > Sphingomonadales > Sphingomonadaceae > Sphingomonas > Sphingomonas sp. IC4-52. The sequence goes on along the minus strand of NZ_JAJFEU010000001.1, from coordinate 163,318 downwards.
GATCGGCAGCAGCTCGTTGAGCAGTTCCGGTGTCGCCAGCCGGAACGCCGCCTCGCCCGATTGCCGCGTGCCGAGCAATTCGCCCCCGCCGCGCAGTCGCAGATCCTCCTCCGCGATCCGGAAACCGTCATTGGTCTCGCGCATCAGCGCCAGCCGCGCGCGCGATGTCTCGCTCAACGCCGCGCCGCGCATCAGCAGGCAACGCGATTGCCCCCCGCCACGCCCCACGCGCCCGCGCAACTGATGCAGCTGCGCCAGGCCAAAGCGGTCGGCATGTTCGATCACGATCAGCGTCGCATTGGGCACGTTCACGCCCACTTCGATCACCGTCGTCGCCACCAGCACGCCAAGCTCGCCGCCGGCAAAGCGCGCCATCACCGCATCCTTCTCGGCCGGTCGCATCTTGCCATGCACCAGCCCGACGCGATCCCCGAAGCGGCCCGCCAGCGCCGCCGCGCGGGCTTCTGCGGCGGCAAGATCGCTCTTCTCGCTCTCCTCCACCAGCGGGCAGACCCAATAGGCCTGCTTGCCCTCCGCGAGGTGCCGGCCGAGCGCATTGACCACCTCGTCCAGCCGCTCCTCGCTGATGACGCGGGTCTCCACCGGCTCGCGCCCGGGCGGCATCTCGTCCAGCCGGCTCTGGTCCATCTCGCCATGCTGCGCGAGGACCAGCGTTCGCGGGATCGGCGTCGCAGTCATCGCCAGCAGATGCGGCGTCGTCCTGCCCTTGGCCGACAGCGCCAGCCGCTCCGCCACGCCGAAGCGATGCTGCTCGTCCACCACGACAAGGCTGAGGTCACGGTAATTCACCGCATCCTGAAAGATCGCGTGGGTGCCGATCAATATGTCGATCGATCCATCCGCCAGCCCCATCAGCACGCCCTCGCGCGCCCGGCCCTTGTCGCGCCCGGTCAGCACCGCGATGTTCACCGGCAGGCCGGCCAGCGTCTCGCGCAGCGTGTCGTAATGCTGGCGCGCCAGTATCTCGGTCGGCGCCAGCAGCGCGCCCTGCGCGCCCGCCTCCACCGCGATCAGCAGCGCGAGCGCCGCGACCAGCGTCTTGCCCGATCCCACGTCGCCCTGCAGCAACCGAAGCATCGGCGCGTCCTGCGCCAGGTCGCCCTCGATCTCGCGCGCCGTCCGCGCCTGTGCGCCGGTCAGCGCATAGGGCAGCCGAAGCATGTCGCGCAGCCGCCCGTCCCCCTTCAGCGCGCGACCGCCGCGTCGGCGTGTATCCTGCCGCACCAGCGACAGCGCCAGCTGGTTGGCGAAGATCTCGTCATAGGCGATCCGCGCCCGCGCCACCGCATCGGCCGGATCGGCATGGACGCGCGCCAGCGCCTCCTTCCACCCCGGCCAGTCGCGCTGTGCCAGCAGTCCCGGCTCGATCCATTCACCAAGCTCCGGCGTCCGCGCGATCGCCTGATCGACCAGCCCGCCCACGCGGCGCGAAGTGATCCCTTCCGACAGGGGATAGACTGCCTCGCGCTCGCGGAAGCTGTCCTCCCCGTCGACGATCTCGGGGTGGATGATCTGCAAGTCCTGGCCGTATGTCTCCAGCTTGCCCGAGACGCGCACCGGCTCGCCCACGGTATAGAGCTTGCGCACCATCCCGCTCGATCGCCCGAAATAGACGAGGCTGACGATGTTGCCGTAGCCGTCCGCCGCCTGCACCCGCGTCGGGCCGCGGGGGGAGGAGGAGACGCGGATGTCGCGCACCGTCAGCGTGACCGCGATCGTGCGTCCCGCATCCTGCGCCATCAGCTCATCTCGCGGCAGCCGGTCGATCCAGCCGCTGGGCAAATGGAACAGCACGTCCACCACCCGCGCCAGCCCCAGCCGGTCAAGCGGCTTGGCCAGCCCTGCCCCGACGCCCTTTAGCGCGGTGACTTCGGCGAACAGTGGATTGAGGATATCGGGTCGCATGACTATCTCTTGCGCCACGCCTAGCCGTTCGCATCGATCCTGTCAGGCGAGCGGGTGAATAATCGTAGCCGACCGTGCGAAACCACGGCCGGCCAAGTGTCGTTGGAGCCCTGATGGATCACGAAACTCGTTTGCGGCGCACCCGCTTCCGCGCCTGGCACCGGGGCACGCGCGAGGCCGATTTCATGATTGGCGGCTTCTTCGATGCGCATCACGCCAGCTGGTCCGAGGAGCAGCTGCAATGGTTCGAACGCCTGCTGGAGGAGCAGGACGTGGACATCATGGGCTGGGCGATCGGCTCCATCCCCTGCCCGCCTGAATGGGAAGGCGAGATGATGCAGACGATGCGCCGCGTCGATTTCGCGCTCGCTACCCCCGGCAGCCAGCCCGGCGCCTGACCCGCCCCCACCTGCCGCCGCCCGATACGAACGGACCCGCATTTGCCCGATCTGAAGACGATTCTCTCCGCCACGACGCCGCTCACCCTCTCGGGCGTGCCGACCGGCTTCCTGCCGAGCCTCCTTGCCGATCTCGCCCGCGCGGCCAAGACCCGCGCAGTGTTCATCGCGCCGGACGAGGCGGCGATGCGCGCGATCGCGGGCACCGCGCGCTTCTTCGCGCCGGAGATCGAGATCGTCGAATATCCGGCCTGGGATTGCCTTCCCTATGACCGCGCCTCGCCCTCCTTGCGCGTCATGGCTGAGCGGATCGGCGCGCTCCACAAGCTGCAGGCTACGCCCAAGGCGCCGCAGCTCGTCCTCACCACCGTCAACGCCGCCACCCAGCGCACGCTCACCCCGTTCCGCATCCGCCAGCTCGTCGCGAACCTGAAGCCGGGTGAGCGGATCGCGCGCGACAAGCTCGCCGCGCTGCTCTCCGCCAACGGCTATGTCCGCACCGATACGGTGCACGACGCCGGCGAATATGCCGTGCGCGGCGGCCTCGTCGACCTGTTCCCCTCGGGCGAGACGCAGGCGCTGCGGCTCGATTTCTTCGGCGACGAGATCGAGAGCGTGCGCACCTTCGATCCCGCCGACCAGCGCACCACCGGCAAGATCCCCGGCTTCACCCTCCTCCCCGCCTCCGAGGCGCTGCTGGACGAGGAAAGCATCAAGCGCTTCCGCAGCCGCTATCGGGAAACCTTTGGCGCCACCGCCACCGGTGACCCGCTCTACCAGGCGGTCAGCGAAGGCCGCCGCCTCGCCGGCATGGAGCATTGGCTCCCGCTGTTCGAGGAGCGTCTCGAAACCCTGTTCGACCATATCGGCGAGGACGCGCTGGTCGTGCGCGACGGCGGCGTGAAGGCCGCGGGCGAGGCGCGGTTCGAGGCGGTCGCCGACTATTACGAGAACCGCAAGCGCGCCGAGGCGGCGCAGCCCGGCAGCTACCGCGCTCTTCCCGCCAAGACGCTCTACATGCCGCCCAAGGAGTGGGAGACCGCGCTCGCCACCGCGACCGCGCACGTCACCACCCCGTTCCACGAGCCCGAATCCGCCACCGTCGTGGACTTCGGCGTCGACGGCCCGCGCGATTTCGCGCCCGAGCGCGCCGCCAGCACCAACGTCTACGAAGCGGTGGTCGATCACCTCCAGAAGCTGCGCAAGGAGGGGCGCACTCCCGTCCTCGCCAGCTATTCCGCCGGGGCGCGCGATCGCCTCGGCAATCTCCTCAAGGATCACGGCCTCACCGGCGCGAAGCCGGTCGAGACGTGGCAGGGCGCGCAGGGCGTCGGCGAGACGCAGGTCGCGCTCATCGTCCTGCCGCTCGATCACGGCTTCACCGCGCCCAAGGTCGCCGTCCTCACCGAACAGGACATGCTGGGCGACCGGCTGATCCGCCGCGCCAAGCGCCGCAAGTCGGCCGACGCCTTCCTGGCCGAGCTCGCCACGCTCTCGCCCGGCGATCTCGTCGTCCACACCGATCACGGCATCGGCCGCTACGTCGGGCTCACCCAGGTGCCCGTCGCCAAGGCGCCGCACGATTGCGTGCAGCTGGAATATGCCGGCGGCGACAAGCTCTACGTGCCGGTCGAGAACCTCGAGGTCCTCTCGCGCTACGGCGCCGGCGAGGAAGGCGCCACGCTGGACCGGCTCGGCGGCGAGGCATGGCAGCGTCGCAAGTCGAAGATGAAGGAGCGCATCCGCGAAATCGCGGGTGATCTCATCGCCACCGCGGCGCTGCGCGCGCTGCGCCACGGCGAGGTCGCGGCGCCCGACGCCAGCGGCTATCCCAGCTTCGTCGATCGCTTCCCCTATCAGGAAACCGACGATCAGGATCGCGCGATCGAGGAAACGCTCGCCGATCTCTCGGCCGGCAAGCCGATGGACCGGCTCATCGTCGGCGACGTCGGCTTCGGCAAGACGGAGGTCGCGCTGCGCGCCGCCTTCGTCGCGGCGATGGCCGGCATGCAGGTCGCGGTCGTCTGCCCGACGACGCTGCTCGCCCGCCAGCACCACCTCAACTTCACCCAGCGCTTCGAAGGCTATCCGATCGAGATCGGCCGCCTCTCCCGCCTCGTCCCCGCGGCGGAGGCGAAGCGCGTCAAGGAAGGCCTCGCCAGCGGCACGATCGACATCGTCGTCGGCACCCACGCGCTCCTCGCCAGGAACGTCGATTTCAAGCGCCTCGGCCTCGTCATCGTCGACGAGGAGCAGCGCTTCGGCGTCACCCACAAGGAACGGCTGAAGGCGCTGAAGGCGGACGTCCACGTCCTCACCCTCACCGCCACGCCCATCCCGCGCACGCTGCAGATGGCGATGAGCGGCCTGCGCGAGCTCTCCGTGATCCAGACGCCGCCGGTCGATCGACTCGCGGTGCGCACCTATGTCATGCCCTGGGATCCGGTCGTCCTGCGCGAGGCGCTGCTGCGCGAACATTATCGCGGCGGCCAGAGCTTCCTCGTCACCCCGCGCATCGCCGATCTGCCCGACATCGAGGAATTCCTGCGCAAGGAAGTGCCCGAGGTCCGCTACGTCATCGCGCACGGCCAGATGGCGCCGACCGAGGTGGAGGAGCGCATGTCCGCCTTCGTCGAGAAGAAGTTCGAGGTGCTCATCTCCACCTCGATCATCGAAAGCGGCATCGACATCCCGTCCGCCAACACGCTGATCGTCAACCGCGCCGATCGCTTCGGCCTGGCGCAGCTATACCAGCTGCGCGGCCGCGTCGGCCGGTCGAAGACGCGCGCCTACGCCTATATGGTCACGCCGCCCGAACGGCAGATGACGGATGCGGCGGAAAAGCGCCTCAAGGTCCTCTCCGATCTCGACAGCCTCGGCGCCGGCTTCCAGCTCGCCAGCCACGATCTCGACATCCGCGGCGCCGGCAACCTGCTGGGCGACGAACAGTCCGGCCATATCAAGGAAGTCGGCTACGAACTCTACCAGTCGATGCTGGAGGAAGCGATCATGGACGCGCGCGCCGGCGGCCTCGCCAACCGCCCGCGCGATTTCTCGCCGCAAATCACCGTCGATGCGCCGATCCTCATCCCGGAGGATTACGTGCCCGATCTCGATCTGCGCATGGGCCTGTACCGCCGCCTCAACGATCTCGACACGAAGCCCGATCTGGATGCCTTCGCCGCCGAGATGATCGACCGCTTCGGCCCCCTGCCGGAGGCGACCGACAATCTCGTCAAGGTGATCGAGATCAAGCTGAACGCCAAGAAGGCCTGCGTCGCGAAGATGGACGTCGGCCCCAAGGGCGCGCTCGTCAGCTTCCACGACGATACGCCGCCCAACGTCCCCGCGCTCCTCGCCTATGTCGAAAAGCTCGGCCCGATCGCGAAGCTGCGCCCGGATTCCAAGCTCGCCCTGACGCGCAACTGGGCGGACCCGGCCGCCCGGCTCCACGGGGCGCTGCAATTGTCGAAGGGGCTGGCGAAAGCGGCGGGCTAATACCGCCAAACCTCAACCGCCCGCCCCAATCCAACGCCTCGTCACCCCGGCCCCGAGCCGAGGGCCCGCTCCTTCTTGCCGGCGAGCCAAAGCCACTCCCCCTAACCCCGTCACCCCGGGCTCGACCCGGGGTCCCGCTGCCTGCGAAACTCACCTCACGCCCCGAACCCGTCACCCCGGGCTCGACCCGAGATCCCGCTTCCTCCTCCAAGCGTGCGAAACTCACCCCCCGCGCCAAGCCCGTCACCCCGGACTTGATCCGGGGTCCCGCTGCCTCCCCTCCCAGCCAATCACCCCAGCAGGTCGAACAGATCGATCCACTCAGGATTGCCCTGCTCGATCAGCGCGAATTTCCACTCCCGCCGCCAGCGCTTCAGCCGCTTCTCCTGCGCAATCCCGTCCAGCACAGAGCCGGCCCGGTCCGCCCAGACGAGCCGGTCCAGCCCGTATCGCCGACAGAAATCGGACCCGTCCCCACTACGATGCTGCTGAACACGCGCCGCCAGATGCGTGGTAATGCCAACATAGATGGCGCCCCGATAGCGATCGGCCATCATGTAAACCCATGCGCCGGCACCCTCTTCCATAAGTCGAAAAGAGAAGAAGCGGGATCCCGGGTCAAGCCCGGGATGACGGACGTTCAAGCAAACTTGCGATGATCTAGGACAAGTGTCATCGTGAAGCTAACTTGCTAGTCTCCGTCACCGGTGCTGACAGTGAACATTTTTAGCTCGCAAGGGTCTGGAGAAGCCGGATTAGAAGATAGACCGAAGATACTAGGCCGACGAGGAGTACGGCGGTTGCACCTCTAAGGAACCACGTTGGCCAGATACGTTGAGGCCCCATAGCTATTTCTTTACCTTCACATTCATCGCAGCGCACCGCGGTCATCGCCGGCAGGTCGGCGTTGATAGCCATTATGTTGATAGTGGTCTGCTCTTTCGGAGCCAAGCTATCGAATTTGATAGAATACCGATTGAAGGCGCTATCTATTTCGGAGAACGCTCTAGCAGGAAACACGTTCATGATGCGTGGCTTCCAGTTGAACGCAACCTCAAGACCTCGCGCCGGATTTAACCCGCTGTTTACCACTACGATGGATGCCATTTTGACGATCTGATTTGGCGATATGACGTTCTTCTGCTCGTCCAATAAAGGCTCATCCACGAGTATACTGGACGAATGGTGGATGCTGAAGTTTACCTTCGGCCGTAGCCGCATAGCTCGGGCAACCAACGCACCGAATATTACTGTAACCAAGCTCCACAGCTGAACCTGATATGGGCTAACAGCACTCCAGATCGTGGTCATCGAAACTCTCGCCCCCGCAAAGTGATGGCAACGAAAGTGCAATTCGGTACCAAGAGCAAGCGGCAGAAAATCAATGGTGATAAATAAATCACAGATCCTGCGGGAGGATCAATCGGATGAAATATGTAACTGCGTAACGGACAGATCGTGCCGGGCGCTACGATCTCGACAGCCTAGCTCAATTCGCGTCATCCCGCGTGGCTAGCCCCATCTCATAGACTACCGCCAAGTTTGCTAGAGCGCATCCCCATCACCAGCCCTACAACCACCAGCACCGCCGCCACGGCCGCCGCGCCCGCCACCAGCGTCGCCTCCTGCCCGCCGGCCGCGAAGATCGCCGCCAGCGCCCACAGGAACACAACCGCATAAGGCAGATTGCCGCGCCCGCGGATCAGCGCGGTCGCCGCGATCACGCCGGCCACCACCACCACGGCGGCCGCGATCATCGGTGCCGCCGCGCCGCCCTCCACGTCGTGGAAGCGCAGGCTCGCAGCGATGTTCACTGTCGTCGCCACCGTCAGCCACGCGGTCAGCGCGCTCAGCGGCACATAGGCGAGCCAGCGTTCGCCGGTGCTGAGCCGCCCGCTGCCGACCTGCCCATTGCCAAGCCGCCCGCTCACGAACACGCGATAGATGGCGACAAGGCACGCCAGCGTCAGGATGATGATCGCGGAGGAAATCGCGCTCAGCCCGAACACCTGGGTGTACGCCGCCCACAGGCCGTTGCCGAGGAACGCGCCCGCCGCCGGCCAGCGGATGCGCGCGAGCAGCGGATTGTCACGCTGTGCCGGCAGCAGCTGGTAGATCGCAAACAACGTCGACCCGAGATACAACAGCCCCCAGATCGAAAATGCCCAGCCCGCCGGTGTGATCAGCGTGCGCACCGTATCGGATTGGTCGCCGATCGGCCTCCCCACCCCCAGTTGCGGCAGCAGCGGCGTCAGGATCTGGAACGCAGCCGCCAGCAGCACGGCGATGGAAGCGGCGTTCAACGTGCCGCCGGCGGGGGAGTGGATGCGGGTTGCCATTGGCGCTGAACGCCCGTCCTGCCGGCCCGGTTCATCGCCGCGCCGCCCCATGCACCCGCCCCTTCCGCCGCCCGGCGGCGCGCCTACCGGCCAGCCCGTCGCACGGCCGATCCCGGCAGCCCCCCGGCGCCGATCCGCCTTCCTGTCCTACATGCCCGCCGGGGCGTATGATCCGCGCCATGATCCACGCCCCGCCCTACCCCGCGAATGTTGAGGCTGTTGGAAAAAAACGCGCTATCGCCTCAACTTCCTCAACATTCGCGAGCAGGCATTTTTTGAGAAGCGCGGTTTTCCGCCGTTTGTCACAGGCACGTTCCTTTTCGCACCCGGCCCGCCTAAACGCCCCTCCATGACTTACGACATCCACGTCATTGGCGGCGGCCTCGCCGGTAGCGAAGCCGCGTGGCAGCTCGCCGAAGCCGGCTTCAAGGTCCGCCTTTCCGAAATGCGCGGCTCGGGGGAGAACACCCCGGCGCATCACACCGATCATCTGGCGGAGCTCGTCTGCTCCAACAGCTTCCGGTCGGACGATGCCGAAAGCAACGCCGTCGGCCTCATCCACCAGGAAATGCGCGCGCTTGGCTCGCTGATCCTGCGGGAGGGGGATGCGCACAAGGTGCCGGCCGGCTCCGCGCTGGCGGTGGATCGCGATGGCTTTTCCGCCGGCGTCACCGCCGCGCTCGCCGCGCATCCCAATGTCACGATCTCGCGCGAGCGGGTCGATGCATTGCCGGAAGGGCCCGCGATCATCGCCACCGGGCCGCTGACGGCGCCGGGCCTGTCGCAGGCGATCGCCAGTGAGACGGGGAAGGACGCGCTCGCCTTCTTCGATGCGATCGCGCCGATCGTGTACCGCGATTCGATCGACATGGAGAAAGCGTGGTTCCAGTCCCGCTGGAACAAGGGTGATGGCACCGATTACATCAACTGCCCGCTCAATCGGGAGCAGTATGAGGCGTTCGTCGAAGGGCTGCTCGCCGGCGAGAAGAGCGTGCCGCGCGAATGGGAGAACGTGCCCTATTTCGAAGGCTGCATGCCGATCGAGGTGATGGCGGAGCGCGGGCGCGAGACGCTGCGCTTCGGCCCGATGAAGGGCGTCGGCCTCGATGATCCGCGCACCGCGACGCCGGATCATCCCAATGGCCGCTGGCCTTATGCCTGCGTCCAGCTGCGGCAGGATAATGCCGCGGGCACCCTGTGGAACATCGTCGGGTTCCAGACGAAGCTGAAGCATGCCGAACAGGTGCGCCTGTTCCGCACCATCCCGGGACTGGAAAAGGCGGAGTTCGCCCGGCTCGGCGGCCTCCACCGCAACACCTTCTTGCGCTCGCCTGAGCTGCTCGATCCCGAACTGCGGCTGAAATCGCGTCCGAACGTCCGCTTCGCCGGGCAGATCACCGGCTGCGAAGGCTATGTCGAAAGCGCCGCGATCGGGCTCCTGGCCGGCCGCTTCGCGGCGGCCGAGCTTGGCGGCCGCCCGATGACGCCCCCGCCGGTGGAAACCGCGCTCGGTGCGCTGTTGAACCACATCACCGGCGCCGCGGTGGCGGAAACGTATCAGCCGATGAACGTCAATTTCGGCCTCTTCCCGCCGATCGAGGGGCGCACGAAGAAAGCGGATCGCAAGAAGATGTACACCGACCGCGCCCGTAAAGCGCTTGGGCAGTGGCTAGAGGGCTGACCACCGCTCACCTGCGCCGGTTCGGCAATGCTGCACCGGCGTCGGCGGCCATATGGCCTCAGTCATCCTCCCCGGCGCCCGCGGTCGGGCACAGGCACTTCGGCTTGGTCTTCGCCTTGCGTTTCACCGCGGTGGTGGCGAACTCCGCGCGGTCCATCGCGGCGGATTTGTCGCGATCCGCGGCGGTGAACTTGCCGATCGACTTCGCTGCCCACTCCTCGAACGAAAGCCGCCCGTCGCCATTCACGTCTAGCTTGGCAAAGGCCTTGCGACGACTCGCGAGATACTCCTCGCGCGTGATCCGCTCGTCCCGATCCTTGTCGTAGCGGTCGAACCGCTTTTCTTCCCGCGTCCGCTCGCTTGCTTCAGGCACCGGCGCTTCCGGAGCAGCCCCTTGCTGCGCCTGGTTCGTCGTCACCGCCGGCGGCATCGGGGGCAAAACGGGCTCGGTGCGCGCCCGGCCAGAAAACAGCGTCCACCCGGCAGCCACCATCAACAGTGCTGCAAGTCCCCCCGCCAGATATCGCCACATGCCCCGCTCTCCCCCACGCGGCATGCTAGCGGCTCCGGCCGAACCGGCAAGCCTAGCGGCCGCTCATCCGGTGCCAGGCCAGGCGGAGCACCCTCAGCGGCGCGCCCGCGGCCTTCTCGCCGAGAAGATCGGCCTGGGCCACATGGACCAACGCGCCTAGAAAACGTCCGGCCGGGCTCCACCGCTGCGCCGCGGCGCGTTGCAGAAGGGGCCGCGCCAACGCACCCGCGCGCGCGGAAAGACCGGCATCCACCGTGAGGCGCGACAGATCGGCGAGCGCCCATCCCCTAGCCGCCGCAACTACGTCGTCCTGCGCCCTGGCAAGGCGCGCCGCCTCTGCGAACAGAATGCCGCGCTCCTCGCTGAAAGCGGACAGCGCCTCATCATCGGGTGCCGCAAGCAACCGTTCCCAACCGACCTCCATTTGCGCAAGCGCAGCGCCATTAGCCTGCGCCTCGGAAAGCGCCCGCAGGATCGGCTGAGCAGGCGGCCGCCCGGTGCCAAGCGCCGACAGCGCCTCGTGCCACCACGTCAGTCGCAGTTGCGCCACCATCGGGTCGCGCGTCCCCATCGCAAGCTTCGCCAGCGTCGCATCCAGAGCAAAGAGCGCCACGATTCCGTCGTGGGCCGCAAGAGGCGCGTAGCCGAGCGCGAGCGCGCGCTCCGGATGGCCGGCAGCAGGGTCGATCCCGAAGGTTTGCGTGTCGTTAACCATGTCGTTTGAGGCGGGCTTAGCGGCTCCTGCGGCAATGCGCATCGTGAAGACGACTATGGTCATGCAGGGTTCGAAGCGAGTGGAAAACAACGGAGCCGCGCACTTTCTCGGGAGGCTGCGGCGCGATGTCAGAGGCAATACGCTTGCCATGATGGCGGCGTTCCTCATCCCGCTTGCGGCCTTCACCGGGTCGGCGGTGGATGTCGGCCGCATGTACCTGGTTAAGATCCGACTCCAGCAGGCCTGCGACGCCGGCGTTCTGGCGGGCCGCAAGTTCATGGCCGACAGCACCAGCAGCACCCTCGACGCTAACGCGATAACTCAGGCGCGGGCCTTTTTCGCCAGCAACTTCCCGAGCGGCATCATGGGTACGCCGGCCTATACCAACACCACCAATCCCTATCCGTTCATCCCCACCAAGACGGCCGACAACCAGGTCGCCGGCACCGCGACGACGCTGGTGCCGATGACGATCATGACGATGTTCGGCGCCCCGACCCAGCCGCTGACAGTGACGTGCGAGGCGCGGTTTGACATCGCCGATACCGACATCATGTTCGTGCTGGACACCACCGGTTCGATGGCGTGCCTGCCTACCGACACGAGCTGCAGCCAGCCTGCCCAAAGCTATCAGCGGCCAGACAATTCGGGAATAGCTTTCGGTTGGGTAGAGAAAAGTGGCTCGGCGATATCGGGACTGAGAACAGCCGTTCTGAATTTCTATGACACGATGGCAGCCAACATCGATACAAGAACGAAGGTTCGATACGGCTTCGTTACCTACACCTCGACAGTGAATGTTGGCTCTGTGCTTCCCGCTGGCTCCTTGGTTAGCCAAGCTAATTATCAGTCGCGACAGCTAAATGGAGAGAGTGTCATAAATACGGTTGGCCCACAGTATGTTCAGGAAGGCTACAACAACTGCATGGCGCGCGCTGGTCGCAGCCCTTCGGATGGCTTTTCTACAAACGGGCTAGCTACACGAACATACACGAACTGGGCGTCGGGCTACTGCACGATCTACAGGCAGAACCTCAAGCCGAATTGGCGTTATAGCCAAACTCAGCGCGACGTTAGAGCGTTCGGACGTGGCGAGTGGGTCACGGATCCTACCAAGGTTACGGGGGCTATGGTCAAGTGGCAAGGTTGTATCGAGGAGCGGAGCACCAACGCGGGTGCGACGTCATTCGATACTGATAACCTGCCTCCTGATCTTGACCCAGATCTCCGGCCAACGACTGAAGACACACGGTGGGTACCTTTGTGGCCAGACGTAACATACTACCGGCCAGGCCCGTATCCCGTTGATTATTCTGGTTCGGGGACAAATCCGTACGGAGATTTTGCCTTATATAGTCAAAGTGGTGGCACCAATTATACCAATGTCTCGCCCGACGCCGGAACTGGATGGTCGAGAAACCTAGACTCAGGCTTCCACACTTGCGGCAAGCCTGTTCAACTTCTGAAAGAGATGAGCAGGGCTGACGTCTCGAACTACGTGAACGCAACTGATTTTCGAGCCATCGGTGGCACCTATCATGACGTGGGCATGATCTGGGGGCTGCGCCTGATCTCGCCTACGGGCCTGTTCGCCAGTTACACCGCGGCTCATCCGGGACGACAATCGCCGAACAGATATATCGTCTTCATGACCGATGGCGAAATGGCACCGGATGATCGTGTCTATGGCATGTACGGAATCGAGAGGCTGGACGACCGAATTTCTGGCGGATCGGGGGATCTGAAAAACTACCATAACAAGCGATTCGTGGCGGTCTGCTCCGCCGCCAAGGAGCGCGGCATTACCGTGTTCGTCGTCGGGTTTGGCCAAACCTTGAACAACGAACTCACTGCCTGCGCCTCGCAGGGTCAAGCGTACTACGCCCGCGACAACGCCGCACTAACCGCCGCTTTCCAGTCGATCGCCAAGCAAGTCGCCTTGCTCCGGATCTCGAAATGAGGCTGGCAAGGCGTCTTGCGACCGATCGCCGCGGTGTCACCATTGTCGAGTTCGCGCTTGTCGCGCCCGTAATGTGCCTGATGATGATGGGACTCGGCGACATGCTGTATCAGATGTACGCCAAGGAGCTGCTCGACGGCGCGCTCCAAAAGGCGGCACGCGACTCCGCAATCCAGGGCGGCGGTCAGCAGACCGCAGAAATCGATGGCGAGGTGATGGACATGATGGGCGCCATCATGTCGCGCCCAACCGCCTCGTGTGCCACCACGCCAGTCGCGGGCACCTATTGCGCCATCCGCCGTAACTTTGCCGTCTTCTCCGCCGCCGGTCCGGAGCCGTTCAACGACGACAATGCCAACGGGCAGCGGGATGCGGGTGAATGCTATCAGGATCTGAACAACAACGGCAACTGGGATGCCGTGGGCGGCACGGGGACGGCCGGTCAGGGCACGGCCAACGACGTGACGCTCTACACAATCAAGATTACCTACACGCGCATCTTTCCCGTACCACAGTTGCTCGGGTGGAGCCCGAACAACACCATCGCGGCGCAGGCCCTGCTGAAGAACCAGCCATACGCCTCCCGGCCGGAACCCACCATCACATGGAAATGTTCGTGATCTTTCCCGCCTTGCTGCGCCGGCTCGCCCGCGACAGTCGCGGGGCCGCGCTAATGGAATTCGCTTTCGCCACGCCACTGGTGCTCGCGCTCGGCCTCTATGGCGTGGAGATCGGCAATCAGGCGCTCACCCACATGCGGCTCAGCCAAATCGCGCTCAACCTAGCCGACAATGCGTCGCGCATGGGCCTGATCGGCAACAACAATGTCGAGACGATGCGCGAAGGCGACATGAACGACATGCTGCAGGCCGCACGATTGCAGGGCGAAGGAATCAATCTGACGAAAAATGGCCGGATCATCGTCTCCAGCCTGGAGAACGTCCAGCAAAGCTACGACAACGCGCCTGTCCAGCGCATTCATTGGCAGCGCTGCATCGGCATGCAGCGCGGCACCGGCTTTGATTCCGAATATTCCACTAGCACCAATGCCGGCACCACGTCGACAATGACGGATTCGGGCACCGCGATGCCCGGCGGCATGGGGCCGACCGGCTCGAAGGTGAACGCACCACCCAATTCAGCGGTGATGTATGTGGAGGTAAATTACCTCTATGAGCCGATCGTCACCCAATGGCTGAGCAGCCCGTTCCGCATGCAATATCGCGCGTCTATGATCGTCCGAAACAACCGCGACTATCGCCAGATCTACAATCCATCGTCCTACGCGCGCCGATCGACCTGCAACCTTTACACGAGCTAAGCATCGCCGCCCCGACGCGCGGCCGGGGCGGCGATGCCGGCGATCACTTCCTGTACGTCACCTTCTTCACGCCTTCGACGATTTTGTCGGACGAGATCAGCGCCAGCTTCTCGAGGTTCGCCGCATAGGGAAGCGGCACGTCCTCGTTGCACACGCGCACGACCGGGGCGTCCAAGTCGTCGAAACCTTCTTCCATGCAGATCGCGATGATCTCACTGGCGATCGAGCAGGTTGGCCAGCCTTCCTCGGCTACGACCATGCGATTGGTCTTGGCGAGGCTCTTGAGCACGGTGTCCTTGTCGAGCGGGCGCAGCGTGCGAAGGTCGATCACTTCCGCGTCGATCCCCTCACCGGCCAGCTTCTCGGCGGCTTCGAGCGCTAGGCCAACGCCGATCGAATAGCTGACGATCGTCACGTCCTTGCCTTCTCGCATGACGCGGGCCTTGCCGATCGGCAGAACCCAATCGTCGAGCTTGGGCACTTCAAACGACCGGCCGTAGAGCAGCTCGTTCTCGAGGAACACTACCGGATCCTCGCTGCGGATCGCCGCCTTCAGCAGCCCCTTTGCGTCAGCCGCGTCGTAGGGCGCGATGACGATGAGGCCCGGCACGCTGGCGTACCATGGGCCGTAGTTCTGGGAGTGCTGCGCGGCGACACGGCTGGCGGCGCCGTTGGGCCCGCGGAAGACGATCGGGCAGCGCATCTGCCCACCGGACATATAGTTCGTCTTTGCAGCCGAATTCACGATGTGGTCGATCGCCTGCATCGCGAAGTTGAACGTCATGAACTCGACGATCGGGCGAAGACCACCCATGGCGGCGCCCGTGCCGACGCCGGCGAAGCCGTATTCGGTAATTGGCGTGTCGATGACACGGCGGTCGCCGAACTCGTCCAGCAGCCCCTGGGTCACCTTGTACGCGCCCTGGTACTGCGCGACTTCCTCACCCATCACGAACACACGCTCGTCGGCGCGCATTTCCTCGGCCATCGCGTCGCGCAGGGCCTCACGAACGGTGACCTTCACCATTTCGGTGCCTTCGGGGACCGTAGGGTCGGTCACCTCCGCGTCGTGCTTCGCCGCCTCGAACATCTGCCGAGCGCCGGTCTCAACCTTCTCCTGCGCCGGGTGTGCGGAGTCCTCGACCTTGTCGGCCTTCTTCTCGTCCGCCTTGGCTTCCGGAGCGGCGGTGTCTTCCTTTGTCGCGGCAGGATCGCTGGTGCCCGCGGGCGCCGCGTCGGCGCCCTCGCCTTCCAGCTGCATGATCACCGTGCCGACCTTCACATTGTCGGTGCCCTCGGCGATCAGGATCTTGCTGACCACGCCTTCGTCGACCGCCTCGAACTCCATCGTGGCCTTGTCGGTCTCGATCTCGGCCATGATGTCGCCGGACTTCACCGTGTCGCCTTCCTTGACGAGCCACTTGGCGAGCGTGCCCTCTTCCATCGTGGGGGAGAGCGCCGGCATCTTGATGTCGATCGCCATCTCAATACTTCTCCACCAGCACGTCGGTATAGAGTTCCTTGGGATCGGGTTCGGGGGTGCTCTCCGCGAAATCGGCAGATTCGTTCACGACCTTGCGGATCTCGGTCTCGATGGCCTTCAGCTCGTCTTCCCTGACGCCCTGCGCATCAAGCAGCTTCTTCACATGCTCGATCGGATCGGACTTTTCTCGAACCGCCTGCACTTCCTCGCGGCTGCGATACTTGGCCGGGTCGGACATGGAGTGGCCGCGATAGCGATAGGTCTTCATCTCGAGGATGATCGGCCCCTTGCCGGATCGCACCCATTCAAGCGCCGCCTCGGCTGCGCCGCGCGCCGCGAGCACGTCCATGCCGTCGACCTGGATGCCCGGGATGCGGAAGCTCTCGCCACGGCGATACAGCTGGTCCTCGGCCGACGCACGGTTGACGCTCGTGCCCATGGCATATTGATTATTCTCGATGACGAAAATGACGGGCAGCTTCCACAGCTCCGCCATGTTGAAGCTTTCGTACACCTGCCCCTGGTTCGCCGCACCATCGCCGAAATAGGCCAGGCACACGCCGCCATCGTTGTTGTACTTGTGCGCAAAGCCAAGTCCGGCGCCCAGCGACACCTGCGCGCCCACGATGCCGTGCCCGCCGTAGAACTTATGCTCGACGCTGAACATGTGCATCGAGCCGCCCTTCCCCTTGGAGATGCCGGCCTGACGCCCGGTCAGCTCCGCCATCACATCCTTGGGCGGGATGCCGCAGAGCAGCATGTGGCCGTGGTCGCGGTAGCCGGTGATAACGCTGTCCTTCTCGGTCAGCGCGGACTGCAGGCCGACCGCAACGGCCTCCTGGCCGATGTACAGGTGGCAAAAGCCGCCGATCAGGCCGAGGCCATAAAGCTGGCCAGCCTTTTCTTCGAAGCGCCGGATGAGCAGCATGTCCTTGTAGAACTGCAGCAGCTCGTCCTTCGACGCTTCATAGGGCTGCGGCTCGTTCGGGCGCTCACGATTGGGTACGGGGGGTTCGGCGCTCTTCGCGCGGGATGTTCTTGCCACGGGGCTGGACCTCGCAGGTTCCTGGGGAAAAGGGAGAAGCCGGCCTATAAGCCTCAACGGGCGGCGCGCGCAACGCCGCGGCATTGCCCGTTGTGCCTGTTTGACGGGCGACTTAAGTCCGCCGGTGCATGTCAGCCGCTGTTCATCCGCTCCGCATCGCCAATTACCGCAGTTATTGGCTGGCCCGCCTCGCCAGCACCATTGCGCAATCGGCCCTCGCCATCGTGCTCGGCTGGCAGGTGTACAGCCTCGCGCGCGAAACCATGGACATCCGGGAGGCCGCCTTTCTGCTCGGCATGATCGGCCTCGCCCAGTTCATTCCCCTGTTCCTGCTGACGCCGGTCGTGGGGTTGATCGCGGACACGATCGATCGCCGCTGGATCGTGCGGGGCACCACCACCCTGCTTGCCGCCAATGTGATGTTGCTGGGTCTGGCGACGTGGGAGGGATGGATCAGCCTGCCGGTTCTGTTCGGCGCCGCGGTGCTGGTTGGCGTCGCGCGCGCCTTCGCCGGCCCGGCCTATGGCGCATTGGCGCCTAACCTTGTCCCGCGCGAAAGCCTGCCCAGCGCGATCGCCCTTGGTTCCATTGCCATGCAGGTCGGGTTCATCGCCGGCCCCAGCGTGGGCGGCCTCTTGTTCGCGATCGGCCCGATCACCGCTTATGCCGGTATGGCTGCGATGTTCCTGCTCGCGCTGGTCATGTTGCTCACCATCAGGCGCGTGCCGCAGCCTCCGGCGCAGAAGGACCGGCGCCCGCTCGCCCGGATTGTCGACGGCTTCGCCTATGTGAAGCGCAACCGGCTGGTACAGGCGGCAATCACGCTGGATCTGTTCGCCGTGCTTCTCGCCGGGGCGACTGCCCTGCTCCCGATCTATGCACGCGACATCCTGCATGTCGGTCCCACCGGCCTTGGCTTGCTGGCCGCCGGCATGGGAATTGGTGCTTCGCTGACCGGCGTCTTCCTGTCCTTTCGTCCGATGACCACCGATGTCGGGCGCAAGATGCTGATCGCGGTTCTCATCTTCGGGCTCGCCATCCTGACGTTCGGGATCTCGAAGAACTTCGCGCTCAGCCTCGCCGCGCTGATCGTGGCGGGCAGCGCAGACATGGTGTCGATGTACGTGCGCGGCTCGCTCATCCAGCTTCACACGCCTGATGAAATGCGCGGCCGCGTCAGTGCCGTCAGTCAGCTCACCATTTCCGCCTCCAACGAACTGGGCGAGGCGGAAAGCGGCCTCATGGCGTCACTGCTTGGCCCCGTTGGCGCCGTGGTGGTTGGCGGCGTCGGCGCAATCGCCGTCACCCTTTTGTGGTCGCGGTTGTTTCCGGAACTGAAGCAAGCCAAAACCTTTGACCCGCCAGAGGCACCCTTGTCGGTGGTGCCGCCCGAAACCCAGCACGGAGTAGCTCAGCCATGAAGGCGAACACGATCCTCGAGACGATCGGCAACACGCCGCACATTCGCGTGCAGCGGCTGTTTCCGGGATCAGAGGTCTGGATCAAGTCGGAACGGTCGAACCCAGGCGGCTCGATCAAGGATCGTATCGCACTCGCCATGATCGAGGCAGCGGAGGCATCCGGCGACCTGAAGCCCGGTGGCACGATCATCGAGCCGACCAGCGGCAACACCGGCATCGGCCTCGCGATGGTGGCCGCGGTGAAGGGCTACAAGCTCGTCCTCGTCATGCCGGAAAGCATGTCGCTGGAACGCCGACGCCTGATGCTGGCTTATGGTGCGACCTTTGATCTCACCCCACGTGAAAAGGGCATGAAGGGGTCGATCGAACGCGCGCTGGAACTGGTGGAAACCACGCCCAATGCCTGGATGCCGCAGCAGTTCGAAAATGCCGCAAATATCGACGTTCACGTCCGCACGACGGCACAGGAAATCCTGAACGACTTCCGCGATGCCCCGATCGACGTGCTGATCACTGGCGTCGGCACCGGCGGCCATATCACCGGGGTTGCCGAAACCCTGAAGAGGGAATGGCCGAACCTGAAAGTGTTCGCGGTCGAGCCCGCGGCGTCGCCCGTCATCAGCGGTGGCCAGCCCGGCCCGCACCCCATCCAGGGGATCGGCGCAGGCTTCATTCCGGCAAACCTCCACACTCAGGCGTTGGATGGCGTCATTGAGGTGGATGCGAATGTCGCCAAGGACATGGCGCGCCGCGCCGCGCGCGAAGAGGGCATGCTCGTCGGCATCTCCTCGGGCGCTACGCTGGCGGCGATCCTCCAGAAGCTGCCTGACCTGCCTGACGGTGCCCGCGTCCTTGGTTTCAACTATGACACCGGCGAGCGCTACCTGTCGGTGCCGGAGTTCCTGCCGGAGGCGTAAGGCACTGCATTCAGCCGCTGCGATGTCGATCCGAACACGGTTCGCCTTGAACGCGTCCTCCCGGGATTGTCTCGGGAGGACGTCGCGGCTTTGCGCAGCGGCCAGCAGCGCTGTCAGCTTCGCCGCACGGGGAAATTAGGTTAAGCGCGCCCCGTGCCGACCTTTCGACCGCTTCACCTCATCCTTGCTGCCATCGCGCTTGCCGCGATCGCCTTGCCGCTGATCGTCACTCATCTGGTGCCGCACGCTGCCGTTGAGATCGGAGAGCCGATCATCCTTTCACAACGCGCTGTTGTTCCCCAGGCCGCGCCACCGCCCGTCGAGCCGGTCGAATATGCCGAGATCGCGCCGGAGGATGCCCGCGCCATCAACGCCGCCGTTCCGTTCGTGAAGGGCCCCGTGCCGCCGGCCCGCCCGTTCCGCTTCGTCGGCGGCACGGAGGAATTCGCCCGCGCAACAGATTGCCTCGCCGCCGTGGCTTATTACGAGGCTGGCGATGATGCCGTTGGCGAACGCGCCGTCGTTCAGGTCGTCCTGAACCGTCTGCGCCACCCCGCCTTTCCGAAGACGGTCTGCGGCGTGGTTTTCCAGGGCGCGGAGCGGACCACCGGCTGCCAGTTCACCTTTACCTGCGATGGGGCGCTCCGCCGTACGCCATCGCCTGCCGCATGGACGCGCGCGCGGGACATCGCCGCCAAGGCGCTTCGCGGATCCGTGTACAAGCCGGTTGGCTGGGCAACGCACTATCACACCGACTGGGTGGTGCCTTACTGGAGCTCAAGCCTGGACAAGATCGCTGAGGTCAACACGCACCTCTTCTTCCGGTGGACTGGCTGGTGGGGCACTGGCCCCGCGTTCAATCGCGGGCAGCAGCCGGGCGAAGCGACCATCCCGCAACTCGCGGCGATTTCCGAATATCACCGCGGCGGCGCCCCCTTGGCTGATGACGTTCAGTTGGCCGAGGCCGTTCCGTTCTTCGGCCGCACCCCGGCGCCGCTCGCCGGCGATCGCGACACGTTTCTGACCATGCTCAATCCTGCGCAGGCCGACACTTTCCAGGGGATGGCGCTCGCCTCCTGCGGTGAGCGTCCCCGCTGCAAGTTCATGGGCTGGACGGAGCCGGACGCCATGGCGTTCACACTCCCGCTCACCCCCGAACAGATGAACGCCATGTCGTTCAGCTACATCCGCGATCGCGGCAGCAACTTCGAGCGGGCGCTGTGGAACTGCGAGGAGTTCAAGAAACGGGCCCCCTGCATGAAGCGAATGACCCTTCGTGCCGCTCCCGCTCCACAAGAGAATCTGCGCGGGCCCGCCGAGCTGGAAGGCGTACGTCGCAAGGCTGATGCCATAGAGCCGCCGCCGGGGAACGCCGCCGGGGTCGAATAAACAGGCGGTCCGGCCGATAAATCTCCATCCCGCGCGCCGGCCGCCAGCAAGAGTGCCTCACGAACACAGGAAGGTCGGCAACCCTCACCTGAGAAAAATCATGCCGGGAAGCGCGAACGCCCCCGGCATGAATTGAACGTCACATCGTACCAACGCTGATCACGCGGCGCGGAACATCTCCGGCGGCAGGGCCATCAGCGCCTCGGCACCACCCTCGATCTGGCGCCGGAAGGAGCCCGCCTCCGGCAGCACACGCTCGGCAAAGAAGCGTGCGGTCACCAGCTTCGCTTCGAGGAACGCAGCATCACCCTCGCCCGCGTCCTTCAGCGCCGCCGCAGCCACCGCCATGCGCAGCCACATGAGGCCGACCGACACGACACCCAGCAGATGCATGTAGGGCACGGCACCAGCACCGATGTTGTTCGGGTTGGAGATGTTACCCATGAACCACATGGTCGCGGCCTGTAGCTCACCCAGCGCCTTCTCGAGGCGGGTGGCCAGATCGGCCGCCGGGCCGCTCTTCGCCGCCGCGCATTCCTGCGCCACGATCTTGAAGAATAGCTGGATTGCGCGGCCACCATTCATCGCCAGCTTGCGGCCCACGAGGTCCATCGCCTGCACGCCATTGGTGCCTTCGTAGATCATCGCGATGCGCGCATCGCGGACGTACTGCTCCATCCCCCACTCCTGGATGTAGCCGTGGCCGCCATAGACCTGCTGCGCATCGGTCGCGATCTGGTAGCCCTTGTCGGTGCCGACACCCTTGATGACTGGGGTCAGCAGCCCGATCAGATCAGCCGCTTCCTGGCGTGCGGCCTCGTCCTCGGCATTATGCTCCAGATCGACCTGAAGCGCGCCCCACAGGCAGAGCGCACGCAGACCCTCTAGCCACGCCTTCCCATTCATCAGCATGCGGCGCACGTCCGGATGGACGAACAGCGTGTCTGCCTTCTCGTCAGGCTCGGCAGCACCGGTCAGCGCCCGGCCCTGGCGGCGATCCTCGGCGTACTGCACCGCATTCTGATAGGCCGTCTCGCCGACCGCGAGGCCTTGCAGGCCGACACCGAGACGCGCCGCGTTCATCATGATGAACATGGCGGCCAGACCCTTCATCTCCTCGCCGACGAGCCAGCCGGTCGCGCCGTCATAGTTGAGGACGCACGTGGCGTTGCCGTGAATGCCCATCTTGTGCTCGATCGAGCCGCAGGAGACGGCGTTGCGCTCGCCCAGCGAACCGTCGTCGTTCACCATCACCTTAGGCACCACGAACAGGCTGATGCCCTTCGAACTGTCCGGCGCGCCCGGCGTCTTGGCGAGGACGAGGTGGATGATGTTCTCGGTCAGGTCATGCTCGCCGGCCGAGATGAAGATCTTGGTGCCGGTGATCTTGTACGAACCGTCAGCCTGCGGCTCGGCGCGGGTGCGGATGAGGCCCAGGTCCGTGCCGCACTGCGGCTCGGTCAGGTTCATGGTGCCGCCCCATTCGCCGGACACCATCTTGGGCAGATACTTCTCCTGCTGCTCCGGCGAGCCCTTCGCCACCAGCGCCGCGATGGCGCCATGCGCCAGGCCCGGGTACATGGCGAACGCCATGTTGGAGGAGATCATATATTCCTGGAACGCGGTCGAGATGACATGCGGCATCCCCTGCCCGCCGAACGCTTCCGGCGCGGACAGCGTGCCCCAGCCGGACTCGACGAACTGCTTGTACGCTTCCTTGAAACCGGCCGGCGTCGTGACCGATCCGTCCTCATGCCGGGTGCAGCCTTCCTGGTCGCCCGACTGGTTCAGCGGGAACAGCACCTCGGCAACGAAGCGCCCGCCTTCTTCCAGCACGGCGTCCACCGTGTCCGGCGTCGCTGCGGCAAAGCCGGGCACGTTGGCGTAGCGGGACAGGCCGACGACATGCTCCAGGACGAAGCGGGTGTCGCGCACCGGCGGTGTATATTGCGGCATGAGGGGTCAGTCCTTGTTTTCGGGATAGTCGATCAGGGAAACGAAGTCTTCTAGCTCGGCGATGGCGGCGTCGAGGTCGCGCTTTTGGGCGTTCAGCGCGTCAATGCGAGCGCGACAACGCGCGATGGTGACGGCGCGCTGCGT
Organism: Sphingomonas sp. IC4-52; assembly: GCF_020707225.1. Lineage (NCBI taxonomy): Bacteria > Pseudomonadati > Pseudomonadota > Alphaproteobacteria > Sphingomonadales > Sphingomonadaceae > Sphingomonas > Sphingomonas sp. IC4-52. The sequence goes on along the minus strand of NZ_JAJFEU010000001.1, from coordinate 140,593 downwards.
GTGCCGCCCGTCGCCGATGTCATAAAGGTCGATCATCTCGCGGATCTCGGCGAGGCTGAAACCCACGCGCTTGCCGCGCAGGATCCAGGCGAGCCGGGCGCGATCACGATGCGAATAAATCCGCGCCGTGCCGCGCCGCTCCGGCGCAATCAGCCCCTCGTCCTCGTAGAAGCGCAATGCACGAGGCGTCACGCTGAACTCGGCGGCGAGATCGCTGATGGTGAAGTGGGTTCGATCCGCGCGGGGCGGAAGCGAGTCAAAAACGCCAGCAACCGACATGCCGGATCATCTAACTTCCGCTTACGTGAACGTCAACCGCAGAGCGGCTGCTTGTCAGGTCCTCGCATGGCGCGTGCCTCGGCCTCCGCGTCGCTCAACCGGCTGGCGCTCAGCGCTGTCAGCGTTGCGCGGCCAGTGCAGCGGGTGTCGCAGGCGCTGGGAAGGGTCGCGGGGAAGGACACTCGCCCGCCGTCGAAATCTGCCTCGAACGTGCATTCGTCGCCGAACTCGAACCGCAGCTTGGTGCGCCCGCTCGCTGTGCCCCGCGCAACGCAGCTTTGGCGATCGCCATAGTCGACGCTGGCGCCCACGCGGTAGCCACCCTCCTGGGGCACGATGCAGACACGGTCGGTTTCGGAGGCATACGCGCCCACCGGATTCAGCTTTGCCGGATCAGTGACGATGCCTGCATCTATGGCCGCTTGCTCCAGCGCCGCTCCTGCCCCGGCGCCGCCAGCGCCATCTGCCGCATCCGGTTTGCCCCGTTCACAACCGGCAAGCAAAAGGCCAATCGCCAGCGCGGCCGGCACTGCTCTCAACCGACGCGCTCCAGCCCCTCGGGCACGATGCGGCGATAGAAGCAGGATCGCGCATCTGTGTGGCAGGCAGGGCCCGCCGGCTCTGCAATGATCCAGATGGCATCTTGGTCGCAATCGATCCGCATCTCACGCACGCTCAGCACATGGCCCGAGGTCTCGCCCTTCACCCAAAGCGACTGGCGGCTACGCGACCAGAACGTCGCCTTCCCGGTCTCGCGAGTCGCCGCGAGCGCCTCGGCATTCATATGCGCGACCATCAGCAACTCGCCCGTGGCTGAATCGGTCACAACGGCGGTCACCAGGCCCGCCGCATCATATTTGGGATCAAGGGCCAGGCCCTGTTCGCGCGCATCAGTCATGGCGCGCTCTTATCCGGGCGGCGGGGCGAATCGCCAGCCTGGTTGTCCGCTGTCGGGCGGGATCACTTGTGGTTGCGGATCGCGTCCACCAATTCCGCCTTGTTCATCTTTGATCGACCCTGGATGCCGATTTCCTGCGCTTCTTCGTACAGGTCGTCCTTGGTTCGCTCCTCCAGGCGAGTGCTGCGGTGATCGAGGGACCCGTTCGCCTTCGCATTCGCGATTCGCGCTGCTTTTTCCTTTGATTCGCCCTTTTTGCGCAGCTCCTCGTACAGCCGGTCGTCCTTGATTTGCGCGCCGTGATCTTTGGCCATTGGCTGTCTCCTCTCGCGCGCAAACAACCGATCGACGATCCATTCGCTCCGCCCCCATGACAAATCGGCGACAAGCGCTATATGGACCGCGCACGACGCGAGCCCCCACGCCATGCTGACCACCAATCCTTTCGACGACGACCATCTGCACGAGGAGTGCGGCATCTTTGGAGTCTCCGGCTCCGATGGTGCAGCTGCCCTGGTTGCGCTTGGGCTTCATGCCCTGCAGCACCGCGGCCAGGAGGCCGCCGGCATCACCTCCTTTGATGGCACCAACTTCCACACCAAGAAGGCGATGGGCCACGTCGCCGGCAATTTCGACAGCGAGGCCGTGATCGGTGCGCTGCCGGGCAAGGTTGCCTGTGGCCACGTCCGCTATTCCACCACCGGCGAAACAGCGCTGCGCAACGTCCAGCCGCTGTATGCCGAGTTGGCCAGTGGCGGCTTCGCGGTGGCGCACAATGGCAACATTTCCAATGCCATGAAGGTGCGGCGCGAGCTGATCCGGCGCGGTTCGATCTTTCAGTCGACCAGCGATACCGAAACGATCATCCACCTGGTCGCGACATCCAACTACCGCACCCTGCTCGATCGCTTCATCGATGCGCTGAAGCAGGTGGAAGGCGCCTATGCGCTGATCGTGATGACGCCGGAGGGCATGATTGCCTGCCGCGATCCGCTCGGCATCCGCCCGCTTGTCATGGGCAAGCTCAACGATTCGATCATCTTCGCCAGCGAGACCGTCGCGCTTGACGTGGTCGGCGCGGAGTTCGTCCGCACGGTGGAGCCGGGCGAGCTGGTGATCGTGCAGGGCACGGAAATGCGTTCGATCCGCCCCTTCGGCCCGGTCGCCCCGCGCCCGTGCATCTTCGAATGGGTCTATTTCTCCCGCCCCGACTCGATCGTGGACGATCACTCCGTCTATTCCGTCCGCAAATCGATCGGGCAGCAGCTCGCCATCGAAGCGCCGGTCGAGGCTGATCTCGTCATCCCGGTCCCTGATTCGGGCGTTCCCGCTGCCATCGGCTATGCGCAGGAAAGTGGGATCCCGTTTGAGCTCGGCATCATCCGTTCGCATTATGTCGGCCGCACCTTCATCCAGCCGGGTGACAAGGTCCGCCATCTCGGCGTCAAGCTGAAGCACAACGCCAATCGCGCGCTCATCCAGGGCAAGCGGGTCGTGCTGATCGACGATTCCATCGTCCGCGGCACCACCAGCCTCAAGATCGTTCAGATGATGCGCGAGGCCGGTGCGGCGGAAGTGCACATGCGCATCGCCAGCCCGCCGACGAAGCACAGCTGCTTCTACGGCGTCGACACGCCGGAACGCGCCAAGCTGCTGGCGGCAACCCATGATCTCGGCGCGATGACCGACTTCATCCATGCCGATAGCCTTGCCTTCGTGTCGATCGACGGCCTGTACAAGGCGCTGGGGCAAAAGGGCCGGTCGCAGTTCCGCCCGGGTTATTGCGACGCCTGCTTCACCGGCGATTACCCGACCACGTTGACCGACCATGACGATACTGCCGCCGTGGATCAGTTCGCGATGCTCGAGGAACGCGTCGCCTAACCACCTTGGCGTGCCCTCGCCTCGAGGGCACGCATCGGGTTCCCGCCGGCGCGCGGACCCGCCTGCCTGGGATTCTGGATGAACAAGCCGCTTGAGAACAAACTCGCCCTCGTCACTGGCGCGAGCCGCGGGATCGGCGCCGCCACGGCAATCGCCCTTGCCGCACAGGGAGCCCATGTTGTCGTCACTGCCCGTACGGCCAAGGCGCTGGAGGAAGTCGAGCAGACGATCTTCGACGCTGGTGGCTCGGCCACGATTGCTCCGCTTGATCTGACGGAAAAGGATTCGATCGCCCGGCTCGCCGCCGCGATTTCCGAACGGTGGAAGGCGCTGGACGTGATGGTGCTCAACGCTGCCACGCTGGGCACGCTCGCCGCGGTGCCCGCGATCGACGCGAAGGAGCTCGCCGCCGTCCTGACGCTGAACGTCTCGGCCCAGGCCGCGCTCATCCAGGCCTTCGACCCGCTCCTTCGTCAATCCGACGCTGGCAAGGTGATCGGCATCACCTCGTCCGTCGGGCGTAAGCCGCGCGCGTACTGGGGCGCTTATGGCGCGTCCAAGGCGGCGTTTGAAACGCTGCTCGGCGCCTATGGGGACGAGGTCTCCGAAATCAGCCGCGTGCGGACCGCGATTATCGATCCGGGTGCCACCCGCACGAAGATGCGCGCCCGCGCCTATCCCGGCGAAGATCCGGCATCGGTGAAGCCGCCGGAAGCCGTGGCGGATCACATTACGGCGCTCGTAATCAACGGCTTCGAAACCGGCCTCTGGGAGCGGGTTCCCGGCTGATCGACCTCCTGCCCGACGCGATCAGTCGCGTCGGGCGGACTACCGCCAGGGCAGCGCGCGCATCAGCGCCGCTCCCGCGGCTTGCTACGCTACTGAGCCGCTACTGCCGAGCGGCCGCAAACAGCTTCTCCAGAAAAGCCATTCGCGCCTGCGACAGGTCGGTCCCGGTCGCCTTGGGCCAAGCGGATACCATCGCGATCACCGTCCGGCTTTTCGGATCGACGGTGATGCTCTGGCCGAAGATCCCCTGCCCCCCGAACCGATCCTCCGGATAGGTCCACCATTGATAGCCATAGCCGAAGCCGGGCCGCCCGGTGGAGGCATGGGCGCGCGTCGCCTCGGCAAACCAGCCGGTGGGAACCACGCCCGCGCCGCCTTCCAGCGCCAGCTGCCCCATGCGAGCGTAGTCCCGCAACGAGACGGACAGGCAGCAACCCGCCACTTCACGCCCGGCAGGATCGATCATCCAGTAAGCGTCACGCTCCATGCCATATCGGCGCCAAACGGTTTCGCTAAGGTAGGTCGCCAGCGGCTTCTTAACGGCATTGCCGACCAGCACACCGATCAGGTTCGTCTCGCCGGTCTTGTACACCCACTTCGTGCCCGGCTCCGCCTCGCGCGGCAGGGTGCGCATATAGGCGACGCTGGGGTCCATGCCGGGGGGCACGGCAATGGAGAACATCCGCGCCACGTCGGATTTCGGATCGGTATAATCCTCGTTCCACTTCACACCCGAGGTCATCGTCAGCAGTTGCGCGATCGTCACGCCATCATAGGCGCTTCCGGAAAGGTCGGGGATGTACTTCGTGACCGGCTCCTCCACGGATCGGATGAAGCCGTCCCGGATTGCCGCACCCGCCAGCGTTGAGGTGAAGGATTTCGCCACCGAGAAGCTGGTCCAACGGCCCTCGCGAGTCAGCCCGCGGGCATAGCGTTCCAGCCGCACCTTCCCGTCCTGAACCACGATCAGGCCGGCAACATTCTGGCTCTGGATATAGGCGTCGGTCTCCGCCGCTGGCACCGGCAGTGCCTTGCCGTTCGGAAGCGGGCGGACCCGGTCGCCAGCCTTCACGACGTGGACCGGAAACTGATCCTCCATATGCGGGAAGTTCTGGTCTCGCTGCTGCTGGGACCAGAACAGAACCGCAGCACCGACCTGTTGCAGCTTGTCACGGTTGGCATCGGTAATCGGCACACCGGCGGTGATCGCCGTGGCACCTGTGTCGCGTTTGGCCGTGCTGACTGCTTCGGTTTGCCCGATTGCTGACGCCCCGGTCGCTACGGTCGAGGCAGGGCTCGCCTCCTGCTGAACCGCACATCCGCTGAGCAGAATCGCGCCCAGCGCCGCTCCCATGGCGATCCGTTTCATGCCCCCTCCTTTGCCAGCGTGATCTGCACGACGTCGATGCCGCCGCCACGAAACCCGCCTTCGCAATACATCAGGTAGAACCGCCACAAGTCAATGAAGCCGGGATCGAAGCGCGCCGGCAGGCGCCCTTCCGCCACGGCGGCATCGAACCGGATCCGCCACTGCCGCAACGTCTCCGCATAATCCTCGCCAAAGGCGTGACGATCTCGCCAGGCCAGCCCGTGGGCCTCCGCCAGCGCACGGAACCGCGGTTCGTGGATCAGCATGCCGCCAGGGAAGACGCAGGCCTGGATGAAGTCGACGTTGCTGGAATAGGCCGGCCACACATCTTCGGCGATCTTGATGAACTGGATCGCCGCCCGCCCGCCGGGCTTCAGCGCGCGTGACACCGCGGCGAGATAATCATCCCAGTAACGCTCGCCGACCGCCTCGACCATCTCGACGGAGGCGATGCCATCGTATGTTCCTTCGACGTCCCGGTAATCGGTCAGCGACGCCGCCACCGGCAGGCCGCGGGTACGGGCGGCGACGTGGCGTTGCTGCTCCTGCGCCAGGGTGATGGCGCGCACCTTGATGCCACGCTTCCCCGCCGCTTCCGCCAGCGAACCCCAGCCGCAACCGATCTCCAGCACGGTGCCACCAGCCGGCACGTCCAGCCGATCCAGGATTGCGGCCAGCTTGCGGTGCTGCCCTGCCTCCAGCGTATCTCCCGGCGCGAACAGCGCGCTGGAATAGGTCAGCGTTGGGTCAAGCCAGGCTTCGTAGAAATCGTTGCCCAGATCGTAATGCGCCGCGATGTTCCGCCGTGCATTGCGCCGATCATTGTGGCGCAGAGCATGGATCAGCCGGGCGGCAACTCGCGCCCCGCGCTTTGCCCGCGCCACGTTGCCCAGGGTGGTGCGGTTGCGCATGAACAGGTCAAAGATCGGGACTGGATCGGGGCTCGTCCAATCGCCGTCGGCCCAGGCTTCGTACCAGCCGATCGAGCCGCCCGTCACCAGCCGGCGCAACGCCCGCCAGTTCGCCACCGTCACATGCGCGATCGGCCCAGCGCCCTTTCCGCCCAGCAGCCGTCGCGTGCCATCGGGCAGCGCCGCCTCGATCGCACCCTGCTCCAGGCCGTCATCGATTCGGTCGAGGATGCGATGATAGATGGGCGCAATGCTGCGCGCCCAGCGGCTTCGTGACTGCGCCAGTTGGACCTTCCCGTGCATCGCGCGCTCATGCACCGGCGCGGGCCAGCGCGGAAGAGGTCAGCGCACCTTCCGGCCGGCGGCCAGCGCCCGTTCGCGCGCTTCGCGATGACCGATGATCTTGGGCGGATAATCGGCGGGTCGCCGACCGGCTTCTTCCGGATCATGGATGACCGCGTCAGGCAGCCCGCGCAATTCCGGAACCCAGCGACGGATGTAGGCGCCCGCGTCGAACTTCTCCGACTGGCTCAGCGGGGCCATGATCCGCCCGAACATGTTCGCGTCGATCCCGGTGCCCGCGATCCACTGCCAGTTCACGGCATTGTTGCCGTAGTCCGCGTCGACCAGCGCATCCCAGAACCAGCGTTCGCCCTCGCGCCAGTCGATCAGCAGGTGCTTCACCAGAAAACTGGCCGTGATCATGCGAACCCGGTTGTGCATCCAGCCTGTCTCCCACAGCTGCCGCATTCCTGCATCGACAATCGGATAGCCGGTTCGTCCCTGTTGCCACGCTTTCAGATCCGCAGGGGCATGGCGCCAGGGCAGGCGATCGAAATGCGGTCGCCCATTCTCGCGCGCATAGTTCGGCAGGCCCAGGATCAACCCGGCCGTGAAGTCCCGCCATGCCAGTTCGCGCCGGAACGATGCCGCCCCCTCTCCCGCTCCCGAGAGTGCATGCCACACCTGTCGCGGCGACACTTCGCCATGATGGAGATGGGGCGACAAGCGGGACGTGCCCTCCACGGACGGCAAGTTCCGGCCCTCCGCGTAATTGCGCAACGCATCCGCGAACGTATCCAGCGCATCGTTCGCGCCCTCTTCGCCCGGCGTCCATACGTCAAAGCCGGTGGCCCAGTTCGGCCGCGTGGGCAGCAGCTTCCAATCCTCGAGCCGTTCGCTTTGCGGCCACTGATCGGGCCCCGCCAGCTGATCCGGCGCGGGCAAGGGCGGGTCCGGCGGCAAGCTGGCCGAGAGGGTTCGGAAAAAGGCCGAAAACATCCGGAACTGGCCACCGCTTGCTGTGGTGACGCTCTCCGGAGGCCGGAGGTGCCCCCCCTCGTGCAAGCACAACCGCTCGCCAAGCTTCGTCTCCGCCGCGCGCCACCATGGCTCATAATGGCGAACGGCGTGGATCGCCTCCGCACCGACTTCCTCGGCCAACGCCATAAGTGTTTCCGCGGCAGGCCCTCTTCTCAAAATCAGCCGGCTGCCGTTCGCCCGCAATGATGCGTCCAGCGCCGCAAGGCTGTGGTGCAGCCACCAGCGCTGCGCTCCACCGATCCGCCACTCACCGGGTCCTTCGTTATCAAGCACATAGACCGGGATGACGGCACCCGCTGCCGAGGCGGCGAGCAGCGCGGGCTGATCCTCAAGGCGAAGATCCTGGCGGAACCAGACGATAGTGGTCATCGCACTCCTATACAGCTGGTGTCAGCGCAGCTCCCGCGCGCCAGCCGTCCTGATAGGCGCGACCCAACCGCAGAATGACGTCCACGTGACGCCTGGCGATTGCCAGAACGTCATCGCCATATCCTCCCCCCACCGTACAGGCGAGCGGCAAGCCATGGCGAAGCGCAAGATCAGCCACGAACAGATCTCGTCGCGCCAGCCCCTCCTCCGTCAGCGACAGCCGGCCGAGACGATCACCACCGAATGGATCGACGCCGCCCTGGTACAGGATCAGGTTGGGCGCGAACTGGTCGACCAACGGCGGCAAACTCGATTTCAATGCGGCGAGGTAAGCGAGGTCATCTGCGCCATCGGGCAACGGCACGTCCACTGTCGAACGCGCCTTGCGCGCCGGAAAGTTCTTTTCCGCGTGAATGGAATAGGTTGCGATGTCCGGATGACCTGCGGTGAGCGCCGCCGTGCCATCGCCCTGGTGAACATCAACGTCCACGATCAGCACACGCCGCCCCTCTCTGGCGAGTTGAAGGGCCGCAACGGCGAGGTCGTTGAAGACGCAATAGCCAGCGCCTGTTTCCGACAGTGCGTGGTGGCTCCCCCCCGCAGTGTTGGCGGCAAAGCCACGGGAAAGCGCGAGATGCGCCGCGCGATATGTTCCGCCCGGCACAACCTTCGCGCGCCGCGCCACGGTGGTGGTCACCGGAAAGCCAATGCGTCGTTCCTTTTCTCGCGGCACGCGCGCTTCAAGTACCTCCGCGACATAGACAGGATCATGGGCTGCCTCGATCCAGTCACGCGGCGCCGCGTCGGGCTCATGCCAGTCGATCGCCTCGCCTTCGGCCAGAAGAAGGTCGCGGATCGCCCCGTTCTTGCCCCAGCGATAATTGCTCTTCCGCGGCGCTTCCGGGACGTAATCGGGGTGATGGACGACAGCGATCATCTGCGCCAAGATAGGTAGCAAAAGCGAACCTGAGGAGAGAGAAATGACTGATACGCTGATCCGCGAGGAGCAAGGAGATGCGGCGCCGTCAAATGATGGCCCGTACGTCCGGCCAGACGTGCGCGGGTTTCTCGACTTCCTGAATAGCACGCCGGGGCCGAAAACGCATGAAGGCACCGCGGAGGCGGCGCGCCAGATGTACTTGGCGATGAAAGACGTCGCCGATCCTCCACTCGGTGAGCTCGCCACGATCAAGGACCTGACGATCCCTGGTCCTGCCGGGGACATTCCTGCTCGCCTCTTCGACGTACGCGCGTCCCGAGAGCCGGGACCGGTGGTTGTCTTCTTTCATGGCGGCGGCTTCGTCATCGGGAACATTGACACGCATGCCAGCTTTACGGCGGAAATGTCGCGCCAGCTCGACCTGCCGGTCGTGTCCGTGGACTACCGCCTCGCCCCGGAGCATCGCTGGCCGGCCGCCCCGATTGATTGTGAAGCGGCTGCACGCTGGGTGGCCTCCAATCCGGCTGAGCTCGGCCGTACTGCGACCAGCCTCGTCCTGTCAGGCGACAGTGCTGGCGGAACCCTGACGATCACGACCGCAATGAGCCTGCGCGACAATGCGGCCGAGGTCCCCGTCATCGTACAGGCACCGATGTATCCGGCCGCCGACATGAACAAGGAATATCCTTCGTTTAATGATTTCGCAGACGGCTACCTGCTGACCCGCGAAACGATGATCTGGTTCGCGGAGCACTACCAGGCAGACTTCACTGACTTCCGGGGCTCGCCGATGATCGGCAACCTCATCGGCCTGCCACCGGCGGTGGTAATCACCGCCAGCCTGGATCCGATCCGCGATCAGGGTCGGGCCTATGCCGCCGCCCTTATTCTCGCAGGGGTGCCGGTCACGTTCCGCGAAGCGATCGGCAACATTCACGGCTTTATCACCCTACGACAGGCGGTGCCGTCGAGCGCAGGTGACGTGGCGGGATATCTCGCTGCTGTGAAGGACGCCATCGTCGAAGCAGAAGGCCAGTGGGTGATGAAGCAAGCGGCCGGCTGACGGCCGGCTCGACATAGCTCGCAAAGAAAAAGGGCTGGAACGTTCGTTCCAGCCCTTTTCGTTTCTAGCCTAGGGATCCGATCAGAAAATCGAGTCCAGCGCGATCCGCGCACCCGCGTAGAAGTACCGGCCAATTGGCGAATACGGATAGCGGATGCTCGCCACGTCACCGACCTCGTTGGTCAGGTTGTTGACGCCCAGGTAGAAGTTGAACTTCTCACCGGCGGCGATCGATGCCTGCAGGTCATGCTCCCACCGCTCACGGTAGAAGATGTACTGCGGCTCTGCGATATCAGGATTTGCGGACACCTGATCTTCCGTGAAGCGGCGCAGCTTGCTGAAGTAGTTCAAGCCATAGTTCAGCGTGAATGCATCCTTCGTCCAGGTAAGGTCGAACGTGCCGCTGTACTTCGGCGCCAGCCGGCTCACGCTCGCCCGCATCAGCTCGTTCTCACGGTCTGCACCCGGCGTCGGAACGAAGTCCAGCCGGTCCAGATAATTGCCCACCAGCTTGAAGTTGAACACACCGACCGAACCCGCATCGAGCCGGTAGTTAGCGGTCACGTCCAGGCCCTGCGTCCGGAATTCGGCGACATTCTGCGGCCCGACGAAGTAGTCGGACACATAGCCCGTCGTACCCGAGCGGGTCACGTTGGCGCAGTAGATGTTGTCGAGCGTGGGCTGGTCAACACACAGGTCGACAAGCTGCTGTACCTCCGGCGTGTTGATCGCGTCCTTCAGCTTGATGTTGAACCAGTCGGCCGTGATCTGCAGGCCCGGCACGAAGCTCGGCTGAAGGACGACGCCGACGGTCCAGGTCTTTGCCGTTTCCTGACGCAGCGCATTGTTGCCGCCGCTCCGGCCAGGAAGGCTGGCAGTCGCCTGCGGATCACTGACCGGGTTGAACGAGGCGATCTGAGCTGGGGACAGACCTGCCGCGGTCAGCGCCGCCTGGCAGTTCGCCACGCGATATTGCGTGCCTTCCGGCAGGTTCTCCGGGTCGCACGGATCGTCGATAAACGCGAACGTACCGTTCTGCGGAGCGAACAACTCCGTCACGTTCGGGGCGCGCACTGCCTCCGAATACCCGCCGCGGAAGCGGATGTCCCGGACCGGAGCATAGACGCCGCTCACCTGCCAGGTCGTCGTGCTTCCAACCGTGGAATAATCCGACAGGCGGATGGCGGCGTTCAGCTCGAGAGTCTCGGCAAACGGCAGGTCACGAAGAACCGGCACGCGCAATTCGCCGAACGCTTCCTTCACATCGAAGCTGCCGCGCTCCGGCAGGATCTGCGCCAGATCGGCCAGCGCGCCCTGCTGCGATAGCGGGTCCGAGACGAACGAGCTGATTTCCTTGCGATATTCGCCACCGATCGCGAAATCGACCGGGCCGCCGGGCAGCTCGAAAAACTTGCCGAAATCGCCCGAGATCGATCCCGAAACGACGTGTTGCTGCACCCGATACGTATTGGTGAGGTCGGCGTTGATGAAGTTCAGCGCCGCGGCGCTCGCCACGTTCTCACCCAGGATGTTGAGCGGCTGACACCCGCTGTTTGCGCCCGGCGCGAAGGTCGTTGCCGGCCCATCGAAGTTGTTGGGGTCGATGTTGGCGCCGGGGAGCAGGTTCGACCGGCAAACGATCTGCCCGGTAGCGGGATCGCGCACCGCATCAAGCGCCGCGAAGTAGCGATCTGCGATACGATAGTTGGTGCTCAGGAAGCGGCTGTCCGTACGGCCATAGACGTACGACAGCTCGTAACGAGCGTGATCGCCGATCCGACCGTCGGCACCGACGACGGCCCGATACGTCTCGCGCTTGTTGGACTCGCCGCGGACACCCAGATCGAAGTTGTCGCGTGACACATACGCCCCGTTGGAGGCCGCCGCCGCGCCGAAACGATCGATCAGGAATGCGTTGTCGGGCGCCAGGTACGTGCCGAAGTCAAAGCTCGGCTGCGAAACGCTGAAGCTCTTGGTGTTCGTGTACTTGCCCTGCGCAAAGATGCGCAGCGCCGGGGATACTTCATAGCTGGTCAGCAGATTGAAGTTGTGAATGCGGTTCTTCGGCTGGAGATCGCCCTGATACCCGGCCTGTGGCGTGCTGTCGCCGCCCTGCACCAGCCCGCCCGAACCGGGAAGAAGGCGGCCGCGGTCGTACACCTTGCCGCTGCCCGTGAAGTCGGGGATTCCATCGCCATCCAGATCGACGGCGCCATCTGGCGAGCTGTCCGCATAACGCAGGTCATTGGTCAGCACGCGGTCTGGCCGGGTCGGATCATCGGGGAAGTCGTTGGGATCACGAACAAGGCCGAAAAGGCCCAGGGGATTGCCGGTGCGGTACCGACGGAAACTGCTCAGACGATCATCGTCGCGGAATTCGTAAGAGAACGCCACATTGCCGCGGCCCTCTGCGAAGTTCTTGCCAGCGGTGATCGAGAGATAGCGGTTGCCAGCGTCGCCCTCGTCGGAAATGCCGGTCTGCGCGCGTGCCATCAGCCCTTCGAAGTTGCGCTTCAGCACGAAGTTGACGACCCCGGAAACGCCGTCCGCGCCGTAAATCGCGGACGCGCCACCGGTGGTTACGTCGATCCGGTCGATCAGGTCGACAGGAATGGTGTTGATGTCCACCGACGCGGAACCCGGCAGACCAGCAACATGGCGGCGACCGTCAACAAGCACCAACGTGCGGTCGGTACCGAGATTGCGAAGGTTCAGGAGGTTGGTGCCGGTCGCGCCAAAACCAGCGTTCGAACCGGCCTGCGCCCCGCTCGTGGCGGAGCCGAGCAGCGCAGGATTCTGCGACAGGAAGTCGGTTACGTTGACGCGTCCGGACTGCTGAAGAGTTGCTGCCGAGAAGGACGTCACCGGCGTCGGCGCATCGACTTCCGGGCGGGCGATGCGCGAGCCGGTGACCACGATGTCAGCGTCTGCACCTGCATCGTCATTCACCGTGGCAACATTATCCGCAGTCGGCACTTCAGCCGTCTGGCTCTGCACCGTTGGCTCGACCTGAGCCGCGACGGGAAAAGCAACGATCCCGCCCAGAAGGGATGATGCCAGGAGCGTACGACGCAACGTATTCATGATATGCCCTTTTTACTGGGGCACCTTTGGCAGGCGCTCTCGTTTGGGGACCTCAACTCCTCGCATCCGGATAGGGATGCAAGCTTGTCGTATCGTTAACCTTATTACCTCGGCGCTTGTTGCTCGCGCGCCACACTTACCCAAAACGAAGACGGCGGCCGCCCATCGGACGACCGCCGTTTGCGCCAATGGCTTACGGATCAGTAGCGGTAGTGGTCCGGCTTGAACGGGCCTTCGACCGGCACGCCAATGTAGCCGGCCTGCTTCGGCGTCAGCTTCGACAGCTGCACGCCCAGCTTCTCAAGGTGAAGCGCCGCAACCTTTTCGTCGAGGTGCTTGGGCAGAACGTACACTTCGTTCTTGTAGTTCTCGCCCTTGGTCCACAGCTCGATCTGAGCGAGCGTCTGGTTGGTGAACGACGCGCTCATCACGAACGACGGATGGCCGGTGGCGCAGCCGAGGTTCACGAGGCGGCCCTTTGCCAGCACGATGATCTGCTTGCCGTCCGGGAACTTCACCAGATCCGTGCCCGGCTTCACTTCGGTCCACTCGTAATTGTCGAGCGCGGCGATCTGGATCTCGCTGTCGAAGTGGCCGATGTTGCAGACGATCGACATGGGCTTCATCGCCTTCATGTGATCGGCGGTGATCACGTCGGCGTTGCCGGTCGCGGTGACGAAGATGTCGGCGCGCTTCACCGCCTCGTCCATCGTCACAACCTCGAAGCCCTCCATCGCCGCCTGCAGCGCGCAGATCGGGTCAATTTCGGTCACGAGCACGCGGGCGCCGCCGTTGCGAAGCGACTGGGCCGAGCCCTTGCCGACGTCACCGAAGCCGGCAACGCAGGCGACCTTGCCGGCGAGCATCACGTCGGTAGCGCGACGGATCGCGTCGACCAGGGACTCCTTGCAGCCGTAGAGGTTGTCGAACTTCGACTTGGTCACCGAGTCGTTGACGTTGATCGCGGGGAACGGCAGCTCGCCCTTCTTGGCGATCTCGTACAGGCGGTGGACGCCGGTGGTGGTCTCTTCGGACACGCCCTTCAGGTTTTTCACCGTCTCGGTCAGGTAGCCCGGCTTCTTGGCGATGAACGCCTTCAGCGCGCGCTGGAATTCGACTTCCTCGGCATTCTCCGGCTCACCGAAGCTTTCGCCGCGCTCAAGCTTGGCACCCCACAGGGCAAACATGGTGGCGTCGCCGCCGTCGTCGAGGATGATGTTGGCGGTCTGGCCGGTGCCGTCATCCCAGTCGAAGATCGAGCCGACATAATCCCAGTAATCGGCGAGACTCTCACCCTTCACAGCGAAGACCGGGATCCCCGCAGCGGCGATCGCGGCGGCGGCATGGTCCTGCGTCGAGAAGATGTTGCACGTTGCCCAGCGCACATCGGCGCCGAGAGCGACGAGCGTCTCGATCAGCACCGCGGTCTGGATCGTCATGTGCAGCGAGCCGGTGATGCGCGCGCCCTTCAGCGGCTGCGACGCGCCATATTCCTCACGCAGCGCCATCAGGCCGGGCATTTCGGTCTCGGCAATGTTGATTTCAGCGCGGCCGAAATCGGCCAGGCCGATGTCCTTGATGACATAATCAGTGGTGGGGCGATCGAGAACGGTGGCCACAACGGGTCTCCAGGAAAGTGACGCCGACCAAGGCATATCACCGGCCGACATAGCCGCCACATAATCGGGCGCATTGCCGAATACAAATATAAAGATATCTTTATATGTCGGCAGAGCGAGGTCGTGTGGACGCGCTCGCAGCCCATCTGGGTGATTGGCATAGCTCCTTTGAGCCGACCGGAGGCATAATCACGTCGCGGCGTAGCCATGCTCGATCGGCTGGGAAACGAACCCTCATGCCTTCAACGGCGCCCCAGAAGCTTCATCGCGCCGCCGCCTCACCATCCGTACCGTTTCCGCATGCTAGTCTCGCTTGAAGAAGTCGAACCGCTGCTACGTTCCCCTGTCACGGGTGGACGCCTGAAGCGCTGCGAAGCCTCGCTGGTGGACGAGGCGGATACGTCCAGTCGCTTCGCCTTCGTCGGCCACGCTCCGGTGCTCGTCGACTTCGATCGCTCCATATTCTCGCCGAGCGATCTGCTTGATGGCCAGGCCGTGAGTCAGGTGGCCCGCCCCCGCTTCAGCGGGCTGCGTTCGCGATTGAAACGCCTCCTCTCGCCTCCCAAAAGAGTGACGAGCGAGAATGTCGACGAGTTCATTCGCCTGCTCCTGAGGGACAATGACAACCCGGTGGTACTCGTCGTCGGCGGCGGCACCGTGGGCCAGGGAATGGCCCCGCTCTACGAACACCCCAATATCCGCGTGCTGGCGCTCGACGTTTACGCTTCTCCATTGGCGCAGCTGGTCGCCGACGCACACCAGATCCCGTTGGCAGACGCCAGCATTGATGGCGTGGTTGTGCAAGCCGTCCTCGAACACGTGCTGGAGCCGCAGGTGGTTGTGGATGAGATTTGGCGGGTCCTGCGACCCGGCGGCATCGCCTATGCCGAAACACCGTTTCTTCAGCACGTTCATGAAGGCGCGTACGACTTCTTGCGTTTTACGGCGAGCGGTCACCGTTGGCTGTTCAGGCGGTTTGAGGCGATCCGAACTGGGGTTTGCGGCGGTGCCGGCACGCAAATGCTTTGGTCGATCGATTATTTCGTCCGCGGGCTGTTTCGCTCCGTAGCCGCGGGCAAGGCGGCCAAGCTTTCCTTCTTCTGGCTGGCGCTGCTCGACCCCTTGGTACCTGCCGCCTATGCCAATGACGCCGCCAGCGGATTTTACCTGATGGGCCGCAAAACCGAAACCAGTCTGAAGCCGCGCGAGATGGCCTCTGCCTATCGCGGTGCGCAGGCCTGAGCCGACCCGCTTCGCCTCATCAGGCAGCCGCCGGCATTTTCAGGCGTGGCCGCTTTCGTTACCAAGAAGCCGGGGATCGATACCGGCAGCGTTGAACCCACGAGCCCATCGCTCAGTGATTTGAGTGTCGAAGAGCATGCCGTCGTCGTCATCCACGTTCAGCCAGCCGTGCCGAGTCATTTCGCCGTCAAGCTGCCCCGCACCCCAGCCGGCATAGCCCAGGGCAACCAGCCATCGCGTTGGCCCTTTACCTGATGCGATCGCCCGCAAGGCATCGAGTGTGCCCGAGAGCGCCCATTTACCCGCAACGTCGATCGTGTCCTGCCCGCTCCAGTCACGCGAATGAAGAACGAAACCGCGCCGGGTCTCGACCGGGCCACCGAAGTGAATGGGGGCATTCGGCGTGTCTCCCGGATCGATGTCGACCTGTTCAAACACGTCATGCAACCCAAGGCCGCCGATCTGAGCACCAATGCCGATGCCAATCGCGCCCTTCGTATCATGCGCGCACACCGCGATCACCGCTTGCTGAAATCGCGGGTCGCCGATCCCCGGCATCGCAAGGAGGAACTGGCCGGTAAGAAAGGTCGCTGTCTCCATGGACTTACTCTAAGCCGAGCCGCAGCGGATCGTCACGCTTGAAAAGCAGTCTTCTGATTGCGAGGAAAGATCGACCGCAACCAGCGGCTGCAGGAGATACCGAATGACGATCAACGTCGGCGACAAGCTGCCTAGCGCGACCCTTGTGAAGGCAACCGAAAACGGGCCGGAGGCAGTAAACTCCGCGGATTACTTCGCTGGCCGCCGGGTTGCGTTGTTCGCAGTGCCCGGCGCCTTCACGCCGACCTGCTCAGCCAAGCACCTGCCAGGATTCATCGAAAAGGCTGCCGATCTGAAGGCGAAGGGGATTGATGAGATCGCATGCACCTCGGTGAACGATCCCTTCGTGCTCGGCGCTTGGTCGAAATCGGCCGGCGCGGCAGATGTGACAATGCTGGCGGACGGCAATGGGGATTTCGCGGAGGCGCTTGGCCTTTCCATGGATGGCACCAAATTTGGTATGGGCAAGCGCAGCCAGCGGTACGCGATGGTAATCAACGACGGCGTCGTCGAGCAGCTTCACGTAGAGGCGCCGGGCGAGTTCAAGGTCAGCTCTGCAGATCACCTGCTCGGCAACCTCTGATCCTGGCAAGCGTTGGTCGGCCTATCTTCGGAAAGGAGGATCGGCATGACCAACGCAACCCACACCAATGCGGGCCAGAAGGGCTCAGCCACTCTGGTGGAGCGGGCTCGTGACGCCGCCGGCGGCGCGCAGGCTCGAGTGACGTCGGCCACGACTGCCACGATGGATGCGGCAAAAGGGCATCCCTATGCGGCCGCCGGAATCATCGCGGGCGTTGCCGCCGCTGTCGGCGGTGCCGCCTATGCGGCAACCCGGCGCGGTCAGCCCGATACGGGCAAGGGCAAGACAAAGCACTAAGTTCAAGACGCCGCTCCGAACAACGGGCGGAGCGGCGTCTTGCCAGTGTCACCGACGCGGCGTAACCATCCGCGATGACTGCTCAAGAGATCGTTGCCGAACTAGACCGGCTCTACACCGACGCTGTTGCCCGCCTACAAGCTGCGCTGAACCTTTATTTAACCGAAGGTGTCGCGCCCTCGACTGAGGCCCGCCGCAACGGTTCATTTGCTTATCCGGAAATCCGCCTCCGGTTCACTGGCGGTATCGATCGCCCCACGCCGCTCCGCTCATTCGGCCGGCTGGTGACTCCCGGTGAATACCGCATCTCCGTCACCAAGCCTGGGCTGTTTGCCGAGTATCTCATCGAGCAGCTAACCCTGCTGATGGAGGATTATGACGTAACGGTGGAGGCGGCCCCTGGCGCAACGGAAATCCCCTTCCCCTATGTGCTCGATGCCGGTCACGCACTAAGCCTGGATGAAGTGTCGGCCGCTGAATTGGCGCGCCACTTCCCGGCGACAGAGCTCGCGCACATCGGCGACGAAATCGCCGATGGACTGTGGGCCTCCATAGATGGCACCCGCCCCCTCGCCCTCTTTGACGCGCTTCGTACCGATTTCAGCCTTGCCCGACTGCGGCACTACACCGGCACCGCGCCGGAACACGTCCAGCGTTATGTGCTCTTCACGAACTATCATCGCTATGTCGATGAATTCGTCAGGTGGGCCACGGCACAGGTGGGCGGCGACAGTCGCTTCACCGCGCTTGCGGGTCCGGGTGGTGTGATGTTCGGGCCGGGGGATGATCCCGCCGTGCTGGACGACACGGCGTGGCGCCGGCTCCAGATGCCGGCCTATCACCTGATGGCGCCTGATCGCGCCGGCATCACGCTGGTCAACATCGGCGTGGGCCCTTCCAACGCAAAGACGATCACCGATCACTTGGCCGTGACTCGACCGGACGCGTGGATGATGATCGGCCATTGCGGCGGATTGCGGCCCTCGCAGCGGATTGGCGACTATGTGCTGGCGCACGCCTATCTGCGCGATGATCACGTGCTCGATGACATGCTCCCGCCGGAGATCCCGGTACCGGCCATCGCTGAGGTCCAGCAAGCCCTGGCTCGCGCGGCGGAGACCGTCTCCGGCCAGTCCGGGGAGGAATTGAAGCGCCGCCTGCGCACGGGCACGATCGTGACCACCGACGATCGAAATTGGGAATTACGCTACAGCCGGTCCGCGCTTCGCTTCTCGTTGAGCCGCGCTGTCGGCATCGACATGGAGTCGGCGACGATCGCCGCGCAGGGTTTCCGCTTCCGAGTCCCCTATGGCACGCTGCTTTGCGTATCGGACAAGCCGCTCCACGGCGAGTTGAAGCTGCCGGGGCAGGCAAATCGCTTTTACGAGCGCGCAATCTCCGAACACATGCGGATCGGGATCGAAACCTGTGAGGAGCTGCGCCGGGAGGGGCAGAAGCTTCACAGCCGCAAGCTGCGGGCCTTCAACGAGCCGCCCTTCCGCTGAGCTACGTTCCACCGAGGAAACGATTCATCGAGTCACTGCGTTACGCTCCCCATTCAGGCAGAAAGGGGAGCTGACCATGGCCGACAACGAAGAAACGCCGCCCGCCGCTGCGCCCAAGCCGCCCGCTCGTCGGGCTCCGCGCAAAAGCACGGCGTCGAAGTCGGCCCCGGACAAGCCCGCAAGCAAGCCGCGGCGCAAGCCAGCCGCGGCGAAGAGCGAGAGCGCTGCGGAGCCGGCAACCGTCAGAAAGCCGCCGGCGCCTCCCAAGCCGCGTTCGACAAAACGGGCGACCCCGCCCCCCAAGCGCCCGGCGAAACCCAAGGCAGAAACGCCGCCCGAATCTGAAAAGACGCCCGTCTGGAAGAGCAAGGCGGCGCTCGCCGGCGGCTTGGCGGCCGTAGGTGCGGCCGCAACCGCGGCCTTGCTGTCGCTGCGCGGTTCCACGCCGAAGAAGAATGCTGACCAGAAGCCGGACGGAAAGCCCGAAGAGGCCGCTGGGGAAGGCACCTCCTCACCCCCCAAGTCAGCAGACGACAAGTCACATGCGCACATGCCGGACGGGCAGGACGCGACTGACTCGTTCGAGGCGGGCATCGCGGACGAGAACATCATCCCTGATGAGATCCCGAACCAGCCAAAATAAGGGTTTGCGGGCCGCAGCCGGCGAGCAGCGGCCCTATGCCCCACGTTCCACGACAGTCACCGTCAGGCACCGCTACGCATAAGCCGTAGCGGTGCCCGACTTCTGATTGTTACCAGCCGCTCGGCTTGCCCTTGTTCTGCTGATCCAGCCACTTCTTCAGCGGCGCGAAGTACGCGACCATCGATTTGCCCGACATTTCCCGCGTGCCCGTGAACGCCTGCAGCGCATCGGGCCAGGGCTTGGACTGACCCATCTTCAGCATAGCGTCCAGCTTCGCTCCCACTTCCTTGTTGCCGTAGAACGAGCATCGATGAAGCGGCCCCTTCCAGCCAACCTGGCGGCAGGCAGCTTCATAGAACTGGAACTGCAGCAATCGCGCGAGGAAGTAGCGGGTGTAGGGAACCGCCGCGGGTACGTGATACTTCGCACCAGGGTCGAACTTGGTCTCGTCGCGTGCAACGGGTGGCACGATGCCCTGATATTGCAGCCGCAGCTTGTCCCAGCCCGCCTGCATCTGTCCTTCCGGGATTTCCCCCGAGAACACCTGCCAGCGCCACTTGTCGACCAGCAATCCGAACGGCAGGAACGCCACCTTGTCCATCGCCTGACGCAGCAGCAGGCCGATATCCTTGTCTGCGGACGGCACCTTGGCCGGATCAAGCAGATTGATCTTCACCAGATAGTCCGGCGTGATCGACAGCGCGACGAAGTCGCCGATCGCTTCGTGGAAACCATCGTTTGCACCGCTCCTGTAAAGTAGCGGCTGCTGGTTGTAGGCCCGCTGATAGTAATTGTGGCCGAGTTCGTGATGGATCGTGACGAAGTCGTCAGAATTCACCTTCGTGCACATCTTGATGCGCAGATCATCGACGTTGTCGACGTTCCAGGCGCTGGCATGGCAGATGACCTCGCGATCCTGTGGCTTCACAATCTGCGACCGCTGCCAGAACGTTTCCGGAAGAGGTGCAAAGCCGAGCGAAGAATAGAAACCCTCGCCGGTCTTCACCATCTTCACCGGATCATATTGCTTGGCCTTCAGCAGATCGCCGATGTCATAGCCCAGATCACCCGCGCCGGCCGGAGCCACGACGTCATAGATGTTGCCCCATTCCTGGGCCCACATATTGCCAAGCAGATCCGCGCGGATCGGGCCCGTCTTGGGCTGCACGGCGTCGCCGTACTTCTCGTTCAGCTTCCAGCGAACATAGGTGTGCAGCGACTTGTACAGCGGCTCCACCTCGTTCCACAGCTTGTCCGTCAGTGCCGCGAACTGGTCCGGTCCCATATCGTAGCCGGAACGCCACAGCGCGCCCGTGTCCTTGAACCCCAGGCCCGTCGCACCTTCATTGGCAAGCTTGGTCATCGCGGCATAATCCTGCCGCATCGGCGCGCCGACATTGTCGTGCCAGCTTACCCACATCTCCTTCAGCTTCTCAGGATCCCGCGAGTCGCCCATCGCCGCTTCGATGTCGGATCCATTAATCGGCTTCCCATCAAGCGTTCCCCGCCCCTTGCCATAGCTGGACGACATGCGCGTGTTCAGGGTCGATAGCTCTTCGGCCGCGCCCGGCCGGTTCGGCGCTGGAAGCGTTACCCCGCCGGCCATGATGTAGAGCTTGCGCGCCGTATCGGCGGAGAGGCCCGGCACGTTGCGGTACTTTGCAGCCTCGGTGGCAAGCTGCACCTGCCGTTCCGTGAACCGCCCGCCAGCTTTCGCGGCGAGCGCGTCCGTGTCGTCGGTGATGTACGTGGCGTTCACCCAGGAGATCTGAGCGAGTTCCACGCTGGTACCGGCAAGCTCCTTTTCCGCGGCAGCGACAAAGGCATCGGCCTGCGCTGCAGTGGGCGCGGCCCGCGTGGCAGCAGGAGCAGCCTGCTGGGCCAAGGCGGGTTGCACCGCAAGCGCTACCGCCAGGGCGGCAAGCGAAACGATCTGACGATTCATGGTGAGTCCTGATGTGTCGTTATGTTGTCACACTGAGCGCAGCGGACGATCGGGTCAACCCGCGAGAAAATCTGCAATCGCCTGGCCAAGCTCAGCTTTTGTCACCGAACTCATATGGTTGCCCGGCACTTCCACCAGACGGGCATTGGGCAACGCGCCTGCGAGGGCTGCCGCAGAGCCATTGTCGTCATCTTCCCGGCCATTCACCACTAGAGTCGGCTGGTCAAAGCCTTCTACGGCGCTCAACGGGGTCGAAACAAACGTATCCAGGACGCCGAGCAACGCCACCGGATCACCTCCGGTAGTCTTCAGGAACGCCTCTGCCATCCAAGCCGGGCTTCCTCGTTCATGCGAGCCCAGGTTGGTAAGGATATGCCGGAAGTGGCTCTGCCGCCTTTCCGAATTGGTGAGCCCCTCAAGCCCCATGCCGGAAAAAACGATCCGCTGCGGCGTCGCGCCGGTCGCCAGCATCCGGGCCGTCGTTCGCGCGCCGAGCGAGTATCCGCCAAGATCGTAATCGGACAGGCCGAGGTGCGCGATCAAGGCATGACCGTCCTTTGCAAGCGCGTCGGGTGGGTAAGCCGCGGCGTCATGCGGCTTATCACTCTCCCCGTGCGCACGCAGGTCAGGCATGATCACCCGGCGCCCCTTTCCCGCAATTGCCTCCGCATGACCGTAGCGGATCCAATTCGTGTTCGCGTCCGAGAAATAGCCGTGGAGCAGGAGAACAGGTCGCCCCTGCCCCATCTCATGCCACGCCAGCCTCGTTCCATCGAAGCTGGCAAAATGATGCGTCTCAATCGGGAGTTTTGCCACAAGCGTCCATCCAGCGTTTCACGACGTTCTCATTCTCTTCGCTTCGGACTCGTGGCAAGCCTCGCGTGTCGATCCAGGCCTCGTGCATGCTTTCAACGGCATAATGATGCACCGGCTTGAACCGCCCAGGATCGTCAAAGCTGCCGACGGTGATGTCCACGTTTTCCGCGTGCTCCAAAAACGCGAAGCCCAGCGGCGTGCCGCAGGCAGAGCAGAACGGCCGATGAGCGATCGGCGACGAACGATACCAGTCCGGGCTACTCTCCCACCTCAATTTCGCGGCGGGCACGTTAACAAACGCAATCGACACGCCGCCCGTGGCACGCTGGCACATCCGGCAATGGCATAGATAGGCGTCATCGCTGTCGATTTCGGCTGCATACCGGATCCGTCCGCATTGGCAGCCGCCCTTCATGAACGTCATCGACCTGCTCCTCACGATACCTGAACGCCCGACGATGCCGCTACGCTGCAAGAACCTTCCGCGCCCGCACTTCCGACAACACTTCCATTATATAAGCTTGCTTATTATGTGCCGGCGTATGACAGACACGTTCGGATTCCTGTTGAGCGATACGGCGCGCATGCTGCGCAAACGCTTTGACGAGCGGGCGCGGCAACACGGCGCGACTCGCGCGCAGTGGAAGGCGTTGTCGGGCATCAGCAGAAACGAGGGGATCAACCAGGGGAACTTGGCCGATCTGCTCGAGGTAGAGCCGATCACCCTGTGCCGGCTTATCGATCGCATGGAAGAAAGCGGTCTGGTTGAACGGCGTCGCGATCCGAATGATCGGCGAGCCTGGCAGTTGTTCCTGACCGAGAAGGCAGGCCCTGTACTGGAAGAGCTGCACGCCACGGCGGACGAGTTGATGACTCAGGCACTGCTCGGCATCTCCGAGCCTCAGATCGAGATGATGACCGGTCTTCTCAACCGCATCCGCAACAATCTCTGCTCAACCGAGACCAAGGAGGTCGTCCATGGCTGATGCCGATCCGAAGCCGGGTTCGGCCGCCGAGTCACAGATCGCCATGGATGCGCCTGCACCTGAACAGTCGGCAAAGCGGCGCAGCCTGATGCGGCCGTTGCTGATGTTTGGCCTTCCGCTCCTGATCGCGCTGGTTGCCGGCTACTTATACCTGACGTCCGGCCGATACATCTCGACGGACAACGCCTATGTGCGTCAGGACGTCATCTCGGTGAGCCCGGACGTATCCGGGCGCATCGTCGCCGTGAACGTGAAGGAAAATCAGCGCATAAAGGCGGGGGACGTCCTTTTTCAGATCGATCCTGAGCCTTATCGCATCGCTCTTGCTCAGGCCAATGCAGACCTTGCGGCTGCACGGGTTCAGGTTGCGACCATGGCGACGGACAGCAGCAGCGCTGCCGCGGATATCGAAAGCGCCCGGGCCGAGTTGACGCTGGCTGAGGCAACCTATCAGCGCCAGAACGAACTGATGAAGCGCGGCTTTACCACCCGCGCAAGCTTCGACGCTGCCGTTCAGGATGTCGCCGCCGCGCGAGCCAAGATCGCAACAGGCCAAGCTGCTGCAGCACGGGCCCGTCAGCAGATCGGTAGCGGCGGGGGATCGGGCCAGCCCGCAGCCATTCAGGTCGCCTTGGCGAAGCGAGCCCAGGCAGCAATGAACCTGGAGCGTACCACGGTGCGAGCGCCCTCTGACGGCGTGGTCAGCCAGACCAGCCGGCTTCAGGTGGGCAATATCACCCCGTCGGGAGTTCCCGCCCTCAGCCTGGTGGTCAGCGATCAGGCCTGGGTCGAGGCGAACTTCAAGGAGACTGATCTCGATCACATGCGAGTGGGTCAGGCTGCCGAACTGGAGTTCGATGCGTATCCGGGCCTCAAGGTTCATGGCCGGGTGCAGTCGATCGGCGCCGGGACGGGCAGCGAGTTCTCCGTTCTTCCCGCACAGAATGCCAACGGGAATTGGGTGAAGGTAACGCAGCGAGTCCCGGTGCGGATCGCGATCAACGGCAAACCACCTCGCGTGATGATCGCCGGCCTCTCCACGGACGTTAGAATCGATACTGGGGCCCGCTGACATGGCGTCAGGGGCAGCGGCCGCAACACCGCCGGGGCGGCAAGCTCCGACGGCGGCAAATCTCACCGGCGGTAAGCCGCTGCTGGAAACGAACAATCGCGGCCTGCTGACGATCGGCATCATGGGTGCCATGATCATGCAGATCCTGGACACCACGATCGCCAACGTGGCGCTGCCACATATGATGACCAGCCTCGGCGCCACGGTGGATACCGTAACTTGGGTGCTGACGAGCTACATCGTGGCGACGGCGATCGCGCTCCCGGCGACAGGCTGGCTTTCCGATCGCGTCGGAAGCCGGAACCTGTTCCTCATTGCGGTAGGCGGCTTCATCGTCGCTTCCATGCTCTGCGGCATTGCCACGAGCCTGGAAGAGATGGTGATCTTCCGCGTCTTCCAGGGCGTTTTTGCCGCCTTTATCAATCCTTTGTCCCAGACATCGATGCTGGACATCAACCCGCCGGGCAATGCCGCCAAGGCGATGAGCGTCTGGGGCATGGGCGTGATGGTCGGCCCGATCATGGGTCCGGTGCTCGGCGGATGGCTGACCGAAAGCTATAACTGGCGCTGGGTGTTCTACGTGAACGTACCGGTCGGGGCGCTGACGTTCGCGATCCTCTGGTTTCTACTACCCAGCCGGCCCAAGGCTGTACGATCGTTCGACTTTGCCGGCTTCGTTTACCTCGGGGTCGCCGTAGCGGCATTTCAGCTGATGCTGGACCGGGGGCAAAGCGAGGATTGGTTCGACAGTTGGGAAGTGATCATCGAAGCGCTGGTGACGGTGGCGTTTACCTGGCTGTCGATTTTCCACTTCGCCACGGCCAGAAAGCCGTTGTTCGATCGAGCGCTGTTCCGGAACCGGAACCTGGTGACCGGCCTGCTCTTCATGCTGGTGGTCGGTATCTCGACCATGGCGCCGATGGCGCTGCTGCCGCCGATGCTCCAGAACCTGTTCGGCTATCCGGTTATCGATACGGGCGTGATGATGGCGCCGCGCGGCATTGGCGTCCTGTTCACCATGTGGCTGGCCGGCCAGATGATGGGGAAGGTCGACACGCGCATCGTCATCATGGTGGGGCTGGTTATATTTGGCGTATCGCTGCGCCAGATGTCCGGCTTTTCCCTTGAGCAGGATTTCTGGCCGGTGATCACCGCGGGCTTCGTTCAGGGACTGGGCATGGGGCTGGTCTTCATGCCGCTGAACGCCCTCGCCTTTGCCACCCTAGACGGACGTTATCGGACCGACGGGTCGAGCCTGCTGAACCTGTTCCGGTCGATCGGGCAGTCAGCCGGCATTTCCATGGTCACCGTGCTGCTCGCTCGTAATACGCAGATCAGCCATGCGGACTTGGCGCAGCACGTTACCCGGAACACCATTGCAGGCTTCGATCTCGCACGGCTCAGCGAACTTGGCTCCCTGTCGGACGCTGCCATGTCGACGGCAGACGCGATGGTGAACAAGCAGGCGGCAATGATCGCCTATCTCGATGATTTCTACTTGATGAGCTGGATTTCGTTCGCGGCCGTTCCCTTGGTGCTGCTGTTGCAGAAGCCAAAGGGCAAGATCGAGGTGGTGCACAGCGAGTGACCTCCAGCGGGTGATCTCCCGGTCCCCATGCACGTCGCAACAGACGAAAACGGGGGCGCCGCCGTTGGAAGCGCCCCCGCATTGATCGAGCGAACCTAGACGAAAGAAGGCGTTAGGCCGCCTTCTTCAGGTGCCGGCGCCCCAGCAACTCCGCGATCTGCACTGCGTTGAGCGCCGCGCCCTTGCGCAGGTTGTCGCTCACGCACCAGAGCGACAGACCATTCTCGACCGTGGAGTCTTCCCGCACGCGGCTGATGAAGGTGGCATAATCGCCCACGCACTCCACAGGGGTGACGTAGCCGCCATCCTCACGCTTATCGACCAGCATCACGCCGGGCGCCTCGCGCAGGATCTTCTGCGCCTCTTCCGCGGAAATTTCGTTCTCGAACTCGATGTTGATCGCCTCTGAATGTCCGACGAACACGGGCACCCGCACGCAGGTGGCGGTGACTTTCACCTTCGGATCGAGGATCTTCTTGGTCTCCACCACCATCTTCCACTCTTCCTTGGTCGAGCCGTCCTCAAGGAAGCTGTCGATGTGCGGAATGACGTTGAAGGCGATCTGCTTGGTGAACTTCTTGGCCTCGGCCTGATCGCCGACGAAGATGTTCCGGCTCTGCTCGAACAGTTCGTCCATGCCCTGCTTGCCGGCTCCCGAAACCGACTGATAGGTCGCCACCACCACGCGCTTGATCTTTGCGACGTCGTGCAACGGCTTCAGGGCCACCACCATCTGCGCCGTGGAGCAATTCGGATTGGCAATGATGTTCTTCTTGCGGAAGCCATCGATGTCACCGGGGTTTACCTCAGGGACAATCAGCGGCACGTCTGGATCCATGCGGTACAGCGACGAATTGTCGATCACCGTGCAGCCAACCGCCGCGAACTTGGGAGCATAAACCTTGGTCGCCTCGCTGCCGATCGCGAACAGGGCGAAATCCCAACCGGTCGGATCGAAATGCTCGATGTTCTGGACCTTCAGCATCCGGCCCGTCTCGCCATATTCGATCTGGTCACCGACCGATCGAGAGGAGGCGAGTACGGCAATCTCGTCAGCCGGAAACTCGCGCTCAGCGAGGATGTTGATCATCTCGCGCCCGACATTGCCCGTCGCTCCAGCGACCACCACCCGGTAACCCATAAACCAGTCCTTCAACTCGTAACCGCGCGGCCTTAGCCGCGCGCGAAAGATTCTGCCAACAAAGCTTTACTTCACGCCATTTTTCGTCACGTGCCGGTCAAGGAAGTTGAGCATCGTCGTCCAGGGATGGATCTCCCGCACCGCGCCGTGTGCCTTGCCAGGATACAGCATCATCTCGAAGGGCTTGTTGGCGGACTGCATTCGGGCCGCAAACGCAGTCGCATTGTCGAGGAACACGTTGTCATCGGCCATGCCGTGCATCAGCATGAGTGGATCGCTGATCCGTGCCGCTTGCTCCAGCGCACTGGAGCCACGGTAAGCCTCCGCATCGCGCGTCGGATCACCCATGTAACGCTCTGTATAATGAGTATCATACAACGCCCAGTCCGTGACCGGCGCGCCTGAGATACCGGCCGCGAACACGCCCGGGTGTGCTTCCATCATCTTCAGGGTCAGATAGCCGCCGTAGGACCAGCCATAGATCGCGATCTTGTCCGGATCCACGAACGGGAGCGATTTCAGGTAACCGGCACCGGCGAGTTGGTCGTCCACCTCGACCGTGCCCATCGCGTGCCAGATTGCGTCCTCAAATGCTTTGCCACGATTGTCCGAACCGCGATTGTCGATCTGAAAAACGATCCATCCCTGCTGCACCAGGAACTGGCGCAGCGGCATGTTGCCGGGCCAATCGCGCCACACGTCCTGGCTGCCGGGACCGCCATAGTGCATGAAGAAGACGGGGTATCGCTTGCCCTTCTGCAGCACCGGCTTGATCATCTGCCAGTGCAAAGGCGTACCGTCCGCAGCCTTGATGGTGCCGAACTCGGTCGGGCGGTGCGTGGCCAGGAACGGCGCATAGGGGTGATCGCCTGCGACCGCATTCTCGTTCACCCAGGCGATCCGCTTGCCATTTGCGTCGGCGATATAGGTCTGCCTGGGCTGGCTCGGGTTGGATCGGCTGATGATGAAGCGCGTTCCTGCGCCATCCGCCGCCACTCCGCCGAGAGACCATCCGGTCTCGGTCAGCCGGGTGATCTGCTGCGGCCGCGCCAGGTTGAGCGCGTAGAGGTGGCGTTCAAGCACGCCATCCTTGTTGGCGGTAAAGACCACCCGGCCATTTGCCTCATCCACGGCAACCAGCGAGTCGACCACCCACTGCCCCTTGGTAAGCTGGGTCCAGTTGCCCGCCTTCCAGCGATACAAATGGCCGAAGCCGTCCCGCTCCGACCGCCAGATCAGGCTCCCGTCGCTAAGCAGCCGATAAGCGTCGGAAAGGTTGACCCAGCTCTTCTCGCCTGCCCGCTCGCTGAACAGCACGGTCGACTTGCCGGTCGCTGGATCGACTCGAAGCATGTCCAGCGTACGCTGGTCTCGCGACTGCCGCTGTACCAGCAACGCCGAACCATCCGGCAGCCAATCCACCCTGGCGAGATAAATGTCGCGCTCCGGTCCGAGGTCTACCTTTACCTTGCCCGTTCCATCCGGCTTCATGATGAAGAGATCGACCAGGACGTTCGGCGCCCCTGCCGCTGGGTAGCGCTGTTGGTAGATACTGGTGCCGGTCGCGCCGATCGAAGCCCGGGTAAACACACGCACCGGCGCCTCGTCGAACCGCTCGACGGCCAACAGCCGGTCGTTCGGCGACCACCAATAGCCGGTTCGCCGATGCATTTCCTCCTGCGCGACAAATTCTGCCTCGCCGAAGTGAACGGTACCGCTGCCCTCCGTGGTCAGCTGGCGCGCACCACCGCCGGCGGCGGGCTGCACCCACAGGTTCTGATCGCGGACGAAGCTGACGTAGGTGCCGCGCGGGGATACCACCGGGTTCAGTGCGCCCCGCGTTCCATCCAGCCGCTGAACGTTGCCATCGAGAGTGGCGACGAACAACTCGCCGTCCACCGGCACCAGGATCGACTTGCCATCCGGGGCCCAATCGTAGTCGAGGATGCCGGTCTTTCCGGTCTTGGACCGGTCGCGCTCGCGCTGCATCTTTTCCGCCTCGGAAAGTTCAGCGCCGCTACCAACCTTGCGCGAGTCCACCAGCATGCGGGATTGCCCGGTACGGGTGTCCATCGCCCACAGATCGAAGCGGTTGCGCTCGTCGGCACGCGGCCGCACCGACGTCAGCAGCGTGCCGTCGGGCGAAAGGCGCAACGCTTGGGGCTGACCGCCGGCAAGATCAGGACTTGCGAACACACGCTGGAGGGTCAACTTCTCCGGCGGCATAGGTGACTTAGCCATCGCAGCGCCTGCCCAGATCGTTAGCCCGGCTCCGATCGCCGCCATCCATATGCGCATTCACTCTTCCCAAATGCAGTGAGCCAGCGGGTTAGCCCGGCTTCCGCCGAAGCGCAAAGCGCGCAGCCGCGATCCCGCCGGCGCAGCACCGGGGGATTGTGCGCCGGCGTACCTGCTGGCCACCTCCCGCACGGGAGACGACCTGATCGTCGGCCCGCCCTGCGACGGCAGGGGATCTCGACTTGGTACGGCTTGCGGGTTTAGGTCGCGGCAATGCGCCTGAACAAGCACGTCAAGGATCTGCACCTGCGGCGCCGCAGCGCGCTGCCGGACTGGGCCAGCCTTGGACTGCGCGTCGCACTGGCGCTGGCGCTGATCGGGGTGGCGCTGGGCGGGCACTGGTTCGACCGCGAAGGTTTGCGCGACAACATCGATGGGTCGATCAGCTTCACGGACGTACTGTACTTCACCATGATCACCGTCACGACGGTGGGTTACGGCGACATTGTTCCGGTAACGGACAGCGCACGGCTGTTCGATACCTTCATCGTCACGCCTATCCGCTTGTTCGTGTGGCTGATCTTCCTAGGGACAGCTTATGACTTCCTGTTGCGGCGCACATGGCAAAGGTGGCGGATGAGGGTAATTCAACGTCAGTTGAGCGGCCATGTCGTGATCGCCGGTTACGGCACTAGCGGCACAGAGGCACTCCGGGAGCTGATCCGGCGAGAAGTGGATCCGGCAAACATCGTCGTCATCGATCGCGACGAGCGGGCGCTCTCCGATGCTGAGGGATGTGGCGCTGTCGTTCTGGACGGTGATGCGACCCGTGACGCGACCCTACAGATTGCCCGCATCGATCACGCCGCAACGCTGATGGTCTCTGCCGGGCGAGACGATACTACGATCCTGATCGTTCTGACGGCGCGCCGCCTTTCGGGACAGGTTCGGATCAGCGCGGTAATACGATCCGATGACAACGAGCCGCTCGCGCGCCAGGCGGGCGCGGACGTCGTGATCAATCCGGCGAGCTTTGCCGGGCTGTTGCTTGCGGGATCCACCAATGGTCCGCACGTCTCTGAATATCTGACTGATCTCGCCGCGGCCCACGGCCGCGTGGCCTTGCACGAAAGAGATGCGACGGCGGACGACGTCGGTCGGCCGCTAACCGGCCTTGCCACGGGGTTGGGCGTGCGCATGTTCAGGGGCGGCCTATGCATCGGCTTTGATCAGCCTGAGGCCGCATCCGTACAACTGGGCGATCGCATCGTGGAGATCGTTCGGGGCAGCGCTGATCTTCAGGGCGATCCGCCAAGGAGCCATCCGCGCGCTTCCTGATCCGCTTCGCGCCCGAGGGCATCCGCGTCGGCCGGCGACCTGACCAATAAAAAAAGGCGCCGGTGGTGGACCACCGACGCCTTTTTCGACTGATTGCGCTGAGGGATTACTCCGCAGCGGCAGCCGTCGGACGGTTGTCGCGACGCTCGGCGATACGCGCCGACTTGCCGGTACGACCGCGCAGGTAATAGAGCTTCGCGCGACGGACGGCGCCCTTACGCACCACCTCGATCGAATCAACGTTCGGCGAGTACAGCGGGAACACGCGCTCCACGCCCTCACCAAACGAGATCTTGCGGACGGTGAACGACGAGCCCATGCCCTTGTTCGAACGCGCGATGCACACGCCTTCGTAGTTCTGGACGCGGGTACGCTCACCCTCGACGACCTTCACACCGACCTTGAGCGTATCACCCGGGCGGAATTCCGGGATCTTCTTGTTCGCGGTCAGCTTGGCAATCTGCTCGGCTTCGAGCTGCTGGATCAGGTTCATAAACTTCATTCCTGTTCGTCGCCGCGCGCCAGAGGGCGGTTGACCCGAGCGCCGACGTGGCGCTCCCACAGGTCCGGCCGCCGTAGCCGTGTATCTTCCTCCGCCCGGCGCTGACGCCAAGCGGCGATTTTCGCATGATCCCCCGATCGCAGCACTTCGGGGATCGTGCGCCCTTCCCATTCCTGAGGTCGGGTATAATGCGGATACTCGAGCAGGCCGCTTTCGTGGCTTTCCTCGACACCGCTTGAAGCGGCGCCCATTACGCCGGGAAGCAGCCGGACGCAAGCGTCCAGGAGGACCAGCGCGGCCGTCTCCCCACCGGACAGCACATAGTCGCCGATCGAAACCTCCTCGATTTGGCGACCCTCGAACAGGCGCTCGTCAAAACCCTCGAAGCGCCCGCACAGAATGATGGCGCCCGGCCCTGCCGCAAGCGCTCGCACCCGCGCCTGGGTCAGCGGCTTGCCCCGCGGAGTCATGGCAAGAACTGGTCGGCCTTGCCCCTGCGCGTCCACCGCAGCCGCCAGGATATCGACCCGCAGTACCATTCCCGCCCCGCCGCCCGCCGGCGTGTCGTCCACCGTCCGGTGGCGGTCGGTGGCGAAGTCGCGAATATTGACGGCGTCGAGCGCCCAACGTCCCTCCGCCAGCGCCCTGCCGGCAATGGCATAGCCAAGTGGCCCGGGGAACATCTCGGGGTAAAGCGTCAGGACGGTTGCATGAAAGGTCACTCGGCGGCGGTAAAGCTCAACACCTGAAGACTCAACGATGGTGTCGGCGCACGCTGCACCCGTCCGGCGACGTTGCCGTTGGCGCACGTCCAGGTGAACGTGCCCTCCATGGCAGAGATGGGCGTAATCGGCGCATCGGTGCGACAGGCGCCGACGCGCTCCTTCAGTTCAACGATATCCTTGCGACGCCGGGCCAAATCGCGATCAAGCGCCACGTTGTTCGCCAGCGGCGCGCGAGCGGGATCACCGCGCTTCCACACGTCGCGCGCGATGTCATAGGCGCGGGCGAGGTCGGTGGAGACCGGAAGTGCGCGTTCATCCGCAAGCCCCGCCTGACGCAACTGGTAGAGCACCTCCAGCACCGGCTTGCTGGGTCCGGCATAGGTACGGTTCGCGAAGGCGAATACACCCACGCCTGCCTCCGGCAACATCATCACGATCGAGCCATAGCCCGGGTAACCGCCACTGTGAGACACGATGCGGCCGACATCACAGTCATTCACGACGGACCAGCCCATCCCATAAGCCGTGGCCACCCGGCACATCCGTCCGGACGCGCTCGCTTTGTCCACCGTGCTTACGAAATTGGCGCCTTCAACAATCTCGCGAACTGTCGCCCGCTTTATCGGACCGGCTTCGGCGCCGTCGCGGGCCGGCCAGCCAGAGAGAAGAAAGGCGACCCAGCGCCAGTAATCATTGGCACTGGTCTGCACCCCGCCCATCGCCCCGAACGCGCCGTCCGCCATGTCCGGTTCGCGAACCCAGGCGTCGTCCTGCCAGCGATAACCAAGAGCACGCACGTCCTGTGGCCCGTTCAGCACATCATAGCCTGTGGTCGTCATCCCCAAGGGCGCCATGATCTCGCGGCGTATGTAGTCCTGGTAGCGCACCCCCGACACATTGCTTACGATCCGCCCCAGCGTGGCATAACCAAGGTTGGAATATTCCATTCGTTGGCCAGGCGCCTGGGCGAACGGCACGCCCGACTTGAGCATGGCACTGAAAGCAGCTTCCGGCAGGGGCTGCTGCCGATCGCCCCAAGGATTGTCCTCGACAAAACCGGCAGTGTGGTGGAGCAGATCCGCCACCCGGATCCGCCGACTGTCCGCGCTGGGGTATGTCCAGCCGCGCATTTCGGGGACATAGCGTTCCGCCGGCGCATCCAGCGACAGGCGATCTTCGTCGCGCAGCTTCAGGATCGCCATGGCAGTGAAGGCCTTCGACATGGACGCAATACGAAACAGGCTGTCGGGCGTCACCGGCTTACCACTGGCGACGTCCTGCACGCCGAGCCCCCGCACCAGGACAAGTTTGCCGTCTTTCACCACGCCATAGACCAGCCCCGGCACATGGGTCTGCTTCATCCACGTGTCGAAGATCATGGTAAGCTGCGGCTCAAGGCCCTCCACGCTTGATGCGCGGGGTGCAGCAGCAGGCGCAGGTGCCACCACCTGCGCTGAGGCAGCAGTCGATGAGGCAAGCAGCAAGGCAGCAGATAACGCGCGGATCATGATCTTCCCCCGGGTCGTATTCGGGTGCCAGCGTTACCTGCCGCCCTTTGCCCGTCAACTACGACGGGCAACGCGGAACCGTCGTCGTCGATCGGGGCGGGCGAAACGGCCTCTCCCCGAAGCGCCGTTTCGGTGATGGAACCACCTGCGCTCTTGATCGCTCCGACCGCCATGCATGATTGTGTCATCATCGGCGGCGGACCGGCAGGACTGACGTCCGCCATTTATCTCGCCCGTTTTCACCTCGACATTCTGTTGTTCGACAACGGATCCAGCCGAGCCGCCCTGATCCCCTGCACCCACAATCACGCCGGTTTTCCGGGGGGGATCAGCGGCAAAGACCTGCTCGGGCGGATGAGCGAACAGGCCGCCTCCTTTGGCGTAAGGCGCCATCACGCACACGTCACCGGGATTGAGCCACAGGAGGACACCTTCCTCGTCCGCACTTCCGACATGGAGGTTCAGGCCAGGACAGTGCTGCTGGCGACCGGCGTGGTGAACAACCGACCCGACATGGATGATGCGCTGCATGACCGCGCCCTGGAACAAGGATTGCTTCGCTATTGCCCGATCTGCGACGGCTATGAGGTCACGGACAAGCGGATCGGGGTGATCGGAACCGGCAGCCACGGCATGCGGGAAGCGCTCTTCCTGCGCGGGTATTCCAGAGACATCACCCTGATTGCGCCGGATGCCGAGCACATGCTTGACGAAGAATGCGCTGCCGCACTTGATACTGCCGGCATCGCCCGCGTCGACGGCCCGTGTGGCGGCTTCGCGATCGAAGACGGACAGTTCGCCATGGATAGTGCAGCGGGACGCCTGCGCTTCGACAGCGTTTATCCCGCGCTGGGATCAAAGATCCGCTCTGAACTCGCGCTGGCAGCAGGCGCGCGCGGCACCGACGACGGCTGCATCGTCACGGACGAGCATCAACGTACCACGCTGCCCGGGCTGTACGCCGCAGGGGATGTCGTCAGGGGATTGGATCAGATCAGCCACGCCATGGGTCAAGCCGGGGTCGCGGCCACAACGATTCGTAACGAGCTCAGCGAGCGACGCGCGCTGCGACGTTAAATGCTGGACCTTGACGGTGAAGGCAGGATCAGCGGCAGAGATCAGCCGCTCATTGCGCGGAGCCACCGGCTCTCACGCGCCGATCACTCGGCTGCGAATGCCTCGGCAACGACCAGCCGTTCGCTATCCCATTCAGGCACAGCCTGCTGGTTCATGGGCACCATGAAACGCTTGCCGGTCGGCCGCTCGATTTCAATCACGTCGCCAGCCCCGAAATTTTCGACGGCAACGACTTGCCCAATCACCTCACCGGCTTCGGATGTGACGGGGAGCCCGAGCAAATCGGCATGATAATATTCCCCCTCCTCAAGAGGCGGGAGGGCCGATCGCGGCACCGTCAACTCGGTTCCGCGCAGCGCTTCTGCGGCGTTGCGGTCCAGTACTTCGGCGAACCGGGCGATGTTGCCGCGAAGCGACCGGAGCGTCAGCGCTCCGTTGTTGAACGACGTGAACGCCGCCACATCGTCGGCGAAAAGCTTCAGCTTCACTTCGCCGGCGATGCCGTGCGGCCCCGTCACCGCCGCCATGACGACGGTAGGCTCACCCGTTAGGTGAGCCTTCGTCGCCGGCCGGGGCGTCGTCGCGCCCTTCAGCTGGGTCGGGGGCGGAGACCCCTTCGTTGCTGGCGACCTTTTCGTCGTCATCATTGGCGGTCCGGGGGTCAGGATCTGGAATCATGGCGAGCTCCTTTCAGCGAAAGGAACGCGCCATGATCGGATCGGATGCTTACTCGGCGGTTGCTTCGGCCGCTTCGGTCTCGCCCGAACCTGCGTTCGCCGCTTCAGCCTCAGCCTCCTGCTGTGCCTTCAGCTTCTCGGCGCGCTCCTCGGCTCGCTCCTTGGCCTTCTCGCCCGGCTCGGCCTTCTTCGGGTTGTTGCGGGCCGCACGCTCACGCACGCCAGCCGCGTCAAGGAAGCGAGCAACGCGGTCGGTCGGCTGCGCACCGTTGCTCAGCCAGTGACGGGCACGCTCGGCGTCCAGCACAATGCGCTTCTCGTCGTCCTTGGCGAGCAGCGGGTTGTAGTTGCCGATCTTCTCGATGAAACGGCCGTCGCGGGGGCTACGCGCATCGGCAACGACGATGCGGTAATAAGGACGCTTCTTCGAACCGCCACGCGACAGGCGAATGCTCAGTGCCATTGTAGTCTCTTCCTTCTACGTATCTGAAAAAATTACTTCTTGAACTTCGGAAATCCCGGCGGCAGCGCGCCACCACCGCCCAAACCAGGCAGGCCCGGCAGCCCACCGCCACCCGCTTTGCCCAGCATGTCGCCAAGCTCCGGGCCGCCGATGGCATTACCGATGCCGGCCATGCCGCCGCCAGGGCCACCTTTGCCGAGCATGGCCAGCATGCCCTTGATGCCGCCCATCTTGCGGATCTTCTTCATCGCCGTGGACATTTCCTGATGCATCTTCAGGAGCTTGTTCACGTCCTGAACGGTCGTGCCGCTGCCCTTGGCGATGCGGATCTTGCGCTTGGCGTTGATCAGTTCCGGCTTGGCGCGCTCCTTGGGCGTCATCGAGGTGATCATCGCGTCCATACGAAGCAGGATGCGTTCATCGACCGCGCCGTTGGCCATCGCCGCCTGCGCCTTCTTCATGCCCGGGATCATGCCCGCGAGCGCGCCAAGGCCGCCCATGCGCCGCATCTGCGCCAGCTGGCCGCGCAGGTCGTTCATGTCGAACTGACCCTTGGCCAGCTTCGCCGCCATGCGTTCGGCGTCTTCCTGCTGGATCGACTCCGCCGCCTTTTCGACGAGGCTGACGACGTCGCCCATGCCGAGGATACGGCCGGCAACGCGCTCGGCATGGAACGCCTCGAGCGCATCCATCTTTTCGCCGACGCCGGCGAACTTGATCGGCTTGCCAGTGACGGCGCGCATCGAAAGCGCCGCGCCGCCGCGCGCGTCGCCATCCATCCGGGTCAGCACGACACCGGTGAGCGGCACCTGATCGGAGAAGCTCTGCGCGACGTTGACCGCGTCCTGCCCCGTCAGCGAGTCGACGACGAGCAGGATTTCCTGCGGCGTCGCGATTTCCGCGACGGCCTTCATCTCGTCCATCAACGCCTGGTCGACGTGCAAGCGGCCCGCCGTATCGAGCATCAGGACGTCGAAACCCTGCAGCTTCGCGGCCTGCAGCGCCCGCCGCGCAATCTCCACCGGTTGCTGGCCCGGCACGATGGGCAGCGTCTGGACCTCGACCTGCTTGCCGAGCGTCGCGAGCTGCTCCTGCGCAGCAGGACGATTGACGTCGAGCGACGCCATCAGCACCTTCTTGCGATCGCGACCCATCTGGCCGCCCGACAACCGCTTGGCGATCTTCGCGGTGGTAGTCGTCTTGCCCGAACCCTGCAGGCCGACCATCATCACCACCGCCGGCGGCGTGACGTCGATCTTCAGCTCGGCGGCCTGCGGATCTTCCCCGCCCAGCATCGCGACCAGCGCGTCATGGACGATCTTGACGACCTGCTGGCCCGGTGTGACCGAGCGAAGCACGTTCTGGCCGATCGCCTTCTCGGTTGCATCGTCGACGAACTGACGCGCAACCGGCAGCGCGACGTCCGCCTCCAGCAGGGCGACGCGCACTTCGCGCATCGCTTGGCGCACGTCCGCCTCCGTCAGCGCGCCGCGGCCGCGCAGACGATCGAACACACCGCCAAGACGATCGCTCAGGCTGTCGAACATCGCGTCAAAACTCCTTCACCCGCCCAAACGCAAAAGCGCCGGCGGGCGAAACCTCGCCGGCCAGCGTGCACCACATGGGCGCTTGTCATCAGCGTTCAACACGGAACGTGCGCGCCCTGTAACGCAACAAGCCAGCAAGGGCAAGCCGCGGCACCATTAACGCCTTCTACATACTATCGTCGCAAAGTGGCAGGACATGGATGAGTCCACCGCCTACGAGCCCGCGCGTCCTGCCGGGGGCGAGACGCGCGCGACGCCGGTCGGCCTCGCGACGATGGCGGCCGTCGCATTGTGCGTGGTCGTCATGGCCGCAGTGATCATAGCCGTTATCCGAAACGGGTCGGCAGCGGCGGAACCGCTGGTATGGCCGCTCATCATCGCACTTCTGCTGAATCTTGCGGTCATTCTCGTCGGTCGCAAACGCCACGTGGAGCTCGCACAGCGATTGCACCATCATCTGGACAGCAGCGAAGGTGCGCGTCGACTTTCCCTCAACGATCCCCTCACCGGTTTTCTGAACCGGCGCGCCCTGGTCGAAGAAGGCGCGGCGATGATCCAGGACGCTACGCAGCGCCGCCTCGCCGTTGCGATGCTCATGATCGACCTCGATCGGTTCAAGACGATTAACGATCTGCACGGCCACGCGGTTGGCGACGCGCTGCTTGCCCGCGTCGCGACGGAGATTCGCAACGAACTTCCGCCCTTGTCCCTCGCTGCGCGCGTCGGGGGGGACGAGTTTGCCTGCGTCTTCATCTTCAATCCATCCGAGCCGAAGACGGTGCAGCGTATCGCGGAACGGCTGGTCAGCCGGCTGGCGCGCCCGGTTGATCTTGGCGATACGTCGATCCGTGTTTCCGCCTCGATCGGGATCGCGCGCTCCGATCAGGAGCGCACCTCGGTCGAAGCCCTCATTCGGGCGGCAGACATCGCGATGTATGCCGCAAAGGAAGCCGGCCGAAATCGCTTCAGCTGGTTCGATCCGGACATGGCCCGCGCGCTGCACGCCCGCAACGAGTTGGAGAGCGCGCTTCGCGCCGCCATCCCGGCCGGGCAGATCGTGCCCTATTTCGACCAGCAGATCGATCTGAGCAGTGGCCAGCTGCTCGGCTTTGAAGTGCTCGCGCGGTGGGAACATCCGATACACGGTCAGATCAAACCGGATCGCTTCATCCCCATTGCCGAACAGACCGGCATGATAGCCGATCTTTCCCAGTCTCTGATGAGCCAAGCCCTCCAGGCCGCTCGCGATTGGGATCCGGCACTAACCATCTCGATCAACGTCTCGCCCGTCCAATTGCGCGATGCTTGGCTGCCGCAGAAGATCATCAAGCTACTGCTGGAAACCGGATTCCCCGCGCATCGGCTGGAGATCGAGATCACCGAACGGGCATTGCTCGAGAATCTGCCGCTTGCTCAATCCATTATCGGCAGCCTGAAGAACCAGGGCATCCGCGTCGCGCTCGACGATTTCGGCACTGGCTATTCCAGCCTCGGCCACCTGCGCGCGCTTCCCTTTGACCGGATCAAGATCGACCGCAGCTTCGTGCAGGCGATCGCTGATGATCAGGACAGCGCCGCCCTTGTGGGTGCCGTCGCCAGTGTCGGGGCTAGCCTGAACCTGCCGGTGACCGCGGAAGGCATTGAGGATCTTGCGCTGGAAGCGCGGATGCGCGCACTCGGGTGCGCGCGCGGACAGGGATATCTGTACGGCCGCCCGATGGACGCGGCGAATACGCGTCGGCTGCTGGCCGAGCGCCGTCTGCTAGCCGCCGGCAGCGCAGCGTCAGAAGCTGAGCGCCGCCTCGTCGGCTGAGCGAGCGGGACGCCGCCTAGTTCCTCGGCGGCTGCCGTCGATAGCTCAGCGCCTCGGCCACATGAAGGCGTCCGATCTCGGCACTGCCGGCCATGTCAGCGATCGTGCGCGCCACCCGCAGGATGCGGGTATAACCGCGAGCGGATAGCCGCATCGCTTCGGCCGCCTGCGCCAGCAGGGCGCGAC
Organism: Sphingomonas sp. IC4-52; assembly: GCF_020707225.1. Taxonomy (NCBI): domain Bacteria; kingdom Pseudomonadati; phylum Pseudomonadota; class Alphaproteobacteria; order Sphingomonadales; family Sphingomonadaceae; genus Sphingomonas; species Sphingomonas sp. IC4-52. The sequence goes on along the minus strand of NZ_JAJFEU010000001.1, from coordinate 101,573 downwards.
CGGCAGGATCAGGCGTCGCGAACTTCTCCAGCAGCTCGCCATCGATTTCCGCATTCGTGCGGATCCCGGCTTCGCGATAACGCTCCGCCTGGGCGCTGCGCACTGCAGCGACTCGCGTCGCGACCTCCGCCGATCCTTCCGCGGAGGGTGGCAGCATCAGGTCCACGGCACTGACCGCCTGCACTTCCACGTGCAGGTCGATCCGGTCGAGCAGCGGACCAGAAACCTTCGCCTGGTAATCCGCCGCGCATTTTGGAGCTCTTGCGCACGCGAGCCCCGCATCGCCAAGATAGCCGCACCGGCACGGGTTCATCGCCGCGACCAACTGAACTTTCGCGGGGAACGTAACGTGCGCATTGGCCCGGGCCACGCTGACGTTCCCGGACTCGAGCGGCTGTCGCAGCGAGTCGAGGACCGCGCGCTGGAACTCAGGCAACTCGTCGAGAAAGAGTACGCCGAGGTGCGCCATGCTCACCTCGCCCGGCCGCACCTTCAGCCCGCCGCCCGTCAGCGCCGCCATGGAGGCAGAGTGATGCGGTGCGCGGAAGGGTCGGGTGCGCGTCAGCCGCCCACCCTCCAGCGTGCCGGCCACCGACTGCACCATGGAGACCTCAAGCGCTTCCCCGGGGTCGAGCGGCGGCAGTATTCCCGGCAGGCACGCCGCCATCAGCGACTTGCCCGAGCCCGGTGGCCCGACCATCAGCAGATTGTGGTTGCCGGCCGCTGCAATCTCCAGCGCGCGTTTTGCCGTTTCCTGACCACGGACCTGCCGCAGGTCGGGGCCCTTTGCGCTCGTCTCCACGTCGCCGGCGCGCGGTGCCGGCAAAAGGCCATGGCCTTTCAGATGATTGATGAGCGACAGGAGGTCGGGTGCGGCGACCACGTCGATTGATCCACTCCAGGCTGCCTCTGCGCCTTGGGACGCCGGACAAATCAGCCCCTTGCCGATCTCCGCCGCGTGCAGCGCCGCCAGCAACACGCCCGGCGAGGGCGCGAGCCGGCCATCCAGTGTCAGCTCGCCAACAATGACATATTCGGCCAGCGCTTCGGCATCGACCACCCCCATCGCGGCCAGCAGGCCAAGCGCAATCGGCAGGTCGAAATGCGACCCCTCCTTGGGCAAATCCGCCGGCGACAGGTTGACCGCAATTCTCTTCGGCGGCAGCGCAAGCCCCATCGCGGCGATTGCTCCCCGAACCCGCTCGCGACTCTCGCCCACCGCTTTATCGGCCAGTCCGACCAGATTAAATGCTGGCAAGCCTGCGATCAGCTGCACCTGCACTTCAACGGCGCGCGCCTCCAATCCGAGATACGCTACCGTTGCGACGATCGCCGCCATAGATCCCCCCTGCTCCCCGCCCCTGCTCATACCGGCTTTCCGGCCGCTGCGAAGCTCCCGCGCGCGTCTTGCCAATGCAACACACCTTCGCCACATGGCTGCCATGCGCGACCGCCATCCTGTGATGCGTATTCTGCAACTGACCCTCGGTGGGCTCCTGCTTGTGGGTGCCGCGCTGATGGGTCCCCTGCCCGGCCCCGGCGGCATCTTCCTGTTTGCAGGGGGCATGATCCTGATCCTGCGCAACTCGCGCTGGGCTCAGGTGCGCTGGGCGCGCGTGAAGCGGCGCTGGCCGCGCATTGGCAACATGGTCGATCGGGTCATGCGCCGGCCTAGCGAGCGGCGGCGGCGGGCGCGCGATCGTGTCCTCGGCTCGCGTTGACTTGCACCGCGCCTTCGCTTATGCCGCGCACCATTCGGGCCGTCCCTCGTGGCGGCCTTTATTTTTCAGATTCGGGAATGAACCATGAAGCGGACCTTTCAGCCGAGCAACCTGGTGCGGGCACGCCGTCACGGCTTCCGTGCACGGATGGCGACGGTCGGCGGTCGCGCCGTGATCCGCGCGCGCCGGGCGCGCGGCCGCAAGAAGCTGTCGGCCTAACCGTCTTACAGGATAAGACGGACTCAAGCTTGACCATGCTTACTCGCCGCCGGGATTTCCTGGCGGCGAATGCTGGACGGCGTGCGCCAATGCCTGGCTTCGTGCTGCTGGTGCGCCCACGCGATGATGGCGACGCTGCGATGCGCGTTGGCTACACCGTAACCAAGAAGATCGGCAACGCTGTGGTACGTAACCGGATGAAGCGCCGGTTGCGTGCCTTGGCGCGTGAGCTGTTGCCGACTGAGGGCGTATCTGGCGCCGATCACGTGCTGATTGGCCGCATGGGCGGCATCGAACGTGATTATGCCAGTCTTCGGGCGGAGCTCAGCAAGGCGCTGCGCAAGGTCAGCCGATGATCGCACGGCTGTTGATCCTCCTGGCGCGCGGCTGGCAGCTTGGCCCTTCGCTGATCCTGCCGCCGTCGTGCCGATATCAGCCAAGCTGTTCGGCCTATGCAATCGAGGCGCTGCGCCGCTATGGGGCCGCACGTGGCGGCTGGCTGGCGGCGAAGCGGATCGCGCGTTGTCATCCGTGGGGCGGGCACGGCTATGATCCGGTGCCGTAAGGGAATTGGGCGCTCGTGAACCAAGAGAATAAGAACTTTGTCCTGTTCGCGGTGATCGCGGCGCTGATCCTGTTCGGATGGCCGGTGATCCAGAACCGGTTCTTTCCGACCGCCAACCCTCCGGTAACCAAGATCGAGGCTGGCAAGCAGAAGGTTTTGCCTCAGCCTGCTGCCGATCCCACTGCCGACACGCCCGCTGCGATCCGTGATCGCACGGCTGTTCTGCGCGAAGCGCCGCGCGTTCAGATCGACACGCCGACCATGCATGGCTCGATCAATCTGCGCGGCGCCCGGATCGATGATCTGGTGCTGAAGAACTACAAGGAAACCATCGCTAAGGACTCGCCCCCGGTGCGTCTCCTGTCGCCGGCTGGCACGCGCGATGCGTATTTTGCTGGTTTCGGCTGGCGTGACGAGGGCTTGGCGCCTCCGTCCTCGGACACGGTCTGGACTGCATCTTCCCAGCTTCTGGCGCCCGGCAGGCCGGTGACGCTGACCGCCGCCAATGCGAAGGGTCAGCGCTTCGCGATCGAGCTGTCGGTTGATGACGGCTATATGTTCAGCATCAAGCAGACGGTGGCAAACGCGGGTCCGGCGCCTGTTCCCGTCGCCGCCTACGGCCTCGTCAACCGTGCTGGCGTTTCGGAGGATCCCGACAGCTGGACCGTTCACGTCGGGCCGATGTCGGTGCACAACGACAAGGCGGATTACGACGTCAACTTCAAGGACGTGGACGAAGGCGACAAGCGCTTCTCCACTACCGGCGGCTGGCTGGGCTTCGTCGACAAATATTGGCTCACTGCGCTGATCCCCGATCAGGCACGCGCCTTCGACGGCCAGTTCCGTGCGGGCGCCAACAAGGCGTACCAGGCCGATTACACCAGCAGCGCACAACTGCTGCAGCCCGGTCGTCAGGTCACGCAGAGCAGCCGCTTCTTCGCCGGCGCGAAGGAAGTCCGTCTGCTGGATCATTATACCGATAAGGAAGGCGTCAACCGCTTCGACTATGCGCTCGACTGGGGCTGGTTCCGCCTCATCGAAAAGCCGATCTTCTATTATCTCGACTGGCTGTTCCGCCACTTGGGCAACTTCGGCATCGCCATCATCCTGCTGACGCTGACGATCCGTCTCCTCATGTTCCCGATTGCTCAGCGCCAGTTCGCCTCCATGGCCAACATGCGCGCCGTGCAGCCGAAAATGAAGGCGATCCAGGAGCGGTACAAGGACGACAAGCCGCGCATGCAGCAGGAGATCATGGCGCTCTACAAGGCCGAGAAGGTCAATCCTCTCGCCGGCTGTCTGCCCACCCTGCTTCAGATCCCGATCTTCTACGCGCTGTACAAGATGCTGATGCTGACCATCGAAATGCGGCATCAGCCGTTCGTCGGCTGGATCAAGGATCTGTCCGCGCCCGATCCGCTCACCCCGGTGAACCTGTTCGGCCTGCTTGCCTTCACGCCTCCCTCGTTCCTCGCGATCGGCGTAGTGCCTATCCTGCTCGGCATCAGCATGTACTTCCAGTTCAAGCTGAACCCGGCTCCGATGGATGACGCGCAGAAGCAGATCTTCTCGCTGATGCCGTGGGTGCTGATGTTCGTAATGGCCCCGTTCGCAGTCGGCCTTCAGGTCTACTGGATCACCTCCAACGTGCTCACCATTCTGCAGCAAAAGCTGCTCTACGCCCGCCATCCAGGCCTGAAGGAAGCTCCCGCGAAATGACCACCCCCTCCCAGCCTGCGGAAGAGAACCAGCCGCAGGCTGGCGCGGAAGCTTTGACGGACGACGATCAGGCGACCAACTCGGCCGAGGCGATTGAAACCGCGCGCAAGATTTTCGCGGGGCCCATCACGTTTTTGAGATCGGCTCCGGCGCTTCAGTTCCTGCCAGAACCCCATGTTCCCGAAGTGGCCTTTGCCGGCCGCTCCAACGTCGGCAAATCGTCGCTGATCAATGCACTGACCGGCCGCAAGACCCTGGCGCGCACCTCTGTGACGCCGGGACGCACACAGGAATTGAACTTCTTCGACGTTGGCGAGCCGCTCCAGTTCCGCCTCGTCGACATGCCCGGCTACGGCTTCGCCAAGGCGCCCAAGGACATGGTCAAGAAGTGGCGCTTTCTGGTGAACGACTTCCTGCGCGGGCGGCAGGTTCTGAAGCGCGCGCTGGTGCTCATCGACGCGCGTCACGGCATCAAGGATGTGGATCGTGAGATCCTCGACATGCTCGACAAGGCGGCGGTCAGCTATCGCATGGTCCTGACCAAGGCAGACAAGATCAAGGCGACCGACCTTGCCGAGGTGACGCAGCGCACGATCGCGGAGGCTCGCAAGCGACCGGCCGCCCATCCGGAGATCATCGCCACTTCCTCGGAAAAGGGCATGGGCATTCCGGAACTGCGCGCGGCGGTAGTCGAAGCGATCGGTTGAGTTGCGCATGGGACGCGGCGGCGATACGCCCGGTCCCATGAAGCTCATCATCGGCAACAAGGCCTATTCGTCCTGGTCGCTCCGCGGCTGGCTCGCCTGCAAGCAATCGGGCCTGCCGTTCGAGGAAGTGGTCGTGCCGCTGTACGATCAGGATTGGGACCGCCGGCGTGAGGGCGCCGAATTCGCACCCTCTTCCGGGAAGGTGCCGATCCTGTGGGATGGCGAGGCTGTCGTGTGGGACAGTCTCGCGATCATCGAATATCTCGCCGACAAGGTTAGCCGGGACCGGTTCTGGCCGGCTGATGAGGCGGCCCGCGCCATGGCTCGCTCGATGGCGGCCGAGATGCATTCCAGCTTCATCGCGCTGCGCCGCGAGCATAGCATGAACATTCGCCAGGTTTATTCGCCAGTGCCGCCCTCTGAAGCTGTAGTGGCGGACCTCTCGCGAATCATGGAGCTCTGGGCACAAGCACGCGCGCGTTTCGCAGGAGACGGCCAGTTCCTGTTCGGGGACTTTGGGGCGACGGACATCATGTTCGCCCCAGTCTGCACCCGCATCGTCACCTATTCGCTGCCCGTTCCGCGATTTGCCGCCGCTTATATCCACTCGGTGCTCACCCACCCCTTCATGCAGGATTGGATTGCCGGTGCGCAGGAGGAGGATTGGGTGATTGAGCAGTTCGAGCAACCCGCCCGCGCATGACCGATACGCTTGAGCTGGCGAAGGCGCTGATCGCCTGCGAAAGCGTCACGCCGGCACGCGGAGCGGTGTTCGACGTTTTGGAAGCCGCGCTAGAGCCCCTCGGCTTCGACGTCGAGCGGTTCATACTTGGCGAGTCGCCGGACGGCCCGGTCGAAAACATGCTGGCGGTTCGCGGCAATGGCTCGCCCCATATCGCCTTCGCTGGTCATGTCGACGTGGTGCCACCCGGCGAGGGTTGGACGAGCGGCGCCTTTACTCCCGACGTCCGCGGCCGGCTGCTTTACGGTCGTGGCGCAGTCGACATGAAGGGCGCCATTGCAGCTTTCGTCGCGGCGGCAGCAAGGGCTCAGGGGCCGGGCACGACGAGCCTCATCATCACTGGCGATGAGGAAGGTCCAGCCGTCTACGGCACCCGTGCGCTGATCGAACGTATGCAGGCTCGGGGGTTGAAGCCGGACTTCTGCTTGGTGGGTGAGCCGACCTCTGCGGCGCGGCTCGGCGACATGATCAAGATCGGTCGCCGGGGATCGGTCAACATCTGGATCGACGTGCCTGGCCGCCAGGGCCACGTCGCTTATCCGCATCTCGCTGATAATCCTATCCCGCGGCTGGTCGCCGCCTTGGCCGAGATCGACGGCATTGTGCTTGATGAGGGTAATGCCTGGTTCCAGCCGTCGAATATCGAGGTCACGGACATTGCGGTCGGCAACCCGGCGACCAACGTCATTCCGGCCAAGGCCTCTGCCCGCCTGTCGATCCGCTTCAATGATCAGCATCGCGGCTTGGATCTGACGCAACGGATCACCTCCGTGGTTCACCGCCACGCTCCCGAAGCGCAGGTTCGCGGAATCGTATCGGGAGAGGCGTTTCTGACCGGACCAGGGCCGCTCTCGACGATCCTTTCAGCAGCCATCGAGGCAAACACCGGAATCACGCCCGAGCTTTCCACCACTGGCGGCACCTCGGACGCTCGCTTCCTCTCGGCACTCTGTCCGGTGGTCGAGTTCGGGCTGCTTAACGCCACCATGCACAAGCTAGACGAGGCCGTATCCGTCGCAGATCTCTACGCGCTTACTGACATTTACGCTGACTTTCTCGCCCGCATCGGCAACGCTGGTTCCTGAGACGGAGGGACTTACGCGCGGAGGTCAGCACCGGTGCCCGGCACGCAGCTCCACCCAGTGCTGGGGCAGAGCCCTCCGCCATTCACCCACCCTGCATACAGAAAGAGCGCGGAATGCCCCAGGCACTCCGCGCTCCCCTGATACGCGCCCACTGGCGTTGGATCAGCCGGCCTGTTCCGCAAGGACCGTCAGGCCGTTGGCATTCACTTCCGCGAAACCGCCGCGGATGGCGATCGTCTCGGGCGCGGCGCCCTGGGTCTTGTGAACCAGCAGGTCGCCATCGCGGATGGTCGACATCAGCGGAGCGTGGCCTTCCAGCACGCCGAAGTCACCTTCGGTGCCCGGCACGGTGACCATATAGACGTCTTCGCTACGGACGAGACGTTCGGGAGTGACGAGTTCGAAGTGGAGCATCTCTTCTTCTCACTCCCCTCCCGGATCCAGGAGGGGTTTGGGTAGGCCGCTTGGAAGGGGAGCCTTACGGCCGCCCCCTCCCCTGATCCCTCCCGCGGTGCGGGAGGGAGATCGGCTTACGCCTCCTGCGCCAGCTTCTCGGCCTTGGCGACGACTTCGTCGATGCCGCCGACCATGTAGAACGCTGCTTCCGGCAGGTGATCGTATTCGCCGTTCACGACTGCCTTGAACGAGCGGACCGTGTCCTCCAGCTGCACGAACTTGCCCGGAATGTTGGTGAACACCTCGGCGACGTGGAACGGCTGCGACAGGAAGCGCTGGATCTTGCGCGCGCGGCTGACGGTCAGCTTATCCTCTTCGGACAGCTCGTCCATGCCGAGGATGGCGATGATGTCCTGCAGAGACTTGTACTTCTGCAGGATCGTCTGCACCGCACGAGCCGTCTCGTAATGCTCCTGACCGACAACGCGCGGCTCGAGAACGCGGCTGGTCGAGTCCAGCGGGTCCACCGCCGGATAGATGCCGAGTTCGGAGATCGCGCGGCTGAGCACCGTCGTCGCGTCGAGGTGAGCGAACGAGGTGGCCGGCGCCGGGTCGGTAAGGTCGTCGGCGGGCACGTACACGGCCTGCACCGAAGTGATCGAGCCCTTGTTCGTCGAGGTGATGCGCTCCTGCAGCGCGCCCATGTCGGTCGACAGGGTCGGCTGGTAGCCCACGGCCGAAGGAATACGGCCGAGAAGTGCCGACACTTCTGCGCCCGCCTGGGTGAAGCGGAAGATGTTGTCGACGAAGAACAGCACGTCCTGGCCCTCGACGTCACGGAAATACTCCGCGATCGTCAGGCCCGAGAGAGCGACGCGTGCGCGGGCGCCCGGCGGCTCGTTCATCTGGCCGAACACCAGCGCCACCTTCGAACCTTCGCTGGTCGGGTTGCCGTCGGCGTCCTTGGCGATAACGCCAGCGTCGAGGAACTCGTGGTAAAGGTCGTTGCCCTCGCGGGTACGCTCACCGACGCCTGCAAACACCGACGTGCCGCCGTGGCCCTTCGCGATGTTGTTGATCAGCTCCTGGATGAGCACGGTCTTGCCCACGCCAGCGCCGCCGAACAGGCCGATCTTGCCGCCCTTCGCATAGGGGGCGAGCAGGTCGATGACCTTGATGCCGGTGACGAGAATGGCGCTCTCGGTCGACTGATCGACGAACAGCGGAGCGGACGCGTGGATCGGCGCATGGTGCGCCGAGTTGACCGGACCGCGCTCGTCGATCGGCTCGCCGACGACGTTCAGGATGCGGCCGAGCGTTGCCGGGCCAACCGGCACGGTGATCTGCGCACCGGTGTCGGTCACGTTCTGGCCGCGGGTCAGGCCCTCGGTCGAGTCCATCGCGATCGTGCGGACGGTGTTCTCACCCAGGTGCTGGGCAACCTCGAGCACAAGGCGCTGGCCGTTGTTCTCGGTTTCCAGCGCCGACAGGATCGCCGGCAGGTGGTTGTCGAACGTCACGTCGACGACGGCGCCGATCACCTGGCTGATGCGGCCGACATTGTTGCTGCCCGAAGTGGTCGGACGATCCTCAAGGACGGTGGCCATGTTCTGCTTCCTGCTTTCGAAACTTAGAGCGCTTCGGCGCCCGAGATGATCTCGACCAGCTCGGTCGTGATCGCTGCTTGGCGCGCGCGGTTATACTGAATGCTGAGGCGCTTGATCATATCGCCGGCGTTACGCGTCGCATTGTCCATCGCGGTCATGCGGCTGCCCTGCTCCGACGCGGCATTTTCCTGCATCGCGCGGAAGATCTGGATCGCGACGTTGCGCGGCAGCAGCTCGGCGAGGATCGCTTCCTCGTCGGGCTCATATTCCACCGCCGCACCGCCGTCGTTGGCCGTCGTCACCTCACCGGCCGGCACTGCCACCGGAATGATCTGCTGCCCGGTCGGGATCTGCACCAGCGCTGACTGGAACTTGGCGAAGAACAGGTGCGCGACGTCGAACTCGCCAGCTTCGTAACGGGCGATCAGATCGTCGGCGATCTCGCGCGCTTGCTCGAAGCCAAGCACCTTGTGCTGGCCAAGCTCATGGTCCGCAGCGATGCCGTTCGGATAGAAGCGGCGCAGCACGCGGCCCTTCTTGCCGGCGAGATAGAAGCGCACGGTCTTGCCAGCGCGCTCCAGCTCCTCGGCCTTCTTGCGGGCAGCGCGAACGATGTTGGTGTTGAACGCACCCGCCAGGCCGCGCTCCGAGGTCGCGACGACGAGCAAGTGGACCTGATCCTTGCCGGTGCCGGCGAGCAGCTTGGGGCTGTTCTCGCTGACGGTCACCTTCGATGCGAGGCTGGCCATCACCGCCTCCAGCCGCTCGGCATAAGGCCGGCCGGCCATCGCCGCTTCCTGCGCACGGCGCAACTTCGCGGCGGCGACCATCTTCATCGCCTTGGTGATCTTCTGCGTCGACTTCACCGAGCCGATGCGGATCTTGAGGGCCTTCAACGACGCCATTCTGTTTCCACTTTGTTGTGCCCCCGCCGCATCGGCGGAAGCCCAGACCGGGTTCCCGCGCCGGGCTTCATCAAGACGTTGCCTCGATGAACCCTATCGCGGGAACACAACTCCTTACGCGAAGGTCTTCGCGAACGCGTCGAGCGCAGCGACCACCTTGCCCTTGGCTTCGTCGCCAAGATCACGGCTGTCGCGGATCAGCTTCAGCGTGTCGCCATGCTGGTCGCGCATGAAGGCCAGCATTGCCGCCTCATAACGAACCACGTCCTGCACGGGCACGGTATCGAGATAGCCGTTGGTGCCGGCAAAAATCGACACCGTCTGCTCCTCGAACGGCAGCGGCGAGAACTGCGGCTGCTTCAGCAGCTCGGTCAGGCGCGCACCACGGTTCAGCAGCTTCTGCGTCGAGGCGTCGAGGTCCGAACCGAACTGAGCGAAGGCCGCCATTTCGCGGTACTGCGCCAGCTCCAGCTTGATCGAGCCGGACACCTTCTTCATCGCCTTGGTCTGCGCCGACGAGCCCACGCGGCTCACCGACAGACCCACGTTGATCGCTGGGCGGATGCCAGCGAAGAACAGGTCGGTTTCAAGGAAGATCTGGCCGTCGGTGATCGAGATCACGTTGGTCGGGATGTACGCCGACACGTCGCCCGCCTGAGTCTCGATGATCGGCAGCGCGGTCAGCGAGCCATTGCCATTGGCGTCGTTCATCTTCGCCGCACGCTCCAGCAGGCGCGAGTGGAGATAGAACACGTCGCCCGGATAGGCTTCGCGGCCCGGCGGACGGCGCAGCAGCAGCGACATCTGGCGGTAGGCAACTGCCTGCTTCGACAGATCGTCATACACGATCACGGCGTGCATGCCGTTGTCGCGGAAGAACTCACCCATCGCGCAGCCGGTATAGGGCGCAAGGAACTGCAGCGGCGCAGGATCCGACGCGGTCGCGGCGACGATGATGGAATATTCCATCGCGCCATTCTCTTCCAGCGTGCGGACAAGCTGAGCGACCGTCGAACGCTTCTGACCAACGGCGACGTAGATGCAGTAGAGCTTCTTCGACTCGTCGTCGCCCTTGTTCACTTCGCGCTGGTTGATGAACGTGTCGATCGCGACGGCCGACTTGCCGGTCTGACGGTCACCGATGATCAGCTCGCGCTGGCCACGGCCGACCGGCACGAGCGCGTCGATCGCCTTGAGACCGGTCTGCACGGGCTCGTGCACCGACTTGCGCGGAATGATGCCCGGCGCCTTCACCTCGACGCGGCGACGCTCGGTCGACACGATCGGGCCCTTGCCGTCGATCGGGTTGCCAAGGCCGTCGACCACGCGGCCGAGCAGGCCCTTGCCGACCGGTACGTCCACGATGGTGCCGGTACGACGAACGGTGTCGCCTTCCTTGATCTCGGCGTCCGAGCCGAAGATCACGACACCGACGTTGTCGGCTTCCAGGTTGAGGGCCATGCCCTGCACGCCATTGGCGAACTCGACCATCTCGCCCGCCTGGACGTTGTCGAGGCCGTAGATGCGCGCGATGCCGTCACCGACGCTGAGCACCTGGCCGGTCTCGCTGACCTGGGCCTCGGTGCCGAAATTGGCGATCTGGTCCTTGATGACCTTCGAGATTTCTGCGGCGCGGATATCCATCACTTAGCCTTTCATCGCGCTGGCGAGCGCATTCAAGCGGGTACGGATCGACGAATCGATCATCTGAGAACCGATGCGGACGACGAGCCCGCCAAGGAGCGCGGGGTCGACCGCCAAATCGACCGACACTTCGCGGCCGACGCGTTGGCGAAGCTGCTGCTTCAGCTCGGCGACCTGATCGTCGGTCAACGCGTGGGCGCTGGTCACTTCGGCGGTCACTTCGCCGCGATGACGCGCGGCGAGCGTGCGAAACGCGCGGATGATCGCGGGCAGCTCCGCCAGGCGGCGGTTCTGCGCCAGCACGCCCAGGAAATTGCGGGTTGTCGCGTCGACACCCAGCTCGTCCGCCGTGGCGAGCACGGCCTTGCTGGCTGCATCGCGCGCCACCACCGGCGACGTCGTCAGCGCCTTGAAATCATCCGATTGATCGAGCGCGGTGCGAACCTTTGCCAGGCTCGCCTCCACCGTATCGATCGTCTTCGCCTGTTCGGCGAGGTCGAACAGCGCGGTCGCATAACGCCCGCCCAGGCTCGCCTGGATGCTGCTGCCTAGATTACCGCTGGAACCATCCACGCGATTCGATCCCCGTTCGCACTAAGAGTAACCCCCATGCGAAAACACGGCGCGCGAACGGCGCCGTCGCTTGGGTTGGCCGGCGCGTAGCAAAGGGGTAGCGTTGATGCAACAAGCTGTAACGAGAGGGTGACGATGGGCGAAATGATCCGGATGGCGATGAGCGACGGTGCGAACATCGCCGTCTACCATGCACCTGCCGTGGGCGAGCGTCGCGGCGGCGTGGTGCTGGTGCAGGAGATCTTTGGGGTTACCGAGCATATTCGTGAGATGGCCGACGATTATGCCAGCGAAGGCTATGAGGTTCTGTCCCCCGCGCTTTTCGATCGTGAGCACCCCGGATTTGAGGCGGGCTATACCGGCCCCGATTTCGAACGCGCTGTTGAGCTCGCGCGTACGCTGCATCCGTTCGACTTGTCGTTGAAGGACACGCAGACCTGCATTGATGCCCTGCGCGACAAGGGGCCGGTGTTCGTGGTGGGCTATTGCTATGGTGGCTCCATCGCCTGGGCTGCGGCGACCAAGCTGGACGGCGTCGCGGCCGCTTCCGCTTATTACGGCAGCATGGTGCCCGCCTTCGCTGCTGAAGCGGCGCCGCGCGTGCCGGTGATCGCTCATTTCGGGCGCTACGATCGAGGAATCCCGATGGAGGGCGTGGAGTCGGTCATCGCCAAGGATTTCACGCTCGCCGAAGTGCACGTCTATGAAGCCGGTCACGGCTTCAATTCGGATCGCCGCAAGGATTATCACGAGCCATCGGCGGAGCTCGCCCGGGATCGCACCCTCACGCTGTTTCGTGAGAATGGCGGCTGATCCAGCGCTCCGCCGCCATCGTCATCTGTTAGAAGCGCCAGGTTCACTTTTCCCCGGCGCTTTCCTCCTCACCATTCGCCGCCCCCGCGCCCGCAGCGATGGCCTCCTCACCCTTAAGGCCCGCCTCCAGCGCGGCCAGCACCCGACTGGATGGGTTATCGACCCCGGCGTGGGGATTGTAGGCAAGCGGCCGTAGAAGCTGCTGGGCGGCCGGAATCTCGCCCGCGCCGATCCTCGCCATTGCGGCTGCGAAGCGCACGTAATTGTCCTGAGGGGCGAGCTCCTGCGCGCGGTGCAGCCCCTTGATCGCCGAAGGCGTGGGCTCGATCCCCTGCAGGATGAAGCTCTGCCAGAACCACCACAGGGGTTCGGCGTCGTCCGGATCAGCGCGATTCGCCTTTACGATGCTGGCGCGGGCGGCATTCCACGCTTTCGGGTCGGTGGATTTCGCCTGCCCTAATTGGCGAAGCTTCACGCGCCCCTGGTAAAGCAATGCCTGCACGGATTTCGGGTCGCGCCCCACCGCCTTTTGCGCGGCCGCAAGCGCCGCATCATCCTCGCCTGCGTCAAAGGCCATTTCGGCCAGCCATCCCTGCACCACCGGATCGTCGGCATGCCGGGCCCCGATCGGCGCCGCCTTGGCGTAGAGCTTGCGACCGCTTTCTCGATCAACGCCGCGCAATGATTGCATGCGCAGGTCAATCAGGTCCGCCTCGCCCTCGCTCAACCGGCGAATGGCGATCGGCGGGGTCTGCGTGCCGGCGAACGGCATGGACAGGCCGAGCATCCGGCGCTGGTTGAGATAGCCGGAGAGCTTTCGGTCCAGCAGCTTCAGATCACCAAACGTCTGCTCCGCCGCCGCGACCGAGCCGGTGCCCTGGTTCAGTGCCTTGAGATAATCGAGGAACTGCGCGTTCCGCTCCCCATCGAAGCTGAAATAATGGGTCATCAGCCAGCCGCGCCCGTAAAAGGCGTCCATGTCCATCCCGCTTTTGCGCACGGGATCGAACATCTGGCGCGCCGACAGCCGCTCGCCTTGCATCAGGCCGTAAGCGCGATGTTGCGCAGCATAGCCAATAGTGGCGTTTTCTTCCGTGATCCGCATGGTGGAGGCGAATTCGGCGAAGCCCTCGGAATACCAGGCGGGAAACGCAATGTTGTAGGTGCCCAGCAGGAAGTGATGGGCATATTCGTGGAACAGGACGATCCGGCCCCAGTCGTTGTGTTCGGTCCACCCACCCTTCGCGCTGTATGCGGTCGATCCGCTCACCCGCGACAAGTAGAAGCCGGCAGCATTGGTGCACCGGCAAAGCCGCCTCACATCGCCATCGTCGACCAGGAACACCGTCACCTTGCGGGACTCGATCTCCGGCTCGTCGGCCACCTTGAGGAACCGGCGCAGCCCCCAATCGAGGCGCTCCAGCGCCTCGGACTGGCGCCGAAGCACCTTCTCGGAGGTGTTCGAATATAAGGTGAAGTGCCTGGATTTCGCTTCCAGCCATTCGGCCTGCGCGGCCGGCGCCACGGCCAGCCCACACAGCAGGGCCAGCAACCCACGCCAGATCATCGTCCTCTTCCCCCTTTGTCCCCGGGGACGAGGCTAGCGCGGAAATTGCTGACTCAAAACCTTATTGTGATCGTCCGCGCGCCTGCACGGCGGCCCGCCGCGCTTCAACGGCCTCCGGCGTGACCGCCCGGTTCGCCGCCGACGAGCGCTCATGCTCCAACGCCATCGCTTCGCCGAACGGCCGGGCAAAGCCGTCGTCGATCAGCTTCTTGTATGCGGCAATGAAGTCCGCATCGGCGGAGGCGATGTCCGCGGCAAGCTGACGGGCCGTTGCCAGCAATTCGCTTGCGGGCACCACCCGGTTAACAAGGCCCCATCGCTCCGCGGTCGCGGCATCCAGGAAATTGCCACTGAGCGACAGTTCCTTGGCGCGCGAGATGCCGATCAGACGGGACAGCTTCTGGCTCAGCCCCCATCCCGGCATCACGCCGACGCGAGCGTGCGTGTCCGCAAACCGCGCCTTGTCGCTGGCGATTAGGATGTCACAAGCAAGCGCGACCTCGAAGCCGCCAGTGATCGCCACGCCATTGATCGCACCGATCACCGGCTTGCGGCACAGCTCGATCGCCTTGACCGGGTTCTCGTCCGCCCCGGTCGCGTTGGCCGAGCCAAGCGCCCCCGCCTTCGATCCGAGTTCCTTCAGGTCCAGCCCGGCGGTGAACGCCCGCTCGCCCGCCCCGGTCAGCACCACCGCGCGTACTGCATCGTCCGCATCCACCTGCGTCATTACGCGATACAGCTGCGACCGCAGCGCCGACGACAATGCGTTCATCGCCTCCGGCCGGTTCAGCGTCACCGTGGCAACACCATCCTCGATGTCCAGCAGTACCAGATCAGTCATTCCTCGCCTCTCTCATTATTTCGCCGCATCGTAACGACGGAGCCGCCAGCGTCCACTCCGTCTCTGGCGCGACACCGCGAGGCTGCTACGAGAGCGATCGGGGGGAGAATGTCAGATGCTTAAATTGTTGGTGCTTGCCGTTGCGGCCGCGGGGACGTTGGGTGCCGTGGCCGAGCCGTCACCGTCTGCGATGGCGGAACTAGAAAAAGCCACCGCAGCGTTTGATGAGCCGAACTGCCCGGCAGTGCTCGAGTCGGTGGCGCGCCTGAAAGCGATGCCAGACTACAAGCAGAACGACTTCGTTTACCGTGTCACGCTAGAATTTTCCGCGCTCTGTCTCGGACAATCGGGCAAGGAAGCCGACAAGGCCGCTGCCTATGCCGACGCGATGCTAGCGAGCGCGATGGCTGGCAGCGGTGACGGCGTCTGGGGTGTGCGGCTCGACCGCGAGGTGAGAACGAAAGATTGGCCGGCCGCCGTCACATCGTTCGAACGGGTCGCTGTCGAGCGGCCGCTCATGTTGAACAGGCTCCCCCTGGCATGGCTGAACTACATCGACCTGCAGCTACGCCGCGCCAATCAGACTGCGCTGCGTCGCCGCTATCTCGCGCTCTTCGCCGACAGCAGCTACTGGCCCGATGAGCCCGGCGGCAGCACCGAAGGCTTCCGCTTCCGCTACGCCCTGCTGCTGGCGGATGCCGGGGAACAGGAGAAGGCCAACGCCATTGCCCGCCTCCTCACCAATGCATCGTTGCTCATCTCGCTCAGTCTGGATCCCCGCTTCCGCCCCGTCTTCGGCGACGATCTCGACCTGCGCGCCGTCACCGAGGGCTACCTGACGCAGCTTCGCACCCAGGTCGGTCGCTTCCCCAACGCGATCCGGCCGGTGATCGACGTGGCGGAGCACCAGCGCCTGCTCGGCCGCCCGCAGGAGGCGCTGGCGACGCTGCGTGCGCTCGAACCGGCGATCAAGGGCGACACGCCGCTCAGCGACCGCGACGACAATGTGATCTGGTGGTGGGACCAGATATCGCGCGCCCATTATGCAGCGGGCGACGTTCCCGCCGCCATCGCCGCCCTGCGCACCGCGAGCGCGATTCGGGAAGGCAACGCCGTCAACGTCAGCCAGACGATCAACCTCGCCAACCTCCAGCTCACCACCGGCGATCCAGCCGGCGCGATG
This sequence comes from Sphingomonas sp. IC4-52, assembly GCF_020707225.1. Classification (NCBI taxonomy): domain Bacteria; kingdom Pseudomonadati; phylum Pseudomonadota; class Alphaproteobacteria; order Sphingomonadales; family Sphingomonadaceae; genus Sphingomonas; species Sphingomonas sp. IC4-52. The sequence continues at coordinate 85,286 of NZ_JAJFEU010000001.1, read as the reverse complement.
GCGACGCTCAAGCCACTCGATGGTGCCGGCGACGGCACCGCCAGCCCTTATGGCGTCATGCAGGTGGTCGGCGTGCGCGGCTGCGCCAGCCATCGACTCGGCCAGCAGGCGGTGGCTGACGCCGATCTCGCTTATGCCGCGTCACATCGCAGCGACGCGCCGAGCACGCTCACCATGCTCCAGCTGTGCCGCGGCGATCTCGACGGCGCCGCGGCCAGCATGATCGCGCGGCTGGAGAATAAGGATCAGCGCCACGGCGCGCTGGAGGAGCTCAGCACCTTCGACGCCCCGCCAAACACGCTGCCGCGCGATCCGGTCGACTTGGCGCTAGCGACATTGCGCACACGCCCTGACGTGAAGGCGGCGGCACAGAAGGCCGGCGGGACGCGGAACTTCAATATTCAGATGTCCGGCTTCTAGCACCGCTTTGATCGCAAGCGACGGGATGTGCGCCGCCGCCCGGCACGCTAGATCGGCAGGCATGAGCGACACGATCGATCACCAGAGCGCCTGGGCCGCCTTCGCCGCACGCGATCGGCAGGCGGACGGGCGCTTCGTCGTCGCGGTGCGCACCACCGGCATCTATTGCAAGCCGAGCTGCCCGGCGCGGCATCCCCGACGTGAGAACGTCAGCTTCTATCCCGATCCGGCGCAGGCACGCGCCGCGGGCTTTCGCGCGTGTCTGCGCTGCTGCCCCGACGACGAGGCGCGGGACCGCGTCGCCGTCGCTGGGGCGATCGCGCTCATGGAGGCGGCGGAGACCGGTCCTGGGCTCGAAGATCTTGCGGCAGCGGTGGGCTATGCCCCGCATCACTTCCACCGCCTCTTCAAGCGCGCGACCGGCGTCACCCCTGCGGCCTGGGCGCGCGCGCTGAAGTCGAGGCGCGCCGCCGAGGCGCTGAGCGAGGGCGCCACCATTACCCAAGCCATCTACGAGGCCGGCTATTCCTCCCCAAGCCGCTTTTATGCGCACGGGGCGCAACGGCTCGGCATGGCGCCAAGCGCTTGGGTGCGCGGCGGCGCTGGAGTCACCATCCGCTGGACCATCGCAACCACCAGCCTTGGCCCGATGCTGGTCGCAGCGACGGAGCGCGGGATTTGCCGGATCGCTTTCGATGAGAACGACAGCGCCCTGCGCGCGCGCTTTCCGGCGGCGGAGATCGCAGCCGGAGGCGAGTCGCTGGCCGCGCTGGCGGCGCAAGTGGTGGCCGCCGTGGAGCGCCCCGGACGCGACCTCACCCTGCCCCTCGACGTGCGCGGCACCGCCTTTCAGGAGGCAATCTGGCAAGCGCTCCGAACCATTCCGCCGGGCGAGACCAGATCCTATGCGGATCTTGCCGCTCTTGCCGGCCGTCCGGGTGCCGTTCGCGCCGCCGGCTCGGCATGTGGCGCAAACCACGTTCCCGTGCTGATCCCCTGTCATCGCGTAACCCGGGCGGATGGCGCGATCGGCGGCTATGCCTTCGGCGCCGAGCGCAAGCAGATCCTGCTCGATCGGGAGCGTGATCGGGCTGAGTGAGCCAGCCGATCCGCTACCCGAAGTCGCCCTGGTCTTTAAGCCGGCGCCTGGTCTTACCCTGCCGCGGCCCCTCTGCCGGCACCGCCCGCCTGGCCGCACGTTTAGGTAAACGTAAAGCCTTCGCGCGTAGATTGATGGTGCAGACAGCAGGATTGTTGGTCAAATGAACGCATTCGGGCGTCGTAATAATGTGGGTACGGGCTCGCGGCCGGGTTTCGGCGTGGCCCGTCCGATGCAGGGCGGTGCGCCGCGCCCTGATCACGGCGGTGAGCAATTCCCCTCGCTCGACGCGCTCCCCCTGCCGGGGGAGATTGCCGCACCGGATAATTTCGGCACCATCCCCGCCGTCCAGATGGACGCGATGCAGCGCCTGGCCGAGCGTCAGGCCGCCTCCGGGGAAGCCGGCAACAGCCGCGTCGAGGGCTTCGAATCCTCGATCCACAAGATCAAGGAACAGGTGCTCCCGCGCCTTCTTGAGCGCGTTGATCCAGAAGCTGCTGCCACGCTCGGCAAGGACGAGCTGGCGGAGGAATTCCGCCCGATCATCGGCGAAGTGCTCGCCGAACTGAAGCTGACCCTCAACCGCCGTGAGCAATTCGCGCTGGAAAAGGTGCTGGTGGACGAGCTCCTTGGCCTCGGTCCGCTAGAGGAGCTGCTCGCCGACCCCGAAATTTCGGACATAATGGTCAACGGCCCGGACCAGACCTTCATCGAAAAAAAGGGCAAGCTCCAGCTCGCGCACATTCAGTTCCGCGACGAGGAGCATTTGTTCCAGATCGCGCAGCGCATCTGCAACTCGGTGGGTCGCCGCGTCGACCAGACCACGCCGCTCGCCGACGCCCGCCTCAAGGACGGCAGCCGCGTCAACGTGATCGTGCCCCCGCTCAGCTTGCGCGGCACCGCCATCTCGATCCGTAAGTTTTCCGCCAAGCCGATCACCCTCGACATGATGGCCGGCTTCGGTTCGATGTCGCCCAAGATGGCGACCGCGCTGAAGATCGCCGGCGCCTGCCGCTTCAACATCGTCATCTCCGGCGGCACCGGCTCGGGCAAGACGACGATGCTCAACGCCCTGTCGAAGATGATCGACCCGGGTGAGCGCGTGCTGACGATCGAGGACGCAGCCGAGCTTCGCCTGCAACAGCCGCACTGGCTGCCGCTCGAAACCCGCCCCGCCAACCTTGAGGGTCAGGGCGAAATCTCGATCCGCGATCTCGTCAAGAACGCGCTGCGTATGCGACCGGATCGCATCATCCTGGGCGAAATCCGCGGCGCCGAGTGTTTCGACATGCTCTCGGCGATGAACACCGGCCACGATGGCTCGATGTGCACGCTCCACTCCAACAGCCCGCGTGAGGCGCTGGCGCGTATGGAGAACATGGTGATGATGTCGGACATCAAGGTGCCCAAGGAAGCGATCAGCCGTCAAATCGCGGATTCGGTCGACATGATCATTCAGGTGAAGCGCCTGCGCGACGGGTCGCGCCGCGTTACCAACGTCACCGAGGTGATCGGCATGGAAGGCCCCGTCATCGTGACGCAGGAGCTCTTCAAGTTCGAATATCTCGATGAGACCGCCGACGGAAAGATCATCGGCGAATATCGCGCGATGGGCCTTCGGCCGTACACGATCGACAAGGCCAAGCAGTTCGGCTTCGACCAGGCGTTCCTCGAAGCCTGCCTCTGACGCGTCCTTAAGCTGCGGATCACCGGAGGCGGCGCGAACACGCCGCCTCCGCGATCGTCAGAAGCTTACCCGAGCCGCAACCCGGATGTCCCGGCCGGCGAGCGGCACATAATCCTTCGTGAACGACGCATGCCGGCGCGCATCGACGTCGAAGATGTTGTTCGCCGAAAGGATCAGCGTCGTTTCGCTCTCCCGGCCGAATGGCTTGAAGGAAAGCGACGCGTTCACGAGCGTGAAATCGTCGGTCCGCGTCTCGAAGCTCGCGATCCGGTTTTGCGCCGTGACATGCTCCACCTCGACGCGTCCGCCGAAGTCTCCCATCCGCGCCGTTAGTCCGCCCAGCACGCGCAGCGGCGGAATACGCGGAACCGCACCGCCATTGTTGGTCAGCTTCGCGTTGACGTAATCGGCGACCAGATTGCCATCCAGTTCGAACCCGCTCGTTCGGATCAGGTCCGCGCTCAGCTCGCCTTCAAAGCCATAATAGCGCGCGCCCGCCTGGAAATACTGGAACAGCGGCAGTTCGTCGCGCTCCAGGCCAGTCGCGTTCTCATAAATATAATCGTCGAACCACGTGGCATAGCCGCTCACCTGGAACTGCACCGGCCCGGTACTGCCGCGCGCATATAGCTCCAGGCCCCAGCTCTTCTCGGTCTTGAAGTTGGGGTTGCCAACCTCGAACGCCTGGGTGGCGATATGCGGCCCGTTGGAGAACAATTCCTCCGCCGACGGCGCACGCACCGCGCGCGATCCGTTGATGCCGATCCTGACCTCCGGCGCCACTGCATAGGAGAAGCCGAGCGCGCCGGAGAATGAATCGAACCCGCGGCTGACCGAGACTGGCGGGGCATCCTCGTCCAGCCCGACCCGAACTGCTCCCGCGCGCACCGCGGCATGTTCGTAGCGGCCGGCGAACTCAAATTCCCAATTCCCGCGATTGATCTCCTGCAACGTGAACACGCCGTATTGGTCGGTCACATTGGGCGGCACGAACGCTTCTGCCCCGATCGCGGAGAAGTCGCGGGTAAAGCCCTGAAAGCCGGTGACGCCGCGCCATCCGTCGCGATCCGCCTGCACCAGTTCTAGCCGGCCTTCGAATGCCTGGGAGTTGAACACCGTGCCGACCTCGGCGCCTTCGAACTCGGTGTGCTTGTAGTCGGCAAAGCCGGCCCGGATCCGGATCTTGTCCAGGAAGTCGCCATTCACATTCACTTCGCCGCGCATGTCCGCGCGCAGCTGCTTGACGGCGATCGTCACATCGCCGTGATCATGGCCTTCTTCTTCATGGTCATGGTCATGATCGTCGTCGTGGTCATGGCCGTCGTCATGGTGGTGGCCGGCACCGGGGCGTTCCGGCACGCCATATTTGCTGTCGTAATAGCCGACCGAGAACCCCAGGCTTCCGCCCTCGTTGATCAGTCCCAGCCCCGCACCTAGCGTATAGGTTTCAGTGCCACTGTTCGGCACGCGGCCACGTCGATTGGCCCGCGCGGTCGCCTCGGCGGCTTCGGCTGCGTGTCCTTCCTCGGCCTCCTCCGCTGCGATCGCCAGCTGTTCGCGGCGAAGGCCGGGCGCGAGTTGGTAGCCGCCGATGCGCAGGTCGTCGGACTTGCGATAACTGCCGTCGACATGCGCGACGATCTGGTCGGACAGCGCGACGTCCAGACCAGCGCCGGCGCTGCGCTCATCCGCTGCCGAACCATAGGTGCCGATCGCGTCGACGTGATAGCCCTTCTCCGGCACCGCTCGCGGGATGCGCCGGTCGATCACGTTCACGGCACCGCCGATCGCCTGGCTCCCGAACAGCAGCACCGCCGGTCCACGCAGCACCTCGATGCGCTCGGCGGTCAGCGGATCGATCGTCACGCCATGGTCGGTTGAGGTATTCGACACGTCGAGCGAGCCGAGCCCATCGGTCAGCACGCGCACGCGCTCGCCCTGGAACCCGCGCAGCACCGGGCGGGAGGCGCCCGGGCCGAACGACGTGGCGGACACGCCCGGCTGGCTGGTCAGCGTCTCGCCGATCTGCGGGCGGATGTCGCGAACCAGCTCGTCGCCGGTGATCACCGACTTGCCGGCCAGCAGGTTGAGATCACGAACAAATGGCGCGGTGATGACGATTTCGGGATCGGCATCGACATGGGCCGACTTGTTCGTAGCCGGCTGATCGCTCGACTGCGCATAAGCGGGAATGCTGAACAGAGCCGTTCCCGCCAACAGGATCGCGTTTACTTTCACCCAAACCCCCAATGATCCGTTCGGCGCCCGGTTAACGGGTACGTAATAACATCACAATACTCATTTTCACGTTTCCGCCGCCGCTTGCAGACAGGTTATCGACCCCCCAACTGAAAGGTATGACGGAGGCAAACCCTTCCGAAGAGCAGGCCAGCGACGCCGCGGACCAGAAGCCGCGCGCGCCGCGCCACAGCGTGTTTCTGAGCGCAACGGTGGAGCATTTCGGCGGAAAGAAGCCGACCCGCCATCGCGTACGCGATCTTTCCACCGGCGGCGTGCGGATCGATCAGGCCGCCGGCTTTAGGGAAGGCGCCACCGTTCTCGTCAGCGTGGGTGCGCTGGATGCCGTCGGCGCAACGGTGGTCTGGACACGCGATAGCCTTGCCGGCCTGAAGTTCGTCGAGCCCATCGATCCGGAGGCGGCGCGCGCGAAGGCCGCCGTCGCGCCTCAGCCCTTCCGCGGCCAATCGCGAGACCTGAGCGTCAATGCCCCCACCGCCGGATGGGTGCCCAACCTCAACAGCCCGTATCGCCGCTAGGACCACGCCTCCGGCAGACTGCCGATCAGCACTGACATTTTCTCCGCCACGTGGGGTCGATTCCGCCGGAAACGCGTTTCACGGCAAACGGCAGGGAAAATGGCGATGGCTGACGATCGTGAGCGGCAGATCAGGGAACGGGCATATCGCATTTGGCAGGACGAGGGCGAACCCTCGGGCCGCGAACAGGATCACTGGTCCCGCGCCGAGGCGGAGCTTTCAGGCAACGATGCCGCTGAGAACGACGAACTGATCTCGGACAGCGCCGAGGATCTGCCGTTCGGCGAGCCTGAGGACACCGGCCGCGCGGATGCGTCGCTCACCGGTACCGAAGCCACCGATCAGGGCAAGGCCGGCGCCGCCGAGGTACCGGAGACCAGCGGCATCGCTGCCGCGGCCGGTCAGCCTGTCGCGCCTGCCCCGAAGGGCCGCAAATCGAAGGGCGGGATCAAGGTTTCCGACTAACCCCGCCCGCCGCCCCTATCCATGACCGACTGCGGCGGGGTGGAGGCTTCACCCTGCCCGCTACCATCGCGAGGCCGCACGCTTGCCATTCACCGTTGACCGGCTCCAGCCCGGCTCCCCCCACCCGCTGGGCGCCACCTTCGATGGCCTTGGCGTCAATTTTGCCGTCTTTTCCGCCAATGCCGATGCGATCGAGCTGTGCATCTTCGATCCCGCCGGCAAGCGCGAGATCAAGCGCTTCTGGCTGCCCGAGTGCACTGATGAGGTGTTCCACGGCTATCTGCCTGACGTCGAGCCTGGCCTTCTCTACGGCTATCGCGCGCACGGCCGCTATGAGCCGGAGGCTGGCCACCGCTTCAATCCCAACAAGCTGCTGCTCGATCCCTATGCGCGAAAGCTCCACGGCCAGATCCGCTGGACGGACGCGCTCCACGGCTATCGCATCGGCTCCCGCCGCGAGGATCTGAGCTTCGACAAGCGTGACAGCGCCGCCGCCATGCCAAAGGCGGTGGTGGTCGACGATCATTGGGATTGGTCACGCGATCGCCGCCCCAACACGCCCTGGTCGGAAACCGTCATCTACGAGGCGCACGTCAAGGGCCTGACCAAGCTGATGGAGGAAGTGCCCGCGCGCGATCGCGGCACCTATGCGGCGCTCGGCCACCCCGCCGTCATCCGCCACCTCCAGCGGCTCGGCGTCACCGCGATCGAGCTGCTGCCGATCCAGTCGTTCACGCAGGATCGCTTCCTGCAGGAAAAGGGCCTCAGGAATTACTGGGGCTATAACACGCTCGGCTTCTTCGCCCCCGAACAGGCCTATATGGCGCGCGACCAGCAGGACGAGCTTCGCCGAGCCGTGTTCCGCCTTCATCAGGCCGGGATCGAAGTCATCATGGACGTGGTGTACAACCACACCTGCGAGGGTTCCGAAAAGGGGCCGACGCTCTCCTGGCGCGGCCTCGACAACGCCAGTTACTATCGCCTCGTCGCCGACAATCCGCGCTATACGATCAACGACACCGGCACCGGCAACACGCTCAACATGAGCAAGGCGCGCGTGATCCAGATGGTCGCCGACAGCTTGCGCTATTGGGCGACCAGCTTCGGCATCGACGGCTTCCGCTTCGATCTCGGCCTCACCCTCGGGCGCGAGGCGACCGGCTTCGATCCCGGCGCCGCCTTCTTCGATGTCGTGCGCCAGGACCCGGTCCTCAGCCGGCTGAAGCTGATCGCAGAGCCATGGGATGTCGGCCCCGGCGGCTATCAGCTCGGCCATTTCCCGCCCGGTTTCGCCGAGTGGAACGACAAATACCGCGACACCGTGCGCAGCTATTGGAAGGGTGATCCCGGCACGCGCGGCGATCTCGCCGCCCGCCTGTCTGGCTCGGGCGACCTCTTCGACCGCCGCTCGCGCCGCCCATGGGCCAGCGTCAACTTCCTTGTCGCGCATGACGGCTTCACCCTCGCCGACACGGTGATGTACGAACATCGCCACAATGAGGCGAATGGCGAAGACAACCGCGACGGCCACGACAACAACCATTCCCGCAACTGGGGCGCGGAGGGGCCGACCGACGATCCCGCGATCAACGACGCCCGCGGCCGCGTCATGCGCTCGATGCTGACCACCTTGCTCGCCTCGCTCGGCACGCCGATGCTGGTCGCCGGCGACGAATTCGGCCGCACACAGCAAGGCAACAACAACGCCTATTGCCAGGATAATGAGATAAGCTGGCTCGACTGGACCGCCGCCGCAACGCCCGAGGGGCAGCAGCAAATCGATTTCACCGCCCGCCTGACCGAGCTTCGCCGCCGCTACCCCGTGCTGCGCGCGCCGACCTTCCTTTACGGCCAGGACTCGCCCGGCCACGGCGTCAACGATGTCGAATGGTGGGATGAGCGCGGTGAGCGGCTGAGCGACGCGGATTGGCAAAACCCGGAAGGCCGCGCGCTGATGATGCGCCGTGCCACCCGCACAGAGGCCGGCGAGGTGGAGGCGGTCTCGCTCCTCCTCAATGCCAGCGAGGATCCGATCACCTTCCACCTCCCTCCACCCGAAACCCGGCGCATCATCCTGATCGACAGCGCCAAGCCCGATCAGGGCGAACTGGAAATCGGCAACGAATATGAGGTTGCACCGCAAGGCGCCGTGCTCCTCACCTGGACCAGCGCATGGGACGCGTGACGTCCTGGGGGCCGGAGCCGCTGGCGGACGGCGGCACGCGCTTTCGCCTGTGGGCGCCCGGTGCTCCGCAAATCGCGCTGGAGTGCGACGGCGAGCACCTGCCGATGACCTCGCAGGGCGACGGCTGGCACTTCATCGATCATGCCGCTGGCGCCGGCACGCGCTACCGCTTCCGGATCGGCGATACGGCAGTTCCCGATCCCGCCTCGCGCCGCCAGCAGGGCGGCGTTCACGGTCACAGCGTCGTTCCCGATCACACCTATGACTGGCGAACGCCCGACTGGCGCGGTCGCCCGTGGCACGAGATGGTGATCATGGAGTTGCACGCCGGCGTGCTCGGCGGGTTCAGCGGCGTCCTGCAGCGCCTGCCCGCCATTGCCGCGCTTGGCGTCACTGCAATCCAGCTCATGCCGATCAACGCGTTCGCGGGGGACCGCGGATGGGGCTATGACGGCGTCCTGCCCTACGCCGTCCATGAAGCTTATGGCTCGCCCGACGAACTGCGCGCCCTCGTCGACGCGGCGCACGAACTCGGCCTCAGCGTCTTCCTCGACGTGGTCTACAATCACTTCGGCCCCGACGGTAACTACCTCGGCCTCTATGCCGATCGCTTCTTCCATCGCGATGTCGTCACGCCTTGGGGCGGGGCGGTTGCGGTGGATGAGCCAGCCGTCGCGCGCTTCTTCATCGACAATGCTTTGATGTGGCTTCGCGACTATCGCTTTGATGGCCTGCGCTTCGATGCCGTCCACGCCATCGACAACCCTGCGTTCCTCGACGCCATGGCTGCCGAGATCCGGGCGGCCTTGCCAAATCGCCACGTCCACCTGGTTCTCGAAAACGAACATAACGACGCCGGTCGCCTCCACGCCGACGCTTATGACGCGCAGTGGAACGACGATTTCCACAACGTCCTCCACGTCCTGCTGACCGGCGAAACCAGCGCCTATTACGGCGACTTCGCCGATCGTCCGGCGGAGCATCTCGCCCGCTGCCTCGCCGAAGGGTTCATCTACCAGGGCGATCCCTCGCCCAATCACGACGGCAAACTTCGCGGCACGCCGAGCGGGCATTTGCCCCCGACCCGCTTCGTCAGCTTCCTTCAGAACCACGATCAGGTCGGCAACCGCGCGATGGGCGAGCGGCTGACCCTCCTCACCGATTCCGGCAAGCTGCGCGCCGCCATCGCCTTGATGCTGCTCGCGCCGCAGATCCCGTTGCTTTTCATGGGTGAGGAGGAAGGCAGCGAAACCCCGTTCCTGTTCTTCACCGATTTTCAGGACGAGCTGGCCGAGGCCGTTCGTGAAGGCCGCCGCCGCGAATTCGCCAAGTTCGCGGCCTTCGCCGATCCGAAGGCTCGCGAGCGCATTCCCGATCCCAACGCGCCGTCGACCTTTGAAGCGTCCCTTCCGCTCCCTGGCGCCGACGCGTTGGTCTGGCGGGCCTTCTATCAGGATCTGCTGCGCCTGCGCCGGGAGCGGCTCGTTCAACATCTCGCCGACGCCACCGCCATCGGCGCGGAGGCCGTGGGCGATGCGGCCGTGGTCGCTCGCTGGCGCCTCGGCAATGGCGCTCGCCTGACCATTGCGATCGACCTTGCGGACACACCCGCCGCAGCGTGGCCAGCCTCGGACACGACACCGATCTTCATGACCGACGATCGCTTCGCGGCCTGGATAGAATGACCGATCTTCATGCCGCCGCCGCCGCCGCTGGCCTGAAACGGGATTGGACCGACGCGAGCGGCCGACCGCAACAGGTTGCCGACTCGGTGTTGGAGGCGCTGCTTTCGCGTCTCGACATGACACCTGCCGAGCAGCCGTTCGTATCGGCGACGGTGGGCGCTCCTATTCTCTTGCCGGGGGCTTCGGCAGGGATGGCTGATCTGGTGTTGGAGGATGGAACCACGCGCCCGCTGCCGGTGTCCGAGGCGGGCGTGGCCGCACCTCTCGACGTCATCGGCTATCATACGCTGTCGATCGGAAGGCATCGCTACACGATCGCCATCGCTCCCCCGCGCTGTCCGCAGCCGAGCGGACGCAGTTGGGGCGTGTCGGTGCAGATCCCCTCGCTCCGCGATCAGCGCGCATCCGCCTTCGGTGACTACGGCACGCTGGCGGACGCCGCCGCTGCCTTCGGCCGCGCGGGCGCTGCCGCCCTGGCGATCAGCCCGACCCACGCGCTCTTTCCGGCCGATCCGCATCGCTTCAGCCCCTATGCACCCTCTTCGCGGCTGTTCCACAATGCGATGCTCGCCGATCCGTCGCTGGTCGGTGCTCCCTTCCCTGATGAGCAGTCCGGCGACCTCATCGACTGGCCCAACGCGCTATCGGCGCGGCTCACGCACCTTCGCCGAGTGTATCTGGCCGAAAATCTCCGCCTACAGGCCGCGGTTACTGCATTCGCGGCCGAGAAGGGGCCGGATTTAGCCGCGCACGCCCGTTTTGATGCGCTGCACTGCCGGCTGGGCGGCGCCGGCTGGCCCGATTGGCCGACCGAGTTCCAGGATCCCGCGAGCCCCGCCGTTCAACGCTTCGCCACCGAACATGCGGATGAAATATCCTTCTTCATATTCCTTCAGTGGTTGGCCGACCAAGGCCTTGAACACGCTCAGAAGGCTGCCCGTAAACAGATGGCGATCGGCTTGATCGCAGACCTGGCCGTCGGCACCGACCGCGCTGGCAGCCACGGCTGGAGCCGGCGCTCCGATCTGCTCAGCGGCGTCTCCATCGGTGCACCCCCCGATCCGCTCGGCCCGGACGGCCAGAACTGGGGGATCTCCGCACTCGACCCCTACGCGCTTCAACGCACCGACTTTTCTTCGTTTATCAATACCATACGCACTGCTCTTCGACACGCCGGCGGCCTTCGCATCGATCACGCCATTGGCCTGGACCACCTCTGGATCGTGCCCGACGGCGGCACCGCCGCGGATGGCGCCTATCTCACCATGCCGGGCGACACGCTGAAGAATATCGTGGCAATCGAGGCATATCGCGCCAATACCATCGTCATCGCGGAGGATCTGGGGACGGTCCCGCCTGGGCTGCGCAACGATCTCTCTCGACGCGGCATGCTGGGCATGCGGGTTCTTCCTTTCGAACGTGACACCGAGGGCGAGTTCGTTCCGCCTGCTAAGTGGGATGCCGACGCCGTTGCCATGACCGGCACGCACGACACGCCCACCGTGGCTGGCTGGTGGAAAGGCCGCGACCTGGAATGGCGTACCAGGATCAGTGGCGTAACTGATCCCGCCTCGTCGACGCAGCGCAGAGAAGAACGCAGCTCCATGTCGCAAGCCATTGGGATATACAAAGATCAGCTTACCCCGCCCCTAGATGAGATCATGGAAGCCGTCGCAGAAGCGCCTGCCACGCTCGCGGTATTCCCGATGGAAGATCTCCTCGGCCTCGAAGAGCAACCGAACCTCCCTGGCACCACCGACCAGCACCCGAACTGGCGCCGCCGTATGCCAGCTGCCACCTCAGCCCTTCTCGCCCGACCGGACGTTCAACGCCGTACCCACATGCTTTCCGAGAAGAGGCCTGGATGATCCCTCGCGCCACCTACCGCCTGCAGTTTCACAAGGATTTCACCTTCGCCGATGCCGAGGCGATCCTGCCGTATCTGGACCGGCTCGGCATCAGTCACGTCTATGCCTCACCTGTCACCACCGCGGCTCCGGGCTCCAGGCACGGCTATGACGTGATCGATCCCACGCGCATCAATCCGGAGCTCGGCGGGGAGGAAGGCTTTCGACGCCTCGCGGCGGCGTTGCGCGCCCGCAGCATGGGGATCATCATCGACATCGTTCCCAATCACATGGGTGTCGCCGGCGACACAAACGCTTGGTGGAACGACGTGCTGCGCCACGGCCGCGACAGCCAATATGCCGACGTGTTCGACATCGACTGGTCGCGTCCGATCCTGCTTCCCGTCCTCGGCATTTCGCTCTCCGAGGCACTCGCGAACGGCGCGCTTACGGTGGAGCGGCATGAGGAGCGATGGTGGCTCGTCGCTTATGGCGACAAGCGCTTTCCACTCCGCGACGAAGATCAGGATGCGCCCGATCAGGCGCCGATCGAGGCGCTGCTCGACCGCCAGCACTACCGGCCGGCCTTGTGGCGCACGGCCAATGATGAACTCAACTGGCGACGCTTCTTCGCCATCAACGAACTCGCCGGCGTTCGGGTCGAGGACCCGGGCGTTTTTGACCTTACCCACGCGCTCTACCTCCGTCTCTATGGCGAGGGGCTGATCGACGGCGTTCGCGTGGATCACGTCGACGGGCTGACAGACCCGCTGGGATATTGCCGCAAGCTGCGGGAGCGGTTGGAAGCACAGGTCCGCCCTGCGGACGCGCCGCCGGGCCCGCCCTGGATCGTGATCGAAAAAATCCTGGGACCGGGCGAGCTCCTTTCGTCTGAATGGCAGGTACATGGCACAAGTGGCTATGATTTCATGGAAGAAGTGGCCGCACTTCTCCACGATCCCGCCGGCGCGGCGCCACTTGGTGAGATGTGGCGGGAGGTGAGCGGCCGCTCACCGGATCTCGAGCCGGAGGAATTGCTCGCTCGTCAGCAATTGCTCGCCTGGCAGTTCACGGGCCAGCTGGAAAGCTGTGTCGACGCCTTCGTCGCGATCGCGCCGGACGGGGTCACCCGCTCGATGCTCCGCCGGGCCGTCGAACGACTGCTATGGGTGTTTCCCGTGTATCGAACCTATGGCCCCGATGCGCCTGCCAGCGATCAGGCTGTACGCGATGCGGTGCGCGATCGCGTCCGGCCGCATGTGCCGCCCGGGGAAACCGAGGTCACGGACATGATCCTCGATTGGCTCGCGGGGCACGGGGCAGGAGATGCTGCACTCAGGGCAGAAGCGGTCCGCCGTTTCCAGCAACTCTCCGCGCCCATCGCTGCCAAGGCGCTCGAGGACACCGCCTTCTATCGCTACGGCCGGCTTCTTTCGCGCAACGACGTCGGTTTCGATGCAGGATGCATGTCGGTTTCTCCCGCCGCCTTCCATCAACGGATGGAGGCGCGCGCCCGCGATTGGCCGCACGCCATGCTGACGACTGCCACTCACGATCACAAGCGCGGCGAAGACACCCGCGCGCGGCTCGCCGTGCTCAGCGAGATGCCGGCGCGATGGCAGGCAATCGCGATGGAGTGGGAGCGGATCGCCGCCGACCATGCCGACGGCGTCGATCGGGCAGACCGCTACATGCTGTTCCAGTCGCTATTGGGCGCTTGGCCAGATTCGCCGGAAGAGGATTTCGCCGACCGCATCTCCGCCTGGCAGACCAAGGCGCTTCGGGAAGCCAAGTTGCGCTCCTCCTGGGAGGCACCGAACGAAGATTATGAAGACCGCTGCAACGATCTGGTCGGAAAGCTGATCGGAGACAGTCGGTTTGTCGCCTCCATGCAGTCCTTTCTAGCCGAGATCGAGCCGGCTACAGCCCGCAACAGCCTCATCCAGGTGGCGCTCCGGTACACCCTACCCGGCGTGCCGGATCTTTATCAGGGGAATGAGTTCGCGGATCTGAGCCTCGTAGATCCAGACAATCGACGCCCGGTCGATTACACCGCCCGCATCACAGCCCTGGACGCACCGCCACCCAAGCTCCAGCTGCTGTGCGATCTGCTCAGCGCGCGTCGACGATACCCGGATCTGTTCGCAAGCGGCAGCTATGAGCCAGCCACGGTAGAGGGCGCTGGGCCCTCGCGTCTGCTAGCCTTCGAACGACAACACGGAGGCGCGTCACTGCGCTGCGCCGTCGCACTGAATGGAACACCGCCCGCGAGCGCCTCGATCACGTTCCCGTCCGGTACCCGTTGCCCTGCCGCCGCGCTGTTCGCCCAATCACCGGTCTGGTTCGAGATCGCCTGAACTCGTCGCGGGATCAGCGTATCAAGACTGTTCGTCAGCCCCGTAGAACAGCTTGCCGATCTCGATCTCCGGCCGCCCCTGCGACACGCGATGCGCATTGGTGTCGCGCAGCGAATAGACGCAGCCGCAATATTCCTGCTGGTAGAAATGCTCGCGCTTGGAAATGTCGATCATCCGTGCCGCGCCGCCGCCCTTGCGCCAGTTGAACGTCCAATAGCTGAGGTCGGGGTAATGCGATGCCGCGCGTTCGCCGCAATCGTTGATCTGCGCCATGTTCTTCCAACGCGAAATCCCCAGCGACGAGGTGATGACCGGGAAGCCATTCTCATGCGCATAGAGCGCGGTGCGCTCGAACCGCATGTCGAAACACATGGTGCAGCGGATACCGCGCTCGGGCTCCTGCTCCATCCCCTTGGCGCGCTTGAACCAGTTCACCGTGTCATAATCGGCATCGACGAACGGCACGTCATGCTTCTCGGCGAAGCGGATATTCTCCTCCTTGCGCAGGAGATATTCTTCCTTGGGGTGGATGTTCGGATTGTAGAAGAAGATCGTGTAGTCGATCCCGCTCGCCGTCATCGCTTCCATCACCTCGCCGGAACACGGCGCGCAGCAGCTGTGCAGCAGCACTTTCTTGTGGCCCTCGGGCGGGGTCAGCAGGGGGCGTTCGATCTCGGTCATGGCGCGGCGATATACGGGAAGTCGGCCCGGAGGGCAAAAGCGCTATCTTCGCAAAGTTCGCAAGCCGTCCGGCGCGCATCCGCCGATCTTCGCCCTTTAACGGGCCCGCATGGGTTGCGTCGTTGCGGATAATGCACAAATGAAGGGACCGTGATCGTACGACGCGACGCGCACGCCCGGGTTAGAGCCTCGTTCCTGTGCGCCGAGCAACGCCAGGTAGAGATTCGCCCATGAACAAAGCATTCCGCAAACAGCTTCCCGGCACGAACGTCGACTTCTTCGACACGCGCGAGGCGATTGAGGCGATCCGCCCCGGCGCCTATGATGGCCTGCCCTATGTCTCGCGCGTGCTGGCCGAGCAGCTGGTGCGCCGCTGCGATCCCGCCTTGCTCACCGATGCGCTGACCCAGATCGTGGAGCGCAAGCGCGATCTCGATTTCCCCTGGTATCCCGCGCGCGTCGTCTGCCACGACATCCTCGGCCAGACCGCGCTCGTTGACCTCGCCGGCCTGCGCGATGCGATCGCCGACAAGGGCGGCGATCCGGCCAAGGTGAACCCGGTCGTCCCGACTCAGCTGATCGTCGATCACAGCCTCGCGGTGGAGCATGGCGGCTTCGATCCCCAGGCGTTCGAGAAGAACCGCGCGATCGAGGATCGCCGCAACGAGGATCGCTTCCACTTCATCGAGTGGACCAAAGAGGCGTTTCAGAACGTAGACGTGATCCCCGCCGGCAACGGCATCATGCACCAGATCAACCTGGAGAAGATGTCACCCGTCATCCAGCTGCGCGACGGCGTCGCCTTCCCCGACACCTGCGTCGGCACGGACAGCCACACGCCGCACGTTGACGCTCTGGGCGTGATCGCCATTGGCGTCGGCGGGCTTGAGGCGGAAACCGTCATGCTCGGCCGCGCATCGATGATGCGCCTCCCCGAAATCGTCGGCGTGAAGCTCACCGGCAAGCGCCAGCCCGGCATCACCGCGACCGACATCGTCCTCGCGATCACCGAATTCCTCCGCAAGGAGCGGGTCGTCGGCGCGTGGCTCGAATTCTTCGGGGAGGGTGCTGAAAGCCTAACGATCGGTGACCGCGCGACCATCTCCAACATGTGTCCCGAGTACGGCGCGACCGCCTCGATGTTCTACATCGACCAGCAGACGATCGACTATCTCCTTCTCACCGGCCGCGAGCCAGAGCAGGTGAAGCTGGTCGAAACTTACGCCAGGCACACGGGCTTGTGGGGCGATTCGCTGAAGACCGCGCAATATGAGCGTGTCCTTGAGTTCGACCTCTCGACCGTGGTGCGCAATCTCGCCGGCCCGTCCAACCCGCACCGCCGCCTGCCGACCTCCGCGTTGGAGGAAAGCGGCATCGCCGTCGGGCTTGAGGCCGCGCAGGAAGAGGAACGCCAGGGTCTGCTGCCGGACGGCGCGGTCATCATCGCCGCGATCACCAGCTGCACCAACACGTCGAATCCGCGCAACGTCGTCGCCGCCGGCCTCGTCGCGAAGAAGGCCAATGACCTTGGCCTCGTGCGCAAGCCTTGGGTGAAGACCAGCTTCGCCCCCGGCTCGATCGTCGCGCGCCTCTATCTGGAGGAGGCCGGCCTCCTGCCCGAGCTCGAGAAGCTCGGCTTCGGCATCGTCGGTTTCGCCTGCACCACCTGCAACGGCATGTCGGGGGCGCTCGATCCGGAGATCCAGCAGGAGATCATCGACCGCGATCTGTATGCTACCGCCGTTCTCTCGGGTAACCGCAACTTCGACGGCCGCATCCATCCTTATGCCAAGCAGGCGTTCCTCGCCTCGCCGCCGCTGGTGGTCGCCTATGCGCTCGCCGGCACCGTCCGCTTCGATATCGAGCAGGACGTGCTGGGTGTCGTAGACGGCAAGGAAATCCGCCTCAAGGATCTCTGGCCGACCGACGAGGAGATCGACGCGATCGTTTCCGCGCACGTGAAGCCGGAGCAGTTCCGCAAGGTCTATGAGCCGATGTTCGGCGCGCGCGCCCGCTCGGCGGAAAAGATCAGCCCGCTCTATGACTGGCGCCCGATGTCGACCTACATCCGCCGCCCGCCATACTGGGATACCGAGGGCGTCGGCGCGCTCGCCGCGCATCCGCGCACGCTGAAGGGGATGCGCCCGCTCGCCATCCTGCCGGACAATATCACCACCGACCACCTCTCGCCCTCGAATGCGATCCTGCCCTCGTCGGCGGCGGGTGAGTATCTGGCGAAGATGGGCGTGCCGGAGGAGGACTTTAACTCCTACGCCACGCACCGCGGCGATCACCTCACCGCGATGCGCGCGACCTTCGCCAACCCGCAGCTCGTCAACGAGATGGCGGTGGTCGACGGCCAGGTGAAGCGCGGCAGCCTCGCCCGGGTCGAGCCGGACGGTGTCGTCATGCGCATGTGGGAGGCGATGGAGACCTACGCGCAGCGCAAGCAGCCGCTGATCATCATCGCCGGCGCCGACTACGGCCAAGGCTCCTCGCGTGACTGGGCGGCTAAGGGCGTCCGCCTCGCCGGCGTCGAGGCAATCGTGGCTGAGGGCTTCGAGCGGATCCACCGCACCAACCTCATCGGCATGGGCGTGCTGCCGTGCGAGTTCAAGCCGGGCACCACCCGCCTGACGCTCGGCCTCGACGGTACCGAGACCTATGACGTGATCGGGGATCGTCAGCCCGGCGCCACGCTGACGCTGATCATTCACCGTAAGGATGGGACGACCGAAGAGGTGCCCGTCACCTGCCGCCTCGATACTGCCGAGGAAGTCTCGATCTACGAGGCGGGCGGCGTGCTGCAGCGGTTCGCACAGGATTTCCTCGAATCCGAAGCGGCGGCGGCATAATGGCCGGCCAGGTCCGCATCCCCGCCACCTACATGCGTGGCGGCACCAGCAAGGGCGTGTTCTTCCGGCTGGAGGATCTGCCCGAAGCCGCCCGGGTTCCGGGTCCCGCCCGTGACAAGCTGTTCCAGCGCGTCATCGGCAGCCCCGATCCCTATGGCGCGCAGATCGACGGCATGGGCGGCGCGACGTCCAGTACCAGCAAATGCGTCATCGTCTCGCCGAGCAGCCAGCCGGATCATGACGTCGACTATCTCTACGGTCAGGTGTCGATCGACACCGATTTCGTCGACTGGTCGGGCAATTGCGGCAACCTGTCGACCGGCGCGGGCGCCTTTGCGATCCACGCCGGCTATGTCGATGCGAACCGCGCCGAAAACGGGATGTGCACGGTGCGCATCTGGCAGGCGAACATCAACAAGACGATCATCGCGCACGTCCCCGTCGCCAACGGGGAAGTGCAGGAAACCGGCGACTTCGAGCTCGATGGCGTCACTTTCCCGGCGGCCGAGATCGTCCTTGAATTCGTCGACCCCGCCGACGACGGCGAAGAGGGCGGCTCGATGTTCCCGACCGGCAACCTCGTCGACGAACTCGACGTGCCGGAGGAGATCGTGCCCGGCGGCAAGCTCAAGGCGACGATGATCACCGCCGGCATCCCGACGATCTTCGTTAATGCCGCCGACATCGGCTTCACCGGCACCGAACTCCGCGAGACGATCAACAACAATCCCGACACGCTGCGCCGCTTCGAGACGCTGCGCACGATCGGCGCGCTCAAGATGGGCCTCATCAAGTCGCCCGAGGAAGCCGCCAAGCGGCAGCACACGCCAAAGATCGCCTTTGTCGCGCCCCCGACCGACTACGCCTCGTCGAGCGGCAAGATCGTCAAGGGCGAGGATATCGACCTGCTCGTCCGCGCGCTGTCGATGGGCAAGCTCCACCATGCGATGATGGGCACCGCCTCGGTCGCCATCGCCACCGCCGCGGCCGTGCCCGGCACCCTCGTCAACCAGGCGGCCGGCGGCGGGGAACCCCAGGCGGTCCGCTTCGGCCACCCCTCGGGCACCTTGCGCGTTGGCGCCGAGGCGAAGCTGGTCGACGGCCAGTGGACCGTCACCAAGGCGATCATGAGCCGCAGCGCACGTATCCTCATGGAAGGGCATGTGCGCGTGCCCGAAGGAAGCTTCTGACCAGCTGCCCGGCACGGGTAGAAGCTGCAACACGCCCGAAACGGGCAGATTGATTAGTCAAAGAGGACCGAAAGAGCATGACCGACACCGCCACCGCTCCCACCTTCAAGCCGAAGAAGTCCGTCGCCCTCTCCGGCGTCACCGCCGGCAACACCGCGCTGTGCACCGTCGGCCGCACCGGCAACGACCTGCACTACCGCGGCTATGACATCCTCGATTTCGCCGAGACGGCGGAGTTCGAGGAAATTGCCCACCTCCTCGTCCACGGCTGGCTCCCCAATGCGGCCGAGCTCAAGGCGTACAAGGCGAAACTGAAGGCGTTGCGCGGCCTGCCGCTGGCCGTGAAGGAGGCGCTCGCCGCCCTCCCCGCCGCCGCCCACCCGATGGACGTGATGCGCACCGGCGTGTCGGCGCTCGGCTGCGCGCTGCCGGAAAAGGACGATCACAACTCACCGGGCGCGCGCGACATCGCCGACCGGCTGATGGCTAGCCTCGGCTCGATGCTGCTCTATTGGTACCATCTGTCGAACAACGGCGTTGAGATCGAAGTCGAGACCGACGATGAATCGATCGGCGGCCACTTCCTCCACCTGCTCCACGGCGAAAAGCCGTCCGATAGCTGGGTGCAGGCGATGCACACCTCGCTGATCCTCTATGCCGAGCATGAGTTCAACGCCTCGACCTTCACCAGCCGCGTCATCGCCGGCACCGGGTCGGACATGCATTCGTGCATCACCGGCGCGATCGGCGCGCTGCGCGGCCCCAAGCACGGCGGCGCCAACGAAGTCGCGTTCGAGATCCAGAAGCGCTACCAGAACCCGGACGAGGCAGAGGCCGACATCCGCAAGCGCATGGAAGCCAAGGAAGTCATCATCGGCTTCGGCCACCCCGTCTATACGATCAGCGATCCGCGCAACGTCGTCATCAAGCGCGTCGCCAAGAAGCTGTCGGACGAGGCTGGCTCCACCAAGATGTACGACATCGCCGACCGGCTTGAATCGGTGATGATGGAAGTGAAGAAGATGTTCCCGAACCTCGATTGGTTCTCGGCCGTCTCCTATCACATGATGGGCGTCCCCACCGCGATGTTCACCCCGCTGTTCGTCATCGCCCGCACCTCGGGCTGGGCAGCGCACGTCATCGAACAGCGCGAAGACAACAAGATCATCCGCCCGTCGGCGAACTACACGGGTCCGGAAGACCTCAAGTGGGTGCCGCTGGCCGAGCGCAAGTAAGCGCCCGCTGACGTAGTGAGAGGATCGGAGGCGCGGCCATCGTCGAGGGCCGCGCCAAGCTAAAAAAATGCTGACGCCAACCCAAATCAGACGCTGAATAAGCAAGGACCGATAATGCCTTACCTCCTCGCCTCCGACCTCCCCACCGAATCCGCCGGCAAGCGCTTCCGCGCCGGCCTCGAGCGTCCGGGCATCTTCCAGCTGCCCGGCGC
The DNA here is from genome assembly GCF_020707225.1 of Sphingomonas sp. IC4-52. Lineage (NCBI taxonomy): Bacteria > Pseudomonadati > Pseudomonadota > Alphaproteobacteria > Sphingomonadales > Sphingomonadaceae > Sphingomonas > Sphingomonas sp. IC4-52. The sequence goes on along the minus strand of NZ_JAJFEU010000001.1, from coordinate 64,591 downwards.
GCACAATGGCCAGGCCGCGATCCAGGCGCGCAACGCCGGCTTCGACGGCCTGTACCTGTCGGGCGCGGCGATGACCGCCTCGATGGGCCTGCCCGATCTCGGCATCATCACCGTCGATGAAGTCGCCTTCTTCATCCGCCAGATCGTCCGCTCGTCGGGCCTGCCGCTGCTCGTCGATGGCGACACCGGCTATGGCGAGGCGTTGAACGTGATGCACATGGTCCGCACCTTCGAGGATGCCGGGGCCGGCGCAGTCCACCTCGAGGACCAGATCCTGCCGAAGAAGTGCGGCCACCTGAACGGCAAGAACCTCGTCTCGGCGATGGACATGGCGACCAAGGTCGCCGCTGCGAAGAAGGCCGCGCGTGACATCGTCATCGTCGCCCGCACCGACGCCGCCGGTGTCGAGGGCTTCGACGCCGCGGTCGATCGCGCCAAGCTCTATGTCGAGGCCGGCGCCGACGCGATCTTCCCCGAGGCGCTTAACACGCGCGAATTGTTCGAGAAGTTCGCCAAGGCACTGCCCAACGTGCCGCTGCTCGCCAACATGACCGAATTCGGCAAGACGCCCTTCTACACCGCGAAGGAATTCGAGGAGATGGGCTACAAGATGGTGATCTGGCCGGTTTCGTCCCTACGCGTCGCCAACAAGGCGCAGGCGGAACTCTATGCTTCGATCAAGGAGCATGGCGGCACGCACAAGTATGTCGACCGGATGCAGACTCGTCAGGAGCTGTACGACACGATCGGCCTCCATGATTTCGAGGAACTCGACGCCAGCATCATCAAGACGGTGGTGCCGGTGATGCCGCAGGAGGGCTGATCCGCTTCGGTATGCCCGGCCGGCGTCGCGCCGGCCGGGCAGCCACCCGCCTTTTCGCAACATCCGCAAGGCGCTAAGCTCCCGATCCGGCAACGCTGGCTTCCCGCCGGCCGCTGGATGCGAAAGGTGCAAAGGCGCACATGCGGAAGACCTTCATGGGCGTGCGGCTGCGGCGGCTACGCGAGGAACGGCGACTGAAACAGGTCGAGCTCGCCCATGCGCTCGGCATCTCGACCAGCTACCTCAACCAGATCGAACAGAACCAGCGCCCGCTGACCATGCCGGTGCTGCTGAAGATCAACGCCGTTTTCGGCATCGACGTGCAGCTATTCTCGGAGGATGAGGAGGCGCGCCTCATCACCGACCTGCGCGACAGCCTCGCCGAAGCGCCCGAGCCGATCGCGCTCGCCGAAATCCGCGAGCTCGCCACCAACATGCCCGCCGTGGCGCGCACCCTCATCAGCCTCCAGCGCCGTCACCGCGAGATGATCGAGCGGACCGAGGCGATGGCTGATCAGCTTGGCAATGAATGGCTCGGCGGTGGCTCGGCGCGCATGCCGTTCGAACAGGTGCGCGAGTTCTTCCATGCGCATAACAACCATATCGAACCGCTCGATCAGGCGGCCGAGCGCCTCTACCGGGAGGCCGGTTTTGCCCCCCGTATGGTCCATGCGGGGCTGATCGAGCGCTTCCAGCGGCTGCACGACATCCGCGTCGTCCATGCCCAGCCGGGCTCGGTGCAGCGCCGCTACGATCCCGACACCCGCGTCCTTCACATCTCGCCCGATCTGCGGGCCGGCCAGCAGGCGTTCCAGATGGCGACGCAGCTCGCCTTCCTGGAAGTCGGCGACCTGATCGACGATCTCGCCAGCAGCCCGGTTCTGACCGGCAGCGAGGCACGCCGGCTCGCGCGGATCGGCCTAGCCAATTACTTCGCCGGCGCGCTGCTTCTCCCCTATGCCGACTTTCTCGCCACGGCGGAGCCGCAGGCCTATGATATCGAGCGCCTCGGGCGCTATTTCGGCGTCGGGTTCGAAACGATCTGCCACCGTCTTTCCACGCTCCAGCGGCCAGAGGCGCGCGGCGTCCCCTTCTTCTTCATCCGCGTCGACCGCGCGGGCAATATCTCCAAGCGGCAGTCGGCGACCGACTTCCACTTCTCGCGCGTCGGCGGCAGCTGCCCCTTGTGGAAGGTGTATGAGGCCTTCGCCCAGCCCGGCCGCGTGCTGCGCCAGGTCGCGCAAATGCCCGACGGCCGCACCTATCTGTGGGTCGCGCGCACGGTGCGCCGCACCGCCGGCGCCTTTGGCGAGCCCGGCAAGACCTTCGCCATCGCGCTCGGCTGCGACATCCGCCACGCGCACCGCCTCGTCTATTCGCGCGGTTTTGACCTCAGCGATCCGTCCGCCGCCACCCCGATCGGCGTCGCGTGCAAGGTGTGCGAACGCACCGCCTGCCCGCAACGCGCCTTCCCCATGATTGGCCGCGCGGTCGCCGCGGATGAGAACCGCGCGACCCTGACCCCCTATCCAGTCGCCTAATCCAGCCTCAACTTCCGATAATGAGTTTCGCTTGCAATAGCAGGCAAACGCTTCTAGCGGGCTTCCCATTCAAGGGAGGCACGAACCATGATGATCTCTGCATTGCTGGCCAGCGCTGCCGCGATTGCCGCTCCGGAAGCGCTCGCCGAGGCGCAGCGCGGCGAGGACATCGTGGTGACCGGTCAGCGCAGCGAAGGCAGCGATGATTATGGTGTGCGGACGCAACGAACCGCCACACGCATTCAGATGAGCCAGCGGGAGACGCCGCAGTCCATCAGCGTCGTGACCCGCGCCCAGATCGACGATTTCCAGCTGAACGACGTCAACGCACTGCTGAATACCGTGCCGGGCGTCAGCGTCCTGACTTCGGACACTGACCGCATCTACTACTCTGCGCGCGGGTTCGACATTCAGACGTTCCAGGTCGACGGGATTGGCCTGCCCTTTTCATTTGGCATCCAGACCGGGTCCATCGATACCGCCATCTATGATCGCATCGAAGTGGTCCGTGGCGCGCCCGGCCTGCTATCCCCCACGGGTAACCCTTCAGCCGTGGTCAACTTCATCCGGAAACGCCCCTACCGCGAGCTGAAGGCCTCCGGCAGTGTGCAATATGGCTCCTACGACAATTTCCGCGTCGATGCCGATGTCAGCGTACCGCTGACCCGGGACGGTTCGATCCGGGCCCGCGCGGTCGGTGCGTATCTTGATACGGACAGCCACCTTGATCGCTACGGCCTGCAGCGTTGGACGGGCTATGGCATCGTCGAGGCCGATCTTGGTTCCAACACCGTGATCTCCGCAGGCTATGGCCATCAGGATCATCGCAGTCGCGGCGCCATGTGGGGGGCGATCCCGCTTTATTATACTGATGGCACGCGGCTCGAGTTTGATCGCAGCGCGAATTACGCGCCGGAATGGTCCTCATGGGGCGTGGTGGAGCGCCAGATCTTCGGAGATCTGACCCACGACTTCGGGAACGGCTGGACGGCAAAACTGTCGGTACTGCGGCGCGCCAACAGCGAGGACGACCGGCTCTTCTACGTCTACGGCAACCCGGTCCGCGGCGCACCAGGCGGTATCGACTTCGGGGATCCGAACGATCCCGACGATACACGCGCGATCTTCAGCTATCCCGGCGCCTTCAAGGGCGAGACTCGAAACCTGACGATTGATGGGTATCTCAGCGGCAAGCTCTCGGCCGGCGGCCGGGATCACGACGTCGTGCTCGGGCTGCAGCGCGGTGCCGAAAAGTACCGGCAATATTCCAGTTATGATTACAGCCAGGTCGGCATTCCGCTGTCGCTCGACACCTTCTTCGATGGTGCGTTCCCTCGGGTCGATTTCCCGACGCCCTACGCACTCAGCCTCGACACCCACCTGGTACGCGAGACCGTCTACGGCCTCGCACGCCTGAATCTGGCTGATCCGCTGAAGGTCATGCTGGGCGGCAACTTCACCCACGCCACCAGTGAAGGCGATTCCTACGGAACAGCCCAGGCTTACGACCGCTCGCGCTTCTCGCCGTTCGTCGGCGCCACATTCGATATCTCCTCAAACCTCAGCCTGTATGCCAGCTATGCGAAGATCTTCCGTCCGCAGGTTGAGGTAAGCGCGACAAACGAAATCCTGCCGCCGATCGTGGGGGACAATCTCGAGGCTGGCCTCAAGGCGGAATGGTTCGGCGGACGGCTATACGCCAGCGCAGCATTGTTCCAGGCGCGCCAGAACAACACCGCCTTCGGCCAGTTCGACTCGACCCTGGGCCGCACCGTGTACATTCCGGTCGATGCAAAGTCGCAAGGCGTTGAGCTTGAGTTCGGCGGTGAGCTCGCGGCGGGCCTGCAAGCCACTGGTGGCTTCACGACGATGCGGATCCGGGATCAGAACGACGAACCCGAGCGCACGTTCGTGCCCCGCAACGTTGGTCGCCTGAACATCACCTACGCACCGCCAGCGCTGCCAAAGCTGAAGCTTGGCACCTCACTCCAGTACCAGAGTGACTTCTACTTCGAGCCGGGCGGCCTCACGCCTGCTGGTGATCCGATCCGGCTGGAACAGGGTGGGTATGTGCTAATGGACCTGATGGGCCGCTACGAACTCACGCCGAATGTTGCGATCGGCGTCAACGTGCGCAACGCTACGAACAAGCGGTACCTTAGTGCCCTGACGTTCGACCAAAGCTTCTACGGCCCGCCCCGGACGGTCCTCGGGACGGTGAGCTTCCGCTACTGATCGAGACAGTCTACGCCTCTTGGTCCCGCTCGGTTCGAGCGGGACCGGCGATATACCGGCGCTGGTGCGGCTATTGACTGCTGACCAACGCAGCGGCGCCTGCCCTGATCAACCCAGCGCTTCGCGATCAGCACTCTGCCGCTTGCCGTGGCCTCAAAGCCGCCATTGCTCCCGCCAGAGCACCGTCATGCGCGACGAGCAAGTCGTCTGCCTCGTCCGCGGATGCACCCAGAGCCACCAGCACCGCCCTCCGGATCTCTTCTCCCGCCCGGTCCAGGGCCGCAGCTGCCACGTCGCGGCTGACCCCGGCAATATTCGAGACCATCGCCTCAGCGCGCCCACGCAGCTTGCGGTTGGAGACCCGCATGTTCACCATCAGGCCCTGATGCACCAATCCGCGGCGCAGCATGATGGTGGTGGACAGCAGGTTGAGCACCGCCTTTTGCGCTGTTCCCGCCTTCATCCGGGTCGATCCAGCCACGATTTCACTTCCCGTGTCCGCCAGGATCGCATGCTCCGCCTTGGTAAGCAGGCCGACGCCTGGATTGTTCGCTACCCCGATGGTCAAGGCGCCCGCCTCGCGCGCAGCCTCGGTCACTGCCAACGTGTAGGGTGTACGCCCGCTGGCGGCGACGCCGATCACCACGTCGCTCGCCTCAACGCCAAGCTGCGCGACCGCTTCACGGCCGGCTGCTGCATCATCTTCGGCTCCCTCGACACTTTCGGTCAGGGCAGCCGATCCGCCGGCCATCAGGAATACGAGCCGCTCGCGCGGCCAGTTATAGGTCGGGAACAACTCCACCCCATCCTGCACGGCAACGCGGCCCGACGTACCCGCGCCAGCATAAATCAATCGCCCCGTGGCCCCGAGCCGCCGGGCAGCAGCCTCCGCGGCGGACGCAATGGTCGCGACCTGGCTCTTGATCGCCGCAATGGCCGCCATCTGGCCCTCCAGCATGGCCTCGACCGCAGAGACGGATGGCCAGCAGTCGATGGAGACGTAGCGCGGATCGACCTGCTCAGTGCTCATCGGCCGACGCCTCCGCGAAGATCTTGCCAGGGTTCATCAGGCCTGCCGGATCGATCGCGGCCTTCAACTGCCGCATCAGCGCGACGGCTTCACCGCCATGCTCACGCAACAGCGCCCCCCGTTTGCCAATACCAATGCCATGTTCCCCGGTGCAGGTTCCCCCAACCGACAGCGCAAAGTCGATCAGTTCCTCGTTGACCTGCCGCGCTCTTGCCCAAGCGCTCGGATCATCCCGGCGCAAGACGAAGAAGACGTGGTAATTCCCATCGCCCACATGCCCCAGTATCGGCGCCAGCAACCCTGCGGCATCGATTGCCGCCCTCGCACGCCTGATCGCCTCCGCCAGGCTGGAGATCGGAACGCAGATGTCGGTGGACCATGTCACCGCATCCGGCACTAGCGCGCGCGCTGCCGGCAGCGCGGCGTGACGCGCGCGCCACAGGCGGCGTTGTTCGTCACGGTCAGCTGACATCACCAGCGTGCCCGCACCATTCGACCCGCCGATCGCTTCCAGCTGCTCGCATTGCTCCTGAACGGCTCGGGGCGAACCATGCAATTCCACGAACAACGTCGGCTGTTCCGGCAGCGAAAGGCCTGCGTAAGCGTTACAGGCTCGGATCGCCACCGGGTCCAGCAACTCCATCCGCGCCACGGGAACGCCGCTCTGGATCGTCTCGATCACCGTTTGAACGGCGCCCTCCAGGCTGCCGAACCCCCAACTTCCGGCGAGAACGGTCTCCGGGATGCCGTGCAACCGAACTGTGGCTTCCACGATCAGCCCGAGTGTGCCCTCCGATCCGGTGAACAGATGTGTGAGATCATAACCCGCGGCTGACTTTCGCGCCCGACTGCCAGTCCGGATCATCGTGCCATCCGGCAGCACGACCTTCAGCCCCAGCACGTTTTCCCGCATCGTACCGTAGCGCACGGCGTTCGTTCCTGACGCCCTGGTGGAGATCATGCCTCCGATCGTCGCATTCGCGCCGGGATCGATCGGGAAGAACAAGCCCGTTGCGCGCAGCTCCTCATTCAGTGCCTCGCGAGTGACTCCGGGCTCCACCACGCACAGAAGGTCTTCTGGCGCCACTTCAAGGACGCGGTTCATGCCCGACAGGTCGACCGAGACCGCGTCGACGACCGCGCCGGCGTTGCCCTCCAAAGAGGTGCCGACGCCCAGCGGCACGATCGGCACTGCCAGAGCTGTCGCCGCCCGCATTAGGATCTGTACTTCTTCTGCGGTGCGTGGCTGCGCCACGACGTCTGGCAGTAGGGCCTCGTGGTGCCCTTCGGCTGCCATGAACTGTGCGCGGCCGGCTTCGTGCGTGATCCACCGTTCGCCGAAACGATCGGCCATTTGCTCGCTCAGCCTGATCAGCGCCGTCATTCGCGTGTCACCTCCGGCAAGGCAAAGCCTGCAAGGAATAGCGCCCCGTCCAAAGCATCCCCAAGCGGCTCGCTGAGCTTCGCAACCGTTCGGGCGCGCAACCACGGTCGCAGGTGCGGTGCGAGTCCGCCCAGGATCGCGCAGGCCGGCGCGCCCCGCTCAAAGATCGTTTCGATGAACCGCTCCACATGGCCGGCGGCATCCTCCACGATGGATCGCGCGATCGGATCGTCCGCTTGCGCATATTGGATCACGATCGGCGCGAGGGCGGCATAATCCGCCGGCGTCGCGCGATCCATCCATGCAATCGCTTGCGGAATGGCGTGTCCGAAGCGCGCAGCGATGGCAAGAGCGAGCGGCGTGCGGGTCGTGCGCCCATCCAGCGCACGAAGGGCGTGCCGCATCGCCGAGAGGCCAAGCGCCGCTCCGCTGCCCTCATCCGAAATGGGAAACCCGTAGCCGCCAATCGCGAAATCGGTGCCACCCACCCGCAATTGCGCAATGCTGCCAGTGCCCAGGATCAGAGTCGCACCGTCTCGCCCCCGATGGGCGCCGAGGTTGGCGATCGCCGCGTCCGTCGCGAACGCTATTCTGGCCAGACCAAAGTCAATGGCGCGCAGCGCTTCGGCGCTCCCGGGCCGTGACAAGCCAGCGATGCCGACGCCTGCCGCGATATCGGCGCGCGCGCTCGCGGCAAGGCCAGCGGACTCCAGGGCTTGATCGATCACATCGTCGAAAACTGCCCGCACGGCGGCAGCGCCGATGCGCATGTTGGCCGGCCCGGCGTGTCCCGTGCCGATCACCAACCCGCTTTGGTCGATCAATCGCGCGCGGCAGTGGCTGCCGCCCGCATCCACACCGAGATACCAGCTTACCATCGCAATCGCCATTCTGCGCTCGCGGGCGCGTGATGACCCATATCGGCTTGTCTCGCCGGTATAACCAGCAGTGATGCCGTCGCCACTCACCGCAGCTGCCGGGATTGACGCGAGCGAGCGGGCGTTGAACGATCGGCGGCATGACCGAACTGGCTGCTCCGGCAGCGCTCGCTGAGCCACCTTCCGCACCGGCCGCCATCGATCGCCGCGGCATGGCCCTTTATGGCGTGCTGGGGTTCGCCGCGGGCCTGCCCTTTTACATGTTCTCCACGGTGCTCGCGCTCCGGCTACAGGCACATGGCGTGGCGCTGGCCGTGATCGGCTTCTTCGCCTGGGTGCAGCTGCTGCCCACCCTGAAGTTCGTCTGGGCGCCGCTGCTGGATCGGTATGCCGTCCCCGGCTTCTCCCGATTCTACGGGCAGCGCCGCGGCTGGATGATGCTGGCCCAGCTTGGGATCTTCACTTCTCTTGTCGCGATGGCGTGGACCGCTGAAGACGCCTCTCTCGGGGTGACCGCGCTGTTTGCCGTGTTGCTGGCTTTCTGGACAACCACGCTGGAAGTCGCCGCCGATGCCTGGCGTATCGAACTTTATCCTACGCAGGACGAGCAAGGCCCGATCGTTGCCGCCAATCTGTGGGGCTATCGCGGAGCGATGGTCGCCGCTGGCAGCGGCGCGCTCCTGCTTGCCGATTGGGGTGGTTGGACGATTGCCTACCTCGCCATCGCGGCGGCCGCATTTCTTCCCTTTCCGATCCTGGCCGCCATGCGCGGCCACACGCCCGACGCCCGGGAGAGGGTTCCCGCGCTTGCTACCGGACTGGTCGCCAGCGGCATGATCCTCGGCAGCGCCATGGTTGCCACCGCCGCCATCGGCTGGCTCATCCTGTGGGCCGCGTCCGGCGCGGGAATTGATGCCGACACGAACGTCACCCCCTGGGTGCTGGGCTGCTGCATGCTTCCGTTTCTGCTCATGGCCGCCGCACTCCCGCAGATCCGCCGCGCACCCAGCGACGCGCCGATCCGCCGCTCCGCGCTGCTCGGCCCCTACGTCGATTTCTTCTGGCGCTATGGCTTCGGCGCGCTGATCCTGCTGGCGTTCGTCTCGCTTTATCGGATGGGCGACGTTCTCGCGCTCAATCTCTCCAAGCCGATGATCAAGGATCTCGGCTACTCCCTGTCACAGATTGGCCGTGCGGATAGCGTTGTGGCGCTTGCCGCCAGCGCGATCGGCGTTGGTCTCGCTGGCTGGATGGTCACTCGGCACGCCATGTCATGGATGCTGGCGATCGGGGCCCTCGTGGCTGCGATCGGCAATTTCGGCTTTGTCTGGCTTCAGCATCAGCCCGTCAGCGAAGGGCTCCTCTACATCGCAACCGGTGCAGACCAGTTCGGCAACGGCTTCGCTGGTGCCGTTTTCGTGGTCTATCTCTCCTTGCTGGTGAACCCGCGGTATCCCGGTGCTCAATATGCCTTCCTGACCGGCTTTGCCTTTTTGCTCCCGAGGCTGCTTTCAGGCGCCGGCGGGACGATCGTCGGCCGGATCGGCTATGACAATTTCTTCCTGTTGTCTGGCGCACTGAGCCTTGTGGCCGTCGTGTTCCTGCCGCTGCTCGCCCATATCCGCCCCAGATCCGAAGAGAGCGAATGATCGATTCCATTGTCGAAGGCGGCTTTGCGCCCGCCGCCGCGGCTGTGTCCGCTGGCCGTATTCCAGGCGCCGCTTTAGGCATCGTTACGGCCGATGGTACGCGCGCCGTTCGCCTAGCCGGCCTGGCGCAGCGAGAACCGGAGGAAGAGCCGCTCACGCGCGAACACTGGTTCGATCTTGCATCGGTCAGCAAGGTTATCGCCACGACCAGTTTCATCCTGCGGCTGGCGGACGAAGGTCGGCTGGATCTCGATCGTCCGCTCACTGACGCCATCCCGGATCTGCGCCAATATGATGTCGCGAATGCGCCGGAACGTCGGCTGACCTTCCGGGACTGCCTGGTGCATCGCACCTTTCTCCCGGCCGTGGAGCCGATCTACACCTATGGCGATGATCCGGCGCGCCTGCGGGCCTTCGTTCTTCAGCGCGAATGGCGGCACGGCCCGTCGGTCTACTCGGATATCAACTTCATCCTGCTCGGCATCGCTATCGAGCGACTGACCGGCGCCGGGCTGGAAGCCCAGCCGCTCGGCAAAGGCCTCAGCTGGGGTCCGCCCCCGGGCCCGGCGGTCGCAACCGAACACTGCCAATGGCGGGGCCGGGTCATGAAGGGCGAAGTGCACGACGAAAATTGCTGGGCGATGGGCGGGCGTACCGGCCATGCCGGACTGTTCGGAACCGTCGACGGCGTCCTCGATTTCGCTCGCGGCCTGCTGGACGGCTCTGCCGCTTCTCCCGCGATGCTGGACGCAATTCGGACACCGGTTGAGGGTCATCGTACGGCCGGCTGGGAGATCCGCTTTCCCGGCTGGTCGGGTGGTCAGGCCTGCTCGCCTGGCGCCATCGGCCACACAGGCTTCACCGGCACCGGTCTCTGGATCGATTTCGAGCGTGACCTTGCGTGGACGCTACTCACCAATCGCGTCCACCCCACGCGCCATCATGACAGCGGCATCTTCACCCTTCGCCCGGAAACCGGCGACGCGGTGATCCAGGCTTTCGACGCCGCTTGAACACAGGCAGCACTGCCGGTCACCTCCTCAGCTCGCCGGATCGTACATGAACTCGCGCAGTTCCTGGGAACACCGGCAAGCGACCGCAAGCCGGCGCGCCCAGGCCATCGCCTCGTCCCGCGTCGGCAGTTCCAGGATCGTGAACCCGCCACGCAGCTGACTGCCCGGATAGATCTGCGGCGATGCGGACCCGTCGCCCGCCACCAAAACCGGCGCCACCTGCTCGTTGATGCCTCCGCCGAAGACATAAACGCCTGCCGCCTTCGCTTGCTCGATCACGGCGCGCGCCGCATCCGCCACCGCCTGCAACTCGTCCTCCGGGACGATCATGGCTTCGCTCGGAAACGAGATCAGGTACTTCGTCATGGCTCTAATCCTGCGCCGCTTGAGCGCTGGCCGCAATGCGGGGGATTTGCTCCCGCCATTGCGCCCCTCAGGCGGCGCCGGATCGGCTTCCTCAGTTCGCCGCCGCCACGGCGACCAGTGCCGCGTCAAGCGAAGCGGTGGCGCTGACGTCGCCGGGCATGTCATTCGCGTAAGCGGCGAAGGTAAAGGTGCGGCCGGTCGCCGTCGTGAAATAACCAGCAAGTGCGTTGGAGGCATTCAGTGTGCCGGTCTTCGCAAACAGCCGCCCCTCCAGAGCCGTGCCCTTGAAACGGTTTGCCAGCGTCCCATCCTTACCCGCGATCGGGAAGGTTCCGCGCCACGCCGCGCCCCAGGGCTGTTCCGCACCCCAACGGAGCAGCCTGACACTGGCACGCGGGGTCACCCGATTATAGTTGGACATCCCGGATCCGTCGCCAAAGTCATATTGCCAGCGCTGGATGCCCGCCCGCTCAAGCACGGCATCCATCGCGGCATGTCCGTCGGCCACCGATCCGCTTCCGGATACCGCACCCACCCGCCGCAACAGCAATTCGGTGTGCAGGTTCTGGCTCACCTTGTTCGTGTGCACCAAATCCTCGCGGAGCGGTGCCGGGGTCAGCCTTGCCAACGCGGGTACTTCGGGCGGCCTCGCTGCCGGCGCGTTGCCGCGCACCTTGGGATCGTCCGCCGGCATCACCGGCCGATGCCGCACGCCCACCTTGCCGGTGACCCGGACGCCCGCCGACCGCAGAAGTTCGGCAAAGCGCCAGGCGGCACGGTGCGCCGGATCATCGACACCCAATCTGACTTCATAGGGTGAGGCATCCGCCGGGATGGTGCCCGTCAGCCGCAGCAGATCGCTTCCGGGCTCGCGCATATAACCGATCGAGCGCTTGCCTCCTGCGGGCACGGTCACCACGCGATTGTCGATCCGGTAATAGCCGTCACCGGAAACCTCAGGCGCGCTACCCGCGCGGCCAGGGCGCACCATCAGCGCCACTTCATTATCGTCCATCGTCAACGCGGACACGGCCGTGCCATAGCGGCCCACCATGTTGTTCCAGCTCATGCCCGCTGGCCAGCGTTCGTCCGGAAACGCGGTGTCGTCACCGATCACGTCGCCCACGACCTTCGTCTCACGTGCCACGGCATCCACCAGCGTCGCCAGGCAATCGTTGGTGCAATCCCGCGCGCTGGAAAGCCGCGCATCCCCCGCGCCCACCAGAACCACGTCCCGCAGTGCGCCGCGCGGTTCCAGCCGCACGCTGGCGCCCGCAGCCGTATCGGCACCTTCCGTCTCCAGCATGGCAAAGGCCGCGGCGGTGGTAAACAATTTGGTGTTCGACGCTGGAACGAAGCGGTCGTCCGGCCGGATCGCGACGATCTCGCGTCCGGTCTCGTCAACCACCAGCAGGCCGATACGGGTGCCGGTCGCCGCGGTCCCAAGCGCCTCCGTCACCGGAGCGGGCGCGGCAGTGGCCGGGGTCGGGGATGATGTGTCCGCCGCAGCGGCAGCCAGCAACGGCAGCAGGATCAGCATCATTCCGTATCGATCTCCTCTCGCAAGACAGCCAGAAACTCGCTCGCCAGCGCTGAGGGCGGCCGGTCGAGCAGGTGAATCGCGTGCACGTCAAAGGTGAGCGACGGCTTCAACGGCCGCGTGGCGAGCCCTTCCGCCACCCACGCCTCGGCCGTAAAACTGTCCACCACCGTGATGCCGACGCCGGCGCGCACCAGCGCGGCCGCGATATAGAAGGTGCGCGCCGCAACCACTTCGTCCAGCGCGATGCCCAGCCGGTCGAGCTCGTCGGTCAGCAGCGTACCGATCGGCCCGCTTCCGGCCAGTGAGATGAAGCGGCGGTTGGCAAGCTCCGCCAGCTCCACCCGGGCGGGCGCGTCGGGCATTTCCGCTTCGCGATAGAGCACCACCAATTCCCCCTCGCCGAGCCACGTATTGCTCAGCGCGGCGCCGCGTGGGGGTTCGCTCGCCACGGCAATGTCGGTCTCGCGCTCGTACAGCTTGCGGAGGAGGTCGTCGTGATGAACCGTCTGTAGGTCGAAGTGGACGTCCGGGTGGCGCTCCATGAAGCGCGAAACGGCTGCGGGCAGGACGCCGAGGGCAAGGCTTGGCAGCGCGGAAATACGCAACCTGCCGCCACCGCCGCTGCGCATGTTGCGCCCGGCTTCGCGTAGGGCGCGCACGCGCTCCTGGATCTCCGCGACATCGGCGAAGAGGTTGTGGGCGTCCTCGGTCGGCACCAGCCGGCCGCCGATCCGCTGGAACAGGTCGAAACCCAGCAGCGTCTCGGCGTGACGCAGGGTTTTCGATACCGAGGGCTGCGACACATTCAGCGCACGGGCCGCGGCGGAAACGGAGCCGTTGACGTAAACGGCGTGGAAGATTTCGATATGGCGCAGGTTCACGGCCGGGTCCCTAGCGCCGCTGCCGTCACTCGACTACCCGTCCGCGGAACCGTTCTTCGTCCAATCCTCCCTCAGCGCGCGCCACAAGGGTCGCGACCGTCAGGTTGGCCGAAGCGGACGGAACGGTGCGCGTCATGTCGAGCAGCCGGTCGAACGGCAGCACCAGCCCCACCACCAGCGCGGTCTGCTCCGGCGACACGCCCACCGCCGACAGCATCGCCGCCAGCATGAACAACGAGGCGGACGGCACCGGCGCCGTGCCGAACGCGGCCAGCGCACCGGTTGCCAGCATCACGACCAGCATCTGCGCATCGGGAATGATGCCCAGCGCCTGTAGCGCGAACTGGCCGAGCAGCCCGACATACATCGCCGTCCCGTCCTTGCCGATCGCCGCGCCCAGCGGCAGCACGGTGGAGGCGACGGGCCGCGCTACGCCCAGATTGTCGTGCGCCACGCGCAGCGCCACTGGCAGCGTCGCGGAGGAGGAGGCGGTCGAGAATGCGATCGCCAGCGCATCGACGATCCCGCGGAAGAATCGCACCACCGGCAGCCGTGCGACCAGCGCGATCAGCCCGGCATGCACCACCAGCATCTGCGCCAGCGAGGCGACGATCACGCACAGCGCCAGCCAGCCGACGTTGACGAACACCGCCGCGCCATTGGCGGCTACCGCATTGGCGATCAGTGCGAAGACACCGAACGGCGTCACTTCCATCACGATCCGCACGATATGCATCAGCACCGCGGCCAGGCCCTGCAACAGCGCGACGACCGGCTTGCCTGCCTCGCCCGCCAGCACGCTGCCGATGCCCAGCAGGATTGCGGTGAAGATGATCGCCAGCATGTCGCCCTTGGCCAGCGCCTCGATGATGTTGGCCGGCACGATCGACAGCAACTGGTCGCTTGGCGACACCGCCGCGCCCAGCACGTGCGGTGCGACACCGGCCAGCGCGATCCCCTCACCCGGCCGAACCAAGAGGCCGACGGCCATGCCCAGCGATACCGCGATCAGCGTCGTCACCGCGAACAGCCCGATCGTGCGCCCGCCGATCGGCCCCAGCCGCCTCGGGTCGCCGAGCCCCGCGATCCCCGCCGCGATGGTGATCAACACCACCGGCACGACCAGCATCTTGATCAGCCGCACGAACAGGTCGCCGACGATCTTCACCGCCGGCGCCGCATCGGGCCAGATCAGGCCGAGCAGCGCGCCGAGCACCAGCCCGGCCACTACCCGCTTCCACAAAGTTATCGCGAACCATCCACGCAGGATGGTCACGCCGGCGTTCCCCAGAAGCCCGGCGCCGGCGGCTGCATCCAGCCGGCCTCGTCACGCACCCCGCCCTCGCGATCAGCGGCCAGCCACAAGGGCCCGTCCAGATCGACGAACGACGCGCGCTCCGCGACCAGCATCGCCGGGGCAATGCCCAGCGACGACGACACCATGCAACCCACCATCAGGCCAAACCCCATCCCCAGCGCCGCATCGGCGAGCGCCAGGGCTTCGGTCAGACCGCCGGTCTTGTCGAGCTTGATGTTGACGTAATCATAGCGGCCACGCAGCCGCGGCAGGTCCGCACGGGTATGCAGCGCCTCGTCGGCACAGATCGGAATTCGGCTGCCCAGCCCTTCCAGCCCTGCGTCCTCATCGGCCGGCACCGGCTGCTCGAGCAAGTCGACGCGGTGCGCCAGCAACATGTCCTGCCACCGCGCGACATCCTCGACCCGCCAGCTTTCGTTGGGATCGACGATCAGGCGCGGCAGCGCCGCCACCGCTCGCACGGCGGCCAGCTGCGCCTCCGCTTCTTCGCGGTTCAGCTTCACCTTCAGCAGCGGCACCGACGTGTGGCGCTGCGCCACCGCCGCCATCGCCTCGGGCGTATCGATGCCGATCGTGATCGCGGAGGCCAGCGCCTCGGGCGCGCGGCATCCTGTCAGCGCCGCGACGCTCGTCCCCGCGCGCTTCGCCTCCAGGTCCCACAACGCGCAATCCACCGCGTTGCGCGCGGCGCCCGCCGGCATCGCGGCGGCAAGCTCCTCGCGCGACGCGCCACCTTCGATCAGCGCCCGCACGCCCTCGATCGCCGCCAGCGACCCCTCGACTGTCTCGCCATAGCGCGGATAGGGAACCCCCTCGCCGCGCCCGACATGGTCGCCGTCGCGCACCGAGACCGTCACCACATCGGCAACCGTCTTCACCCCGCGCGAGATGCGGAACGGGGTGTGCAGCGCGAAGCCGTCGTGGCGGGCGTCAAGCGTTCGCGGCATCGGTCGCCAGCAGATGGTCGATGATTGGATCGGCGCCAAAGCGGAACGGATCGGTGCACGGCAGGCCATGCGCCTCGCTCGTCGCCGCCAGCAGGTCGCGCGCCTCGGCCTCGCCCAGCTTGGCAGTGTTCAGCGCGATGCCGACAAACCGCACCGCCGGGCTGGTCAGCCGCGCCACGCGCAGGTTCGCGTCGATGCACTCGGCAAGGTCGACCAGCGGATAATGCGGCAGACCGCGCATGTGCGGCCGCGTCGGATCGTGGCACATCACCAGCGCCTGCGGCTGCGCCCCATGCAGCAACCCGGTCGACACGCCGGCAAAGGCCGGGTGGAACAGCGATCCCTGCCCCTCGATCAGGTCCCAGCCATCATCGCTGCGGGCGGGCGCCAGATCCTCGATCGCGCCGGCGATGAAATCGGCCACCACCGCGTCGAGCGGCACGCCGTCGCCCGCGATCAGGATCCCAGTCTGCCCGGTCGCGCGAAAATCGGCGGTGACGCCGCGCGCGCGCAGCGCGTCGCGCAGGCACAGCGTCGTGTACATCTTGCCGACCGAACAATCGGTGCCGACCGTCAGCAGCCGCTTGCCCGCGCGCTTCTTGCCATTGCCCACCGGCAGGTCGGGCCGCGGGTCGCGAATGTCGAACAGCTGCACGCCCGCTGCCTTCGCCGCCTCGACCAGCCGCGGCTCGTCCTTCAGCCGCTGGTGCAGGCCGCACGCGAGGTTCATCCCGGCCGCGATCGCTGCCAGCGCATCGGCCATCATCCATTCGGGGAAACGTCCCCCGGCATTGGCGATGCCCAGCACCAGCGTCCGGGCGCCCGCCGCTGCCCCGGCTGCCGCGTCCATGCGTGGCAGGTCAAAGCTGAACGGGCAGTCGTCGTGCCGCCATTCGCCGACGCAATCCTGGCGTCGAAACGTGGCGAGGCCGCGCGAGGTCTTGAGGCCAAATTCGTCGTCCGAATGGCCGAGGTACAGCAGATATGGTGCCGGAATGCTCATAGCGCTGGACGATAGATGGCGCCCGCAGGGACCCGCCAATCGCGCTCGCAGCTTTGCCTATAACGCAAGGCTATTGCCCGCAATTGACTGGCCGCGGCCGCAGCAGGGCACGTCCCGCCGCGGCCCCGGTTACCGCCCCGTCCTTCAGCGCCAGCTTGCCGTTGACGAACAATGCGCTGACGCCGGCACTCGGCTCGCGCGGCCGGATGTAGTCGGCCCGCGGGGCGTAACCCACAGGATCGAACACCACGACATCGGCGAATGCGCCGGGCTTCAGATAGCCACGATCCTTGATGCGATACATGTCGGCGGTCGCTCCGCTCGACCGGCGGATGAACTGCGCCAGGGTGATCACCGGCCGCTTCATGACATAATCCTGATACAGTTTGGGGAAGGTCGCATATTGCCGCGGATGCCCGTTCGATCCGTCGGAGGAGGTGACGACCCACGGCTGCTTCATGATCAGGTCGACGTCGCGTTCCGCCATGTTGAAGCTCGCGACGCCAGAGCCGGCGGGGTCGGTCCCGTTGGCATTGGCGACGCGCAGGATGCGGATCGCCGCGTCGATCGGATCGAGCTTCCACGTCGCCGCCATCTGCGCCAGCGTCTTGCCGGTCCACGGCTGCCCCTGGGAGATCAGCAGCAGCGATTCCGCCCCGCCGCGACGTCGCAGATTCTCGCGCATCTCCGCCTTGATCTTCGCCATGGTCGCAGGCGTGTCGAACCGCTTGATCATCGCCTGATAGCCGCCATCGACCGCCCAGGCGGGGACCAGCGAGGCGTCGACGCTCGATCCGCTCGCGAGCCACGGATATTGGTCGGCGGTCACCTCCTGCCCCGCCGCGCGCGCTTCCTCGATCGTACGGATCAGGTCGGGCGCCTTGCCGTGCAGGTCGACGCCCAGCGCCTTCAGGTGCGCGAAATGCACCGGGGCTCCCGCTCGGCGCCCGATCTCGATCGCTTCCTTGGTGGAGGCAATCAGGCCGATGTTATAGTTGGACTCATCGCGCTGGTGGCTGTCGTACATCCCGCCGCGCTTGCCCACCTCGGCCGCCACTGCGGCGACCTCATCGGTCTTGGCAAAGCTCTGCGGCGGATAGAACAGCCCGGCCGACAGGCCATAGGCACCCTCGCACATCGCCTTCGCCGCCAGCCGCTTTTCCTCCGCCAGTTCGGCCGGGGTCGGCGTGCGATCGGCCTTGCCCAGCACGCGCTGGCGGATCCCGCCAAAACCGACGAACGGCACCACATTGGTCCCGATCCCGCTCGCCTCCAGCTTGCGCGCGTCATCGCCCACATCGGGCGTGCCATAGCCGTCGACGCCGATCACGATCGTCGACACCCCCTGCGCCAGCCACGGCAGGTTCAACCGAACCTTGGGATCATCTGACCGGATATAGCTGTCCGGGTGCGTATGCGCGTCGATGAAGCCGGGCGCGACGATCTGCCCCTTGGCCTCCACCACCTGCCCGGCGCGCGTGCCACGGCCCGGCCCGACATAGACGATGCGATCGCCCGCGATCTCGACGTCGCCGGTGATCGGCGGCGTGTCGGCGCCGGTGTAGATCGTGCCCCCGCGGATCACGACATCGACGTTCGGCCCGCTCGCCGCGCCCAGCGCCAGCAGCGATCCAATCGCTACCCCGGCGCGCAACATGCCCCGCATCACTTGTCCTTCCCCTGCGGCGTCAGCGTCGAACGGCTGACAGTCGCCGCGTCCACCGCCGCGCGGCTGAACGGCATCGGCTGCATCTCACCCTTGATCCACGGGGCATATTGGTCGCGGTAATGCGGTGATCGCGGGTCGTTCGACTGCCCCGGCAGGTTCAGCATCACCGATTTGTCCCAATCCCCCACGTCGATGACATGAAGGTAGCTCGCGCCGCCGCCGGTCCGCCAGCCCGGTCCATTGCCCAGCCAACGCGCCATGACGGTATAGCTGTCACCGCCCGATCCCTCGCCCTCGATCGGCGGGAAGGCCGCGGCGATCGCCGGGATGCTCGACAGCGGATGCGCGATCCGCACCTGATGCAACGTGCCCCAGCGCCAGGCGGCGGGGTCGCTGCCCATCAGCCGCTGCGCCTCGGCCCAGCCGCTCGCCAGCGCGGCGTCCACCATGTCGGGCCGGCTCGCGGCGCGGCGCAGCAGCTCGGACGGCGCGATCTCGTCGACCAGCTCCCTGGCCTGTGCCGGCACGATCGCCGCCAGCATCCGCTTGCCCAGGTCGCGCCACACGATCTCGTACAGCGCCGCAGCGCCGCTATCCTTGTCGAGCCGCGCGTCCCATCCGGACAGCACCTTCACCGCCGGCGCCGCGCCCGCCGACGGCTGCTTGGGCAGCAGCGCCAGGAACTGCTTGGCCGGCGTCGACAGCGTGTCGAACTGCAATGCCACGCTGTCCGCAACCGAATGGTGCGGCTGCGATTCCAGCACCTCGGCGACGCGCTCGTAACGATAGGGGTCGCGGAACGAGAAGGCCGGGATCTTATCGCGCGGCCAGTCGGCCGGCAGGTTGTTCTGGTTGGCCGATGCGAACCAGCCCTTCTTCGGGTTGAACTCGCTCGGCAGCGCGCGGAAATCGCGATAGCCGTTCCAGTCGTAACGCCCGTCGCCCGGCACCGGCATCAGCCCGTCGCCCTTTTTCCGCTGCGGAACGAACCCGATCACCTGCCAGCCGTGGTTCCCTTCCACATCGGCATAATGGAAATTGGTCGGCGAGGCGTGCAGCTTGAACGCCTCCTTCAGGCTGTTCCAGTCGCGCGACAGGTTGATTGCCACCATCGCGAAGGATCCGGACCCGCCGGGCTGCATCCCGATCGAACCAAGCACGGTGGCGCGCCCGCCCGCCGGATCGTGCATGATTACCGGTCCCTGCACGGCATAGCGCAGCACCACCTTCTGCGAAGTGCCGCCCTTGACAAGGATCGTCTCCTCTACCCGATCGAACCGCTTCCACCCGCCATCATGGCGATACCGCTCCGGATCCTTGGGATCGAGCTCGAGCACGAACAGGTCTTGCTGGTCGATGTGGAAGTTCGTGCGGCCAAAGGCGAAGCCGTCAGTGTGCCCTTGCATGATGCCCGGCAGCCCCGGCGCACCGCCGCCGATCACGTCCAGGCCCGGCGCAGTCAGATGCGCCACATGCCGCGGCCCGAAGCCGCCGATGCCCAGGTGCGGGTCGTTGGCCAGGATCGGGCGGCCGGTGGTGGTGCGGCTGCCCGCCACGGTCCAGGCATTGGACCCTGCCTGAGAACGATCGAGCTGCTCATCCGGGTCGCGCGTCGGCGTGTCCGGTCCGAAGGGCAGCCGCCCCAGCTGCAGAACGCCAAGATCCGCGTCGCTCACCTTTGACGCGTCCAGCCCGGCCGGCACCTCCAGCTTCCAGGCTGGCCGCAGCGGTGCGATCACCGCATCCAGCTCCAGTAGGCCGAGCGCAGCCAGCTTTGCGCGCCGGATCTCGTCGTCCGCATTGCCGATCGATCCCCCGCGCGCCAGCACCAGATCACGAATGTCCCAGCGCAGCGGCATCACGCCCAGGATGCGATATTCCAGCGGCAGCTGGCTCGGATCCTTTTCCACCTCCGCGATGCGAGCGTTCATGCCGGCGATATACCCGGCCACGCAGCTGCGAACCTCCTCGGGCACTCGCGCCAGCTCCGCATCCAGGTCGCCCCGGTAATGGAACAGCCGCGCCACGGCGTCGTGCTTGGCAAAACCCGGCCCGAACGCCTCGGCCATCCGGCCCAGCTCCCGACGATGCGCCAGGTCGATCTGGAACAACCGGTCGCGCGCCACGACATAGCCTTGGCCGAAGAACGCATCCGGCTTCGTCTGCGCGCGGATATGCGGCACGCCCCACCGATCGTCGATGATCTCGATGGGCGCCGATAATCCTTTTACGCGGAGCGGGCGGGCGGTCGGCGCGGATTGCCCGTGGCATGCGACGGACACCAGCGCCGTCGCCGCGGAGCCAAGCAGAAACAGGCGCCGGTCGAGCATTGCGATCCTTTCGTCATCGGTCTCGCCGCAGGCTAACGCCCTCGTAAGCGGCGCGTCCATGACAAGCGCGCTCCACCTCATAGAAGGCGGTTATGCGGCCGCGCAGCGGCGCTTCCATATGCGCAATCTATGGATCAACAAACAAACGTAAGTCGATCGCCTCTTGACGCCTTTCCGCCCATACCGGCACGTTCCACAGTAACGGCGATCTGCGACAACAGCATGACGCACGCGGGTAGGTTCAGGTTCAAGAGCTTTCGGGGGACGGCACATGCGTGGTATTTTCTTGTCCAGGGCAATGCTCGGCACAACGGGGCTCATCGCCCTTGCGGCTGGCCTTGCAACGCCGGCAGCGGCACAAACACAACCGTCGAATGTCGCGACGGCCCAGATCGGCGATCCTGCGCCGGGAACCAGCGATGACAGCAGCGGGCCAGACGTGGTCGTCACCGGCACCCGCATCGTCCGGGATGGATTCCAGGCACCTACGCCGCTCACGGTGCTGACCCAGGAAGAAATTCAGAACTCCTCCCCGTCTAACAACGTGGCGGACTTCGTGAACCAGCTGCCAGCCCTGGCCGGCTCGACCCGCCCGTCCAACTCGCGCCTGAACCTTTCGAGCGGGCAGGCCGGCATCAACGCGCTCAACCTGCGCAACCTGGGCGAATCGCGCACGCTGGTGCTGCTTGACGGCCGCCGCTCGGTTGCCTCGACCGTCACCGGGCTGGTCGACGTCAACACCATCCCGCAGGCGCTAATCAAGAGCGTGGAGGTCGTCACTGGCGGCGCGTCATCCGCTTACGGCTCGGATGCGGTGGCTGGTGTGGTGAACTTCGTGCTCGACAAGAAGTACACCGGGCTCAAGGTCGCCATCGACAGCGGCATCACCGGAGAGGGCGACGGCGCCAATTACTCGTTCGCCGTGACGGGCGGCCTTGAGTGGGGCAGCGAAGGTCGTGGCCACCTGCTGGTCAACGCGGAGCTCGCACATCGCGACGGCATCTTCGAAGTCGACCGCGATTGGAACGCCACCGGCTATGTTCGCATCCAGGATCCGAACTGGACCGCGACCAGCACCACGCCGCAGTATTTGATCCGCCGCCAGGTCGGCTCGGCCAACTCCACCCCCGGCGGCCTGATCACGGCCTCGACGGGCACCCGCACCAATCAGCTGCGCGGGACGTATTTCGGCTATAACGGGTCGGTAAACCAATATCAGTACGGCGCCCTCACCTTCCCGTCGCCGACGGGCACGGCGGTACCGTCGCTGACCCAGGGTGGTGACTGGCGGGTCAACGACTCCGGCCGCCGTATCGGCCTCGATCCCGAAGACGATCGCCGCGGTGTCTTTGCCCGCGCCAGCTACGAAATCGCCGACGATATCGAGATTTTTGCGGAGGGTTCGTACAACTGGCAGCAGGTGTTCTTCAACGCCGGGCCGAACCTGTCGACCGGCATTGCGCTCAACGCCACCGGCTGCACCACCGTGCCCGTTCCGGTCACCTGCAACGCGTTCCTGTATAACGCACTTGGCCCGGCGGCGCTCAACGGGATCACCGGCGTCACCCTTGCCACGACGGCGGCAGACCTGCCGTTCCGCGCTGCCGACAACAAGCGTGAGGTGCAGCGTTACGCGATCGGCGCCGAGGGCACGGCTGAGGTGTTCGGCAAGAACGCGATCTGGAACATCTACGGCCAATATGGCCGCGCGGATCTGCGTGAACAGCTTCGCAACATCATGCACATCAACCGCATGAACAATGCGACGGCGGCTGCTTTCGCCCCGGCCGGCAGCAGCTATGCCCCCGGTTCGATTCAGTGCCTGATCAACGTCGACGCCAGCACGACGAACAACGATCCGAACTGCGTCCCGCTCAACCGTCTGGGTATCGGTGTCGCGAACCCCGCCGCCATCGCCTATGTGCTTGGTGATCCGTACCGCGACGAAGTGGTCGAACAGTATAACGCTGCCTTCAACGTCTCGGTCACGCCGTTCCGCACCTGGGCGGGCGACGTAAGCATCGCGACCGGCGCGGAATACCGCGAGGAGAAGATTCGCGGCTTCGTGCCGACCGAGTTCCAGCCGACGGCGACCACCAATGCCGCTGGCCGGCCGACCACGTCGAACGCTTGGTCGGTGGGTAACTATCTGCCCACCAACGGCAGCTACAACGTGAAGGAAGTCTTCCTCGAAACGGTGGTGCCGCTCGGGTTCGGGCTGGAGTTCAATGGCGCCGTTCGTGCAACGGACTATTCCACCGCCGGCTATGTCACCACTTGGAAGGCCGGTGCGACGTGGCAGCCGATCGACGACTTCCGCGTCCGTGTCACTCGCTCGCGTGATATTCGTGCGCCCAACCTGAACGAACTGTACCAGGGCGGCTCCGCCAACAGTGACTCGGTTCGCAACCCTGCCTACACCACCGATGGCGCCAACGGTCCGTCGTCGTTCGGCTACTCGGGCTTTGTCACTGGCAACACCAACCTGCGCGTCGAAAAGTCCGATTCCTGGAACGCCGGCATCGTTCTGACGCCGCGCTTCCTGCCCGGCTTCAACCTGTCGGTCGATTACTTCGACATCCAGATCGAGGACGGGATCACCACCTTCAGCGCACAGAGCATCTTTGACCTGTGCTATGTCGGCAATCAGGATTTCTGCGCCGCGATCTCGGACGATCCGAGCCGCTCGACGCCGGGTCAGCCGTATAAGCTGGTTCGCAGCCAGCCGTTCAACGCTGCCGGTCAGACGGTGCGCGGCGTCGACATCGACGCCTCCTATCGCCTGCCGCTGCAGCGGGTCTTCGCCGACGCGGAGGGTACCTTCACCCTGCGCGGCGTGGCGACGCGGTATATCGACAACATCCTCGACACTGGCGTGCCGGGTGCCGTTATCTCCAACTCGGTCGGCGTGAATGGCGGCCAGTCCACCACGCCCAAGTGGATTTACCGTTTCAGCGCGACCTACGACACGCCGAACTTCGCGATCACGGCGGTCGGTCGCGGTATCAGCGCGGGCAAATATGTCGCGAACGGTGTGGAATGCACCACCGGCTGCCCGGTTTCGACGGTCAACGCACCCACCTATGAAAGCAATCGAGTGTCGGGTGTGTTCTATGCCGACCTGAACCTGACGCAGAAGGTGACGTTCGGTGACGCGGAGGCGCAGTTCTTCGTGAACGTCACCAACCTCTTCGATCGCTGGCCGCTGCTGCTGCCGGAAACAGGTCTCGCCGCGAACAGCACCTATTCGGATCTGCTCGGCCGCCAGTTCCGCATCGGCCTCCGCATGGAGACGCGCTGATCGCCATCAAGGGGGCGAGCGCAACCGCTCGCCCCTTTTTCTTTCGTCGGCAGCCCAGCAAAGGGCGCCGCCGGCGCGCTCGACGCCGCGCCTCCGGGCTATTCGTCGCGTCCGATCATCTGCCGGCGCCCGCCGCCCGCAGGCTCTCGCACTGCTTCACCAGCGTCCGCGCACTCTGCTCCGTCAGCGGCTGGAACAGCAGCGACTGCCACCCAGCCACCGTCTCCAGGTCGAAGTCCCACCAGCGCGATTCCGCGACCAGCGTTGCGATGGGATCCGGGAAGCGCGCCCGGAGCATACGGGCTGGGACGCCGCCCATGATCGCGAACGGTGGGACGTCGCGTGTCACCACGGCTCCTGCCGCCAGCACCGCGCCGTCGCCGATGCTGCGGCAACCGCTTAAGATCGTGACGCGGTCACCGATCCAGACATCATTGCCGATCACCAGCGGGTTTTCTTCGTCCAGCGGTATCGTATCGCGCGGCACCAGGCCCAGCTTCGCATTGTAGAAAAAGGGATGCTGGCTCACCCGTTCGATGGGATGGTCCCGGCGCCGCACGATCAGTTCCTGACCGACGGAGCACCAGCGGCCTACCACCGTGCCGCGCGGCAACACGCCGCGGTGCAGGATCGCGCCATAGGAATAGTCGCCGATCGTCACCCCCTGATGCGCCCGCATCAACCTGCGCAGCCGCGGGGAGCGCATTTCCCCGCCGTCCCAGCGCCGCATCAGCCGAAGGAACCAGCCGTGCGATCGTCGCCCGGCGTACAGTTTCTCCAACACCGTTGATTGCAGCGCCTCGATCATTCCGCTCCCCCGTTATTCCCGGCGCCTGAACCAGGCTGCTCCATTTCTGCGCCAACTCTTTCCGCAGCCCGCACGACCGGCGGTATCTGTGTTGGTGCAGCATCACGCGGCGGGGGACCATGCCGATCACCTCAATCCGATCCGTTTCGGCCACGATTGCTGGCTGCATCGGCGCGTTCATCGCAGGCTCGGCGATACCGGCGCCTGCCGCCATGAGGGACGTGGTGGTGCGCGACACACCGCAGCTTGTGACAGTGCTGCGGCAGTCCCGCGGGGGGAAGCGTGTCCTGCTCGCACCGGGCGAATATGCGCCCTTCGCGCTGCGCGGCATTGCCCCGCCAGCCGAACTGGTGATCACCTCTCAGGATCCTTCAAGGCGGGCGGTGCTCACCGGGGTCAACCTGCGGGACGGCGCAAACCTCACCTTCCGCAATCTCGTGCTGCGCGGCTCGGGCAAGGCGGTGCAGGAAGACTTTCTGTTCCGTCGCATGCGCAAGCTGACGATCAGCAACATTCTCGCCAGCGGACGTCCCGGTGCGGTCGGCCTCGCCGAGGACAAGATCATGCAATTGCGTGAATGCACGGATGCCGCGATCACGCGCGCCGAGTTCACCAATGCGGTGATCGCCCTGTCACTTCTCGACACGAAAGGCGTGTCGGTAACGTCCAGTTACTTTCACGGCCTGCGGATGGATGCGATCCGTGGCGGCGGCAATTCGGATGTTCTGATCGGGTATAATTATATCACGGGCTTCAGCCCAAAGGCAGGGGACCACCCCGATGGCATCCAGTTCTGGACTAGTCGTCAGAAAGCTGCCGCGCATGACATCAGGATCGTTGGTAATGTCATTCATCGCGGCCGCGGAAAGGCGATGCAGGGCATCTTCATGCGCGATGAAACCAGCAACCTTCCTTATCGCAACGTATATATTCAGGATAATTTAGTCGCCGGGGGCATGTTCAACGGCATCGCTGTTCTCTCCCAGACCAAATCCCTTACCCTTAAGAACAACGTCGTCGCTGCGTACCCGGATCAGAAGAGCTGGATACGGGTAAACGACTACGCAACGCTGCGTGATAACAGCGCGCCGATCTACCTCATCGGCAACAACCGCGCGAAGGTTGTGGCCAACAACCATATTACACCCGTTCGCGCGGATGCTGGCGCGGCAGCGCTAAAAGCCTGGGCGCGCGGGCGCCCGCTCCATCGCTACAGCGAAAGTCTCCGCCGCCATGTCGACAGTCTCTGAAGCGCGCGCGCCCTTGCGGCCGACGCCCGCCAACGATCCTTTCCCTCCTGCGACGAAGGCGGCGCCGCCGGCGGGGTCGCGAACACTGCTGATCAAGGCGAAGGGTGGCCTTGGCAACCGTATGCTGGCCGCGGTCACCGGGGTGATCCTCGCCCAGCTCAGCGGTCGCACTCCGGTCATCGACTGGCGGGACGGGCTGTACGTGCCGGAGGGTACCAATCTCTATCCGCTGCTATTTCGTGACCCGATCGGCATCGATCCTGCTCATTTTGACGACAGCACGGCGGTGGCACCTTCGCTGTGGGCTGGCCGCCTGACCGAACAGCCAGTCACCATCATCGCCCGCCACTTTCCGGATAAACATTCCAGCCCGTTCATTTACCGGCGCCTGTCCGTCCCGTTGACCGCCGCCGACCCCGCCGCTCCTGTGGGTGTGTTCTGGTCCTACCTACCGAAACTTGCGCGTCTCCGGGGGCGCCTGCGGGCGGATCGCCGGTTCGACGGGCGGAGCCTGGACGCGATCACGCAGGATATGCTGTACCGCTTCTTCACCCCCAACGATCGGGTGCGGCAGGCTGTCAGCCATCTTTTCGCCGGGCGTCGGCGCCCGGTGATTGGTGTCCACATCCGTTTCACCGACCGCAAGGTTCCGCTCGCGAAGATCGAACGTGCGTTGATCAGGCTGCGCGCACATTCGCCGGCGAGCGACATCTTTCTGGCAACCGACAGCGTGGAGGCTCAGCGGTACATCACGTCCCGCTTCAAGCGGGTCTTCACCATCGACAAGCAGCTGGTGGAGGATGGGCGAGCGCTACATTACGCCGGAACCCAGATGAGCGACCCGCTACGGGAAGCGGAAAACGCCGTGATCGACATGTTCGCGCTCGCGGGATGCGACTGGCTCATCCACTCCCGGCATTCCACCTTCTCGGTCGCAGCCAGCCTGATCGGGGGAATCTCGCCCAAGCGCCAGATCGACGTTGATCGCTTCAATGCGAAGGTGATCGTCAAACGCTGGTTCCAGTCCTTTGCCTGATCGCTCGTTGATGTATCGCGTGGGGCAACGCCGCTGATGTCGGTTATGGCTGACCATCTCGGATCCGTGCACACACGGGCCCGGCCCAAGGTGGCCCTACGTCGTGGGCGCCTCGTGCGAGTGTCCACGCCCGCACCGGGGACACCCGCCCCTGTCCCGGAGGCGCGGCTCACGCCGGTGCCGCAATTGGCCCTGCGTACCAGAGCGGCCATCGTGCTGTTCGTCGCCGCGCTGTTCCTGCCATCGGTGTATTTCATCGGGCCCGTCGTGCTCTCGCCCGCGCTGCTTTACCTGGCCTTGGGCTTCCTCCCTTTGCTCGCCTTCTGGCTGATGGGTCACGCCGGCCCGCGCCTCGCGACTGACATGCTGGTGCTCGCCTTCGCGGGATGGGCCTTCCTTACCCGCTTCGTACAGCTGGACGTCGCTGCTGCGTTGGAGCCGGCCGGCGTCGTGCTGCTTCAGACAGCTGGCGCCTATATCGCCGGCCGCGTGCTCGCCCAGAATGCAGCGGCGACCGGATCATCGTTCTTCACCGCTTCGGGCCGGCCGCGCTTGGCTGGTTCAGCGCGGCAGTGATGCTTACGCTCACGCCTGCTAACCTGATCGCCAAGTCGCTGCAGACGGTGACGCTGCCTCCTCTTTCCCGCGCCCGCTCGGATACCGGTGACTTCCAGCGCATCTACGACCGCTGCTGTAGCGTGACCGCGCTGGCTGCACTTGCCAGCATCCTGGGCGCCTTGTTGCTCGGCAAGGTCATCATCGCCTTGCTCTTCGGCGAGAAGTTCATGCCCGCGGCGGGCTTCCTCACCGCTCTCGCCTGCATGAATGCGCTTCGCCTCCTCCGTGTGGCGCCGACGATTGCGGCCATGGCGCATGGCGAGACCCGCAATCCGCTCTACGCGAACATGGTGCGAGCGCTTGGCGTACCGCTCGCAATGGCTGCGGCGACTCTCAGCGGATCAGGTCGACCCACCTTCACCGCATTCGTCGCGCTTCCGACTTTGCTACGGAGCGATCAAAGGGGCTCGTCGCTTTCTCAAAGATGCCTCGGCTGGAACTGGTCGCCATCAACTGGCGCCAGCGTACCCACGATCAGCCCCCAGATGTCACATCAACGCTCGGAAACGCACCGCTCGTCGCGCACCCCACGATCGACACGGCAGCGATGATGAACGTCGAATCCCTTCTGAGGATCTACCAAGCCGTCACACAAGCGCCGCCCATTCCGCCAATGCGTGATTTACCTCTGCTCGTGGGACTGACCTCGCTTGAACCCAGCGCCTGCGCAATCAACCGGGCCGCTGGCCCGCGCTCACCTTGGCGAACGTCCGGCTGACGCCGCCGCAACGGTGCCTGCGCCCTCGCGCACGCCTATCAAAAATCCGTGAGGAAGCTTCCCGCCAACTTGACCCGATCACTACTGAGCTCGTCCGCCGTTCTCTTCATGTCGGCCAGCAACGTCACGTCGCGGCGGGCGACGATCATCGCGTAGCGCACGCTCATCGCCACATGTCTCGCGTCAGTCGCGCCACCCGTCGCCGGCGCGTCCACGATCGTGAAATCAAACGATCGCATGCAGGCGTCCATGATGTCCTTGAAGCGGCGCTGCTGAGGGACAAGCCCAGCCGCTCCGAGGGTGAGCCCACCTGCAAACAGAACGGAAAGGTTGGGCCGAATGTCGCGCCGGATTTCGTCCACGCGCCCGGCCGAATCCGCCATCAGCATTTCAGCAAGTCCGGCTACCCGATCTGCCGGCGCAATGAACTGGTGGACCGCTGGCCGCGTCAGGTTGGCGTCCACCAGCAATGTGTTGATGCCCGCCTGAGCGCAGGCCAGCGCGAGGTTTACGGCGACCGTGGTACAGCCGGAGCCGATCTGCGGGGAGCAAAGCGCCAGGCCGCGACGGCCATCCCCTATGTGTCTGGCAAGCAAGTACGTTTGCAACGATCGATAGCTTGCCGCTGCTGCTCCCTCGGGCGCAGACAAACACACTAGCCGGCGCGAAAAAGCATAACCCGGCCGTCCCCCATCCGAGGCGCCGTCAGGTCGAAACGCATCTTGATTGGGCAGCTGCCCAAACGGCGGCTCACCGGCGTAGGTCGTCGCCCCCGTCAAGCCCGCCTGGCGATCGCGCCTCTCGGCGCCGCTTCCCGCGTCTGCCGCCACGCTGCTTTGCTCCCCACCCGCGCCCGGCACGACATCGCTCAAGGCCGCAGCAGCCACATCGCTCGACGTGTTCATGCAATTGCCCTCCCGCCCGACCGTGATCTGAGAAGGTCAGGTAGGCGCCAGCCAGAGGAGGAACGCGGAAGCATCCCGATCACCGGCACTCCCGCCATGCTCAGGTCCTCGGGTCCACGAACGCGGCGGCGGATCAGCTCAAGCACAATGGCAGTCAGCACCCCCAGGACACCGCCTGCCGCCAACCCGCCCAGGATCAGCAGCCACCGGCCAGGCGTCACTGGCGCCCTCGGCACTGCTGCCGCGCCAAGCCTGCTGAACCCGGCCTCCGTGGATCGCGCCTGCAATTCGAATTCCGCCGCTCGCTGCATTGTTTTGGCCACTTGCTCGCGCAGCACCGTCACGTCGCCGGCGAGGCGCCTCGCCTCATCCACCAACCCGCGCTGGGCCAGAACCTTGCGCGTCTGGGCGCTCAAGTTTCCACCTGCCGAGCCGACCGCCGCCGATGCATGGCTGGCCGCCCGCGCGCTCGCCAACTCGCGGCTCACCGCTGCGGAAAGCGCCGCGCGCTGTCGCTCGAGCGCAATGATGTCCGGATGATTGCGCCCCATCGATTGCCGCGCAGCCGCAAGCTGGGCATCCACCTGCGCCAGCTGCGTTGACGATGGCGCAATCGCAGGAGCGGCCATGGCGGCCGGTGCCGCTGGCGCGCTGCTGGCGAGCGCGCGCAGCTTGGACGATTCGGCGTCCACATTGTCGTCCTGGAGCACGATGGTGTTGGCGCGCTCGAAGCTGGCCTTCCGCTGCTCTGCCGTGGCGAGGCGGCCTTTCAGCGTCTCCGCCTGTCGTGCAAACCATTGTGCCTTGTGCGCCGCGTCCCCCCGTTTGCTGTCCAGCGCTTCGGCGATGAAGGCGTCGCGAACAGCATCTGCACCGCGCCGAGCGGTCTCCGGGACGGTTGAGCTATAGGCAATCTCCAGCAGCGGACTGTTGCGGATCATGGTCGCCCGCGTCCGTTGGGACACGTCTTCGGCCAGCCAATCGCGCAAGCCTGCCTGCGCTCCGGCGCTTACCGCGCGCTGATGGGCCGCGCGCAAGCTCGGCGATTGCGTCCAGCCGAAATGATCGACCACCCGCCGGGTCACCCGGGGGTCGCGCACGAGTTCAACCTGCGCCGCCAGGAACGTCTCCAGCGTGCGGGGCGGCAGCGTCTCCCCAGTGACGGGATCCGCCTTCAGCATGTCGACAACGATGCGGGAGCGCGCTTCGTAGCGCGAAGGCATCCACTTCGCCGCGATGGCGCCGGCCACTCCCCCGATCAGGGCCAGCAGGACGATCAGCCATGATCGCGCACGCAGCATGCGCAGGATCTGAATTGGAGACATGCTCACCAGGCCTCAGAAAAACCGTTCGCCGACCACGAGCACGTCGTCGGACTGCACGTCTTCGTTCAGACCGACCTTCAGCTCCTTGCCAGCACGAACCAGCTTCACCCGCTTGGCCGAACCAAGCGCTGTCAGGCCGCCGCCGCGCGCCAACGCCATCTGCACGGTCATAGGGCGCTCGATTGGGAAGGCTCCCGGCGTGTTCACCTGCCCATAGATGTAAAACGTCGGGGGCGGCACCACGAACACCTTGTCCCCCGATTCTACGCGCGGGTCCTGCGTGGCCGGCGCGGCGGCGATCGCGCGCAGCGACAATGACCGCGACGAGCCGTCCGGTCGGGTCAACACGATGGTGTCCGCCGATGAGCGGACGCCACCTGCACGCGCCACGATCTCAGACAATCGATAAGCACGATCGATCGGCACCACCCCGGGCTGATTGACCTGCCCCAGCACGGTCACATAGCGGCTGCCGAAGGTCGCGACGGATACGGTGACGACGGGATCCTCCAGGAAGTTGCCGCGCATCAATCGGGCGCGCAATTCATCCCGCAACTGAAGGGCCGTTCTCCCGGCCACGGGTACGACGCCCACGAACGGCAGCTGCACCGCGCCATCTTCCTGCACCTGCACGCGCGCGTTGAAGTCCGTCCGGCCAATTACCGCTGTTTCAATGACATCGCCCCGCCCGAGCACATAGGGCGGGCGCTGGTCGATGATCCCTGAACTGCCGTCGGCGGCGGACTGCGCCGGATCGCTCTGCTGCGCCTGGGCGGGAGAACACGCGATTGCAATCGCACCAATGAAGAAGCGGGCCCATCCTTTTGTCATCGCGTCCCTCCCAGCATGACGAACACGACCGCAGTCGCGGATACGGCGAGGCAGTTCGATCCATAGTCGACCGATCCTTTTCGCCCTTCGTCATAGATTACGGGACCATTTCGTACGCTGTTTCTTCCCCTTCTCAACCTTTCGAACAGCCATTTACATCCAAAATGGATGAACATCCATCAACATCAGATCATTCTTTCCCACGATGTTCTATGGAATGATCCGCTATAGTACTTGTCCTTAGCTATTCTTTAACCTTTCTTCTAAGGCTCCGGCCGCATCAGTCTCTGCATTGGAAGCCCGCGCCGTTACGCGGGATCTGAGGCAGGAACTTCTCATGGCAACGATAAGCGTCTCCACGGCTGCGGAACTGATGGCGGCTGCGGCACGCGCTCGGTCGGGCGATACGATCGCGCTGGCCGCTGGCAATTACGACAACGTCGTTCTGCGCAATATCAAGTTCGACGGTCCCGTGACGATCACCTCCGCTGCGCCGGGCGCACCCGCTGAGATCAACGGGCTGAAGGCGATCGGTGTTGAGAACCTCACGTTCCGCAACGTCGTGTTCGCAGACAAGGATGCGTCAACGCCTTACGATTTCGAGATCAAGAACGCGGCAAAGGTAAGCTTCGACGGGGTCGTCATTCGCGGCCAGGATGGCGAAGCGGGTTACCAGTCCAACGCCTTCATGGTGCGTGGCAGCCGCGATATCTCCGTCACCAATTCGGAAATCACGCACCTGCGTTACGGCATCAACATGCTCGACAACTCGGGCGTGACGCTCAAGGGCAATTATTTCCACGACATGCGTGCGGATGGCTTCCACGGCGGCGGCCTTTCCAACGTGCTCATTGCGGACAACGTCTTCACCGATTTTCATCCGGCAGCGGGCGACCATCCTGATGCCATCCAGTTCTGGACCGCCGGTCAGAAGGTCAGTGCCGAGAACATCACCATCACCGGCAACGTCATCCATCGCGGCGACGGTGCGGCGATCCAGGGCATCTTCATGGGCGACGAGACGGATGCCCTGCCCTACAAGAACGTCACCATTTCCGACAATCTGGTGGTCGGCGGCATGTACAACGGCATCCATGTCGAGCGTGCCGCAGGGCTCACCGTCACCGACAATATCGTGGCCGGCTATCTCGATCAGGCCTCGTGGATCCGGGTTGCGGACGTGACGGCGATGAGCGGCAACGTGGCGCAGTTGTACGTGATCGACGGCAAGACGGTGGAGCCGCCGCGCGGCAACGCGGTAACGCGTGCGATCTATGACGACGGCAGCGCGTTCGTAGGCAGCTGGCTGGCGGCGAACACCGATTGGGTTCGCTTCGCCCATGCCTCGCCGGTCCTGGGCGGTGTCGCCGATGAGCTTCGCCACCTCGCCGATCTCCCGCCCCCGCCGGTGCCGCTCACCCGCATCATGGGGACCGACGGCGCAGACCGGCTGACGGCAGCCGCGATCGGCGACAGCATCCTGTTCGGCGGCAAGGGTAATGACCAGCTGACCGGCGGCGACGGGCACACCCGCATGGAGGGCGGCGTTGGAGACGACATCTACTTCGTCCGGTCCGACCGGGACGTCGTGGTGGAGGAGCGCAACGCTGGCTCCGACACCGTCTATGCTTCCATCGACTATCAGCTGCCCGATAATGTGGAAACGCTCCGCATGCTTGAACCCGGTCGCATCGGGCGCGGCAACGCGCTGGACAACCGGCTGGCGGGCACGGCCGGCACCGACATCCTCTACGGCGGCAAGGGCAATGACTCGATCCAGGGCATGGACGGCAACGACACGCTCTATGGTGAGGACGGGAAGGACAATCTGCACGGCGGTGCCGGAAACGACCTCATCTACGGCGGCAGCGGCGGTGACACGCTGATCGGCGGCGAAGGCAACGATAAGATCTGGGGCGGCGCTCAGGTGGACATCATCGAAGGCGGTGTCGGGAATGATGTCATGAGCGGCGGCGCTTGCGGCGATACCTTCCTGTTCCGTGACGAATCGTTCGGCGATCGCGACGTCATCACCGATTTCGCGAAGGGCGACCGGATCTCGCTGTCGCTGATGGATGCGAACCTCGGCACTGACGCGAACGATGCCTTCCGGTTCATCGGCACCGGCGCATTCACCGGGGCGGCCGGCGAGTTGCGTTACGAACGCACCGGAGAGGGTGTGGTGTGCATGGCCGACATGACGGGAGACCGAGTGGCGGACCTCACCATCACGCTGGTCGGCGTCGATCACCTCACGGCTTCAGCCTTCCTCCTGTAAACTCCCCGAAAGCGGCCGGCAGCGATGTCGGCCGCTTGATTGGCGAATCGTCACCCGCTCACCGCTATGGCGATTCGCCATTGTTGAGCGGGTGGTACCGCTATTCACGAAATTCCCCGCCGTTTAGGCCTCGTTCCGCCGCATTGCCGGGGCGATCAACCCGGTGTTAACCGTGGTCGGCAACTGATCGCATGCATCGTTTGGGATAGTCGGAAGGCGTGATGAAGCGCTCCTCTCTTGCTATTATCGCAGCCTGCGCGTGCGCCCTTGCCGCACCTGCGCAAGCCCGTTCGCTGCTCGATTACGTGGGCCAGTGCGTGCCCTTCGCTCGCCAGGCCTCCGGCATCCAGATCTATGGCGATGCGTGGACCTGGTGGGATCAGGCCCAGGATCGTTACAATCGTGGTGAGCAACCGCGCGTTGGCTCCGTAATCGCCTTCGCTCGTCAGGCCCGTCTGCCGCTCGGACACGTGGCGGTGGTCAGTCGCATCGTCGAATCGCGCGTTCTGATGCTCACCCATGCCAATTGGTCGCGGTTCGATGGGGAGCGCGGGCATGCCGAGCAGGACGTCACCGTCTTCGACGTCAGCAAGGACAATGACTGGAGCGAAGTGAAGGTCTGGTTCCGCGATTCCAACGGGCTGGGTGGCACCGTCTACAAGGTGCACGGCTTCATCTACGCGCCCGGCCGCCCGCACGAAAACCTCACGTCCACGAGCCCGGACTATGTTGGCGCGCTGATCGATGCCTACGTCCCGGGTGCTGGCGCTGGATCGCGCAGCGTCCGCTGACCGATCAGGCGTGAACGAACGCGGGTTGCATGCCGCCGTTTGTCAGCCAGCTTCTTCTTTCCTAGTAACATCTGGCACTCGCCGGGCCGAAGAGGTCTCGCGCCGCCATGACATTCCTGGGAAGGGAACAGCATCGATGAGCATGGATCCCGCACCTTGCCGCCATGAACCCGCGCTCCGCTTCACCGGGCCATGCCCGCGCTGAACGGAACAAGGGCGTGGAGTTGGAACAACAGTCCGTGGCGCTCGCCGGCGCGCTTGCGTGCGGCATCCTGATCGGCATCGAACGGGGCTGGACTCAGCGTCACGAGGCGCCGGGAACGCGCATCGCCGGCATCAGGACTTTCGCACTTCTGTCGCTGGTCGGCGGGGTGGCAGGCCTGATCGCGACGTCGGGCGCAGCCCTCGTGTCCGCCATGCTGGTCCTCGGAGCGGCAGCTGTTCTCCTGTTCGGCTATTCGCGAACCTTGCTGGAGCGCCGCGACTCCACCACCGCCGTGGCGGCGCTGCTGGTGGTCGGGCTTGGCTTTCTGGCCGGCTCCGGCAGCCTCGGCGTCGCGCTGGCCGCCGCTGCGGCGGCGGTTCTGATCCTGGCCCTGCGCGAAGAGCTTCACGGTTGGGTCAACCGGCTCGACTCCCATGACGTGAAGGCCCTTGCCCGCTTCGCCGTCATCGCGCTCGCCATTCTCCCCTTCTTGCCGGATCGGGCGATGGGGCCGTTCGACGCGTGGAACCCGGCCAATCTCTGGTGGGTGATCATCGCGGTGACCGGCTTTTCCTTTGCCGGTTATATCGCGAACCGGATCTTCGGCGCACGCCATGGCACCATCGCCACCGCGATCATCGGCGGCGCCTATTCGTCGACCGCGGTCACGCAGTCACTCGCGCAAAGGCTGGGACGGGACGAGCGGACCGGGGCCGAGGCCGCGGGCATCGCCCTGGCTAGCGCCGTCATGTACTTGCGCGTTCTGATCCTGGTCGCCGCGCTCGCCACGCGTTTGTTCGCGGCCTTCGCCATTCTGGTGGCGCCGGCGCTTCTGGTCGCTGGCCTTGCGGGATGGTGGCTGTACCGGCGCGCGCCTGCCGCCGCTGCGCCGCCCGCCCCGGGCAACCCGATTGCGTTGCTGCCCGCGCTGGGCTTCGTCGGCTTCGTCGCCATTGCGGCCGTTGCGGCTCGTTGGGCAGAGGGCCAGCTCGGCGGTCAGGGCATCGCCGTGCTGCTGTTCGTGATGGGCGCGGTGGATGTTGATGCCTCGATCATCACTGCCGGCGGCTTGCCGGCCAGCGCCATCACGGCCGAGCTTGCCGCCATTGCCATCGGCGGCACGATCATCGCGAACATGGCGGTGAAGATCGGCGTCACCCTGGCCTATGCAGGCCGCCACGGCAGGATTGCCGCCCTGGCGTTGGCCGCCAGCACCGCCACCCTCATCATATCACTGCTGGTCGGCTGGCTCGTTCTTTAAGTGCGCGCTCCGCTCTGCTGGTCGCCGATCACGGCCCTTCAAAGATACGCAATGTTACTAGGTTCGGCGCACCGGCAGACGCCG
The DNA here is from genome assembly GCF_020707225.1 of Sphingomonas sp. IC4-52. NCBI lineage: Bacteria > Pseudomonadati > Pseudomonadota > Alphaproteobacteria > Sphingomonadales > Sphingomonadaceae > Sphingomonas > Sphingomonas sp. IC4-52. The sequence continues at coordinate 28,570 of NZ_JAJFEU010000001.1, read as the reverse complement.
TATCCCGGCGCAGGTCTGGGCCATCTGCTCGGTGCGCGCTCAACTCTGGTGCCGGCGTCACGCAGGATCGTGTGACCGCCGCTCGCCTTCGGAGGGTATAATGAAAATCCTTGCCCTGCTCCCCATCCCTTTCCTCCTCGCGGCCTGTCAGGTCGAGGGGCCCAGGGAAACGGCAGGAAATTCGATGATCGCGCAAGGCAGAGCGCTCGCGCAGGCCAACTGCAGCGGATGCCACGCGATCGGCCCCTCGGGAACGTCGAACTATTCCGAGGCTCCGACCTTCTCGACGCTCGTCAACCAAAAGGGCGCAACAGCAGAAACGCTGTCGGCATGGTTGCGGGAAGCGCACAACTATCCCCAGGAAATGGATCTCTACCTGCTTCCGCCGCAGGCAGACGCGCTCGCCGCTTATATGCTGACGCTGAAGCAAGGCGGTCATCATCAGTCGCGCACCCCGACGGACGGAGCCACAACCAACGAATAGCGTCGTCGCTATGCCCAAAGCAGCCGGCGGCCCTTCTATCGCCGGCGCAATGCGATAGCCTGCCCTCATGTCCCGAACTTCCCAGCGCCCGCGCAGCGCCGCGATCCTCCTGTACCGCCGCACCGGAGACGTGCCGGAGGTGCTGCTGGTTCACCCGGGAGGGCCCTTCTGGCGCAATCGCTGGCGCGGCTGGTGGCAGCTTCCCAAGGGCATGATCGAGCCCGGTGAGGAAGCGCTTGCCGCGGCTCGCCGCGAGTTCGCGGAGGAGCTGGGGTCGCCCTGCGCGGGAGCGGCGTCGCCGCTCGGCGAGGTAACGCAGGCAGCCGGAAAGCGCGTGGTCGCGTTCGCGGTGGAGGGCGACCTCGATCCCTCGACCATCGCCGGCGCTCAGTTCACGGTCGAGTGGCCACCGCGCAGCGGCGTGTCCGCCAGCTTTCCCGAAGTCGACGCCGCCCGCTGGTTCTCGCTCGAAGAGGCCGCGGACGAGATGCTCCCCAGCCAACGCCCCTTCCTGGACCGCCTCCTACCGTTACTCGCCTCATGAAAGGCGCCCCGTCGTTACCGGCGGGCAAGCACTCCGCGCGGCGCGACGACCGGCCGGCGACATCCATATCCGTAAACCCCCGGATAACTGCTCTCCCGCGGTCTTAGTACCCCAGCACGATCCCGCACCGATCCAGCGGCGGACAGAACATGCCGCAAGGTCGGAGGTCACACGGGCCAGGATAGGAGATGGAGGATGATCGCGGTGGGGGAAGCCAGGGAAAGTGACGCTGCCGTGGGCAGTGATGCTGAAGGCCTGAACGTCGACGTGCTGATCGTCGGCGCCGGCATTTCCGGGATCGGGTCGGCATTCCACCTGCAAGACCAATGCCCGGGCAAGAGCTATCTGATCTTGGAGGCCAAGGAGTCCTTCGGTGGCACTTGGCACACCCATCAATATCCGGGCGTTCGCTCGGACTCCGATCTCTACACCTTCGGCTATCGATTCAAACCGTGGGTCGGCGCGCCGATCGCGAGCGGATCGGAGATCCTCAAATATCTGAATGAAGTGATCGCCGAGAACGGCATCGACAAGAACATCCGCTACGGTCACCGGATCACCGCCTGCCACTGGTCCAGCGCGCAGAACCGCTGGACTGTCGAGGCGCTCAGGCTCGCCGACCATGTCCCGGTCGTGCTGACCGCCCGCTTTTTGTGGATGTGCCAGGGCTATTACGATCACGAGCGGCCCTACGTCCCCGATTGGCCGGGGCGTTCAACCTATGGCGGCGTCTTCCAGCACGCCCAGCTTTGGGATCCCGCAACCGACTGTGCCGGAAAGCGGGTGCTCGTCATCGGGTCCGGCGCAACGGCGGCCACGCTCGTCCCCGCGCTTGCGAAAGAGGCGGAGCACGTCACCATGCTCCAGCGATCGCCGACCTATTTCTACTGCTCGCCAAACCGCAACGAACTGGCCGATCGCCTGCGCGAAATCGGCATAGACGAGCCTACTATTCACCGCGTGGTCCGCGCCCAGATCAGCCATGATCAGGACGTGATGACGAGGCGCTGCATGGAGGAGCCGGACACGGTCTTCGAGGAGTTGAAGGCGGCAATCCGCACCTATGCCGGCGAAGATTTCGAGATCGGGCCGGAGTTCACGCCCAAATATCGCGTCTGGCAACAGCGTCTGGCGTTCTGCCCCGAGGGCGACCTCTTTCAGGCGGTTCGCGACGGCAAGGTGGACGTCGTCACCGACCAGATCGAGCGCTTCACTGAAAAGGGTGTGGTGACGATGTCGGGTCGAGCGATCGACGCCGACTTGATCATCGCCGCAACCGGCTTCCGCCTGCTGATGATGGGCAACATTTCGTGCGACGTGGACGGGCGCCCCGTCGATTGGCACGAAACGGTCACCTACCGGGGCATGATGTTTACCGGCGTGCCGAACATGGCCTGGGTCATGGGCTATTTCCGCGCGAGCTGGACGTTGCGCGTGGATCTGCTCGCCGACTTCGTCTGCCGGCTTCTCCGGCACATGGATGAACAGGGCGCCGAGCGCGTCGAGGTTCAGCTGCGACCCGACGACGCCGGCATGCCATTGCTGCCCTGGATCGACAGCGAGAACTTCAATCCGGGCTATCTTCTCCGCGGCCTCGATCAGATGCCTCTACGCGGCGACAAGCCCGAATGGATGCACAATCAGGATTATTGGCGCGAACGCGAAGAGATCCCGGCGATCAACCTGGATGGCCCCGAATTCCGCTACGCGACGTGACCGCCCGGGCCGGGATCGGACTGGGTTGCGGCAGGAGCGAGCACTCGCGTCGCGCCCAGCGCCACTGCCGTCAAAGTGGCCCGGTGGCGGCACTGCGGCGCCAGGAGGGGAACTGGCCGCTCCCTCTCCCTTCGAGGCCGGAAAACGGCCGAACTACTCCGATGGCAGGCCGGCCGCGAACCAGTCGCGGCCACTTTCGCCCGCTCTATCGTCCCGCCGGAACGGCTTACTTGACCCCGATCGCCGCGGCGTCGGGCCGCCGGGAATCGGCCGCGCCCAGGAAGCGCTCGCCGTCCACCATGATCGATTGGGTGCTGCCCATCGTGTTGGATGGCCGCACCTTGTGCCCGCGCGCTTCCAGCAGCGGCACGATATCGGGCGAGAAGCCTTCCTCCAGTTCCAGCGGCGCGTCGCCGCCGCCTTGGTTCACCCGCGGACGCTGCGCCGCTTCAGCGACGTTCAGGCCGTGGTCGAGCACGTTCGACAGCAATTGTACCATGGTTGCAATGATATAGCCGCCGCCCGGCGTACCCGTGACGAGCCACGGCCGATCGTTCTTGAAGACAATGATCGGTGTGATGGTCGACCCGACCCGCTTGCCCGGCACTGGCAGCGTGGCCTTGTCGTCCCCCGAACGGCCCCAGGCGAGATTGCCCATCGAGTTGTTGAGCAGCACGCCGGTCCCAGGCACAACGACATGCGCGCCGTAGGAGGCTGACAGGGTATAAGTGTTGCTCACCGCATTGCCGGCCGCATCGGCGATCGAATAATGCGTCGTGTCCTGGCTCTCGTACGGATAAGGATTGCCATCCGTGGCCTCCTTCGCCCCCAGCGACTGACCAGGCCGGATCAGCTTGGCGCGCTCGGCGGCATAGGCCTTTGACGCCAATCCCTTGGTCGGCGAACGCCAGTCCGGCCCGCCGCCCACAAGGCGGCGATCGGCCGACACCAGCTTCATCGTTTCCGAGAGAAGATGGAGGTTCGCCACGGAGCCCCAACGCTGTTCGCGAACCGGGAAAGTCTCCAGGATGTTCATCGCTTCGGCAACGCTGACGCCCGAGGCGGTTGGCGGCATGTAGGCAATCTTTTGCCCGCGGTAGCTTGACCAGATCGGTGCCGAGACGATGGCGCGATAACTCGCCAGGTCCTGCGCGTCGATCACGCCGCCCCCGGCCTTGATCCCCGCCGCCATCCGCTCGGCCAGTGGTCCGGTATAGAAGCCGTCGCGCCCCTTGGCGGCGATCACCTTCAGCGTCGCAGCAAGGTCCGGCTGCTTCCAGCGCTCGCCCGGCGCATACGCGCTGCCATCGGGCTTGAAGAACATGGCGAGCGCGGCCGGATCATCGGCCATCGCGGCCTTCTGATCGGCATTCGCCTTGGCTTCGTCGTCGGATAGGATGACGCCCTGTTTTGCCATCGCAATGGCCGGCGCGATCAGCTTACCCCATTGCATTGACCCAAAGCGCTGGTGCGCTTCCCAAAGGCCAGCGACGGTGCCCGGGATTGCCGCGCCCTTCATCGAATAACCCTTGGCAGGGTCGAAGCGACCGTTGGCCCCCAGCAGCAGGTCAGGCGTGGTATGCCGGCTGGCCTGACCGTAATAGTCGATCGCAATGTCCTGCGCCGGCTTGCCGTCCTTCGCGGCCATATGAACCAGCATATACCCGCCGCCGCCAATGTTGCCCGCGCGCGGCAGGGTCACTGCGAGCGCGAAACCCATCGCAACAGCCGCGTCCACGGCGTTGCCGCCCTTGCGCAGGATCTCCGCACCGACCCTCGATGCGATGATGTTCTGGCTGACAACCATTCCCCCGCGACCGATCACGGGCTTGTGGATCTGGTCGTAGGCAACGATGTCCCCGCCCGTCCCGGTGCGGGAGGGCGGTTTGCCCTCCTGCGCCACGAGCGGGGTGGCAAGCGCGAGAAGCGCAGCGGCGGCGGCGATGCGGCGCATCAGAACGTCGACCGCAGGTTGGCGTACCAGTAGCGGGCATAGGGCGTGTAGAGCGAGCCCAGGAATCCGCTCGTCGCCAGCGGCGGCTGCTTGTCCGTCAGGTTGCGCACGCCGATCCGGAACCGATGCTGCCCCTCGCCGTGGCTGCGGTCGCCGAATTCCACCTGGCCATACAGGTTGATCGTGGTGCGAGCGTCAACCCGCCACGGCACGCCGTTCACGGTACCGTCCGTGTCATCCACGTCGCTGGTGTAGCTGGTGAACGTGCCAATCTGGAATGGGCCCGAGGACCAAGTCAGCGATCCGCTGACACGCCATTCCGGCTTGCCGTTCTGGCGAACCAAATCGCCGCCGTCGACGATGACGATCTCGCGGCTGATCGTGCCCGCAGCCCGCGCGTCAATCAGCGTCTGCACGCCCGGGGACGGGGTGAGGAAATAGGTCTTCAGATACGCCGCGTTCACATTCGCGACGATCTTGCCAATGCCGAAATCGCGCACGCGCCAGTTGAAGCCGAAGTCCCAGCCGGAGACGGTCTGCGGCTGAAGGTTCTGGTACTGGTCGTTGACGAACTGCACGCGGCCCACGGGTGCGATCCCGCTGCCCATGAACAACGCGACGTCGTCTGCTGTCGGTGCCAGACGGACTACGTTCGGATCGCTCGAGCCGCCAACCCGCAGCAGATAGTCGTTGATGAGCGCATTGGCCTCACCAAAGATGCCGACGATATCGCGCTGCTTGATGTTCCAGTAATCGGCGGTCAGCGTGATCCGGCCCACCGCATCATCGAGGAAGCTGGGCTGAAGCACCACGCCTGCGGTCCAGTTGGTGGACTGCTCCGGCTTCAGATCCGGATTGCCCGCGCGCTGCGCGGTGGTCGCGAAGCTCTGGGTGCAGTTGGCGAACGAGCTGATAGCGCCGGTGCGCACCTGGGCTTCGCAGCGGATCGGGTCGAGCCGCGTGTTGGAACGCGTGACGAGCTGCGCGTTGACCTGCTCCAGGTTCGGGGCGCGGAAGCTCTCGGCGTACGATCCGCGCAGGCGGATGCCGGGCACGATGTCCCAGGCGCCGGCAATCTTCGGCTTGGCGACCGAGCCCGCGTCCGAATAATGCTCGAACCGTCCCGCCAGCTGGAGTTCCAGCCGGTTGACCAGCGGGATGTTCATATCCGGCGACACCACCGGAACCGCAGCCTCGACATAGGCGCCGAACACGTCGCGGCGGCCGCGGGTGTCGGGCGAGTTGCTCGTGCCAACCAGGTCGGACGGGTTCACGAAGCCGGTCACGCTATCGCGGAACTGGATCGTCCCGTCGACGCGCGGGTCGCGGTCGTCAAGCTGGGTTTCGCGACGCACTTCAACCCCGAACGCGACGCCCAGATTGCCGCCCGGAAGGGCGAACAGGTCGGACTTCGAGCCCTTCAGGTCAGCCAGCGCGAGGGTCGCCTTGCTGCGACGAGTCGTGGTGATCCGGATCGCGTCGATCGCTGCCTGGTTCGACGGCGTCGTATCGGCGAGGCTCGGCGACACCAGGTTGGCGCCGTTGAAGGGATTGTATGCGTCCGGCGTGGCGAGGCCCAGCTGACGCTGCAACAGGGTGGCGCTGACGCCCGTCGATGTGTCGGTGACGACGGCTTCGGAATACAGCGCCGCGCTTTCGAAATCGATGCCGAACAGGTTGAAGCGGACGCCGGCGAGCGCACGCCACTGCTCGTTATCGACCTTCACGATGTTCGGGCCGAAATCGGAGAAATTATAGCTCGTCAGCGTCAGGTCGAGACCGGCTGCTGGCGTATTAAGCCCAGGGATGCGGCCTGCGCTGCCGACGGCACCGAATGGATTGTAGTAATTGCTGGCCGGGATCACGATCGGTCCCGCCGCCAGCGTGCCCGGCGAGCTCTGGATGCTGTCGGTCGACGCCTGATAATAGCCGGCCTCCCCGAACAGCTCCAACGAATCCGTCAGCTCATAATTGGCGTTGGCGAACAGGTTGTAGCGCTCGACCTTGGGCAGGATCGTCCGGTTATACGCCTTGGTCTGATCGAAGCGCAGGTTGCGATCGCCTTGAGCGGTATTGTTGCCATCGTCGATGCAGATGCCGGGATTGGACGGGATCGCCGCAGAACAGCCGCCATTCGCCGTGGGCTGGATATGGAACACGCCGGCAGCGCTGGTCACCAGCGCGCCGGTGGTGCCGACACCCTGACGCACGGGCACGCCGCCGCGGGTGGTGAACACACCCCAGGGGGTGATCGTTGAGCGGCCGTCGACCAACGTCGACCCTGCCAGTGGCGTGCCGGCGAACAACGGGCTTTTGTCGTCCGATGCCGTGTAATCCTGATCCGCCGCCCGCATCATCGTACGGGATTCGCGCGAGGCGAAGAGGGTGATATTGCCGCGATCGCCCAGCTTCGTGCCGGCCAGCAGGTTCAGGTTCGTTTCCAGCAGGCTGGTGTCCTCAGCGAAGCCGACCTGGCCTTCCACCTGCACACCTTCGAAGTCGGACTGCAGCACCGTGTTGACCACCCCGGCGACGGCGTCGGAGCCGTAGATCGCGGCAGCGCCGTCACGCAGAACTTCCAGACGCTCGATGCCGAAGGCGGGAATGGTGTTGCTGTTGACGGTCAGCACGGGAACGAGGTTCTCGTTCGCCCGGCTGGTCGGGTGATTGACGACGCGGCGACCGTTCAGCAGCACCAGCGTGTTGCCGACGCCGAGGTTGCGAAGGTTGACCGAGCCGACGTCACCCCGTGCCGCGTTCGAGCTGTTGGGCAGGTAGCTGGCGTTGAAGGTCACGTCACCCAGCTGCGGGATCGAGCGCAGCAATTCGTCGCCAGAGGTAGCGCCGATTGCCGCGAAATCCTCCTGGCCGACCACGGTGACCGGCAAAGCGGCCGCAACAGAGCTGCCGCGGATCTGGCTGCCGACGACCACAATGTCCTCTGCCGGTGCCGTATCGTCGCCCTGGACAGCTGCCTCCACAGCCGCGGTCGACGCCGCATTGTCCGATGTCGCCTGGGTTTGCGCAACAGCGGAGCTGGCGATGGCTAGTGAAGCAAAGGCCGTAGTCGCCAGAAAAGCGCCGCGGTTGATCATCGATATACCCCCTGAAAGTCTCTTTTGGATGCTCCCGCATCCACCACCAAAGTTGGTCGTTTGCCGCCGCACGCCTGCCTCGCGTTGGAACGGAGATCGCCGGCCGCACCACTTCGTTAGGCGCGCCTGCATAAGCATGGCAGATTGTTCCACAACCGACGTCCCACTTATCGTTATATAACCGTGGGGCATCCCACCGTGCATCGCGCAGTCGTGAAGTAACGCTGATACGTCCATGCGGCGGATGTGCCGGGCACCTGTCGCGCGGCACGACGCTCCCGGCGACTTACATCGCCAGTTCAGAGCAGGTCGCCACGATACCGGGAAGTCGCCAGATGGCTTTTCGCGAGCGCCATTCTCAGTGGTCTCACCTGGACGTCGCCAGTCTCCTCTCCGATGCCGCGACGTCATCACCGGCGGACTTCTTCATCAGGAAAGGAAACAAGCCGCGATGGGGCCTGAACACCTTCAGTGCCTCCCGGAATATTCAGAACGCCGCGATAGTCCTGGAAGGTCCCGGCAAGCCGATGAAGCCGGGCCGATGATCACCTCCGAATGTATCGGAAGTACCAGACTTCATGCCCTTGCCGGCGCGCCTTGCGTTCGTAGCGGGTCTCCGGCCAGTCCTCCGGCCGTTCCAGAAAATCGGTCGGCCGCTCGGCCAACCAGGTGAAGTCCTGCCGCTGCGCCATCACCATCATCGACCAACGGCAGTAGGTCGGGTCGTCGGTACCAAGGCGGAACTCGGCGCCCGGCTTCAGCTTGGACGCGATCAGGTCCAGCGGTCCGTGGTTCATCATGCGCCGCTTCGCATGGCGCGCCTTGCGCCATGGATCGGGATGCAACAGGTACACGGCATCCAGCGACGCGTTCGGCAGCCGCTCCACCACGGCAAGCGCATCGCCCATATAGAGCCGCACGTTGCCAAGCGAGCCGTCGCGAATATGGCCGAGCGCCCCGACGACGCCATTCAGGAAAGGTTCGCAGCCGATGAAGCCGGTGTCCGGCCGTGCACTCGCCTGCCCCGCCAGATGCTCACCGGCACCAAAGCCGATTTCCAGCCGCAGCGGCCGATCATCGCCGAACAATCGAGCCGCGTCGACCGGCCCCTCTTCGGGCACCGCCACCTTGGGCAGCAAATCTTCGACAAGCGCCGCCTGTCCCTTGCGCAGCTTGTGGCCCTGGGCACGCCCATAAAGCCGACGGATGGTAGCGGGATCGTTCATCGGCGCGGGCGATAGCGCCACTCCGGCGCGGAGCAAAGCTGCACCAGCATCGTTCACCGTCAGCGATGGGAAAGAACAAGAAAAAGGCGAAAAGGATCGCCGAGGCCGAGCATGAACTGGTGGGGTCGGTCGCCGCTGCTGCTGAGCACAAGCCGGTCGCGCTTCTGGGCGCCGCAAGCGAGATCGCAGACCAGCCGCCTCTTGTCGCCCTCTCCGTCGCAACGATCGCGGCCGGTCTCATCCTTCGCCGCCGAGACATCACTCGGACGGGGGCGCGGATGCTGCTCGCCCATGCTCTGGCAACAGGAGGGAAGACCATTTTGAAGCGATCGATTGATCGCTCCCGCCCTGCTCGCGCGCTCCTCGACGGCGAGGCAAAGGTCGGCGCGGGTAAAGGCGCCGATGATACTGAGTTCAATTCCTTTCCGTCAGGCCACACCGCCGGGGCCGTGAGCGTTGCGGAGGCTGTCGCGCGCACCGCGCCGCGACTGGCCTGGCCCGCCCGGTCCGGGGCGGCCGCCGTTGCCGCGGTGCAATTGCCCCGAGGTGCGCATTATCCGACCGACGTGGCGATTGGCGCCGTGATCGGCTGGACGGCGGAGCGGCTCGCGGATGCTATCATCGATGCGGCCGAACGCGGGTTCAATCGGGTTCGCGAGCAGCGGCTGGAAAGTACCGCATTGGCGCTCGCAGAGGCGCATCCCAGCTAGGAAGCGCGGTGGGCTGCTACAGCCCAGTTCCGTTTTGCGCTGGTCAGACGGGACAGCGTTTCAACGCCGATGGTTCACCCCGGCTGTCTCCAGCCGAGGTGAGAACCAGGCTTCGATCAGGCCAGTGCGGCCTTCAGATCATCGACGAGATCCAGCTTCTCCCACGGGAAGAAGTCACCATCCGGGTTGCGGCCGAAATGGCCATACGCGGCGGTACGCTCGTAGATTGGCTTGTTGAGGCCCAGGTGCAGACGGATGCCGCGCGGCGTCAGGTCGCCCAGCTTCTCGATCCCGGCAATCGCAGCCTCGATCTTATCGTCGCCCACCGATCCGGTGCCATGCGTGTCGACATAGAGCGACAGCGGCTTCGCAACGCCGATCGCATAAGCGAGCTGGATCGTGCAGCGCTTGGCGAGACCGGCCGCGACGATGTTCTTCGCCAAATAGCGCGTGATGTACGCCGCGGAGCGATCGACCTTGGTCGGATCCTTGCCGCTGAACGCGCCGCCACCGTGCGGGCTCGCACCGCCATAGGTGTCCACGATGATCTTGCGGCCGGTCAGGCCAGCGTCACCGTCCGGGCCGCCGATCTCGAAGCTGCCAGTCGGGTTGATGTGATAAACGGTCGCGTCGGACAGCAGCTCGGCGGGCAGGACGTCTGCCACCACCTTCTTCACATAAGCGTGAAGCTCGGCTTCCTGGTCACCCTTGTCATAGCCCTTCGCGTGCTGCGTCGACACCACGATGGCGGTGCACGCGACCGGCTTCCCGTTCTCGAAGCGCAGCGTCACCTGGCTCTTCGCGTCCGGCTCCAGGAACGGTGCCGCGCCCGAATGCCGGTCCTGCGCCATGCGGTGCAGGATGCGGTGGCTGTAATAGAGCGTCGCCGGCATCAGATCCGGCGTCTCGTCGCATGCGAAACCGAACATGATGCCTTGGTCGCCGGCGCCTTCGTCCTTGTTGCCGCTCGCGTCCACACCCTGCGCGATATGGGCCGACTGGCCATGCAGGTTGTTCTCGAAGCGGAAGGTCTGCCAGTGAAAGCCGTCCTGCTGATAGCCGATGCGCTTCACCGTGTTACGCACGGTGGCCTCGATCTCTTCCTGAGCGCCCGGCGCCCAGGCGCCATTCTCGTACACGCCCTTGCACCGGATCTCGCCAGCCAGAACGACGAGCTGGGTCGTCGTCAGCGTCTCGCACGCAATGCGCGCTTCCGGATCCTTGGACAGGAACAGATCGACGATCGCGTCGGAAATCTGGTCCGCCACCTTGTCCGGATGACCTTCGCTGACGGATTCACTGGTGAAAAGGTACGATTGGCGCATGGTCACTCCGCCTGAGCTTTGATGAGATAAGGATATAAAGATAGCTTTATATGCCTATCGTCACCGGCGACGAATGGCAATGGCCGTGGCGCCCAGCAGAATGGCAACGATCGCCGCCAGCCAATTGCCCAGTCGCGAGAAAAGCGTGGGGGGAGCTGGCGCGGGAAGCGGTACCTCGATCGCGCCGGCTTGCTCATGCGGAACGGTGGCGATCAACGTCCCGTCCGCGGCGATGACGGCGGAGATGCCGTTGGGGGTCGCGCGGATGACCGGCAGGCCCTCCTCGATGGCGCGCATCCGTGCCTGGGCAAGGTGCTGCGGCGGCCCCCATTTGCCGAACCATGCGTCATTGGAAGGGTTGAAGATCATGCGCGGGCGCTGGCTCCGGTCCACCACCTGCCCCGAGAAAATGATTTCGTAGCAGATCTGGATGCCGATCGCGCCGAAGCCGGGGATATCGAGCGCGCGTGGTCCAGGCCCCTCGGCAAAGTCCATTGATCCCGGCACCAGCCGGTCCAGCCCCAGCCGCTTGAGCAGCCATGGCATCGGCAGATATTCGCCATAAGGCACCAGATGCGCCTTGTCGTAACGCTCCTTGCCCAGGCGGGCGCGTGGATCGACCGCAAACACTGAATTGGTGGCAGTTACCGCATTGCCGGCCTTGTCGAACTGCAAGGCGGTGCCGCCGGTCAGTAGCATGTCGCGCGGGCCCAACAGCCGGGCCATGCGCCAGCGCAGCCAGAACGGGTCCGTCCCATAGGCATAATCGGGATAGCCGTCTTCGAGGTAATCGCGGATCACGCCCTCCGGCCAGACGATCAGCCGAGGTGCCGCCCCTGGAGCGCCCGACAGTTGAGACAGCTTGGCGAGCATCATCTCGCCGTCGCTCTCGCCACGTGCGTCCTGTGGCACATTGGGTTGCACGACCCGCACGCGCGGCTGATCGGCAGTTGCCGAACTCCCCGCCGGGGGCGTGCCATAACTCAGCCATTGCGCACCCAACAGCGCCAGCACGACCGCTCCAGCGCCGGCGAGCGGCACGGGGCGACGCGGAACGAGCAGCAGGAGCCCCGTCAGCAATACCGTCAAACCGGACAGGGCGTAGGTGCCGACCAAAGCCGCCACCTGCGCGATCGGCTGCACCGGTATCCAGATCACGCTTAGCGGATCCCAGGCGTAGCCGGTGAACATCACGCTGCGCAGCCACTCACTGACTATCCACGCCGCGGCAAAGGCGAGCACGTAGCTTGCCGTGATCCGGCTGCCACGCATCCGCCAGGCAAGCCCGCTCGCGAGCGCCGGATACACCGCCAGGTAGAGAGCCAGGGCAATCGGCGCCGCATAGCCAAGCACCGGCGGCATCTTGTCCTGGAAATCGAATGCGTGCTGAAACCAGTTGTTGTTGATCGTGAAGTGGCCCACGCCGAAGGCCCACCCACGCCAGAGAGCCGCCTTCATGTTCGGGGCGCGATGCACGATCAGCATCCACGCGGCGACACACGCGATCGTCAGCCACCACCATTGCAGGGGCGCAAAGCCGCACGCCGCAATCGCACCAAGAACAAGAGATGTAAGCGCCGGCCGACGCGTAGGGAAAGACAAGGCCATTGCCCCTCCGCTATCAAATAAGCCCCGCCAGAGGGAGAGGCACGACAAGGAATCTTGAGCCGGCCAGTAGCGTCTCGATGCCACGGCTCCGCAACTTCCGGTGCTGGGCGCCTTGTTTCGCCGCCCCTTTCCGGGGCACGCAAGGATGGTGTATCACGACGGCATGACACTTCGCCCCTTCCACCTCGCCTTTCCCGTCCATGATCTCGCCGCAGCCCGCGCCTTTTACGGTGACGTGCTGGGCTGCCGGGAGGGCCGCTCGAGCGACCGCTGGATCGACTTTGATTTGGGCGGCCATCAGATCGTCGCTCATCTCGACGAAAGCGCGCGCGCCGCAGGCGCCAGCAATCCTGTTGACGGCCATGACGTGCCCGTCCCCCATTTTGGCGTGGTGCTGACCATGCCGGACTGGGAAGCGCTCGCCGCTCGCCTGGAGAAGGCCGGGATCAGCTTCGGGATCGCCCCGCATATCAGGTTCAAGGGTCAGGCGGGGGAACAGGCAACGATGTTCTTCCGCGATCCGTCCGGCAACGCGCTCGAGTTCAAGGCGTTTGCCGACGACGCCCAGCTCTTTGCCACGGAGCTCGCGCCCAAGGAGAACGCCCAGTGACTGCTCCGATCGAGGTCGACATTCCCCACCGTCTCGGCACTGCGGCCGCAAAGGAACGCATCGGCAGCAGCTTCGGCAAGCTCGCCGATTTCATCCCCGGCGGCGCTGTGACCGAACACCGCTGGGACGGGAATTCACTTCACTTCACGGTTGAAGGGCTCGGACAGCGGGTGGGCGCGCGCCTCGACGTCAGCGACGCAAACGTCCACGCCGTCTTTGAGCTTCCGGCCTTCCTGGCCATGTTCTCGGACAAAATCCGCGCAAAGCTTCAAAAGGAAGCGCCCAAGCTGCTCGAATAGCCGGCGGCGCATTATCGGATTGCCGGCTGGCCGGGGCGACACGAACACGCGCGCCGCCGGCTAGCCGATCCGGTTCAGAACAACAGAGTCAGCGCGTAAAAGGCTGCACCCACCGCCGCCGAGCAGGGGATCGTGATGATCCATGCCACCACAACGTTGCTCGCGGTGCCCCAGCGAACGGCGGAGGTCCGCCGGGCGACGCCTGCGCCGATGATTGCGCCGGTGATCGTATGGGTTGTCGACACCGGAATGCCCATTGCGGATGCGGTGAACAGCACGATCGAACCGCCCGTCGAGGCGCTGAAGCCCTGATGCTGGGACAGCTTGGTGATCCGCGATCCCATCGTTTCAATGATCTTCCATCCGCCCGAAAGCGTGCCGAGACCGATCGCCACATAGCAGCTGATCGCCACCCAATGCGGCACCTCGAATTCGCCGGAGAGATAGCCGGTCGAATACAGCAGCACCGTGATGATCCCCATTGTCTTCTGCGCGTCGTTGAGGCCGTGGCTCAGCGAATAAGCGGCGGATGAAACGAGGTGTAGCGCGCGGAAGCTGGTTTCGGCCTGCCGCGCGGTGGAGCGCCGCAGCGCCCAGCTGCTGGCCAGCATCACCAACATGGCAAGGATCATGCCCAGCGTGGGCGAGATCACGATGGCCACCAGCGTCTTGGTCAGGCCGCCGATGTGAACGCTATGAATGCTGGCATGGGTAACGCCGGCTCCCACCAGCCCGCCCACCAACGCGTGGCTGGATGAGGAAGGGATGCCCTTCTGCCAGGTCACGATGTTCCAGAACATGGCACCGCCAAGCGCGCCGAAGATCACGGCTGGGGTGACGACGTCCTTGTCGATCAAGCCCTTACCGATGGTTTCCGCCACGGCATGCAAGCTTGGCACGGCAAGCGTCACGAAATACGCCGCAAAGTTGAAGAACCCGGCGAAGACCACCGCCTGGACGGGCGACAGCAATCGGGTGGCGACCACGGTCGCAATGGAATTGGCCGCATCATGCAGCCCGTTGAGGAAATCAAACGCCAAAGCCAGGACGATCAGTCCGATCAGCAGCGGAAGAGCAAGCTCATGCATGTGAGGCTGGATCGCTCAGGCGTGGTCGATGACGATGCCGTCGATCTCGTTCGCCACGTCCTCGAACGCGTCGGAGATCTTTTCGAGATGCTTGTAGATCTCGCGCTCGACGACGAACTGCATCGCGTCGCCGCCGCGGTAATGTTCGAACAATCGCTTCAGCCCCCGCTCGTGCATCGCGTCGGCCTCGCCTTCCAGCTGGACCAGCCGCTCGGTGAGCTGGTGGATCCGGGGCCCGTTACGCGCGACGTCGCGCAGCAATTGCATGGCTTCCACCGTCACGGCGGCCGCTTCGGTCATGCTGCTCGCCATTTGATGCATGTCCGGCGTGAAGCTGCGCACGCCGTACAGGCTGACGGCCGTAAGCGCGGCGTCCATCGCGTCAATGGCGTCGTCCATGGATCCGATCAGGTCGCTGATCGCGCTTCGATCGAACGGCGTCAGGAAGGTGATGCGTACGGTCTGGAGCACCGTGCGGGTAATATCGTCCGCCTGATGTTCCAGGTCCTTCACCTCGGCGATGACCTGTTCGGGATTAGCATCGCCGGCGAACAGCCGGGTGGTCGCTTCCGCCGCGCGCAGCGTCACTGCTGCATGCGCATCGAACAGCTCGAAGAAATTGCCGCGCTTCGGAAGGAGGCGCTGGAACCAGGCGAACATCAGAAACGATCCTTGTAGGAAAGGTAAGAGGCTTCAGCGCCCGAAACTCGCGGGGGCTGGTGAAACAACGGTTGTGCTGCCGCTGCGGATTTCCTGCACTTCCAGCGCCCGCTCGGCCACGCCGTCGCGGCCAAAGCGGAACGCGCCGTCGATGCCGGCAAAGCCTTCTCCGGACCGCAAACGCGTTTCCGGGAATGGTGCGCCGATCCGCCAATCGCGGGAGATGCGCGCCGTCAACAACACCGCATCATAGCCAAGGCTGGAAAGGCGATACGGCGCGGTGCCGAAGCGGGCGCGATACTTGGCCGCATATTGGCGGTACAAGGTGTTGGAAACGCTGGCGAACCAGGCACCATTCAGGGCCGGACGCGCCGAGATACCGTTGTCGCTGTTCCACAATTCGGTACCAAGCACCTTGGTGTTCGGGCTCGCCTTGCGCAGCAGCGGCACGGCAGTCGCGGCGGTGGCACCCGAATCGGCGATCAGCACGGCGTCGAACGGCGCATCCTTGGCCATCCGGCTCACCGCTGCACCAACGCCGCCTGCCGTGCGGTCATAGGTCTGCAACGCCACGACGCGGCCACCTGCCGATTCCACCGCCCGCAGGAACGTGGTCGAAGCGCGCGTGCCGTAGAGGGCATTCGGCACCAGGCCACCGAAGTTCGTCACCCCGCGGCTACGCGCAAAATCGACCACCCGCTCGATCGATTGGCTCGGCGTGTAGCCCATCAGGTACACGCCATCACCGGCGACGCTGTTGTCGTTGGAGAAGGCGAGCACCGGCACGCCCGCCCGGCGCGCGATCGGCGCCACCGCCCGCACATCCTCGGACAGCAACGGCCCCAAGATCAGCTGCGCTCCATCCGCCACGGCGCGCTGAGCGGCCGCCGCGGCGCCGGTTGCGGTATCGTAATTCGTGATGCGGACCTGCTCGTTGCGCGTGTCGAGCAGCGCAAGCTGAGTCGCATTGGCCAGGCTCTTGCCCACGCCGGCGTTCGTGCCGGACAACGGCACGAGCAGCGCAACGCGGTTGCGCGCCGTATCGCGGGGGATGCCTGCCTCGACGCCCACGTCCGGCCGCGCGACGGGCGGCGGCGCCTTGGTCGGTCCGGTCGGGCCCGCCGGCCCGCGCGGCACCACGGTGGAGCAAGCGGAAACGAGCAGCGCCGTCATGGCGACAAACCCGCGGACGATGGTGTTCGCCCGTTGCGATACGGTTGCGGCCTCTGCCATGACACTCCTCGTGGAAAAACTAAGCCCCGGCCTGTACATCGTCGCAACCCCGATCGGCAATCTCGGGGACCTGTCTCCACGTGCCGCCGACATCCTGTCGCGGGCGGACCTAATCGCCGCAGAAGACACTCGTGTTACAATTGGGTTACTGCGACACATCGGAACGAAGCGTCCGATGACTCCTTATCATGATCACAACGCCGATCACGTCCGCCCGCAGTTGATCGCGCGTCTGGCCACCGAAGCGATCGCACTGGTGTCTGACGCCGGCACGCCACTAATCTCGGATCCGGGCTACAAACTGGTCCGCGATGCCCGCGCGGCAGGTCATGCGGTGGTGACGATCCCCGGTCCGTGCGCCGCCGTAGCCGCCCTCACCTTGGCTGGCCTGCCGACCGATCGCTTCCTGTTTGCAGGCTTTCTGCCGTCCAAGGCGAAGGCACGGGCCGATGCGATCGACGAACTCGGCGCTGTTCGTGCCACTTTGGTCTTTTATGAAAGCGGCCCGCGCCTCGGTGCCACGCTGGCGGCGCTCGCCGCGCAGCTTGGCGATCGCGAAGCGGCCGTAACGCGCGAAATCACCAAGCGATTCGAGGAAGCGGTCACGGGCACCCTCCCGATGCTGGCCGAACGCTATGCAGACGCGCCGCCCAAGGGGGAAATCGTCATCGTCGTCGGGCCGCCGGGCGAAGCGCCTCCTGCCAGCGAGGAGGACGCCGATGCCGCTCTCGCTGAAGCACTTACGCGCCTGCCCCCCGCGAAGGCCGCGGGCGAAGTGGCCAAGCGTCTCGGCCTTGATCGCAAGGCGCTCTACGCCCGCGCGCTCGCCTTGAAGGAAGGCTAAGCGCTTTCTTCCGCGCCGGCGGTAAGGCCCTACAGCACGAAATCGGCTGGGACGAAGACAAACGCCTGTGCCGGATCGGTAAGCAATTCGATTCGGTCGGCCGGCGCGCCGCCGAGTTGCGAGAGGTCGATCGTCACCAGCCCCGTCGAATCGTCCCGGCTAGTCGCGGCCAGGATCTTGTCGAACGTGACCGGCGCGAACAGGCCATTGAGCCCGATTCGGTCCTCTCCCTGTACGAAGTCGATGATCCGGTCGCGATTGGTGCCGTATGAAAAATAGAACAGATCGGCACCGGCGCCGCCAACCAGTCGATCCCGGCCCGAACCTCCATCCAGGATATCGATGCCACCGCCACCCCACAGCTGGTCGGCGCCTGCGCCTCCGCGAAGCTCATCCGCTCCGTCACCTGCCCTGATGATGTCCGCACCGCTGCCGCCGGAGAAGGACACGCGTTCGACGCCGGTAACCACTGTCCCGTCCGCAAGGGTCTGAACTCGATGCGGCGTGGAGAAGTCGGCCTTGAACGCGACACTGCTGCTTTGTCGCAGGATAACTGCAAGATCGTCGCCGGAGCCGCCATCGATCAGATCGGCGCTCTCGCTATAGATATAGTCGTCGCCAGCGCCACCCAGCAGCTGGTCATAGCCGCTGTCGGACGTCCGCCCGTCTCCCCCGGAGAGCCAGTCATTACCTGCGTCACCCGACACGAGGTCCGCCCCCGCCCCGCCTCTCAGCACATCATTGTCGTCGCCGCCGAACAGCCGGTCGTCGCCATCCTCTCCGTCCAGGTAATCGATTCCCGCCTCGCCCAGCACGAAGTCATCGCCGGCACCGCCGGAAACAAAGTCCATGCCCGCGCCTGCAATGATGTCGTCATCGCCCGCAGTGCCGCGCAGTTCGTCATCGCCGGCAGAGCCCGTGATCAGCGTTCTGGCCATTGGATTACTCCCCAAATTGGAAGGGTCGAACACGTCGGCGTTGAAGGCAATCCGAAGGCGTCACCTACCGACCGGCGGAACCTATTGCGGGACATTCGACAAGCCAGAGGCGCATCGGAGGTAGCGGTCCGGCGCGCTCAGCCCCCCCCCCAAGGTCGAATGGACGGTTGAAGCTAGTATGACCAACGCCCTCCCCGGCCACGAGCCAGCCTCGCTCGGGCGAATGACCTTTCTTTGAGGATGATCGTCCTTCGCGTCCGGACGCCGGCAAAGCTTGCCCGGGTCGCTCCCTCGGCGCAGACGGTCTGCCATGCGTCGCCTCCGCCATACCCAAAGCCCCGATCAACGCCGCACCGCTGAGGCGGCCGGGCGCCGCGGGGAGCGGCTGGCCGCCTGGTGGCTGCGACTAAAGGGCTGGCGCATCCTCGACCAGCGCGTGCGCACCCCGGCTGGCGAAGTCGATCTGGTCGCGCAAAAGGGCGCTCTCATCGCCTTTGTCGAGGTGAAGACCCGGGCCAGCGCTGGGGAACTGGACTTTGCCATTGACCAGCGGCGGCTTGCACGGGTGGCCGCCGCGGCCGAATTGTTGATGCCGCGCTATGCCACTGCGGGCGAGGACATCCGCGTGGATGTCATCCTTCTGGCCCCCGGAACCGCGCCACGTCACATCGAGAATGCCTGGATCGGGTGACAAGCCCGATGCACCGCCTTACCTGCCGGTGCATGTCGCGCCTGACGCGGTCTGCTATTGCACTGCCCCATGACGGGAAGGCGTGACCTTCCTTCGGCCGGGGCGAACGGAGGTTTGCGTGAGTCTCACCGTCGCCGTCCAGATGGACCCGCTCGAATCGATCAACATCGCTGGCGATTCGAGCTTTGCGTTGATGCTGGCGGCGCAGAAGCGCGGGCACCGGCTGTTCCATTATGCCGCTGAGGATCTGAACTGGTCGGACGGGCGGCTGTGGGCAAAGGCGCGGCCGGTGACGGTGCAACGAGTGGAGGGTAACCACTTCGACGCTGGTGAACCCGTCAGCCTCGACCTGGGTGACGAAGCGGACGTCGTGCTGATGCGCCAGGATCCGCCCTTCGATCTCGGCTACATCACCGCCACCCACCTCCTGGAGCGGATTGCCGATCGCACGCTCGTGGTGAACGATCCGGCGAGCGTCCGGAACGCACCGGAAAAGGTGTTCGTGCTCGATTACGCGCGCTTCATGCCGCCGACGCTCGTCACCCGGTCGCTCGACGAAGCACGCGCCTTCCTTCGCCAGCATGGGGCAATCGTGGTGAAGCCGCTCCACGGCAACGGTGGGAAGGCCATCTTCCGCGTCGGGCCAGAAGGTGAGAACCTTTCGGCGCTGATTGAAGTGTTCAACACCGCCTATCGCGAGCCGCACATGGTGCAGGCGTTCCTTCCGGACGTGGCAAAGGGTGACAAGCGCATCGTGCTGGTCGACGGCGAGGTTGCCGGCGCAATCAACCGCCTGCCCGGTGAGGGCGAGATTCGCAGCAATCTCGCCGTCGGCGGCTCGGCGGAAAAAACCGAACTTACCGCGCGCGAGCGTGAGATCTGCGCCGCGCTCGGGCCGGAGCTGAAGCGTCGCGGCCTGATCTTTGTGGGCATTGACGTGATCGGCGGCCAATGGCTGACGGAGATCAACGTCACTTCGCCGACCGGCATCGTGGCGATCGAGCGGTTCGACGGCACCGACGTCGCTGGCCTGATCTGGGATGCGATCGAGCGCCGCCTGGCGGAACGCTGATTCGCTTAACCCTTCCGCGCCTCGGCAGGCGCAACTCGGGGCCGCTACCACCGCTGCGACGAAGCAGGCATAAGGCGCTGGCGGGGGGATCGCGGGGATGCGCCCACCTCCCCGCTTCAACAGGACGATTGCTGACCTTCAATGACTGACATCATCATCGATCTAATCGCCCGCGGGGGATACATCGGCATCTTCCTGCTGATGGCGCTGGAAAACATCATTCCGCCGATCCCGTCAGAGGTCATCATGGGGCTTGGCGGCATGGCCGTGGCCCGCGGACAGATGGATCTGTGGTGGCTGATCTTCTGGGCCACGATGGGCACCACGGCCGGCAACCTGTTCTGGTACGAACTCGGCCGGCGCCTCGGCATTCAGCGCTTCAAGCCAATGGTGGATCGCTATTCGCGCTGGATGACGATGGAATGGGAGGACGTGGAGCACCTGAACCGCTTCTTTCAGAAATACGGTCACTGGGTGATTTTCGTCTTCCGCTTTCTCCCCACCTTCCGCACGGTCATCTCCCTGCCGGCCGGCATGGCGAAAATGTCGATGTGGAAGTTCCTGCTGTTCACCTTCACCGGCAGCGCGATCTGGAATTCGGTACTGGCGGGCGCCGGTCTCTTCCTTGGGCTGAAGATGGAGCAGTTGGAGAAGTTCGTCGGCCCGCTCGCCGTCGGCACCGTGATCGCGATCGTGCTGCTGTACTTCTACCGAGTCTTCACCTGGAAGCCTCGGGAACAGCGGGGCTGATCCCCCCGCTGCCAAGCGTCGCCGGACAGGTTCAGATCAGTCCGGCGAGCGGCGACGACGGGTCTGCATAGCGGCGGATCCCCATGCGCCCCGCGCGATAGGACAGTCGCCCGGCCTCGACCGCCGCCTTCATCGCGGCGGCCATCATCACCGGATCCTTGGCCTCGGCGATCGCGGTGTTCATCAGCACGCCGTCACAGCCCAGCTCCATTGCGACCGCTGCATCGGATGCCGTGCCGACGCCGGCGTCGACCAGCACCGGCACCTTGGCGCCTTCCACGATCAGGCGGATCGTCACCCGGTTCTGGATACCGAGGCCCGAACCGATCGGCGCGCCCAGCGGCATGATCGCGACGGCACCCGCCTCTTCCAGCTGCTTCGCAGCGATCGGGTCATCGACGCAATAGACCATCGGCTTGAAGCCCTCCTTCACCAGGACTTCAGTCGCCTTCAGCGTCTCACGCATGTCGGGGTAGAGCGTGCGCGCCTCACCCAGCACCTCCAGCTTGACGAGATCCCAGCCGCCCGCCTCGCGCGCTAGCCGCAGCGTGCGGATCGCCTCGTCCGCGGTGAAGCAGCCAGCGGTATTAGGCAGGTAGGTGAACCGCTTGGGATCGATGAAGTCGGTCAGCATCGGCGCGTTGGGATCGCTGACGTTGACGCGGCGCACTGCGACCGTGACGATCTCCGCGCCCGAGGCCTCCAGCGCCGCGGCGTTCTGCGCGAAATCCTTGTACTTGCCGGTGCCGACGATCAGGCGCGAGCGGAACGTCTTGCCCGCGACGGTCCAGCTGTCGGTGGGCACGGCGCCGCCATGATCCCCGCCGCCGACGAAATGAACAATCTCGATATCGTCGCCATCCTCCACGCACACGTCTGCCAGCGTCGAGCGCGGCACCACTTCCAGATTGCGCTCCACCGCGACCTTCTCGGGTATCAGGCCCAGCTCGGTCGCCAGTTGCGCCAGCGTCAGCCCGGCGGTGACACGGCGGTGCGCGCCGTTCACGGTGATCGATACGGTTCCGTCGGTATGGGGCATGATATCCTTTGCGGGGCGGCAGAGCCCCTCTCATTCAGATTGTCATTCGGTCGGATGAATTGCCTTCCACCTAGGCTTGGCGCACATGCCGTTCAAGGAAGGAGCCACCCTTGTCGCTGATCTACGTCCTGAACGGCCCGAACCTGAACCTGCTCGGCACGCGCGAGCCGGAGATCTACGGGCATGAAACCCTGGACGATATTGCCGGTCAGCTGGAGGATCGCGCACGCGAACTCGGCCTCGAGGTCGACATGCGCCAGTCGAATCACGAGGGCCATCTCGTTGATTGGCTGCACGAGGCGCAGGCTCAGGGGGCAAAGGCGGTGATTCTCAACGCCGGCGCCTTTACCCACACGTCGATCGCACTTCATGATGCGATCAAATCCGTCCGCACCCCGGTTATCGAGGTGCATTTGTCCAATCCGCATGCTCGTGAAGAATTCCGCCATCTCTCCTACGTCGGCCGTGCCGCACGTGGAACAATCGCAGGGTTCGGTGCGCTGTCGTACCTGCTCGCGCTTGAAGCGGCGGCGCGGTTCTGACACAGCGCGCGCCCTGTTCAGGGAAAGGGTCGCAATGGCCGATAAGGAAAATGGAGCGATGAAGGTCGACGTCGATCTCGTCCGCCAGCTTGCCGAGCTGCTCGACACGACGCAGCTCACCGAAATTGAAGTGGAAGACGGGGATCGCCGCATCCGCGTTGCCCGCAAGGCTGCGGCTGCCGCCGCGCCCGCCGTCTATCACGCACCGCCGCCCGCTTCGGCGGCGCCGGCGCCCAGCACGGCAACCGCTGCGCTGCCGACAGCAGAGCCTGCCGCGGCAGAGCCCTCGCTTGCCAATGCCGTTCGCTCGCCGATGGTCGGCACGGCCTATCTCGCTGCCGAGCCGGGCGCTGCCGCCTTCGTTTCTGTCGGCAAGCAGGTGCAGGCCGGCGACACGCTGCTGATCGTTGAGGCGATGAAGGTCATGAATCCGATCACCGCGCCCAGTGCCGGCACGGTGAAGGCGATCCTGGTCGACAATGGCCAGCCGGTCGAGTTCGACCAGCCGCTGGTGGTCGTCGAGTAAGATGCCCGAGATCAAGAAGCTCCTGATTGCCAATCGTGGTGAGATCGCGCTGCGAATCCACCGCGCCTGCCACGAGATGGGGATCAAGACCGTCGCGGTGCACTCCACCGCCGACGCCGATGCAATGCATGTCCGCCTGGCGGATGAGGCGATCTGCATCGGCCCGCCGGCGGCGAGCGAGAGCTATCTCAACATCGCCAACATCATCTCCGCCGCCGAGATCTCGGGCGCGGATGCGATCCACCCGGGCTACGGCTTCCTCAGCGAAAACGCGAAGTTCGCCGAGATCGTCGAGGCGCACGGACTGATCTTCGTCGGGCCGAAGCCTGAACATATCCGCACCATGGGCGACAAGGTGGAGGCAAAGCGCACCGCCGGCGCGCTCGGCCTCCCGCTGGTCCCCGGCTCGGATGGGGCGCTGACCGATTCGGCGGAGGCCAAGCGCCTCGCGCGTGACATCGGCTATCCCGTGCTGATCAAGGCCGCATCGGGCGGCGGCGGCCGCGGCATGAAGGTCGTGCCGTCAGAGGACGAGATGGACACGCTGATGGCGCAGGCCGGCAGCGAGGCGAAGGCCGCGTTCGGCGACGCCACCGTCTACATGGAAAAGTACCTCGGCAATCCGCGGCACATCGAATTCCAGGTATTCGGCGACGGCAACGGCAACGCCATTCACCTTGGTGAGCGTGACTGCTCGCTGCAGCGCCGCCACCAGAAGGTCCTCGAGGAAGCTCCTTCTCCCGTTATCTCGGCGGAAGAGCGCGATCGTATGGGCGGGATCGTCGCCAAGGCGATGGCCGACATGGGTTATCGGGGCGCCGGCACGATCGAGTTCCTCTGGGAAAACGGTGAGTTCTACTTCATCGAGATGAACACCCGCCTTCAGGTGGAGCATCCGGTGACGGAGGCGATCACTGGCCTCGATCTCGTTCGCGAGCAGATCCGAGTCGCGGAAGGCCATCCGCTGACGCTGCGCCAGGAGGATGTTGTCTTCCGCGGTCACGCCATCGAGTGCCGCATCAATGCGGAGGATCCGCGTACCTTCGCGCCCTCCCCGGGCCTCGTGAAGCAATATCACGCACCCGGTGGCATGCACGTGCGCGTCGATTCGGGCCTCTACGCCGGCTACAAGGTGCCGCCTTACTACGACAGCATGATCGCCAAGCTGATCGTCTATGGCACCACCCGCCAAGGCGCGCTTCGCCGTCTTCGTCGCGCACTTGAGGAGTTCGTGATCGAGGGGATGAAGACAACCATCCCGCTTCATCAGGCGCTGCTGGACGATCCTGAGTTCCAACAGGGCGATTACACCATCAAATGGCTGGAGGAGTGGCTGGCCGAGCAGGCCTGAGCCACCCCTCCGGATGCGTCCGGCATTCGGCGGTACGCCTCGCATCCCCTGGGATTGCGGGCTCCCCGGATGCCGGTTCGCTTGGGCGCGACGTCATCGACATTTTGCCTTCACATTCTGCTCGGAGACTTTAGCCTGGATCAAGAAGGAGCGCGGCATTGAAGGCGACGATCTGGCATAATCCGCGTTGTTCCAAATCGCGTCAGGCGCTGGCGCTACTCACCGAGGCCGGCGCTGAGGTGGAAATCATCGACTATCTCAAGCAGCCGCCGGCTCGCGAGGAACTCGCGCGGCTGTATGCACGTGGCGGGCTGTTGCCGCGCGACGCGATGCGCAAGGACGCGCCCGCCGCGGCAAGCGACGAAGAGGCGCTGGACATCATGGCCGCCGATCCTGCCACCATCGAACGGCCGCTGGTGGAAACCGACAAGGGCGTGGTGCTCGCGCGCCCGCCCGAACGCGTTCACGACATTCTGTGAACCTGCCGGAGGAGGCCCGCTGGCGCATCGAACGGGCAAGCCGCGCCGCGGTGGTGATCGACGCCGACACCTATTTTCGCCTGGCACGTGCCGCCATGATGAAAGCGCGCAAGCAGATCCTGCTGGTTGGCTGGGATTTCGACGCTCGCATTCGCCTTGCCTGGGAAAACGAGCCACCTGGCGTCCCGACCGAAGTCGGCGAATTCATCACTTGGCTGGTGCGCCGACGCCCGGATCTCAACGTCTACATTCTCCGCTGGGACAAGGGCGCCTTCAAGACGCTGTTCCGCGGCAAGACGCTGCTGACGCTGACCAAGTGGCGTTTCCTGCGCAAGCGCATCCACCTGAAGCTCGACGGTCATCATCCCGTTGGCGCCTCCCAGCATCAGAAAATCGTCGTTATCGACGATTGCCTCGCCTTTTGCGGCGGCATCGACATGACGGACGAGCGTTGGGACACGCGCTCGCATAGGGACGACGACCCGCACCGTACCTCGCCCAGCGGCTGGCCCAACAAGCCATGGCACGATGCCACGACGGCGCTGGAAGGTCCGGTGGCCAAGGCGCTCGGCGATCTCTGCCGTACCCGCTGGCAGATTGCCGGTGGCGGTGAGATCCCCGAACCCGACAGCAAGGTCGATTGCTGGCCCGTTGATCTGAAGCCGGACTTCCGAGACGTTGATGTCGCCATTTCGCGGTCTCAACCGGAATATGGCCCGCAGGAGTCGATCCGGGAGATTGAACAGCTTTATCTCTCGCTGATCGCGCGTGCGAAGCGCCGCATCTACGCCGAAAGCCAGTATTTCGCGTCGCGCCGCGTGGCGGAGGCCATTGCGCGGCGCTTGGACGAGCCGGACGGTCCGGAAATCGTCATCATCAATCCCGTTTCAGCGCAGGGCTGGCTTGAACCCATTGCGATGGACACCGCCCGCGCCCGGCTGTTCCAGGCGCTGAAGCAGCGCGACAAGCACGATCGCCTGCGCATGTACCACCCGCACACCGCTGGTGGAGAGCCGATCTACGTTCACGCCAAGGTGCTGGTGATCGATGAGGAGGTGATCCGCATCGGCTCCTCCAACTTCAACAATCGCTCGCTCCGGCTCGACACGGAATGTGACGTTACCATCGAGAATGACGACGATCGCATCGCCGCCATCCGCGACGATCTGATTGCCGAACATCTCGGCACCGAACCTGCGACCGTCAGCGAGGCGATTGCATCGCATGGCCTGATCGGCGCGATCGAGCACCTGCGCGGTGCGGGCAAGACGCTCATTCCCTATGAGGTGCCGGATCTCACCTCCGTCGAGGCATGGCTCGCCGACAACAAGATTCTCGATCCCGAAGGACCGGAGGAGATGTTCGAGGCGCTTTCCGCCCGGCGCCCGCTGCTTCATCGCCTCCGGCGCTTCCGCCGCCGCCGGTAAGCCATGGCGGGCCGCAGGCGCCTTGTTCAAGCCGCCGGGGTATCTTGAGGTCAGCCTTGTGGTGACACCGGGCGCCGCCGCCGCTATCGCGCGCGCATGACCGCCATCACGCCTGAAGTCGTCGCCGAACACGGCCTGTCTCCCGAGGAATATGATCGCGTCCTCCACGCGCTCGGCCGTGAGCCGAACCTGGTGGAACTGGGCATCTTCTCGGTGATGTGGTCGGAGCATTGCTCCTACAAATCCTCGCGAATCCACCTGAAGAAGCTGCCGACCGAGGCCCCCTGGGTGATCTGCGGCCCGGGCGAGAATGCCGGCGTCATCGACATCGGCGATGGCCAGGCCGCGATCTTCAAGATGGAATCGCACAACCACCCCTCGTACATCGAGCCGTATCAGGGCGCGGCGACGGGCGTCGGCGGCATTCTGCGCGACGTTTTCACCATGGGCGCGCGGCCCGTCGCGAACATGAACGCGCTTCGCTTCGGCCGCCCCGATCACCCCAAGATGCGCCACCTCATCTCGGGCGTGGTCCATGGCATCGGCGGCTACGGCAATTGCGTCGGCGTGCCGACGGTGGGCGGAGAGGTGAACTTCCACCCCGCCTATGACGGCAACATCCTCGTCAACGCCATGACGGTCGGCGTCGCGGATCAGGACAAGATCTTCTATTCGGCCGCCAGCGGCATCGGCAATCCGATCGTCTATGTCGGCAGCAAGACCGGCCGCGACGGCATCCACGGCGCCACCATGGCCTCGGCCGACTTCGGCGAGGATGCGGAGGAGAAGCGCCCGACGGTGCAGGTCGGCGATCCCTTCACCGAAAAGCTGCTGATCGAGGCGTGTCTCGAGCTGATGGCCTCCGACGCGATCGTCGCGATCCAGGACATGGGCGCCGCCGGCCTCACCTCCTCCAGCGTCGAGATGGCGTCAAAGGGCGGCGTCGGCATCGAACTGATCATGGACGACGTGCCGCAGCGCGAAGAGGGCATGACGCCCTACGAAATGATGCTCTCCGAATCGCAGGAGCGCATGCTGATGGTGCTGAAGCCGGGCCGCGAGGCCTTCGCCGAGGCGATCTTCCGCAAGTGGGAACTCGACTTCGCCGTCATCGGCCATGTCACCGACACGGGCCGCATGGTGCTGAAGTGGAAGGGCGACACCGTCTGCGACATCCCGCTCGCCCCGCTCGCTGACGAGGCCCCGCTCTACGATCGCCCGCACGTCCCCACCCCGCCCGCCAAGGCGCTGGTCAACGTGCCCGAGTGCAAGGACATCGCCGCCGATCTCGTCACGCTGATGGGCTCGCCCGACATCGCCAGCCGCCGCTGGATCTGGGAGCAGTACGACCACATGGTCGGCGCCGACACGGTGCAGCGCCCGGGCGGCGACGCCGCGGTGGTTCGCGTCCACGGCACCGACAAGGCGCTGGCGATCACCACCGATTGCACCCCGCGCTATTGCTACGCCGACCCCGTCGAGGGCGGCAAGCAGGCCGTCGCCGAGACCTGGCGCAACCTCACCGCGGTCGGCGCAAAGCCGCTCGCCATCACCAACTGCCTCAACTTCGCCAACCCGCAGCGCCCGGAAATCATGGGCCAGATCGTCGGCTGCCTCGATGGCATGGCGCAGGCGTGCCGCGCGCTCGACTACCCCATCGTCTCCGGCAACGTCTCGCTCTACAATGAATCGAAGGCGACCGGCGGCGGTTCGGCGATCCTCCCCACCCCCGCGATCGGCGGCGTCGGCCTGATGGCGGACTGGTCGAAGAGCGCCACCATCGCCTTCAAGGGCGCGGGCGACGTCATCCTCGCGGTCGGCACCCGCCGCGGCGATCTCGGCCAGTCGCTCTGGCTGCGCGAGATCCACGGCCGCGAGGAAGGCCCCCCGCCCCGCGTCGATCTCCAGCAGGAGAAGGCCACCGGCGATCTCATCCGCCACGCCATCGACCTGGGTCAGCTC
Organism: Sphingomonas sp. IC4-52; assembly: GCF_020707225.1. NCBI lineage: Bacteria > Pseudomonadati > Pseudomonadota > Alphaproteobacteria > Sphingomonadales > Sphingomonadaceae > Sphingomonas > Sphingomonas sp. IC4-52. The sequence continues at coordinate 397 of NZ_JAJFEU010000001.1, read as the reverse complement.
TCCGCCGTCCACGACGTCTCCGATGGCGGCATCGCCGTCACGCTCGCCGAGATGGCGCTCGCCGGCAACATCGGCGCGATCATCGATCGCAAGCAGCCGTTCGACTGCGCGCATTCCTTCTTCGGCGAGGATCAGGGCGTCTACATCGTCACCGTCCACGATCACGCGCTGGCCGATTTCCTCCAGGCCGCGCTCGAGGCCGGCGTCGAGGCGGAGCCGATGGGCCGCACCGGCGGCAAGCGCCTGATCTTCGAGCGGCCCGACCGCGACGATGTCGTCACGCTCGACACGCTGCGTGCGGCGCATGAGGGCTTCTTCCCGAAGCTGATGAGCGCGGAGGTATCGCTGGAGGGCTGACCGGCCCTCCCGCCGCCCCCACCGCACGGGCTGTCCTACA
>NZ_JAJFEU010000019.1:0-1429 GCF_020707225.1 Sphingomonas sp. IC4-52 | reverse complement strand
TCGCGCTAACCGCAAGGAGGCAGGCGACCACGGTGGGTTTAGCGACTGGGGTGAAGTCGTAACAAGGTAGCCGTAGGGGAACCTGCGGCTGGATCACCTCCTTTCTAAGGATATCGGCGGAAAGCGCTTTGAGCCTTGGCTCGAAGAAGAGCTTCCTCCATTCCAAAGAACATTAGCCGCCGTCCTCATGTCCCTTCATCATCTGGAACATCCCCACCCGTGGGGATGCAGCCTGAGCTGGCTCACGCCGCCTGCGGCCTTTATGGCCAGCCGGGTTGTGCAGATGGGCCGGTAGCTCAGGTGGTTAGAGCGCACGCCTGATAAGCGTGAGGTCGTAGGTTCAACTCCTACTCGGCCCACCATCTGCGCAGGCGTAGCGGGGCCTTAGCTCAGCTGGGAGAGCGGTTGCTTTGCAAGCATCAGGTCATCGGTTCGATCCCGATAGGCTCCACCACTGCGCAGCTGACGAGACGCGCAAGCGAAAGCTTGCAGCGCACATCAGCGAGCACGGCCAGCCTGCTGCAAGCAGGTCTGACGACGCGGCTTTGCCGCGGCGTGGTTGCGACACTCTGCCGAAATCCAGAAGATGAAGACACGAGATCCTCATGGGCGACCATGAGGTTAAGGCCGCGACGGCCTTCTTTGACATTGTGAATGGGTTCTTAAAATCGATGCCGTGGCGGTATGGGTTTGGAACGACGAGGATCGCGAAAGCGGTTCGCCAAGGGCTTCGGCCTGCAGCGGACTGGCTACGGGGTTCGAGACGTCCAGGACTATATCTCTACAAATAATCTGGCTGAGATTTAATCATCCACATCAGCTGAGCCGCTCGGCGGCACGCTTCATGCGTGTCAACGGGAGGCCAGATCAGAACCACGCTACACTGCTCTGCCGAGTTTCGTGTCGTTTCCTTTGGAAGCGATCCAGTGTTGTCGTTGGTGGTGTGGACTCTCAAGCGTGAGGTAAGGGCAATTCGTGGATGCCTTGGCATGTACAGGCGATGAAGGACGTGGCACGCTGCGATAAGCGTCGGTGAGGTGTGAGCAACCTTTGACCCGACGATTTCCGAATGGGGAAACCCACCTATCCCGATTATCTCTTCTCGGTTCGCCGGGTGGAAGTAATTGGGAAACAGGTATCACTTAGCTGAATAAAATAGGCTTCGTGAAGCGAACCCGGGGAACTGAAACATCTCAGTACCTGGAGGAAAAGACATCAACCGAGATTCCGTTAGTAGTGGCGAGCGAACGCGGACCAGGCCAGTGCCTTCAATTCAACTAGCAGAACGATCTGGAAAGTTCGGCCGTAGCGGGTGACAGCCCCGTATGCGAAAGTGAGATTGAAGGACTTGAGTAGGGCGGGACACGTGTAATCCTGTCTGAATATAGGGGGACCACCCTCTAAGCCTAAATACTCGTACATGACCGAT
>NZ_JAJFEU010000018.1:0-1432 GCF_020707225.1 Sphingomonas sp. IC4-52 | reverse complement strand
CACAGCACTGCTACACAATCGGCCTGTCGGACTGTGTATCCGAGGCACGCATTTCTATTACCGTCGCAGGATTCCGCATGACGCTCGCGCGCTCATGGGCCGCGCCGAGATATGGCAGTCGCTTCGAACGGACAGCTTGAAGATCGCCTTGCGGCGGTTGCCCAGCGCCATGGCTCGGGTCGAAGCAGAGATCGAACAGCGCCGCTGGGCCGCTGGTCTTCACTGCGATCCGACGCTCCTCGAACCGTCGTCGGATGATGCCGTGCCAAGGTGTCAGGTGATCCCTGATGCTGCTCTGGTTGAGGCAGAGCCGTTGCCTCCTGTTCCGGTCAGCAGCCTCACCCTTGGCGAAGCATACGAGCAGTATATGACCGATCCGACGCAGGGGTGGTCAGCCCGAACGCGCGAAGCATATGAGACGACCCGTAGGCTCGCCGTGTCGATCATCGGCAAAGACGTTCCCATGCAATCGCTGGCTCGCGCCCATTGTCGCGACTATATCGACGTGCTGCGTTTCATGCCGCGCAATGCCGCCAAGCGGTTCCCGAAGCTCACCGCCCGCCAAGCCGCCGATCGGGCTCGAACGCGCGGCGAAACCGACCTCATCAGCGCAGCAAACGCCAACACCTGTCTCGCCAACCTGTCGAGCTTCCTGAACTGGGCTGTCAATGAGGAGCTACTCGATCGGAATCCGACACGCGGCCTGCGTCTGCCCGACGACACCGCCAAGAAGGACAAGCGCTTTCCGTTCAGCCCGAGCCAGCTACACGCGATCTTCAACGCTCCGCTCTATCGGGGGTGCGTCGATGGGGAGCGCGGATACGCCAAACCGGGAATCGAGCGGCCTCGCAATGCACGATTTTGGGTGCCGCTGATCGGCCTACACACAGGCATGCGACTGAACGAAATCTGCCAACTCGACGTCGCCGATATCCGAACGGTCGATGGGGTGCGTTGCTTCGTGATCACCGAGGAGTCTGTTGCCGGGAGCAGTGACAAGAATCTCAAGACGGGCGCGAGTGAGCGCCTCATGCCGATCCACAAGAACATGATCGACTGCGGGCTGCTACACTTCGTGGACAAGCAGCGCCGCAACGGTCGCACGAAGCTGTTCGAGGAGATCGACCCCGGCACCAAGGGCGTGCGGTCGGTCGCGTTCTCAAAATGGTTCACGCAGTTTCTTCGAAGCTGCGGTGCCTATCAACCTCGCACCTGCTTCCATTCATTCCGTCATAACTTCCGCGACGAGTTGCGCGCCGCGCGCATAGACCATGACGTTGCAATGGCGCTCGGCGGATGGACGCACGAAACGGGGAAGCGGGGAGCATCCGAGAACTACGGCAGCGGGCATCGAGTGGGGGTGCTGGCAGAGGCGGTCAGCCAGCTTACCTTCCGCGAAGTAGATATCTCCCATCTGGCGTGGAACGCCAGA
>NZ_JAJFEU010000016.1:0-2358 GCF_020707225.1 Sphingomonas sp. IC4-52 | reverse complement strand
AAATGGTGCCCAGAAGAGGAGTATGCCGGGGTAGGTGATCGAGGTCGCCGGGGAGGGTCGAGTTTTGTCCCGCCTTTTCAATGGCGGGAGGGCTCGAAGGTTCGAGTCCCAGAAGAACACCCGAACCGCTTCGGTCTTCATCGGCATCGAGTGCTGTGGCGCGCTCTGTGGTATGGGCGGTCTTGGTCATGGACGGGGGCTCGGTGATAGATCGGCATAATGGGGGATGTTCGGACGATGAGGCCGAGCCGTGTCCGATCTGCCGAGGTGAAGAACTCGACCCGGACTTCGTGGCGCGTATCGAGCAGGCAGGCGCGCAGCCGGGAATGGCGATGACCTTCGACGAAGCGATGGCGTGGCTGCGCGCTCGCTGATCAGGCGGCGAGCGCCATCTGCTGCTTCACCCGATGCACGGTCCCGACACCGACCTTGAACTTCTTGGCCGTGGCGTTGATGGAGACGCCCTTGGTGAGGGAGCGCTTGATACGCTCGACCTTCTCGGCGTCGAGGGGCGGTCGGCCAGACCGTTTCGTGGATCGCGCCAGCCCTGCCATGATCCTCTGCCGCAAGATGCTGCGCTCAAGTTCCGCAAACACGGCCAGCATCGAGAACATGGCGCGTCCTGCCGGGGTCGAGGTGTCGAGGCCCTGCGTGTGCAGATACAGATCGACACCGCGTGCGTTGATCTCGCCGAGGAAGGTGACGAGGTGCTGGAGGGATCGTCCGAGGCGATCGACCGACCAGCAGGCGATGAGGTCGATCTCCCTTCTCGTCACCATTGTCATCAACCGGTCGTAGCCGGGGCGCTTGTCACGTCCCTTGGCCCCGGAGATGCCTTCATCGCTGAAGACCTCGACGATCTCCCATCCGAGCCGCTCACCGATGATGAGCAGTTCCCGGCGCTGGTTCTCGACGGTTTGAGAGTCCGTGCTCACACGGAGATACAGGGCAACGCGCTTGGTCATTCCAGAAGGACTCGCTCCAGTTCTGGAACGGGTCAAGCAGTTCATTTAGTTCGATTATTTCCCGTTCGTGTGAGAGCCTTCGACCTTCATCACCATGGAGGCGAGTATGGCGCGAACGACGATCCGGGATCAGCGTGGTTTCATCATCGGGCATATCGAGGACATGACGCAGGGGCGGCAGCGGGCCTTCAACTTCGCGGGACGCATCCTTGGCACCTACGATCCCACCACCGGCAAGACGGTCGATGATACCTTCCGCATCGTCGGGACCGGCAACCAGTTGATGGGGCTCATCGAACGGGCGAAGTGAAAACGGGGTGGTTGTCGGCGGTTGCCCAGTTTGTGCATTGAGCCGCGATTCAACGAGGCGCAAAGCAGTCGAGCTTCACCCGTCCAACGGTTGAGGAAGCGGATAGGCTGGTGGTCTCGATGCGCCGCCCCCTCCACAAGGGCAGCAGCCTCACCAGCCTATCCGCGACCTTCCTATCAGATGATGTGGCGGCGCGTCACTTGCGGGGCTTGCCCGCATCGCTGCGCTTCTCGCGCCAGCGGCCATCATCGTTCTTCGCGCGGGTCAGCCCTGCGTTGGGTCCGGTCTTGACCTTCGGGCCACCCTTCGTGCGGTCGTTGCCGTTGCTGTCGAACAGTCCCATCGGCGATACCTCCTTCGTGCTTCCAAGATATGCATGCCGGGTGGTGGTGCCAGCTACCGCTGCTCCATATTCAACTGCTTTTCGAAACGGGAAAAATGGGTAGCCCGGATCGACGGAAATCCGACAGTTTTTGGTGTCCGATACGGCGGGGCTTTTGGAATGCGCTCCGGCGACACAACTTGCCCGCGATTTCCGAGGCCGATCCTCTGACGTTAAATAATGCAGGGGCCACGCCGCCTCTGGTATGATCCATCCATACAGCACGGGTGACGGTCCCGCTAAACCGGCCATATCTTGGTGAGGCATCGAAGACCTCGGCAGGCGCACTGGTTAACCACCCTGCGTCGAAGACATTGAGAGCCAAGCTCGCCCGCGCTCACGCCATAGCGGGTCCGCCGATCGCCGGTCAGCCGGAACGAAAGGTTCAAACCGTGGAAAACACGGTGGTAAAAAGGCCCCGAGCAGGGGTGGCGTGATAGAAGGAGGCTCTGTGCGTGCAACTCACACCCTCCTACTCGACGGTCGTCATAGAACGGCGGTCTTCGAGCGCTTCGGCCCTTGTGGCTGATAACCGTCGCGGCTCCCGGAAGGGGCCGGGAAAGCGCACCTCATGCCGGGTCTGGGTGACCACCGGCTTCTCGTTGTGGAGAAGGGTGCGAGTTCGCCATCGATCCTACAGTGAGATGACTTTCCCCCCGGAGTTTGGCCCACCATCATGGTGCGCGAGGCTCCGGGGGGGG
>NZ_JAJFEU010000015.1:0-2853 GCF_020707225.1 Sphingomonas sp. IC4-52 | reverse complement strand
TGTGTCCGTTTGGAAACACGAACGCCTCCGCGTTGTGGCGGAGGCGACGGTGTGTCCTTGGTGGACGGACGTTATGAATGGGTTCTGGGAGAACCGTACAACCGCAAGCTGCAATGCCTGGCGACGCCCTACTCTTCCATCGCTTAAGCGATAGTACCATTGGCGCAGTCGGGTTTCACGGCCGAGTTCGGGATGGGATCGGGTGGGACACCGACGCTATGGTCACCAGGCAATGAAGCCTGCGGTGTATCCCCATGAAGTGGTACTTCATGGGGGCCCCGGACAAGCTGAGCCTGGCCGGGACGTACGGTTCTTGTAATCGATGCACATTTACGTGTGTAAGTTGTTCTGGCGTCGAGCTTTTCATCATCCGACCTCGCGGACAGCCAGGGCTGTCGTTGATGGTGGGACTCTCAAGCGCGAATAGGACGATTAGTATCGGTTAGCTCCATGCGTTACCGCACTTCCACATCCGATCTATCAAGGTCGTGGTCTCCGACCGTCCTGTGAAATCTTATCTCGAGGGAGGCTTCCCGCTTAGATGCTTTCAGCGGTTATCCCGTCCGTACATAGCTACCCTGCTGCGCCGTTGGCACGACGACAGGTACACCAGAGGTACGTTCAACCCGGTCCTCTCGTACTAGGGTCAACTCCTCTCAAATTTCGACGCCCACGGCAGATAGGGACCAAACTGTCTCGCGACGTTCTGAACCCAGCTCACGTACCACTTTAATTGGCGAACAGCCAAACCCTTGGGACCTGCTCCAGCCCCAGGATGTGATGAGCCGACATCGAGGTGCCAAACAACCCCGTCGATATGAGCTCTTGGGGGTTATCAGCCTGTTATCCCCGGCGTACCTTTTATCCGTTGAGCGATGGCCCTTCCACGAGGGACCACCGGATCACTATGACCGACTTTCGTCTCTGCTCGACTTGTCAGTCTCGCAGTCAGGCGGGCTTATGCCATTGCACTCTAACAGCCGGTTTCCAACCGGCCTGAGCCCACCATCGCGCGCCTCCGTTACTCTTTAGGAGGCGACCGCCCCAGTCAAACTACCCGCCACAGAGGGTCCCTGTTCCGGCTTACGGAACGAGGTTAGACATCAGAAAACAACAGGGTGGTATTTCACCTATGGCTCCACATCGGCTGGCGCCAATGCTTCAAAGCCTCCCACCTATGCTACACAGTTCTTTCCTAATGCCACTCTGAAGCTGCAGTAAAGGTGCACGGGGTCTTTCCGTCTAACCGCGGGTACTCCGCATCTTCACGGAGAATTCAATTTCGCTGAGCATGTCCTGGAGACAGTGGGGAAGTCGTTACGCCATTCGTGCAGGTCGGAACTTACCCGACAAGGAATTTCGCTACCTTAGGACCGTTATAGTTACGGCCGCCGTTTACCTGGGCTTCAATTCAGAGCTTGCACTCCTCCTCTTAACCTTCAGGCACCGGGCAGGCGTCAGGCCCTATACGTCGTCTTGAAGCCGACTTAGCAGAGCCCTGTGTTTTTGCTAAACAGTCGCTACCCCCTGGCCTGTGCCCCCTCATACCGGTTGCCCGGAATGAGGGCCTCCTTCTTCCGAAGGTACGGAGGCAATTTGCCGAGTTCCTTCAGGACACTTCTCTCAAGCGCCTTGGTATACTCTACCTGACCACCTGTGTCGGTTTCGGGTACGGTCTATACGGTGGGGCTATTTCCCGGGACAGTTTCGAAGCACGTCCAATCCGATAAGGACGTACAACACACACCATCCGTCACACACCACCAGGCTGCGGAATATTAACCGCATTCCCATCGACTACCCCCTTCGGGCTCGTCTTAGGGGCCGGCTCACCCTGCGCGGATTAGCCTTGCGCAGGAACCCTTGGTCTTTCGGCGAGAGGGCATCTCACCCTCTTTATCGCTACTCATGTCTGCATTCGCACTTCCGATACCTCCACCACCCATTACCAGATGGCTTCGCAGGCTTACGGAACGCTCCGCTACCGCGTGTACAAAAGTACACACCCTAAGCTTCGGTGCACGTCTTGAGCCCCGTTACATCTTCGCCGCAGGAACCCTTGTTTAGACCAGTGAGCTGTTACGCTTTCTTTAAAGGATGGCTGCTTCTAAGCCAACCTCCTGGTTGTTTTGGGATTCCCACATGCTTTCCCACTTAGACGTGACTTGGGGACCTTAGCTGTAGGTCAGGGCTGTTTCCCTTTTGACGACGGACCTTAGCACCCGCCGTCTGTCTCCCGGATATCACTCCTAGGTATTCGGAGTTTGGTTAGAGTTGGTAGATCTCGCGACCCCCGCATCCATCCAGTGCTCTACCCCCTAGGGTGTTCGTCCGAGGCACTACCTCAATAGTTTTCGCGGAGAACCAGCTATTTCCCGGCTTGATTGGCCTTTCACCCCTAAACACAACTCATCCGGTAACTTTTCAACGTTAATCGGTTCGGACCTCCAGTGCGTGTTACCGCACCTTCATCCTGGTCATGCCTAGATCGCCGGGTTTCGGGTCTAATACATCAAACTATGGCGCCCTATTCAGACTCGCTTTCGCTGCGCCTACACCTATCGGCTTAAGCTTGCTTGATACATTAAGTCACAGACCCATTATGCAAGAGGTACGCTGTCAGGCCTCAAGGACCCTCCAACTGCTTGTAGGCAATCCGTTTCAGGTACTGTTTCACTCCCCTCATCGGGGTGCTTTTCACCTTTCCCTCACGGTACTAGTTCGCTATCGGTCATGTACGAGTATTTAGGCTTAGAGGGTGGTCCCCCTATATTCAGACAGGATTACACGTGTCCCGCCCTACTCAAGTCCTTCAATCTCACTTTCGCATACGGGGCTGTCACCCGCTACGGC
>NZ_JAJFEU010000014.1:0-4408 GCF_020707225.1 Sphingomonas sp. IC4-52 | reverse complement strand
GTTGTAGGTCAGACCGCCCAGGATGCTGTGCGACCGGAACCGGCCTTCGTAGGCGCGGTTCGCGAAGTCGACGAGCTCGACGTTGCTGGCGTTGAAGAAGCGATACTTCAGCGTCGCGTCGAGGTTCTCGGTCAGCGGCGCACGAACGCCGGCGATGCCCTGCCATGCGAAGACGGTGTCAGAGTCGTTCAAGAAGCTGCCACGCTGGTTCAGCGCGACGCGGTTCTTGATGCGCGCCACACCGGCACCACCGCCGATGAAGCCCTGGATGCCGTCATCGTCACCGAAGTCGAGCATACCGTTGACCATGAAGCTCAGCGCCGTCGAACGGCCGCCAGCATAGTCAAACGTGCCCGGAGCAACGGTACCGGCGCCTGCACCGGTGGTCACCGGAACGCCGACCGTGGAGGTGTAGCTGTCCACAACGGCCGACTTGTAGGCAACTTCGGCCTCGAGGCGGAAGCCGCCGAAGTCGTAACCAACCACACCATCGGCGTCATAGCCATAGTCGTGGTCGATGGTGCCGGTGCCCGACGTGGCGGACGTGATATCGAACTCGATGTCCTCGACGATCATACCACCGAACTCGGCGCCTACGTACCACGCGTTATCGCGGGCAAGTGCAGGCGAGGCGAGAGCGGTAGAAGCGAGCGCCAGAACTACGGCAAGCTTCCGCATCATATTCCCCTTTCCATGGTGTCACTACGGACAGCGCAAACTCACTATCGAAAGGATGGTTTCCGTGCAAGGCGACAAAAAGAGGCAACTGTTGCACGGAAAACACACATTTTAACGTTGGATCAGACCGTGAACGCGCAGCGTTTCCAGCACAGCTTCAACTGCTTCGCGTGCCTGGAGGTCGATCGTTGACCCGCCGGTCACGCCTGGAATGGCCGGTTGCGGCGCGGCCAGCATGGACGCTCCGTCGATCACGATTCTGGACGCGCGCACTTCGCCGATGCGCCAGGCCCCCGCTTCATACCGGGCTGTGAGGCCGTCCTCGATCCGCCATACCGTCATTCCCGGCCGCGCTGGCAGGAAGCGCCAGCCGGCAAGCGTCCAGCCTGCAACCGCTCCCTCTCGGCCCGCCCATTCGCCAACCGGCTGGGAGCCTATGACCCAGCATTCTCCTTCCGCCGGTTCCTGCGGTGGCACGTCCACCCCCATCGCCACGACTGCGGGCTGCACCGCAACGTCGAGCATGGCCAGCGCTTCATTGTGGTCCAGCTCCTTTTGGGCCTGACCAGCATGGAGCAGCGGCAGCCGCAACCGCGCGGTGGCATCCCCGCTCATGCTATCGTTCATGATTCCTCCTCCCCATTCCACGTGATTGTCGGGCGCGATTGTCAGAAGCTGACGGTCGCCGCGGCGGAGCGGCCGTGCGTCCCGATCTGTTGCACGGCCACCTGGCCTGACGCTGGGCTCGTCGCTCCCAGCGGCACGGTGACGGACGGCGCCTCGCTCTCCAGCGTGATCGTCCCGCCGGCAGTGCTGATGGTGACCCGATAGGCCTCGCGTTCTTCCGCCAGCGCGGTGTCGATGCCATCGCGCCACCGCCAGTCGGTTCGGCTGCGCCGCCGCCAGCTGCAATGCAGGGTCTGATCCAGGACGCGAGCCGCCAGTCTGACCGGCGCTGGAGGAAGCAGCGAGCGGCCGGAAAGCACGCCCGATGCTTCCACCGGCACTGCATCACCGACCCCGTTGGCCATCACCAGAATGCGTTGTCCGGACGCAGCCTCGATAGGGATGGTTGCCACACTGTCACCATCCAGCAACACGAGACGGGCCCCCTGTTGAGCACCATGAATGGGGGTGCCGAAGCGCCCGCGGCGCAGGCCCGTCACCCGCCCGCCGACGGTATAGCGATAGCCCGCCGCCCAGCCGCTGGCGTCCAGCACCACGCCGACCCGCTCGGGCCTGAGCGGATACAGTTCCGCGACGTCGCCCGTCTCGTCGCGCAGCACCTGGACGAAGGCATTGCCGTGCAGCAGCACCTGCGCCGCCACCACTTCGGCCAGCCGCCCGCCCCCGGCGCGCGCCGTCACCAGCGCCAGCAGCGCGGGATCGCTCGCGTCGAGCGGCGCCGATCCCACCGCCTCCGCCACCAGCCGCACCGCGCGCTGCGCCACCGCATTGCCGAGATATCCCGCGCGCACCTGCGCCTCATAGCCAGACGGCCATTCCCCTTGCGCAAGGGCCTGCCCCGCCCGCGACCCCGCCCCACGCGAAAGGGCCGGGCGCGATTCCTCACGCCCGGCCCTCATGCCGAACCACTTCATGCTCATCCCTCCCGAATTGTCAGGTCACGCCGCGCCGCCGCGCTAGATCGCCCGCACCCCGGCCTGCACGCGCCGCCCCAGCATCAGTTCATGCAGCGCCCAGACCAACGCATCCGCGCGGTCGGGCGACCGCCCCGGCCCCTCATAGCCGCCACCGATCACCAGCCCGCACAGCTCGTCCTCCAGCATCGGGAACACGCCCGCATGGCGCACGCGCCCGGCCTCATACAGCGCCGCCACCGGCTCTGCGCGCGCCACCTTGCCGCGGCTGGCATGGACCAGCCTCACCGGCAGCCCCGTGTCGGCGGCATGCAGCACCGATCGCACCATCTCGCCGCCCTGATTGGCCTCCGCCACCACCCGGTCGGCGCCATGCCGCGCGGCGCAGCCCGCCACCGCGCGCGCCCAGCCCTCCGGCGTCGCGCCGGTGACGCTGGCGTCCTCGATCACATGGCCGCCGCCCGCGGCATCCACCCCCGCGGCCACGATCCCGCAGGCGTCACCGCCGACGCTCGCCGGCGGATCAACCCCAACCACAACGCGCACCAGCACCGGCGCCGCGACGATGCGACAATCCTCGATCATCGCGCGCGTCCACAACGCGCCCGCGACCGTCTCGATCATCTCGCCGTCCAGCTCCTGCCGGCCCAGCGCCGTCCCGCCATAGCTTTGCGCCATCGTCTCGACGAACGCCGCCGGCAGGTGGATGTTGTCGCCCGTCCGCCCGGTCGTCTGGTGCAGCCCCGGCAGCGCCATCACCCGCCGCATCAGCGCGGTCGATCGCGGCGTCGTCGTCACCATCACCTGCGGCTGCTTTCCCAGCCGCATCGTCATCATCAGATTGTCCCAAGCCGCCTCGCCGCGCCGCCATTTGCCCAATTCGTCGCACCAGGCGGCATGATGTTCGGGCCCACGCAGCCCCTCGGGCGAGTCCGCCGAATAGACGGTGGCGATCGCCCCGCCCGGCCAGCGCACCTCGCCCTTGCTCGCCGCCCAGGCCGGCCGCATGTCGAGCCGCGCGGTGGCAAGCACCCCGCTCGGCCCCTCCACCATCACCCGCCGCGCCTCGTCCGCCGTCGCGCCGACCAGGGCGATCCGCGCTTCGGGACGGGTGCGCGCAATACCATTGACCCATTCCGCCCCCGCGCGTGTCTTGCCGAACCCGCGCCCTGCACGGACCAGCCACACGCGCCACGCCTCCTCTGGCTCATATTGTCCCCCATGCGCGAAGGTGTGCCAGCGCCCCGCCATCTCCACCTTCATCGGCATCGACAGTTCTGCGATCACCCGGTCGCGCTCGTCCGGCGGCAGCAGCGCCAGCCTCAGCAGCAGATCGTCGCTCATGACGGCGCCCCCCGCCGCGCCAGCCCGTCCAGCGCGCGTTTCAGCGCCGCGTCGCTCTCCGCCTCGGTCGGCATCCTCACCGGCAGCGTCCGGCCCCGCCGTCCGGCATCGGCGGCGCGATGCCGCTGCAACATGCCGACCGCCAGTTGCAGGTCGCCGTTGCTGATGCTCGCCCCCACCGCCCCGGCGGCCACGCCGTCAACCTTGCCGATCGCATAAACCAGCAGCGCATTTTCCAGCCGGTCGTATCCGATCGCCAGCGCCTCGTCCCAGGCCGCGGCAAAGGCGGCATCGACGCTGCGCCAGCGGTGCACCGTCGCCAGCGTCCGCCCCGCCGCCGCGGCCGCCGCCGCCACGTTGCACGTCTCCGCCAGCACCTTGGCAAAGCGCAGCTGCCTGAGCTTCGTGGTATGCCCCGCGATCCGCTCGGTGCCGCGCAATGCCTCGTGGCACGCCGCCAGACCGTCCGGAGCGGCCCCGTCCTGAGCCGCACCATCCAGCGCCGCGCCAGCCTCATCCCCTTGCGCCGACCCGCCGCTCTCACGCCCCGCCGCATCGCCCCTGTCGGCCGATGCGGACGCGGCGCGCGCCTTACGGGGACGGTTTGCCCCTTCAGCAATGCGTCGGGTGCTCGGCGCACCGGCATCACGCCGTGCACTTGCATCCTCCATCGCGCGAGGCGCGCGCTCGTCCCCCACCGCAGGATCGCCGGCAGCGCGGGGGCGGCCAGCCGCTGACCGCCCGCGCTGCGCCGCCGTCTTCGTCTCTCCCGATCCGCCCGCATC
>NZ_JAJFEU010000013.1:0-8397 GCF_020707225.1 Sphingomonas sp. IC4-52 | reverse complement strand
GCCGCCCGCACCGGCCAAGCGCGCGGCGCCGCCGCCGCCGCCGGTGGTTGAGTTGGCACGCGACCCGTCGTTGCCGGCGCCCCGCCGCTTCTCGCCGGTTGCCCGGCCCGAGATTCCCAAGCCGCAGCCCAAGCCCGAGCCGAAGCCGGAGCCCAAGCCCGCAGCAACGCCTGCAGCAGCGACGTCCTCTTCCACGCCGCAGCAGCGCAGCCTGCCGTCGGGACAGGCGACGCCGCGCAATGCGCCGCCGAGCCGTCCGCAGCAGCGCGACCGCAAGGGTGACGAGCGTCGCGGCGGCAAGCTGACCGTGAATCGCGCGCTGAACGAGGATGGCGCGCGCGCCCGCTCGCTCGCCGCGCTGAAGCGTGCGCGCGAAAAGGAAAAGCGTGGCTGGACCGGCCCGCGCGAGCCGCAGGCCAAGCAGGTCCGCGACGTGCAGGTGCCCGAGGCGATCACCGTCCAGGAACTGGCGAACCGCATGGCGGAGCGCGGTGCTGACCTGGTGAAGGCGCTGTTCAAGATGGGCATGCCCGTCACCATGACGCAGACCATCGACCAGGATACGGCCGAGCTGCTGGTGACCGAGTTCGGCCACAACATCGTGCGCGTCAGCGACAGTGACATCGACCTCGCGCTCGACACCGCACCGGACAGCGATGCCGATCTGAAGCCGCGTCCGCCGGTTGTGACGATCATGGGCCACGTCGACCATGGCAAGACCAGCCTGCTCGACGCGCTGCGCGGCACCGATGTGGTGCGCGGCGAGGCCGGTGGCATCACCCAGCATATCGGCGCCTATCAGGTGACGCTGAAGGACAAGTCGAAGATCACCTTCCTCGACACGCCGGGTCACGAGGCGTTCACCGCCATGCGGGCGCGTGGTGCCGACGTCACCGATATCGTGGTGCTGGTGGTTGCCGCCGACGACGGGCTGATGCCGCAGACGATCGAGGCGATCAATCACACCAAGGCGGCCGGCAAGCCGATGATCGTGGCGATCAACAAGATCGACAAGCATGATGCCAATGCCCAGCGCGTGCGTGAGCGCCTGCTGGAGCATGACATCCAGGTCGAGGCGATGGGCGGCGAGACGCAGGACGTCGAGGTTTCCGCGCTGAAGAAGACCGGCCTCGACGAGCTGATCGAAAAGATCCAGCTGCAGGCCGAGCTGATGGACCTGAAGGCGAACCCCGACCGCGATGCCGAGGGCAGCGTGATCGAGGCGAAGCTGGACAAGGGCCGTGGCCCGGTTGCCACCGTGCTGGTCACGCGCGGCACGCTGAAGGTCGGCGACGTGTTCGTCGTCGGCGCGGAAAGCGGCAAGGTGCGTGCGCTGGTCGACGACAAGGGCCGCCAGCTGAAGGAAGCGGGCCCGTCGACGCCGGTCGAAGTGCTTGGCATTTCGGGCACGCCGTCGGCTGGTGACCAGCTGCAGGTGGTCGAGAGCGAGGCACGGGCGCGCGAAGTGGCGGAATATCGCCAGGGCGTGCTGACGCAGAAGCGCACAACCGCGGCGCCGGCGAGCCTCGAGAGCATGTTCTCCGCTTTGGCGGCGAACAAGGCGATCGAATATCCGCTGGTGGTCAAGGCCGACACGCAAGGGACCGTCGAGGCGATCGTTGCGTCGCTCAACAAGCTGTCGACCGACGACATCCGCGTGCGCATCCTGCACTCGGCCGTTGGTGGCATCACCGAGAGCGACGTCAACGCGGCTGCGGCCTCGGGCGCACCGATCATCGGCTTCCACGTGCGTGCCAATGCCAAGGCGCGCGAGATTGCCGAGCGGCACAAGGTGGCGTTGAAATATTATGACGTCATCTATGACCTGATCGACGAGATCCGGGCCGGCATGGCGGGCGAGCTTGGCCCCGAGGCGTTCGAAACGGTCGTTGGCCGTGCGGAAATCCGCGACGTCTTCTCGGCCGGCAAGCACGGCAAGGCCGCCGGTCTGCTGGTGGTCGAGGGTGCGATCCGCAAGGCGCTCAAGGCCCGCATCACGCGCAACGACGTCATCATCTACAATGGCGAAATTGCCTCGCTGCGGCGCTTCAAGGACGACGTTCCGGAGGTTCGGGCGGGTCTGGAATGCGGTGTGACGTTCACGCAGAACTTCACCGACATCCGCCCGGGCGACTTCCTCGAAACGTTCGAGGTCGAGCTGCGCGAACGCACGCTGTAAGGACATGAACCCTCTCCCCCATGTGGGGAGAGGGGAGTCTCATGATGACCGATCAACCAGAAAAATCCGTCCGTACCCTGCGCGTTGGCGAGCAGGTGCGTCACGTGCTGTCGGAGATCCTGCAGCGCGGCGACGTGCATGACGACGTGCTGGCATCGCACATGGTGAGCATCACCGAAGTGCGCATGTCGCCCGATCTGCGCCACGCGACGGTGTTCGTGAAGCCGCTGCTGGGCAAGGACGAGGAAGCGGTGCTGAAGGCGCTGCGCACCAACACCGCTTACCTCCAGCGCGAGGTCGCGCGGCGGGTGAAGATGAAATATGCCGCCCGCCTCAAGTTCCTGAGCGACGAGAGCTTCGACGAGGGCAGCCACATCGACCAGTTGCTGCGCTCGCCCGCGGTGGCGCGCGACCTGGGCGAGGGCGAGTAAGCACCGTCATGCCGGCCCTGGGCCGGCATTCCCGTTCTGCACTGTTGAACCCTGGTCGTGCGCCGGTGCCGTAGATTGCGGCACGCGGCGGGTGTGCCGGTGCTCGTCAGGCGGCGCGCTTGACGAGGCGCGGGTCGGCCGCGGCGACGCCGGTGGCGAGCACCAGGGCATCCTCGACGAAGCCGCTCGCGGTCTGGCCGTAGCGGCGCAGCGCGGCCATGCGGATGCGCCACCCGATGTACGAGCTGGCGAGCGCGGTGCCGAGCGCAACGGCAGCGCCGGTGACGCGCTGACCCTTGGGTGCCAGCGCGGCGCCGGCGTAAGCGGAGGTGACGCTGCGCACGGCCAGGCCGATCGGCACGATGCGGTCCGGCGCGGTCTTCTGCTTGTCGCCCGCCATTTCCGCGGCGCTGAAGGCAACGGCGCCCCAGGCGATCAGCGGGTTCCTGAACAATTTGGCGAGCGGCATGTCATCGGGCAGGGCGCCGCGACGGCCCGCGGCGGCGAGCGCGGCAAGCGGCACGATCCCGCGCTGACCGGCGGCCAGCCCGATGAGGTAGGAACGAAGCATCGGCGAATTCCTCCAGTGGTTCGCGCGAACAATCGCTGGCGGCGGCTTCGTATCCCGCGCCCGGCCGAAAACGGGCCAACAGGAAAACAGTGGCGCGGCGCGCGCCGATGGGGAACAGCACAGCGATGGCCAAGCTCTATTTCTATTATGCCAGCATGAACGCGGGGAAATCGACCAACCTGCTGCAGGCCGATTTCAACTATCGCGAGCGGGGCATGGCGACGATGCTGTTCACCGCGGCGATCGACGATCGCTTCGCGGCGGGCACGATCACCTCGCGCATCGGCCTGTCGGCGCCCGCGACGATGTTCGATGCCGGTACCAACATCGCCGCCTGCGTTCTCGACCGCCATGCCGAGGAGACGGTGGCCTGCGTATTGGTGGACGAGGCGCAGTTCCTGACCGCGGCGCAGGTCGACCAGCTAGCGCGGCTGGCGGATGTGGATGGCATTCCGGTGCTGGCGTACGGGCTGCGCACCGATTTCCAGGGCGCGTTGTTCGAAGGATCGGCGCGGCTGCTGGCGCTGGCCGATGCGCTGATCGAGATCAAGTCGGTCTGCGAATGCGGGCGCAAGGCGACGATGAACCTGCGCGTCGACGCCGAGGGGCGGCCGGTGGCGGCGGGGGCGCAGACAGTGATCGGCGGGAACGACCGCTATGTCGCGCTGTGCCGGCGGCATTTCACTGCTGCGCTGGAGCGGGGTGCGAGTGGCGAAGCCTGAGACGCGGGAGCGCTGGCGCTCTCACGCCCGCCCCCCTATCTCGCCGGCATCATGACACCCGACAATCCCATCTACGCCGCGGCGGTGTGGATCATTCCGCTGATCATCGCGATCGTCTTTCACGAGGTGGCGCACGGCCTGATGGCGCGCGCGCTGGGCGATCCGACCGCGGCGCAGCTCAACCGGCTGTCGTTCAACCCGATCCGCCATGTCGATCCGATCGGCACGGTCGTCCTGCCGCTCGGCCTCGCGCTCGCCAAGGCGCCGGTGTTCGGCTGGGCGAAGCCGGTGCCGGTCGACGCGCGGCGGCTGCGCAACCCGCGCTGGGGCATGGTGGCGGTGGCACTGGCGGGACCGGGGATGAACTTCCTGCTGGCGGCGATCGCCGCGATCGCGATCGGTGTGCTCTATGGGCAGATGAGCGGGCCGCCCGAGGGCGTGAGCCAGTTCCTTTTCGCCAACCTCGTCAACTTCCTGCTGATCAATATCTTCCTGGCGGTGTTCAACCTGTTGCCGCTGCCGCCGTTCGATGGCGGGCATGTGGTGGAGGGCGTGCTGCCGCGGCGGCTGGCGGTGGAATGGGCGAAGCTGGCGCGCTTCGGCTTTCCGCTGATCATCGTCCTGTTGGTGGTGGTGCCGATGATCTGGCCGAGCGCGAGCATCGTCGGCAAGATCGTCGGACCGCCCGCGGACTGGCTGGTGCGCCAGTATCTCGGCTTTGCGCAGCTGTTCGCCTGAGGACCAAGACATGCATGGATGGCTGATCCTCGACAAGCCGGTGGGGCTTGGATCGACACAGGGCGTGAGCGCGGTGAAGCGGGCGCTGCGCGAAGGCGGATATGGCAAGGCGAAGGTGGGCCACGGCGGCACGCTCGACCCGCTGGCGTCGGGCGTGCTGCCGATCGCGCTGGGCGAGGCGACGAAGCTGGCCGGGCGGATGCTCGACAGCGACAAGGTGTACGATTTCACCATCCGCTTCGGCGAGCAGACCGATACGCTGGACGCCGAGGGCAAGGTGATCGCGACCAGCGACGTGCGCCCGACGCGGGATGCGCTGACGGCGGTGCTGGCGGACTTTACCGGGCCGATCGAGCAGATGCCGCCGGCGTTCTCCGCGCTGAAGGTCGATGGGCAGCGCGCCTATGACCTGGCGCGGGCGGGCGAGGAGGTGATCCTGAAGACGCGCGCGGTGACGGTGTTCGCGCTGAGCGTCACCGCGGCGGCCGACGCAGGCGCGCTGGAAGAAGCGACGCTGACCGCGCATGTTTCCAAGGGCACTTATATCCGCAGCCTCGCGCGGGACATTGCGCTCGCCCTTGGAACCGTCGGCCATGTCACCTATCTCAGGAGGACCAAGGCGGGGCCCTTTGGCCTCGGCCGAGCGATATCGCTGGACAATTTGGGCGAAGCCGCTAAGGCGCGCACCCTTGAACATATTCTCCTGCCGTTGAGGGCGGGGCTGGACGACATCCCGGCTCTACCCCTCACTCCCGACCAGGCAGGGGCGCTCCGCCAGGGGCGTGTTCTGGCCGGGATCGTTGCCGACGATGGCCAGTATTTTGCCTGCCTGCACGATGTGCCGGTAGCGCTGATCGAGGTCCAGGCCCGCGAGGGTCGTGTCGTCCGCGGCTTCAACCTGTAAAGATGTCGAAGGAAAACACATGTCGATCACTGCGGAACGCCGCCAGGAACTCATCAAGGATCACGCCCGCGCCGAAGGCGACACCGGTTCGCCGGAAGTCCAGGTCGCGATCCTGACCGAGCGGATCCGGAACCTGACCGAGCACTTCAAGGGCCACGCCAAGGACAACCATTCGCGTCGCGGCCTGCTGATGATGGTCAACAAGCGTCGTTCGCTTCTCGACTATCTCCGCAAGAAGGACGGGGATCGCTACCTCGCCCTCATCGCGAAGCTCGGTCTTCGCAAGTAATAACGGAAGGGCGCCCTCGCGGCGCCCTTCTCGCATATGCGCTTCGCGTGTGACGCGAGCGTCCAACGCCAGCGGGCAATAAGGCCCGACTGGCACGAGCCAAGACTGGCTCAAGCAGGCCCCGGCTGCATAGGGCGGCCGGAGTGAAGGAAACGAAATGTTCGACAAGAAAACGGTAAGCATCGAGTGGGGCGGCAAGACCCTGACGCTCGAGACGGGCAAGGTTGCCCGCCAGGCTGACGGCGCGGTCATCGCGACGCTCGGCGAGACGGTGGTGCTGTGCGCCGTGACCGCTGCCAAGACGGTCAAGGAAGGGCAGGATTTCTTCCCGCTCACCGTCCACTATCAGGAAAAGTTCTCCGCCGCCGGTCGTATCCCGGGCGGCTTCTTCAAGCGTGAGCGTGGCGCGACCGAAAAGGAGACGCTGGTTTCGCGTCTGATCGATCGCCCGATCCGCCCGCTGTTCCCGGAAGGCTTCTACAACGAGATCAACGCCATCGCTCAGGTGCTGAGCTATGACGGCGAGAACGAGCCCGACATCCTTTCGATGGTCGCCGCTTCTGCCGCGCTCACCATCTCGGGCGTGCCGTTCATGGGCCCGATCGGCGCCGCGCGCGTCGGCTATGTCGATGGCGAGTACATCCTCAACCCGACCGACAAGCAGGTCGAAGAGGGTCAGCTCGACCTGGTCGTCGCCGCTACCTACGACGCGGTGATGATGGTCGAATCCGAAGCCAAGGAGCTGTCGGAAGAGATCATGCTGGGTGCCGTGCTGTTCGCGCACGACGCATGCCGTGAAGTGGTCAAGGCGATCGTCAAGCTTGCCGAGCAGGCCGCCAAGGATCCGTGGGAGCTGGCGCCGGTCGACGACAAGTCGGCGACCATGAAGAAGCTCGACAAGGCGATCGGCAAGGATATCGCCGCCGCCTACAAGCTGACCGACAAGCAGCAGCGCCAGAACGCGCTGAACGAGGCGCGCGCCAAGGCACGCGAGGCATTCGCTGACCTGAAGGAAAGCGACCCCGCCCAGTATCTCGGCACGCTGAAGCTGGTGAAGAAGCTGGAGGCGAACATCGTCCGTCAGGCGATCCTGAAGGACGGCAAGCGCATCGACGGCCGCACCACCACGCAGATCCGCCCGATCGAGGCGGAGACGCACTTCCTGCCGCGTGCGCATGGCTCGGCACTGTTCACGCGTGGCGAAACCCAGACGATCGCAACCGCGACGCTTGGCACCCGCGACGCGGAGCAGATGATCGACGGTCTGAACGGCCTGTCGTACCAGCATTTCATGCTGCACTATAACTTCCCGCCGTATTCGGTCGGTGAAGTGGGCCGCTTCGGCGCGCCGGGCCGCCGCGAGGTTGGCCATGGCAAGCTGGCGTGGCGTGCGCTGCACCCGGTGCTGCCGTCGAAGGAAGAGTTCCCGTACACGATCCGTCTGACCAGCGACATCACCGAGTCCAACGGCTCGTCGTCGATGGCGTCGGTGTGCGGCGGTTCGCTGGCCCTCATGGACGCCGGCGTGCCGATCAAGCGTCCGGTGTCCGGCATCGCGATGGGCCTGATCCTGGAAGGCAAGGATTTCGCGATCCTGTCCGACATCCTGGGTGACGAGGATCACCTGGGCGACATGGACTTCAAGGTGGCTGGCACGTCCGAAGGCATCACCACGATGCAGATGGACATCAAGATCGCCGGCATCACCAAGGAGATCTTCGAGGCGGCACTGCACCAGGCCAAGGAAGGCCGGGCGCACATCCTGGGCGAGATGAACAAGGCGCTGGGTGAAACCCGCACCGAGCTCAGCGCGCACGCACCGCGCATCGAGACGATCACGGTCGACAAGTCGAAGATCCGTGACATCATTGGCACCGGCGGCAAGGTGATCCGCGAGATCGTCGCCACCACCGGCGCCAAGGTCGACATCGACGACGAGGGCGTGGTGAAGATCAGCTCGTCCGATCACTCGCAGATCGAAGCCGCGATCAACTGGATCAAGGGCATCGTCGAAGAGGCCGAGGTCGGCAAGATCTACACCGGCAAGGTCGTCAACATCGTCGATTTCGGTGCGTTCGTGAACTTCATGGGTGGCAAGGACGGCCTCGTCCACGTCTCCGAAATGAAGAACGAGCGCGTCGAGAAGCCGACCGACGTCGTGTCCGAAGGCCAGGAAGTGAAGGTCAAGGTCCTCGAGATCGATCCGCGCGGCAAGGTTCGCCTGTCGATGCGCGTCGTCGACCAGGAGACCGGCGCCGAGCTGGAAGACACCCGTCCGGCGCGCGAACCGCGCGAGCCGCGTGGTGACCGTGGTCCGCGTCGTGATGGCGGCGGCGACCGTGGTGGTCGCGGTGGTGACCGTGGCGGCGATCGCGGCCCGCGCCGTGACCGTGGCCCGCGCCGCGAGCGTTCGGAAGGCGGCAACGGCGGTGGCAACGATGACGGCCCCGCGCCCGAGTTCGCCCCGGCGTTCCTGACCGGCGACCGCGATCGCGACTAAGCGATCCGTCGCCTTCGGGTGATACAGGAAGGGCCCCGGCAGCGATGCCGGGGCCCTTTCTCG
>NZ_JAJFEU010000012.1:0-11582 GCF_020707225.1 Sphingomonas sp. IC4-52 | reverse complement strand
GGGCTGCGCCGGTCGGGCGGGCTCGGGGGGCAGCGGCGGCTCCGGCACGGGATTGGCAGCGATCCAGCTGCGCGCAGCCTCACCATGCAACACGGTACGCTTCCCATCGCGCTCCACCACGACGCGCACGTCGTGGGCGGCTGGTGCCATGGCGGGTGCAACGACGGGGAGCGCCGCCTTTGCTGCGGTCTCGACGCTGGCACGCACTCGCTCTGCCGCCTGTGTGCCCGATGCGGTGAGGCCAAGCGCGCCAGCGCCGGTGGCGAACACCGCCGCCAAGCCAACCAGCGTACGGGGACGCGACATCCGGTTCATGCCGAGCATGCGCAGGCGCCCTTTCAGGTCATCGACGGTGTGCAGGTGGCAGGCCGCAGCAATCGCGCCGCCATGCGCCGCCTTCACGATCGCGCAGGCATAGGCATGGCGCGCGCTGACACCCAGCTGCGCCAGAACCCGCGCATCGTTCGCCATTTCCTGATCGGCACGGAAAGCGCGAAAGGCATACCAGGCAAGCGGATTGAACCAGTGCAGCGCCAGCACAGCCAGCGCGAACCAATTGGCGACCAGATCGCCGCGTGCATGGTGACCAAGCTCATGCGCGAGCGCCAGCCGCTGCTCATCGGCATCGTAGCGGGCGGCAAAGTCGCGCGGGAAGGCAACGAAGCGGCGAAGCACACCAAAGGCGAGCGGGCCGGTCGCCGCCGCGCTTTCGATGATGGTGACGCCGTCGACCCGGTCAACGACGCCCGCGCCCAACAACAAACGCCGACGAAAGCGGTAATAGGCAAGCATGTGCCAGCCGATGAACGCCGCCGCACCCAGAGCCCATAGCGCGGCAAGGGAAGAACCGAGCGACAGGAACGAGGGTGCGGCAGCGTCGCCGGCCGCCGGAACGATCAGCACCGTCACCTGCTGGCCGACCTGAGTGATGGGGGCAGTGAGCGCAGCGGAGATCGGTGCCGCCACCTGATCCCGAACGGTTTCGGGGAGCGGCGGCAACACCAGCCGAAGCAGCGGCAGCGACCACAAGGCATAGGCCACCGGCGCGCCAAAGCTGCGCCGCACCGGCCCGCGCACCAGCAATACCAGCGCGATCAGGAGAGCGGAGGCGGCGAGCGCCTCGACCATCCACGAGACGCCCGCGCCGCTCATTGTTTCAGCGCTTTCAGCAGCGTTTCGATTTCCGCAATGTCTTGCGCGGAAAGCTCGTCACGCTCGGCGAGATGCGCCACGAGCGGCGTCAGCTTCCCGCCGAACAGGCGATCGATCAGTCGCCGCGATTCACCGGCAACATAATCGCCGCGTTCCACCGCGGGGCGATAAAGGTAGCGGCGGCCATCCTCCTCATGGGTGATGGCATTTTTGGCGAGCAGTCGGCCGAGCAGCGTCTTGACCGTGTTGGTGCTCCAGCCGCGTTCGGGATCGACCCGTTCGGCCACATCCTGGGCGGTGAGCGGACTATCGTCCCACAACACCTCCATCACCGCATGTTCGGCATCGCTGATCCGTTCGGCCACGACTCGACTCTCCTGCAACTACAGATGTGGTCGCACTGTTTACGGTCGTAGTCAATAAGGGCAGATCCGATCCGGTGCGGCTCAGACCGGATGCCCCTCCGTATCGCGCAGCACCTCGCGCCGGCCGACGTGATCGGGGCGGCTGACGATGCCGTCCTTCTCCATCCGCTCGATCAGGCGCGCGGCCGAATTGTAGCCGATGCGCAGCTGACGCTGCAGCCAGGAGGTCGAGGCCTTCTGGCTTTCGCACACCAGCTGGATCGCGGCGCGATATTGCTGGTCCTCGGCCGAATCCTCGCCGGTCGGTGCGCCCTCGATCTCGAAGCTCTGCTCCGGCTCCTCGGTGACGGAGGAGATGTAATCAGGCGTGCCCTGCGAGCGCCAGTGATCGGTGACGGTCTGCACTTCCTCGTCGCTGACGAACGGGCCGTGGACGCGCACGATGCCCTTGCCGCCGGGCATGTAGAGCATGTCGCCCTTGCCTAAGAGCTGCTCGGCGCCCTGTTCACCCAGGATGGTGCGCGAATCGATCTTCGACGTGACGTGGAAGCTGATGCGCGTCGGCAGGTTCGCCTTGATGACGCCGGTGATGACGTCGACCGAGGGGCGCTGAGTCGCCATGATGAGGTGGATGCCGGCGGCGCGCGCCTTTTGCGCCAGGCGCTGGATCAGGAATTCGACCTCCTTGCCCGCCGTCATCATCAGGTCGGCAAGCTCGTCGACGATCACGACGATCTGCGGCAGCACCTGATAGTCGAGCTGTTCCTCCTCATAGACCGGGCGGCCATTCTCGTCCCAGCCGGACTGGACCTTGCGCCCCAATGGCGCGCCCTTGGCCTTTGCCGCGCGGACCTTTTCGTTGAAGCCGCCGAGGCTGCGCACGCCGAGCGAAGACATCTGGCGATAGCGATCCTCCATCTGCTCCACCGCCCATTTCAGCGCGCGGACCGCCTTCGCCGGATCGGTGACGACGGGTGAGAGAAGATGCGGAATGTCGTCATACATCGACAGTTCGAGCATCTTGGGATCGATCATGATCATGCGGCACTGATCGGGGGTGAGCCGATAGAGCAGCGACAGGATCATCGCGTTAAGGCCGACCGACTTGCCCGAGCCGGTGGTGCCGGCAACCAGCAGGTGCGGCATCGGCGCGAGATCGGCGATGACTGGATCGCCGGCGATGTTCTTGCCCAGGATGACGGGAAGCTGCGCGTTCTGATCCTCGAACGCCTGACTTCCGATCAGCTCGTGGAGCGACACCGTCTCCCGCTTCGGATTGGGCAATTCGATGCCGATCACGGTGCGGCCCGGGATGGTGGCGACACGGGCGGAAATCGCGCTCATGTTGCGCGCGATGTCGTCGGCCAGGCTGATGACGCGGGTCGCCTTGATGCCCGGCGCGGGCTCCAGTTCGTACATCGTCACGACCGGGCCGGGGCGCACTTCGACGATCGCGCCTTTCACGTTGAAATCGTCGAGCACGGTTTCGAGCAGGCGCGCGTTGCGTTCCAGCGCGGTCTTGTCGATCTGCGCATTCTGCGACGGCGGCGCCGGCGTCAGCATGTCGAGTGTCGGCAGTTCGTAATCGTCGCGCAGTGCGAGCTTCGTCTGGCGTGGTTCCTTGGCCCCGCTTCCCGTCGCCGGCGGCGCCGTACGATCGTTGATGACCGGCGCGGGGCGATTGTCTGGCTCGGCAACGGCACGCGGCGGCACCGGCTTGCGCCGCAGGTCGACAGCGCCATCCTCGTCCGCGCCGTCCCATTGATCGTCGGCTCCAGCGGCAACGATGCGCGGCTTGCGACGCGGGATCCACCCGCGCGGCAGATCCACCTCCAGGCTGCGCCCCCACACAATCGCGCCGGCAAGCCCGGTGATCACGCCGAGCGCCACGATGCTCCACCACGTGACCAGCGGATTGTTCGCGAAGGCCAGCGCCCAGCGCGCCGCCGCGACACCGCCGAGCCCGATCCCACCGCCCCAGCCGAACGGCAGCGCGAGAACCGCGTCGTCGGACACGCAGGCGAGTGCCACCGCCATCAGCGAAACGCCGATCACGGCCTGACGCAGCATCCGCTTCCACGCGCCAGCCGGCTGATCCCGCCACAGCCGCAGGCCGATCACCGGACCGATCGGCAGCAACAGCGCCACGGCCGGCCCGAAAATGGTCAGCGCGAAATCCGCGAACCAAGCACCGGGCACGCCAAGCAAATTGCCCGTCACCCCCGCAGATGCCGTATTCAGCGAGCCATCACCGGGTCGATAGCTGGCGAGCGCCAGGGCCATCAGGACGGTGGCGATGAACAGCACGATGGCGGTCGCAAGCGCGCCGCTGCGCACTGCCCCCGCCTTTACTGTCTCGCGCCACAAGGACGTTTGCGCCCTGCTCGCCATGCCTACAACGCCCCCGAAAATGTCGTGAAATCAGCGCCGCGATAATCTGCCCCGGCGAGTCCGGCGTCAAGCGGCGCGCCCGAACCGCCCGCGGTTCGCCCCGCAACTGTGACGGCAAGGGCACGCCCTGCCGACGAGGCGCCCCCCGCACCGCGACGGCCCACATTTTTCCCAAGCGACACAACTTGCTAAAGGAATTGCCCACCACCTGAAGGCGCTGCCCCCTCCCATGCCCGGACTGAAGCACGAACGAATGTATCTCGCGCCTGTCGTTGGCGTGGACGAGGCGGGGCGCGGGCCGCTCGCCGGTCCCGTCGTCGCCGCCGCCGTGATCCTGCCCGAACGAGGCACACCGCGGGGTATCGACGATTCGAAGAAGCTGCCCGCCGCGGAACGTGCACGGCTTTGCGCGCGAATCACCGATTGCGCCGTGGTCGGTGTCGGCATCGTGGAAGCGGACGAGATCGACACGCTCAACATCTATTGGGCGACCATGAAGGCGATGACGCTGGCGGTTGATCGGGTTGCTGCCGTGCTTGGCTGCGCGCCGGGGCATGTGCTGGTCGACGGAAACCGGCTGCCGCGCTGGGGCTATGCAGCAACCCCGATCGTTGGCGGCGATGCACAGAGCCGGTCGATTGCCGCGGCATCCATCGTCGCCAAGCACACCCGCGACACCATCATGCTCGCGCATCACGAATCATATCCGCACTACGGCTGGGATTCGAACAAGGGCTATGGCTGCCCTGCGCACCGGCGCGCGCTGGCCGAACGTGGCCCCTCCCCGCTCCACCGCCGCAGCTTCGCGCCGGTCGCACAGACAGTTCTTCCGTTCTGAGTCTTTTGCGCCACACCCCACCCGTTGAGTCGTCTGGCCCTGCCAGACTCAATATCTGGGATGGTGCGCAAAATGTTCCGCTCTGCCAACGAAATGGCCCGTTCCGGCTTTAGTTACTGAACCCTTGACGACGAGTCCGCCGCGCGACGACGGTCGCGTGCGAGAAGGGGGAAACGCATGAGTGTCATTGAGAAAACGCGTGTGCGTCGCACCCGGGCCGCGGCGCCTGAGGAAGGCGTGGCGCTGCCGCTGGACGAGATCCTGATGGGGGATTGCATCGCGCACATGCGCGCGCTGCCGGCGAAGTCGATCGACATGATCTTCGCCGATCCGCCCTATAATCTGCAGCTCGGGGGTGAGCTGTTTCGTCCGGACGGCAGCCATGTGGATGCAGTGACGGACGATTGGGACAAATTCGACACCTTCGCCGCTTATGACGCGTTCACTCGCGCATGGCTGGCTGAGGCGCACCGGATCCTTAAGGATGACGGCACGATCTGGGTGATCGGCAGCTATCACAACATCTTCCGCGTAGGCGCGGCGGTGCAGGATCTGGGCTATTGGATCCTGAACGACATTGTCTGGCGCAAGAACAATCCGATGCCGAATTTCCGCGGCACCCGGTTCACCAACGCACATGAAACGCTGATCTGGGCATCCAAGGGCGAGAAGGCGAAATACACCTTCAACTATCGCTCGATGAAGACGCTGAACGACGAAATCCAGATGCGCTCGGATTGGGAATTCCCGATCTGTGGCGGCCAGGAGCGGCTGAAGGGCGCGGACGGGCACAAGGTCCATCCGACCCAGAAACCGGAAGCTTTGCTGTACCGGATCCTACTGGCCTGCACGAAGCCGGGCGACGTGGTGCTTGACCCGTTCTTCGGGACGGGAACGACGGGCGCCGTTGCCAAGCGGCTTGGCCGCCGCTGGATCGGGATCGAACGCGAGAACGTCTATATCGACGCTGCGCGTTCGCGAATCGCGGATGCGCTGCCGCTGGACGAATCGGCGCTCACCACCATGCAGAGCCCGCGTCAGCAGCCGAAGGTCGCGTTCGGCGTTCTGGTCGAAAACGCTTATCTGCCGGCCGGCAGCGTAGTGATGGATGCCAAGCGCCGGTTCCGCGCCACCGTTCGGGCCGACGGCAGCCTTGCAAGCGATTGCGGCGCCATTGGCTCGATCCACAAGCTGGGCGCCACGTTGCAGGGCGCCCCGGCGTGCAACGGCTGGAGCTTCTGGCATTACGAGGCGGACGGCACGCTGAAGCCGATCGACGCGATCCGGCAGACCTACCTCCTCGCAACGCAGATCTGATCGCCGCCCGGCTGTTCCAGGAACAGCCGGGCGCCCGTCCTGGTGCTCGGGGCGCCGGGCCGGAACCGCCGCTTGCTCCACCGCGGCGGCTGCTTCACAGCCTCATGGTCCTATACCTGAGAGCCCGCCATGCATCTTCGCCCGATCCACTTCGTCGATGCGCCATTCGCTTACGCCGATGGCGCGGTCAGCCGACTGGCCGGCGGCATGCAATGGTTCGCCGCTTATGAAGTGAGCGAGGGCGGCGCCAAGCGCATCGTCCCGCTTACCGAACTCGCCAACCTTGGCCCGCGTGCGGCGCAGCTTCACCAACGCATCACCGCACCACGCCCGCCCCTGGTGCTGGGCGCACGGACGCTCCGGTTCGATCAACCGGTCGTCGCCGGCATTCTCAACATGACGCCCGACAGCTTCTCGGACGGCGGCGTTCACCGCGAGGATCCCGCGGTAGCGACATCGGCCGGCATGGCGATGGCGGGCGCGGGCGCCGGAATGATCGACGTCGGTGGCGAATCGACCCGCCCGGGCGCGGCGCCCGTGTGGGAACAGGACGAAGCCGACCGGGTCGTGCCGGTGATCGAGCGGCTTGCCGCCGCAGGCGCCCTGGTGTCCATCGACACCCGCAAGGCCCTGGTCATGGAGCGGGCGCTCGCCGCGGGCGCGGCCATCGTCAACGATGTGTCGGCGCTGTTGTGGGACAAGCGCGCGCTTGACGTCGTGGTTGGAGCCAGCTGCCCGGTGATCATCATGCACTCGCCCGATCCCGAGAAGGGCGGGCATGGCAGCGGCGGCTATCGCGATGTGGTGACCGATGTCTTTGACTGGCTGGAAGCGCGGATCGACGCCCTGACCGCGGCAGGGCTGGATCGCGGCAAGATCATCGTCGATCCCGGCATTGGCTTCGGCAAGTCGCTGCAGGACAATCTCGCATTGCTCAACGACCTCGCCATCTTTCACGGGCTTGGATGCCCGATCATGCTGGGCGCCAGCCGCAAGCGCCTGATCGGTGCGCTCTCCAACGAAGCGCCAGTAGGGGAGCGCCTGGGCGGATCCGTGGCGCTCGCGCTCAAGGGCGCCGCGGCCGGCGTGCAGTTGCTCCGGGTGCATGATGTGGCCGAGACGGTTCAGGCACTGCGGGTATGGCGTGGGATGCGTGATCGCGCACTCGTCGGCTGATACGCTCGCCCCCTGCCGTGCCTGCGCCCTTCGCCGGCAAACGAGCTTCGCGATCGCGCCTTCACCGGGCTAAGGACGCCTGATGACCCTTCCGCAATGTCAATCCCGCTGATGTGTGTTGTTGCGCTCGCCTGGGCGGCCAGCCCGCGCTGGCAACTCGTGGTCGCCGCGAACCGCGATGAATTCCATGCCCGCCCCTCGGCTCCAATTGCGCGATGGGAAGATGCGCCACATGTGCTCGGCGGGCGCGATCTTGTTTCGGGCGGGGGCTGGTTGGGCGTGTCTGAGCAGGGTCGCTTTGCCGTGGTCACCAATGTTGCCGGCTTTCCGCGCGGCGACGCATCACCCTCCCGGGGCGCCCTCGTGGCGGATTACCTGCGCGACGGCGTGCTCCCGGCGGACGTGAGCCTCGGCCGCTTCGGCGGGTTCAGCCTGATGACGATTGGCGACCAGGCGGAATTCCGCACCAACCGTCCCATCCTCGTGCATCAGCCGCTCGCATCCGGGCTCCACGGCATCTCCAATGGGCCGCTCGATCCGCCTTGGCCGCGTACACGTACGTTGACGCAAGCGCTTGGCGAGTGGCTGGCGCGGGGCCGCGCACCCGAGGAGTTGCTCGACCTTCTCGCTGACGAAGAGCCGACAACTTCGGGGGAGCGGCCAGTGTTCATCCGCGACAGCGTGTACGGGACGCGGTGCAGCACGGTATTGGCGATTGCCGCTGACGGCTCAGGTTTGATGGTCGAGCGTCGGTTCGGCCCATCCGGAACGCCGGAAGGAGAGACTCGGCTGGCGTTCCGCTGGCCAAACGCCTGATCGCCACCGCCGCGCAACACGCGCGAACGCCGGCCCTCCTGCCTGAGCCACGCCGTGCCCGGCTGGCGGCGAGCCCCTAGGGGTAAACCGACGAGCCCATTGCCGCATGATAAGCGTTGATGGCATGATCCGTCGCGAAAGACTCGGAGAAGGGCGCCATGTCGATTGCCACGGCCACAATGCCGGACCGTTTCTCGATCATCACCATTGCCGCTCCCGGGGTCGAATCGCCGGCATGGAACGCGCGACTGCGCTGGCCCAGCCAGGGCGACGAGCATGTCGTGCTGGATGGCGGTGAACGACGCAGCATCTGGGCAGCGCAACTGGATGCTGCGGTGATGCGGGCAGATCGGGCTGTGGTGCTTGTGGCGGAGGGGATCGGCTGCCACGCCGCGTCTTGGTGGGCACGCTTGTCGCCCGCCAACTATGTTTCCCGGGTTGCCGGCGCGCTCCTGTTCGATCCGCCCCCGACGCAGGGGCGCGACCGGGATGCGTTTGCGTCCCCCGCCATCGCGCTGCCGTTCCCGTCGCTGGTGCTTGCCGAGGATCTGCCGAGCGCCACTGGCCCGGCGATCGAAAGCTGGGGCAGCCGCCTGATCGATGGCCACCGGCGGCGTGAGGGCGACCTGCGCCCGTGGCGGAGCGCGCAGCGACTGATCGAGCGAGTGACCAACCGCGTGATCGAGCGGGATGTCGCCCGCATCCTCGCCCTGAACCCGAACGCCCGGCGCTGATTTTCACCCGACCGGGTTGAACGAAGCGTCGCACGCGGCGTCATCGTCGGCATGGCCTGTCACGAGGCGACACGCCGGCCAAAGCGTCGGCAGCAACGGGCCAGCAATCTCGCTGCCGCAGCGGCAGCTTCCTGTTGCCCTCCGTATTCTCCCTCGCTAACCGCCAGAAATGGCGCACGTCGGCATCATCATGGGCTCGACCTCCGACTGGGAGACAATGCGGCACGCTGCCGAGACGCTGGATGCGCTCGGCGTGCCCCATGAAACGCGGGTCGTATCCGCGCATCGCACCCCCCAACGCTTGTATGACTATGCCACTCATGCCGCCGACCGCGGCCTGAAGGTGATCATCGCCGGTGCCGGCGGCGCGGCGCACTTGCCGGGCATGGCCGCCGCGATGACGCATCTGCCCGTTCTTGGCGTGCCGGTGGAATCAAAGGCGCTGAAGGGGATGGATAGCCTGCTGTCGATCGTTCAGATGCCCGGCGGCATTCCCGTAGGGACGCTCGCCATCGGCAAGGCCGGCGCGATCAACGCCGGCCTCCTTGCCGCAGCGATCCTTGCCGTCAGCGACGACGCCCTTGCCGGGCGGCTGAAGCAATGGCGCGCGGCCCAGACTGACAGTGTTGCGGAGCTCCCCCAATGAAGGCCCTGCCACCCGGATCGACGATCGGCATTCTGGGGGGCGGACAGCTCGGGCGGATGATCGCGTCTGCCGCGGCGCAGCTGGGTTACCGCACCCATGTTCTGGCGCCGGATCGGGAGAGCGTGGCGGCGCAGACCGCCTCCGCGCTGACCCGCGCCGATTATCATAACCGGGTGGTGCTGGCCGACTTCGCCGCTCAGTGCGACGTGATCACCTACGAGTTCGAGAATATCGCTGCCGAGCCGGTGGAGTGGCTCGCCGAGCGCGTGCCGGTCCACCCGTCGCCTGCCAGCCTGCGGGTTGCTCAGGATCGGTTGGCGGAAAAGGCGTTCGTTGCTGGCTTGGGCGGCACCCCAGCACGCTGGGCCGCCGTTCCGACCCGCGACGCACTCGATGAAGCCATCCGGACGATTGGCACGCCGGCGGTGCTGAAGACCACCCGCATGGGCTATGACGGCAAGGGCCAGGCGCGCCTTTCCTCGCCCGCCGACGCCGATCAGGCGTGGGAAGCGGTAGGCGGCGCAGCGGTGCTGGAAGCCTTTGTGACCTTCAGCCACGAGTTCTCGATCGTTCTGGTGCGTGCGGCTGATGGCTCGATGGTCAGCTATCCGCCACCCTGGAATGAGCATGCCGATGGCATCCTCGCACGCTCGACGGTTCCTGCCCCGGCGCCGATCGCTGCGCACTGGACCGAAGCGGCGGCACTGACCGGCCGCATCGCGGACGCGCTGAACCATGTCGGCGTGCTGACATGCGAGTTCTTCGCCACCGAAGATGGCCCCGTCTTCAACGAGATGGCGCCGCGCGTCCACAACTCCGGCCATTGGACGATGGAAGGCGCGGTCACGTCGCAGTTCGAAAACCACGTCCGCGCGATCTGCGGCTTGCCGCTCGGGGACACGGCACTCACTGGCGCCGTCGTGACGATGGACAATCTGATCGGTCACGACGTCGATCGATGGGCGGAACTGCTCGCGGAACCCGGCGCCCATGTCCACCTCTACGGAAAGCGTGAAGTTCGCGCCGGGCGCAAGATGGGCCATGTGACGCGGATTACCCGGGCCTAATCGGCCTGCTTCCGGCCGATTTGCTAGGCAACACGCACCTTTGCCGGTGCAGCCGCGTCTGGGCGACGCCGATCGATCGCCCGCCCGACATGCCAGCAGGTCGCCAACAAGCGTCGCTCTGACTTCACTAGACGCGCGCGGTAAGCAGCCCTGAGCCCACCGGCACGAACGCGACTGCGACAGGACGACCAACTCGCCCATCGCAGCGGCAACCCTCGCGTCCTTCAGGGAAGCGTATCGGACTGCGCTCAAGATCCGCACGCACTGGGGAAGCACACAGAAGCCGCGCCGGCGCCCTGCCAGCACGACATCTCACTGCCGTCGAGGCATAGCCGGTAGATCAAAGGCCTGATCTCAAGCTCGCAGCGAAGGCGGCAGGTGAGCCGCGGTCCGATGAGCCGAAAGAGCGCCATGGATCGGGACCAGCGCCCGATACAATCGCTCGCCACGATCAGGCGCGGCCAGCGGCTGGGAAAAGCTGCGCCAGGCTCCCGAGACCAGGAACGCGCTCGGTGTTTCACATGAACGATAGGTGGTGCGCCCGGTAGCCCCCGCGGGAACATCGAGCATCCTCACGACAATGCCTCGTGAGCGCACGGGACGGGGAACCAGCAGGTCTATCACGCCACCCCCGCGGCGCGCCGCCAGCGTCTCTCGCATTGCCCATAAACAAAGAGGGGCCGGAAAAATCCGACCCCTCCCAGTTCGTCCGATAAGACGAAAGGTATTACATGCCCGAACCCGGACCGTAGGTGACCTCCACGCGACGGTTCTGAACCTCGCGGACACCGTCGGCCGTGTCGACACGCGGACGGCTTTCGCCGAACGCTTCGGTCGAGATCACGTTGTCCGGGATCGCCTTCGAGGTCAGGTACGCCTTGACCGCGTCGGCACGGCGCTGCGACAGGCCGACGTTGTACGAAGCGGCACCCGAACGGTCGGCGTGGCCGGCCAGCATGACCTGCGCGTTGCCGCACGACTGGTACTGCGTCACCGCGTTGTCGAGGATCGACGCTGCTTCCGGCGTGATGTCCGACTTGTCCCACTCGAAGAAGACAATGAACGGACCCGGCGAGCAGA
>NZ_JAJFEU010000011.1:0-12691 GCF_020707225.1 Sphingomonas sp. IC4-52 | reverse complement strand
TGGGTGCGGTGCGGATCAAGCAGCCGCGTGCCAGTTCTGGTCATCATCATGCGCGTGTTCAGCTTGCACCCGCTGCCGTGCAACTTCGAACAGCGTCTCCTCCATTTCGATTCCGATGCTCATGCGACCGGCACGAAGCGCAGCAACGCAGGTGCTTCCGCTGCCCATGAAACTGTCAAACACCACGTCGCCCTCATTGGAGTAGGTGCGCACCAGATACTCCAGCAAGGCCAGCGGCTTCTGGAAGACATGGTGGTGGCTTTCATCCTTGGGGCAATAGAGCGTGCTACGAGGATTGCCGGTCGTTCCTTCATATTCCAAGCCGGGGTTATGCTTCACGCCATGCAGATACTTGGTCTGCTTCGCGGCGCTGACCTTCTTCATGCCCGCCGTGGTCTGTCCGAGCGGATTATAGGTGTAGCGGCGTGCCGACCGGCTCTTCTGGATTGCCGTTCCAACGCTGAACACGAGGATGTCCTCATGCTGCTTCAGCGGGCGGTCGCGCACCAAGAGGTTGCCCGTCGCGCGATTCTTGATCCAGATGAGGCTCTGCTTGAAAAGGTCGAGTGCGCCACAAACAAGCTTGGACGAGAAAGGCTGGGAGCCGAAAAGGATGATCGTGCCGGTTGGCTTGATGATGCGGCGATACTCCGCCCACATTGCCTCCAGATCAATCGTGGGGTCGATTGCGAGGCCCGTGGTCGCATAAGGCGGATCGGCAAGGATGAGATCGACCGAGCCATCCGGCATCGACTTCATGATTTCGAAGCAATCCCCCCGGTGCAGCACGGGCGTGAACTTTTCGGTGGGAGCCGGGGCATCGGCCACACGCTGCCGCACGTCCGTGATCGCGTCGAGCGGCATTGCCCCGCGAGCACGCGCGCCGCGAGTGCTGCCGGTAGTGGCTTCGGCGACAATCGCATCGTCGGGCCGTTGCTTGCGACGAGGCGAACGAAGCCGCCAGCGAACAGGAGCGTCGGCAGCCTCAATCAGGTCGGGACACTCGGCGTCCAACTTGGCGAGACGCTTGTAGACCGTGCCGTAAGCAACCTGCCGTCCCTCGGAGGCCATCTCGGCGCGGATGGCATGCGCGCTCCGCCATTCGGTGCAGAGAGCGTCGAGGAACAGATCATCAGGGATGGCAGTGCGAGTGGTCGTGGTGCTGGCATGAGGCGGCGTGCTGGGATGCGGCACAGGCTCGATGCTGATCTCGTCCGCGTCGTTGGCTGCCTCGGGAAGGATTGCAGCGGGCTGGTTGACCAGCGCCCGCAGCCCTTCGAAAAGACGCTGATACTGACTTTCAGCCGAAAAGGCGCGGTCATTGGCGGCATCAAGCTGCGCAGTGATAACCGCGCCAAGCTGGGTGAGAATATCGTGGATCGGTTGGGTCATGCGTCACCTCGTCGTTTGGGGCGACCGACCAGATATCGCTCCTCGGGGTGATTCGTCTCCAGCCCTAACGTTTAGATGTGGTCGTTAACTTCACATTTAGTGGGCAAGTTCAAACCCTTCCGATGCAGGAAGAGCGCGAACGCGGCAGGATCATTGGGTTGAGACATCGGCGGCTTGCCACCGCCGAATGGGCGGCGAGCTTTGTTCCGTTGCTTGCGGAAGCGCGCCGAGAACTCCCGATTTACGCAGACACCGGAGAACCGTCTCATGACGCATACGCGCGGTGGCTCACTACAAACGGTGTTCTCACGCGACGAAAGAAAAAGACATGGCACTCGGAAACAGTGCGTCGCCTGTTCGACGTTCACATCGGTCTTATTGATGAGGCAGAACGCGAGTTCGAGATCGCGATGGCGATCGTGAGATTCAAAATGCGCTACGCTGATCCTGCTGCGCGGAAAGCCCTTGCGACCGAAGAAGAAACAGCGACGAATGAGCGGGCATCCGCCATTCGCGATGCACTGCGACTTTCTGCTGATTTGCGTGGGCATACCTATGAGGATCGACCTGTCCCAGATAGGCTCGATCCGAAATCGATCGTGCAAACGGGCCGCCCACAGCGGCGATCTGCACGTCAAGCGGCGGAAGCCGAGACCGCGAGGAAGCAGATTTCACTCCTCTGACGCGCGGCAAGCGCGATAAATATACCATGGAAAAGCAGGCGAAGAAATGGCGGCACTACGTGGTGCGCGATACGGGCGAATGCACCGTGGTGAGACCGGAAGGGGACCGGGAGCGCACCACATATCGACTTGGCATTGTTGAGACCGGGAGGAGCCGCGTATTCGCTGGCTATTTCGTCACCGTCACTGTGGATGCGGATGAGGAAATCACAGGTGAGGATGCGGGGTCACTGGTCGCGGCCCTGTGGCGGCTTGCCCGCAATGTTTCGGCGCGTGGTCTGCGCCTGCGCTGTGCCGGTATGAGCGGCCAGTGGCGTGAGAGCGGTCTCTCGCAAAACACAGGGTGGGGCTATTTCGGACGCCATCAACAGCCTATCCATATGATGGACCTCACGCCGGAAGGTGGTGGTCCTGACACAATCGACGAGATGATCCGCGAGGCGGTCGGGAGCATGAAAATCGGCCTCGCCGAGAAAGCGGCCTAATCGTCCCACTTCTCGTCGGGGAATAGCTCATCAAGCAGCGCAGAGGCGCCTTTCGACATTCTTTCCTGCTCGGCAACGTAGGCTCGACCCTTATCAGTAATGCGGAACTCTCCGCGATCAACGCGCTCGATCAGCCCGTCTCGGCAGAGCCGTCGCCGATCTTGAAGCGCATTCGAGATGATCTGATCGATCTTCGTCTCGTTCGGACGCTTGGCGGCTCGTTGCAGATCGGCAGGGACAAGCCGGATGCGCTGGCGCACCGAGTGATTGATCTCGGCAGTGGTCAGCGTGCCGCGACCGTGAAGGATCGTCAGGATCACGTCCTCGACATCCTCCTGCGTATTCGGTCGAAGTTCTCCCTTCACCAGCGTTGCCCCCCTATGCGGTTGCTGCCACTGCGGCGGGCCAGATTTGCCGCGCCGTCGAGAACAGTGCATTTGCGCGTGCCTGCATCCCGGCTTCGTCCCATGCCCCGGCGTGATCGCGCAGCAGGCGAGCATTGAGTTCGAGCTTGCTGTGGAGTTGCAGCCCGCTCCGCTTCGAAGCGGCGTCATCGGCAGCGATCCATGGGCCGTGGCTCAACTCCTTGTTCAGCGAACCGCTGATGAGAGTAAGGTTGCCGATCCCGTGCAGCCACCAGTTTCGATCCTCGCGCGTGGTGACGGTCTCATCGAGAGGCCAATGAGCTTCCCACGCCTGCGGCAGGATGTGCTCGATCTCCAACTCGTCGAAGTTGAATGACAGGACGGGTTCCGACTTGGTGCCCTCACGCTGATAGTGCTCCTCGATCGCGCGCAGGATCATGAGGACGCGGTTGCGACGAAGGTTGCCGTAGAACTTCTTGCGGCACCACTCGGCTTGGAAGGCTGCATCATCGGGCCATCGGTCGGAGCCCGTGGACTCGCCAAGCGCTTGAAGAATGGCTGGGGCGGCGGGCTGACCTTCTGGAACGGCGGCGACCCGATCGAGCAAGGTGATGGCGAGCGTGCCGTAGCCGCGCGTCTGATAGCCACAGACCACCCGGCGAACGAGGTAGCTTTCCAGCGCGACACCGGCAGCGTCGCGGTCGGCAGCGTCCGATCCGGCACGCCCCATGAGTTCGAGCAGCAGCGGGTGAAATACCACGATATCCATCACGCCGAGGCGACGAAGGAAGGTGTCGAACCGGCTATTGCCCATCGGGTTCTCGATCAGGCGGAAGCGCTTCGCGTCCTCTGCGATATCCGCCATCAGGGCTGCAACGTCGAGCTTCCCTTCCGGCGTGCGCGGCCCGCCTTCGCGCACGAATGAGAGAAAGCGATCATAGAGGTGCTTCGCCGGAATGGGCTGGCGGACGTGACGGGTGAGCCAGTTGCCGAGGAAGGTATCGACACGCGCGCGCGCCGCGTGTCCGGTCCCGGTAAGAGCCCGCCAGTGGTCGATGGCGCGATCAAACGGTTGCCAGAAGTCGAGGTAGAGCTTGTCGGTGGGAAGCCCTTGGCGGGTGCCTTCCCACAGCAGCCAGTTCTTGATCAGATCAGCGGGGAGCAGCGGCGTGCCGTGGGCGTTCAGCGTCTCGAAGATCGCCTGCGGTTCGTCGGTCGTGTCGAGGTCGAGCACGATCAGGCGCAGGTGGTCCTTGAGCGCGCTGGCGAGCGCCATGGCACGAGCACCGTGCGGCCCGACCATGAGCCAGCCCCGGAACTCGTCGCGAAAGTAGCGATACGCCTGTGCCATGCGGCTGTCGGGCAGCTTTGGCGCTTCGCTGACCGTGCTGTCCATCACGTCGCGGAATGCAGGTCGGTCCTCATTCGTGGGCCAAACCTGGTAGCGTTCCTCGTCGTCAGCGTAGGCGGGATTGCTGGTCAACGGCGCAATCTGGCGGGAGGCAATATCTACCGCACGGGTCGCATCCTCGTCACCTGCGACCGTGGACCGCAGTTCATCCAGCGCATGCTCCGCTGCCTTCAGCACCAGTTGCAGTGTTGTGAGGCGCTGCTGCCCGTCGATGACCTCTCGGCGCGGCAGGCTGAAAGTGGGGTTGAGGGTCTGGTCGAGAACTACCGTGCCGAGGAAGTGAGATGAGACCGGCTTGCCTTGTGCGTTCAGCACGCGCTCGGCAGCTTCCCGCACGTCATCCCACAGCGGTTGCCACTGGTCTTCCTTCTTCCAGACATAGGGCCGCTGGAAGAGGGGCACGGTGTAGCGCGTCTGTTGCGTGAAGACGTTCATTACCGAAATGTAGCTTGGCTGCATTCATACCCCCATTGAAGTTCTCGCCACCGGCGGATCAGATCACCAACCGCAGCCGAGGCTTTGAAGGGGCTTCTTCCGCCAGATCATACATCTTAACAAACTCGGGCTCATGCAGCGGCACGAGGCGACTTAACTCCGGCAGCGTAAATCCCAGATCATCCAGATGCGCCTTGATGATCGCGTTAAGGATGGTCGGTCGTTCGTGAGGAAAATCCAACTCGGGCGGCTCTTTCATCCGCCACCCTCGGCTGCTGATCTGCTGCCAAAGGTATCT
The DNA here is from genome assembly GCF_020707225.1 of Sphingomonas sp. IC4-52. NCBI lineage: Bacteria > Pseudomonadati > Pseudomonadota > Alphaproteobacteria > Sphingomonadales > Sphingomonadaceae > Sphingomonas > Sphingomonas sp. IC4-52. The sequence goes on along the minus strand of NZ_JAJFEU010000011.1, from coordinate 7,622 downwards.
GTTCTGATTGTCAGAAAGGTAGCCGAGCGCCTTTGCGCGCATCAACAATGCCTGCATCGCGACCCGCCATTCAGGTTTAAGAGCGGCCAGAAGCTCAAGCGTGATGCGCCGACCGGCGAATGCCTCGCGCATCTCACGCTCTGGCATGAGGAGAGCCGACGCGAAGGCGTTCGCCTCATCCTCCATTTCAGGCGTTGGAAAGCGATGCATCACGAGGTGTCCAAGCTCGTGAGCGAGGGTGAAGCGCATTCGGTCGGCAGGGTGGTTCCTGTTCAGCAACACCAATGGCGGCTGACCCGGCACCCTGAACGTCATGCCGCTAATGGATGCGCCGCTAAAGTCCGATGTTCCAACGATCACGCCGGAACGCTCGACGAGCGCCGTGAGGCTCTTGACCGGCCCAGACCGCACGCCCCAATGCGCCCTTACGACCCCAGCGATCCGTTCAGGAGAGCCATATTGCTCCACCTCCAGCGAGGGAAGCTCGCTCGTGGGAGCGTAATCGACCGCATCCAGAAAGCGCCGCACATGCATGACGCGGAGGTTCATCTCCGAAACCACCATGTCGAGATCGCGCGCCGAGATGTCCGCCTTCGCCCGCAACATGGGGTGAACGCTCACAGGCGGGCCATATACGGGGTCGCGGAGATTGAAGAACTCGCGCGGCAAGCTGTAAACCGACGCAGCCTTGTGCAGAAAGGCATCGTCGGGTTCCGCAGGCCCATTCTCAAAGCGTGACAGGACCGGCTGCGCGATGCCGATCCGCTCGGCAGCCGCCTTCTGCGTGAATCCCAATCGCTGCCGCGCCAAGCGCAGCATATCGCCAACGGTAGACATGATCGCTACTTCGCTTCGGGCTTGGTCTTGGGCTGGACCTTCGGCTTGATCAGATCGCTCGCGTCATCGGACTCATCGTGCGGACTGGTCGGAGCCAGCGGCGTAATCGCGCCCTCACCGGCGTCCGCAACGATTTCATACTCCCAAAGCAGACGATCGCCATCACGGGCGACAACCAGCACCCGCTCAACCTTGGTCCAGATCGCGTTCGGCTCCCAGATCAGTTCGATCTTGGCGGTTTCGGGCGGAAGGCCGGGAAGCGTCCGGTCAGCATCCATGAAGGCCATGGCAGCCTGCGTCGGGATATTGCAGCCGAGACCGTCATCCCCGGCCTTCTTGAACCGAGCAGCCACGCCACCGATGACGAACCTCGCGGTCTGCGCCTCGGTCTTCACGAAAACCTTTTCCTCCGCGCCGAGCACAGGGATGGCCCGACGCAGGATGGCGTCGAAGATGTCGTTCGAGTTCGTCCGCGAGTAGAGGTTGGGCGCGTGTCCCTTCGAGATGCGATACGCCTGCGTGTCTCGCCACTCGGCGAAGCCATCCATTACACAGGCGTGGATTTTGCCATGATAGGGCGTCAGCGCCTGACGGACGGCATCAATATCAGCGGCCACACGGACCTCCCCAGTTCAGTCTGCCAGACGCTACCTCTCTGATTTTGCAAAATCAACCCAAAATATACAGAACCTATGCAGTCGCGATTTGCGGCTGCTCTATGGGTGCCATGATGTCGAGAGCGGGGAGAGAGCGGACGATCTTGATGGTTTCCAAGCTCACGGTGATCATCCGCTGGAACAACAGTAGCGGGTAGGCTGGATCACCCACGGTCTCGATGGCGTAGCGGTTGGCGTCGTTGACGATGCCGCTGGCCTTGTCGGTCTTCACGCACTGGCGTTCCATCACCCATTCCAGTGCGGGCTTGCCGTTCACCACATACTCGTAGGCGTCGAGTGGTATGCCCGTCATGGTGATATTGGCGTTGTAGATTACCGTGGTCTTGTCGAGCTTGGGGCGCTTGCCCGCGAACTTCATCTGCTCGACCCGATAGAAGGCTTCGGGATTGTCGATGTGCGCGAGGCGCAAGTCGCCCTGCGCGATCGCCACCGGATAGGGCTCTACGCTTTCATAGCCGACGTGGAGGTTGCCCAGCTTCCGCCCTGCCTCCACGAAGGCGCGAAAGTTCTCGATGCCTTTCACTGCCGGGATACGTGGCAACTCCTTCGAAAGGTTGTCAGCGTAGCGGTCGCGGTAATCTGGCGAATGAAGTATGCCATAGACGTAGTAGAACAGGTCGTCCTTCGATATATCGTGCGAGTCATATGATCTTTGAAAATATGAAATCGCCTCATCGGTGATGGCGTCACGGCGCGCGCCTTCGCCGTGCTCTTGGCCGTCCTGAACGAATAGACCTCCTTGGTCTGCGTTTGCAGGACCGGCCTCCTCGTAAAGATAACGGGGGAAGCACTGACTTCCATCGATATCCACCATGTGCAAGCTCGGCACACATTCCACCATAAGGGTGCTGAAAGCCACCTTCTCACCGCCAGCCGACACGCAGACAACTCGGTTTACTCCACCAGCGAATGGGAATATTCGCGGCATCTGGTAAACCATTTCATTCAATGCTCTGCTATAGTAGAGCCATTGCCTTGTGAAAGGCCTATATTGGCTTATCGTCGGGCATGAAACGTCGAATGTAAGATATTTGGACTTAACCAAAGAGTCCTTCAAAGACCGTGTCCAACTAATCTTGCTCGTGTCTGTTTCTATGAATCCGTCCACCTCCGCCCCTCGAACTTTGCGCAAGCTCGGATCAATCGTTTCATTGAAGCGACGCAACTCTGAATCATAGGCTTCCAACATTGATCGCATATTGGACTCCAGAGCATTTCTGCTTGGATTGTAGGCCCATGCATCGCGATTGGTCACCACGCCAAGGCTGAAGTTGGCGAATATCTTTGGCTCACCTCCCCTCTTATCACCCAAGGCGACAAGTTTATCAAAAGATGAGTCTCGCTGGTTTAGCCAATCACCATGTTCATCGGGCGTAATAACGTCCCATCCGTCCTTGCGATCTATAGCAGAGAGGCTGCCATATCCCTGTATGATAGCGAGTTTTTCCTCACGGTTTAAATAGGCCCCGACATCGTGAAATCGGATTTCGCCATTTTTCTGGCTGTCGGGATTTTTCACTAAAACAGTAATAGCGATAGGAGCACCACTGCCCGCTCCAAATATTTGCCCGCCTTCCTGTTTGGCTCGCTCTCCGGCTGTCTGTTTCCCTCGTCGACCCCGGAGGTGGAAAATGCTTATTTGAGAAAACTCTTCTGAAAGGCAGCGGCGCAATCCATTCGCGAAACGTCCATCCGCAAAACCCGCATTGGTGACGAACGCTATTACGCCCGAATCGCCAACGCGATCGCTCGCCCATCTGATTGCTCGAACGTAGCTGTTATACAGCCCCTTTGCGAGAGTTGCTTCAGAGCGAGCGGCGTAGCTGGTTCTTATTTTCTCATCGAGCTTGGGATAGACGATGTTTTCAGCGTTATCATTCTCGCTCTTCTGTCCTTCAGAATAAGGGGGGTTGCCAAAAATCACTCGAATATCGAGCGACTTTTGGCGGGTGCGGCGGTTGCTATTGTCAGCCATCAGATCGTTGATGAGATCACGATCTTGCTCATAAAGCTGGAAGGTGTCGGTCAAACAAATGCCCTCGAACGGCTGATATTCTCCGCCGGACATCGTATGGTAGACCGCCTCGATGTTGATAGCGGCAATGTAATAGGCAAGCAGCACGATCTCGTTGGCGTGGATTTCATGCTGGTATTTGTGTGCGAGTTCTTCCGGCGCGATCAGCCCGGACTGGAGCAGGCGCGTAATGAAAGTTCCGGTGCCGGTGAACGGATCAAGAATGTGGACACCCTTGCTGCCGAGCGTCTGCCCGAACTCGGTCTTGAGCACCTCGTTCACCGAGTGAATGATAAAATCCACAACCTCGACCGGCGTGTAGACGATGCCAAGCCGATCGGTTGTGCGTTTGAACGCTTTGAGAAAGAACTTTTCATAGAGTTCGACGACGATCTTCTGCTTGCCCGCCGCGTTGTCGATCCCAGCAGCGCGCAAACGCACGCTGGCGTAGAAGCGCTCAAGTGACTCGGCTTCCTTGCCGAGATTTTGCTCGTCGAGCGCGGTGAGAACCTCCTCCATGGCGACCGAGACGGGGTTGTTTTTGGTGAAGCTGTAGCCCTCGAACAGCGCCTCGAAGACCGGTCGGGTGATGAGGTGCTGTGCCAGCATCTCTATCGCATCATTCTCGCTGATGCTCTCGTTCAGGTCGTCCCTGATTTCGGCAAGGAAGCGCTCGAACGCCGCGCGCTCGGTCGATCCCGGCTGCTGCACGATCGCCGTGATGCGGGTGATATGGGTCTGGGCAATCTTGGCGATATCGCCTGCCCAGTCTTCCCAATAGTCGCGCCTTCCGCACTTCTTGACGATCTTGGCGCGGATCGCGGTGGTGAACTCGTCGAGCGTGAAGGCGAGTTGGTCCTCACCGCCTGTGGGCTCGCTGCTTCCATCGCGGTCGCCATTATCGGTCAATCCGCCGCCCTGACCGATGCCGATGCCGCCAGCCTTCTTCTTGGCCTTGGTCGGCAGCTTGTCGGAAACCGCGATGACCTCAATCTGGCCGCTGACATCGACACCCAAATCCATCTTGTTGATGGTGGCATCGAAGCGTTCGTCATGCGCCCGCAGGGCGTTCAGAATCTGCCAGACTACCTTGTATTTCTCATTGTTGTTGAGCGCCTCCTCGGGCGCGACCCCTGCGGGGATGCCGACCGGCAGGATAACGTAGCCCATCTTTTTACCGGGGGCGCGGCGCATGACGCGACCGACCGACTGGACCACATCGATCTGCGACTTGCGAGGATGGAGGAACATGATCGCATCGAGCGCGGGCACGTCCACACCTTCCGAAAGGCAGCGCGCGTTCGACAGGATGCGGCAGCTATGATCCTCGTGCTCGGCCTTCAGCCATTCAAGTTCACGGGTGCGCGTTTTCGCATTGAAGGTGCCATCGACATGGTGGACCTCACAGCCGAGGGGCGGCTCCTCATCACCGCTGGCGGCAGACGCGAGATATTCCTCCACGACAGCGGAGAACTCGTCACGCACCAGCTTGGAGGAAGCAATGTCCTTACAGAAGGCGAGCGCGCGGCGCATATGCCCGGTGTCGGTCGCCACGTCGGCGGCGAGATCGGCCTTGGTGAGGGCCTTGTAGCATCCGACGATCTTGGTCGCGTCGTCGAGCTTGAGGGCATTGTCCTCGTCCTTGAGGCGGTTTTGGATCGAGGTGCTGACCATCGCCTCATCGACGGCGAGGACAATCACCTTGTAGTCGGTGAGAAGGTCATTCTGGACCGCCCATCCGAAGCCGCGCTGGAACAGTGTCTCCCCGTAGAGCGCGGGGTCGTCCATGGAGCATAGCTCGGCGGAGACCTCCTTGGCCTTCGACCGGACGGCGTCGCCGAAGATGCGCGGCGTCGCGGTCATGTAGAGGCGTTTCTTGCCTGCGATAAAATCCTGATTGTGGATGCGGACGAAGTTGCTCTCGTCCTCACCTTCCAGCGTCGCGCCGGTGGTGCGATGCGCCTCGTCGCAGATGATGAGATCGAACTCGGGGAAGCCGTGCTGCTTCTGGGCGTTCGAAATCACCTGAATCGACTGATAGGTGCTGAAGACCACCGTCATCTCGTCCGGGGTGGGTGCCTTTGCCTTGCTGGCGAGCTTCGCCGGATCAGTGGTGGCGGGGTGCGCGAGATCGTGAACGTCGATATCACCGATATCGTCGTTGCCCTTGTTGCGCTTGCCCACCTGCGCGTCGGAGCAGACCGCGAAGGCCCGAAGCGGTGTGGTGGTGTCGAGCGACCACTCCCGCACCGTCTGGCTCATCAGGGCGAGCGATGGCACGAGGAACAGGACGAACTTACCGGGACCAGCGAGGTCTTCGGCGATCTTGAGGCCCGTGAACGTCTTCCCGGTGCCGCAGGCCATAATGAGCTTGCCGCGATCCGCTTCCGACAGCCCCGCACGCACTGCTTCCAGCGCCTCGCGCTGGTGCTGGCGCACCTCCTTCTTGGGCGCGAGCACGATCTGGTCGTCGGCCAGATAGGTGCGCCAGTCGATCGGGCTCTGTTCGAGCCGCTCCATGCTGATCCGAGTGGTCGAGATATTCTGGCCGTCGAGGGCGTCTTCGGCGTTCTTGCTCCACGCTACCTCGGTCGTGTCGATGATCAGGCGGCGCGTGAAGGGGGCTTTGCCTGACGCGGTGAAGAACGAATCAATCTCGGACTTCTGGATGTGGTGGTCGGCGCGATAGAACTTGCACTGAACCGCGCAGAAGCCGCCATCTTCCCGCAGCTTCGCTACAAGGTCGATGCCTGTGTCGGTCTGCTTCCACCCAGCGGTTTCAGCCCACTCGCGGAAGGTCCACGCATCCTCATATTGCTGCGCCATCTCGGGATCATGCTTGAGGAACTCGACGCACAAGCGCTCGAAATACGTGCCCTTCTCGCGCTCGGACTTGGCACCCGAGCGATAGCGTTCCAGCAGATCACGAATAGCAGAAGACACAGAAAACCCCGCCCCAACAACACTATGGCGGGTGATAGCGAATGAGCAGCGCGCTGTCAGCGACGATGAGAGTGGCTGCTCCGGTTATCCCCGCTGGGGGAAGTGATCGGATCGGGTCAGAACTCCGGTGAGCCGAGCCGCTTCAAAACCCGGACCCGCTCCTCCGCCTCTGCCGCCATCTGCGCCAACCTTTGTTCTGCCAGCGCCCATCGCAACGAACGGGTAGCTGGATCAGCAGCACGCGCCGGGTCGCTGGGGCTCATCAGCTTGAAGATGGAGAGGCTGCGCTCGTCGTCGTGATAGTTGTCCATGCAGTATTTAGACGTGGGAGCGGTCGATTTTTGTCAAAAGGCGGGTTGAGGGCGTCGGAAAAATAGGGGACGATTTGTTCGCGCGGGAGAGCCGAGAGGTTCTGATGGGCTAATGTGTCGTGGGCTGGTCTCATCTGCCTTCCCCATGAGCAGCGGAGCCGGGTGGGGAAACCGGCCGCGCGCAATCGAGGCCGAACGGTCGAAGGGGGAGCAATGACCTACGCCGTCGTAGTCGACTGGTATGGGCCTTACGGCAGCGTGAAGGAAGCTAACGCAGCGATCCGTGAATGGGGCTTCGGCGAAGTTCTCTATATGGCGGCAGGGACAGTTGGGCGTCAGTCAGTGCCCAAGCTCCAGTATGTCGGCATCACCAAGGGGTTCGAACGTCGCATGAACACCCGGCACAAAGTTCGCACGACGATTGCCGATGAAGGATTGTCGATCTACATCGGCGAAGTTTCCTCCCAAGCGGTATCAGGACGAAAAGCCAGCCACCATCATAAGGGCTTCACCATCCCGGTGAACCTTGCGGAGTCCGCGCTTGCCTTCTTCCTGCAACTACCATTGAACTCGGATAAGCGCTGCTCACGACCACGCGATTCCGTGGTTCTGCTCAATCGCTGGTGGAAGACTGACATCGATACGCGCAGTCGTCGTCGCCCTCATCCAGATTGGCCGGATTTCATCGAGTATGATGAGGTTTCGGACACCGGCTCGGTCGTTTGGCACGGCGGTAGGCGCAAGCACTTCAGCACCAGTCTGATCGACGAGACATGCGCTCGCGCTTCAAAGGAACTACGCGACGCAAGAGATCGAGCATCGGCATGAATCTTCCCTCTG
>NZ_JAJFEU010000010.1:0-19069 GCF_020707225.1 Sphingomonas sp. IC4-52 | reverse complement strand
GCGCAGCCCGACGTACCTGCCACTGCGCCAGCGGCCCCTGCCGCGCCGGCGGCGACGCCAACGCCGCCCACCCCACCGACTCCCCCGACTCCGCCCACGCCGCCTCGCTGGGCACACGACGGCCATGTGTCAGTCACGGTGCCCACGGTCCGTTCCGCGGCCTGTGCAGGCGACGCCATTGAGCCGACCGTGGTGCATGACACCGATCAGGGCCAGCCGCGCCTGACCATCTGCACCGACCGGATCGAACGGCGCACTGCCCGGGCGCAGGCCGACGCGCAACGCCGCGCCGAGGCCGCGATGCGCGAAGCCGACATCGCCCGGCGGGTGGCGATGGTCAGTGCGCGCGAGGGTATCCGCGCCGCCCGAGTGGCGATCCGCGCGAACGGTCATCTGACCGGCGCCGAACGTGATCACGCGCTCAGGGCGCTGGAGGAGGAAGCCCCGCACATCGAGGACGAAGGGCACCATTGATCGGGGGCGCTGGCCGCCACGCCCTTGCCATCGACGGGCGAAGCGGCCATCTGCCGTCACATGGAGGCACCGCCAACCGGTATTCCGATCGTGCTTGAGCCGCTCGTCACGCGCGTGCTCGCGCCGAACGCCTCGGCTTACACCTATACGGGTACGCAGACGCATATCGTGGGGACGAGCGATCTTGCGATCATCGATCCCGGCCCGGCGGATGATGCGCATCATGCCGCCTTGCTCGCGGTGGTTGCTGGCCGACCAGTGCGCGCGATCGTCATCACCCACCATCACCGCGATCACAGCCCGGGCGCGCCGCGGCTTGCGCGCGAGCTTGATGCGCCTGTCATCGGCGCGGCGCCGTTCGCGCTGGAGGACGACGGCCCGCGTTCGGACGCGTCGTTCGATCATGATTATGCGCCCGATCGCGTGTTGGCGGAGGGCGAAACGGTCGCTGGCGATGGCTGGACGCTGGAGGCGATCGCGACCCCGGGCCACACGTCCAACCACCTCGCCTTTGCGTTGCGTGAGACGAAGGCGCTGTTTTCCGGCGATCACGTGATGGGCTGGGCAACCAGCGTCGTCTCGCCGCCGGATGGCGACATGACCGCCTATATGGCGAGCCTCGAAAAGCTGATGGGCCGCGACGACCGGATCTATTATCCCGGCCACGGTGAGGCGATCGAACGGCCGCAGCGGCTGGTGCGCGGGCTGCTCGGTCACCGCAAGCAGCGCGAGGGGCAGATCCTGCGCCTGCTGCGGGCGGGCACCGCTCAGATCCCCGCCATGGTCGAGAAGATGTACGTCGGCGTTGACCCGCGTCTTTATCCGGCTGCCGAGCGATCGGTGCTGGCGCACCTCATTGATCTGGAACGGCGATCGCTCGTGCGCAGCGATGACGCCGGCTGGGAAAGCGTGGATGCGGCCTGACGGGCGATCGATCGCGATCGCTGCGGTCGGAGTCGCCATTGCCTTCGCGATCATGGTCGCCACGGTTGCTGCCTATCGCTGGTGGGATGATCGCCACGTCGTCGCGGCCGACGACAGTGGCCTGGCGGTCGCGCGAGTGGTCGCCGCGACATTGCACACCAGCGCCGATCTTCGCGTCAGCCGCCTGACCGGCACGGTGCAGGCGACTGGCGCGACCAGCCGCCTTTGGGGCTGGCTGAAATCCACGCGTGTGGTGAAGGCGCCGTTCGAGGTCGACTATTTCGTTGATGTGCGCCGGCTGGATCCAAGCGACTTCCGCTACGATGCCGCCAATCGAACATTGACCGTCGAGGTACCCGATGTTCGGCCCGGCCGCCCGAATGTTGATCATGCGCGCGTGACACTCGATCAGACGTCGGGGCCCTATGTCTCGCGAGACGCGATGGCCGAGCTTCAGCGCCGCGTCGCCTCCACCGCCGCCACTGCCGTCGCCGATCGCGCCGACGATCCCGAGAATATGGCGAAAGCGCGGGAGAATGGGCGAACGGCCATTTCGCGCCTGTTCGGCGGTGCTTTGTCCGCGGCCGGTCTGCCGGTGCGCGTCGAGGTGCGGTTTGCGGGTGAGACCGGCCCATCCGATGGCGAACGGTGGGACATGAGCCGCAGCCTTCAGGAAGTACTGGCGAACGCACAATAACGCGCGCGCGAACCGCGCACGCTATCGCCCATGCTATCTTGATCCCAATGTCCAGCCGGGCCATCTGCACTGGCATGGAACAGCCGCAGAACCTCACGGGCGTCGACATCCGCGCCGAGATCGAACGTCTCCGCAAGGAGCGCAACGCGGTGATCCTGGCGCATTATTACCAGAAGCCCGAGATCCAGGACATTGCGGACTTCGTCGGCGATAGCCTTGATCTGTCACGCAAGGCGCAGGCGACCGATGCCGACGTGATCGCCTTTTGCGGCGTTCGCTTCATGGCCGAAACCGCGAAGATCCTTTCCCCGCAGAAAACCGTGATCCTGCCCGACATGGATGCCGGCTGCTCGCTTGAGGACAGCTGCCCGCCGGAGCAGTTCGCTGCCTTTCGCGCGCAGCACCCCGACGCAATCGCGCTGACCTACATCAATTGCTCGGCCGCGGTGAAGGCGCTGTCGGACGTGATCGTCACTTCGTCTTCGGCGGAAAAGATCCTGTCGCAGATCCCCAAGGATCAGAAGATCATCTTCGGCCCGGACCGCAATCTCGGCGGCTATCTGGCGCGCAAGACCGGGCGTGACCTGATCCTTTGGCCGGGCGTCTGCATCGTGCACGAGGCGTTTAGCGAGACGGAGCTGCTGAAGCTGAAGGCGCAGCACCCCGGCGCGCCGATTGCGGCACATCCGGAATGCCCCGCCGTCATTCTGGACCACGCCGATTATGTCGGCTCGACGCGCGGCATCCTCGAATATGCCATGGCGATGTCGGGCGACACCCTGATCGTCGCGACCGAGCCGCACATCATCCACCAGATGGAAAAGGCGCTGCCGAACAAGACCTTCATCGGTGCGCCCGGCGCGGACGGCAATTGCAACTGCAACATCTGCCCGTACATGGCGCTCAACACGATGGAGAAGCTCTACATCGCGCTGCGCGATCTTCAGCCGCGGATCGAGATGGATGAGGATCTGCGGGTCAAGGCGAAGAAGAGCCTCGACGCGATGCTCGCCATGGCAAGCGGCACGGTCGGGCAGGGCGACCTGGGCCCCGCCAAGGTGACGGGCGACTGAGCTTCCCCGATCGAGAGCGCGCCACACCGCCGACGACGGTGGCGCGCTCCGGTGGATCATGCCGCCTCGCCGCAAACGAACCGGATGATATGCCCGGATCGTGTCGCGGTGAGGGTGGACGCTTCCTCAGGCCGCCGCGCGCACCGCGTCGCAGATGCGATCCACCACCGCTTCGACCTGAACGGCGTCGTCCCCTTCGGCCATGACCCGGATGACCGGTTCGGTGCCGGAGGGACGGATCACCAGCCGACCGTTTCCGGCAAGCTCCGCCTCCGCCGCCGCGATCGTATCCCTGACGCTTGCCGCGTCCAGCGGCTTGCCGCCGCGGGCGTATTTCACGTTCTTCAGCAGCTGCGGCAGCGGCTCGAAACGGTGCAGCACCTCGCTGGCGGGTGCCCCAGAACGCTTCACCTCGGCCAGGATCTGAAGCGCCGCGACCAGGCCGTCGCCGGTTGTGCCATAGTCGGAAAGGATGATGTGGCCGGATTGCTCGCCGCCGACGTTGAAGCCGCGGGCGCGCATCGCTTCCAGTACGTAGCGGTCCCCGACGGACGTGCGCACCAGCCCCAGCCCCTGTGCCGCGAGATGCCGCTCCAGCCCAAGGTTCGACATCACCGTCGCGACCAGCCCGCCGCCCGCCAGCGCGCCGCGGCGCGCGAAGCCGGTGGCGATCGTCGCCATCAACTGGTCGCCGTCCACCACCCGGCCAAGCTCGTCCACGACGATGAGGCGGTCAGCATCACCGTCCAGCGCGATACCGATCGCCGCACCGCTGGCGACCACGGTTTCGGACAAGGTCTGCGGCGCGGTGGAGCCGACCCGGTCGTTGATGTTCTTGCCATTGGGCTCGACACCGATGGCGACCACTTCCGCCCCCAGCTCCCAAAGCGCGGACGGGGCCACCTGATAGGCCGCACCGTTGGCGCAATCGATCACCACCTTCAGGCCGTCCAGCCGCAGATCCGCCGGGAACGTCGACTTGGCGAAGTGGATGTACCGGCCGCGGGCATCCTCGACCCGGCGTGCACGACCGATGTCACCGGCCGCCGCCAAGGCGACGTCGCCGTCGATCAGCGCCTCGATCGCCAGTTCCGCTTCGTCGGACAGCTTGTAGCCGTCCGGCCCGAACAGCTTGAGGCCATTGTCGGCAAACGGATTGTGGCTGGCGGAGATCATTACGCCGATGTCGGCACGCATCGACTGCGTGAGCATCGCCACCGCCGGTGTCGGCATCGGCCCCAGCAGCACGACGTCCATGCCGACCGCGGTGAACCCTGCGACCAGCGCGTTTTCGAGCATGTACCCGGACAAGCGCGTGTCCTTGCCGATCACCACGCGGTGGCGATGATCGCCACGCACGAAATAGGCGCCCGCCGCCATGCCGACCTTCATCGCCATTTCCGCCGTCATCGGCGCGATGTTGGTCAGGCCGCGAATGCCGTCCGTGCCGAAGTATTTGCGCGCCACTGGTAACCTCCAAACCGCTCGTTGTCCCGTCCTTGCCGGATCCCCGGTGTTGCGGACGGGCTTGCCCCGGCACTCTTGGTGCCGCACAACCATTAATGCCTTAGCTCTTGCCGTTTGGCGGACTTAGGAACAAGTCCGCGGTGACGAAGAGTTCGAAAGGCGTGATGTCCCAATCTACTCGTATTCTTGTGGCGCTGGTGGTGGGGCTGGTCGCCGGCATTCTGCTCGCTGCTTATGCGCCTGCGTCGGTGGATCCGACCATCGCCGTGGCTCAGCCGATCGGCCAGGCATGGCTCAACGCCTTGCAGATGACGATCGTGCCGTTGGTCTTTTCCCTGCTGGTTACGGGCGTGGCCGCCACGGCGGCGGCGGCACAGGCGGGGCGGCTCGCCGGGCGCGCGGTCGGGCTTTACGTCGCAGTGATGATTGCGTCGGCGCTGTCGGCGGCGTTCCTGACCCCGCTGTTCCTGCAACTCGCGCCGCTTCCGGTTGATTCCGCCGCGGCGCTGCGCGCGGCCTTGACCGGTGTCGGCCCGAACCCGCCGGTTCCCCCGCTGGGTGAGTTCCTGTCCGGCATTATCCCAAGCAACATCGTGCGCACCACGGCGGAGAGCAATTTCCTGTCGATGATCATCTTTGCGCTGATCTTCGCCTTTGCGCTGATGCGGATCGAGGAAGGGTTGCGGGAGGTTCTCGTGCGCGTCTTCACGGCAGTGCGCGATACCATGTTGGTGGTGATCGGCTGGGTGTTGTGGATCGGCCCGCTCGGCGTGTTCTCGCTTGCCCTGGTGGTGGGAGCGAAGGCCGGCAGCGGCGCCTTCCACGCGCTCGTCCATTACATCATGATCGTCGCCGGCGTCGGCCTGGTGGTGACGCTGTGTGCCTATCCCATGGCGATGATCGGCGGACGAATTTCGCTGAAGCGCTTCTCGCGCGCCGCCATGCCGAGCCAGGCCGTGGCGGTGTCCACCCAATCCTCGCTCGCATCGCTGCCGGCGATGCTCGCCGGCGCGCAGTCGCTGGGCACCCCTGTCGCCACAGCCGGCGTCACCCTGCCGCTGGCCGTTGCCCTGCTGCGCGCCACGGGTCCCGCGATGAACTTCGCAGTCGCCATCTATATCGCGCACTGGTTTGGCGTGCCGCTGTCGTTGGGCACGCTGGCGGTCGGCACCCTGGTGGCGGCGCTGATGTCGCTGGGCGCGGTCAGCCTGCCGGGAACGGTCAGCTATGTCAGCTCGGTAGCACCGGTCTGCGCAGCGATCGGCGCACCGACCGCGCCGCTCGGCCTGTTGGTGGCGGTGGAGACCCTTCCCGACATCGTTCGCACGCTGGGCAATGTGATGTGGGATCTCGCCACGACTCTGACGCTCTCGCGCCGCGAGCGGACCGATCCGCTCAGCGCCGAGGGTGGTGAAGGGTTCGACGGCTGACGCCGTGGACTAGCGGCGCAACGCCCAACGCAGCACGTTGCCCATGCCGCGCGCGCCCAGCCGGATTGCCGGCCGGCCAATCGCACTGGGCGCTCGGCCGTGCATCGTCGCGGCCCAGGGCGGGAGCAGATCGAGCGCGGCGGGGGTGACGATCGCCAGCGCCGCAGTCGTCAGTGCGTCCGGGCCACTCGCCAGCAGCGCGGCGGCGACATCCCGGGTCCGCTCGTCATAGGCAAGCTGTGGGCGGACCGCGCGGAAATAGCTCTCGATCTCACGCCGTGTCCTGGGCACATCGCGCGCGCCGAGCCGTTCCGCGATAATGGCCGTCTCATTCAGATACCTGTCCTGCTCCGCTCCCGAGAGGCCGGGTTCGCGGTAGCGGACATAAGCGCGCAGGAAGCTGTCCACCTCCGCAACATGAACCCAGGTGAGCAGGGCTGGGTCGTTTGCGGTATAAGGCGTTCCGTCCGGCAGGGTGCCGATCACGTGATCGTGAATGGCGCGTACGCGATTGATCGCTGCGTTCGCGGATGACGTGCTGCCAAAGGTGGTCACGGAAATGAACTGCGCCGTGCGACGAAGCCGGCCGAGCCGGTCGCGGCGGAAATCGCTGTGATCCCACACCCCGGCGAGCGCCAGCGGATGGAGCATCTGCAACAGCAAGGCGGAAACGCCGCCGATCATCATGGCGGAAAAGTCGGCGTGAACTCGCCACGCCATCGATCCGGGGCCGAACAGGCCGGGATCACCGGGCGGTCGCGACAGATCGACCGAGCCGGAACCGACGAGCGCACGAATGCGCCCGCCGATTGCGTTACGCATGCCGGGCAGCGATGCGGCCGCCCGAGCCATGCGCCTTATTCCTCGCCGGCTGCCGCCGTCGCGGGCACCTTGCGACCGCGCTTGGCGGGAGCCGCTTCTTCTGCGCCCTTGCGGCTCATGCCCGGCTTGCGGCCAAGCCCGATCTTCTTGGCCATGGCGCGGCGCGCCTCCGAATAATTCTCGGCGACCATCGGATAGTCGGGCTTAAGACCATAACGCTGACGATATTCGGTCGGAGTTAGACCATGGCCGGCGAGATGACGGCGCAGCGTCTTGTAAGGCTTGCCGTCGATCATCGAGATAATATGATCCTTTGAAGCAAGTGACTTACGCACCGAAACCGCGGGCGTGTATTCGCCAGCTGGCTCTTCCTCGGCCACTGGCTGGGTGTTCGTCGACAGCTGGTTTACCGCCTCGTGCATCTTCTGCAGAAATCCTGGCACCTCATCGCTGGACGCGCGGGTGTTCGGATTTGACAGCCATGCGATGGTCAGCTCGGTCGCCAGCTCAACGGCATTGGTGTCAACGGTATCTTCAGTCATGCGACGCTCCTTACATTTATTGTTGCTTTAACGTGGCATCTGTGCAGGTCAACCAGCGCACGGATCATCAGAACGGTTTATTTAACCGATATCACGTTCCAGTTTTTTCGATCTATGGCGTTGCTTGCCGATTAACACCAATGCCCGTTGTTCATACTGCATTAACCCATCGGAAGGCTGCACTGGCGCTCGTCAGCGCAGAACGATCGTTCTAATGCACGGGCATGAACTCAACGCCTCGTAAGTTGGTGCCGGTCGGCTTCGCTTTTCTGGTCGCGGCACTGGGCATCGCCCTGTTCTCGATCATGGATGCCGTCATGAAGGGGCTGGTGCTTGCCCTTGGCGTGTACAACACGATGCTGTGGCGCTCGATGGGCAATGTTGCGCTGGGTGCCGCCGCATGGGCGGCCGTGGGTGTTCGCCGCCCGACACGCCGGGCGCTTCTGCTGCATGTGACGCGCGGCACCGTAACTTGCGCCATGGCGTTGCTGTTCTTCTGGGGATTGGCGCGCGTGCCGATGGCCCAGGCCATTGCCTTATCGTACATTGCGCCGATCCTCGCGCTGATCCTTGCCGCCTGGTGGCTGAAGGAGCGTGTGTCGCTGCGCGCCGTCGTTGCGGTGGTGGCGGCCAGCCTTGGCATCGGCACCATCTTCATCGGCCAGGCGCAGGCAGCGCTGGGGCCGGAGGCATTCGAGGGCGCTGTCGCGATCCTTGCCTCCGCCATCCTGTACGCCGGCAATCTCATCCTCACCCGGCTTCAGTCACTTGCCGCGCGCCCGGCGGAAACTGCCTGTCTGCAATCCTTGGTCATTCTCGTGCTGCTTGGCCTTGCCGCACCCTGGCTTGCAGTGGTGCCGCCAGCTGCCACGATCCTGCCGCTGGCCGTCGCGGCGCTGCTTGCCTTTGCCTCGATGATGCTGTTGTCCTGGGCCTATGCCCATGGCGAGGCAGGTTACCTGGCAATGACCGAATATACGTCGTTCGTTTATGCGGCGGTGCTCGGGTTTCTGGTCTTTAATGAGCGCGTCTCCGCCTACACGCTGGTCGGCGCCATCGTCATTGTCGCCGCCTGCGTCTATGCGGCCCGCCGCCGAGACATTGCGGCGCAGACGTTGGAGCAAGCTGCATGATCATCGCCATTCGCCCCGCCGGTAGGGACGACGTTTCAACCATCCTTCGCTTCATTCGCGAACTTGCCGCCTATGAACGGGAGCCGGATGCGGTGGAGGCGACGGAGCAGATGCTGGAGGCTGCGCTGTTCGGCGCTGCACCGGCAGCCGAGGTGCTGATGGCGGAGCGTGATGGCGCCACCATCGGCTTCGCCTTGTTCTTCCATACCTTCTCGACCTGGACCGGGCGGCGCGGCTTGTGGCTTGAGGATCTGTATGTGACGCCCGAGGCGCGCGGGTCGGGGGCAGGGGCGGCACTTCTGAAAGCGCTGGCAGCGATCGCGATCGATCGCGATTGCCCGCGCCTGGAATGGACCGTGCTCGACTGGAACACGCCGGCGATCGAATTCTATCGGGCGAAGGGCGCCAGGCCGCAGGATGAATGGACGACGCAGCGGGTCACCGGCGCCGCCCTCCGCGCGCTCGCTGGCCGGTAATGGCTGCCTGCCTTATCTGGGCGATCGCAGCGGGGCGGGGCGCAAGCAAGGAATGAAGCAAATGGTGAATGGTGCCGTGCCAGTGTCTCAGTTTTCCCGACGTTCGTGCACGGGGCGCGGCTGATGGCGTGGTTCTGGCTGGTCCTGGGCGGCCTGTTCGAGGTCGGGTTCACGACCTGCCTTCGTCACGTCGACGGCTTCCGGAACATCGGCTGGACCGCAGGCTTCCTCGCCTCGGTCACCCTCTCCATGGGGCTGCTCGAATTTGCGTCCCGCTCGATCTCGATGGGTACCGCTTATGCGGTCTGGGGCGGCATCGGTGCGCTGGGAACGGTGCTGGTGGGCATCGCCTTTTATGGGGAGCCCGCGACGCCGGTGCGCATCGCGCTGATCTTCGGTGTCGTGCTGTGCATCGCGGGGCTGAAGTTCACCGCGCATTGAATGGGCGCCCCCCTCATTCCCGGCGTACCGGAAATGGGGGGGTGCTGAGGTCTCGGTTCAGTCGCGGCCGGGCACGTCGTGGTCGTGCGGCTCTTCGCCCTGCTTCTTCGCTTCGTTGTAGCGCTCGATCGCTTCCATGGTGATCTGCCGCGCTTCGTCAGCGCCGCCCCACTTGCCGATGCGCACCCACTTCTTCTTCTCCAGGTCCTTATAGTGGGTGAAGAAGTGTTCGATCTGCTCAAACACGATCTCGGGCAGATCGTCCTTCTCGCCGACCTTGGAATAATAAGGGAAGGTCTGGTCAACCGGCACGCACACGAGCTTCTCGTCGCCGCCGGCCTCGTCTTCCAGGTTCAGCACTGCGATCGGCCGGGCGCGCACGACGCAGCCCGGGATGAACGGCGAGCGCGACACGACCAAAGCGTCGAGCGGGTCACCATCCGGCGACAGCGTGTGCGGCACGAAGCCGTAATTCGCCGGATAGCGCATCGGCGTGTGCAGGATGCGATCCACGAACAGCGCGCCGCTCGCCTTGTCGAACTCGTACTTCACCGGCTCGCCACCGGTTGGCACTTCGATGATGACATTCAGGCTGTGCGGCGGGTTGTCCCCCGTCGGCACCATGTCGATGCGCATGTTCGGTCCCTTTGCTTTGGTATTGCGAATTGAAGACTCGTGCCGCGGGTCAGCGCGGCGCAAGCAACCGATCAAGACCGGCCTCTCCCGTGCCGATCTTTTCCAGGCGCGGGTAGCGCAGGCCGCCCTGCCAGTCGAGCGAGACTTGCCGGTAGCGTTCGCCCTTCTTCATCCACATCTGGACCGGCGTCTTGCTATCCTTTGCCGCGGCGATGGCAGCCTTCAGCCGATCATCGGAATAGGCCATCCCGCCGACGGATACGATGGTGGTGCCGAGGGTCAGCCCCGCGTCGAACGCCGGCGACCCCCAGGTGACGGAGGTGATCTCGCCGCCGGCTCCGACCACGAACCCACCGGAATAGGTGAGGTCAGCCACCTTGCGCGTCTTCTCGCCATGGCGGAACGATGGCGGCGCATCCGCGGTATAGACCAAGCGATAGCCGTTGCGCTCGAAGCCGGAGAGCGGCGCGCCCTTGCCATGCTCCGTCAGTCGCTGGGTCAGCAGCGTGCGCCAGTCATGGGGCTGAACCGCGTTCAGCGTCGCGACCACATCGTCGAACGTATAGGTCAGATCGCCCCAGTCGCCATCGCGCACGCCGAAGAACGCCTTCGCGAAATCGTCGATCGACTTCTTGCCGCCGGAAAGCTGACGCAGCGTCGAATCCACCTCCAGCCAGACGAGCAAGCCTTCGTTGTAATAGTCTTCGCTGCGCTGCCAGCTGGTCCAGCCCTTTGGCCGACGTGCGGAAATGATCGGATCGTTGGTGGTGTCGATCAGGTCGCGCCACTGGCGTGCAGGCTGGCTGTCGTAGAGCGCCGCGATCGCCGCGAGCTGATCAAGCGTATCCTGCTTGGACACCATTCCCGACCGCGCCTGAAGCACATAGCCCCAGAATTGCGTCTGCCCTTCGTACACCCACAGGAGCGAGTTGCGCATCGGGGTGCGGAAGTCGGGCGTCCAGGAATCGGCGCCGCGGCGGAACTTGCCGTTCCAGCTGTGGCTGAACTCGTGGGGCAGCAGGTTGCGGCGGCCCGGCCCTTCTTCCCATTTGGTGAAATACCCGGGCGTTACCCCGTTCTCGCTGGACCGGTGATGCTCCAGCCCGATGCCGCCGAGATTGTCGCTGATCGACAGCAGGAACGTGTATTTGTCGTAGTGCTGGCTCGCGAATGCCTTTGCCGATTGCTCGACCAGCCGCTTGTGCGCGTCGATCTGCGCCGGCGTGGCGGCGAGTTCGTCGGGCGTATCCGCGTAAACGGCGAGCGACACGCGCGGCGTCAGCTGCCACGTCTTGCCATAACGGCCCGCCAGGATCGGTGAATCGACGAGCACCTCGTAATTGGCGCGATCATAGGAATAGGTGGACCCGCTGACCTTGGCCGGAATGGCGCCGGACGCCGTCCAGCCGGCCGGATATTTCACCGTCATCTTCACCGGGATCTGGCGGGTGAAATAGCCGGCGGGATAAAGGCTGACGGAGTTCGGCTGGAGGCTCAGCATCTCCGGCGTCATGGTGATCCGGCCCTGATCCGCCTTGGTGGCGGAGATGAACTGGAAGCTGGCCTCGATCGCGCTGGCACCGGCGGGCACGTCGATATGGAAGGCGTAGACGTCCACCGGATCGCGGGTCCACGGGATCGTCCGGCCGTTCGCCTTGATCACCAGTCCGGCCAGCTTCTCGATCTGGCCGCGCGCTGCGTGATTGCCGGGCAGCCACGCGGGGTAAAGCAACGTCATCGGCCCTGCCTTGGCCACCGGGATCGTTTCGTTGACGCGGAAGATGCCGCGGGCAACATCGGTGGCATCGACATTCAGCGCGATCGTGCCGGGGTAGGGCTGATCGACCGGATCGGGGATCGTGGTCGTGAAAGGCACCGGCTGCGGCGCGGAGTTCCCATTGGGTACTTGAGCCGTGACGACGGCAGCGGAAGCGAGCAGGACGCTCGCGAAGGCAAGACGGATCATGGAAATCCCCGCTAACGAGCGGCGCTGCGAAGCTCAATGACCTGCGCTCGATGACTTGCATTGCCGCTTTTGAAAGCGGGGCCTAGATGCGCCCGCAATGGCCCGGATTCAGACTCCCAACCGCGTGCGCGGCACGCAGGACATCTTCGGCAGCGAACAACGCCGCTTTGCGCATGTGCTCGACACCTTCGATCGCGTGCGCAAACTCTATTGCTTCCAGCGGGTCGAGATCCCGGTGTTTGAAGCAACCGAAGTATTCGCCCGCTCGATCGGCGAAACAACCGACGTCGTGTCGAAGGAAATGTACACCTTCCCCGATCGCGGTGGCGATTCGCTCACGCTTCGGCCGGAATTCACTGCCGGCCTCGCCCGCGCCTATCTCACCGAGGGATGGCAGCAATTCGCGCCGCTGAAGCTGGCGACCAGCGGCGCAGTGTTCCGTTACGAGCGGCCGCAGAAGGGCCGCTATCGTCAGTTCCACCAGATCGATGCGGAGATCCTCGGCGCGCCCGAGCCCGCAGCTGATGTGGAGCTGCTGACCCTGGCGGATCAGCTCCTGCACGAGCTGGGCATTGCGGAAGGGGTGACACTGCAACTGAATACGCTTGGCGATGCGGATACCCGTGACGCCTGGCGCGCCGCGCTTGTCTCGCACTTCGAGAAGCATCGCGGCGACTTGAGCGAGGATAGCCTTGCCCGGCTCGACAAGAACCCGCTGCGCATCCTCGATTCCAAGGATCCGCGCGATCGGCCGATCGCCGATGCGGCGCCGGGTATCGATGATTTCCTCACGTCAGAGGCGGGCGCTTTCTTTGAAAGCGTGACCAAGGGGCTGGAGGCGGCGGGCGTCGCCTGGACGCGCAACGCACGACTCGTCCGCGGCCTGGACTATTACCGCCACACTGCCTTCGAGTTCGTGACCGATCGCCTGGGCGCGCAGGGTACGGTGCTCGCCGGCGGGCGCTATGACGGTCTGATCGAGAGCCTGGGCGGCGCGCCCACGGCTGGCGTCGGCTGGGCGGCGGGTGTCGAGCGGCTGGCCATGCTGCTGGAGGAGCCCTCGTTTGAAGGGCCGGTCAATGTCGTGGCGGAAAGCGGCGGGCTTGAGCTTGCCGCCACCGCTGCTGTCGCCGCGCTTCGCCGCGCCGGTATCGCTGCGGAAGCCACCATCGAGGGAAGCCCGCGCAAGCGCTTCGACAAGGCGCTGAAGCGCAAGCCATCGCAGACCTACAGCCTGTCCGTTCGCGACGATGCGCTCAACCAGTCGCAGCGCAGCTACGGTGCCGATCAGGATGCGCTCGACCGCGTTCGCGCCATCGTGGAACCGGTGATTGTCGCTCAGCAATGACCGCCATCTCGCTTGAACGCATCCGTCAGATCGAGGCGCGGCGCGACGAGCTCGCTGCGCAGATGGCGACCGGCGATCTTCCCGGCGATCGCTTCGTCGCGGTGTCCAAGGAATATGCGGAGCTTGAGCCCGTCGCCCAGGCGGCGGCTGAAGTGCGCCGTTTACGGCAGGAGGCGGACAGCCTCGCCTTCATGACGGGCGATGCCGATGCCGAACTTCGTGCCATGGCCGAGGAGGAACTGCGCGAGAACAAGGCGGCACTGGAGGCGGCGGATCGCAAGCTCGCCCTCGCGCTGCTGCCCCGCGATGCGGCGGATGAGCGCTCGGCGATGCTGGAAGTGCGCGCCGGAACGGGCGGTGACGAGGCCGCCTTGTTCGCTGGCGATCTGTTTCGCATGTATCAGCGATATGCCGAGGGGCAGGGCTGGCGCGTTGAGTTGATTTCCGCCTCGGACAGCGACGCGGGCGGGTACAAGGAAGTGGTCGCTTCCGTCACCGGTTCGGGCGTGTTCGCCAAGCTGAAATTCGAAAGCGGCGTTCACCGGGTCCAGCGCGTACCCGTCACTGAAAGCGGCGGCCGCATTCACACTTCGGCGGCCACGGTGGCCGTGCTGCCGGAGGCCGAGGAAGTCGACGTGCAGATCGATGACAAGGATCTGCGTATCGACATCTACCGTTCATCGGGTCCTGGCGGCCAGTCGGTGAACACCACCGATTCCGCGGTGCGCATCGTTCACATTCCCACCGGGCTGACGGTGATTCAGCAGGACGAAAAATCGCAGCACAAGAACAAGGCCAAGGCGCTGAAGGTACTGCGCACGCGCTTGTACGAAATGGAGCGCGAACGGCTTCATGCCGAACGCGCGGGGGCGCGAAAGTCGATGGTGGGCAGCGGCGACCGATCGGAGCGGATCCGCACCTACAATTTCCCGCAGGGCCGCGTGACCGATCACCGCATCAACCTGACCCTGCATCGCCTGCCGGAAATCCTCGCCGGCGACATGGATGAACTGATCGGGGCCTTGATCGCCGAGGACGAGGCCGAGCGGCTCGCTTCGCTGGATGGGTGATCCGGCGCGGGGCGGGGCACGGGCGGCCCTGATCACCGCCGCTGGCCGGTTCGGCTTCTCGGAAACGCCGCGGCTTGATGCGGAACTGCTGCTCGCCCACGCGCTGGGCATCAGCCGTGAGCAACTGTTGCTCACGCTCGCCGACCAGCCAGTCCCTGCCGTCTTTTCGGATCTGGTGGCGCGTCGTGCGCGTCACGAACCGATCGCCTATATCACGGGGACGCGGGCGTTCTGGACGATCGACCTTGATGTCGCACCGGGCGTGTTGATTCCGCGCCCGGACAGCGAAACGCTGATTGAGGCGGCGGTGGACCATTTCGGCGCTGGCGGTGGGCCGCGAACGGTTCTGGATCTGGGCACTGGTTCGGGCGCGTTGCTGCTGGCAGCGCTTGATCAATGGCCAGAGGCAACAGGCGTCGGGATTGATGCGTCGCGGCAGGCGATCGAGATCGCGCAGCGCAATGCCGATCGGATCGCGCCCGGTCGCGCCGATATTCGCCTCGGCGGCTGGGCCGGAACGGGCGCCGCGTTCGATCTTATCCTGAGCAATCCGCCGTATGTGGCAACCGTTGAAGCCGTACCGGAGGAAGTCGCGCTCTATGAACCGGCGGGCGCGCTCTATGCGGGCGGCGACGGGCTGGATGATTACCGCGCGATTGCGCCGCTGTTGAAGCAACAGATCGCGCCGGGCGGCGTCGCGTGCGTGGAAATCGGCGCCGCGCAGGCCGGTTCAGCCGGCGCTCTCTTCATCGCCGCTGGTCTTCAGGTGACAGTCAGCAGGGATCTGGCGGGGCGTGATCGATGCCTTGTCATCACGCCTTGAAATCAACGAATTTTACCCAATATTTCGCTTTGAGAAAGCCTTTGCAGCGGCTATGGCAAGCGCAGGGGCACGCAAAATCAACATTTCTGGTTGAATTTTGGGCGGCTTGCCCACCCTTCGTCATCAGTCGCTGCAGTCCGGCGACCATGGCAGGCTTTTGGAGGCGATGCGCATTGTGCGCTGGTCCGCCCGAAGCCGGGGGTTGTTGCACCGATTGTTCCGGGAGCAAGGCCGTTTTTGGTTTGAGGACGAGGACAGTAATTTGATCAACAACCGTCAGAACGGTCGCCGTCGCGGCCGCGGTGGGCAGCGTTCGCAGGGCGGGGGCAGCCAGGGCCAGCGTGACAACGGCAACCGGATCGATAGCCGCGCACGGGGCAACGCCAGCCAATTGTACGAAAAATACAAGAACATGGCGGCTGACGCGCAGCGCCAGGGCGATCGCGTCAACACCGAATATTACCTCCAGTTTGCCGATCATTATTTCCGCGTGCTGGCCGACCAGCGCGGCCGCTACGAGGATCAGACGCGCGACCGTCGTCCGCAGAACGACTTTGATCTCGACGAGGATTACGGCGACGAAGGTGAGCCGATCCGTGCCGAGGAGCAGGGCCGTGGCGGCGAGGAGCGCTCCGAGCGCGATGGCAACCGCCAGTTCGACGGCAATCGTCAGCAGGATGGCGGTCGTGGTCGGCAGGATCGCGATGAAGGTCCGCGGGCTGATGGCTATCGTGCCGAAGGCGGCGAGAACCGGCAGCGGGATGGTCAGGACCGCCGCCAGCGGTCTTCCGCTCCGCGCGGTGACTATCGTCGTGACGAGCGTGTCAGCGCCCCGGTGAACGGCGAAGCGATGCCGGTGGAATCCGCCAGCGTCGACGTCGCACAGTCTTCGCCCGAGGTTCAGGCCGAGGCAGAAGTGGCCGCTCCGAAGCGTCGTGGTCGCCCGCGCAAGGCACCCGTCGAGGCTGGTGAGCAGCTCGGCTTTGATGCCAGCGCGTTGCCGCCGGCGATCGGTGGTGAGATGACGGCTGAGGACGCGGCGCCCAAGCCGCGCCGTCGCCGGACGCTTGCCGCACCGGCGGAGGCCGAGGCTTAATCCACCTTCCTTCCGGGAGGTCTCGATAGAAGCGGGCCGGCTTCGCCATGTGCGAGGCCGGCCCGTTTGCGTAACAGGCCGATTTGATCCGCCGACAGGCCGCAGTCCATCATCTCGCGGCCGTGCTCAGGCTCAGGCGTCGTCGAAGTCCCGGGTGTCCACGGCTTCGTCGTGACCCGTGCCGGACGACAGAAAAGTGAGCCCCATCAGCGCGCCCGCCATCAGCACCGATCCGGTAACCCCGCCGATCATCGCCAGCGTCGCGACCCAGTCGAGAGCGCCATAGGAACGGCTCACCAGCCAGACCGAAATTACCGAAGCGATAAGGCCGACCAGCCCGCTCCAGGCAAGCAAGCGCCGAAAGCGCTTCCATGCGAATCGTGCATATTCAGGGTCATCGAGGCGGCTCATGCTTCCCATGTGCCGTGAAATGGCGCATTCTTCCAGCAACAACGCCGTCCCGCCTGACCAACCACGCTTAGCTGGCGGCGAGCAGAGAATGAGGAGAGAGCCGATGACGATAGCGGCAATCCTGCGCGGCAAGGGGCACGAAACCATCGTGGTCGCCCCGGACGATACGGTCCGACAAGCAGTGGCATTGCTGGCCGAGCGCCGGATCGGCGCGGTGCCGGTGGTGAACGGCGAGGAGGTTCTCGGCGTATTCTCCGAACGCGACCTCATCTACTGCCTGAAGGCGGGCGACACCGAGGTGCTCAATCGCCCCGTTCGCGAGGTGATGACGGCGCCAGCGGTCACCGTGTCGCCTGAAGACCCCGTGATGGGTGCCCTTTCGCTCATGACACGGCGGCGAATCCGGCACCTTCCGGTGGTCGAGAACGGCCGGATGATCGGCCTCGTCTCAATCGGGGATCTGGTCAAATACCGGATCGAGCGGGTCGAGGCGGACGCGGCGGCCATGCGGGATTACATTCAGCAGGTGTGAAATCTCATACCCGGTTCCGGACGAGAGCCAGGGTTTCTCGGACCAGCTGTTTCGCAAATATTGCAAGCCAGCCAGCATAGACGGCGGCGCCGACGGTCACGAGCAGGATCAGCCGCGCAAGCGGCGCCAGCGTAAGGACGTGATCGAGGCCCGCCACTACGATCGCCATCACCGCAGCAGCGGTCAGTGGCGGGACAATAGCAGCGGCAACGTCGCGGGCACGGGCGCCGATCACCGGAAGCGAGCGCCAGCAACTGATCGCCAGATAGATAGGATAGCAGACGACCCATGCCGTCGCGATCCCGATCAAGCCCCATTGGATTCCGCAGACAAACCCAGTCGTCAGGATCACCGACCCAATCGCACCATTGCTGACGCCGATACCTGGCCGGCCAATTGCGTCACATGCAGGAGAGAAGAGCACTTGCAGGGTCATGAACGGCATGGCGAGCGCCAGCAGCCGAACAACGGCAGAAGCATCCGCCCATTGCTCCCCAAGCATGACCCGCACCAACGGATTCGCCGTTGCTGCCAATCCGAAGTAGAAGGGCAGGGCGGCGAGCATCACGATCCTGACCCCCTTCACGAAGGCGGCTGCCGTGGCCGCTCGATCATGCTGGATGCGGGCGTAAGCCGAAAATGCCACTTCGTTCAGCGGCGGCACGAACTTGGACACGAAGATCTGCGCCAGAAACAGGCTGGTCGTGTAGATACCAAGGTCATGAAGATCGAGACGCCGACCGGCGATGAACACGTCGACTTGGCTTTGCACAAACCAGAATAGCTGGCCCGCGGCCATCACGCCGCCAAAGCGCGCCAGTGAACCCGCTCCGCGAAAGTCGAAGGAGGGCATCATCAAGGAGCCAGCCGCGACGGTCATGGCAATGGCCCGCGCGGCGAATAGCGCCATGGGCGCAATAACCAGCGTCCACACACCCCATCCGGCAAATGCACCGACTAATGCCGTGGTAGCACCCACAACAGAGGCCAGGATGTTTGCCCGCCCTTGCCGACGATAATCCATTCGGCGGCTCAGCAGAGCCTGAGGCAAGGCGATAAACGGCGTGAAGAGGTAAATCAGCGATTGAACGCGCAGCAGGTCGGCGACTTGCGGCTGCCGGTAATAGGCAGCAGCAACGGGAGCCAATCCGAGCTGGATAAAGCCTAGCCCGACGTTCACGGCGATCAACATGCCAAATGCCTGACGGATCTGCCGGTCCGAAACTGCCGGTTCGCGAACAAGCCCGCTGGCTAACCCATAACCGTTCAGCATGTTGAGAAACGCCATGACGACGCCGGTCATGGCGAACAGGCCATAATCGCTCGGCGCGAGGATGCGGATCACCAGGAAGGTCGACGCCCATTGCACCAGCTGCGCCGCCACCTGAGTGCCGGAGCGCCAGATCACTGCATTGCGCACCTGGCTGGCGAACGATTCGCCTTCGCTCGAGGGACTAAGGGGGCTGGCCATTGGCTGATTCGCTACACGTGTGTGACTTGCTAGTGAGTTAAGGATGGCGGGAATCCGTGGTTTTTTGTGGGTGGTGTAAGAAAGTTGCAAAAAGTGTTTGACGGTTGGGAGCGGTCCGCCTAGATGGGTGTCACCGCAGCGGTGGCCGGCACGGTTGCTGAGGCGGTTAGCGAAAACAAGGCGCCATGGTCGCCCCGAGAAAAAGGGGTTAGCCGAGGCGTCGGTTTTTGTCGCTCT